>NZ_BIMB01000055.1 GCF_004000865.1 Paenibacillus elgii NBRC 100335 | reverse complement strand
GCAACATGCGAGCATCTACCTCCTTTGGTAATTTCATGACAATTATAGCACATATGTTCTCATGTATACACAAGAGATGCTGATTCATCTCCCCCTTATCGAAGAGGGAGTCTTCTCAGCCTTAACGATAAATATATCGTGTTTCTCTCAAAGCATCCAATAAGTGGCGAATATTTTATTTTTAATTATAATTTAGGTAACTTTAAGCTCAGTAGCAATGAAAAGACTTTTTCGGGGAACACCAGCGAGGATAGTAAGAAAGAAGCATTCACAAAAGAAGTCTTATCCAAATACGGGCTGCAAAATGAATGAGTTGTAACTGACATCATATTGGGAAGGATAAATTTTCTCCGGAAAGGGGAATATACAGAAAATTTAAAAGGGGCGCGTCCTTTGACCTTTAAAACCCGCTATTGCTATTTTAGTCTTATATGCATGCTTTTAATTAATGTAACAACACCAACATTAGCCGCTCATACAGAAACTAGGGAAAAACAACTTGAAGAAGCTTTGTTACAACAATTGCATTCAGTTATAGTTGCTTCACTCAAGGACATTTATAAGACAGAATATGCTACCTTTAATTGTGAACGAATAACTAATATTAACGAGAAGGTAACAGTAAAAAGAAAAGATAACGGGAGCATTCGTGCAGATGCTTTACATGGAGCAAAGTATTTTGAAATAACCGTTAGTTTATGTAATGTTGGGGTTAAAAAAGATAATGTAGAACTATATCTGAAGAATGACACTCCAACAGCCAGATTTTATTTGGTTAGTTATAATATAACACCTAAAGATTAGACTAGTGGGAGACGCTAGCTCAATGAATTCGCTCTTACCACTTTGAATAAGCCTTCTTGCATCATTTCATTCCGTTTTTTTAAATAACACTCTCAAAGATAAATATAAAGTCGAACTTAGAAGAGCTAACCCAACGACATTCCAAATTAGTTCCATAGAAACACCGCCCAATCTTATTCCATGAATCTATAATACTACTATTGGAATTATTTGTCGAATTTATTAGGTATTTTAGACCAATCGCATGTAAAAAAGGGAATGCAGATGCTGGTAACATCTACACTCCCATACATAATAGCCGCTTTTAAGGGCGGAATTTTCAAAGGGTGTGCCAAAGAATAGACCGTTTACCTTTGTCGAGGACGGTCGAGCAATTGGAGCGATGACTTTGTAAATAAGTTCAGGTAAACTTGCTGATCAAATAGCCACACGCTTGCTTGAAATAATCGTGGATATGGCGACTTTGTTGATCAAAGTATCGTTTCCATTCACCTCTAGGACAATCGTATATTGATCGTGAAACTTGATGACCCCCTTCATCTGAAATCCGTTTTTGGTGATTAAGGTAACGGGTATCCTCTCCTCGGTTAAAGCATTCAGGAAATTACTTTGTACAACTTCATTTGATTTCGTTTTGGTCATTGGAGTATCCCTCTCTATGTTTTAGGAGTCTATTTTATTTATTTTATTTTAACATAGTTGGTTATATATACCAAATTGTCACGTGCTATTCATAGCAAAAAGACATTCCCTCGCGAAGAGAGAATGCCTTCATGCTCATTTCTCCTAAACGTTCGTTTTTTCCACCAGCAGTTGCCTCTCGCCCTTACTTGTTCACATTTTTATTGTATAAATTTCCGCCGCCGATTCGGACGTCGTCGTGCGCTTTCGTTCCCGTAGCCGCGCTTGTGGCATTGACAACGTATCCCGGCGCGTTATCGAGATTCACCTTATTGTTATAAAACGTATTGTCCTTTCCGGTCGGGTACTTGGACCCGTGTGTCCGCACCTGAAACGCGTCCGCCACCTTCGCGTTCCCGTTCCGGTAGCCCTCGTTGTAACGGATCACGGAATTGACGCCCTTCACGTCAATGAAGCTATCGGCGCTGTTGTCTCCCGTCATGCCGGTTCCGTTGAAATAACAGTACTCGACCACGGTGGCGTCCGCGCCCTCCTTAATATCGATGTGCTCTGCCGTAATCCCGCCGTCAAAGACGGTGTGCCGGATCGTATTACCGATCACGGTATGCTCGTATGGCGAGCTCTCGTCCGAGCCGACATAGGCTCCTTCCCCGTATCCCGGCTGGTAGTTGCCCGTTTCGTAAATTTTGGAGTATTCCAGCGTATTGTACGAGCTGCCGTCTCGAAAATGAACGCCTTCGTCCCCGATCCGATGCACTTCAACGTTGTTCAGCAGGTTGTTGTTGCCGTTATCGACCACGATCCCTTTTTGGGCGTTCGTAACGATCAGATCGCGGATTTCCCAATAATCCCCCGTCAAATGAATGCCATAGGACCCGTCGTTTACCGCTTTTCCCGTTAAAATCGCCCGATTCGCGGGATCGCAGCTTTTCAGTACAATATGACCGGCAGCCGTCCCGTTTTTCGGCGAAAAGAACAGTCCGGGCCCATAAGGATCATCCGGCGTTCTCGGCGTATCCCCGGACGTCGACACGTCGCCGAGATAAGTTCCCGGAGCGATGCTGATAATATCGCCGGGCTTTGCGTTTTTCATGGCGTTTTGAATCGCCGGCGTCGAATTCAGCGCGCCCGAGCACCCGGCTCCGACCGCATCCGTCGTCGCATTCACCGAAATGCTTGCGCCGGAAGCGTTGCCGGCCGCATCCTTCGCTTTGACCGTGAAGGTGTACGTCGTATTCGGACTTAATCCGCCGACAGTCGCGGTTGTTCCCGTCGCCGTAGCGGCCAACGCCGACCCGTTATACACCTCGTAGGCCGCGACACCCGTATTGTCGGTAGAGTCATTCCATGCGAGCGATACGCTGGAGGAGGTTTTGCCCGTAACCGACAGCCCGGTCGGCACCGAAGGCGGCTGCGTATCGCCGCCGCTTCCCCCTGCATTCACGACAAGAACGGGGCGTATCGCCGCATTGGCATGTTCTTTGGTCGCATAATCCGCACCCAAATCCTCGTCCAAGCCAACAAGCCGGAAGCTGACGACTCCATCGGTCTGGCTTTTCACTAAAGCGGTCGCATCAAAGCTGACATACGCGTCTTTTTGGTTGACTGTTGCCGTACCTATAAGGGTTCCTGCTTCTGTGGGCTGGTTCGCGGCGTTAATCGTAGTTTCGCTCCACGCGTCGTTTTGCAGCCCCCTCGCTTCCAGCCTGTAGGACGTCGTGTTGCTGTGAATATTCGTAACATACAGCTTCAGGGTCGCCGAGCTGATGTTTCCGCTAATCGAAGATAGATTGAATTTCACATAGCCTTTGCGGTCGTAGGAGGCATTGGAGGCTCTGAGCTTGACGCTCATGGTATCCGAGGAACCGTAGTTGTCGTTGGCATACGTCCCGCCTCGAACGAAGCTGTCTTCGGCTGCCGTCAGCGTAACCGGCACAGGGTTCTGCGTGCCTCCGCTGGTCGTTACCTTCACGGCGTTGCTCGCTGCGGAGACGTTACCGGCCGCATCCTTCGCCTTGACCGTAAAGGTGTACGTCGTATTCGGGCTCAGCCCGCTGACCGTTGCGCCGGTGCCGGTCACGGTGGCAACCAGCGCTGCGCCGTTGTATACGTCATAGCCTGTGACGCCGACGTTGTCCGTGGAAGCATTCCAAGAAAGCGACACCGAGGAGGACGTGACGCCGGTTGCCGTCAAATTGGCCGGTGCCGACGGTGCTTGCGTATCCCCGGAACTGCTGCCTTTGCAATTCAATACGGCCGTTCCGCCGCCCAACAGAGAGGTTCCGGAGAACGTCAAACAGTCGTAGACGCCTTTGTTTGGAGCGAGCGCGTAGTCCACTTTCTCGTTATCGGTCCAGGTGCTGATCAGCGTCCCGGCCGGCTTCTCCAGGTGCGTCCACTTGCTTCCGTCCCAGCCGATTTGATAGATGCGGTGAGGATCGTTGTAAGGCGCATACGTCGTGTAGCTTCCGCCGTCCGTTTCCTGCTTGCTCATCGTGTTGTTGAAAAACACATTCTGCTCGCCGGTCGAGCCCGACCATTTGGACGCATGAGGCCCTGCTCCGTACCAGATGGGGTACCATGTTCCGCCTTCCGGCTCTGCGCCGCCTTCTCCCTCGCCCCAGCTGCGATGACGGAAAGGAACCGTAATGACGTTGTTTTCGATGAGATTGCGGCGCTCCCAGCCGCCGTGCAGATTCATATCCACCGACATCGTATTGCCCGAGACAACGTTGCCCGTGGCCGACCATTGCAGCGTCAAATGGCGGACGCGGTCGATCGTATTGTTCATAATTTTGCTGTCGTACAATTTGGAGCCGCGGAAATAACCGTGACCGCCTTTTCCTTTGTTCCACGAACCGAAAATGACATTATCCCGAAACTCCATATATCTGGCGAATTCCGTGACGATCGGGTGCGAGCCCGTCATGTAGGTGCGGATGCCCTTCACCCAGCCGTTTTGCGCCCATTTAAACACAATCGCATGGATCGCGTATTCCGGGGCCTCGTTCGTATATTTCAAGCCGACGCCGTTCGGATTGGAGACCGGATCGTAATCGTTTACATTTTTATTGCTGTAGGGCGTGTAGGAAATATCTTGCGTGAAATAAAAATTTTCAAAACCGACGCCTTCCACAAGCTTGATCGGCATCACCTTGCTATAGTAGGTCGTTCCCAGAATCGCCCCGCCGTTGCTGTACGGGATATCGAACTCCAAAGGCTTGTCGATCGTCAGCGTGTCCCCGCTCAGACTTGTCACTTTGAACATTTGGCTGCGCATGTGCTGATTGATCCAGTAATTTTGTGGCGCGCCCATCATTTGATAAAAGTCCGCCGTATTAGCTGCTCCGACGTAGACCGTGTCCCCGGTCTTGAATTTTTTGCCGCCTCCGCTGGCCAGCTTGATTTGATTGCCGCCCTTCGTTCCGCCGCCGGTATTCGCTACTTTGACGCCGGCTTTCCAATGGAAGTTGATGCTGCCTTCATAGTCGGGCTCGCCCGGATCTTTGTCCCGGTCCTCCACGCGAAAAGCGCCGTACCCCGGCCACAGCTTGCCGTCGATGACGGGCAGGCCGTTATCCGATGTGTACGTGCTGGCAGGCCTGAATACAATCTTCGTTCCCGTGGCCGGATCGGTGCCTGCGCCTCGGAAGGTCACCCAGCTGGCGTCCGCCCGGATGAATTTGCTCAGATTGATTTCCCCCGCGGGAAATTGCAGAATCGCCCGGTTCGTCTCGCTGACCTTAGTGCCGTTGACGGTTAGCGAACCGCTGCGGATCGCGTCGATGACCGCCTGCAGCGCATCGGAATCGTCCTTGCCGTCATTGGCCTTTACGCCTTTGGCGGCCAGATCGATGACCGTCCCTCCGGTCGGCAGCGGCGCCCCGCCCTTGTAGCCTGCATGGGACCAATCCGGAAGCGATGGGTGCACCCCGGCGGCCTCCGCTTGCGAAGCCGAAAAAAAGCCCCAGGAAGTTATGACAAGCGCCGCGCTCAGCATCAGTTTTAAACCTTTTTTTGCTGTCAATATAAACAATCCTCCTTTTCGTAAATCGGTTTTGCTGCCTTTCTACGATGGAAATCAGCTGCATATCGTTCCGGCCGATGACTCGTATGAAATCCCCCCTTTTCGGTGATTGGCAAACCATTTTCTGGGATGTATGATAAAATATTGCGTTAATTAAGTTGTAATCCCATTTATCCAAAGAAGGAAGCGACAAATTCTAGGCGGAGTGTTGTTTTCTTTAGGTCACCATCATCACGGAAGTATGTTCTTTATTTGTAATATTTTATTAAATACTGTAAAATAAATCATGAAACCGCTTTCTATGAATCTACTACTACAATCTAAGAGGTGTAACAGTACATGCCCAAGAAACCATGGTTGATGTCTGCAGTTCTCAGCACTTTTGTCATCGGATCGTTTGGCTCCTTCTCTCCTCTCTACTCCGTCTCGCATGCGGAGGAATCGCAAATTGCGAGCTTGGAAGATTACGAGGATATCCAATTGTCAAGCGACAAAGAAATCGTCGGGCAGGAAGAGCAGCAGTTGTCCGTTAGCTCGGCGACTTATGATCCGTCCAAGTTTTTAACCCTGTTTGACCGAAAGAAGATTGTGCAAAATTTTCGTTCTATGGATAAAGTTTTCCCAAGCCGAACAATCCAGCATGATAAACAAAATGTGTTCCGGTTCAAAAAAGATCTCCACAAACTGCCTAATTTCACTTACACGTATAATGGGGAGTCCCGACAATTTAAAGATTTGCTCGCACGCACCGTAACAACAGGACTTCTTATCATAGAAGACGATAAAATATTGGTGGAAAATTATTACCTGGGCAATACGGCAAAATCGTTGAATACGTCCTGGTCCATATCCAAATCGTTTACTTCTGCCCTAATTGGCATTGCCATAGACGAAGGATATATTCGAAGTGTAAACGATCCGATCACCGATTATTTGCCGGAGCTGAGCCAGTCGGGGTATAACGGCGTCACGATTCAACATATTCTCAACATGGCATCCGGTGTAAAATATCCCGTTTTTGAAGAGCCTTACAGAACCGTGTGGTATAATGAATTATTTGTAAATAAAAAATCTTTCAACAGCAAAATGGCAACTCTCCCTGCCGAAACTCCACCGGGGACCTTTACTTATAAAGGATCGGACACCCAGGTTCTGGGCATGCTCATTCACAGAGTAACCGGAAAGCAGCCTGCGCAATATTTGGAAGAAAAAATATGGAAGCCCCTCGGCATGGAAAGCCGCGCCTATTGGAACACGGATTTGCACGGCGATGACATGACATTCGCCTTTCTCAATGCAACGCTGCGCGACTATGCCAAGTTCGGCCGCCTGTACTTAAATAACGGCCTTTGGAACGGCAAGCGGATCATCTCCGATAACTGGGTCAAAGAAACCTATGTCGGTAGCCCAGGAATGCCATACTATAAAAATCAGTGGTGGCTGCCCGGCGACAGCCAAGAAATTCTTGCAAGCGGTATTTATGGCCAATCCATTTATGTAAATCAAAAGGAAAACATCGTTATCGTCAAGACTAGTGTCAATACCCAGGATAATGAAATGTTCGAAGAAGTAGTTGCCTTCCGGGAAGCTATTGCCGCGTTAAAGCAAACAAAGCCAACATCCTCCTAATCGCTGCCGGATAATCGAAACGAATAGGAAAGGGCCGCCCTCCAGTCTTTTGATAAAGACTGATCTTGGGCCGGCCCTTTTCGGCGTTCCTTCAAGATGCTTTCTATGAACAGCCGAGCTTCGCATGGAATATTTTATAGCAGGATGCTTTCTTCCATTTTGAATCGCTGCCGCAGCATGATGCGTAGAGCCTTAACCTAAGCACAAAAGAAGGAGCTGGACTTCATGACCCGCACACACTCAATCACCCTCCTCGGCGTTCCTTTCGACTTGGGGGCCGGACGCCGGGGAGCCTGCGGCGGACCGGAGGCTATTATGCAAGCCGGTCTGCCGGAAAAATTACGCCGGCTCGGCATCCAATGGAATGATGCCGGACTGTTGACTTGGCCCGAGCCACAGCTCGATCCGGATGCGCTTCCTCTTACCGCCCTGAAGCATTTGCACGATGTGCTCGCCGTGAACGAAGCGCTGGCCGCTAGCGTTTCCCGTATCGTGCAGCAGGGAAGCTTCCCGCTCGTTCTTGGGGGCGATCACAGCATCGCGATCGGTACGCTGGCAGGGCTGGCCTCGCACTATAGCCGGCTCGGCGTGATCTGGATCGATGCCCATTCCGATCTGAACACGCCCGATACGACGCCTTCGGGCAACATCCACGGCATGTCGCTCGCCGCAAGTCTCGGGCAAAGCGACGAACGGCTGACCCGAATCGGGGGCTTTAGCCCGAAGATCAGGCCGGAGCATACGGTCCTTCTTGGGGTAAGGGATCTCGATCCGGGCGAGAAAGCCTGCATCAAAGCGCAGGGCATTACCTGCTTCACGATGCACGATATCGACCGGCGCGGAATGAGCAGCGTGATGGAAGAAGCCGTTCAGGTGGCCGGCGAAGGCACGGACGGCGTACATCTGAGCTTCGATATCGACAGTCTCGATCCGGTCGAAGCGCCCGGCACGGGAACGCCGGTGAAAGGCGGGCTCAGCTACCGGGAAGCGCACCTGGCTCTTGAGCTGCTGTACGAATCGGGAATCGTGACGTCCGCCGAGCTGGTCGAGGTGAATCCGTCGCTCGATACGGGGCAGAAGACGGCACAGCTCGCCGTCGAATTGATCGGCTCCCTGCTGGGGGAGCAAATTTTGTGATCGGCTGCCGTACCCCGACCTGCCGGATGCGTCCGGACGGCATCCCTGCAAAAGCAAAGTGCTTCTGACACAGCGTATATCGCCGCCTGCAGAAGCACTTTGCTTGTTCAAGAGCCCGGCGAACCCGGCCGGTCTCCGCCCGCTTCAGCCAAACGGCTGCACCTGCCCTCAATCGCCGGGCGTCTCGCCTTCCGTCCGTTCCGCCTCTTCTTCCAGCAGCTTTCTGCGCAGCACTTTGCCAACCATCGTTTTGGGCAGATGGTCGCGAAATTCGTAAATATGGGGCACCTTGTAAGCGGCCAGTCGCTCCCGGCACCACCGGTTAAGCTCCTCGGCTCCCGCCTCGCTGCCCTGCTTCATGACCAAATACGCCTTCACCGTCTCCCCCCGGTACGGGTCAAGCACGCCGGCCACCACGGCCTCCGCCACATCCGGATGCTCGTACAGCACCTCCTCGATCTCGCGCGGATAAATATTGAAGCCTCCTGCGATGATCAAGTCCTTTTTGCGGTCCAAAATGTAAAAAAAGCCGTCCTCATCCATTCTTCCCATATCGCCGGTGTACAGCCATCCGTCCTTCAGCACGGCTGCGGTCTCCTCCGGCCGGTTCCAATAGCCCTTCATCACTTGCGGCCCGCGGACGGCAAGCTCGCCGACTTCTCCGACCGGCAGCTCCTCCAGCGTCTGCGGGTCGACAATCCGAGCGTCCGTATCGGGGAACGGAATACCGATGGAGCCGATTTTCCGCCGCTCCCAGATGTTGTTTCCATGTGTAATGGGTGACGCCTCCGTCAAGCCGTAGCCCTCGACGAGGCGGCCTCCCGAGATGGCCTCGAACTGCTCCTGCACCTCAAGCGGCAGCGGAGCGGCCCCGCTGATGCACAGCTTCAGCGAAGACAGGTTGAACCGCGGCTTGCGGGCTTGCTGAAGAAGCGCAATATACATCGTCGGCGCGCCGGGGAACACGGTCGGCTTCGTCCGGCGGATGGTCTCAAGCAGCAGGCCGGTCTCGAATCGCGGCAGGAGCGCCAGCATTCCGCCCAAATAAACGGACTGATTCAGCAGCACCGTAAGCCCGAACACATGAAAAAAGGGCAGCGCCGACAAGTACGTTTCCTGTCCGGACTTCAAACGGTAGGACCACAGCCGGCCTTGAATCGTATTGGCGACCAGGTTGTAATGCGTGAGCATCACCCCTTTGGCCCGCCCGGTGGTGCCTCCCGTATATTGGATCAAGGCCAGATCGCGCTCCGCGTCCACTTCCACTTGCCGAAGCTCCGGGGAACCCCGCTCCAGAAATTGCCGGAACGGGTAGACGCCGTTGCCGTAAACGACTCTCCGATCCAGTCCCTGCTTCTTCGTGAACAACGGGTAGAGCCACTTTTGCGGGACAGGCATGTAGTCCTTCATCGACGTGACGATAACATGTCTCAGCTCGGCGGACTCGGCAATTTCGGATACGCGCCGGTACAGCAGATCCAGCGTGACGATCGTCCGGGCCCCCGCATCCTTGAGCTGATACTCCAGCTCGCGCGGGGTGTACATCGGATTGGTCATCACGACGATACCGCCCATCAGCAGCGTGCCGAAATACGCAATGACCGTTTGCGGGCAGTTCGGCAGCATGAGCGCCACCCGGTCGCCTTGGCGCACGCCGTGCCGGACGAGCGCGTCCGCAAATCGGTTGGCTTGCTCCAAAAGCGTGCGGTAAGTCATCGTTTTGCCCATAAAATCCAAGGCGGCGCGCTGCGGATACGTACGGGCGGATTCCGTCAAAAAACAAGCCAGCGAATGTCGCGGGTAGTCGAACGTCAGCGGCACCTCGGCAGGATAGTGACGCAGCCAAGGCTTGTCGGGCATGAATACCACCTCCATGCAAGGTTGCCTGGTCTGGAGACCGACGCCGACGGTTTCACCGGTTACGCATGACGCCTCGGCGGCGGCCGATGGGGGAAACGATTAACCGCCTGGCGGTCGAACCGCAGGACCGTCCGCCTTAGTTTGAGGCAAACGGCGGCAGGTTGTCCGAAGCGTTTCCATCTCCCCTGTACTTGGTAATTTATGCGCTGCTTGAGGCGTCTATGACATAGATGAGTTTCAGGTTTGAAGACAAACGGCGGAACAAAGGGGACTGGTGGGATTTTTTCGAGGGGAAGGAGAGGAAAACGGAAGCGCACCCGCTGCTGGGCTACAAACAAATTACACTCGTGTCCGCAAAAGGTGCGCTTCTCTGTGTTAGACCGACTACGCAGCGGCTTAAGCTCCCGCTTCGGCCGATGGGATCAGCCTCTCGAGCTCTTCAAGCCGGATCTGGCCGATCGAGCCGACAATCCAGTCGGCTTGCGACAAATCCTGGTCCCCGGAATTCGCATTTTGAAACCCGACGCACGTCATGCCGGCGGCTTTGGCTGCGGCCACGCCATGGCGGGAATCTTCCAGGACGACGCATTCCTCGGGCGAAGCTCCGAGCATTTCAGCGGCTTTCAAATAAATATCCGGTGCCGGTTTCCCATGGTCCACCTCTTCGCCGCTTATCACGTAATCGAAATACGAAAGCAGACCGAATTTATTCAGCACCGCCTCAATGAACACCCGTGGCGAGGAGGAAGCCAGACCGATCCGCTTGCTGCCATGCAGCGAATGGAACAGCTCCCTGATCCCCTCGATCGGCTGGTCGTCCGAAGCCTCCAAGTACGCCAGCTTCCGCTTCAGCTGCAACTCGATAATGTCCCGGGCGGATGGCGCCAAGCCGTACTTGAGCCGGATTCGGGTCCACATCTCGGGATTGGTCATCCCGACATACGCTTCCAGCTCCTCCTTCGTAATCGAGACGCCAAGCCCTTCCATCACCTCCATATCCACCTTGAAGTGAAGCGGCTCGCTGTCAATGATGACACCGTCCATATCGAATATAAAGGCCGTAAACATATCGCGTTCCCTCTCCTCTTCTGATCTGGCATAGCGTAAAATCTATCTTCGACAAAGTTCGTCTGAACCGATTTTATCACGCTCCCTTCGGAGCTCCAAGCGAATGCCATACTAGGATCAGAAGCGCCGGCTGCAGCGCTGCGATAAGGTGAGCCGGCGCGAAGCAGCCGTATCAGGCCAAAGCGTCCGCCACCTGTTTGCCGAGCGCCCGGCAGGCGGCTTTATCCGAATCCGACGGATTTAACTCCACCTTCACCCCTTCTGCGACAACGTCCGCTCCAAGCTCCTCCAGCTTCTCCTTGAGGAGGTCGACCGCCTTGCCGAACTGCGCGTACGAGGAATCGGCCGAACCGAAGACCGCCGCCTTTTTCCCGCCCAGCTCCAGACCGTCCATCTCTTCATAGAAATCCAGAAATTCGTCGGGCAGCTCGCCGTCGCCCCAAGTGTAGGCTCCAAGAATAATGCCGTCATACTCTCCCAGCTCGTGACCGCTTGTATCCATCACATTTTTGACGACCGGCTCGATTCCCGCTTCGCGGACCCCCTCTGCGACCTCGTCGGCCATCTCCTCCGTATTGCCCGTCATGCTGGCAAACACAATAATCAGCTTCATATCCAAGCTCCTCCGTTTTCCGTAATGTTCCATAATACTTCCCCAACCATATTAAGTGATAATGATTATCATTGTCAATTATATTTTGCAGGCCCGCTCCGTTAATTCCGGCAAAAACAAAAAAGCCGGGACCCCTATGTAACAAGGAATCCCGGCCTTTGAAATCTTCGCCTATTGAATAAGCAAATCGAGCAGTTATGAAGCCCGATGCTGCCAGACATTATGGCGACCCGGCAGCAAGCATGCGTCCCTCCGGCTTGTAAAATGAAATCGTACGCCGCAGCCCCGTCCGGTCCGCATCGCCTTCGGCAGGCACCTGGCGCAATTCGCCGCCGCTGAGCCAGCCAGTAACCGCGAGCGCCAGCGCGTCGAGCATATCGTCGCGGGCCAGCGCCTTGCGCGGATAGCGCGCCAGCAGCTCGGCGACGATAGCATCGGCGTGCGCGCAGACCCGCCGCAAGTGCGCGAGCCGCTCGGCGAAGCCTTTTGGCGTCTTCTTGCCGTGATGCATCGGCCCGCCGAAAAGCTGCGCAAAGCACAGCTCCGGATGCGACTCGCGGAAGCCCCCGCTCGCCTCCGGATCCTGCTGAAGCAGCTCGTCGAGCCGGCGAATTTTCGGCACGAGCCCCCAGGATTGGCGCGACAAGCCGCGGCCGCTGAGCTCCCGCTGCAGGGCATTCGCCTCGGCATAGCTAGACGCTCCCAGCACCTCGCGTACCGGCGCGGCGAAGATCGAGGAAGTCCGCCCCGGCTTCAGCAGCTCCCGCGCGAGCGCATCGCAGGCCCGCGGCTCCCGGCCGTCGGCCAAGCCAATCGGCATGTCGATCAGCAGCAGCTTCGCCTCCTGGTGGGCTTCCCACAGACGTTTGATGTCTTCATATACATCCGCCGCCCAGCTCTGTCCGTCCTCCGACAGCGCCACCGCAAGCCAGCCGCCCGGACAGCCGTCGATCCCCACGTAGCCCCCGCGGCTCATCCCCGCAGCAGCTCCGCAAGCGAATGCACGGTTGCGGCGGTATATGCGGGCTGCGCCAGCCTGAGCTCCTCGGCAGTGCCGTAGCCGTAAGCAACGGCTGCGCAATCCATTCCGTGAGCCCTCGCTCCCTCGATATCGTGCTTCCGGTCGCCGATCATTAAGCAGGCGGAGACGGGCGGAAAGCCCGCCAGCTTCAGCGCATAGGCGATCACGTCGGCTTTGTCCGAACGCGTCCCGTCAAGCTCGCTGCCCGCCAGATGGGCGAAATGCCGCTCCAGCCCGAAATGCGCCAAAATTTGCTTTGCAAACACGATCGGCTTCGATGTCGCGATGATCAGCTTGCGGCCCTCTGCCCCGAGCTCCGCCAACAGCTGCGGGATGCCGGGGTACACTTCGTTTTGAAACATGCCCCGTTCCGTGAAATACTCCCTGTACCAGCCAATGGCCTCCCACGCCTGCTCCGGGGTAAAGCCATACCGCTCGCGCAGTGACACCTGCAGCGGCGGACCGATAAACGGCGTCAGCTTGTCCAAATCCGGTTCTTCGATTCCCATACGCCCCAAAGCATATTGAACCGACCGGGTAATCCCTTCCTTCGGATCGGTTAATGTCCCGTCCAGGTCGAACAACAAATGCGTATACCGGGTCATCCCCATAAGCCTCTTTCTCCTCTCGCACAGCAGCCAGGCTGCTCTCTGTTCCAGCTCCATTATACCGTGTTTCCGGGACCGCAGCCTTTTTTTCGTTATAACTGCCTCAGGGACACCTGTACGTACCATGGGACGACGGGTGACATACCATATATAAATGCAAGCAGGACGTCAGAAACTTACATCGGAATACGGGAGAGGATCGAAGTGGCTAGAGGACTATTCGATGTCATAGTGAACCCGGAGCACGACGAGGATACGATGACGGTAGTCGCGAATTGTATTAGCGGCTACGAACAAGAGATGTATACGCTTCGGGACGGAACGGCGGTCGTTTTGAAAAAAGAGGGCAGTCCGGGCAAACAAATCCGCATCTCGCGGGGATACGACGACGAATGCCTGTTCCATTACATCGAAATGGGACCAGCCACGGCCCAAGCCGTCAATCTGCGGGGAGGGGCCCGCTGCCTGCTGGAATATAACGAGCTCGAACAGACCGTGACTCTGACCAAAATTACCATGAACAAGGAGAAGGTCATCGTGCTTACCGAGAAGGGCCGAATGGAACCGAGAGCCAGAATCGGGTATTCGTTACTGAGCAAGCTCGGAATGGCCGACGCGCGAAGGGGCCGGACTTTGCATGCCCGACACGGGAATGCTTCCGTCAAGCTCCGTCTCTCGGTGCCTCCAAACGAGCTTAGCGAACAATTCGTATTGTCGGCAGGCGCTGCGGCCAAGCTTCGTCTGGGCAACAGACAGCCGTACCTGCTTGCTTATGATCAAGCCACCCGGACGCTATCGTTCTCGCCGCTATCGAACGCACCGGTATCCGTCGATCCTGCGACCGGTTCTGCGCCGGACGATTCGGCTCAGCCTGCAAGATCGCAAAACCGGTCGAAGTCCGCACAACGATCCGTCGCCACAACCATGACCGCCAGCCAGAGCGGCAAATCGCGGACCCGCAAAACCGCCCCTTCCCGCCTGTTCGTTTCAAAGCAAACAATGGCTCCAAAGCAGGAACCCTTTTCCAAAACCGGAAAATCCGCCGTGTGGATCAGCCCGAAGCTTCATAGAGGGCGCCGGTAGATCACTTTATTGTTTTCCTAAAATTCCAGAAATCCCAAACCCTCATTTCTTTCATAAACGCTATGCTTTGCACTATAATGATAGAGTTGTTTAAATCAACGCAGCAGGATTCATTGCCATTAGGGGGTCAGAGAAGCTAGAAATGAAAAAAAACAGCATTGAAGAAGTACATGTTTTACGGGCGCTCGCCTTTCTGGCCGTTGTGCTGCAGCACTCGATCGGCCACTATTTGTCCGAGCCGGATACGACGCTTTCGGATGGCGTGATGTTTACACTTTTTCTTCTTATTTCCAAGTTTGCCGTTCCGGTGTTCATCTTTATTACCGGTCTCGTGCTGTTTTACAATTACGACGGGCCGCTTCGTTACGGTTCGTTTCTGCAAAAGCGGCTGAAGGACATCGGCATCCCGTATTTGTTTTGGTCCCTCGTCTATGCCGCTCCCGCATTGCTGCAAAGCACCGGCGTCTTCACAGGCATACAGCAGTTCGCGGGGCTGGCATTCACCGGCAAAGCCTCGTATCATTTGTGGTATATTGTGATGATCATTCCGTTTTACGTGACGTTTCCGCTTTGGCGCTGGGTGATCCGGAATGTGCGAAGCCAAATCTCGACAGTTGGGCGCGCGATTGCTGTCATGATGCTTTTGGCTATCGTGTATGTGTATGGCATGACTCTAATATGGCCGATTTATCAGGTGGCGGAGCAATGGAATGTGCCGGTGCTGACCCCGATGCTGACCGAATATGCAGACCGCAACTCGCTCTATTTCTTCTACTATTTCGTCCTTGGAGCAGTCTCCGGTTTGGCGCTAACGCAATGGAGGGAATGGCTGAGACGCAACGGGCCGCTGGTGTATGCCGTTTTTTTTAGCTTGGCCGCTTACTTGACCTATCGTGTCGTTGCCGGCTTCGAAAATACCCCCGCATCTCAGAATCACTACGAGGATTTGCTTTTGCTGCGCCCGGTGACGGCGGTTTTCTTGATCGCTTCGATTCTTGTGACCTATAAGTTCGGAATGCGAGCCGCCGAATCCGTGAAGGGGGTTACGCGCCGTGCGCTCTGGATGGTCAGCCAATATTCCTATGGCGCTTATTTGATCCATGCGCTGATGCTGACCTGGGCTACGTTGCTCTCCGACCTCCTGCTTCCGCAGATGAACGTCACGCTTCGCATGATCCTTGCCTTTATTCTTTGCTCGGCGATGTCGGTGCTGGCCACATTTGCGCTGTCCAGGATTCCGTTCCTCGGGCAATGGATGACCGGTCTGGGGAAAGCCAAAAAGAAGCCGCAGCCAGCTCCCGGCCTGTCGGCTGACAGCATGAAGGGCTAAAATCGCTAAATTCGGGAGCTTCGTGTCGCGGAGCAGATGTTCGAGCCTCGTCCGGCACCTGCAATTATAACCCAATTGTCAGCAGCGCGTCATTGTCACATCGCTTCATTCTCATTATGCTGAAAGAGATGGATATCTTTTGGCAAAAGGAGGATCGCCGTATGCTTTATGCGGCTCTGACGCTGCTTGCCGTGCTGCTGGTCGCAGGCGTACTCAAGCGGCTGGGCGCGAAGGCCGTCTATTCCACGGCTCTGCTCTTGTCGGTGCTGTTATCGCTTGTCGCCAACTTCGGTCTGGGGCAGAACTACTTTTACAATCTGTTTCCCGGCATGCATAACGGAGGCTTACGCATCTCCAATCAGGTCGCTTATTTTATCATCGGCGACGACCTATGGACACAAGCTCACTTTCGCATCGCCTTCGAACGATCCGTCTGGATTACGCTCCTTCTGATCGTTGCTTATGCCGCTGCAAAAATTGCAGAAAGCAAAACGGAACGAAGCAAGTCTCCATCCCGTTTGACATGATATCAATAACCGAAATCAAGCGTTTTGCCCGTTTCGGCATAGGTTTTGATGTTGCTCAAAATCATGGGCCAGCTTTGCCGGGTGTTCTCGTACGACGGATGATCGGCCGGCCACCGGTCGTTGACCAGTGTCAGCTTGGTGCAGCCGCCCACAGGCTCCAGCGTGAACGTGATCCGCGTCTCCAGTTCGGCGTGGTTTTCCCGGTAAGACGGTCCGGCATGCTCGGTCACGCTGAGCATACGGTTCGGCTCGATGGCGAGCACCTTGCCATAGACATGGACGGTCTCGTCGCCGTCGTTTCCAGGCCCCACATACGCGTAATCGGCGCCGACCTCGAAGGTGGAGCGGATCGTACAGCCGAACATCGTCTTTTTCACGCCTTCGTCCGATATCAATACTTGCCAGACGTCCTCCGGCGACGCCCCGATATAGTAATGGTAAACAAGATCCATCCTTATCCCTCCGCGCATCAATGAATTTGGAATTGCAATCGGACGTCCCGACTGCTACTCTTACTATACATTCGGCTGCGGACAAGCGTATAGGAAAAACGCGACAGAACGATTTTCCCACCACACGGAGCAAGGGAGAGATTTGATGCACAGGACGACCGACGAGCCCCCTAGAGGAATATTGCATCCGAAAACCGGAGAAACCAAGTTTGTCCTGTCCCGCTTCCAGCCCTCGGCGGAAATTGACTTTTTCGTGCAGCATTATTGGATCGTCAAGTGGGACTTGCGCGGAGAGGCGCCGTATCGTCAGACGGTATTGACCCATCCGAACGTCAACCTGGTTTTTGAACCGGAGCTTACTCGCATTTATGGCGTAGCCAGCACGACCTCCTCGCATTTGCTGCAGGATCGAGGCTGGGTGCTTGGCCTGAAATTCAAGCCCGGAGGCTTCTATCCTTTCCTGAACGAGCCGGTGTCCCGGTTGACGGACGGCTCCATCAGCTTCCGCGAAGTGTTCGGTATGGACAGCGAGCCGCTTGAGAAAGAAATTTTTGCCCAGGAGGAGGTCGAGCCGGCGTTAAGCCGGGTAGAAACGTTCCTCGGCGAGCGGCTTCCGGCGCCGGATGACAACGTCAGCTTTGTGAACGACATCGTCAGCCGCATCCGAAATGACCGGACCATCGTCAAAGTGGATGACGCCGTGCGCCAAACCGAGGTGCACAAGCGGACGCTGCAGCGCTTGTTCGACCGTTATGTCGGCGTAAGCCCCAAATGGGTCATTCGGCGCTACCGGCTTCATGAAGCGGCCGAGCAGATGCATCATGGCTCCGTTCCCGATTGGTCACAGCTCTCCTTGGCGCTCGGCTACTACGATCAGTCCCATTTCATCCGCGATTTCAGGTCGATCGTGGGGCCGTCGCCGGAGCAATACGTCAGAAAGCATCATTCCGGCTAACCCCAATAGCGTGGAACAGGTCCGGTTCGTTGGAACCGGGCCGTTTTGTCGTGCTTCGGGGTCATTCAGCGCCGTCCGGCTCGTGCTGCCACGGGTCGGGCAGCAGCCCCGTATACTTCGCAGAAGGCGACTGGAGATCGCGCTCCAGTACGAACTTCGAACGGTCGCCGCGGAATATTTCCTGCGAATGCTCCAGCGGCATGCCCGCCGTATCATAGGTGACCGAGCGGACCATCAAGGCGGGAGCCCCGACGGCAACCTCCAAATATTCGCTGTACTGATCGTCGGTCAGGATCGGCTCGATCCAGTCGACGCATTTGCTTAACTGATGCCCGTACTTGCCGCGGAATACGTCGTACAGCGAGCCTTGAATTTCCTCAAAGGCAAGACCCGGCGCGACCTTCCACGGAATATACGTAATGGAATATTTCAAGGGTGTCCGGTCCACATACCGCATGCGGATCAGCTTATAGAGCGGGTCCGTTTCGGCGACATGCAGCATCTTGGCCAGCTGCGCGGTTGCCGGCACTACGGCGAATTCCAGCACCTTCGTTTCGCCGGACAGCCCCAGCCGCTTCATATAATCGTCGAAGCTGATGTAGCTGGATAGCGGCTGCTGAATTTTGGAAGAAGCGACGAAGGTGCCCTTGCCCTGCGTTTGCTCGATATGCCCCTCCAGCTTCAAATGGTGCAATGCTTGCCGCACCGTCGTCCGGCTTACCTCGAACTGCTCGCACAGCTCGTATTCGGTTGGCAAGCGGTCTCCCGGCCGGTACCGTCCCGACTCGATCAGCTCCAGTATGCGGTCTTTCAGCTTATGATAGAGCGGAGCGTCCGCTTTCGTTTTCGCCACGTTGAAACCTCCGATATGAACCCATAGTCATTGTACCCATACATTCGATACAAATTTAGATACAACTATAGGATACAACGTTGAAGATAGGTATTCAAGAGCCTGTTTTATCCGGAAAATAACCCGTTGACGCCGCTCGGAAGGCATGTTAAATTTGTAATGACAAATACAATTTAATCATATTTGTAATAACAAATACTTCTTAGAGAAGGAAAGGAGTCGGCTTCATCATGCGCTACATCATCGGCGTAGACGGCGGCGGAACCAAGACATACGCGGTCGTCGTTGACGAGCAAGGAAACAAGCGGGGAAGCGGCATTGCCGGATGCGGCAATCATCAGATCGTCGGCATTGAGAAGGCGCTGGGGCATATCCGGCAATCGATGGAGCTGGCGATCCAAGAGGCCGGCCTGACCTATTCCGATATCGCCTTCGTCCAGTACGGCCTCGCAGGCGCGGACCGGGAGCACGATTTCTCGATTCTCCGCCCGGCGCTGGCGACGCTGCCTTTTGCCCATTGGGACGTCGTCTGCGATACGATGGAAGGCCTTCGCATCGGCTGTCCAGACAATGCGGGCGTCGTGCTCGTCTGCGGCAGCGGCACGAATGCGGCGGGACGCAACGAGGAAGGCCTCACGATTCAGACCGGAGGCCTCGGAACGCTGTACGGCGACGCCGCAGGCAGCCACTACATGGCGACGCGGACATTCCAAGCGGCGGTTCGCTCCTGGGAATACCGGGAAATTCCGTCCGTTCTGCAGCACAAAGTGCCACGTTATTTCGGTTTCGAGACTGTCGAGCAGATGGTGAACGATTTTCTGGACCGGGACATCTACTCGCTGCGAGAGGGCAATCTCGCGATCGTGCTGCACGAAGCCGCTGACGAAGGCGACGCTCTGGCGATCCGCATCCTGCAGGACACCGGCCGGGAGCTCGGCATTGCGGCGTGCTCGGTCATTCGCCGGCTGGGCGGCTTCCGGAAGGCGACGATTCCGATCGTGCTGGTCGGCAGCGTCGTACAGAAAGGCCGCAATCCGCATTTGCTCGCCGCCTTGGAGGAGACGGTCCGGCAGGAGCACGGCTCCATCGAATTGATCATTCCGGAGATGGCTCCGGTTTACGGCGCCGTGCTGCTCGGCATGGACCATCTGGGTCTGGCGGCAGGCGAAGCGATTCATTCCAAATTTGCAGCTTACGGAGGGTATGAAGCATGAAAAAGGAATCGTTAAAAGTAGCCGTTATCGGCGGCGGCTCTTCCTACACGCCGGAATTGATCGAAGGCTTCATCAAACGGTATCCCGAGCTTCCCGTGAAAGATTTGTACCTGGTCGATATCGAAGCAGGCAAGGAAAAGCTGGAAATCGTCGGCAACCTGGCCAAGCGCATGCTGGAAAAAGCGAACGTCCCCATCAATCTCCACTTGACGCTGGACCGCCGGGAGGCGATCCGGGATGCCGACTTCGTCACGACGCAGCTCCGCGTCGGCCTGCTCACGGCACGCGCCCGGGACGAGCGCATTCCGCTGCGCTATAATCTGATCGGGCAAGAAACGACCGGCGCAGGTGGCTTCGCCAAGGCGCTTCGCACGATTCCGGTCATTTTGGATATTTGCAGGGACATGGAGGAGCTTGCGCCCAACGCTTGGCTGCTCAACTTTACGAATCCGGCGGGGATCGTGACGGAGGCCGTGCTGAAGCATTCCAGCATCCAGACGATGGGGCTTTGCAATTTGCCGATCGGCACCCGGATGCAGATCGCCAAGGCGCTGAACGTCGACGTCTCCCAAGTGGACATTGAGATGATCGGCATTAACCATCTGAACTGGACGACCCGCGTAATCGTGGACGGCGTTGACGTGACCCAGCAGGTGCTGTTCCAAGCGGCAAGCGGGCAAAGCGGGTTTACGATGAAAAACATCCCGGATTTCGGCTGGGATCTCGAATTTTTGAAATCGCTCGGCTCGCTTCCATGCGCTTACCACCGTTATTATTATTTGCGCGACGAGATGCTGAAAGAACAGCTCCATGCGGCGGAAACGACCGGCACCCGGGCGGAAACCGTGAAGAAGGTCGAAGACGAGCTGTTCGAGATGTACAAAGACCCGAACCTGAACGTCAAGCCTCCGCAGCTCGAAAAACGCGGCGGCGCCTATTATTCCGAAGCGGCGCTGAATCTGGTCTCTTCCATTTACAACAACAAAAAGGACATCCAAACCGTCAACGTGCGCAACAACGGCATCATCGGCTGCCTGCCGGACGACGTCTCGGTGGAAGTAAACTGCGTCATCGACGCGAACGGCGCCCATCCGGTGCAGTTGACCACGCCGATCGATGCCAAAATCCGTGGGCTGCTGCAAGCGGTAAAAGCTTACGAGGAGCTGACGGTCGAAGCTGCCGTCACCGGGGATTACGGCACCGCGCTTCAAGCGCTGACCCTCCATCCGCTCGTCGGCTCCGCTTCGCTGGCCAAGTCGGTGCTGGACGATATTTTGCGGGAAAACGAAGCGGAGCTGCCCGCTTACTGGCAGCGCTAACGGTTCCCCTATACAACCAAGATCCCGCCGGCTCCTTTCGGAGACTAGGCGGGATCTTTTGATTTTGGAGCTCAAGCTAAGCTTCCTTTCGCATAAGACGCTGCAGCTCCGACCAGCGAATCGGACGAATGCCTTCGGAAGCGATCACCTGACGGATCACCGGATCGCGGAACACCTCAAGCTCCATTCCCCTTTTTTCCCAATGGGAATGAATGGCCTTGAGCTCTTCGTCAATCCGCGACGGATGAATGATGATTTCCGTAATACCGGGCTTCAGCGAACGAAGCAAAGCCGCCATCCCGTCCCGGAACGACTCGTACGTCTCCCCCGGCCCTTGCACAAAGGGCAGGCTGCGCAGATGATCAATGATCGCGACGCCCTTCCGGTCGGCCAGTACCGCCCGAGCCGCTGCAATCTCGTACGCTCGCGGCGAAATGCCCGGGTCGCCGGGCTCCAAATATCTCGGCAGGCGAAACGGCAGCCCGTACGCGGCGCAAACGTCCAGGACGATCTCCAAAAAGTCCCGGCCCATATGCAGCCCGTACAAGCTACCCATATGATTGTCCACATGGCTCGGCTTCAGGCCCATCCGCAGCGCCAGCTCGATCTGGCTCACAATCTCCCGGCGGATGTCGTCCGGGTCCGCTTCGCGTTCGACGGTCGCGCTGTCCGCAGGAAAATAGCCCTCCTCCGTTAGGAGCGAGGCAACCGGCCCCGTACGGGTGACGGGTCCCCATTTGTAGGTCGGCCATTCGCTGGTGAAGGTCAGATGCACGCCGACGTCACAGGCCGGATGCTTTGCCGCCCAGCTCACCGCTTCCTTGGCCCAAGGACAGGGCATCATGACCGTAGCCGACGATACAGCGCCTTCCATTAGCAGCTGCTGTACCCCTTCGTTCACGGCATGGCACATTCCGAAATCGTCGGCGTTGACGATCAACAGTCTGTCGCTCTCGCCGTATCCCAATGCTTCGGCAGTATTCACGGCAATCTCCTTTTCGGATCTTTTGAAGCTGCGCGTCATGACTTCAAAGAAAGGCTCAAGATGTGCTGCATTCCGATCGATCCCAGACGCTGCCTTCCCGTATCCCGAAATCCCGATGCTTCATACAGCCGCTTGGCAATATGATTTTGCTCGTTTACCGCCAGAACGATCTCCTCCACTTCCGGGAAATGCTCCGCCACAAAAGCGGCCGCAGTCCGCATGGCCCGTTTGCCATAACCGCGTCCTTGATGAGCCTGATCGATGGAAAATGCCCGGAGAAGAATCGCATTCGGATTATCGGAAAACGGGGCAGTCACTTCACCGCAATGTAAGACGAAAAAGCCGACCGGCACATCCCCGGCTAAAATAACGACCGGATATCGGTTCTCGTCGTTTAACGAAAGCTCAAGCACCTTGCCGGGGAGCGCCGTAAACCGGGCCTGCTCTTCCGGAAGCTTAAACGCCCGAAGCGCCGCTTCGTGCTCGTGTCGGTAGAAGCTAAGCCGAATGATCTGTTCCTTTGTCTCGCTCGTATCTGTCTCATGAGTATCGTTGCGCATCGATTCCGTCTCCATCTCCTGTTCGGAATAGAACTCTACTTGCTGTTATTTTATCACACTCTTACCAGCTTCTGAATCAGAATGGTTTAGCTCCGCTGAAAACTTATACATTCTATCATTAATAAAAAAAGCAGGCCCTCGCTGAGAGAACCTGCTGCTTTCGGAATGCGCAAACGCCGTCCTATTGTTTCAAAACGCCGACAAGCCGTTTCGCTTCGCCCGTCGGGGTCGTGATCACTTCGTAAATATTGATGTCCAACGGATACTCGTGCTCTTCGGTGCGCAGGGTATCGAACTGAATAAACTGTGCGCCGCTGATCAACCGGTTGACGCCGCTGAACGGCAGCGACTTGGTTGACAATATTCTGCCCGTCTTATCTACCAGCTCCAACTGCATTTTGGACGAATTCGGATCGACCACGACATGCTCATTGCGGGCAATGTCCATATCAAGCTTCATCCGGTACGTATAGCTGATCGGCGTATTCGGAGAGAGCGCCGAAGGTACGTTATACCGCGCGTTCAGCGTCCAGTCGTTGAGCTTCACCTTGAACGGATAGAACGACATATTTGCCACATCCAGCTTCGTTTCCTGCATTGCTACGCGGTATGCTCCGATCGTCGTCGAGGCCGGCGCCGCCGTCTTCGCATCCGTGAACTTCAGAACGTATTGCTCGTCCTCATTCTCGGTCGGCATGTTGAACGCATAGCTCACGGCATAGCTCGTTTGCGGCATAATTTCTGCAATGGCCCCCGTTTGACGGTTGCCGGAATACGTCATGCCCTGCGCCGTAATCAGCTTCGTCTGGAACGTCGGCACCGGAACCGGCAGGTCGCTGTTGTTTGTGAGCAGCAGCTTCGCAATCACGGTCTGATAGCCTTCGCCCTCGTTTTCATGACGATGGAACTCGACCATCGACACCGACAGGTGCGGATCGATCGTATCGGACAAGCTATCGAAGACGAACGGCTGGCCCGGCTCATAAGGCTTGGCTGCATTGAACTCCGCCGTGCGGCTCGTAACAGGCAGCGCCACCTGATAACGACCCACGTTGTAGGAAACCTGGCTGGGCTGGCCTTTGGGATCAAGCTGGCGGAACGTTTCCGGAGTCAGCACGTTGAAGTTCGTGAGCACGGTGTCCTTATCCGTTGGAATGGCGAAATGGATGTACCGCTGCTCCTTCGGTTCAAGCACCAGCGGGGATGCCTCGACCCGTTTCCCCGGGAAGACCGTTTTATCCGTGCTTCCGTTCCCGTTCGACCTGCCGTCTATGGTAAAATCAGGGACAGCCTCTTTGGTGGCGGACGGGTTTTCCACGCGCATCTTCACCGTCGTTACCGGGCCTTGCGGCGTATTGTCCCGGTTCACCGAAACCGGCGTGTAAACGAGCGGCGATTCCAGCGCCGGACTTAGCGTAAAGGAGCGCTCCCACGGCAGCACTGATGAAGCGGAATTCGTGAAGCTCGACAGCGGTCCGGTCCATTCTTGTCCTTTTATGGGCACCGCAAGCTGCACGGTCTCCTTCTTCGGATACGAGTACCAATCGACGGCGTACCAGACCAGCTCGGTAAGCTCTGAAGGACTCCGGCGGTCCACCTTGACGAGGAAGTTCAATTCCTCGGTCGTGCCCGGACGAATGGCATGGGCGTTAAAGACGCTCGCTTGCATCGGATATTCGTACCCGTCGGCCGTTTTGACCCGCAGCTCCAAGTCCGGAATTTTCGCCACCGTGGCGTCCGAGCTCCGAACCCGTACGACCGCAGCGATGCGTGTGCCTTCGCTGGTCGTTTCGTTCAGCAGGCTCTTGATTTCGACCTGCAGCTTATCCGTGAGCGCATAGCTTTGCAGCAGCGGCGTTCCCGCGATCGTCCCGGATGCTTGGCCGCCCGAAGCTGCCTTCGACGTGTCCGTTGTTACCGCAGCTTCTGGCGCAGCCGAAGCCGCCATGGCAGACGGCATGGACGCCGTGCCGAGCAGGGACGCCGTCAAAACGACGGATAGTGCCGTTTTTTTCCATTGATGGTTCGAATTCGTCATGCTGCAACCTCTCCCACTGTTGAATTTACTTTAACCCGGCGCGTCTCCCACATCGTCAGCAAACCGACGGCAAGCGACATCACGCCGATCATCACGATAAATACACCGAGTTCCCTTGCGAAATATTCAAGTGCGCCGCCGCGGTAGCCGATGCCCCGAATGAATTTGAACAGCCAGGTCAACGGCAGCATGTTGCTGACCGCCTGAATCGGCCCGGGGAATATAATCGTGGCCACCTGCACACCGGACAGCATAAAGGACGGGTACACAATCGCATAGGTGCGAAGCGCCACCTTCGACGGGTCCGCCGCCGTCCAGCCCACGACCATGCCCATCAGCGTGACCGTCAGCGTGTAGAGCAGCAGCGGAACCAGAAATTCCAGCGGATTCCCGACAAATCTCAGCCCGCCAAGCTGCTTCAGAAGTCCGAAGGCCAGCATCAAGCTGATGCAGGAGATCACCGCGTACGGCAGCACGCGCGACCAGAGCCCGATCGGCGAACGAAGCGCCTCCTCCAGCCGGCCCTCCACCCGCAGACGAGGGACGATGGATGCCCCGGCGATGGCGGTAATCCCCAGAGCCACCACATTGACGAAACCGATGACCATAAAGCCTATAAAATCGGAGGTCGGGTTAAACAGCAGCCGCTGCTGCAGCGAGAGCGGGGAGGCAATCCCCATCGCCGCATCGTCGCCGAGTCCCATCACCTTCAGCTTGCCCACGGACAGTGTCGTGTTCTCGATTGTAATCAGCTCCTGCATACCGGAACGTATGTTCCCAATAGCCGATGGCATCGAGTTATCGATGAGCAAGCCTATATTAATCTGCTTCCCTTGGAATCGGTACTGCTCCATTCCCCGCGGCAGATACATGACGACCATATATTTTTCATTGGCCATCAGCTTTTCCGGCGGGATCGCCTCGTGGAACACGTCCACGACGTTGAGATATTGGGACGCGTTCACCTTGTCGATAAACTGCTGGCTGTACAAGCTGTTGTCTTCATCGACGACCGCCATCGGCGCTTCGTTGATTTGGCCGTTCTTGAACATGTAGCCGAACAGCGCCGCTACGATCAGCGGAGCGATCAGGATCGCCAGGACGAATTTGCCGGATAGCGCATATTTCGATTCATCGAGCAGGGATTTCATCGACACGCACCTCCGCTGTCATGCCCGGCAGCAGCTTGTCGGTCCGCTCTACGTAGACACGCACTTGGAACGAGTTCAAATCTGCGGTGCCTTTCTCCCGGCTCATACGGAGCGCGGCGAATTGCGGCGCGGCCGTGACAAACTGGACTTTGCCCTCCACCTTGTCCGGCAGTGCGGCAAAATGCGTCGGAACAGCGGAACCGGCCTGGAACTTGCCAACCTGGCGCTCATCGACATACAAGTCGTAATAGAGCTTGCCCGTTTCCAATACAACGACAGGCATCCCGGAGCCGACGTTCTCGCCCGTCTTCGGCATGATTTTGACCACTTTGCCGTCACCCGGAGCGCGCAGCGTGAAGCGGTCCTTCTGCACCTTCAGCGATTCCATCAAAATGTTCAATTGCTCCAACTGCTTGTTCAGCGCCTCGATGCCGATCCGCTGATTCGCGATATCGCCTTCGGCGAGCTGCTGCTGCTCGACGACCGCCTTGGCGCGGTCCGCTTGCAGCGCCGCCAGCTTGCGTTCTTTATCCGTCGCTCCGGCGAGCATTTTATCCAGAACGGCCTTCTGCTGATTTCTCGCATTCTCCAGTGTCGTTACCTGGCTGCGTGCATTCTCGACCGCATCGCGGTGATCCTTGTACGAATACGGATTACTATCGTACGCCTCTTCCGTATTGAGTAGTTGGTTGTACAGCTTGAGCGCATGCGTGTACGCTTCCTCCGAAGCCGCGACGGCAAGCTTCTGCCGTTCGATATCTTCGCTTCTCGCGCCGTCTGCCACCTGCGCCTCCTGCGTCTCCGCCTGCGACAAGCCGAGCTGCGCCTGCTTGACTGCGTTGCCCAGCTTGCTTTGGGCGACTTGGATGCCGTCTTCCGCCTGCTTGATCTTTAAGGTCGTTACCTCTACATCGGCCTGCGCTTTGCGAAGCTGTAGGTCGATATCCGTCGGATCGAGCGTCATCAGCACGTCGCCCTTGCGCACCGTCTGTTCCTCTTTGATCGGCAGATCGATGATTTTGCCGCCGACGCCTTGAAACGAAACATTCACCTGCTCTGCCGTCAGAATGCTTCCTTTGTTGGAAGAAGCCAGCGTTACCGCATCCTTGCCCTGCGCCGCCAGCATCCAGCCTCCTCCACTGAGCGCTAATGCCAATACGACGATTGCCGCCACTTGTTTCTTCATTTCCTCCGTTCCCCTCTCCCGATGCTTCTCTTCTCTCTATATTTTGCTTTTGATTCCGTTCAAAATGAATTTGGTTGTCAGCTCTACAACGATTTTTTCGGTCTCGGCCGCCGTAGGCTGGTTCGTTTCGTTCTCATCCTGAAATACGGGGTCCAGAAACGGGCTGCTGCGCGAAAACACGAGCGTACCTACGATAAAATGCACCGTATGGCGGGTCGAATCGAACTCGAACTGCCCCTTGGCTCTGCCTGCTTCAAGAATGAGACGCAGCTGCCGCCACAGTACATAGATGATCGACTGAAGCTTCTCCAGCCGCGGGCTCTCCATCATAACCTCCTGCTGAAGGATATTGATCAGCTCCGGCTCCGCCAAACGAAAGAGCGCAAACTCACGGACGAACGCTTGCAAATCCTGCGCAGGATTTTCGAGGTCGTACTCCGCTGCCAGGAACGCCGGGGCGAACGTTTCGAACAGTGCGTAGAACACGTTCTCCTTGCCGCCGAAATGATAAGACACCAGAGCTAGCGCCACTCCCGCTTCATCGCAAATCTGCCGTACCGTCGTGCCCTCGAAGCCTTTTTTTGCGAACAGCTTCTTGGCGGCGTTCAATATTTTCAGCTTGACGTCTTTTCCCTGCGCTTCCGGTTTCATGAAGACCTCCCTTTCGATTTGAACACGATTTTGAACGTTTGTTTTGAACATTTGTTCAAGTGATCTCTGATTGGTATTTTATACTGGATAATCTAACCTGTCAATAGAAAACTAACCATTTTTTTTACCTGATTTAGGGGGATGTCCGACCTTGGCTCCACAGCCTGTTTTGCATCAATGCAAAATATTTGTATTTACGAAAAAATCTTTGTGTAGTACAATTTGTTCTGTTTCTACACAAACAATACGGGAGGACATAGGAGAGTGTATTTTAAAATCGTTCCTAAGTGGTTTAATTTCGTGCTTGCTTTCTTGATTCTTTTTTCATCATCCCCTGCCGGCTTCGCGATGGCGAATGCCAACAACACGGAATCGGCGGCTCGGCCATTGCCTGATGAGCGCAGATTCCATACGACGGCAGAGAAAATCGATGCGCAGCTTCAAGAGGCATTTGATCAAAACGCTTTTGTCTCCTATCTTGTGAAATTTAAAGACCAGGTCGATGTCGAGCGGATCTCCACCCAAGCCCGGCAGCGGTCCTCAATCATGAAAGAAACGTCCGCCAAACGGAAAGCGTCCGTCAGAAATACGGTTATACATACGCTGCAGGATACGGCGGACCGTGCCCAAGCCAGCATCTCAAGCGACCTGGAGCAAATGGAAAAAAACGGGCAAGTCAAGGACTATAAACATTATTTCATCGTAAACGCAATGGCGGTCACGAGCACCAAAGAGGTCATGGAGCAAATCGCCTCCCGCCCCGATGTGGAAAAGGTGCTGCCAAACCAGGTATACCAGTTGAATAAAGCGCCGGAGCAAGCGGACGGACGTGCCCTGCCGCAACCGGCCGGCCCCGACAACATCCCCTGGAACCTGAAAAATATCAACGTTCCGCAAGCTTGGCAAATGGGTTTTGACGGAACGGGAATCGTCGTGGCGAATATGGACTCGGGCGTCGATTATACCCATCCCGCGCTCCAACGAAAATGGAGGGGGTTCGACGCGCAAGGAAATATCGTTAGCCCGGAATTGAACTGGTATGACGCCACGCTCGAGATGAAAAAGCTGCCTTACGACGGCGACGGCCACGGCACTCACGTGATGGGCACCATGGTCGGCTCCGATCCGGAAGGCGCCAATAGGATCGGGGTAGCGCCGCAGGCCAAATGGATGGCCGCCCGAGTATTCGATTCGAATGGCCAAACGACGGATTCGGCCATTTTGGATGCCGGCGAATGGATTTTGGCGCCGAAGGATAAGCACGGTAATGCGCACCCCGAATTGGCTCCCGATATCGTGAACAATTCCTGGGGGAATATTCCGGCAGGAAAAAACGAATTTTTCCGGGACATTGTCAAGTCGTGGCGGGCAGCTAACATCATGGCCTTTTTCTCCGCGGGGAATACGAAGCCTCCGGACAATAACGGCGGGCCGGGTTCCGTTACCGCTCCGGCCAATTATCCTGAATCGTTCTCCACCGGAGCCGTCAATTACCAGAATCAGCTGGCCGCTTTCTCTCTGCGCGGACCTTCGCCTTACGGAACGGTAAAACCGGAAGTGGCGGCGCCGGGCGTAAGCATCCGCTCTTCCGTGCCCGGGGGCGGGTACAAATCTTTAAACGGCACGTCCATGGCAAGCCCTCATACCGCCGGGGTAGCCGCCCTGCTGCTGCAGGCCAACCATTCGTTAACCGCCGATCAAGTGGAAGCCATTTTAAAGGAAACGGCGGTTCCGCTAACGGACAACGACTATCCTCAAGTTCCCAGCAACGGCTACGGATGGGGGCTGATCAACGCCTTGAATGCCGTATCGTCCTTGCAGCAAGGGATCGGCACCGTGGAAGGCATAATCTCGATCGACGGGAAGGATGCCGATCTGCCGGTTATTGCACATACGCCTATTCCGCTGGCTTTTAACGTGATGGATCTGACCGTTGCCGCAGGTGTCAAAGACCAGACGGGCATAACCGGCGCGGAAGTGTCGGTTCGGGCGAAGGGCGCGGACGATTGGACATCCGTTCCGATGAAGCTCGTATCGGGCAATGCGAAGGACGGCCAGTATGAAGCCGATATTCCGAAATTGATGCTGACAGTTCCCGGCATAGACTATAAGCTCCGAGCGACGGATTTTGGCGGGAATTCTACGGAAACGACGGTTTGGTCCATTGAAATCTCCGAAGGCGTCAAGCTCGGTTATAAGCAAAATTTCGAAGAACATATCCAAGGCTTTGAATTTGGCGGCGATACCGGAATCTGGGAATGGGGAACGCCGACGAGCGGTCCCGGCAAAGCGTATTCCGGCACCAAGGTGCTCGCTACGAAACTGGACGGCAAATATCCCGTCGGAACCAAGAGCTTCGTCGTGATGCCCCTTATCGATTTAAGAGACGGCCAGCATACGATATTGTCCTTCACGCATTGGTACAAACTAGGAAGCTGGATGAGCGCGATTTTCGATAAGGCCGAAATTTTCGTCGCTTCCAGCAAAACCGGCTTTGCCTTCGATCGGGTCAAACACTTTGACTTTCAAAGCTACGGCTGGAAAACCGATTACCTCGATTTATCGGCTTATGCCGGTGAGCAAGTGTTTGTCGCCTTTAACTTGAACGGCGAATACGGCAGCGATTTCGGATGGTACATCGACAATCTGGAACTGATCGGCCCGGAAACGGCCCCGCCCCCGGCGCCTCACGTTAAGATAAGAAGCAACACGCCGGGAAGAGTGATCGTCGAGTGGGACAAATCGCCGGAAGGAAAAATTAAAGAATACGTCATCTACCGCTCCACGCAGCCGGGCGGCAATTATCAAGAGGTCGGAACAAGCCGCTCGCAAAATTACGGGGAGCTGCCGACACCGCAAAAAGGCACTTATTACTATACGGTTAAAACCCGAACCCAGAGCAATGTTCTAAGCGAACCGTCGAACGAAGTGTCCTGGACCTTCACGGCCGGCAAAGAATTGTTCGCCGACGACTTTAACGGCCCCGATGACAACGGCTGGACGCACAGCGGAAACAACGATCAGTGGGAGCGTGGCGTGCCCAATCTGGCTCGCGGACCCAAGAACGCCATTTCGGGGCCGAATGTATGGGGAACCGGACTGTCGAGTGAGCTTGCGAAGAACAGCGACCAAAGCCTGATCTCCCCTGAAATCGATCTGACTCGGGCACAGTCTGCCTCGGTCTATTTTCAGCAGTGGCATGATTTGGACGAATTCGATAAAGCGTATGTCGAAGTCAGCAAGGATAACGGCGCGACATGGGACAAAATCGCTCAATATCCAAAGCAGCCGACAAGATTTTGGGTTTTGGAAGAAATCGGGCTAGGAAACTATGTCGGTCACAAAATCAAAGTGCGTTTTCATCTTATAAGCAAAAATTCGATAGGCAGCGCAGGATGGTACATCGACGATTTCGAAGTAAGAGAAACGCCTCCGGTCAAATCGAAATCGGCAAGCCAGGCTAACGCTAACGATGACGAGCAGCCGGCGCGGTCGGGCTTCAGGCCTTCTTTGCAAGCCATGCGCGCTACGAAGAGCTTTTCCTTGCAGAGCATCGACGCAGCAGCGTCTTCTCTGCCCGCCGACGCTACCGTCACGGTGCTTGAGACGGACCGCTCGACGAAAACCGTGACGGGAACCGGCCGGTATACGCTGAAACACCCGCCCGGAGACTACACGCTGCGTGTCGAAGCTTACGGTTATCGTCCCGTAACCCGGACGGTCAGCATTCAAAAGGACCGCACCGTCAAGGCGGACTTCCATCTGCAGCCTTTGGCCAAGGGACGGATAACAGGGCAAATTACCGATCGGCAGACAGGAAAACCGATTGCAGGCGCCAATGTCCGAACGATGGAGGATCTTCGAACGACACCTGCAATTACTGATGTGCAGGGAACATTTTCCATAGAAGCGTATGAAGGCGATTATACCCTGCTGATTTCCGCGCTCGGCTACTTATCCGAAAACACGCCGATTCATGTGCAGGGAGATCAAACGCTCGTCCAACCTGTAAGACTGCAATCATTTACCGGTACTCCGAATGAACTGGCCTACGATAGCGGCAAGGCGGATAACGCGCTTGCGTATCACGTCGCCGGGAACGGCTATGCGGTGCGGATGACGACGGACAGCCCTTCGCAGGTGACGGGGGCGCGCTTTTTCTTTTGGAACGAAGGTTGGCCGGCACCGGGAGGAACCCGCTTCCAATATGCGATCTATGAAGCCGATCCGATCGATGGCATCCCGGGGAAAATGGTCGCGGGACCTTATGACGGAACAGCCAAAACAGACGGCACATGGACCGACGTTGCTTTTCAAAACCCGGTCATTCTTAACGGCGACTTTTACATAGCCTACCTGCAAACCGGAGTGTACCCGGATGTTCCCGGCTTGGCCGTTGACAATAACCGTGAAAACTTCAAACGCTCTTGGAAAAAGGACGGCGATCAATGGTCGCGTTCGACGACGATCGGCAATTTCATGATTCGGGCCAAAATCAACAAAATCACCGGCGTTCCCGCCGATCCGCCTCCGGGTGTGGCCTCCATCGCCGTCACTCCTTCCCAAGCGGCGTTGAAAGCGGGCGACACAGTCCGGCTAAGCGTGACGGCCTCCGTATATTCCAACGTCTATTCGGATGTGTATTCGAACGGAGGCTTTAAGACAATTCCCGTGACTTCGGGGCTGAACTTCACGTCTTCGGATAACAAAGTTGCGACTGTAGATCAGACGGGCCTTGTTCGCGGGATCAAGGCGGGACAAACGACTATTTTTATCACCTATGCCGGTGCTTCAACATCGGCTGCAATTACGGTGGAAAGCGAAACACGGCCACAGCCGGAACCGAAACCTGAACCCAAGCCTGAGCCGAAGCCTGTACCTGTGCCGGAACCAAAACCGGAACCGGATTCAGAATCAGACTCTGAGTCGGCCCCGGCACTGCCGCCGTCGTCATTTACCACCGGACCGAAGGTGGATGATCGGCTGAAAATCATGGACGACGGCAGAATTATCGGTTACTTAAAGGCAGCGTCGAATAACGGAGTGGAGACGGCGGTCATTTCCATCTCCAAGGATGAAATAGAGCGCCAATTGGCCAAGGGAAAAACGGAAGCCATAACGATGAATTTCACTTCCGTCAGCCTGACCAAGTTTCATTCCGTTATCGTTGAACTGGACCCGGCCACCACCGATCGTTTACTGGCCTCAGGCAAGCGGATGATCATTACCGGCAGCTCTTTCGCTATCGAAATTCCGAATGCTGCGCTCTCGGAGTTTAGAACTAAGGAAGGTCTGAAAATCAATATGGCCGTCAGCGCCGAAGGGTTAGGCGGTATTCAACCGATGGCGACGAGAAGCGCGACCATAGTTTCACCGATCGTATCCGTCTACCATTCTAATGACGTCTTCGGCCAACCGATTACCCTTACCTTAAAGCTCGACAGCAAGACAGCCGCCGGGCAAAAAGCAGGGTTGTACCGCAAAGACCGGGAAACCGGATGGAGCTTTGACAGAGCGTCCGCCCGCAACGGCGACGGGCTCGTTGGCACCCTTTCCCGCCCAGGCTCATATGCGGCATTGGAATATCACCGAACGTTTGCCGACATAGCCGGGCATTGGGGGCGGAATGAGATGGAGATTCTTGCCTCCCAACACGTGATTGCAGGGAAAACGGATGATTCGTTCGTTCCCGACGATTCTGTGACACGGGCCGAATTTGCGGTCATGCTGGACCGGGTATTGGGAAAAGAAACGGATTGGCGCCAGCGTGCCCAAGAAGAGGACGCTCGACAGCCGCTCACCCGCGAAGAAGCGGTTTCCATGCTGGTGGAGGCTCTGGGAATTGAGCTTCCGAGCGGGAACGTCGAGCTTCCTTTCAAGGATATCGATAATCTTACCCCGAAAGGGCGCTCCCTCGTAGCCTATGCCTTCGATAAAGGCATCATTAACGGAGTGGAAGAAACCAGATTCGCCGGCAATGAGCCCTCCTCCCGCGCTCAGGCAGCGGCCATGATTTATCGGCTAATGCTCAGCTTAGGCAAAATATAACGACAGCGAAAAGACCTCGTTTCTTAGAGGTCTTTTCATTTTGAATGTTTTAGAAAGAGGTTTTTGGCTGGAATTAGAGATACATACTGAGGCGGGGTATCTGCTGGAGGAGCAATAGCGTTCGCCTTTGTCTGCGGGAAATACCCGCTGCTAAGCGGCTTCTAATAATAATTTCCTGCAGACCCGGGGTCCCCGCAAAGTACTCGGACTAAGCTTCCCCGATTCAACTTCACTTTGTGGGGTGGAGCAGCGACCGGAAGCAGATACCCCGCCCTTGACGCAGCGAAGGCGGGCAGAAGGGGTGATTACCCCTTTACACTGCCCGCCGTGACGCCCTCAATAATTTGCTTTTGCAAAAAGATGAAGATGATAATGATCGGGATGACACTGATACTAATCGAAGCGCACAGGGCGCCGTAGTTCATGTTGAATTTGTCCGCAAACCCGACGACCGCCACGGGCAGCGTCCGGAGCGTCTGCGTAGACAGGAATAGGTTCGCCATGACGTATTCGTTCCAATGGCCGAGGAAGTTAATGATGAACACCGTCACAAGCGTCGGCAGCGACAGCGGGAACACAACCCGGAACAGCAAGCCGTAAGCGGACAGCCCGTCCATGACGCCGGCCTCTTCGAGCTCGGTAGGAATCGCCTTCATGAAAGCGGCCACGACAAAGACGGTTAACGGGATCCCGAAAGCCATATACGGAATAATGAGCGCCAAAGGGGTGTTGTACAGCCCCATGTCCTTCACCATAATATACAGCGGAATCAGCAGCGAAGCGGGAGGAATGAGCAGCGAGAGCAACAGCAGCCCGTACACCAGCTTGCTGAGCGACGGAAACCGCATTCTCGTGACCGCAAAGGCGATCCCCATGGCGAGCAGCAAGGACCCGAACGTAGCGATGGTAGCGGTATAAAGGCTGTTAATAAAATACGTGCCCAAATGCGAATTCGTCAGCGCGCTCTCATAGTGCGAAAAGGAAAACTCCGAAGGGAGTCCCCATGGATTCGTGATGATCTCGTTATTTTTCTTTAAAGACGAGATCACAATGAAGTAGATCGGGTAGACGACGATAAGCACATACGGAATCAGGACGAGATGAGGAATACTTTTGGCCAACGCTTTCTTCATGTCAGTATTTAACCTCCTCTACCCTGCGTGTGAACAGATGGAAAATAAGCGTGACGACAGACGTAAACACAAAAATGATAATCGCAATGGCATTCGCGTAACCGTATTCGCCGGCTGAATACGCCTGCTTGTACATATACGTGGCCATGACTTCCGAGCTGCCGAAAGGCCCGCCGCTTGTCATAATCAATACGATATCCAGCGCCTTCATCGCGCCTGTGATCGACAGCAGCATGACGACGACGATGACCGATCGAATGAGCGGCACGGTAATGTGCCACGCCTTCTTGAAGCCGACGGCGCCGTCGATTTCCGCCGCCTCCAGCACTTCCGAAGGAATCGCGAAGATGGCTGCAAGCACCAGAACGATATAAAATCCGGTCCACTGCCAAGCGTTCGCTACAAGCACCGCAGTCATCGCCGTATCCGGGTTACCGAGCCACGGCTTGGCCACATCGGCGAAACCGGTAACGCGGAGAAGCTGATTAAGCAGCCCGGCATCCGGTTGGTAAATGAATTGCCATATAATCCCGACCGCAGCCGTCGACAGCACGCTCGGCAAAAATACCGATACTTTATAGAGCCCCAGCATCTTCTTCGCCCTGCTGATGATAATGCCGACCGCGATAATGATCGGTACTTGAATAATTAATGAGAACCCGACAAAATAGACGTTATTTTTAAATCCGATCCAAAACTTTTCGTCTTGGAGCGCTTTAAGGAAGTTATCGATTCCGTTGAACACCGGTTCGTTAATCCCGTTCCAGCTTGTGACGGAATATCTTAAGGACGAGAACAGCGGGACAATATAGAACGTCACATACAAAACCAGGGCCGGGACGACAAAAATTAAGTAGGCCACCGGATTCCTCAGCACCTTATTCATGGATCACCCTCCGATAGCAAAATGCGGGCGCCGCGCGATGGCGGCACCCTCGTTTAGCTGTTTACTTTTTTTCACCGTCGGCTTTATTTGCTTCTTCTTGCGTTTTTTGCATGCGTTCGGCTACTTTCTCCGGTGCAATTTGTCCGCCAAGCAGCTCTTGCATCGAAGTTTCGAGCGTTACCTTCACTTTCGGCTGAACCAAAGCGTCGAACGCCGGGAATGCACCTTTGGACGACCCTTGAACGTCACTGATTTCTTTAACCAGCGGATGCGCGTCATTCGAGCCTTTAACGTTTTTCATGGCCGGAATCCGGTTCGCTTTGTTAAGTTGATCGGCTTGATTCTCAACCGTGTAGAAGTTTTTGATGAATGTTTTCACGGCTTTCATTTCATTTTCGTTCAAGTGAGCGGAGAAACCGTAGCCGTTACTCCAGCCGCCGTTGATGTAGCCGTCGCCTTTGCCGCCAACCTCCGGAAGACGGAAGAAGCCGACATTGTCTTTCACGGTCGATTTTTCTTTGTCAAGCACCGCGGAAGTCGCCCACGTGCCGTCAAACAGCATGGCCGCCTGGCCTGTGTAGAACTTCGCCTGACCTTCGGCATATTTCAGTCCCAACACGTTAGGATCGATATAGCCTTTTTCCTTCAATTCCTTCATCCTCTTGAACGCTTCTACAACCGGAGCGTCAGTCCACTTCGTTTTGCCCGGTTTGAAGCCTTCCTGCAGCTCGGTACCGCCTAAGCCGACAAACAAGCTGTTGCCGAGCATGTTGATGGCCCAAGCGCTTTCCGGTCCGCCGCCCAGTGCGATCGGCGTAATTTTTTTCGCTTTCAAGGCTTCGCAGACTTTGAGGAATTCTTCCCAGTTTTTCGGAACCTGTACGCCGGCGTCCTGGAACATTTTCTTGTTGTAGTAGAACCCTTCCACGTAACCGGATTCCGGCAGACCGTAGATTTTGCCGTCTACCGTAAATTCGCTGAGGTTGTAGAATTGGTCCGACAAGCCAAGCTCTTTAAGAATATCGTTCAACGGGAGCAAGTGGCCTGCCTTGGCATAGTTCTGGGTGTCCGCACCGCCGAATAAGTTGAAAATGTGCGGCGGCTTGCCGGAGGACATTTCCGCTTTCAGCTTCACATCGCGGTTGACGGTATCTTCGACGCCGTCGAGGTTCAGCTTAAGTCCCGGAACGTCCTGCTCCGTTTTCGCCGTCACCTTTTGCAGCAGCTCCAGCGTCGATTTCGCCGTGTCCCGGACGTTGATGTGGCGCACCGTCATTTGGAACGAGCCGGCCTTCGCCTCCGTACCGGCAGCCGACTTGCCAGGATCTGCGCCTTTGTCTTTGTCGTTATTCGCTGCCGGCGCAGAGCTGCCGCAGCCTGCCAGTACGGTGGTCAGCAAGAGCGCTGCGCTTGCGGAACAAAGTACACTTTTCTTCATCTGGGAATCCCCCTATTTCCATATTTGTATCGGTGACCTTCACCTTGCTTTTATTATAAAATCGCGCCATGGCGCGTCACAGGTATACATTTCAACTTTGGTGGGATAAAATTATCTACTTATTATTTATTTCCATTTTTAATAGTGTATTTCTAATAAAAAAAGGGAAAGCCCATTGGCTTCCCCGATCTTCTTAACGAATATGGTATAATAAGAAAATGAGTCGTAGAGCGTGGTTGAAGCGCAAAAAAATAGGAGGTAAGAACTATGGAATGCCGAGTCGGATGCGCCGCTTGCTGCATCGTTATATCGATTTCTTCCCCGATTCCGGGCATGCCGGAAGGCAAGCCTGCCGGGGTTCGCTGTACCCAGCTCACAGCGGATAACCGCTGCGGATTGTTCGGGAGTCCGGAACGCCCGGCCGTATGCGGCAACCTGCGGGCCTCAGAGGAGATGTGCGGCCATTCGAACGAAGAGGCTTATGCGTATTTGGAAGCTTTGGAACGGGCGACAAGCTGAGGCCGGGACGGCCCGCTTCCAACGCTCCATTATTTATGGTTCAATTGGCACTCTTAAATAACCGTCGCCATAGCATTCCATCGCATGATCCGTTTCGCATTCAAACTTAAGAGAATACCAGTCTGTTCTGGTTGCAGTATAGTATCCCCCGGCGCCTTTTTCCGGAGGCACAACGACTTCGGATTTGACGACACCGTCATAGAGACTCACGAGAGAAACAGTCGTACTATAAACGCTTTCGGACGTCGTATTGAGACTTAAGTAGCCATAATCAATTACCATTCCCTCCTTGACATAAATGGATCGGGTTTGTGACTCTCCATAGCCTGGAGGAAGGAATGCCCCTTGACATGTATAGAACTCGTCACTGCAATTGTACGTAACGTAAGCAAAAGCTTCCCTTGTGCCCAAGCCTGTTGAAAGCGCAAGAACGAAAAGCACTACGACTATTTTTTGAACCGCTTTTTCTTTGAACCACAGACTCATTTCATACACCATCCTTTTGAATTATTAAATTTCAGAACATTGATCGGCTACGGAAGTATCCCCCATTCTTTCCGGGTTGAAGAAATTAAGCTGCGACTTATGATTTGATACATTTTGTATCATAAAAGACGGAGCAATTCGCTTAGCGAGGCCGCATCATGTCATTTCGATGTTCGTAAGTAACCTCTGCCATCGCAATCGCTTGAGTACCGACATTCCATAGAAAGATAATAGTATTGCGATTTCGGCGCGATAAATTCCCCATTGGCTTCGCCTCCTTGAGGAACAACCGCAGAGGCAACTTGTACCGGAGTACCCGATTCCAAATATAAAACTAAAATTTCCGTCTTTGAAATATCATACGTCTTCTTCCTTGAATCCTTATAGTGATATGAGATTACTTGTCCTTCGGGAACGTAGATTTCAACCGTGTCCATTCGCTGCGCAAGATCGGGCACTAGATCCGCCGCTTGACAATGATAGAGCGCATCACTGCAATCCCATGTCGTCTGCCAGGGTCCGCCCAAGGCTTCCCTCGTGCCCAGACCCGTGAAACAAACAACAGTCAGCAGAATTGCCATTACTTCTTTAAACCTCGATCTTTTAAACCCCAAGCTCATTTGATACACACTCCTGCACATTAAATTTGACGAAAATGAAAATTATGGTTATATAGTTTTATATTACCATTATGAGATTATATGTAAATAAGTCACTGGGAGTAGGAGCAAAGTTTCAAATTCAGTACCGTGACCATTTTGCTATTAAAAAAACCCGAAACAACGCAGCTCTAAGCTGCATTTGCTTCGGGTTTCGAATATACGAATTTATTTTTTGGCAAGCTGGTGAATCGGATGGCCGAGCGCGCCTTCGGCGGCGTCCATCGTGATTTCGCCAAGCGTCGGATGCGCGTGAATCGTCATCGCAATGTCTTCAAGCGTAGCGCCCATCTCGATGCCGAGCGTCATCTCTGCGATCAGGTTGGAAGCTTCCGCTCCTACAACCTGTGCCCCAACCAAAAGGCCGGTGTCTTTGTCGCCGACGAGCTTCACAAAGCCGTCCGTGACGTTCATCGATTGCGCGCGGCCGTTCGCCCCGTAAGGGAACTTGCCGGTGAACACGTTGATGCCTTTGGCTTTCGCCTCGGTCTCGCTGAGGCCTACGCCGGCGATTTCCGGATCCGAGAAGACGACGGCCGGAATAACTTTGTAGTCCACAACGCTCGGCAGTCCGGCAATGGATTCTGCCGCCACTTTCGCCTCGTACGAAGCTTTATGAGCGAGCGCCATGCCCGGTACGATGTCGCCAATCGCGTAGATATGCGGAACGTTCGTCTGGCATTTTTCGTTGACTTGGATCAAGCCGCGTTCGCCAACCTGTACGCCTGCGAGTTCCAGCGACAAGTCGCCATCGGTATTCGGACGGCGGCCGACGGTAACCAACACATAGTCCGCGGTGATTTTGTGCTCTTCGCCTTTGACGGTGTAGGTTACCGTCACGTCTTTGTCCGTTTGCTCGCAGCCTTGAGCCATCGCTTCGGTGACGACTTCGACGCCGAGCTTTTTCAGGTTGCGCGCTACCGGCTGCGACAGTTCTTTTTCGAAGCCCGGCAGGATGGAATCGGAGCCTTCCAGCACCGTCACCTTCGCGCCGAACTTGGCATACGTTTGTCCCAGCTCGATACCGATGTAGCCGCCGCCGATGACGACAAGGCTCTTCGGCAGTTCGCTCAGCGACAGCGCTTCGGTCGAGGACAGAATGCGTCCGCCGTACGGGAATGCCTTCAGCTCGATCGGACGGGAGCCTGTCGCAATAATGCAGTGGTTGAAACGGTAACGCGCCGTTTCGTTATCGTTGAAGACGCGCGCTTCATGCTCGTTGATGAACAGCGCCTCACCGTTAAAGATTTGCAGCTTGTTCCCTTTCAGCAGCATCCCTACGCCGCCGCTTTGCTTCTTGACGATGCCGTCTTTCCACTCCTGGATCTTCGTCCAATCGACGGTCACATTCTCCGCCGAAATCCCGATCGACGTGGCATGCTTCATCACTTCAAAATGATGCGCCGCGGAAATCAGCGCCTTGGACGGAATGCAGCCACGGTTCAGGCACACGCCGCCAAGCTCGGATTTGTCCACGATCAGCACGCTTTTGCCAAGCTGAGCCGCGCGGATACCGGCTACATAACCGCCGGGGCCGGCCCCAATGACCAGAACGTCAATTTCAATCGATGCGTCTCCTACTACCATCTTGGATTACACCTCCATGACAAGCAGTTCCGGATCTGCCAGCAGCTGCTTGATATAGTTCAAAAAGTTTTGAGCCGTAGCGCCGTCGATAATGCGGTGGTCGAAGCTAAGCGACAACGCCATAACAGGAGCGATGACGATTTCGCCGTTTTTGACGACCGGTTTTTCGCTGATGCGGCCCGTTCCGAGGATCGCCACTTCAGGGAAGTTGATGATCGGCGTAAAGAACATGCCGCCGGCGGAGCCGATGTTCGTAATCGTGATCGTGGAGCCTTTCAGCTCGCTCGGACCGAGCTTGCCTTCGCGGCCGCGTACGGCAAGATCCTTGATCGCGCCGGCAATGGTCCAAATATTTTTGCGGTCCGCGTCCTGGATGACGGGTACGATCAAGCCGTTGTCCGTATCCGTCGCGATGCCGACATGGTAGTACTTTTTGTAGACGATTTCCTGCTTCTCTTCGTCGATCATGGCGTTCATCGCCGGGAATTGACGAGCCGCCGCTACCAATGCCTTCACGATGAAAGGCAAGTAGGTCAGCTTGACGCCCTTCTTCTCCGCAACCGGCTTCGCTTTTTCGCGCAGCGCGACGAGGCGGGTCACATCGACTTCGTCCATCAGGGTTACGTGCGGAGCGGTATAAGCGCTCTTAACCATCGCGTTCGCGATCGCCTTGCGGATGCCTTTCAGCGGTACGCGCTCTTCCTCACGGTCGCCGCTGACCGGCGCTGCTGCCGAAGACGCCGACGCGCTTGCTGCCGGAGCCGCTGCCGCCAGTGCTTCAGCCGCTTTCGGCGCGCCGCCCGGCGTGAAGCCAAGCACGTCCTCGCGCGTCACGCGTCCGTTTTTGCCTGTCGCGATAACCTCCGCGATGTTGACACCCTTCTCGCGCGCCAGCTTGCGCACGCTTGGCGTCGCGAGCACTTCGCGCTCGTCGCCTGCCGCTTGGGCTCCGCCGGCCATCGGCGTATCCAGCTTCGAGGCGTTCACGTTCGCCGCTACGGCACCGCCAACCGCGCACTCTGCGCCGCCTTGCGCGGCCGGAGCTTCCACTGCCGCCGGAGCAGCGCTCGGCGCTTCGCCGTGGCCATGAGCCTGCTGCGGCACCTCGCCGGTCACTTCGATGACGGCGATCACGTCGCCGATCGTACATACCGTACCTTCGGAGACCTTGAGCTCGATGATTTTCCCTTCTACCGGAGAAGGTACTTCCACCGTTGATTTATCGTTTTGAACGTCCATCAGGATCGTTTCGTCATTTACCGTATCGCCGGGTTTTACGTGCCATTTCACGATCTCGCCTTCGTGGATGCCCTCGCCCAGCTCGGGAAAGCGGTATTCAAAGTTTGCCATCGGTCGCTCACCGTCCTTGCTTCTTAGTAAGATATTAGAAATCCAATACTTGATTCAGGCCTTTGACGATACGGGCCGGATTCGGAAGCCATTGATCTTCGACTTGCGCAAAAGGATACACCGTATCCGGAGGCGCTACGCGCAGCACCGGCGCTTCGAGATGAAGAATTGCCTTCTCGTTGATTTGCGCGATGACTTCCGCGGCGATACCTGCGGTCTTTTGCGCTTCCTGTACAACGATCGCACGATTCGTTTTCTTGATCGACTCAACGATGGTGTCGATGTCCAGCGGCATCAACGTGCGCAGGTCGATAACTTCGACTTTCGCGCCGCGCGTTTTCTCGATCTCCTCGGCCGCTTTGAGCGAAGTGTGCACCATGGCGCCGTAAGTAATGATCGTGACGTCCGAGCCTTCGCGAACAACATTTGCCTTGCCGATCGGTACCGTATATTCGCCTTCCGGCACTTCCGCGCGGAACGAACGGTACAAGTTCAGATGCTCCATGAAGAACACGGGATCGTTGTCGCGGATTGCCGAAATGAGCAGCCCTTTCGCATCGTAAGGGTTGGACGGTACAACAACTTTAATACCCGGCGTTTGCACCATCAGCCCTTCCAGCGGGTCGGTGTGCAGCTCTGCCGCTTTAACGCCGCCACCGAAAGGCGTACGGATCGTAATCGGCGCGTTGTAACGGCCGCCGGAACGATAGCGCATGCGCGCCGCTTGTACGGCGATTTGGTCGAACGCTTCAAAAATAAAGCCGACAAACTGGATTTCCATGATCGGACGGAAGCCTTGAATGGCCATCCCGACCGCCATCCCGCCGATTGCGGATTCCGCAAGCGGCGTATCGAATACGCGGTTTTCCCCGAATTCGGCCTGCAGACCTTCCGTTGCGCGGAATACGCCGCCGACCTTACCTACGTCTTCCCCGAATATGACCACGTTCGGATCGCGCTGGAGCTCGACTCGCATCGCGTCCTTGATCGCTTGAATCATTGTCATTTGAGCCATGGCTGAAAGTTCCTCCCCTTTTACGCTAAGTAATCCGCTTTTTGCTCTTCCAAATGCTGCGGCGTCGTTTCGAACATGCTGTCGATCAAGCCCGGAACCGTCATTTTTTCCGTTTCTTCGGCCTTCTTGATCTGCTCAGCAACGGTGTTTTTCGCATCCTCGACGACTTTGGCTTCTTCCTCTTCGGACCACAAGCCTTTGGAAACGAGGTACGTACGGAAGCGGTTCAGCGGATCTCTAAGCTCCCATTCAGCCGTTTCTTCTTTCGTGCGGTATTTGGACGGGTCGTCCCCGGACATGGAGTGCGGCAGGAAACGATAAGTTATCGCCTCGATGAGCGTCGCGCCTTCACCCTTGCGGCCGCGCTCTGCTGCGTCTTGAACGGCTTTCACCACCGCGAGCACGTCCATCCCGTCTACTTGTACGCCTTCGATACCGGCAGCAACCGCTTTGTGCGCTACAGAAAGCGCAGCCGTCTGCTTGGAGAACGGTGTCGTAATCGCATAGCCGTTATTTTGCACCATGAAAATCGACGGCAGCTTGAACGCCCCCGCGAAGTTCATCGCTTCGTAGAAATCGCCCTCGGACGACCCGCCGTCACCGGTGTACGTAATGGAAACGCGTTTTTCCCCGCGCTGTTTGAACGCCATCGCCACGCCCATCGCATGCAAATATTGCGCGCCGATGATGATTTGCGGCATAAGAACGTGTACGTCTTGCGGAATTTGTCCGCCGTGCTGATGTCCGCGCGAATAAAGGAACGCTTGGTACATCGGCAGACCGTGCCATACGATTTGGGGCATGTCGCGGTAGCCCGGGCAGATGAAATCGTCTTTGTTCAGCGCGAATTCGCTGCCGACCATCGTTGCTTCCTGGCCGGAAACCGGCGCATAAAATCCAAGGCGTCCTTGACGCGTTAAATTGACAGCGCGTTGGTCCCACGTACGTGTGAACACCATACGGCGCATTAATTCTTTCAATTGGTCATCCGTCAGGTTCGGCATAGCTTCGGGATTCGTAACGGTACCGTCGGTGCCCAGAACGGACAACGGCTGTACTTCCTGTACGCCCACAACATAAGGCTTGCTCATTTCCATATTCACCTCAGCGATAGATTTTGAAGGGATGTCGAAATTGGGGTATTTCTGTTATAGTATTATTATAAACCTGTTTTAGTGAATTGCACAAGAACATACTTGTAAAATGTGAATTCTTTTCGATTAGGCGTATATAACAGTTTCTAAAAAATAATAATACAGATTAATAAAATCCATAAAACTATTATAATACACTGTGAGGTTTGTCACATGGACGACAGCTTGTATTACAAGCGTACTATCGTAAAAGAAACCGTATTTTCACACGCTCTCGGGCAGGAAAGATCGCTGCGCGTTTACCTTCCGCCGGGCTACAACGAACTGTTGTCGTATCCTGTCATCTATTGCCAGGACGGCGAAGATTTTTTTAATTTCGGCCGCATTGCCACCACGATGAACCGGCTTATCTTCGATGATAATGTGGAGCCCGCCATCATCGTCGGCGTAGACGTAGACAAAAAGGTTCGCACTTCCGAGTACGCACCCGAAGGAGAGCGTTTCGGCGCTTACTGCGCGTTTTTTGCCGAAGAGCTGATTCCGTTTATAGAAGATCATTACCCGGTTCGCGCGGATTTGAACGAACGGATCTTGGCCGGCGATTCGCTCGGGGGTACCGTTTCTCTGCATCTTGCCTTAGATTATCGTAGCCTTTTTTGCCAAGTTATATCCTTGTCCGGCGCATTTTTACAAACGACGCAAGAGCGGATCGAAGCCGAGGACGAGTTGTCGTGGCTGAAGCTATCCATGGTTATTGGGCTCGAAGAAACGGAAGTGACGACGGAACGCGGTACGTTCGATTTTGTGGAGGCGAACCGCAAAACAAAACAGCTCCTCGTCACGAGAAGCTGTTCGCTGCATTATGAAGAAAAGCCGGGAAAACACATTTGGGGCTTTTGGCAAAATGAACTGCCGGGCATGCTGAAGCGATTTTTGACCTGAATTCATTACAGACCTCTTATTCGCCGCCGGATTCCTTCCCGCGAATGCCGTAGCGCTCTCGGAGCAGGGCCGCCATTTCTCTCACCTGAGAGGCTTCCGGGACCCACAGTCCCGCTGCCGCCCGTTCCAGCCCTTCGGGGGTTTGCCGCTCGCGCACGACCCGCTTTACCGCCTCCATGAACTTGAGCGCCGCCCCCTCGCCCAGATCGGTCAGCTCTTCCAAGCTGGCCATACTATCGATCGTCACCCGCGGGAAATCGATATCCTGCGCGCCGGCGGAAGCCCGCTCATAAAACTCGCGCGCTTGCCGCGCTTTCTCCGCCCCTGCTCCTTCGGCAATCACGAACGCCTGCACGACGTACGCATGGGCCTGCCGCCGCTGGGCGATGCCGCAAAATTTGCGGCCGCCGATGCTCAGATCGTAATCCCCGGGGCAATAAGCCCCTTCGATCTCCCCTTTGCTCACTTCGCATCCGGTCGCTTGAAGCGCCAGCCGGATCAGCTCGAACATCCGTTCGAAGTCGTCGCGGAAGTCGATTTCCCCCGCCCGGCGCTTCGGCATGATCAACGATACGTTGACGACGCCGAGATCAAGCGGCACTGCCGCGCCACCCGAATTGCGGACGGCGACATTGTAGCCTTGCGCCTCTAAGTACCTAGCCGCTTCCGCCGCTCCGGGCAGCCGGCTGTCGCGCAGCCCCATGACGAACGCGCGCGGGTGACGCCACAGATGGCACATTGACGCCCCGCCTTCACCCACGTGCTTGCACAGCAGCTCCTCCAGCGCAAACGGATACAGCACATCCTGTTCCGTTACGTCTTGCGAACGGTCCAGCAGCAGCAAATCCGAAAGCCCGTTCTTCTTCGGCTGCGTCATCTCTTGCTTGTCCATAGCGGCTAACCCGCTCCTTTCTCGATTCCGCTTCGCGGGCTCGTCTAAACTACCCCCATTCTAAAAGGGTCCGGCGGCCGTTGCAAGTACCCCGGATTTCACTGCCTCCGGAAAACGATCCGTGCTACAATGGAAAGGACTTGTCACAAACCTGCCCGCCGTCTCGTCTTATTTTCTTACGAGCGAACCTTGCCGAAGCCGGCAGTTCGATGTTTACCGCAAAGGAGAATCCGCCTATGACGCAGCTTCCGTTGGAAGACTGGTATACCGAGTATAAATCGCTGTTGTTTTCGATCGCATACCGGATGCTGGGGTCGGTGTCCGAAGCGGAGGATATCATCCACGATCTGTTTCTGGCCGTATCCCGCACAGACCCGGGCGCGATTCAGAACCCGAAGGCGTATTTGTGCAAATCCGTTACCCGCCGCTGTATCGATCAGCTCAAATCCGCTCGCTCGCGCAGGGAAGTATATGTCGGGCCGTGGCTTCCCGAGCCGCTGCAAACTTCGGACAAGGAAGACCCGCTGCTGCATGCGGCCCGGAACGAAGACATTTCCTTTGCCTTCCTGCTGCTGCTGGAGCAGTTGAACCCGGTTGAACGGGCGATTTTCGTCCTGCGCAAAGTGTTCGACTACGACTATAAAGAAATTGCCGACATGCTGGACAAAAGCGAAGCCGCCTGCCGTAAAACATACAGCCGTCTGAAGCAAAAGCTGCATCCCGAGGAGCCCCTGCTCCCTCAGCCCGGCATCGCGGAATCGGAATCGCTTGTCCGCAGCTTTTTGAAGGCAGTCAGCACGGGAGACGTGCTTCAGTTCGTCCACCTGCTGACGGAGGATGCCGTCCTGTACTCCGATGGCGGAGGCAAGGTGCGCGCGGCGCTCCGGCCGATTCTCGGCGCAGACCGGATTGCTGCCTTTCTGCTCGGCATAGCGTCCAAAGGCACTGTCCTGACGCGGAGCGTCCCCGTATCGTTCAATGGCGGAGCCGGACTGCTAGTTGACGGCTCCCGCTCCCGCATCGCCATGTTATTCGAATTCGAAGGCACGCGAATCCGGACGATGTATTTCGTGAACAATCCGGATAAGCTGAGCCATCTGAAGAAACTTCCCGAGCTTTAGTTAGATGGCTCCCCAGCTGCAAAAAAACTCGATTTCCCCTGGACTGCGGGA
>NZ_BIMB01000054.1 GCF_004000865.1 Paenibacillus elgii NBRC 100335 | reverse complement strand
GCCGTCCACGCGTTCGCCGCCAGCGCCTCCGGCGTGACGAATACCGCGAGCGCGACGGCCTCCGCCGCGTCTCCCTCCGCACCCGCCGGCGCTTCGCTTCCGGCTTCGCCGACTCCAGCCCCGCCAAAGCGCTCCTCATTCACCAATACGATGCGCAGCTTCAGCTCCTGCGTAATATAACGATCCAACGTCTCCACTCTCGTCACTCCTTATCGATTTGAGCGGGCGCTGATCCCCGCAAAGTTCTTCCTTCACCCTAGCCGAAAAATTCAGCCGAAATACCCGGCGGCCTCCATCACGACCTGCCGCATCGGCAGATGGTACGGACACTGCTGCTGGCAGAGCGCCTTCTCCTTACAGGGCTCGTAGTCGGCACAGGACAATATTTTGTCCTTTTGCTTCTGGTAAAACCCGTCGCCCTTCGGCAGCAAGCCGAACGTCCGGCGCACTTGACTTGAAATCATAATGTCGGGAATCGTCACGCCGATCGGACAGGAGCAGTAATTGCACCGGCGGCAGTTATGCGCTCCGAGCTCCACTGCCAGCGCCTCCAGCTCATGCCGTTCATCGTCCCCGACTTCTTCCCGCATCGCGGCGATATTTTCTTTCACCTCGTCAACGCTGATCATGCCCGAGATCGTCACATGCACGTCCTGACTGTAAGGATAGCGAATCGCCTTCGACACCGGCTGGATAAAGCCGCCCGACAGCGGTTTCATTGCCGTCTTCCCCATCTGCTGCCGATTTGCCTCGGGAATCAGCTCGTCCAAAGCGAACGGCTGCGCCAAGTTCAAATGAAACAGCACCTGATCGAACTGCCCTTTGCTGATCCATTTCGCAAGCAGCTCCGGCCGGTGCCCGGTCAGGCCGATGAACCGGATATGCCCCTTGCGCTTCATCTCAAGCGCCGCCTGGTATGCGCCGTTCTCTTCCATTGCCGCTTTAAACTCTTGAACTGTGTTGACATAATGAATCTGCAGCAGATCGATAACGTCCGTTTTCATCCGGTCCAGGCTGCGCTCCATTTCCTCCATGGCCGACTTGTAATCCCGTTTCCCCGTCTTCGTCGCCAAAAAATATTCCGAACGGCGGTGCGAAATGCATTCGCCGATAATTTCTTCGCTGTTGCGGTAGGCTGCGGCCGTATCGATGTAGTTGATCCCTTCGTCAAGCGCGTAATTCAGCGCCTCCCGGGCCTGTTCGAGCGGTACACCGGGCAAGTTCATCGCCCCGAAGCCGAGCGAAGAGACGCGGTATCCCGTGCTTCCGAACGTCGTGTAACGCATATCCAAGTCTCTCCCTCATGGAAAAATTACATGTTCTCCCTTAATTAATTATAGAGCAACCGGCTCCAAAATAACAGTCTGTGGAACGTGCCTCCCTCGCAGACTCCCAGGCTTAACCGCCTCTGTTCTCTTTCCTGAAACGGCAAAAAACGGGCCGCCCCGAAAGGCAAACCCGCTTTTTGTATCCTATGACTCACCATATGCACTTACGGTTTCGGCACGTCGTTTTTGTCGGTCGGCAAGCTTTTGAAGTTTTTGAATACCTTCACCGTTTTGCCTACCAGCGCGCTGCCTTCCGGCATCATATCCGCCGTAATGACCATATCCTCCGGCTGGCCCATTTCTTCCAGATCCGTAAAACCGTCCCCGTCCGTGTCCTTGCCGGTGAGCGGATCGGTGCTCGTCCGGATGATCATGCCGTTCTCCAGCATCATTCCGGCCGTCTTCTCGTAGAAGTCGTCCAAGCCGTCCTGGTCTTTATCTTCGTGATAGCTGTTCTCCAGCGCCGACTTGAAGTACGCCTCAAGATCGTCGGCCGTCTGCACCTGGAAGTACATCCCCCCGGTATATTCGGCAATTTGCTTCAGCAGGCTGAGGTCGGCATCTCTGCTCAGTCCCATCGTGATGATCGTGATGCCTTTTTCGAATGCCTCTTTCAGCATGTTCAGATCGTCTTGGGTCGTCGCGAAGTTGTTTTGTCCGTCGGTCAGCAGCAGGGCGATTTTCCGCTGTCCGTTGTCTCCGTACGTATCGAACAGCTTCACCGCTTCGCGAACCCCTGCGAAAATATTCGTTCCGCCGTTGCTGTCGATATGGTACACCGCATCGGCTACGGTCTGACTGTGGGCCGAGAATGTCGCGTACGTTCGCACTCCGGAGTCAAAATCGATAATCGCCGCCCGGTCGCTCAAGGAATAGACCTGATTCGTTACGGTCGGGTATTCGAAGTGATACCCTTTCCCATCCTCGTATACCGACTTGGCCACCGTTACCGTTTCCGTCTTCAGCGGACTCTCCGGATCGTGCTTCAAGCCGTAAACCAAGCTCGTAACCGCCGTTTTGCGCAAATTTTTAGGGTCCGTGTCATTCATGCTGCCGGAGCTGTCGATGATGAAGGCAAAATCGATATACGGCTTGTAGGTACCGTCGACTACGGTTGAGAGATGCGCCCGGAACGTTTGCTCCCAGGACGTTTTATCAATCAGCACGTATTTGCTATTGTGCGTCGTCGTAAAGCTCAGCGTTCCTTGATCCGCATTGTACGCGGTAGGCAAAAATTCGAACCGCTTCGTCGTTTCGTTATAATACGCCGCCGCCAAATTTTGTTTGTTGGACACTTTGGCGACATCGAACGTCAGCGTGCCGGACGCAAACGACTTCCCGTTGGTGGAGAACTCGACCACAGGCCCCGTCAAACCGGGAACGGACAGCTGGCTGAATACCGTATTCGGCTTCTCCAATTTGACCGAAATGTCGCTAAGGCTTCCGCCAAAAGAGCTCAGGTCCAGACCGATCAAAGCGATCCTGTTGTTCAAGTCGTCGGTCCCTTCCACCGGGTTGCCGCCGCCAAGCGTATTTTGGATCGCCTCTTTATCCAGCGTGACCCTCTGCGTGCCGGAATCCGAGCTCGAATCGGAGTCGGAGCTGGAGCTTCCTCCACTGGTTGTGCCGGATGTACCCGCGGCCGGGGTCGTTGACGGCGCAGGAGCCGGCGTCTCTTTCTTCGGATCTTTGGCGCCGGTTTCCGTTGTTTTCAAGTACCGGGTCAGCATCGCCATCCCTTCGGCGCGGGTTGCCGCATTTTCCGGATAAAAATAGCGCTTGCCGTTCACCGTATCGCCTTCGACGATTTTGTTCGAAGCGGCGACGTTTACGTAATGGTTCGCCCAGTGGCCTGCCGTATCCTCGAATGCGACCGTATTGCCTTCCTGCATTCTTAGATTGTAGCTGCGGACCATCAAGGCAGCGATTTCCGCTCGGCTTACTTTGTTATCGGGCTTAAACGTCCCGTCCTCATACCCGTCGGACCATCCGTTCGCTTTGGCCGCCTCGATGTACTTCAGCGCCCAGTGGGAGGCAGCAACGTCCTTAAACGAGCTCTGAGCCGGTTCGGCCAGCTTCACCTGGCGGGTAGAGACAAGCAGCTTGATGTACTCCGCTCTTGTAATGCTTTGGTCCGGCAGGATGGCAGGTTGTCCATTCTGTATGACCCCGTCGACGATCCCTTTCTGTACGAGATACTCCACTTCGCTCTTCGACCAATGATCTTTCAGATCGTCAAAAGCCGGAACTTGATTGTCCGCCGCCGCGATACCGGAAAGAGAAGACCCGATTACGAGACTTGCAATGGATACTGCTGTAATTGCTTTCCTTAGCATCTGTACACCTTCCTTGGCTACTATGTTTAAACTATACTTTTGTCTCGTGCGCGCCCCCCTTATCGCTAAGCGCCACTCTTACATTTTATCGGTGGGCCATCTGGCTTTTTTTATGTGAAATAAACCCCAAAAAACCGTTTCCCGAGCGGCGTGATCGCCTCGGTAACGGTTTTTGGATAGAGCGATATATGATTTTAATCCTTCTTCCGGTCCTCGTCCTGACGATCCTCTTTTTTGCGGGAATCGTCCGCCTTGTTATCGTCTTTTTTCTTCGAATCTCCGGCCTGCTTTTTATTGTTGCCGTCATCCGATTTCTTGCTGTCGGATTCCTTCTTTTTATCCTGGTCCTTCTGTTGGTCTTGCTCTTTCTTTTTAGATTCGTCAACGCGCCGGTCTGCATCATCGCGCCGGCGCTCATCGTTCGATTTGGGGGACTCTTCCTTCTTCCGGTCGTCCTCCCGGTCTTTCGAATTCGAACCGGAACGGTCGTTCTTTTGGCGATCGTCCTCTTTTTTCCGGTCGTCATCCTTCTTGTCGTCGTTTTTGTCACCGGGACGCGACGTGCCGGGATTCGTTGTTCCCGGCTTCGTGCCCGCAGGAGGCGTACTGCCCGGCCTTGTATTGACCGGCGTCGTCTTTCCATGATCTGCGGATTTGTCGTCTTTATCGCTGCCCCGCTTGTTGCCGTTCTTGTCGTCGTTTTTATCGTCGTCCTTGTTTTTGTCTTTTCCGCCGTTCCCGGTCGTGCTTCCGGGCTTTTTCGGATCGTTCTTCGAATCGTTTCTCGAGTCGTTCTTGGAGTTGTTGTTCTTGGGGTCGTTTTTCGAGTCGTTTTTCGAATCGTTCTTTCCATTTTTCCCGTTCTTGCCGTTGTCCTGCTTGCGGTCTTTCTGCTGCTCCTCCAGCTTCTTGTCCAGCTCTCCGTTCTTCTCTTCCTCCACCATCTTCTTGATGTCCGCTTTGGTCGGAAGCTTATCCGGTTGAATGAGCTTGGCCACTTCCGGCTTCTGCTTGGAGATCTGCAGGACCGATTCTCGCTTCAATTCGTCGAGAGTTACGCTCTCTCCGTTGCTTTTGGCATTCAAATATACGGTGTATTTGCCCATCGATACACCGTTCTGGGAGGCGGCCTCCCGCACCTCCTGCGGCGCGGCGAACGCGGCGACCTGATAAGCTTCCACTTTGGTCGGGTGCGCCTCTTGGATGTGCTTGGTCACCTGCTTGCGCAGCTTCTCGGCAATGCCCGCATCGCTCACCTGGCTTTTAGGCTCGACGACGGTGCTGGCAATGACGATCTCCGCCTCTTGCTTGGCAAGCGGGCCCTGCTCGGCCTTGTCCAACAGCTTCGAGGTAACGGCCTCCAGCGTTTTCCCCTTGTAGTCGACCGCCTGGGCCAGCACCGCTCCGTCGTCGTTCAGCCCCCGCAGCTCGAGCACGTTCTCTTTGGCGTCAATGCCCATCTCGATGCTCGGGTTAATGTCCATCGAGACGTAGGCTACCACCTCGGGACTGCCCAGCTTCCCATTGAAGCTGGCAAACAATACCAGACCAAAAACGACGGCTGCCGCAATCGCCGAACGGCCGGCGACGGAAGGACTTCTCCAATTAATGCCGCTATCCGCATAGACGATCTCTTCGCCGATTTCGCAAGTCCGCTTCTTGCGGGGCACCCGCTCGAACTTGCCGTCCGGACGCATCACAACGATGCTTTTTTCCGTGATTTCCATCACGACCCCTTTATTCACGGACATCTTCCCCTTTTTCATGTTCCTCTCTGATATGTAAGTAATCTCTGAGATACGGATAAGGTCCTTGATATATCAGAGCAACAGCAATAATAAATTTGCGGTTTCGTTCCAGCGTCTTGCGCGAAACCTTCACTTGAGCCAGCAGCTCCTTAATCGGAAGCATCCGCTTGGATAACATGATCCGCATCAGCTCGCCGTCATTCGAGAGCGTCTTGGCAATACCGAAGAGCGCCTGACGCGAGTCGTCGTGCTTAGGGGAAGCATCGACCAAATCTCCGAAGCGGATACCGAATTCGGACAGACAGCGGTTCAGATCGATAATCTCGCTGCGCCGCTCCTCCATTCCCTTCTGCTTCTCGTACTGTTCAACAGCCTGATGGATTTCGACCGGGTTGACGATGTTGTCCTCCTCGTCCTCCACCTCGAACGTGCTGTACGGAATTTGCTGCGAGAAGCGCTGTTCCTTGCGGACATAATCAATGAGTCGCCGGCGGATGACCTGCTCGGAAAATCCGAGAAACGACCTTCCGGCCTGCGGTGAAAATTGATTGATCGCTTCATTGAAGGCGCCGAGCGCGATGCTGAACTCATCGTCCCGGGCCGGGTCCACATATCTTTTGCAAAATCTGCTCGTTACCTTCGCAACATAAGGTTGATAATCGGTGATGAATTGATTGCGGAGGCGTAGATCACCTTCTTGAATCAAAATTACGATTTGTTCCGGCGTTTGCGCATCCGCGGAATCCGAGTGGTGTGCCTGGCGTTTTCCGAGAAATTTCTTAAATAAAACCAGCAGCAATCGTTCCACCTCTCTGCTTAAAAATTTCGCTGTCGCTTATACGATTACGGGGGTCATTTCGAAGGCTGGACGCCTATATTTCTTAAGGAATTTTTTTGCGTGTCAGGACGGGTTTTCCAACCGGGCCAGCCGCAAAAAACGTCCCTATCCAAGCCGCAGCCGCGGCAGGCTTGCCCGGGCGCCGGACCGCATCGCCATGCGGCAGCAGCGCCACGCTCACATGGGCATACGGCGCCGCTGCCGGCGCTGTCTTTGCCTGCAAAGAAGCTTGGCGAAGAAGGGACGTTTTTGCAAAAGCTTGGTACTTTTAAGACAGGCCACGCATGGTCTTTTTATTTTTCAGCTTGTGACGGCGCTGGCTGAGCACGTTCAGCCTTTTTTTGAGCTGCTGCTCCCATTCGGCGTCGCCGATCTCTTTGGCCACCATCAACAGGTCAAGCGCCATGTCGATCTGGCTTCGAACGACCTCAAGCGGCTCTTCGTTCTCGTGATTGACGCAGTTCTCGAACATCTCCTGAACGTCCCGATGCTCGACGTACTCTTGGAAATCCACTTCCGGCGCGCCGTCTCCATGCGCGTATTCGGCAAGGATCTCGTACTCGTTTTCCACCTGATGGTGCACTTCCACACGGTGGCATACCGGGCAGAACAATAACGGCACGTTATGAATCTGCGTCCGGATATGTCTTAGCGTCCCTTTGGTCCCCAACATGCTGGCTCCGCAGCAAAAACTCATCGTCCTCGTCCCCCTGTTTCCACTTTGAATCTATGACGGCTATGATTGCAAACTGATCGGAAAACGTTTTGACTGGAAAAAGCGTGAGTCGAATCGTATTTGAAGTCACCCAGGACGATTCCAACTATATTGACGTTATTTTCCTGTAAAAGGTTTCTCGATGTTTGCGCATCCCAAGCCGCATGGTCTCCTTGCTTTATAGTGACGTTAGCGAATTGTCAATCGTTTATGCGCAGCTGTAGACTGCAAAAAGCTTATCCATTCTTACCAACAAAAAAAAAAGACCCATGCCGCTATCCCTAATCTATTCGACCAAGAGCGCCAAAAATCCTCTTTTTTCGCCTCGCAGATGCCTAGTTAAATGTTTCCTTCTCGGAAACGGCAGGTCGTTCCCTCGCTTCCTGCGTGCATAAATTGGCTGCGATTTGCAAATTCTGTTAAAGATAAAGTTCGTTTCCAAGGAGGACTTTGCCGTGCGGTCTATTCCGACGTCCGGATTCGAGCTGCCGGATCGCTACGAGAAGGATCTGCTGCATCTGATGGTCCGGGATGCCCATACGCTGTTCGTTTATTGGGAAGTCGGCAACCGCAAGCGCTGGCTGTGCTCGCAGCATTTTGAGTGCGACTGGGGCGTGCTGCCGAAGGTGCTGCGGGTATACGACGTTACCGGCGTGTACTTTAACGGGAACAACGCGCACCGTCATTTCGATATCGAGACGACGCCGGAGGCGGACCGTTGGTACATTCATGGGGTTTCGGCCGATACCGTATGGACCGTCGATTACGGAGTTTATACGATCCGGCGGCAGTTCGTTCCGCTGCTGCGGTCTGGCGCCGTTCGCACGCCGCGGGACAGCCCCGCTCCGTGGGGCGCTCCGCTGCAGCCAACCGTACCGGAAGCACGGGAGCCCGGCAAAACTCCCGCTCGTATACGACCGTACGATTTTGAGAATTTCAGCGCTTACCACAGCTGGATGAAATGAGGTTCTTCGTTTATGCTCAACCGAGGCCAGCCGAAGCCGGACCCGAAGGGCTATCTGGCTTTGGTTCTTCACGCCCATTTGCCCTATATCCGTCACTACGATCGCGACGACTATATGGAGGAGCGCTGGTTTTACGAGGCGATGACGGAAACGTACCTTCCCTTCGTCGACCTGTTCAGTCGGTTGGCGGCGGAAGGCATCGAATTCAAGCTCACCTTCTCAATGACGCCTACGCTGCTGGCGCTGTGCACGGACCCGCTGATGCAAGAACGCTACGCGGTCCATCTGGCCAAGATGATCCGGCTGGCGGATCAGGAAATCGTCCGGCTTCGGGGCGACGAGCGCTTCGAGCCGCTCGCCCGCATGTACGCCAAGCGATTCCGCGAGCTGAGCCGGCTTTACGAGGCTTGCGGACGCGATATCGTGTCCCGCTTTAAGCATTACCAAGATCTCGGCATGCTCGAAATCATCACCTGCGCCGCAACCCACGGCTTTTTGCCGCTAATGCGAACCGAAGAGGCGATTCGCGCCCAGATTCTCACGGCCGTCCGCGATTACGAACGGCATTTCGGCCGCCCGCCGCGCGGCATCTGGCTGCCCGAATGCGGCTTCACCCCCGGGGTGGACCGGGTGCTGAAATCGTGCGGCATCGATTATTTTTTTGCCGACGCTACGGCGGTCGCTTATGCCACCCCGCGCCCGAACCGCGAGCTGTATGCCCCGCTCATGACGCCCTACGGCGTCACGGCGTTTCCGCGCGATCCCGAATCGTCGCAGCAGGTATGGAGCGCGGAGAACGGATATCCGGGCGACTACGACTATCGGGAATATTACCGGGATATCGGCTGGGACCTTGGCTGGCACGATTTGGCGGAGTGGGAGCATATTCGCCCATACGTATTGCCTACGCACGAAAGGGTCAATACGGGCATCAAATATTACCGCATCACCGGTAAAGACGGACACCGCGAGCCGTACAACCCGGAATGGGCAAGAAGCAAGGCCGCCGAGCATGCGGGCAACTTTCTGTTCAACCGGCAAAAGCAGGCGGAGCATTGGCATCATCATTTGGACCGCAAGCCGATCATCGTCTCGCCCTACGACGCCGAGCTGTTCGGCCATTGGTGGTACGAAGGGCCGCTGTGGATCGAGATGCTGTGCCGCAAGCTGTTTTACGATCCGTATGAGCTGCGGATGGTAACGCCTTCGGAATATTTGCGGGAGTACCCCGTCGCCGATACGGGCAAAGTGAACGAATCCAGCTGGGGCCGCATGGCTTCGGCGGAGGTATGGCTGCAGGGGAACAACGATTGGATTTACCGCCACCTGCACGAAGCCGAGCTGCGGATGATCCGGCTTGCCACGAAGCACGAGCATTTGGAGGAAGGTAAGAGACTCCTGAAGCGCGCGCTGAATCAAGCGGCCCGCGAGCTGATGCTAGCGCAAAGCAGCGACTGGGCGTTCATTATGGATTCGCAGACGGTCGTCGATTACGCCTGCCGCCGGACGAAGGACCACCTCGGCTGCTTCCGGCTGCTGTGCGAACAAATCGAGGCAGAGGTGGTCAACGAATCGTTCGTCGCGGAGCTGGAAGCGAAGGACAACTGCTTTCCCGGGATTGACTATCGGGATTACGTTTCCATTCACCGGGCGTCGCCGGTTCCTTTGCTGCCGGATGCGGAGCATTTCCGACAAATCCTGGAGGAAACGAAGCATAGCCCGAACGTGTTCATGCTCGCTTGGGAGTACCCGCCCAAAACGGTCGGCGGGCTGTCCCGCGCCGTGGCCGATTTATCCGAGGCGCTGGCCGCGCAGGGCGCGATCGTACATGTGGTGACGAGCGCGCACGACGGCGCGCCGTATTTCGAGAAGCGCGGCGGCGTGTACGTGCACCGCGTTCCGGTGCTGCATTCCGGCGATACGGACTTTTACGATTGGACCTTCGAGATGAATCTGGCCTTCACGGATCATCTTGTCCGTTATAAAGAAAACGGCGGGCGCATCGATCTGCTGCATGCCCACGATTGGATGGTGTACCACACGGCCCGCGAGCTGAAAATGAGCTACGGCCTTCCGCTCGTCTGCACGATTCATGCCACCGAATGGGGGCGGAATCACGGACGGCTGAATACCGACCTGTCGAACCGGATACACCGGCTCGAATGGCGGCTCACCTACGATTCGGAACGCGTCTTCGTCTGCAGCCATGCGATGAAACGGGAAGTGCAGGACTTGTTCCGGCAAGCGGACGACAAAATGCTCGTTTTCCCGAACGGGGTGAAGCTGGAGGAGCCTGTCGGAAGCTTGGCCGATTCGCAGGAAGACGCCAAACGCTGGTTCAATGTTGAAGGGCGGCGCGTGCTTGTTTTTGTCGGCAGGCTCGTCTTCGAGAAGGGCGTGCAGACGCTGCTCCACGCGATGCCGGACATTTTGTCGGGCGCGCCTGACACGGTGCTGTTCATCGGCGGCTCCGGGCCGATGGAGGACGAGCTGAAGCGGCAGGCTGCCCATCTCGGCGACCGCGTGCGCTTCACCGGGTTCATTGACGACGGGACGAAAGCGGCGCTGTACCGTGCGGCCGACGTGTGCGTCATCCCGAGCCTGTACGAGCCGTTCGGCATCGTTGCCCTGGAGGCGATGAAGCACGGATGCCCCGTCGTCTTGTCGGATACCGGCGGGCTCGCCGAGCTCGTGGAGCACGGCGTTGACGGGTACAAAGCGCTGCCCGGCCATGTCGAATCGCTCGCCTGGCATGTCGGCGACCTGCTGCGGCAGCCGGAGCTCGGGCGAAGCATGGCGGAGCGGGCGCGGCTCAAGCTGGAACGGCACTATGCGCTGGAACGCATTGCAGGCGCCGTAGCGGAGCAGTATGAGGAGCGGATTCGCTCGCGCAAGCCTCCGGCATCCGGCGTCGGCTCGTGACAGTGGCCGGCCCTCCGGAGATTCGCAGCACGACAGATCGCCGCAAGGAGGGATGTGTATGAAAGCCGTCATTATGGCCGGAGGCAAAGGGACTAGGCTTCGCCCGTTGACCTGCCATCTCCCGAAGCCGATGGTTCCGCTTGCCGGCCGCCCCTGCATGGAGTACATCATCGAGCTGCTGGAGGCGCACGGGATTACGGATATTGCCGTCACAATCCAATATTTGCCGGACGTTATACGCGATTATTTCGGGGACGGAAGCCGGCACGGCGTCCGCCTGCATTATTTTGAAGAAACGGTGCCGCTCGGCACCGCCGGCAGCGTCAAGCACGCCGCCCCGTTTCTGGACGAGCCGTTCGTCGTCATTAGCGGCGATGCGCTGACCGATTTTGATCTGACCCAGGCAATCCGGTTTCATCAAGAGAAGCGTTCGCTCGCCACGCTTGTGCTCACTCGGGCCCGGCATCCGCTCGAATACGGCGTCGTGATGACCGACGACGGCGGGCGCATCGTCCGCTTTCTCGAAAAGCCGAGCTGGAGCGAGGTGTTCAGCGACACGGTCAATACGGGGATCTATATTCTCGAACCCGAGGTGCTGGACCGCTTCGAGCCGGGCATCGCGTACGATTTCAGCCAGCAGCTGTTCCCGGGCCTTCTCTCTGATGGAAAGCCGCTATACGGCTATGTCGCGGACGGCTACTGGTCGGATATCGGCACGCTGGAGCAATACCGGCAGACGCAGTTCGACATGCTCGACCGCAAGGCGAACGTCCGCATCCGCGGCACCGAGCTGCGACCCGGCATTTACGTCGGCGAGAACGTCACCGCCGCTCCGGACGTCAAATGGATCGGGCCGGCGTTTATCGGCGACGGCTGCCGGATTGGGGACGGCGTGGAGATCGGCGAGTACAGCATCATCGGACAGGGCAACGTGCTGTCCGCAGGAAGCGTGCTGGGCCGGACGATCCTATGGGATCATAACCATATCGCCGAACGGAACGAACTGCTCGGTTCGACGCTGGGAAGCCGGATCTTCTGCAAGGAAAGCGCGCGGTTCGCCGACGGGAGCGTCGTCGGGAGCCACTGCGTCATCGGCCCAAAAGCCGTTGTCGAGCCGCATGTGAAAATATGGCCGAAGAAGCAAATCCGCGAAAATACGCGGCTGACCTCCTCGTTCATTTGGGGCGAACACTTGGGCAAGCCGCTGTACAGCGCTTACGGCGTTGCCGGCACGCCCAATCTTGATCTGACGCCGGAGTTCGCCGCCCGCTTCGCCACGGCCTACGGCTCCGCTCTCGCTGCCGGCAAGCGGCTCGCCGTCAGCTCGGCGCCCCACGAATTCGCGCGGCTGATCAAGCGCACCGTGGCCGCCGGCCTGCAATCGGTCGGCGTCGACGTGGTCGATCTCGGTGACGTGCTGCCACCGGTGGCCCGCTTCGCCGTCCGCGAGCTGCAAACCGCCGGAGGAATCCACGTGCAGCTTGGCGCCGACGGTCTCGGCTGCCTCGAATGCTACGACGGGCAGGGACTGCCGATCGACAAAGCGGCGGAGCGCAAGGTCGAGAACGGCTTCCGTCAGGAGGATTACGGCCGGGCCCCGGCGGAATCGCCCGGAAGCTATCGGACGGACGAGACGATGACGGCATCGTATCTCGGGGCCCTGCTCGCCTTCACGGCGATGGAAGGCGAAAGACCCCCGCCGCTGCGCGCCGTCGTCTGCACGCGCCCGGCCGTCTTCGCGCTGCTGCGGCCGCTGCTCGATGCGCTCGGCTGCGAGGCCGTGCATTTGCCCGCCGCTGTGCAGCGCGGGCGGCTGGCCGACCATGTCCGCGCGCTCTCGGCCGATCTGGGCCTGTGGCTCGACGACGACGCCCGCGGCATGTCGCTCGTCACGTCCGGAGGCGAGACGGTGACCGGCGACCGGCTGATGCTGCTGCAGTACGTATCGTTTTTCCACAGCTTCAAGTCCGCCGTCATTGGCGCACCCGTGAGCGCGCCTCACCTGCTCGAAAGCTTGGCAGAAGGGCTCGGCGCCCGGATCGTGCGCACGAAGCAGCAGATTCGCAGCATCATGGAGGTTTCCGCAGACCTTGCGCTGCATCCGCTATTTGACGGCTTGTTCGCCACCGGGCTCATCGTGCGCAATATGCACCGCAGCGGCTTGCCGCTTGACGAGCTGCTGCGGCTCCTGCCGAGCGTTTACGTCCGGCGCGAGCGGATCGACTGCCCGTGGGACCGCAAAGGCGAGATCATGCGCCGGATGCTGCAGGAAGCCAAGGGACGGCCGGTCGAGCTCATCGACGGCATCAAAGTGCACCACGACGGCGGCTGGGTGCTGCTGCTTCCCGATTCGGACGATCCGGCCTTCAGCGTCGTCGCCCAAGGGCTTCACGACGAGCATGCGCTGTCGCTCGTTCACGAATACCGCGAGCAAATTCTAAACCTGATGCAGTGAGCATAGCCATAAAGTAATGCCCAAATGAAGTCCGGCTTCACCGGACCTTCCAAAGGAAAGGATGATCGTATGAAGCTCATTCCGATCGGCTCGAAGCAGATTGCTTTTGTCCGGTATGACGACCAAGCTTCGCAGATGCACATTCAATATCATACGGGACACACCCATACGTGCTGCGACGTCCTGCCCGAGCATTACCAGCGGCTGCTCCAGTCTCCCAATCCATACGATTTGCTCATGCAAATGACATCCGACAAAGCCTGGTGCCCTCCGCAAGCCTGAGGCAGCCGGGCTTTGCCTCTTCCTCCGCTCCGGTCCCGTGGCCGACAAATTGAAGCAAACATGCCGCCGGCAGCCGTTTTCACCCATTTTCACGGATTGACCGGCATGGCATAAAAAGGTATCTTAAGAGAAAGCAAGCATTCTGGAACGAGAAGGGTGTGGGTGGATTGCCTAGGCACTTAGTCATCGGAAACGGCAAGTTTTTGATCAACCTGGACCGTAATACGTACATGCGCGATTTGTATTATCCTTACGTCGGGCAGCTCAACCATGTCGGCGGCTATCAATGCCGCATCGGCCTGTGGGTGGACGGCGCTTTTACTTGGCTGGCCGACCCGGAATGGAAGTTCGAGCTTTCGTATATCGAAGACTCTCTGGTCACCGAAGTTCGCGCCTCCCATTACCATCTCGGGATTACTTTGCTTATCAACGACGGCGTGCATCAGCGCGAGGACGTCTATCTGAAACGGGTGCGCGTCCACAATCATTGGGATACCGTGCGCGAAGTGCGCATGTTCTTCAATCAGGACCTCGTTATCAACGAGACCGAGGTGGGCGATACCGCCGCATATTATCCTCAGAACAATACCGTCTTTCATTATAAAAAAGACCGCTACTTCATGTTCAACGGGCTGGCCGGCACCGACGGCATTTATCAGTACACGACGGGCGTCAAACGATTTTACAACGCCGAGGGCACATGGCGCGATGCGGAGGACGGCCATCTGATGGGCAATGCGATCGCGCAGGGCTCGGTCGACAGCACCGTCAGCTTCCGGCTGCATGTGCCGCCGAACGGCGACGAGACGCTCTATTATTGGATGAGTGCGGGCAAAAATCTCGAAGAAGTGAAGAAGCTCGACAACTACGTCAAAGAAAGCCATCCGGGCAAGCTGCTGGACCGGGTGGAAATCTATTGGCAGCGCTGGGTCAATAAGCCGGAGGAACGCGATTACGGCAACCTGAGCGAGGCCTGTGTGCGGTTGTACAAGCACAGCCTGCTGATCGTCCGGACGCAGACCGACGTGAACGGCGCGATTATCGCGGCCAACGACTCCGACATCATGCAGTCCAACCGGGATCACTACAGCTATATGTGGCCCCGGGACGGCGCGCTGATCGCTTACGCGATGACCATGGCCGGCTACCAGGGCATGATTACGCCGTTCTTTAACTTTTGCGCGGAGGCGCTCTCGCCGGACGGCTACCTGCATCATAAATACAATCCCGACGGAACGGTCGGCTCCAGCTGGCATCCGTACCTCAATGGCAGCAGCATGCAGCTGCCCATTCAGGAGGACGAGACCGGGCTCGTCCTGTTCGCGCTGTGGCAGGATTACGTCCGCCACGGCATCATCGAGCTTCCGCAGTCGCTATACCGAACGCTGATCCGCCGCGCCGCTCGCTTTATGTCCGGCTATATCGAGCAGGAGCTGAGCCTGCCGAAGCCGAGCTACGACCTGTGGGAGGAGCGGTACGGCATCTTCACCTTCACCGCCTCGGCCGTCTACGGCGGCCTCATTGCAGCCGCCAACTTTTGCAGCCTGTTCGGGGACGAAGAGCGGTCCAGCCGGTACCGGCACACGGCGGAGAAAATCAAGTCCGGCATCCTCAAGCATCTGTGGGATGAAGAGGAGCAGCGTTTCGTGCGGGGACTCGTGCTGGACGGCGAAGTCTGGGTGAAGGACAAGACGCTGGAGAGCAGCGTCTACGGCATTTTCGAATTCGGCGTTCTCCCGGCCGACGACCCGCGCGTCGTCAGCACGATGAAGGCCAACCGGGACGGACTGACGATCAAAACGGACATCGGCGGTGTCGCCCGTTACCATCACGACTATTACTTCCAGCGTTCGTCGGATATCGATAACGTCCCGGGCAATCCATGGATCATCTGCACACTATGGATCGCGGAATGGGAGATCGAGTGCGCCAAGACGCTGGAAGACCTCGAATCGCCGCGGCGTACGCTCGAATGGGTTGTCAGCCACGCGATGGAAAGCGGCATATTGCCGGAGCAGCTCGATCCGTTCGACGGCGGGCCGGTATCGGTTGCCCCACTCACCTGGTCGCACGCCACCTATGTACTGACCGTCGTCAAGTATACAGAGAAATATAAAAAGCTGCTGGCCGCAAGCAAAGCCTAAACCCGACCGATTTCATAATAAAAAACATGCCGGCAAGACGGGTAGTCCGTCCTGACGGCATGTTTCTTTTGGTTCTGCACAGCCTCTGCTACCGCTTGCGGGGAATGCTCAGCGTCTGCCAATGGTCGCTTTTCAGGTGCTTGCCCAAAAAGACGATCTGCCCGACATGGTACCCGTAATGGGAAACCTGGCGCTGAATCGCCTTCAGCACCGTATGCGCTTCGCCGCGGATATAGACGGTGCGCAGCACATCCTCCGGGGTTAGCGAGCGCAGCGTCTGAAACACCCGCTCCCAGCCTTCCTCCCACAGCCGCAGCAGCTCGGCCCGAGGGAGCCGGCTGACTTCGAATTCGCCGTCCCGGTTGCGGTCCGACTTCTCGCCATCCGTCGTCAAAAAATCGGTCCAGCGCGAAATCATATTTCCATGCATATGCTTGATCAGTAGTTCCAGCGAGTTGGATTCCGGATCGATCGTTTCGTAAAAGTGCGCGTCCTCCAGTTGGCTCATCGTTCCATCAGCCAGCTTCTTCATGCTTTCAAAAGCCGAAATCGATTCTTTCAAAAATTCGTCGCCAAGTTGAATCGGTTGGTTCATGATGATCCTCCCTTTCCGCGAAATGGGTACAACACCATCTTACGGGAACAAGGACGGAAAGTACATTCCCGTTTTTTTATCGGGGCGATAAACCGTACAAGCGCGGAAGACGCAAAAAAACCTGACCGAAGTCAGGCTGCCGTGCTTATTCATGCACGTAAGTTTGTTCGTATTTGTCCGCTTCCCACAGCCGGTCAAGCTCGGCAGGATCGCTCATTTCGACGACGATCATCCAGCCTTGGCCATACGGGGACAGGTTGATGACGCCCGGGTTTTCCGCCAGCTTCGGATTGACGCTGACGACCTTGCCGGATACCGGAGCATACAGCTCCGTCACCGTCTTGACCGACTCCATGCTGCCGAACGGCTCGCCGGCCTGAAGGACGTCTCCCTCTTCGGGGAGCTCCACAAAGACGATGATCCCAAACTCCTCTTGGGCAAAATCGGTGAGGCCGATCACGGCTCTCCCGTTTTCCACCCGCACCCATTCATGATTTTCGCTGTATTTGAGCCCTTTGATTACTTCCATGACGTTGGTTCCGAGCCCCTTTACTCCAAGTAGTGAAAAACCCCCTAGCCTGCCGCAAGACAGGCCGAGGGGGAGTTGCGAAACGTATGAAGACGGTTATTTCGCCACCAGATGCTTGTCGCCTTTTTTCCAGCCGATCGGGCACAGACCGCCGGATTGCAGAGCTTCGAGAACGCGAAGCGTTTCTTCGACGCTGCGGCCGACATTGTTGTGATGAACGACTTGGTATTGCAGTTCGCCTTCCGGGCTGATGATGAACAGGCCGCGCAGCGCGATGCCTTCTTCTTCGATCAGTACGCCGTAGTCGCGCGATACTTGTTTCGTAATATCGGCAGCCAGCGGGAAGTTCAGTTGGCCAAGGCCGTTTTGATCTACCGGCGTGTTGATCCAAGCGCGGTGGGAATGAATGCTATCGATGGATACGCCGAGGATTTCGGCATTGATCGCTTTAAATTGCGAAGCGGCTTCGCTGATAGCCGTAATTTCCGTCGGGCACACGAAAGTGAAGTCCAGCGGATAGAAGAACAATACGAGCCACTTGCCTTTGTAATCGGACAACGATACTTTGCCGAACTCTTGTCCGTTCCCAAGGGCGGTGTCCATTGTAAAATCGGGTGCCGGTTTACCTACCAAACGTTCTGCCATGTTCCAAAAATCCTCCCTTAAATTGGTTAATTGATCACGGTTTTCACGATATAAATCGTATCATTTGGAGCCCAATGAAGTCAAGATTAAACTAATTACTTTTTTATAATAATTCTAATCTGAGATAATCCAAACCCAAACTGCGCTGCAGAAAACAGAAAAAACTCTTAAGAAATCGGAATTCCTCAAGAGTTTTTCTTGCTTTCCGGTCTTGCTATTCGGTTCGAGCCTTATTTGCGGATGGCGTTAACGATCAGCTCGCCCATTGCGGTCGTGCCGATAGCCTTGCTCTTGTCGACGGCAATGTCTCCGGTACGGTGACCCGCGTCCAGCACTTCCTTCACGGCGCGCTCGATCGCTTCGGCGGCGTCATGGTAGCCGAACGTCAGGCGGTACATCAGCGCTACGGACAAGATCGTCGCGATCGGATTCGCGATGCCTTGGCCCGCAATGTCCGGCGCGGAGCCGTGCACCGGCTCGTACAGGCCGAACGCCCCTTCGCCCAGGGAGGCGGAGGACAGCATGCCGATCGACCCTGTCAGCATCGCCGCTTCGTCGCTCAGAATGTCGCCGAACATGTTCTCCGTCACGATGACGTCGAAGCTGGACGGGCGGCGCAGAAGCTGCATCGCGCAGTTGTCTACCAGCACGTGCTCCAGCTCGACGTCCGGATAATCCGGCGCGATCCGGTTGACCGTTTCTCTCCACAGGCGGGACGTTTCCAGCACGTTCGCTTTATCGACGGACGCCAGCTTCTTGCGGCGGGTGCGGGCGATCTCGAACGCTTGGCGCACGATGCGCTCCACTTCCGTGACGTTGTATACGCACGTATCGACCGCTTCTTCTCCATTTGCACCCTCGCGGCGGAATTTCTCTCCGAAGTAAATCCCCCCGGTCAGCTCGCGTACGACGATCAGGTCCGTGCCTTCAAGTACTTCCGGCTTCAGCGTGGAAGCTTCCTTCAAGCAATCGAATACGTTAGCCGGACGAATGTTGGAGAACAAGCCGAGCGCCTTGCGGATGCCGAGCAGCCCTGTTTCCGGACGGAGCTCCTTCGGATTGTTGTCCCATTTCGGGCCGCCGACGGCTCCGAGCAGGACAGCGTCCGATTTCTTACAAATCGCTAGCGTATCCTCCGGCAACGGCGTTCCTTTCTCGTCAATGGCGATGCCGCCGAACAAACCGTGCTCGAATTCAAAACGGTAGCCGAACACGTCCTCGGTTTTTTTCATGACTTTAATCGCTTCCGCTACAACCTCGGGACCGATGCCGTCCCCGGCGATAACGGCAATTTTCTTCACGTCTGCCATTGGTTTCACTCCTAAATAAATTCGTTATCTCTTTTGTAGCACATTTGTGCGTCTTTGCGCCAAGACATAAATCGAATAAATTTGATAGACAAAACCTATAACCAACGACATGCCGATAACCGGCCTTCCCGGACCTTCTCCAGAGCTGGAAGGAGGGATGCGCTCCAAATCGGACACACCAGCGCCCTTCTATTCCATTTTGACCTCTTTGCGGCGTCCCATATACCACTTGACGAACGACTCGGCCAGTTCGACCGGCGCATCGTCGATCCCGGCGCGACGTACCGGCTTGGCCCGGTTCATGGTCCCGACGGACGCGAGCCCCAGCCATTTTTGAAATAGACTGCGGGTCACGTTCACTTCAATAATTTTCTCCCGCTTCGATATGAATAATGCCGTTGTCAGACTTCCCGTTCTGAACTGAATGAAGTTATCCTTCAAGACGTACCGCGTATTGGCGAAATCAAGCCATCTGGATACGAAGATCCAGATCAGCAAAACGCCGGATAAAACCCACCAAGTCTGCTCGAATCCTAACAACCGCGGCTTGAAATAAAATAAAGCGGCCGTCGCTACAATCCAAAGCCAGCTTGGTTTTAGCATGCGTACCCATAACGATTTCGCGGGAAGCCGGTTCATCTCGCGGGTCACTTCATAAGCCGGCAGTATTTCCGAGATCATCCCATAGGCGCGCTGAACAGGCAAAAAAGGATACAGCGAGCTGATTTCGAGCTTGTCTTCCCCGTCGCCAAGCCCTCCTGCGCTGGTCAGCTTCACTTCGGCGAGTCCTAGCAAGCGTTTCAGCACAGACTGTGTAATTTCAACCGCCTGCACCCTTTGCTTGGCTATGGAAAATACCGTTTCGTCGACCAGGCCTTTTGTGATGTAAATCCGCTCGGGATCGGAAGAAATCTCGTATTTCCCATACTTCACAAAGGTTCTGACGATTCCGAAAGCGACGGAGACTACGGTGAGCACAACGATCAGAATTGCGGCAATCCACCAGGAGTCCATAATGACGGAAAACAAGCCTTTCGCCTCTTGCTTCACATGAAAGAATTGATCGATTTTGGAATAGGCGGAACCGAGCAAAGGAATAAGGAGCAGAAAGCTTAAGGAAGTAAAGGAAGCTCTTACAATATCCTTTCTTGTCGGCTTAAAATGAACGGTCCGCTGCGGTTTCACCGCTTCGGCATGCGACTCCGCGGCAGCTTCACCGTCCTGTACTGTCATCAGCCCGCCCGTCACCGGGCTTGCCACATGCTTTTCAATATTATCGGCTTCCGCTAAAGAGATGACCTCGAATTCGACAGCAGCCTCTTCACCGGTGAGCCCTGTTTCAAATCGGATGGAAGTCATATTAAACAGCCGATGGAATAAGGTCGTGTGACGGTTGACGTTTTGAATTTTGGCAAAAGGAATCGTTCGTACGGACTTGGTGAACACCCCATCATAGAGATGAAACGAAGCATCGTCGAGCTTGTATTTATGCGTCAGCCACTGAAATAGTATGACGAGAACAGCGACCCCGACAAAAAGAAAAAAAGCGATCCTCCCATACTTAAGGAAAGTCGAATCCGCACCGAATTTGATCACGAACAAATACATGGCGATGACAAACGAGAATTTGGCCAACTTCCACAATTTCCAAACCATCGTCAGCGGATGATGCCGTCTCTCTTCGGTCATGACTCCACTTCCTTTAGTTTGGCGAAATGGGCAATTTGATCCCTTAACTCAATCGCGACCTCTTTAGGCAGAGCAGGTATGGCATGCGTCGATCCCATCGTTTTGATTGAGACCGAGCAGAGGCCGTACTTTCGTAGAAGCGGTCCTTGCTTCGTAGCGACCGACTGAATTTTGGTCATCGGGACGAGCCGATGCTCTTCGTTTAACGCGCCCGATTTCAGCTGCAAAAACTCTTCATTCATATCGTAGCGCCAGTTATTATAGAGCAAAAACGGTCTATAGAAAGACCAGATCGCAGACGGCACGGAAATGACGGCAAGACCGATAAGAATCCAGCCGATCCACTCTTTCCATGCGTAACGATAGTCCAAATAGAGCAAAACCCCAAGCGCGACAAAGCCGATCACATTCGAAATCGTTTCACTGATGATCCATACTTTGACCGCATCCTTGGACAACCGTCTTTGAGGCGCGCCAATTGGAGAAAACATAATTTCACCCCTATAGCTCCATACTGCCATGTTCATGTTTCTGATTTTAACCTTAGCAGCTTTCATCATCTTAATCAATAAATTCTTATCGAAAAACGATAAATTTTTATTGTTTTGGATAAAACGATATGGTAGATTAATGAACAGAAGCGGCCTTTTGTCCGTCTCGTTACTACATTTCTGCTATAAAGGAGTTATCCTTCATGAAATCAAAAATCGTCTTTAAAATAGGCGCGATCCTGTGTCTCATTTGTTTTTACTTTGTCGTATTGATAGGGATATTTGCGTTAGGGGAACATTCCTTACGTCTGTGGAGCCCGGATAGCGATCTCACCCGGTCCTTTGGAGACTTCCAGCCTTTATTTAGTTATATTGATCTCAACTTTTATCAGCAGCCGGAGCTTTATAGCAATCCGTCCTTTGTTCAACTATCGTTCATTTCCACGACGTGCATGCTCTTGTTCATGCTCTTATTCTTATGGTTTATGCGCAAGCTCCTGAACAATATATATGAAGACAGTCTTTTTTCGTATGAGAACGTGTCGATTGTTTTCAAATTAGGGCTGACGATCATTGTTACGGGGTCGGCCTATACGTATACCGATGGCCTTCTGTTATCGAAGGCGCTTGCGGCCTTAATGGTTTCCAATGCGCAAATTTCGCTTTCCAACCTGTCCTATGTCGATACGATAACCGGCGGGATCGTGCTCCTGTTGATCTCTTGGGCTTTAAAAATTGCGGTACATGCAGTGGAGGAAAATAGCCAAACAATTTAACTGCGAAGTAGGCGATAAAATGATAAGAATCAAACTGGATGTCGTGATGGCGGAGCGTAAAATGTCGTTAAACCGGCTCTCCGAACTGGTCGGCATCACCCCGGCGAATTTGTCGATCTTAAAAAACGAAAACGGAAAAGCCATTCGCTTCACAACGCTTGATGCGTTGTGCAAAGCTTTAAACTGCCAGCCCGGCGACTTAATGGAATATATCGACGAGCCCGAGAATCAAGACTAGCGCTTATCATTCGGAATAGAACAAAAAAGAACCTTATACGGGGTTCCTTTTTGTTTGAATATTAAACTACAACGGCATGATCCGTTCCAAAGACTGCAACCATGGGGTCCGCCACCCGCCGTGCGGCACCGCAATCGCAACACACGCGCCGGGAAAGGCGGGTGGTGACTGCGTTGCTTCCGCCGGGTAACCCGCTCTATCGCAAATCCCGCAGCAGCCGCAAATTGCCCAGCGTCAGCACGCTTTTCCACGCTTCTTTGGCAATCGGCCAAACGTCTTCGTACTGCCCCCAAGCCCACGCCGGTTCCCATGCTCCCTCCTCCGTCTGCCCCCGGACGATGAACTCCAGATTGGCCGGTATGATTTCCTTATACCGCTTGTAGTATGGAGACTGCCGCGTTGTCGCCACTTGAACCGGATGCAGCCCGTACCCGCTCCACTGTGACGGATCGACTGTGACACAACGGCCGATCATCGTGTCGAGCCGATCGGCGATCCGTGCCCGCTGCTCGCCCGCAAGCCGCTCGGACAGGCGCAAGTAGCACAACAGCTCATGGAATTCGTCCAGCGACGATTCCGAGCACAGCTTATCGACGGCAAGCTCCGCCAGCTTATACGCCCAGCCTTCCGCCTCCGGTAATTCCCGGAACTGAGTAAAATAGCCCGCGATTTCCGCGCTCGGATTGCCCCAGTACGGATTCGCCTTGCTGTAATCCCACCACGGGGCCCGAGGGGACTGCTCGACCTCCGGCGGCACCTTGTCCCAGCCCGAAATCGCAGGGTCGTACGTTTCCGCGAAGTAACGCAACGCTTTTCTCGTCATCTCCCTGCCTGACTCCCAGGGAAGCAGGGACAGCGTTTGCAGCGCTACGGTCGTGGCGATTGTCGAGGACGCCTCGCAGCGAATATCCGGCTCCAGTCCATGCCCGAAGCCGCCGTCTTCGTTCTGATAGGGTTCCAGCGCCCGGACTACGTCCTCCGCGCGTCCTCCCTCGAACTCGTATTCATACATCGCCTTCTCCAACGGTCGCGCTTTCGTTTGCAGGTAATGCTTGGCCCGTTCTTCCGCCGCCGCAGCGGCTCTATTGAATTCCATCGCCCACACGCCTCCTAGATGTTCAATTTCCGTATACTAGTGTAACCGGCCTTAAGCGGCTTGTATTGAACAAATCGGACATGCTGCATGGGAACGAACCCCGTGCGTACATGATGACTTGACTACTTGCTAGGACATCATCAACGAGGAAGGCAGCTCGCCGTAAAAGCGCTTGAAGTCACGAATAAAATGCGCTTGATCGCAGTATCCGTAAGCCCCGGCAATTTCCTGCCAAGAAAGCTTGGGATGCCTTTCCGCATCGCGAAGTATATTTTGAAACCGGACAATGCCGCAAAACGTTTTCGGCCCTAGCCCGATCCGGCCGTCGAACAGCCGCTGCAGCTGCCTTGCGCTAATATTGCCCGACTGAGCCAATTGCTGGACGCTAACCGTCCCCCTGGCTGCAAAAATACGCACCATCGCCTCCTGTAATGCCGGCGGCGCTTCAAATCGGCCGCTATCCGCAGCCGCCAGCAGGCGGAGCAGCGCCGTTTCGACATGGACGATCCGTTCCGCCGTCCCTGCGGCAAGCCTCAGCTGCTCCCCGAGCTCCGCAGCCGCTTTTCCCCATACGTCCGTGCCCCGAAACAGCGCATTTTTAAACTCGCCGAGCGGCACTCCTATAAAAGGATACGCTCCTCCCGGAAAAAAACGCACCGCGAACGTTTCCGACGCGCCCTCGCGCTTCGGCCCTGGGCTGAAGGGAAGCTCAAACGCTCCGCAATAACGGATAGAAACGTCTCCCCCACCCTCGGCTTCCCATTCGAAAATCAAATCCGTACAACCGTCCGGAACAACGGTGACCGCAGGCTCGCATAGTCCCGTTCCATCCGCCCGGGAGCTCCAATAGCACGATACATACGCCTTAAGCGCGGGACATGGCTTGTATTCCGCGTAATGATCCGGGGTGCGCGCCCCCTGCGTCGGTTCAAACATCAGGTAAGATTCCACATCGTCCGGCCCCTTCCATCTTCGTGCTGATACGAATAGTTTACCACACCGATCGTTTGGACGCCTTGGCAGTATGCGAACGGCTGCTGTCGGCTTTTGGCGTCAGTTGTCATCTCCCCCGGATAGGTTTACAATTAAATTTATTACGTTGAAGCAACACTCACTTCTTTTCGTCAAAGGAGCCTTAACCGATGAAATACCGTTTTTCCGATACAACCAAAGCCTTCGAATCGTCGGCCGTGCGCGAGATCTTGAAATTGACCCAGGGCCGTTCGATCATTTCACTCGCCGGCGGCTTGCCGAACGAGCAGTTTTTTCCGGTAGAAGCGGTCAGCGAAGCGTTCGATCGCGTGTTCAAGCAGGGCAAGGGCGTACTGCAGTACGGCTTGACCGAAGGCTATACGCCGCTGCGCGAGAACATCTCGAAGCATCTGGAACGCAAAGGCATCCGCGCCGGCGTCGACAACATGCTGCTGACGACAGGATCGCAGCAGGCGATCGACCTGCTCACCCGCGTCTATATCGATCCGGGCGATGTCATTCTCGTTGAGCGGCCGACTTACCTCGCTGCCATTCAAGTATTCCAATCCCGCCAGGCGAAGCTTGTCTCCGTCGACTGCGACGCGGACGGCATGATCCCCGAGGATCTGGAGCGTAAAATCAAGCAGCACCGTCCGAAGCTCGTTTACGTCATCCCGACCTTCTCCAACCCGACGGGGAAATCGTGGAGCCTGGAGCGCCGCCAAAGCACGCTGAACCTGTGCAAAAGCAACGACGTGCTAATTTTGGAAGACGACCCGTACGGCGAGCTGCGCTTCGGCGGCGGCGAGCCGATGCCGTCGATTTTCTCGTTGGAGCAGGAAGCCAACGGCGGCGCGGTGGTTTACACCAGCACGTTCTCCAAAATCGTTGCTCCGGCACTGCGCACGGGCTGGGTCATCGGCGACGAGCAGGTGATCCGTCATATGACCCGCGCCAAGCAGGCGGCCGACTTACACTCCAGCACGATGGATCAACAGGCGCTGCATCAGCTGTTCGAGCATTTCGATTTATACGGCCATATCGACCAGATCCGAACGGCTTACGAGACGCGGATGCGGCAGATGATCGACCTGATGAAGGCGAAAAACTGGGACGGCGTGCAGTGGATCGAGCCGAAAGGCGGCATGTTCGTCTGGGTGGAAATGCCCGAGCATATCAACTCGCAGGAGCTGCTTAAGCTGGCTGTCGAAGAAGGCGTCGCTTTCGTCCCGGGCATCAGCTTCTTCGCGAACGAGCCGCAGACGAACACGATGCGGCTGAACTTCACCCACACGGACAGCGAGGACATGGTCCGTGCGTTCGACCGGTTGGATCGCGCCCTGCGGCGCGTTGAGAAGTAAATCCCGTTAAATAATATAGGCGATAGCATTCCCGGTACTCCGGATGCTATCGCCTATTTCATTTCCCAACCTTATAGAAAATGCTAAATCAACGTCACATTATCGCGGCTGCGAGCCGGGCTTTTGCGCTTGTCGATCAAGCGGTTGATCGCGTCCACATACGCACGGGCGCTTGCTTCGAGAATGTCCGTGCTAACGCCACGGCCGAGCACGGCGTAATCGCCCTGCTTCAGCACCACATGCACCTCGCCGAGAGCATCCTTGCCGTGCGTAACCGATTGGATCGAATAGTCGTCGAGCTCGACTTCTTCCTTGGTCGCCTTGTCGATCGCTTTGTAGATCGCATCGACGGAGCCGTTGCCGACGGCCGCTTCGTCCAGGTAACCGCCTTCCAACAGCTTGATCCGCACGGTGGCGGTCGGGGTCGATTGATTGCCGTACGTTACTTGAATCGTCTCCAGCGAGAACATTTCCGGCGTTTCGATCAGCTTCTCCTCGAGCAGCGCGACAATGTCCTCGTCCGTGACGCTCTTCTTCTTGTCGGCCAAGTCTTTGAACTTGGCGAACGCGGCATTCACATGCTCGTCGTCGAGGTTGTAGCCGAGGTCGACCAGCTTCTCGCGGAACGCATGGCGTCCGGAGTGCTTGCCGAGCACCAGCTTGCTTTCCTTGAGCCCGATCGTCTCCGGCGACATAATCTCGTACGTCGTCTTTTCCTTCAGCATGCCGTCCTGATGGATACCGGATTCGTGCGCGAACGCATTGGCGCCGACAATCGCCTTGTTGCCCGGCACGACCATACCAGTTAGCTTGCTGACCAAACGGCTCGTGCGAGCAATCTCGGACAGCGTGAGCGTCGTCTTCGCTTGGAAAAACTCCTGACGCGTCTCAAGCGCCATCGCCACTTCTTCGATCGACGTATTGCCGGCGCGTTCGCCGATGCCGTTGATCGTCCCTTCGATCTGGTCCGCTCCGTTCAGAATCGCCGCCAGCGCATTCGCCGTCGCCATACCCAAATCGTCGTGACAGTGCGCGCTGAGCTGAATTTTCTCGATGCCCGGCACGTTCTCTTTCAACGTCTTGAAAATGTTACCGTATTCATAAGGCGTCATATAGCCGACCGTATCCGGGATGTTCACGACCGTCGCGCCGGCGCGGATCGCCATCTCCGTCACTTCGCACAGAAAATCAAGCTCGGTGCGGCCGGCATCCTCCGGCGAGAACTCGATTTTGCTGAAGTATTTCTTCGCGTAACGGATCGCCGCTTCCGCCGTTTCGAGCACTTGATGCTTTTCCATCCGCAGCTTGTGCTGGCGGTGGATCGGCGAGGTCGCGAGGAACAAATGCAGACACGGGTCCTGCGCATCCTTCAGCGCTTCGCGGGCCGCCTCGATATCCTGCTCGCGGGAACGCGACAGGGCGATAACCGAGGCATTTTTCACGGCGCGGGCTACAGCGCTGACGCCCGCCAAGTCTCCGGGAGAGGCCGCCGGGAAGCCGGCTTCCATCCGGTCGACGCCGAGCTTCTCGAGCTGCAGCGCAATCTCGACTTTTTCCTGCATGTTCAGGTTGACGCCCGGCGACTGCTCGCCGTCACGAAGCGTCGTATCGAAAATATAAATTTTTCTCATGGTTTTGGCTGCGCCTCCTTTGGAATTGACTTGCATTAAAGCAGAAAAAGGTGCGATCCGAAACGGGCAGGGATCGGATCTCTTATTGTCCATTTCCCTGCGCCGCTTCAAACCGACCTTAAACCACTTCTCCGTTATAGGCTGAAATCGTCTGCCGAATTACTTCTTGATCCAGTGCATCAATTCGCGCAGCTGGGAACCGACTTGCTCGATCGGATGCTCGGCTTCCAGACGGCGGGTAGCTGTCAGGAACGCACGGCCCGATTGGTTCTCCAAAATGAAGTCGCGGGCGAATTTGCCTTGTTGGATGTCGGACAGGACGCGTTTCATTTCTTTCTTCGTTTCTTCCGTAATGATGCGAGGACCTGTGACATAGTCGCCATACTCCGCCGTGTTGGAGATGGAATGTCTCATTGTCGCGAGACCGCCTTCGTACATCAGGTCAACGATCAGCTTCAGCTCGTGCAAGCACTCGAAGTAAGCCATTTCCGGCGCGTAGCCTGCTTCCACCAGCGTTTCGAAGCCTGCTTTAACAAGTGCAGAAGCTCCGCCGCACAGAACGGCTTGCTCGCCGAACAGGTCGGTTTCGGTTTCTTCGCGGAACGAGGTTTCGATGACGCCCGCACGTGTGCAGCCGATCCCTTTGGCATACGCCAAGCCGATGGCTTTCGCTTGACCGCTTGCATCTTGCTCAACCGCAATCAGGCCGGGAACCCCGAAGCCTTCGACGTACACGCGGCGAACCATGTGGCCCGGCGATTTCGGAGCGACAAGGAATACGTCTTTGTCCGCGGACGGTTGAATTTGGCCGAAATGAACGTTGAAGCCGTGGGAGAACATGATAGCTGCGCCATGCTTCAGGTTCGGTTCGATTTCGTTTTTGTATACGCTCGCTTGGGTTTCGTCCGGCATCAGAAGCTGTACGACGTCGGCAAGCTTAGTTGCTTCCGCTACGGAGTAAACTTCGAAACCGTCGTTTTTCGCTTGCTCGAAGGAACGGCCTTGACGAAGTCCGATGATGACTTTCAAGCCGCTGTCGCGCAGGTTTTGCGCTTGGGCGTGGCCTTGGCTGCCGTAGCCGATGATGGCAATCGTTTTCCCTCTCAATACGTTCAAATCAGCGTCTTTTTCATAGTACATCGTAACTGCCATGGATAATAGCTCCTCCTTTGAATTAAAACCCTGTGAACGGGTGCTCGAACGGACGACGGGGACAGGAAGGTTGGACCACGGCCGGGTTGGCCCTGTCATCCGCATGAGCCCCCGCTCACAGGATCATCTTGATATTAGGTGCAAAACGAAAAATGAATTATTTAATCATACCGCGGATCATCGCCGTTACGCCGGTGCGGGACAACTCCTTGATGCCGTAAGGCTTGAGCAGCTCGGTCATGGCTTCGATTTTCTCGGAATCCCCGACCACCTGCACGATCAGCGAGCTCGGACCGATATCGACGATAGCTGCGCGGAACGTCTCGACGACGCCGAGAATTTCCGGCCGCATGCTTGGTTCGGCGTTGACTTTGATCAGCGCCAGCTCGCGCGCCACCATCGGATGGGCGCTCAGGTCGACGACTTTGATCACGTCGATCAGCTTATAGAGCTGCTTGGAAACCTGTTCCAGCGTCTTGTCGTCTCCCGTCGTGACGATAACCATGCGGGAGAGCCCTTTTTCCTCGGACTCGCCCACCGTAATGCTCTCGATATTGAAGCCCCGGCGGCCGAACAGGCCGGATACGCGCTGCAGCACACCGGGCTGGTTGTTCACTAGAACGGATATGGTGTGTTTGCGTGTCATTCCGAATCCCCCATTATCATTTGGTCTATCGTCGAGCCCTGCGTTACCATCGGGAACACGTTCTCGTGCTTCCGGACGACGAATTCGACGAGCACCGGACCCGGGGTATCGAGCGCCTCCTGCCAAGCGGAGCGGGCTTCGTCTTTATTCGTCGCGCGAAGCCCCTTCACGCCGTAAGCTTCCGCCAGCTTCACGAAATCCGGACTGCCGGCCAGGTCGATATGACTGTACCGATTGTCGTAAATGATCTCCTGCCACTGACGCACCATGCCAAGCACCTGGTTGTTGATGACGACGATTTTGACCGGAATTTGGTTAATCGCACAAACCGCAAGCTCCTGAGAACACATCTGCATGCCGCCGTCGCCGTTGATCGAAACGACCAACCGGTCCGGGTGCGCCTTCTGCGCGCCGATCGCCGACGGGAAGCCGAAGCCCATCGTGCCGAGGCCACCCGAGGTGATCCAGGAACGCGGATGATTGAATTTGTAATACTGCGCCGACCACATCTGATGCTGGCCGACGTCCGTCGTGACGATCGCTTCGCCCTTGGTCGTCTCGTGGATCATCTCGATAACGTACTGCGGCTTCAGCTCCGTATCGGAATCTTTGTAGCGCAGCGGGAAATTCCGTTTCGTCTCCTGCACCCATTCGATCCATTTCTCGGATCGGGAAGGCTTCGCCTTCAGGTTGGCAAGCTGCAGCACAGCTTTCACGTCGCCGACGACCGGGATGGCCGTTTCGACGATTTTACCGATTTCCGCCGGGTCTACATCGATATGAACGATTTTTTTCGCCTTCGGCGCAAAGCCGTCCACCTTCATCGTGACGCGGTCGTCGAACCGGGCGCCGATGCCGATCAACAGATCGCAGTTTTGCAGCGCGTTGTTCGCAGTGTACGTTCCGTGCATCCCCGGCATGCCGAGCCACAGCTCGTGCGCGCTCGGGAAGCCTCCCAAGCCAAGCAGCGTCGTGGCGACCGGAATCCGCGTTTTGTTGACGAACTCGATCAGTTGCTCCGCCGCGTCGGCGTAAACGACGCCGCCGCCTGCGATGATGACCGGACGCTCGCTCTCGGCAATCGCCTCCAGCATCTTGTCGACTTGGAGCTTGTTCGGCTGTACCGTCGGATTATAGCCGCGGATGTCCACCTTCTCCGGATAGTAGAATGGCGCCGTATCGTTCGAAACGTCTTTCGGAATATCGATCAGAACCGGGCCTCTGCGGCCGGTTGAAGCGATATGGAACGCTTCTTTGATAATGCGCGGCAAATCTTTCACGTCGCGCACCAAATAGCTGTGCTTCGTAATCGGCATCGTGATACCGGTAATGTCCGCCTCTTGGAAAGCGTCCGTACCGATCACCGATGTCGCAACGTTGCCCGTGATGACCACGAGCGGCACCGAATCCATGTAAGCTGTCGCAATCCCGGTGACGAGGTTCGTTGCTCCCGGACCCGAGGTGGCGATACAGACGCCTACCTTGCCGGTCGAACGGGCGTACCCATCGGCTGCGTGAATCGCGCCTTGCTCATGCCGCGTCAGCAAATGGTTGAAATCCGGATTGCCGTGCATGGCATCGTAAATATATAACACCGCTCCGCCGGGATAACCGAAGACGCAATCCACGTCCTCCAGCAGCAGGCTACGAAGCAGCATTTCCGAACCGGTAATGACGTCCGGCTTCAGCAGCTCTTCGCGAAGCTGTTCCTTTGACTTTTGTGTGGTTTGGACGATCATGAATATTGGCCTCCTCTCAGATAATCCGACAAACGACTAAAAAACCCCTCTCATCCCCAAACGCAGCATGTGCGTCTGACGGGACGAAAGGGGTTAATCTTCCGTGGTACCACCCAGAATTTGTTAGATGCCTCGCGGCAAATAACCTTAGCAGGTAATGCGCGCTGCAGCAATCCTCATCGGCTAGCACGATGACGACCCGTAAATTCGCGTCTTACCTTCGGCACGGTAACGTGTGCCAAATCCGATTTTCCCTAGTAACATTGTCGCTTTCAAGTGGTAAAGCCTGATGCTATGCGACAGGGCTTTCAGGAAAACAGCTCCGAGGTGAGCTCGTACATAAGGGGTTAAGGCATTGGTTTCAGCATCTCCGCTGCTCTCTGAACATAAGAGCCCTTATAACTTCGTCCTCTTCATAGCCGATATATCTGATGTTGTGTTTTTTTGTATTATATGCTGAATCGATTCTTTAGTCAAGCATCATTCCAGCCGAACAAACGGATGCGAAAACGCCCTTGATCCAGAACTTCCCGCTCAATTCGGAGACGGCGTTTGCGATTTCTTTACACGAAGCCGGACTATAGACTCTTTCGTAAAGCCCGCCTGCAGGCTTTCCCTCCTCACAGCTGCCGATTGCCGTCGCATCGAATGAAGATTTTATGAACGCCCCTCGTCGTTTTCACAAACAATTCTTGCCGGCTTGACGAAGAAATAACAAACTTTGGTTATGTTAAAAAGGAGCCCCGCGACCAAGAAACGGAGGACGGCCAACCGAAAATTGGATACACTGAAACTTTTACCAGAATGAACTCGTCTTCAATCTTGCGGCTTCAGACCAATCATAGCCACGATGAACAAAAGATTGCCGTTTTGGGTCAAAACGGAGAAGCCGTACGCCGAAGTATATAAAGACCGAAAAGATAAAAAAGAGCGCAACTAAGAAAAAGGAGTGATTTCATGCGAGACATGCTGCAATCCGCCGTCCTGTCCATTACCTTGATCTCCGGCGCCCTTGCAACCGCTGCAGCCGCTCCTTTTGTCATGGGTTCCGAACTGATGACAACCGGCATGGGACAAGTCATAAGCCAAGCTTCCACCGCATCCGGCCCGTTCCTGAGCAGCGAAACGGTGTCCCCGGCTCCGCCGACAGCCCTCTCCGGCACTGCTCCGGCAGCGAATCCGCCGCAAGACGGGGCCTCCGGAAGCGGTCAGCCCCAAGCCGACGGAAATCCGGTGCTGACCTTTCCCGTCATCAGCGATATCCACGTTCAATCGTGGGAGGATGCGTCGCACAAGAAGCTGGTTCGCGTATTGAACGACCTGAACGAAATCAATCCGTCGGCCGACACGCTCGTGATCAACGGGGATTTAACCGAAGGCATGCCCGAGGACTATGCCAAGCTGAAGGAGATCATGCAAAGCGCGCCACATCCGGAAAGCGTCTTGTACAATATCGGCAATCACGAGTTTTACAAAGCCTGGTACAGCAGCCGTACCCGTTGGAACCCGGACGGCTTCCCGAACGGGGAAACGGAGCAAGCATCGATTTCCCGTTTTCTTGCGTTCTCCGGTGAGAACAAGGTCTATTACGACAAGACAATCAAGGGCTATCACTTTATCTTCCTTGGCTCGGAGCGGTACCGGCAATCCGATCAGGCTAATGCGGAGGACGCTTATTTGTCGCCCGAGCAGCTGGAATGGCTGAAGCAGACGCTGCAAAAAGACGCCCGCTCGAACAAGCCGGTCTTCGTCTTCCTGCACCAGCCGCTGCCTGCCACCGTAGCGGGAACGCATTTTTGCTGCACGAACAGCCGGGCCGTCATTCAGCACGAGGAGCTGAAGGCGATCTTGTCGCAATATCCGCAGGTCATCTACTTCAGCAGCCATTCGCACTGGGAGCTGAATCAGCCGGATACGCTGGTGCGGGACGGCTTCACGATGGTCAACACCGCCTCGGTGTCCGAAACGTGGACGAGCGACGGCAAAGGAGCGGAAAAGCTGAAGGGCAAGGAAGAAAGCGAAGGGCTGTACGTCGAGGTGTATCCGGACCGGGTTCGGATCAAGGGCAGGGATTTTTACCGGAAGCAGTGGATTCCGGAAGCGCAGTTTACCGTGCCGGCAGCCCAGAAGAAGTAAGAGGCAGCCGGCAGGCTATATTTTTAAGGTCCGGTGAATAAGAGAAAGCCGCTCGGCGGCTCGAGCTTGTTGAGAAAGTGGTCCAAACAAAAATAGAGATGTATACGCAGGTGGGGTATCCACTGGAAAAGCGATAGCGGCCACCTTTGTCTTCGGGAAATGTCCGCTGATAAGCGGCTTCCAATCAAAATTTCCCGATGACAACAGTGGTCGGAAGTGGATACCTCACCCATTCGTACACCTCTATTCTCCCAATGATCACTTTCTCAACACTCTCAGGCCGCTCGGCGGCTTCTTATTCACCGGACCTTTTTTCACGAAACGTCCAGTAATAATTAAACAAAAAGTTCGAGATCGGCACGGCAACGACAACGAGACATTGGCCGACGGCATAGTGCCAATGCAGCCGGTCCACGGCCAAATACATGAGGCCGATATTGAGCAGCAGGCCGGTGACAGACACGACCGTATATTTGGCAAGGGGCTTCCAGCCCGATGCGGAAGCTTGAAACGTCCACCGCCGGTTCAGCGCGTACGATACCAGCAGCACAAGCACGAACCCGAGCGACGAGGCAAGCACCGGATGCAGCTTCGCCGCTTCGACGAGCACGAACAGCGCCGCAAAATGAAGCGCCGTTCCGAGCAGCCCGACGATGCCGTACCGAAAGAGCAGCCGCAGCGTCATGATACCTCGCCCATCCGGCGGCTTTCCTCGCCGGCCGCAGCGGACGCTTCGCTGAAGATGCGCTGGCTGACCAAATACCGCGGCCTTCCCTTCACCTCGTTGTAAATCGAGGCGATGTACTCGCCGATGATGCCAAGCGAAATCATTATGACGCTGCCGATGACGAGCAGCAGCAGGATGACCGTTGTAAAACCGGTCACTGCATTGCCGACGATTTTCTGATACAACGTCTGGACCCCGAGCACAGCGGCGCCGAGCAGGAACACGATCCCGAACAAACTGACAAACCGCAGCGGAATGGAAGAAAAGGCAACCACGGCGTTCACCGCCAGCTTCATAAGGCCGAGAAAGCTCCATTGGCTGTGACCGTCCGCCCGCTCCGGCACCTCGAATGAAATCTGCGCCCGGTTGAAGCCGAGCCACGCCGTCATCCCGCGGAAAAACGTGTTCCGCTCCGGCATCTCCCGCCATGCCTGCACGACCTTCCGGTCCAGCAGCTTGAAATCCGACGCCCCGCGCAGATCAAAGCCGGACAGCCGGTTGAGAATGCTGTAGAACAGCGCGGAGCCGACAGCCTTATCCAGCGACTCCTTGCCCCGGTCCTGCTTGACGCATTCCACGATCTCTTTGCCTTCCTCGCGCCACAGCCGGACCATCTCCGGAAGTAGCGCCGGCGGGTGCTGCAGGTCGGAGTCCATAATAATGACCGCCCGTCCCAATGCATGCTCCAATCCGGCGCAGAGCGCCAGCTCCTTGCCGAAATTGCGGCTCAGCCGCAGCGCGTTAAGCCGGGGCGAACGCTGCCCGTACAAAATCAGCTGCTCCCATGTACCGTCCCGCGAACCGTCGTCGATGACGATGATCTCGTAAGAAGCCGTCAGCCGTTCCAGCTCCTCCTCAATATGCTGAAGCGAGCGGTAAATATGAACTTCCTCGTTATAAACCGGTATAATGACGGTAATCTCGGGCTCCGCGCGTTCCACGTTTCCCCGCCTCCCTCTTGCTAACGAATGACCTTGTACAATCTCCATTTGCCGCCGAATTCCTTATACAGCTCCGTCCATTCCGTGCCCTTCTCGTAGAAGTCTTTGTACGTCCGCTCCTCGGCGCTTAGTGCCGAACTCTTGTCCGGCTTCGCCGTTAGAATAAAATCGACGCCCCGGCCGACCGGATCTTTCAGCGAAGGAGTAAACTCAAAATCGCTGGTAATCAAAAATTTGTCAGAATGCTTGCTGTTCAAAATAACCGAATAAGTGGAATACGAATCCATCAAAATGTTATAGCCGCTCAGCTCTGTATCCAAATAATGGGCAATCTCCTTCTCCACCTGCTGGGAAGCCGCATACTGCTGTGCATGCAAAAACTTGTTTTCGTCCGGGGCGATCTGCGGATTCGTCCATGCGTATCCCAGCACGACACAGGCTCCGAGCATCCCGGCCAGCACGATCCCGTAATTGACGAAGGAACGTTTCACCCGGGCGAGCTCGTACGGCAGCCAAGCCACGGTGATCGGAAACACGTACATGAAGTAACGGAACCAGCCGTAGGATGTTCCTTTCATGAGCATGAGGAACTGCAGCGCAACGATCGAGACGAACAGCATTAGCAGCACCAGCATGTCCCACAGAAACCAGCGCCGGTTCCAAAGCCGCAGCAGCACCACGGCCGCCAGCGGAAGCGAGAAATAGGCCGTTTTCTTGGCCACAAACACCAGACCAAGCAGCGGGTTACCCATCATGTCCACAAAGGTCTGCTCGGTCGCCAGCCCTTGCGCCTGAGCCACGTTCGAGTACTCGGAACGCAGGAAATAAAGCGCGTCTCCCATGATGCTGTAATTGAACCAAAGCCACAGCAGCCCGGAAAAGACGACCGGCGCCATGACCATCGACCACGTCCCCTCGATATGGAACAGCTTGTACAGCAGCCCGTACTGCCGCTTCGGCGGGTCGACCCGAGGGTCCGTCGGTGGAATCCACAGTACGATGAGGATGATCGCCAGAGCGACCGCCGCTCCCAAGGGCACCGCTTCGTATCTGGTCCAAAAAGCAAGCGCCAGTGCAAAGCTTACTTTGATCAGGCTGCCGACGCGACGCCCGTAAATCCAGTGCGTCAAATGAACGACCGCATACATGATGAAAAATATAAACGGCGCATCGCTAAGTCCGTTCGCGCCGAACAAGAACATGAACGGGTTGCAGCTGAAGCTCAGGCTCAGCAGCACGGCGAAGGTGCGCGACAGCCCGAAATCGACCGCTGCCCGCGCCAGCAGCACCGCCGTCATCCCGGCGAACACGCTGCTCATGAGCACGCCGGCCAGCGCCGACGAAGCGAGCTCCGGCAGCCAATGGTACGGCAGCAGAAACAGCAGCTCGACGAGGCTGGGCAGCGGGTTCCACACGAAGCCGATGGCGGCAAGGTGCGGGTCCCGGCTGTAGAGCACGTAGAAGGCGTTCGCCACCCGGCTCATCGCGTCCGAATGCACATAACCGATGACGTGGCTCACATAGTAGCCGGCGGCGAATTCCAGCGAGAAAATAAACAAAAATAAGACCCAATAGACGCTTTTCGGCAAGCGGACCTCCATCGTCAGCCACCTCCCTGCGACACGCCGCCGCCCGGGCCAGCCGGATGATTTTGCTTCGCCAGACCGTGCGTCGTTTTTTCCCAATAAAACGGCTTCGTAATCAGCTGCCAAGCCGCTTTCACGGCCGCAATGCTCATCAGCACCCAATAGATCGGCGTCAGCAGCGCGTACTTGACGAGCCCATAGGAGAACGTGCGGTCTCCGCGCTTCTCAAGATCGTGAATAACCCAGTACACTCCCGCAACGTTACTGAAGACAAACAGGAAATTGCCGATCAAAAACTCCGCCGCCGCCAAATAATAAATCAGGCCGGGGAAAAACTGCGGAATCCATGCCAATTTCCAGCCATACCACAGCACCAGCATCACCCAGTAAAACGGATTAAGCAGAGGCAGCATCGGCGTGGCGAGTACCATCACCTGAAAGCCTAAAAATCCTTTCGGCCCGAGCTCGCGCCACAGCCGTACCGGGTTGCGCATATGGACAAGCCATGTCTGCATATACCCCTTGATCCAGCGGGAACGCTGCCGGATCCAGTTGCCGACTCGGCTGTTGGCTTCTTCCCACGTCCGGGAATCGACAATCGCCGTGCTGTAGCCCGATTTGTAGAGCCGGATGCCGAGGTCCGCATCCTCCGTCACGTTGTAAGGGTCCCAGGCATTGATCTCTTTGAGCACCGACATTTTAAAATGGTTCGACGTCCCGCCAAGCGGGATCGGAATATTGAGCTGCATGACGCCGGGCAGCAGCAGCTCGAACCACATGCTGTATTCGTGCGTAAACCAGCGGGTCAGCAGATTCTGATCGCTGTTGAAATAATTGAGCTTGGCTTGAATGCATGCCGTATTTTCCGGGCTTCTCATGAAGGCGGCGTGCACCTTTTTCAGCTGATCCGGATCGGGCCGGTCCTCGGCATCGTAGATGACAACATACTCGCCCCGCGCGCGGATCAATCCGTAGTTGCATGCCTTAGGCTTCGTCTTCGGCAAGCTGTGCGGCACGACGATCGTCGTGTAATAGGGTGGCAGCTTCATGCCTTGCAAAATCTCCTGCGCCTCGATATCGTCCTGCTCGATCAGGAGCCGCACATCCAGCTTCGCCTTCGGGTAATCGAGCTGCTCGATATTGTGCAGCAGGTGCGGGATGACCTCGCTCTCCTTGTACATCGGAACGAGAATCGTATAGACGGGCAGCGTCCGCTCGTCGATGGCGTCGATCTCTTCCTGCTTGAAGCGAATTTGCGCAAAATCGCGGGTTCCGTACATAATGATCATGAACTTGAACAGCGTCATCGCAAAATAAAACAGCTGCACGGCTATGTTGATGACGATTAGCGTATGCAGCCAATCGAGCCCCAAGCTGAGTAAGACAAGGAACGCGCATATGCCGATGACGGTCAGCTGCGGCTTCGTAAACGTGATGTGCGCGGAATTTTGCGGCTGCTCGTCCGCCAGCTTCTGGGTGCTCTCGCGCAGCAGCTCGGACTGGTACGCTTCCTTCCAGAAATATTCCATTTCCTCCCGCGTCGCCAGCACCTGCTGCACCGGCATGCCCAGCACGTTCTCAATCGCAACGACCGCTTCGTCCGTCAGCGGATGGCCGACGGCTACCAGATAGCGGTTGTCGTCTTGGTGAATGACGACGGCATCGTACTGCCTGGCCATCGCTTCCGGAAGCTTGTTCACTTCCGCGAACATATATTCCGAGCCGATTCGTCCGAGGTTGTATTGCGTAGCGATGTGACGATACAGCTTCTCCGGCTCGATGAAGCGCATCGACATCAAAATGTCGCCGAGCAGCCCGCCGCTCTTGCGTTGAAACTCGAGCGCCCTGTCCAGCTGATCCTTGGTAATGGCGCCGGTTTCGACCAGCATGTCGCCAAGACGTCCCTTGCTTCCTTGCTGATGCAGGATCGGCGCAATGCGCTCCCGCGGAGTGAAGCCAAGCTCCACCAGAATATCCCCAAGGCGTCCGCCGAATTTCTGCTGCCGCTCCATCGCCGTGTCGAGCTGCTCGGGGGTCACCAGCCCCTCGGCTACCAGCCGGTCGCCAAGACGCTGCTGCCTGGGCTTTTCCACGGGCTCATCGTCCAGCTTCGGCTCGAAGCCAGGCCGTTCCATAAGCTCCATCTTCGTTGCGATTAGCTGCTGCACCGTACGATCCTTGCTCTCGATCTGCGCCTTAAGCTCCTGTGCCCGCGCTTGCAGCTCGCCGACCCGCTCCTGCCGCCGGGTGCGCTCCCGGTTTAGCTGTTCTTCCCTCTCCCGGACCTGTGCTTCCAACTCATCGACGATCCGGTCGGTCGTGCTCTTGCGGAGCCCAAACAGCGTGCGCCCGAACCGCTTTCTCTTTACCCGTTTCTTTGAATCCATTGCCTCAGACCCGCTTCCATACGCTCCAATTCGGTCAATCCCTGCTCTAAGTCGGCGATTTCGTTCAATAGCTCCGCTTCCGTCCGTTCATATGCTGCGCTTTCCTCTTGCTGTCGTTCCTCCAGAAGCTTGAGCTCCGCTTCAAGCGAGGAGACGTACCGGTGTACCTGATCGGCTTTATAACCGAACAAAGCCTTGTCTACTCTCACGAGTTTCTCCCCTTATGCATGACATTCCGTAATAATCTCGATCAGATCAAGCGGGTCCAGCGCTTTCAGCCTGGCGCTATCTTCCTCCCCCAGCACGACGCTTCTTCCGACGGCTGCCGGCAGTTCCCGGCCGTTTTGGAACAGACGGCACCTGCCATGCAGAACGGTCCATGAGACGATACGCTGTACATCGGCAGACGGGGCGGTGACGAGCTCCTCTCCCGCTTCCAGATGAATGCGGCGCGTCGTCACCGAGGTCCCGTCCGGGAAGGCGGAGCTGTCCACCGTCCGCTCAGAGGACGCCTTTTTATCGTCGGTCCTCTCCCGCCCCATGCGATCGAGCGCTTCTTTCAGCCGGGAGCTGCTCTCCCGATGCGTCACCAAAATACCTTCGGGGCTTGCCGCGACGACGACGTCGGACAACCCAAGCACGACCGCCGGCACCTCAAGCTCGTTCACCACGTGAACGTTATCACATTCCTCTCCGATATATCCGGGACCGACCAACGGCCGATTCATTTCCTCCGTCAGCGCGCACCACGTGCCAAGGTCTTTCCACGGACCTTCATATGCAAGCGCCGCAATCCGATCCTCCCGTTCCACGACAGCATAATCGAAGCTGCGGCTTTCGATCCGGTCATACGCCAGCAGTAGCTCCTCATACGCTTCCGGAAGCCCCATGGCATTCAGCCTGTCCAATAAATACCCCGCGCGGAAACAAAACACGCCGCAGTTCCAAAGCGCACCTTGTTCGATATAACGAACGGCATCCGCCTTCGAAGGCTTCTCGTGAAAAGCGCGGATCGTCAGCACAGCATCGGCTCCGCCATCCCCTTCCGGGACCATATACCCGTATTTCTGCGACGGAAAATTAGGCCGGACACCCATCAAAGCCAAGTTTGCGCCGGAGCTTGTCAACGTTCCGGGCAGTTGCAGCAGCCTGTCGTAGAACGTATCCTCTGTCCGTCCGTCCACAGGCATAACGATGATCGGCTCGTCACGGGATACGCCGCGATGCGAGCACAGGTAAGCGACCGAGAGCAGGATGGCGGCAAACGTATCGCGCTTCTCCGGCTCCAGCACCAGATCCGCTTCGCATCCGAGCTGCTCCAGAATCGCCTCCCGTTGGTTGCCCGAAGTGGCAATAACGGCCGATTGATGAAGCCCCTTGCCTCCCAGCCTTCCCCATACCTGCTGTAGCATCGAGACCGGGCGCCCCGCTTCATCATGAAACAACCGTATAAATTGCTTGGAGCGCTGCTCCGTCGACAGCGGCCACAGCCTCGTTCCCGAACCTCCGGACAGCAAAATAATGTTCATCCGTTCACCCGTTTTCCGTGCGAAACAATTCGTTTCGTGTTTTATGAATACTAGTATAATAGCATAATCGTTTTAAAATTTTATTTAGCAAATATTAGCCGGAAGTCAAAATTTGATAAAAATCGGTCAAGTTGTTAGCCTTGCGTTAATATCAAACAAACACCCCTTGCAAGGATACGGTTGTACGCATCGTTACAAGGGGTGTACTGGGCAGACCCGGTTGAAAACCGTGCCTTATGCATTCACTTTTTGCTTAGCAGCTTCTGCCAAAGAGTTGAACGCATTGATATCGTTAACGGCGAGATCCGCCAACATTTTGCGGTTCACTTCTACGCCAGCCAGTTTCAGGCCGTGCATCAGCTTGCTGTAGGACAAGCCGTTTTGACGCGCTGCCGCATTGATCCGCACGATCCACAGTTTGCGGAAATCGCGTTTTTTCTGACGGCGGTCGCGGTATGCGTAAAGCAAGGATTTCATCACTTGCTCTTTTGCGGTTTTAAACAGTCTATGTTTCGAGCCAAAGTAACCTTTAGCAAGTTTCAATATTTTTTTACGACGACGCGTACGGATAAATCCGCCCTTCACTCTTGCCATGACAATCTACCTCCAGAAATGTTGTAAGTATGTGAATTCGAGACGAACGAGATTACTTAATGTTAGCGAGCTGCTGCTTCAGGCGTCTTACATCGCCCGGATGCATAACCGGATTCGTGCCCAGAACGCGTTTTTGGCGAGCGGATTTGCTGGACAGCAGGTGGTTTTTATACGCTTTGTAGCGTTTAACTTTGCCGGTACCTGTAATTTTGAAGCGGTCTTTCAAGCTGCTGTGAGTTTTCATTTTTGGCATGGGGTGTTCCTCCTTAAAGAATGAGAATTTACTGTTGCTGCTTCGGCGCCAAGATCATGATCATGCTCCGGCCTTCCAGCTTCGGCCTGCGCTCAACGATGCACAGCTCTTCCACTTCGGCTGCCATGCGCTCCAGAACGCGTTGACCGATGTCGGCATGAGCGATCTCGCGGCCGCGAAAACGGACGGACAGCTTTACTTTATCGCCATCGTTCAGGAATTTCACAACGTTGCGCAGTTTCGTTTGAAAATCGTGCTCGTCAATCGTCGCGCTCAGACGAATTTCTTTCAGCTCGACGATCTTTTGATTCTTACGGGCTTCTTTCTCTTTCTTCTGCGTTTCGTAGCGGAATTTACCGTAGTCCATGATCCGGCAAACCGGCGGTTTCGCCGTAGGCGCCACGTTCACCAAGTCCAGATTCTGATCGAGCGCAATTTGCAGCGCCTCACGAATCGGCTTGATGCCGAGCTGTTCTCCATTCGCATCAATCAAACGAACTTCTCTCGCCCGAATTTCATCGTTAATCATGTGCTCTGTACTGATAACCTGCCACCTCCAAAAGATTTTGCAAAAAAAATACGTGGGCGTTTAACGCCCACGTTTGGTTTTAGGTCCAATGGTGATTGGTCCGTTCGCAAACGGATCAATCAAACAAAGTCACTCTCAGTCATAACCAGCCAACCAAGGTCGGGCAGGTGAGAAGCGGGCGCTTCTTCTTTCGCACTAAAATAATATACCATTGTCATTGACTATAGTCAACAGCGAATTCTGATTTTTTAAGCGGCTTGCGCTAGCTGGCCTGCTTGCTCTGCATATCCTCGAGCCGGATGACACGGGTATGCTCGGTATGGCTCCATTGCTTGTTGTTTTGCGTAAAGAATGCGTAGAACGTAATCGGCCACCAGGACAGCAGGAAGAGCGGGAACGTAATCAAGTACTTATACGATTTCCAAGGTGCTTTCTCCAAAATCAGCGCGATTACAAACTGGGCGTAGGTTAACACCGAGAATATCGCGAAGAAGCTCGGCGCAATCTGGAACAAGGAACTAAAGTTCGGAACGCCCGGGAGCGTCATGTCGATCCACAGCACGACGGTAACGATCGAACCGATGAACAGGTTGTAAACGTTGAGCGCATAAACGGCCGTATCGATCTTCGCCCAGCTGCCTTCCTTGACCCCTTTCCACAACAGCGGGAAGAAGTAGCGTCTCGCCACGTTGAAATGGCCCTGCATCCAACGGAGCCGTTGGCGCGCCGAAGCTTTGAACGTGAGCGGCTTCTCGTCGTACACTCTCGCGTAATAGTTGAACGTCGGGTTGACGCCGCGCATCACGCAGCGCATCGTAAACTCCAAGTCCTCGACGAGGCTTGTCGCCCCCCAGCCGATTTCCTTCAGCAGGTTCGATTCGAAGCACATGCCCGTGCCGCCCAAATAGTTGGCCAGACCAAGGTTGGTCCGCGGCAGCTGCCAAAGACGGTTACAGTACCAGTAGGTTACCGCGTAAGCGGCGGTAATCCAGGAATCGTGCGGATTCTTCGTATCCAGATAAGCCTGAATAACCTTGGAACCATTGCACAAGTCGTTGTTCATATGCGTAAGGTAATCCGTGCTGACAAGGTTGTCGGCGTCGAACATGACGACAGCATCGTACTCGCGCGGCATTTTCCACAGCTCTTTGAGCATCCATTCGATCGCGTAGCCTTTGCCTCTCAGCTTCGGATTGTTGCGTTCGCAGGCGTGCACGCCCATGTCGCGGGCGATCTGAGCCGTATTGTCGGTGCAGTTATCGCAAATCACGAATATATCATATAGTTCTTTCGGATAGTCAAGATTCTTCAAGTTCTCGATAAGCGCCCCGACAACCTGCTCCTCATTGTGAGCCGCTACAAGAACGGCAAACGTTTTTTGAGGCGCATGATCGATTTGATTTTTGCGGCGGTACCAACCGAAAAACGTCAGAACCAGCTGGTAGGCTCCAATCATAGCCAAAACAATCTGGAGGCCTAACAGAATACTGTCCAACATGAAACATCCCCCTTTTTTTGTATGTACCCCTTATGTCTGTTTCTCTTAGCGCCTTCAAAAATTTTTTCGATGGTGTGGATTAGATTACGAGGGTCGCCGAATATGATTTTCCTCTCTTTGGTCTGATTTGTCAAAACCGCCAAGACGCTGCCTGCGGCCGGATCTTTGTTTTTCCGGTAAATACGGCAGGAATTCCGGCAAGACTCTTTGCTATCCATCTTTTTACGTCTTATTTTCATCGATTTTCAAACTTTTTATAAGCGCCAACTGGAAAAAACTTTCTGAAATCACAAACGGAAAAGCGGTCATTTGGAAAAGACGGCCTCCTTCTTCCGCATGGTCCCGGCTTCACGCACGACTTGACCATAGCTTTGGTACAGCCTGTGGAAAATCGCGTTCCAAGACTGCTGCAAGCTGTAAGCCCGTCCGGCTTGACCGAGCCTTGCGCCCAGCCCGCGGTCCTCATACAACCGGAGCATCGCTTCGGCGAAATCCGACACGTTCCCCGGTCTGCAGAGCAGCCCGGTTTCCTCATACGCGATCGATTCCCCGACGCCTCCGGCATCCGCACCGACAACCGGCGTCCCGCAAGCCATCGCTTCAAGCACGACATTGCCGAATGTTTCCGTCGCCGACGGGAACACAAAGGCATCCGCAGCGGCGTACAAGTCGCTCAGTTCCTTTCCTTGCCGGAAGCCCGTAAAAGTCACGTCTTCCCTGCCCGCAAGCAGCTCCTGCATGGGCCGCAGCAAAGGCCCGTCCCCGGTCACGATCAAGTGCGACCTGCTGCGCACCTCGCCCGGAAGCGAATCAAATGCGCGAAGAAGAACATCGACGCTTTTCTCGGGAGCTAACCTCCCGACATATAATATAACGAATTTGGATGAGGAAAGGTTGCAAGTCCGCAGCACTTCTTCCCGGTTGACAAACGGGTGAAACCGGTTCACTTCCACACCGCGGGACCAAATTTCCAGCGATTTCAATCCTTTTTCCTGCAAATGCTGGAGCGTCGAACGGGACGGAACATAAATTTTGCGGCAATCCTGGTGAAACCACAGCATGTATTTCCAGAGCAGCGGTTCCATCCATTGCAGCTTATAGTAAGCAAGATATTGATCGAAGTGGGTATGGTACGAGGCGACGACCGGCACTTGATGGCGTTTGGCATACTGAAGCCCGATCCATCCCAAGTTAAACGGCGTGGCTACATGAATCAGGTCGGGAGAGAACGCCTTCAGCGACTTGGCCAGGTTGACCGGATTAGGGATAGCCATACGGCACTCCGGATACAATAAGAAGGGGATGCTGCCAAATCTTTCAATCATCCATTGATCGGATTCGGCTGCCGACTGACTATGCGGCGCAAACACTTTGCAAGCCACTCCGCGCGCTTCAAGATACTTCACCCACCGCCCGAGCGTCTTCGCTACCCCGTTCACGTCCGGCACGAACGTGTCCGTAAATAGAGCTACTCTCATGTTTAACCTCCTCCAAGTTTTGTGAAACAGCAACTATTAAAAAGTTGGTGGAAACAAAACTACATCGGAAGCATTGACTTAAGTTTTGTTGAAACAGCAACTAGAAAAAAGTTGATGGAGACAAAACTGGCATCGGAAGCATTGGCCTGTATAAGCGCACAAAACAGGCCCTTTTTGAAACCAAACCGGTACCGCAAGCGTTAAGTTGTATAAAAACGAAGCTTTTTAGAGCATGGTATATAACCTTCGATTTAGCACATTTTTCAAAAATTCATTTCATCGTTGAAGGGGAAGCCGGCCGGCCGTCGTCAAAAATGATTGTAACGAGGCAATGTTAGCGCAGCGTCAATGGAAGATTAAATTTACCTTTTATATTGTTTTTATATTCCTATAACATTTGCCCCCTACACTTATATATGAGCTGGCCAGACAGCTTATCCCACACTGCAAGGAGGCGTTGTTCCCTTGAGCCGTGTCGTTTCGTGGCTGCAAAAGCATGAGCACCGGATGTTTTTTTTCGTGAATCAACGTATTCAGCACTCTGCGCTGGATTACTTTTTTAATGCGATTACCCATTTGGGGGGCGCTACGGCTATGATTATCATTGCGCTCTGCGTCGCTCTGTTTACGGAGGGAGTATGGAGAATAGCCGGCATCGAGAGCTGTATCGCCCTGGCGATTAGCCATGTGCCCGTCGCTATCATTAAGAAGAAATATCCGCGGCTTCGGCCCTATCTCGTGCTAAAGGGCACGCACACATGCAAAAAACCGTTAACGGACCATTCGTTTCCGTCCGGCCATACGACGGCCGTATTTTCCGTAACCGTGCCGCTCATGCTCGTTCATTCGTGGATCGCTATTATTTTGCTTCCTATTGCATCTCTCGTCGGTCTGTCGCGTATATATCTAGGACTCCACTACCCGTCCGACTGTTTGGCCGGGCTGTTGATCGGAACTGTAACGGCCCTGTCTGCCGTTGCAATTTTAGGTTAAAAGCATTAATGTTAATTTTGTGTAAATTCCATTTGGTACAAGGTTGGGTGAAGCGCCTATGCGTAAAAAGAGAGTCTTATTATTATCCGAAGGCTTCGGCGCCGGTCACACGCAAGCGGCTCACGCTCTGTCCGACAGCCTTCGCATGCTCTCGCCCGAAGTCCAGACTCGCGTACTTGAGCTCGGCACGTTTCTGCATCCGACGCTGGCTCCATGGATTCTTACCGCTTACCGCAAGACCGTGTCGACTCAACCCAAGCTTTACGGGCTGATGTATCGTTCCCAATACAAAAAATCGCTAAACCGCTTTACCCGGCTTGCGCTTCATCGCATCTTTTACGCGCAGGCTGCCGAGGTTATCCACCAGCTGCGTCCGGATACGATCGTATGCACGCATCCGTTCCCGAGCGCGGTCATCTCCCGCTTGAAGCGTTCCGGCTTGAACGTGCCGCTCTGCACCGTGATTACCGATTACGACGCCCATGGCACCTGGGTTAGCCCTGAAGTCAACACCTACCTGGTATCGACGCCGGACGTTAAAGAAAAACTGCTTAGCCGGGGGGTCCCGTCCGAAACCGTAAAGGTCACGGGCATTCCCATCCATCCGAACTTCTGGGAGCAGCACAACCGGGAAGAGCTTCGCAGCCGCTTCGGCCTGTCGGCGCTGCCTACGGTGCTCGTTATGGGCGGCGGCTGGGGACTGGTGAAGGACGAAGGATTCCTCCAGCACTTGACCACTTGGCGCGATCGTATTCAGCTTATCGTCTGTCTCGGAAATAACGAGAAGGCGCTGGCGGAGCTGGCCGAGGACGAGCGTTTCCGGCATCCGAACATCCGTCTGCTCGGGTTTACCAAAGAAATCGACAAATGGATGGACGTCTCCGATCTGCTGATCACGAAGCCGGGAGGCATGACCTGCACGGAAGGGCTCGCCAAAGGAATTCCGATGCTGTTCTACAAGCCGATCCCGGGGCAGGAAGAGGAAAATTTGCAGTACTTCACGCAGCACGGCTTAGGAGAGCCGATCAAATCGGCAGAGACGATCGATCATTGGTTCCGGCTTCTGACCGACAAGGTGCCTGAGATGCGAAAAGCCCGTGCCGGGCTGGTTCGAAAAGAGGGCGCATACAATCCCGCCCAGTGCTCCCAAGCAATAATAGATGTATTGGCCCGTTAAAAAAGGCAAAGCCTTGTGGCTCATGATGAGCGCACAAGGCTTTTTTTAATCGTTGTCTTCCGGCGAGGCTTCAGCGTCCGCTTCAGGCTCCTGCCGTTCAGACAGCTGCTTCTGATGTGCGGCCAGCGCTTCTTTCCCGATCACAGCTTCCAATCGGTAAATCGGCATCCCCTGCTTGTAGAATTTCGTTTCGTATTCCGTCATGACCAAATCCGTCCGCGCTTCTTCCGCATGAAGATCAAGCGAAATATTGCGCATGCGAAGCCCTAAATCGGCAAACGAGTTAAGCGAAAACTCAAACAGCGAACGGGAATCCGTTTTGAAATGAATTTCTCCCCGTTCATTCAAGATCGACTGATATTTATGAACAAAGTTCGCATGGGTCAGCCTGCGGCGGGCATGTCTTTTTTTCGGCCAAGGATCGCTGAAATTAAGATAAATGCGCTCCAGTTCCTCTGCCGCGAAAATGTTTTCGATCTGTTCGATATTAAAACGCGCGAGCCGCAAATTGGACAGGTCGCCGCCATGCTCCTCGCGGGAAGCATGCGCCTTCTCGCCGGCCCGGCGTACAAGCTCGTCATACATGTCGACGCCTATGTAATTGATGTGCGGATTAAGGGCGCTCAACTCGGTAATAAACCGCCCCTTGCCCATCCCCAGCTCCACATGGATAGGACGGTCGTTGCCGAACACCTCGGCCCACCGGCCCTTGTACGGTTCCGGCTCCAGCACGACCAGCTCCGGCTGTGCCTCCAGCGCTTCCCTAATTCCTTTACGTCCTCTTAACCGCATAGATCAATCTTCCTCCAACCGCTTGCGCATCATACCGCGCGTTTTCGTCTTGATCGATTATACTCCAGAAGACCGGGAATGAAAAGACCGGCCCGTGCCGTAAGGGCGGAAGGACCGGTCAGGAGGCTGGTTAAAACGTTATTTGCGGAATTCGCCTTCGTCACGATTCCGGCTGCGCAGGCCAGCCAACCCGAGCAAGCCTAGCAAACCAAGCCAGCCCCAGTTAGAGCCAGTGTTCGTGTTCGCTGCAGCATTACGGTACGAGTAAGTGTTGTAATTGCCGCCGTATCCGTAACCCGTACGGTCCGTTGTTCCGGTGTACGTGTTCATGCGGTCCAGCATGTTGTAGTTATAATTAGTTCCTGTCGTCGTACCCGTCGTAGTGCCAGTAGTACCTGTAGTAGTGCCTGTTGTCCCTGTGGTTCCTGTAGTAGTGCCTGTCGTTCCTGCGGTTCCTGTGGTGCCCGTCGTGGTCCCATACGTAGACGAAGTCCCGGTTCCCGTAGCCATCGTTTCCGCATAGGCTTGCCCCCCCGTACCAATAGCAGCCGTTAGAGCGAGCGCAAGCACCGTTTTCCCGAACTTGTTCATGGTATGATAATATCTCCCTTCTCAAGCTGGATTGGTTTTTAACGCCTTGCAACCTTAGCATAGGCCACGTGCTGTTTTCTTATCCCGTTCTCGGGCAGGAGGGTTTTGTCAAGGACGAAGTTCGCTTTTGAGGCCGATTTTCGGTACAATATATATTGTAATGCTCGGCGAAAGAGCCGATTCGAGTCTATTCGAGCTTTATCGATTTTTTACAAAAGGAGTTTCGCCTTATGAAGCAAGCTGAAATCATCCGACCGCCATTATGGGGCGATAAACGTTTTCATACATGGAACTACGAAATGCGGGAGCAGTTCGGAGGCAAAGTATTTAAGGTCATGCTAGACGCCGGATTCACTTGTCCGAACCGCGACGGGACGATAGCCGCGGGAGGCTGCACGTTTTGCAGCGCGCGGGGCTCCGGCGATTTTGCCGGAAGCCGCCGGGACGATCTGGTGACGCAATTCAACAAAATCCGCGATTTGCAGCATCAAAAATGGCCGGAAGCGCAGTATATCGGCTATTTCCAAGCGTATACCAATACGTATGCTCCGGTGGAGGAGCTGCGCGAATATTATGAAGCGATTTTGCAGCAGCCCGGGGTGGTCGGCTTGTCGATTGCTACCAGGCCGGATTGTCTGCCGGACGATGTCGTCGATTATTTGGCCGAGCTGAACGAACGCACATACTTGTGGGTCGAAATGGGCCTGCAGACGATCCACGAACGGACGTCAGAGCTCATCAACCGGGCGCACGATACGCAGTGCTACCTGGATGCGGTCGCGAAGCTTCGAGCCAGAGGCATCCGGGTCTGCGCGCATATCATTTACGGCCTGCCCCAGGAAACGCAAGAGATGATGCTGGAAACCGGCCGCGCCGTCGCACGGATGGACGTGCAGGGGATCAAGATCCACCTGCTCCACTTGATGCGCAAAACGCCGATGGTGAAGCAGTATGAGGCCGGTCTGCTGCGGTTTCTGGAAAAAGACGAGTACGTGTCGCTCGTCGTCGATACGTTGGAATTTCTGCCGCCGGAGATGATCGTTCACCGGCTGACCGGGGACGCGCCCCGGGATTTGTTGATCGGACCGATGTGGAGCTTGAAAAAGTGGGAGGTGCTCAACGCCTTCGACGAAGAGCTGCGCAGACGCGATACGTGGCAAGGAAAAAAGTGGCCGCACGGCGCACAAGGTTCCGGGTCGGGATTGGCCTGAACCGGGAGGCGCCAGGCTCGGGGACCGGCAAGATCGACCGGCACCCGGCGGGCCGCGGGAGGAGTGAGGAACGATGAACGGCAAACGGAGAGTCGTTTGCTTCATGCTCGGGGCCGCGGCATGTCTCGCGGCCGGCTGCAGTGACGATCCGGCGACGCCGACGACGCCAGTCAACGTGGCCCCCGCCCCGACGGAGGACGGGGCGAAGGTACCGCCGCCGAAGGCGGAGGCGAACGCCCCCG
>NZ_BIMB01000053.1 GCF_004000865.1 Paenibacillus elgii NBRC 100335 | reverse complement strand
CCTACACTAAGGAGCACCGGCTTTGTGTTTTACTTACGCTGGTCAGACGGTAAAATATGTATCTTCGCTTTTCCAGATACTGCGCTGCCGCGTCGGGAGACTCTTTAAATGCGCTACTTCCTGAGGTACGCCGCTGGCAGCCGCCGCTTCGTAGATCGTCATGCCGCCCAGGATAAGTTCGTCCGGCATCAGTAGCTCGACGGCGAACTGATTGGCTTCGCTCTCGATCCGGTCGATCGAAACGAGCGTGTTCCTGCGAAGGAATGGCGTATTCACCTTGGGGTGAAGGAGCACGTGACCGAGCTCGTGCGCGCACGTAAAGCGCTGACCGGATTTATCCAAGCCTTGGTTAATATGGATGAAGCGGATTCGTTTGTACGTGCTGAAGTAGCCGAGAACGTTGCCGAGCGGCTCAAAGAGAACATGGATGTTTTTCTGAGATGCGATTTTGAAAGGGTTGTTCGTTCCGTACTTTTTAATCAGTTGCAAGGCTGCTTGTTTCGAATTTCGCATCTGCTTATCTACCCCCGTACCGATTTTATTTTCGATATTTGTTCGGGGTAAACTTCTGTTTCGCTAACTGCTTGGCAAGCCGCATGGAGTTCTCTAGCGATATTCGCAGCAATTCTTTACTCTCCTCATCCAAGGTTTCGCCGTGAAAGGCAAGTGCTTCATCAGATTCAAGATCGCTGAGCATTCGTTCAAGATCCCGGGCGATGTCCTTCTCTTCTTTAGGTGTCAAGGGAGATGCGTCCCGCTTTTCCTCCATGGCCGATACGTTCGGTGAAGGCTCGTCGGACAAGCCCAGAAGGTAGTCCGTCGTCACTTGAAAATGGGCGGCGAGCTTGCCGGCCATATCGGCACTCAGCCGTTTTTTTCCCCTTTCGATCTCGTAATAATATTGAGGCGTAATGTTCAACAGTTCGGCGACAACGGTCCCCGCCATATTCCTTGCTTTTCGAATGTCCCGCACCCGATTCCCCATAAGACATTTCACCTTTTCTGAACTGGCTTTTTAATAGAAGAACATTTGTTTCCATTATATCAGCTTTTAGCTTAATAATCAAGCTTTGGAAAACTAAAAATGAAGAAAATGGGAGAAAAATTAAGCAAATAGTTTGTTTTTTGGATGTTTTTATGCGATAATTAATCTATACGATTAAATAGAATGGTTGTCATTTTGAAGCTAATAGCTTATTCTTAGTTTCGTAAAACGAACGATAGGCTAACGAATGGAGGCGCCTCGAATATGACGAATCACGTCCAAAACCTCGAATCTGCAAACGCGGCTCAACCGGCGAACCTTGTAAAGGAGCGGCGGCAGGTTGCCACACCGACGGCGAAGAGCAACAAGGCGGAGCAGGCTTACAGTGGGCAAGCAGGGCCTTGGGAACCGCGTCAACCGGTAACGTTGGAGATGATCCGGACGAAGTTTGCCGGGCTCGTTCAAGCCGGACGTCAATGTGAAATTCGGGTGCTCCTCCGGCACTACGGCGCCGAACGACTGCCGGACGTTCCGACGAAATATTTTGCCGAGCTGCTCCACGCGGCGGAAAAGCTCGGATGAACGGTGCTGTAAGTTTAAGCTGTAAGTTCGATCGGACATGCTTCCAGAGAATGACGAGAGGGGAACAAACCGGAATGATGATGCTTAATCTCGAACAAAACTACGAAAAAATGGCTATAGATCAGCTTCGCGGATATAAACGGCTTGTCGGACGAATCAAAATGCTTGAGAAGTACCCTGTCAGCGGCGGGATGCGGCTCGGCATGATTGTCCAGGACGGTCAGCTGCAAGACCTGCACCGGCAATGGCGGAAGCTGGCGGCATCCGGCGCAGACCATGAAGCGCTTCGAAGCACAGAGGCGAAAATCAAGGCGCTATTGGAAGGGCAGCTGGGTACGTCGGACGGCTATCAGGGGATTTTGGCGCGGGTAAGTGAGCTGGAGGAGCTGGGACGGCAAAAAGAGCAGATGGAGCAAGCCATGGACGCTCTGGACGATTTTAAACACGAATACGCGCAAGTGCTCAAGTTATTGTATGTGGATGGAAACGAGCCGCATGATATCGCTTGCGATCTGGGCATCTCCCTATCCACCTTCTATGGATGGAGACGTAAAGCGTTGAAGGAATACGGAATATTGATAAGCTAGGGTCGCAGCGGTCTGCGGCTCTTTTTTGCGTTTATGGGTCTGCCTGACCAGTTCGGCAAAATTCGCATGTGCTATAATGAAGCTAATTTTCAATAAAGAGGAAATGGGGAGAAACCGATGCTTCAGCAGGATTTGGCATTTATTAAAAACGTAAAAATGGAAGACATTCCGTGGCAGCGCCTGATCTCCTCCTACGGACGGGCAGCGGCGGTCCCGCAATGGTTTCATGCGATGGCTCACGGAGATATGGAGGCGCTCGACAATGCCGCCGGGCGGTTGGCCGAGGAGCTTGAGCATCAAAGCACGCTGTGGCACGCTACGCCGTTCGGCGTCATTTTTGCAATGCGGATGCTTGGCGAAGCTGCGAACGATTCCGTGAAGCAGGAATTAAGCGAGCAGGAGCGTGAGCGTTTGAGTGCGCTTGTCGTCGCGATCCTGAAGATGTGTCAACCCATTGCAGTTGCGTGCGCAGATACGCTAGGCCATGTTTTCGATATGGAACCGTTCACGTCCATCACCGATTTGCTTCACGAAAATGAGCTTTGGCCGGAAGACGAAGAAGAGGACGAGGAACGTTGGGAGGACGATCCCGTCTCCGATCAGACATTTTATAGCTTTGTTTACTATACAGCGCAAATTTTGCTTCTATATAAAGAAGAGATTCGCCGGCTTTGCGATGCGGAGCGTGAGGAAGTGCGGAATGCCGCGGAGGAGCTGTATGCAGAGGTAGAACGTATCGAGGCTGGCGCCTAAGGCTGAACTGAAGGGTCGATGGAATTTCATCGGAATTTCGCTGCAAAAGCGTCGGAATAACCATGGACAACCTTTGTAACGAAGTGCGGTTTTCCCGTGCTATGATGTTAATGTAAGATAATTGTGCTAAGGGGAACACGAACGAAAGAGTCGCAGCGATGCGGCTCTTTTTGCATTCGCTCCGCCGCACAAGATTAGGCTTCAGGGGGAGGGAGGATATGGAGCGGTTGCGCAAACTGGATGGTACAGTTCGAGCAGGCGATTTCCGGAGCACCCTTTGAGGTGTGAGCCGCTGCCAGGCGGAAACGCAAGCTGCGGCAATTCATGAAGCTTTATCCGGCTTCTATCGGGGTGGTGAACGTGGAAGAAATTAAGCAGGGGATTGCGAAACGGCTCAAGGAAATGTTTCCGGCCGCGAGCGTCTATACGGAACAAGTCGAGCAGGGCTTTACGAAGCCTGCTTTTTTTGTTCGGCAAACGGAAGGTGCGCAGAAGCACGTAATGAACCGCCGGTATATCCGGACGGGAACGTTCGACATCGCCTACTTTCCGGTTCCGGGCAGTTCGCAGTTGATTCGCGATTGCGAGACGGTCCGGGATACGTTGTACGAGCGGCTTGAGCTGATCCCGTGGGAAGGTCATACGTACCGCAGCTCAGGCATGCGTTACACGTTGGCGGACAACGTGCTTCATTTTTACGTGAGCTTCGAGGTTCATGTGATGCGGCCGAAAGAGGCCGTGCCTACGATGCGAAATTTAGTACAGGAGGAACATATCCGACATGATTAAAAAAGGGACGTCGAAAGCGGCAGCCATGAAGGAAGAAACGACTGCGGCTCAGGAGAGCTTGCCGGCTTTTACGAAGCAGCAGTTTTTGGAGTCGAAGCTGTTTACAGCGCAGCAAAAAGATTTGCTGAGCGCTCTGCTGCAAGATGAGGAAACGTATACGACCGATCAGGTCAAACAACAAATCGAACAATATTTGAAAAAGGCGGTGGAATAGATGGCAGGCGGAACATGGACAACTCAAAACAAAGTACGCCCAGGGGTGTACATCAATTTCGTAGGTGAAGGAAAACCGGCCGGTGCAGCCGGCGATCGCGGGATTATGACGATGGCGCTGCCGCTCGGCTGGGGCGAAGCGAAAAAGGTGCTGACCATCAGCGCAGGAGACGATGTGAAAACGCTGCTCGGCTACGACATCGCAGCGCCTCAGCTGCTGCTGGTTCGCGAGGCTTTGAAGCGCGCCCAAACGGTGCTGCTGTACCGTTTGAATGCAGGGACGAAGGCCGCCGCAACGGTCGGCGCGCTGAAGGTAACGGCCAAGCACGGCGGCGTGCGCGGCAACGATTTGTCCGTCGTCGTTCAAGCGAATATCGACGACAATACGAAATTCGACGTGAAGACGCTGCTGGCCGGCCAAGCCGTCGATTCTCAGACGGTGGCCAATATCGCCGGACTGAAGGCGAACGATTGGGTCATCTTTAGCGGCACGGGCGACTTGACGGCAACGGCGGGCGCTGCGCTCACTGGCGGTGCTGACGGCACTGTGACGAACCAGGACCATACCGATTACCTCGGGGCGATCGAAGTGTTCGATTTCCAAACGATGGCGCTCGCATCCGCCGACGCTACGTTGAAATCCGTTTACACGGCATTCGTGAAGCGGCTTAGAGATACCGAAGGCAAGAAAGTGCAGGCCGTGCTGGAAAACTATCCGGCAGCCGACTTCGAAGGCATCATTAGCGTGAAAAACGGCGTCGTGCTGACGGACGGCACCGTTCTGGATGCGGTGAAAGCGACGGTATGGGTAGCTGCGGCTACAGCCGGGGCGCAGGTGAACCAATCGCTGACTTACCAAGCGTACGACGATGCGGTGGACGTGGACATCCGTTACACGAACTCCCAAATCGAATCCGCACTGCGTGGCGGCGAGGTCGTTTTTGTGCAAAACAAAGGCCGTGCCATTATCGAGCAGGACCTGAACACGTTCAAAAGCTTCCTGCCGACCAAGGGCAAAGCGTTCTCCAAAAACCGCGTAATCCGCGTGCTCGATGGCATTGCCAACGATATTAAGCGGATTTTCGAGACGTTCTATATCGGTAAGGTGAGCAACGACCACGACGGACGCAATTTGCTGTGGAACGAGGTGGTCACTTACCTGAGAACGCTGCAGGCAAATGCGGCCATCCAAAATTTCAATTCGCAAACCGATGTGAATGTCATTCAAGGCCAGGACGCGGACAGCGTGTATGTGGAACTGCACGTCCAGCCGGTGGATTCGATCGAAAAAATCTACATGAAAGTGACGGTGAAGTAACATGGCAGATCAAAAAGTGTTACATGCTCGCGATACGATTAGCGGTCAGGAAGGCCGTGCTTACGCAACGATTAACGGAAACAAGGAAGAAATGTTCTACGTTAAAAAGCTGGAAGCCAAGGTCGAGAAGGAAAAGGCCGAAATCAAGGCGCTCGGCCGCCGGGGAACGCAAAGCAAGGCAAAAGGCTGGAAGGGCACCGGCAGCATGACGATTTACTACATTACCACGCTTTTCCGTGAGATGATGAACGAGTACATGGTAAGCGGCAAGGATACTTATTTCGATATTACGGTAACGAACGAGGACCCTTCCTCTTCCGTTGGAATGCAAACCGTTATTATTAAAAATGTCAACCTGGACAGCGTCATTATGGCGTCTCTCGATACCGGAAGCGATACGTTGGAGGAGGAAATTTCCTTCACCTTCGACGGTATTGAAATTAAAGACCGTTTCAAAGCCCCTTCCACAAACTAATCACATTAACAGGAGGACATGATACATGAGCGATTTAAGCGTATTTTTTGCCCAAAATGCAGAGGCCAGCACGATTGAGGAAGTCGTTGTTTCCGAACGGTTCAAGGACCGGGAGGGCGTTCCGGTGCCTTGGCGTCTCCGCAGCATGACGGAGGAGGAAAACGAAGCGGTACGCAAAGCCGTAACGAAGCGTGTCAAAGGCAAAGGCGGCAGCTACACGACCGAAATCGACCAGAACGAGTATATTGCCAAGCTGGCCGTGAACAGCGTCGTTTTCCCGAACCTCAAGGATGCGGAATTGCAGCAATCGTATGGCGTGCTCGGCGCCGAGTCGCTGCTGCGCAAAATGCTGCTCCCCGGGGAGTACGCGAACCTGCTTCAAAAGGTGCAGGAGCTCAACGGCTTCGACAAGGATATGAACGAGCTGGTTGACGAAGTAAAAAACTGATCAACGAGGGCGCAGGCGAGGCGAATTACGCCTACTATGCCCTCCACGAACTTCACATTTTACCGCAGGATCTCATGGCGATGTCGCGGCACGAAAGGGCCGCGATCTACGCCATGATCGACGTGCGGGTGGAAAAGGAAAAGCGCGCCCGCGCTAAAAAAGGGTTATGATGAGCGTCTCTTAGGAGGCGCTTCTTTTTAGGTTGTAGAAAGGAGGTAGTGGGTGTGAATTTTGGTCTCCGAATATTTCAAAGCGTAGCAAGGGCGTTTGGGCAGGTTCCGGGAATTATGCACTCGACTATGAAATCGCTCGAAAAGGGGCTTTTGCGTGTAATTACAAGCAAGCCTATCTTTCAAGCTACATTAGTGGCGGGACTTATAGAAATAAAGATAAGAAGTGGTCTCCATGCTCTTGGTCAAAGTTTCAAAGCGCTCGGTCAGGGCATCAAAGCGCTGGCGCCGAAATTCAAGGAATCATTTTCTAAACTCGGAGCCAAGGCTGGTTCTATGATTGATCCGGAGAAAATATTTCAAGCGACCGTCGGGAGTGCGATGGAACAGCAAAACCAAAAAGATATGTTCATTGCCAAGTCTGGCAATGATAAAGTAGGCACGGCCATGTTTGAAAAGTTCAAGAAAGAAGCATTGACTGCCGGGGAAGATGCAAATGAGTATTTGTCCAACTCCTTGTCATTCATGTCTGTTGCTCAGAACTCGGATCAGATCAGCAAACTGAACAACATTGCTCAGCGTCTGGCTATATTCGATCCGGAGAAAAAGGGACTTAAAGCAAACGGAGAAGCCGTAAAAGACGTGTTTAGCGGAGATACGGCTTCGCTGGATTCTATAGCCAAACGGTTTGGGATGGACAAAAATCAAGTGAAAGATCTCAAGTTGGACAAGCTTTTGGAAAAGGGCGATGTCGGCGGAGCTATTACGTCCTTGGACAAACTCCTTGAAAAGAACAATATGGGGCAGGCCGCCTATGATAAAATTTCCAAAAATCCCGCGAATCAAGTAGGGACTATGATGAACAACTTCAAAAACGCCCTGACAGAAACGGGTCAAGCGGCTTTAACGGCGCTGCTTCCTGTGATCACAATAATTAATGAAGCTTTTGAGTCTGGAAAATTTCAGCCCTTCTTCGACGGTTTGCAAGCCGGACTCAATGCTATCGCTCAAGGGGTTGCCGTTTTTGCCCGCTTTATTATGGATCATCTTGGTCTTGTGCAAAATGTATTGCTTGCCCTTGGCATCGTTCTCTTGGTTCTCGCAGGCATTTGGTTAATTCAGTGGTTTTCTGCTCTATGGCCTGTGTTCTTAATAATCGGAGTGCTCGTAATACTTATGGAAATACTGAATCAATTTGGAGTATCCACCGGCCAAGTCGTTGGATTTGTTGCAGGATTATTTTTCAGTCTTTTCGCTGCCATTTATAACCAAATTGCTTTGTTTTGGAATGTCATAATTGCCGTTGCCGAGTTTTTCGCCAACGTTTGGAATGAGCCGGGATATGCTTTTAAGAAACTTTTTTACGATTTGCTAAAAAGCGTGTCTGAAAATTTAACCACTTTTATCAATGCGGCTATTACAGGATTAAACTGGTTAATTGAGAAAATTAATACAATTACCGGCAGTAAATTTTCTCTTATCGGTGAATTCGAAAGCAAATGGGTTGATAACCTTAAGCCGGAACCAAAGACAGGTACGGTAGATTTATCGAATCTCCGATGGGAACAAAAGGATCTAACCCAAGCCTTCAGCGAGGGGCAAAACTTTGCAGCAAACGCTATGAATTTCGGTGGAGACAAAGTTGAGGACATGAGTAACCTTTGGAAAGGCAAAAACGCCCCTGCTGCCAAACAACCCGGTGCTCAGCTTCCTAACATTAACCACGTGAACTCGATTGGCGAAATCGACAATACGGTCGATATTTCCAGCGAAGACTTGGAGGTCATGCGAGATTTGGCTGAAATTCAGAGCATCCAAAACTTTGTGACATTGACACCAACCGTACAGGTGACCACAGGGGATATTCACCAGCCGACCGATGCGAACGAAATGATCCGGCGCATCGAAGAAGTGATGTCGCGCGAAATCGCAAATTCCGCTCAAGGGGTGTACGCGTGATGGAAGACCATTATTTTATTTATTTGAGCTTTAATAACCAGGCCGAGGGTTGGAGGCTGCCGGTTAACCCGGAATCGATCGAAATTTCGGAAGAAGGTCAAGGGAAGACGTATAACATTGTCGGCAAAGGCGGGGGGACAGAGGAGACGCGTGCGGGCGAAATTAATGTCATTCAGAGCCCGAGGCTGAAGACGGTCAGCTTCAGCAGCTTTTTCCCCTCAAAATCGCATAATTATCCGTTTATTGTACGGGGAATCCGTGAATTCAATGAAAATTATCGGCAACTTAGCGATGGGATTTATGATCCGATGAAATACGTTAAAGATATCCGCAAATGGATGGAAACCAAGCATCCCATTCGTTTTATGTATATCGTTCGACGCGGTCGCGAAGATGGAAAACTGGATAACGCCAGTGATCGAGACCTTAACTTTCCGGCCTCGATCGAAAAGTTCGAATGGAAGGAAGTTGCCGGTTCCCCAGGCGATATCGAATATTCGCTGTCGCTTAAGGAATACGTCTTTTACTCTGCCAGAAATGTTCAGCCCGTTGTGAACGCCAAAGGGGAGACCGTTCTCGTTCAGCAGCAGCCTGACCGCCCGAACGAAGGGGTCATGCCGGAGACGCACATCTTCCAAGACGGGGACAGTCTTACGAAAATATCTACAAAGTACTACGGCGACAGTGCGCGTGCCCGCGAAATCCAAGAGTTTAATGGGATTTCGGATTCGGAAGTGGAAGGTATCCGAAACGGCACGGTACTGAAACTGCCGCCAAAGTAAAGGGGGACCGTCATGCTCCAGATCGAAATCGATAACAAGGACGGCTTCCTTTGGGACCTTTCGGGGATTGTCTCCGAAGCGACATTTAAAACCGCCCGGGTCGGGCAAGCTTCAAGCTTTGAAATGACCATGATCAAGGGCGGTTTCTACGAAGCGAAAGAATTCAAGTATAACCTCGGCGACATTGTTCGGGTTAGACAAGACGGACGCAATGTGTTTTACGGCTATATTTTCTCCATCGAAAGCGGGAGAGAGGAAACCGTACAGATTACGGCCTACGATCAAATGCGTTATTTGCTTGCGAATGATTCTTACGTGCTCTCGAATGTAACGGCGACGCAAGTGGTGGAACGCATCGGCAAAGACTTCGGGCTGAAGCTGGGCAAGTTGGACGATACGAAACACGTCATTCCGGGGCTTAGCGAAAACAACACGAAATTGCTTGATATCATTTTCAAAGCGATTGACAAGACGTTAATCGCCACGAAAAAAATTTACGTCCTCTTTGACGATTTCGGGGAGTTGACGCTTCGCGATGCCGAAACTATGGCGCTGGATTTTTCACTTGGAGATACGAGCCTTGTTTACGATTACAAGCAGAAACGCTCTCTCGACAAAACCAGCAACAAGATCAAGATCGTTCGGGACAATAAAGAATCCGGAAAGCGCGAGCTATATATTGTTCAAGATAGCCGAACCATTGCCAAATGGGGGCTGCTTCAGCATTACCAGACCGTCGACGAAAAGGTGAGCGCTGAAAAAGTCAAAGAAATGCTGGACAATCTGATCCAGCTGAAAAACCGCGAGCAAAGGTCATTTTCGATCGACGCTCTTGGGGATATCCGCGTACGAGCTGGCTGCTACGTTTCCATTAACATGGAAGAGCTGGGATTGAACCAACGCTTTTTGGTCAATGAATGTACGCATAAATTTGACGGCAGTGTCGAGCATACGATGAGCTTGGAATTAATCGACATTCGCATTGGGGAGAGGTAGGAATGGGACTCTTAAATCTGATCAAGCAAGCCGGTCTCGATGCCGTCGAGGCGGGCAATCCGGTGTCCGTATTGTACGGAACGATAGCAAGCGAAAGTCCTCTGAGTGTAACCATTGACCAACGGTTTACGCTGACAGAGGACTTTTTAGTTGTTCCGGAACAGCTGACGGATTACCGGGTGACGGTGGGGGGACAGGAGATCGTCATCCGGGAAGGCCTGAAAACGGGTAACACTGTCATTTTGCTTCGCATGCAGGGCGGGGAGCAGTACGTCATTGTAGATCGGGTGGTGACCGCATGATTCCGCAAGGCGGTGTGCTGGGAAACAACCGGAACGTGGAAGTTACGCAGCTTCCCAGCCGGACTTACTGGTTGGATAATGCGACGAACCGGATCGTCGGAATGACCGACGGATTGGACGCGGTCAAGCAGGCTGCGCAGCTCATTTTGGAGACGGAGCGTTTTGAGCATTTGATCTATAGCGGCAATTATGGCCGCGAGTTCGCCGGATTGCTTGGACGAGAGCCCGCTTTCGTGCAGGCGGAGCTCCACCGGCGCATCCGGGCGGCGCTTATGCAGGACGACCGGATTCGGGATGTGCAGGACATGCGGATCACGGTTGTGGGGGACGAAGCTTCGGCTTCGTTCACCGTCGTATCGCAATACGGCACTTTTGAGATGACGAAAGGAGTGGGAGCGGGTGTATGAACATCAGACGTTTCAAACGATTTTGAACCGGATGCTTTCCCGTGTGCCGGCAGACGTGGACAAGCGGGAGGGCAGCATCATTTATGACGCCCTCGCGCCGGCCGCTTTGGAGCTGACGGAGATGTATTTTCAGCTGGATACGAATCTGAATCTTTCGCTTGCGGATACGTCGAGCGGTGAATTTTTGGAGCGGCGTACGGCCGAATTCGGCGTTGAACGGGAAAAGGCCAGCAAAGCGCGCCGCAAGGGGCTATTTTACGGGAATGCCGACGTACCGGCGGATGTGCCGGCCGGCAGCCGGTTTGGGGCCGGGGACCTCCGGTATGCGGTTGTTCGCCGCATTGCGGCTGGCGTGTTCGAGCTGGAATGCGAAACGGCCGGCGTCACGGGAAACCATTATTTTGGCGCGCTGCTGCCCATCGATTATATCGCCGGACTTGTCCGCGCTGAATTGGCTGAAGTGCTTGTCCCGGGAGAGAATGAGGAGACGGACGAGGCGCTGCGGAAGCGGTTTTTCCAAGGGCAGAAGGAGAAGCCGTTCGGAGGCAACGTGGCGGATTACAAACAAAAGATCGGCAATATTCCCGGCGTTGGCGGCGTCAAAATCTTCCCGGCATGGCAGGGAGGAGGGACGGTCAAATGTACTTTGTTGGGCAGCGATTTTAATCCGCCCTCCGCTGCTTTGATCGAAGAAGTGCAGACAGCCATCGATCCTACGGTGAACCAGGGCAAAGGCTGGGGGCTAGCTCCCATGGGCCATACCGTCACGATTGACGGCGTTCAAAACGTGAAGATCGACGTGGAGACGACGATTACGCTCGGTGCCGGCGTGACTGTAGGACAGGTACAGGGGGAGATTGAAGCCGCGATTTCGTCCTATTTGCTCGGTTTGCGGCAAACCTGGGCGGAGGAATCGCAGCTGATCGTCCGGATCAGCCAGATTGATGCGCGGATTTTGACCGTATCCGGGGTGAACGATGTGAAGGGTACCCGCCTGAATGGTGAGACGGCGAACATTACTTTGTCCACGGAGAAAATCCCGCAGATGGGGACGGTGAAGCTGCATGCCTAAGCTGATGGATTATTTGCCGGAGCATTTTCACGAGATTAAGGAAATGAAGGAACTGACTCGGACTGAGGACGAGGAGATCGAGGCGATAGCCCAAGTGGTCCGGCAGTTTTTGGATAACCAGTTCGTCACGACGGCGCAAGAATGGGTGATCAAACGGCGGGAGGATATGGTCGGCATTCGTGCGGATTCGGCAGTGGAGACGCTGGAGTTCCGCCGCAACCGGCTGATTAACCGTTATTCCACGCGACCGCCGTTTACCGTCCGCTACCTGCAAAGCCGTTTGGATTCCCTCATCGGGCAGGGCGTGGCGAAGGTGGAAGTGGATGGGCAAAATTTTATTTTGAAAATTACGATGGGTGTGCCCGATGCGGCGTATTTCAAGGAGATTGAGCATACGGTCCAAATCGTTAAGCCGGCGAACCTTGTATACAACCAAGCGACTTCACTGGCTGACCGCGTCGGGCTAGAGGAGCACATTTGGAAAACGCCGCTTACCCGGATGACCCGGCTTTCTACGACGTGGAAGCTGGGGAGCACCCCATTCGCCAATCGTGGCAAGGAGGTACAGGTGAAATGATTCCTACGACGTTTTTGAGCGAGCTGGCTCAATTTACGAATACGCAAATTGCTAAGGTAGTCCTGAACGGGAGCTATGAGATCGATACGTTCCGGATCAAAAAAGTGGAAGCAGGCACCGTGGAGCTGGAGTATATGATTCCTGCCGGATCGGTGGCTGAGGTGACTTTGATTGAGCTCAAAAGCAGCAAAGGGCAAGTGGTAAGCTCCAATGAGGCGTATGTGCCGATTACGAGCGATACGGTGATTAAGCATACGGTGACCGTGAAGGAGGTGTAGGAATGGCGTACGAGGCCAAGACGAACTGGCAGCTTGACGATACGGTGACCGAGCAGGACATGAACCGGATCGAACAGGGAATCGAGAACGTACAGCAAACCATCGCCTCTGCCACTAGCACTTCCACGGCGAGCACTCTGATTAAACGGGACACTAATGGGCGCGCTCAAGTTGCAGCCCCGGCTGCGGCTAATGATATCGCGAGGAAACAGGAAACAGATGCTGCTTTGAACATGGCCCAAGAAGCAGAAAAGAAGGCGCAAAATGCTCAATCAACAGCACAGTCCGCTCAAACAAAGGCAGATGCAGCTTTACGGGCAATCGACGGAATTATTGGAGGTGGTCAAAATTTTAACGACTACAGACAAACTGGATTTTACCGAGTAGAGAATGCAGCAAGTGCAGCAAACTTCCCGCCAAACGCATATCCATATGGCACCTTGATCGTAACGAAAAACGGGGCGTCCGGGCAGCAAATTTTTCTCTCGCATGGCAGCTCGCAAATGCAAATTCGCAGTTTCTGGGCCGATGGCTCTTGGCAACCTTGGGCGAAGGTTTGGACGAACGAGAATGACGGACCGGGAAGCGGACTTGATGCTGACGTACTGGACGGCATGCAACCAACAGACCAAGCCCATGGAAACACTGTCATGCAAAGAAGAGCAGACGGCGCAACAGATGTGACGACGATTGTTGCAAATAACTGGTTCCGATCAACGGGTCATAGCGGGTGGTACTCGCAAGACTTTGGCGGTGGCTGGCATATGACAGACCCGACATGGATTCGGGCATATAACGGGAAAAACGTGTATACCTCCGGTCACTTGTCTGCTGATGGTGAAATTTATTTGCGCGGTACAGCTTTGGCAGCGACAAGGCTAAACAACGGAATGCTTGAATTTTGGAATGGAAGTGGGTGGCAGCCAGTGGGTGGAGTAAAAAAAGTACAACGCGGTTTCACCACCGTAAGTACCAGTACGGTAGATTTAGGCATTACCCCCGTGAATTTGTCGAAATCATTCGTTTCAGCAAACTTAAGTTATGTAACTTTTCATGGAAATACTTTTGGCACACATGAAACATCTGCAAGACTCATTAATGAGTCCACCGTTCGTATTGAAGTGATAAACCGGGAGAGCACCCCGACTCGTTCCATAGCATGGGAAGTTATAGAATATTATTAAATTTGGAGGGAAGTATCCATGTACTATTACGCTCAAGCAGATTCCAATGGAAAAGTTCATACTGTTTGTCAGCTAAGTGGAATGATCATTCCTATTGAAAATTCGGATGAAAGGCTACGAGGTACAATGTATGATCCAGAAACAAATACATTTTGTGGAATCAGGCCGATCCTCTCAATGAATAAATCCGAAATTAAAGCCGACGGTATCGATTCTGCAACGATTACGGTAACTTTTCAAAACTGGGATGAATCGCCGGCAGATTACGATAAGGACCTTACCCTATCAATCGGTGGCAAGACTGCCACAGCTGCAAAAACAGATGGAAAGTACTCTTTTATCATTACTGGAAGTGAACCTGGAATGAAGACCGTTAAAGTCACTAACCAAGATTTGATGGAATCTGCTGAATTAAGTTTAACCATTATTAAACCCGATGAACCAGATGAAGGTTCATCGAAGAAGCCGGTTGACAAACCATTATATCGTCGGCTGCTGTTCAAAAACTGATACAATACATTGAAATTTCTTATTCTTGCATCAGGCTGGGCATCATGACATTGTCTAATGCACGATTTTTAAAAGATGCACCAAGGAATTTGTTATTTGCTCTAATCACGAAACTTTCATAATAGAACATTTCAAAAATGGTAAGAAACAAAGTCTAATGTGAATGAAGCTTTTGACCTGGCCGTCTGTGGGCTAAGCATTGAAGGAGGGGTTGGGATGGCATACGAGGCCAAAACGAATTGGCAGCTTGACGATACGGTGACCGAGCAGGACATGAACCGGGTCGAACAGGGGCTTAAGGACACTTACGAAAATAGTATGACAAGTCCACCGCCCGAGCAGGTACATCTCGGGTACGGCTTGCAAGTTGTTGATGCGAAGCGAACCGCGCCGTTGGAGAATGTCACCATCAAGGGCCGGACGCTGGTTAATTTGCTGGGGAGAATTGGTGGATTTGAAAACCTGAATAGTCATGCTGAAGGGTGGAATCAGTATCAAGTTACCGCGGTGACGCAAGGCGGTTATCCGACTACTACGGGATACGGCAGATGTGCCGTAAAGATAAACACCGGACAAACGACCGGAAATATAAACAAATATGGTTTAACATTTGTAGCTGGAAAGTTTTATATCATAATTGCTGATATAAAAAACTATAGCTCATCCGGAGGTATGCGTATAGCGATTGCCAATACCGCCTCCGTTTTTTCTCCTTATGTTACGGACAAAAACAGATTCCATACGGTTTATGCTAAAGCCGCGCCTACAGCTACCACTTCGAACGCTGGAATAGAGCTTCAAATCGTAGGCGCTGCGGGACAGGAGGCATTTGTAGATTCGGTACGTTTATACGAGGTCACAGAAGATGAATATAAGGCTATCGACAGCATGACGTCAGAACAGATTTCCGCGAGATGGCCTTACGTTGATGATATAAAAAGCATCTACTCGCCTTATATTATCAAGCATGGGGAAAATCTGCTGCCGCCGTTTACGGAGTGGACTAGAATTACAGCAGGGTCTAAAGCGGTGCCTTCTGATTCGTATAAAATCACTTTTTATTCAGGTGGCGATGGTGACTTCGCTGCTTGTGAGTTTCAATGTATCCCTAATACAAACTATTCCCTTTCGGTTGACAAACTAATGAATATGTATCATGGAATATCCACAACAGACTACAATACTTTGATTCGTGGGTATACAACCGATAATTCGTTTACATTCAACTCTGGTCCACATACTAAGTTAGTGTATGTGATAAAGGCAAATGATAAGTCGAAGCCTGGTTACTTAGAATATCCTATGCTTACCCATGGATCAGTATCAAAATCGTTCAAGCCTCGCCAAGATGATTACCTGTTCTTCCCCAACACCCAATTAGCATCTAATATAGGTGGAACGATCTGTGATACGTTATTTCAAAGAGACGGGAAGATGTGGAAGAATGCGAGGCTTAAGACAATAAATTTAGATGGTAATTTGTCTACATGGGACATTTCAAATGGAGTGTCTGGATATAAACTTATCGTTTGCAAAGTGCCAGCTCATAACTTTAACGATTTCAAAGTCGCTGTAAAATACGACGGTAAAATTATGACAGGTGCATCAGCCGATAATATAACTGAAGCGGACCAGTGGCTTTACCGTCCTTGGGAGTCTGATAACTTTTATATATCTGTTTCCAATGTAGATAGCGGCTGGGGCGATTCGTATAAACCCTCGAAAGAAGAAATAAAGGCATATGTTAATGGTTGGCGTATGTTTGAATGGGAAAAAGCAAATAACATTCCGTACAACAGGTCTGATAATTTAAATAAGGCTTGGGTGCAAATAGGACAGGTAAATCCGGGGTCGTCAATTGATACATCGCAAACCTTGCCGACAACGATGGCTCGCAACTACGGTTACAAGTCCTACAAATTCCAGTACCAACTTGCCATTCCAGTGGTCGAAGAAATCGCCGTGGAAGGTGGGGTGACGTTTCACGAGGGACTGAATCAAGTTGAAGTTGGTAACGGGATGATTGTTCGCGAGGGAACGATCCCTGCTTATGACGGCGGAAGCCGGAAGTACAATATAAATGCGGCGGGTTATCCTGCTGTGCTAAAAAATCGTGTAGAGAAATATTTTGCCCTCTATAAAAATGAAAAAATAACGAATGATTACATTATTGCTCAGAAGGGCGATATGACAGGATTACAAGCAAACGGAGATTGGTTAATGAACGTAGGCGATAAGGGAGGATATGACCCATTAGCAGTTTATACTGTTACTTATCTTGCTCTTGATCAATACGCTCTGACCTGCAATGTTCTAGCCATTCAAGGTGAATATGCAGGTAATGTGAAAACCGTCGTTGATACGATGGCAGCCGGTCAGGCCGATCTGCTGGCGCGAGTTAGCGTGTTGGAGAATACGAAAGCCCAAAAAGTACAGGGGCAATGGATTTCACCGACGTTATTGAACGGGTGGGTAAGTGAAGGAAGTGGTTATTCCAACCCGGGTTACTATAAGGACCAGTTTGGAATTGTGCATCTCTCGGGGGTGATACGAAGCGGCGTGACCTCGACTTTTACGGTTCTATTTTACCTTCCTGCCCGGTATCGCCCCAAAAACCGACTTAATCTTGCGATTTTTACGTTTGATGGATCTTCTACGGGCATTTGTTCGCTTCACATTGAAGCTGACGGAGCTGTAAAAATCGGATCAATTAATTGTAAACAATATATTTCCTTGGATGGTATTTCTTTTTTAGCAGAGCAATAAAGGAGGGAGAAAGTTGAAAGAAGCAATTGTTGTTGATCTTGACGGGTTTTTGACAGATGTAACGCTTGTCACAGATGACGTGATAGGCGTTTTTCCTATGTTCAAGCCACATCGGATAACAGAAAGTGCTGAGAAGTTACAACAATCGTCACCAGAGATAATCGGTTACATTATTGCTATTGCCGTTCCTTCAGGATTGTATAAGCCTAAATTTGATTTCAATGCATGGGAGCTATATAACAAACTATCGAAGCCAGAAATTGGCGGTAAGAATAGGAATAGAATTTACAAAAAGCCACAAGAGTTAAATTTATGGATTGAAGGACTAACTTCAGAAGAACCTAACTCTGTCCGTACCCATTCAATTCAATCTGCAGCTACAGAAAAAAATCTGACTTTTACCGAAAAGATGAAGAACAAGCATCAACAGCTAGTTTCGATCTACAAGCGTTTACTTAAATAGCTTAGTGCGGAAAAGAGACAAGCTCCAGGTTAAACGAATCTTAAATAGTGAGGAGGCCTAGAGATGGCCTATAATGCAAAAACGAATTGGCAGTTTGATGAGACTGTTACAGAAAGTGACTTGAACCGCATTGAGCAGGGAATAAAAGATGTTTACACAGAATGTCTAACTAGTTCTCAGCCACAGGAAATCGTACTTAACGCGGGTGTGCAGATCGTCGATAGCAAAACTATTGCGCCACTGACTGATATCCGTATTCGTGGCCGCATGTTGATCAATCTGCTAGGGCGAGATGGCGGTTGCGAAGTCGCATCGCGTATCGCATCGTACAAAGCTACTGTTGTGTTAGACTCAACGAAAAAGATATCTGGATACTTTAGCGCCAAGGTGACGGCTACTGATGCAACAGGTGAATCCGTGGCGGGGACCGCCATGGCAATAAAGTTACAAAAAGACAAGTCATATCTACTGCGAGGGTGGGTATATAACGAAACTTGTCCGAATACACGGTTATACTATGGAAATACGGCGCAGTGGGTGGAAACGTCGATCCAGGGCAAGTGGGTCTTCCTATACAAGAAATTTCGTCCGTCAATTGATGTAACAGGAGTACAAGGCTTAATATCTCCACGCGCTACGTCAGCGGGGCAGACGGCATATATGGATGAGATTGCTATTTACGAAATCAGCTCTGCCGAATTCGACGAAATCGACAGTATGACACCGGAACAAGTTGCTGCCCGCTGGCCTTATGTAGATGATGCGAAATCGCTCTACGGCCCATATGTCGAGAAATACGGCAAGAACGTATTGCCACCGTTCGAGCAATGGAACCTTTCTGTAGGATATACGGTCGGTAACATACAGTCGGATGGCTACAAACTTACGTTTACCAAGCCTGTGACAGGTTACGCAGCCAGATCGTTCGGTTTTCGTACCAAGCCAGGCGAGGTATACACATTCTCCGTCAATGTTGATGTCGAGAATATCGCTGGTAATCCGAACGTCGGTGCGTATTATCAAATACTTCCGTATGATATCGACGGGGTGCTATTGCAGCCGAGTTTGCATGGGCCGCCGTACGCGCCATCAAATGGGCACCATATATTTTGTAAAACGTTCACCGTGCCGCTGAACGCTGTTCGGATTGTAATTAACGTAGGCGTGGAGAACAATGTTACGGGCAAATTTACTTTCTCGAACCCAATGCTTAACGTTGGGGTCGAGAAGCTTCTATTCACAGATGAAAATAAGATGGAGCGTATCATATTCGGAGGTGTAAGGTTGGCATCTAACGTAGATGGCTCGGTATATGACTCGCTTTATTTCAAAAATGGGAAATTTTGGAAAAATATACGTATCAATACCACGTCACTGACAGGAGATCTGAACTGGAGAAGCGAGGAACGATATGCGGGGTACACCTGGCTACGTACTGATAACAATTTCCTCGCCTCCCCGATGAGGGATGCCGGCTATCTGATCGATCCAGACGGCGGGTCAATGGAACGTGGCAAGCAGGGGATAGCGCCCGTCGCGGGACAGTTTGTTGTATTGGATTCAAGCGACATCAATAGAAACTCCGTTCTCCTTTCCGTGGCTGACTCGATAAGCGGATGGGGCGGCCAATATAAGCCGTCTAAGGAAGAGATAAAGGCATATTTTTACGGTTGGCAATTGCGAGACATGGCGGGCAACGTATGGGACGGTTCTGATAAGTACGACAATAAGCGTTGGTATGCAAAATGGTCACCGGGAGCAGCTTGGGCACCTGTTGGCGGTAACGAGTACACGAAGCTTACAGTACCAACCGAACCAGCACCGGGATATCGTCCGCATCTTCTGATATACCAGTTGGCCAATGCCGCCTATGAAGAAGTTCGCTATGAGGGAAGCGTAACATTACACGAGGGACAAAACCGCATTTTATTCGGAGAGGGTGCATTGACTCGGGAGAGGGTCCGACCACTGCTCGGTGACCCAGGAGTTTATCGTTTTAACAATACGTACATCGGGGATTCGCGCCTTGGGTGGACCGCGTTGCGTTTTTTTGAAATCTATAAGAACGGTTTAGTAGACGGATCCTGGCAGATCAGAGAAGAGCTAGACGCGGACCACGCGCATGGAAAAGTATGGGCATCCATACCATCACTGTTTTATGACCCGGCCAACGTCTACTCGGTCACTTACGAGACGATAGACAAGTGGGCCTTAACACCAAGCATTGTACATGCTTCAGCGCATAGTCCTGCGAACGCCAAGTCTGTGGTCGATGCGCTTGTGGCAGAGCATTCTGGCATGGCTGCGCGTGTAGGATCGATTGAAAATGCGTTTGCACTACGTCAACAAATGCGCTGGATCACTCCGTCGTTGCTAAATGGATGGGTAAATTACGAGAACGCTTTTAGTTTAGTCGGCTATTATAAGGACAGCACAGGCGTCGTCCATATCCGCGGGCTAATTCGAGCAGGTGCCATTGGGAAGGCGGTTTTCCGGCTCCCGCCTGGTTACCGGCCTGCCTACACCTTAATAATTGCGACATGTACAGATGAGGGCGGACAATTCAAACCCGGTCGAGTTGACGTAGATTGGATGGGGTATGTATCCGTAGCTATCGGAAGTAACGGCTATGTCTCGCTCGATAACATTTCATTCTTAGCCGAAAACTAGACAATGGGGTTGCATAAATGAGGCGCTGCTACTTGATAACCATAGGTTATCGTTGAGGTCGTATTAACAACAACGGAAACTAATGGGCCTCCTCCCAGCCTGCCAGGAAGCGGAGCACGGTGACAAGAATCCACCTCATTAGCTGCCACTTTAGACAGTAAACAAGCTGAGAAAAACGAAGTACCGAAGCGCTATATCACGGCCACTGGAGTCATCTAAAAGATCAGTACAAGCGATGGTTCGACTACTTATGGGAGCAAAAAATGCAATGAAAGTAAAACCTACTCCATCTTCACGCAGTAGCATACTTTTTTGGAAGTGAGCGTCTTTTTTAAAACGGAGGCAGATCCGTAGTTTTCATAAATTCAATCGCCCCGACTCTAGGGGTTATTTTTATGCCCTTCTTCGGGCTGAAAGGAGGAGTACATGGAAAAATCCGCGATGGTCAAAACGGGTTTCGGCTTCATTGGCAGCTTCATCTCATGGGTCGTCGGCGGTCTTGGATTGGCTTTTACCATTTTGCTGGGATTAATGCTGTTAGATTATGCAACGGGGCTCATGGCGGGATACGTCAGAAAAGAACTCAGCAGCCGCACCGGAACGAACGGCCTGCTTCGAAAAACCTATATCATCATTCTTGTCGGCTGCGTGTACATGATCGAACTGTCGGTCCTTAACTCAAACGGCGTAATTGGCGACGGCGTCGTTATCGCGTACAGCGTCATTGAGTTTCTAAGCATCGTTGAGAATGGCGGCAAGCTCGGGGTACCCCTCGGGCCATTGAGCAACGTTATAGCTGCGATTAAAGGGAAGGAGGAACGTCATTGACACGAGAGCAATTTATCGCTGCGGTTGCACCTGTCGCTGTGGAGCTTCGAAGGGGAGGTTCTCCGATCTTCCCTTCGGTTCGGATCGCTCAGGCTTTGCTCGAAACCGGCGGCAAAATCCATGAGTGGAACAATCTCGTCGGTTATAAAGTCGGCAGCGGCCGGCCCAATGAGTTTTGGAAAGGAAAATCGGTTAGCACCAAGACGTGGGAAGTATATGACGGCGTCCGAGTAGACGGTGTGCAAGCCCATTGGCGAGCCTATGACTGCCTTGAGGATTGCTTCCGGGATCAAGATTTGCTTTTTCAATGGAGTCGGTACGATCGTGTACGAAGCGCCCAGTCACCGCAGGAACAGACGGAGATGCTGCGTGTTTGCGGCTATGCCACCGATCCTGATTACTCGAAAAAGTTAAACCATTTGATCGCAAGCTATACGCTTGAACAGTATGATAAGGAGGCGGCTGAAGCGATGCTGGATGCAGGAGTGGTCAATACGATTATCGATACATGGATGAGTCCGGCTTGGAAGCAGTCGGAGGCAAAACGCTGTGAGGCGGAACAACAAGGAGATACGAATGCGGCTTCCGCTCATCAAGAACAAGCGGATTATATTCATTGGCTTGCAAATGAGCTTCGGAAAGCTTCCGGGCAGGTTTTGCAATAATCGGATGCATAATAAATTGACGGAACATATCCCTACTAGCTTCGGCCGGTGGGGATTTTTTTGTTTTACTATGGTAAAAGGTACCCCAGACCGGAAAAACGCGGGTTGGAGGTACCTTGGTTATTTTATAACAGAACTTTATTTTTTCTTCAACGATTCAATATCGGCTTCCATACGAAGCTGGCGGCGATTAAGAATGTCGACGCTATGCTCAAGGGTATTTTGTTCCGCTCGAATCTCTTTATTTGCTTTGTTCTATTCGCCAACCATATGAATCAATTGACCGATCATGCGTTCATTGTGATCGAAGCGGGTATGAACCTTGCGGAATTCGTCGTCTACTTTCTGGAATTTTTCAGTGAACTCGGAGCGCATGCTTTGGATCTCGGATTTCATGTTGGTCATTTCCGAGCGTAAGCTACCGACCTCTGAGCGCAGACCGCCGATTTCGGAGAGAATCAAGGCAAGTTTGGCGAAAACTGTAAGAAAAAGGAGGTCGAACTGTGGAACCGAAGCGGTGTTAAACGGTACTTTTGCTTAGACGATTTCCTGAAAGTTTACGTCACTGCGTTCGTCCAGACTGCACAATGAGTCCAAGTCCGTATCACTAATTCCCAATCACGTCTCCCCACTAGCCCCATACCAAGAGCCCCCCCATAGCACCTCACATACATGCTTTTACATTGCTTCTATCCAATGGCAGAACAATGACGAAGCCGCTTCCCCAACTCAACTGCAAGGTAGACATGCGCGTGAGAAACATGCTATCATTACACTGTTTCCTAGCAAATGTTTTCTATAATTTCATATCATATAGAGCAGGTGCCGATATCCGTTGAAGACGGAATCGGCTTAAAAGGGAAGCCGGTGAAAGTCCGGCACGGTCCCGCCACTGTAAGCGAGGAGTTTTTTCCGTATCGCGAATGCCACTGTTGCCAAGTCGATGGGAAGGCTGCGGAAAAAGCGATGAGACGCAAGTCAGGAGACCTGCCCGCTCTGTTGCGGCTGTTTCATTCGACGACGGCCGCAACGAAGTCACCACAAAACCTACGCGGATAGGGAGGTGTACGGGAGCGGTACAGGACAGGCAGCAAGGCTGGCGATCTGGCGTCACAGCGGCGCTCGTCGCATAAGTCAATGCTGGCTGCACTCGTCTCAGCAACCTAAGCTCGCACAAGCATCTTCCGACAAGGGAGATGCTTTTTTTGTTGCTCTCTCAGTTTCTGGAAAAAGAAATCGGCATGAGTCGCCAGTTCTTTGAATACGTTTATCGCATGGACAGACGGTAGGAGTACAGCAGTTACAGGTTTCGGAAGCCTTGTACTCTGTGAGGAAGCATACTTGACAGGAGGCGGCAATGATGAAGGGAAAATTGTCAGTCATCGGGTTCGGCCCGGGCAGCTTCGATCATATTACGAAACGAGCAAGGGAAGCGATCCAGGAAAGCGACGTCGTGATCGGCTACAACACGTATGTGGATCTGATCCGGGGGCTTTTGAATGAGCAGCAGGTGGTCCGCACCGGGATGACGGAGGAGGTCAGTCGGGCGCAGGAAGCGGTACGTCAAGCCGAAGCGGGAAAAGCGGTGGCGGTCATTTCGAGCGGCGATGCAGGCGTTTACGGGATGGCCGGGCTCATTTACGAAGTGCTGATGGAAAAAGGCTGGCGGCGCGAGGAAGGCGTCGAAGTGGAGGTCATTCCCGGCATCTCGGCGATCAACTCTGTGGCTTCGCTGCTGGGCGCACCGGTCATGCACGACGCGTGCACGATCAGCTTGAGCGACCATTTGACGCCGTGGGAGATCATCATTCGCCGGGTGGAAGCGGCGGCTTCTGCTGATTTCGTGATTGCGCTGTACAACCCGCGCAGCGGCAGACGCACGCGGCAGATCGTCGAGACACAGCGCGTGCTGCTACAGTACCGGTCGCCGGACACGCCGGTCGGGATCGTAAAAAGCGCCTACCGCGAGCGCCAAGACGTAGTTATAACGACGCTTGACAAAATGCTCGAGCACGACATCGGCATGCTGACGACGGTCATCATTGGCAATTCGACGACGGTCGTTTACGACGGGCTGATGATCACGCCGCGCGGATACCAGCGCAAGTATACGCTGGACGCCGACGTGCAGCCGCTCCGGCCGCACGAAAGGCTGCAGACGGAAGCGGAGCCTTGGTCGCTGGAAGCGCAGCAGGGGGAAGCGTCCAAGAGCGTGAACGAGGAAAATAAAGCGTTGGCGGCTGAAGCGCGTTCAGACGGGTCGGGCGAGTCCGTGAAAGGTCCATATGTCGTCGATTCGATGCTCGATCCGCTGGGCGGACCGGCTTACGGGGCGAGGGCAGAAGGTGAGTCGCCGTTGGCCCTTGCGCTGGAAGCGCTGCGGCTTGTCGATGAGCACCGGGGCGTTCCCGAGTCGGCTCAAGGCGAGCGGAGCGGCCTCTTGTTTAAGCAGGAGCAAATCCTGGAATTTGCCGTAAGCCCGGGGCTTGCGGAGAAAAAGCTGACGGCGCAGCAGCTCATGCTGCTTGCGGAAGTCGTCGGCGAGCACGGGACCATGGAATATACGCCGCATCATCAGTTGTTTGTGCGCATTGCGACGTCGGAGCCGGAAAGCGTAACTGGGCGGCTTCGAGCTGCAGGACTTTTGCTCGCTCCAGTCGGCGATGTCGCGCAGATCAAGGCTTGCGATTTTTGCAATATGGATAAGGCCGATTCGGTGCCGTACGCCGAAGAGCTGCACCGTCGTTTGGGAGGCATGCGCGTACCGAAGGAGCTCAAAATCGGCTTCAACGGATGCGGCATGGCCTGCTATGGAGCGGTGAAGGAAGATATTGGGATCGTGTATCGCCGGGAGAAATTCGATTTGTTCCTCGGGGGCAAAACGGTCGGACGCAATGCCCATGTGGCGCAGCCGGTCGCCGAAGGAATCGAGCCGGAGCGTCTGGTCGAAACGATTGAGCGCATTGTAGCGCGTTATGTGGCGGACGGGCATCCTAACGAGCGGTTTCATAAATTTTATAAGCGCGTCAAGGAGCTGGAAGGCTACCGGTATCAGGAGGTGCCGGCGTTTCAGATCGAGAACGCGGTATGCGGGGATTAAAGGCTAACGCGCTCTTTTGAAGCAGCTGCTCAAAAGCAATAAGCAACAATGAAAATGAGGAGGAAGCGCATGAACGCAGTATTGTTTGTTGGCCACGGAAGCCGGGACCCGGAAGGGAATGAGGAGATCCGGGAGTTTGTCCGTTCGGTGGAGGGACGTCTAGGGGAGCCGATCGTGGAGACGTGTTTCCTGGAATTCGAGGCGCCATCGATTTCGAAAGGCATCGCGACATGCGTAGCGAGGGGAGCAACGAGGATCGCGGTGGTGCCAATTACGCTCTTTGCGGCCGGTCATGCGAAGCTGCACATTCCGGCAGCCATCGATGAAGCGAAACTGAAGTATCCGTCGGTGCAGTTTATGTATGGACGTCCAATCGGAGTACACGAACTGGCGCTGGATATTTTGATCTCCAGGCTGACGGAAGCGGGCGTGGACGGCTTGGTGGGGGCGGACGATACGGCGCTTCTGGTCATCGGACGCGGCAGCAGCGATGCGGATGCCAACAGCGATTTGTTCAAAATTTCACGGCTGCTCTGGGAGCGGCTTAAAGTAAAATGGGTGGAGACGGCGTTTATCGGCGTGACGGCGCCGCTAGTGGACGAAGGTATCGAACGCTGTATCCGGCTCGGGGCGAAGCGGGTCGTTCTGCTGCCTTACTTTTTGTTCACCGGCGTGCTGATCAAGCGGATGGAGCAAATGACGGAAGCTTTTGCGGAGAAGTATCCGGACCAGTCGTTTATACTGGCGGAATACTTCGGCTTCCACCCGACGCTGCAAACGATTCTGCTGGAGCGGGCCCAAGAAGCGCTCCAAGGCGAAACGCGGATGAACTGCGATATGTGCCAGTACCGTCTTGAAGCGATGAAGCATATGGACCACCATCACCACCACGATCACGAGCATGGGCACGATCATCACCATCACCATCATCACGACCATGACCACGATCATGACCATGATCATCATCACGACCACGAGCACCATCATGCGCACTCTCATGATCATCAGCATGATCACGCGCACGAACACGATCACGATCACCATCAGCCGGAAAGCGGCGGCGCGAAGCCCGCGGGATCGTCGGAGGCGGCTGCTTCGAAAGAGGTGCTATCATGATCGTCGTACTGGCCGGAACGAGCGATGCCCGGGAGCTTGCGCTGCTCATTCGTGCGGCGGGCTATCCGCTCGTCGCCACTGTCGTGACCGAGAGCGCGGCCAAAAGCCTTGAAGAAGCGGGGCTCGAGGTGCGCATGGGCCGGTTGGACGCACATGGCTTGGCGGATTTGATCCGCAGCCGCAGCGCTCAAGCGGTGGTCGATGCGAGCCATCCGTTCGCGGAGGAAGCGTCCCGCAACGCGATGGCGGCGGCCGAGCAAGCGGGAGTGCCTTACATCCGCTACGAGCGCGAGCGGGGATCGTACGATGGGCACCCGCGGCTATTTTTCGTCGACGCCTACGAAGAAGCGGCCGAACTGGCGGCGCAGAAGCGTGGCGTCGTCATGTTGACGACAGGAAGCAAGACGCTGCAAATTTTTGCCGAGAAGCTGATCGGCCTGCCGGATACGACGCTCGTGGCACGCATGCTGCCGCGCAAGGACAATATGGAGAAATGCGAGCAGCTCGGCCTGGAGCAGAAGAACATTATCGCGATGCAGGGGCCTTTTTCCAAAGAGCTGAACCAGGCGCTGTACAAGCATTACGGTGTCAACGTCATCGTCACAAAGGAAAGCGGCAAGGTCGGCGCGGTAGAGGAAAAGCTGTCGGCGGCGCTCGAAATGGATATCGATATGATCGTTATCGGCCGGCCGCAGCTGGAATATGGCGAAGTATATTCGGATTTTGAAGGCGTCACGAACGCGTTAAACGCATTATTTCAGGAGGTGCGCGATTAATGGATTTTCGTACGGAATTTAAACCGCTTACCGTTCAACCGCAGGAAATCGAAGAAAAAAGCTTCGAAATGATCACGGAGGAGCTTGGCGAGCATGACTACACGGAAGAGCAGTTCAAGGTCGTGCAGCGCGTCATTCACGCGTCGGCGGATTTCGAGCTCGGACGCAGCCTGGTGTTCCATCCCGATGCGATCCGCGCCGGAATCGAAGCGATCCGCAGCGGCAAGCCGGTGGTGGCGGACGTGCAGATGGTGCAGGTCGGCATCAGCAAACCGCGGCTGGCCAAATACGGCGGCGACGTGCGGGTATACATTTCGGACGCGGATGTGATGGAGGAAGCGAAGCGGCTGAACACGACCCGGGCGATCATTTCCATACGGAAAGCGGCGCGGGAAGCGGACGGCGCGATTTATGCGATCGGCAATGCGCCGACGGCGCTGCTGGAGCTGATCCGTCTCGTTAAGGAAGGGGAAGCGCGTCCGGGACTGATCGTCGGCGTACCGGTCGGCTTCGTATCGGCGGCCGAGTCCAAGGAAGAGCTGCTGAAGCTGGACGTGCCGTTTATTACGAATATCGGGCGGAAGGGCGGCAGCCCGGTCGCAGTGGCGACCGTTAACGCGCTGTCGCTGCTCGCCGAACGGCAGGGATAACGCGATGGCGGACGGCGGGGAAAAGGAAACGAAGCCGCTCCGGCATGGCTATACGACGGGGGCGTGCGCGACGGCGGCGGCTCAAGCGGCGCTCGAGGCGCTGATTGTCCAGGAGTCCCAGACGCAGGCGACCATTCGCCTGCCGATCGGGCAGGACGTGACGTTCGAAATCGTCGCCTGCGCGTATGCGTCCGATTGGGCGTCCGCCGAGGTGATCAAAGACGGCGGCGACGATCCGGATGCCACGCACGGCGCGCGGATCATCAGCGAGGTGTTCTGGCGCGAAGCGCCGGGGATCGAGATCGACGGCGGCGTCGGAGTCGGCCGGGTGACAAAGCCGGGGCTGCCCGTCGAGGTCGGACAGGCGGCGATCAATCCGGTGCCGCGGAAAATGATCCGCGAAGCCGTCGAAGCGGTGTTGAACCGCTATGAGCTGCATCGCGGCGTGCGCGTGGTCGTCTCCGTGCCGGACGGCGAGGAGATTGCGAAGAAGACGCTTAACGCCCGGCTTGGCATCCTCGGCGGCATTTCGATTTTGGGGACGCGCGGCATTGTGGTGCCGTTCTCGACAGCCGCGTACAAAGCGAGCGTGGCACAGGCGATCCGTGTGGCGGTCAAGGGCGGCTGCAGCCACGTGGTGCTGTCGACCGGCGGGCGCAGCGAGAAGTTCGGCATGGAGCTGTATCCGGAGCTGCCGGAGGAAGCGTTTGTCGAAATGGGCGATTTCGTCGGCTTTGCGATTCAACAATGCGCACGGCAGGGCATCAGCAAAATTACCCTTGTCGGTATGATGGGTAAGTTTTCCAAGGTGGCGCAGGGCGTCATGATGGTTCATTCGAAGAGCGCTTCGGTCGACTTCGGATTTCTGGCGCACATGGCGGAGGAAGCGGGAGCGCCGGAGGCAGTCATCAAGGAAGTTTTGGAAGCGAATACGGCGGCGCAGGTCGGTGATCAGATGCAGGCGCTGGGCTGTACCGCATTTTTCGACGTGATGTCCGGCCACTGCTGCCGGGAATCGCTGCGGGAAGCGGGTGCGCTTGGACCTGAAGCGAAACTGCGGACGCCGCTGGAAGTCGAAACGGTGATCATTTCGATGAAGGGCGCGCTGTTGGGGCGCAAAAGCATGACGAACGAGTTTTAACGGTCTGCTTGCATAGAGGACTACGATCGGCCGGACTTGGACTCCGGCGGGCAGGTGGGCGAGAAGGAAAGGGGTACACGCATGGGAGAGAAAATCGCAGTGATCGGGATTGGCGACGACGGAGCGGCAGGCTTGCCGCAGGCGTATCTCGACCGGATTCGGCAAGCCGAGCTATTGATCGGCGGGGAGCGGCAGCTTCATTTTTTTGCTGATTCGGGCGCTGAAAAGGTTGTGCTCAAAAGCGGGCTGTCCGAGCTGACGGAGCGCCTGAGGTCGGAAACCCGGAACGCGGTGGTGCTGGCTTCGGGCGATCCGTTGTTTTACGGGATCGGAGGCTATTTGGCCGGAAAGCTGCCCGGGCGGGTGGAGGTTTACCCGCAAGTGAGCTCACTGCAGCTTGCTTTTGCGCGGATTGGCGAGAGCTGGCAGGACGCTATAGTCGTCAGCGCACACGGACGCAGCATGCAAGGCTTGGCGCAGCGGATCGACGGCGCGAAGAAGGTGGCGCTGCTCACGGACGAGCACAATACGCCGGGGGCGATTGCGCGCTATTTGCTGAACTACGGCATGACCGAATACGACGCATTCGTCGGTGAGAACCTCGGCGGACCTGCCGAGCGGACAGGCTGGTTCGGGCTGCAGGAGCTGGCGGATACGGCGCAGACGCACTTTTCGCCGCTCAATGTCGTCGTGCTGCGGATGCGCAAAGACGCCGAGCCGCCGCGCTGGGCGCTCGGCATCGAGGATGGAGAGTTCGCGCAGCGGAAGCCGGACAAAGGGCTCATCACGAAAAAGGAAGTCCGCGTGCTCAGCCTGGCGGCCCTGCAGTTGAAGCGGAACAGCGTCGTTTGGGATATCGGCACCTGCACGGGCTCCGTCGCAATCGAAGCGGCGAAAATATGCCGTGAAGGCGCGGTGTACGCCATCGAGAAGAACGAGGGCGACCTGGATAATTTTCATGAGAACGCCCGCAAATTCCGTACGGACATTACCGCTCTGCACGGCAAAGCGCCGCAAGGGCTGGAGCAGTTTCCCGATCCCGACGCGGTCTTTATCGGCGGCAGCGGCGGCGAGCTGCGCGAGCTGCTCTCCGTATGCTGTGCCCGGCTGAAGCCGGAAGGACGGATCGTGCTGAACGCGGTGACGATCGAGAATTTGTCCGCCGCGGCGCAAGCTTTTGCCGCGGAAGGGTTCGTGACGGATATTACGCTGACTCAGGTGAGCCGCAGCAAGCCGATTTTGGACATGACGCGGTTTGAAAGCTTGAATCCGGTATACATCATTGCAGCGCGGAAGCGTACGGAAAAAGGAGAGGACGGAACGGATGAGTAAACTGGGCACGTTGTACGGATTGGGCGTAGGGCCCGGGGACCCTGAGCTGATTACGGTGAAGGCGTTTCGTCTGCTGAAGGAGTCGCCGGTCATCGCCTACCCCCGCAAAAAATCCGGGGCCAAGAGCTACGCTTTGGCGATTACGGAGCTGTACGTCGATACCCGGGAGAAGGAAATGGTCGGCCTGACCTTCCCGATGACGAAGGACCGCGAAGCGCTGGAGAAGCAGTGGAACAAGACGGTCGACACGGTATGGGGCTATCTCAGCCAAGGGAAGAACGTCGCGTTCGTCACGGAAGGCGATCCGATGCTGTACAGCACGTACATTCACCTGATGCGGCTCATGAAGGAGCGACATCCCGAGGTGGAAGCCGTATCCATACCTGGGATCTCGTCCGTGCTTGCAGCCGCATCGAGGCTCGGTCTGCCGCTCGCGGACGGAGACGAGCAGGTGGCCGTCGTGCCGGCGACCGACGATTACGATGCGATGCGCCGGGCGATTGAAACGCACGACTGCGTCGTGTTCATCAAGGTAGCGAAGGTCATCGACCTGATGCTGACCGTGCTGCGCGATCTGGGGCTGGTCGAAAAGGCGGCCGTCTTGACCAAGGTGACCTCTGCGGAGGAGTTGATCTGGCGCAACATCGAGGAGTTGGCCGGACGGGAGCTGGAATATTTGACGCTGATGGTGGTGAGAAAATAGATGAAAATATATATTATTGGAGCGGGTCCCGGCGACCCGGATTTGATCACCGTCAAAGGACTCCGCATTCTGCAGGAAGCGGACGTCGTGCTGTATACGGATTCGCTCGTCAATGAAGAGCTGATTGCCCGGGCGAAGCCGGAGGCGGAGGTGCTGCAAAGCGCGGGCATGAGCCTGGAGGACATGGTCGCGGTCATGACCGATCGCGTCAAAGCGGGCAAGCTCGTCGCCCGGGTGCATACCGGCGATCCGGCCGTGTTCGGGGCGATTATGGAGCAAAAGGCGCTGCTCGCCAAAGAAGGCATCTCCTGCGAGATCATCCCGGGCGTCAGCTCGGTGTTTGCGTCCGCAGCCGCGGTCGGCGCGGAGCTGACGATCCCGGATCTAACGCAGACGCTAATTTTGACGCGGGCCGAGGGACGCACCCCGGTGCCGGACCGCGAGCAGTTGAAGGAGCTGGCGTCGCATCACTGTACGATCGCACTGTTCCTCAGCGCAACGCTGACCAAAAAAGTCGTGCGCGAGCTGACCGAAGCCGGATGGAGCCTAGATACGCCGGTAGCGGTCGTGCAGCGGGCGACGTGGCCGGATCAATTGATCGTCCGCACGACGCTGGAGAAGCTGGACGAGGATATGCGGACGAACGGCATCCGCTCGCATGCGATGATTTTGGCCGGGTGGGCGCTTGACCCGAATATCCACGAGAAGGACGAATACCGTTCCAAGCTGTACGATAAAACGTTCACTCACGGCTACCGCAAAGGAGTGAAGGAATGATGAGCGCGAAGGGCGGAGACGGAGAGCGAAACGGGATGGTGACGGTATCGACCGCAGCTTCGAAAGGAGCGGTAAGCAACGCACCCGGAGCCGCGGCAGACGGGGCTCAGCCCATTGTTCTGCAAGAAGGCGTAATCCCCACGGTCCGCGTGAACGGCGATTACGCCGTCGTCGCCATTACGAAGCACGGCGTGGAGCTGGCGCGCCGTTTGCAGAGTACCTTTTCCCATGCGGACGTGTATTACATGTCCAAATTCGCGCGAGGCGACGAGGCGGCCAAAGGCATCCAATTGTTCGAGGGCAGCGTGCGGCTGCTGTTTCCCGCGCTGTTCCCGGCGTACAAGGGCATCATTTGCATCATCTCGCTGGGCGCGGTAGTCCGGATGATCGCGCCGCTGCTGGAGGACAAAAAGAAAGACCCAGGCATCGTCGTCATCGACGATAAAGGGGAGCACGTCATCAGCGTGCTGTCCGGCCATCTCGGCGGGGCGAACGAGCTGACGCGCGAGGTGGCGGCGGCGCTGGGCGCAAGACCCGTGCTGACGACCGCGTCGGACGTCCAGAAGACGATCGCCGTCGACCTGTTCGGCCGCCGCTTCGGCTGGACATGGGAGTCGGCCGACAAGCTGACGCCGGTCAGCGCGTCCGTCGTCAACGAAGAGCGCGTCGCGGTCGTTCAGGAGTCCGGCGAGCCGGACTGGTGGCTGTACGACACGCCGCTGCCGCAGACGATCCGGGTGTACGGCGACGTGCGGAGCGCACTGGCGGACGAGCCGCAGGCGGCGCTGGTCGTCACACACCGGCTGCTTGAGGCCGACGAGGATGCGATCCTCGCCAACGGCGTACTGTACCGGCCGAAGGTGATTGCGCTCGGCATCGGCTGCAACCGTGGAACGTCTGCGGAGGAGATCGAAGCGGTGATCCGCGAGACGCTCGAAGAGCTGCGCTTCTCGATCCGCAGCGTCAAGGCGGTCTGCACGATCGATCTGAAGAAAGACGAGGAAGGGCTCCTTGCCGTCTGCGCCAAATACGGATGGCCTCTCGAGTGCTACACGCCGGGCGAATTGAACGAGATGTCGATGGAAGAGCCGTCGGATACGGTGTTCAAGTTTACCGGCGCTTACGGAGTCAGCGAGCCCGCGGCCAAACGGTACACCGGCTCGGACCGGCTCGTGCTGACCAAAAAGAAAAGCGGCAACGTAACGATTTCCGTCGGCCTCCTGACGTTTGGGAAGTAAGCTCACGCACACGACTGCTGTATAGAAGTAAAAACGGAAATCTCAGCTTTGCAGCGGAAAGGAGCGATGAACCTCATGAGCGAATCTAGAGCGCACCGAAGCCTCGTCGTCGCCGGAACGGGAAGCGGGGCGGGCAAAACGACCGTCACCCTCGGACTCATGGCGGCGCTCCGCCGCCGGGGAATGACGGTGCAGGGCTTCAAATGCGGCCCGGATTATATCGATCCAACCTATCATAAGGCGGTGACGGGCAGACCGTCCCGCAATTTGGACAGCTGGATGCTGACCCCGGACACGGTGAAGGAAATTTACGCCCGGGCTTCCCGGGATGCGGATATTTCGATCATCGAAGGCGTGATGGGATTTTACGATGGCAAAGACCCTTTGTCCAATACGGGAAGTACGGCGGAAATCAGCCTGCTGCTCGATTGTCCCGTCCTGCTCGTCGTCAACTGCCAGAGCATGGCCCGCAGCGCTGCGGCCATCGTGAAAGGCTTCCAGTGCCTTGAGCCGCGCGCCCGCATCGCCGCCGTATTCGCCAACAAGGTCGGCAGCGACGGGCATTACCGGATCGTAAAGGAAGCGATCGAGCAGGAATGCGGTATTCCCGTTATCGGATACATGAAGCGGGAGGACTCGCTTTCCGTCCCGGAACGGCATCTGGGGCTGGTGCCATCCATCGAGCGCGGGGAGCTCGGCGGCTTGTTCGAAGCGCTGGCCGACCGGATTGATCAGACGGTCGATATGGATCGGCTGCTGGAGCTTGCGCAAGCGTCTGAGCCTCCGGTCGTCCCGGAGCCGCGCTTGTTCGCCGAGCCGTCCCGCCGTTACCGCGTACGGATGGCGGTTGCCCGGGACGCCGCATTTCATTTTTATTACCCGGAAAATTTGGAGCTGCTGGAGCTGTATGGGGCGGAGCTCGTCTATTTCTCGCCACTGGCGGGCGAACCGCTGCCAGAAAACGTACAGGGTTTGTATATCGGCGGCGGGTTCCCCGAGGAGTTTGCCGAGCGGCTAAGCGCCCAGGCGCAGGTCATAGACTCGATCCGCAGCGCTGTGGAGCGCGGACTTCCGACGCTGGCCGAATGCGGCGGCTTTATGTATTTGACCGGAGCGATCGGAGATACGCAGGGGAGAAGCTACCCGATGCTGGGCCTCGTCCCGGGTCAAGTGACGATGCAGACCAAGCTGGCGGCGCTCGGACTGCGGGAGGTCACAGGGGCGGAAGGCAACTTTTTGCTGCCTGCGGGGGAGACGGCCCGCGGGCACGAATTCCATTACTCCGTCTACGAGCCGAAGTCGGAACTGCCTCATGCTTACGAGACGAAGGGATTGCGCGGCGTGAAAAAAGACGGCTGCCTGCTCCATCGGACGGTGGCCGGCTACACGCATTTGCATTTTGCTTCGAACCCCGGCATCGTGGCACGCTGGCTGGAATGCTGCGAAGCGTACGGCCAGTAGAATGTGAAAAGAGGGCTAATCGGCGGTCGGTCGAACGATGCGTCGATTGGCCCTTTTTGGCATTATTGCTTCAAAATGGCTAAATCGTCCATTGATCATGAACAATGCCGACCAAATACCAAGCCTCAGCATGCTGTTGGAAAACGAGCCTCAAGCTGCTCCAGCCCATTTCGTTATGGTCCGCATCGCGGCTGAAATGGGTCTCGACAAAAATCGAATTCGGATACGCCTCGCGAATGTTAATAACCGAGTTACCTTGCTTCACGAGCACGTTGTATCCGATTTTTTCCGGCTTCGCATAGTCCCGGTCGTACACGAAACGCTTGTAATAATCTTGAAACGTCAGCTGGATCGGAGCGCCGCTGCCGTCATACGTTCCCCAGGTATACACGGTTTTGTCTTGAGGGAGCCCCGGAAGCTGCTCGCTCTTAAAAACCAGGTCGTGCTCCACATCGATCGTAGCATAGGGAGAGAAACGGACGCCTTTTTCCGGATGGATGTACCGCTGCAGTTGCTTCATATCTTGATGCTTGAGTGCTGTAATGACGGATTCTGCTTGCTTGGCAATGACCTTCCGCGCCTCGTCCGGCGATAACGTTCCGGTACCTTCTTTATCCAGCGTGTCAATGGATACGGGCTGTGAAGAGGAACCCGGTTGCAGGTAGGATACGACCGGGGCGAGAAGCAGGGTCAGCCCCAATAAAACCGCTTGAACAAGCACGAAACTTCACCTCTATTTCTCATGGGAAATTGGACTAGCTGATGTTTGCTGCGACCCGTATAGTTATGTATATTATATACCCGCAATACGATCTGATAAAAATGGCCTCGCCGCGTTTCTCCTGCGATAGAGGAATTCGAACCGGAACTAACGATTTCCGGAGCGAAACAGCGTCTCGCCGACAAATCCGCCTTCTCCCGCACCGGGCGGACAAGCGAATACGGCGCTGGACACATGCGAAGTGAATTTATTGAGCGCATCCAGCTTCGCAAGCAGGGATAGCATAGGTATGAACTGCTGCTTGACGCTCCGCTGAAAGCTGATAAAAAAGAGGCCGGCATCCCACTCGCCTGTCCCACCATCGATCCCTTCGACGTAGTTATAAGCCCGACGAAGCATTTTCGTTCCCGCGCTGCGGGCCAGCCACACATGCGAGCTCGCCGGAAATTGGCTCAGCGGAGCGGGGGCGAATTCGTTCTTTTTGCCAAAAGGAGCTCCGCTCTCCTTCAGCCGGCCGAAGGTAATCTCCTGCTCGGCCAGCGTGGCCCGGTCCCACGGCTCCAGAAACATGCGAATTTTGCGCGCGACCAAATAAGTGCCGTTCGCCATCCAGGCGGGCGCGTCGGACGATGATACCCAGACGTGCTGCGATCTCGCCGCATCCGAATCAAGCTCGCGGTTGGCTGTGCCGTCCTTGAATCCAAAAAGATTTCTCGGCGTCTGCCCGTCAGGCGCTCCGATGTAGCCGTTCTGGACCCACCGGATGGCCGCGGTTCCCTTGGAGGCTTTGGCCAAGTTGCGGATCGCATGGAAAGCGACGCCCGGATCGTCCGCGCATGCTTGCACCCCGATATCTCCGCCGCACCATTGCGGGTTGAACTGGTCGCCGGGCATGGGCGGAATATCGGATAGCTCGGCCGGCTGCTCGGAGGCGAGGCCGAAGCGGTCTTTGCCGTCGCTCCGGAACAACGTAGGTCCGAACCCGAACGTGAGAGTCAGATTTGAGGGGGAAAGCCCCTTCGTTTCTCCGGTATCCGCCGGTGGTGCCGTCACGTTTCCACCTTCACTCAAAGGCTTCCCGGCTGTCATGAGAGCGCTGGCCGCAGACCATTCTTGCAATAATTTCAATAATTCCCCGGCATCCTGATGTAAAATATCGAATGCGGCGAAGCATACGTACGGCTGCTGAGGAGTGGCGATTCCGGCCTGCTGCGAACCGTAAAAAGGGATCGCGTCACTTGCCCCTTCTTGAGGCTTCGTCGCTGACATGCCGGAGCCCGGGCCCGGATCGGCGTGCTTAAGAGACATTAAGGTTGCCATCCCGCTCATGCCCAGCACAACGCCGGTTCCGGCAATGGCAGTCAGCTTGAGCATCTCGCGGCGGCTGATCGATTCACTTTCCTTTTCTGGCCGCTCCTCTCTGGCATCATTCTTTTCTTCCTCTGGCGTACTGTCCATCATTACTAAATCCCCCTTGTTTTTGCTTCAAAGTCCGGTGAGTCGGTACTATTTCGGTACAACATGGCATCAACCGGATGCAGGAAACTGGCTACTGAAAAACGCGGCTTTTTCCGCGCTAACCGACATTATGGCATTTTTTACGTTTGTATTAGACGGGTAAAAAAGAGACCAATTGGTTTCTTTTTTTACAGTAATTCAGAATCCAGTTGTTTTCAACCGTCTCATGTTACGAATTTGCGACAGCCGTATCTTGGCACAGAGATCTATAAGTTGAAAAGGGGAGCTAAGGTGGTAAGCTGAAAAATGTAATTGACTACCAATATAACACGTGTTATTTTAAGCGTAGGAGGGATTGATCTTGAAACGCGTAACAAGCTTTGACGTGGCGGCAAAAGCCGGCGTCTCCCGCAGCGTCGTCTCTGCGGTGCTTAACGGTACGCCGGGGATTGGCGTCAGCGAGGAGAAGCGGCGGGCCGTGCTGCAGGCGATCGAGGAGCTGAATTACGTCGTCGATGCGCAGGCCCAAGGGATGCGTACCGGACGCAGCCGCTGCATCGCGGCTTGCGGCGATCTGCGCAATCCGCTGTTCGCACAAATGCTGGAAGGGCTGCAAAAGGCTTGCGCCGAGCAAGGGTACCACGTCCTGCTATACGGCGGCACCCAGCTTGCCTCGGATCGGCAAGGTTTGGTGGAGCTGTTCCTGCAGCGCCGGATCGACGGTATCGTCACCAAGGACTCGACGAGTTTTCAGGACGACGAATGGCGGCAGCAAGTCGAACGCCACCGCATTCCCTACGTGTCGGTGGAGGGGTATCCGGAAGCCGCGGAGGTAGCTTCCGTACAGATGGACTATGCCCAAAGCATCCGGACCGCGCTCGATTATGCGTGGAGCAAGCTCGGCAAGCCGTTGACCTATGTTGAGCTGTACAACGGTCCCGAGCATCGGCCGAACTGGGGGGATCGCCAGCGGACGGAGGCTTACGCCGATTGGATGCGGGAGCGGGGCATGGAGCCGCGCATTCGGGTAAAGCCGCAAGCCGAATGGCCGGAGGACAGCGGCTGGTGGCGGGAGCTGCTGCGTGGCGGGCCCGAAGCGCCCTGCTGTTTGACGAACTGGTCGCGTGCGGCGGTGTCTTTGTACCGTGCCGCTTTCGAGACAGGGATGCGCATCGGTCAAGATTTTTTCGTTATGGCTGCGGACAATACGGAACGGATGAATGCGGGACTGGTGCCCTCGCTAAGCGCCGTAGAGGTACCTTATGCGGAAATGGGCGAAGCTGCGGGAAATCGGCTGATCGAATACATCGAGGAGCGGAGGGAACGGACCGATACAGCCCGCATATGGCTGCCGGCCAAGCTGATGGCGCGGGAAAGCTTGTAGCTCCCGTGCCGGCCGCAGAGCATCGGCTGCTTTGTAATACATTATTTTTTTGTCGTAATATAACACGTGTTATAACATGCTTTAACCATTCATTTTGCACTGAGAAGGGATGATCGTCATGTTATGGACGGAAGAAAAGCTTGCTGCGCGCATCCGGGAGCTGGACCTGTTCCGCTACCGCGATGAGAGAGACGTAACCGCCATGTCGCGGCTGTTTGACGCAGAGGGAAGGATCGCCGCCTATCCATCGGAGGAAGGCGAATGGGAGCCTGTGCAGATTGGCGACCGGTGGACGGGGCGTGATCTGTATATGTGGCTTGCCTTCGAAGCGGAGATTCCTGCCGCTTGGTCGGGCAAAAAAATACTCGGCCGCTTCGATTTCGGCCGCACGGGCGGGGGCGGCAACAGCGGCTTCGAGTCGCTGCTGTTTTTGAACGGGGAGCCTTATCAGGGGGTAGATACGAACCACGGCGAAGTGTTCCTCCCGCCGGACGCCGCAGGCACCACGGTGTGCTTCCGCTTCCGGCTGTGGTCCGGACTGAACGGCTACGGACCGACCGCTCCGATCGAGAATCGGCTCCGGCTTGCGAAGCTGTGTTGGCTGGACGAAGCGGCGGACGACTTGTTTTACACCGCCCGTGCGGCGCTTCAAACTGTGGAACGGCTCGGCGAGCACCAGCCGGAACGCCACGAGCTGCTGTCGGCGCTCGACCGGGCTTTCCTGCTCATCGACTGGTCGTCTCCCGGCTCGGAGCCGTTCTATGCCTCGCTCGAAGCTGCGCGCAATCTCCTGCGCCAGCAGCTGGACGATATCCCCAAGCACCATTCGGTTACGGTCCGCTGTATCGGGCATACGCACATCGACGTCGCCTGGCTGTGGAGGCTGAAGCATACGCGCGAGAAGGCGGCGCGCTCGTTCTCCACCGTGCTCCGCTTGATGGAGATGTACCCGGATTACGTCTTTTTGCAAACGCAGCCGCAGCTTTACGAGTACTTGCAAACCGATTACCCAACGCTGTATGAGCAAATCCGCGAGCGGGTCGCCGAAGGGCGCTGGGAAGCGGGCGGCGCGATGTGGCTCGAAGCGGACTGCAACTTGACATCGGGCGAGTCGCTGGTTCGCCAGCTGCTGTACGGCATGCGCTTTTTCCGGGAGCAGTTCGGTGTCGAATGCCGCTACCTGTGGCTGCCGGACGTGTTCGGCTACAGCTGGGCGCTGCCGCAAATATTGAAGAAGTCCGGCATCGACATGTTCATGACGACGAAAATCAGCTGGAACCAGTACAACCGCATGCCGCACGATACGTTCCGTTGGCGGGGGATCGACGGCAGCGAGGTATTGACCCATTTCATCACGACACCGGACCCGGGTGGTGACGAAGGAGCCTTCTATTACACGTATAACGGCAGCGTTACCCCCGACTCCGTGCAGGGGATCTGGGAAGGCTACCGAGACAAGGAGTTGAATCGGCACCTGCTGCTGTCTTACGGCTATGGGGATGGCGGAGGCGGCGTGAACCGCGAAATGCTGGAGATGCGCCGCAGGCTGGAGTCGATGCCCGGATTGCCGCATGTCACGACGGGACGGGTAGACGACTATTTTGCCCAGCTGCAAGAGCGAATGGCTGCCACCGATCGGTATGTCCATACGTGGGACGGGGAGCTATACTTGGAGCTTCATCGGGGGACCTACACGAGCCAAGCCTACAATAAGCGGGCGAACCGGAAGCTGGAGCTGTTGTACCGTGAAACGGAGTGGCTGAGTGTGCTCGTCGCGCTGGACGGGGCAGGTTGGTCAAGCTACCCGCAAAACCGTCTATACGAGGGCTGGAAAATCATTTTGCGCAACCAGTTTCACGATATCATCCCCGGCTCGTCGATTGGCGAAGTGTACGAGGACTGCCGGGAGGAATACGCCGAAGCGTTCGGTATCGGCAGCAATGCATGGATACGGGCGGCCGAACGATTGATCCCTGACGGAGCATCGGCGGCCGGACATCCTGCAGAAGCGGAAAGCGGTACGCCGGCTGTGTCTTTCGAATCGGCGTTCCCGGAATCCGCCAAGCAAGTCTCCGATGAATCCGGTGTGCCGGACGTCTGCCATGCCACACTGTTTAACGGAGCGTCCTGGGAGCGGGTCGATATTGTCCGCCTGACAGCTCGTCCCGGCATGGAGCAGGGCTGCTGGCGGAACGTTCAAGGCCGCACGCTTGCGTCTCAGCGATCGGGTAGCGATTGGCTCATCAATGCGGACAGTCTGCCGTCCATGGGCTACGCTGTCCTGCAGTTTGAAGCCGGCGAGGCCGGGCCGGAAACTGGAAGCTCGCCTTTTCAGATCGGGGCCAGCAGCTTGTCCACGCCGTTCTATGACATCGAATGGAACGAACAAGGTCAGCTGACGCGTCTTTACGATAAGGCCGCAGAGCGAGAAGTGCTGGCAAAGGGGCAAGCGGGCAACGTGCTGCAAGTGTTCGAGGATAAGCCGAAGGGACGTCACGAGGCTTGGGACATTGACATTTTTTATCGGGAAAAAATGGAGACGGTCGGCGTCCTGACGCGGGCCGAGGTGACGGAAACCGGCCCTGTCCGGGCGGTCGTGCATTCCGAATGGACGTACCGGCAATCGATCGTTGCGCAGGACATGATTTTGTATGCAGCCAGCCGCAGGATCGACTTTGTGACGAACGTCGATTGGCACGAGCAGCGGAAGCTGCTCAAGGTCGCTTTTCCGGTTGAGATCCGCGCCACCGAAGCGACGTACGACATTCAATTCGGAAACGTCAAGCGTCCGACGCATTGGAACACGAGCTGGGATTATGCGCGTTTCGAAACGGTCGGCCATCAGTGGGCCGATCTGTCCGAGCGCAATTACGGTGTCAGCCTGCTGAACGACTGCAAATACGGCTATGACGTTAAGGATAACGTCATGCGCCTGTCGCTAATCAAATCGGCGATGGTGCCGGACCCGCGTGCCGATCAAGGAGAGCACCGGTTCACATACGCGCTGCTGCCGCACGAAGGAGACTGGCATCAAGGCCGAACCGTGCAGGAGGCATGGTCGCTGAACAATCCGGTGACCGCCGTATACGGCAAGCCGGAGCGGAGCGCCTTATCGCTGCTTTCCTTGTCTGGCGGCGCATCAGGGCATGTCATGATCGATGCGGTCAAAAAGGCCGAAGACCGCGAAGCCGTCATCGTGCGGCTGCACGAGTTCGCCGGAATCCGGGGCGAGGTGAAGCTGGCAAGCGATCTGCCGGTCGAGGCTTGGCAGGAGCTGGACCTGATGGAACGCCCGGCAGGCGAGAGGCAGGATGGGAGCACGGTCGCTTTTGCCATCAAGCCGTACGAGATTAAGACGCTGCTGTTGCAGATGCAATAACAGCAATCGAGCTGACTTAGAATAGGGGAGAAGCAATCGCTTTTCCCCGATAAAGTAGCAAGAGTTTTAGTATACGAACTTCAGTTATTGAAGAGTAATTAATCAAAAAAACAGCCAAATTTAAGTCAAAATTAAAATTATATACAAAAATATAATAATATGGGCATATATGTTTAGACAATAAATGTAGAAATTTGTATTATCCTATTCGAGGAAAGTGCAAATACAAAATATGGAGGAAAGTGCTTATGAAGTTTGAAAAAGGATACTTTTCATTTTTATTTTTGGTATCATGTATTTTTTTGTTCAGCAATATAGCTTTAGCCGATGCCGCAGGAACATGGAAAATCGAATCGAATATGCCTAATCCGAGAGCTGCAGCAGCGACTGTTGAAGTCAATGGGAAAATCTATGCCATCGGAGGCTCAGCCGGATCGGCTTCATATCAAGACATTCAAGTATATGATATAAGCACGAATAGCTGGGAAACAAAATCCAAAATGCCGACCGCCCGTTCATCGGCTGCATCGGTTGTCTACAACGGTAATATTTACGTATTCGGTGGTTATAACGGCAATTTTTTTACTTGGACTGGGGGATCTTCGTTAAAAACGGTAGAGATGTATAATCCTTCGACGGATACTTGGTCCACTAAAGCGAGCATGCCTTCAGATCTAGGTTTAAGATCTGCTGTGGTATACAATAATAAAATTTATCTTTTTGGTGGCATGACTACAGGTATAAGGTCAGTCACAAACGTAGATGTATATGACCCGGCCACCGATACCTGGACTTCAAAATCCAATATGCCTACAGCGATTCATGGTTCTGCTGCCGTAGTATTGAATGATAAAATTTATTTAGTAGGCGGAAGATTGATAGACAATTCGACCAACGTTTCGTTAAACAGCTTTCAAGAATATAATCCGGCTACTGATAAATGGACATCAAAACTGAATATGTCTGGATATAGAGGGGCGGGTAATGCCGTAGTTTTCTCAGGAAAAATATTTGCCATTGGCGGAAATAATCAAGGCTATGAAACAAATACCGTTGAAGCATATGATCCGAAAACAAATACATGGACACCACAAGCTAAATTGAATCATGTTAGAAGCGGTTTGGGCGTTGTGACTTATAATGGAAAAATCTATGTAGTTGGTGGAAGCAGTACTAATTCATCCAATAATGCTGTTGGAAGTGTGGAAGTTTATGGTGAAGCACCCTCTGCTCCGTTGAATCTTACGGCAACCGGCGGGGACGCTTCCGTTTCTTTAAACTGGACCAGTTCTGAAGGAGCGTCAAGTTATACTATTAAAAGGTCCTTAACTCCCGGAGGTCCCTATACGACAGTAGCAACAAACGTGTATAGCGGAAATAATACTTATTTAGATAAAGACGTTATTAACGGAACTACCTACTACTATGTTGTTTATGCCGTTAATAGCATTGGAGAAAGCGGAGTTTCAAATGAGGCATCGGCAACACCACAAGCTTCTCAGACAAAACGGGCGCTGCTTGTTGTAACGATGAATAATGGCCTTGAGAAAGAATTTGATCTAAGCTTGGCTGAAGTTCAAGCATTTATTAATTGGTATGAAGCAAAAGCGTCCGGTACAGGCCCAGTTTCGTATGCTATTGATAAACATAACAATAATAGAGGCCCCTTTGTAAGCCGGAAGGATTATATCATTTACGATAAAGTCTTAACCTATGAAGTAAACGAATATGTGCAGAAAGACTAAGTAATGATTAAAAGAGCCGCAACCGCGGCTCTTTTGTGTGTCTTTGTTGTTTTAAATCAAAACTCCGGCGTCAGCCAGACGCCTGGCGATATCGTCAAGCGAGCCTTCGTATTCCCAATACACGTACCGGCCGTCCGCCTAATCGGTCAAAATATATTTTTCGCTGACGGACTTGATGCGGTTCTATTTTACTTGCCCGACTGGGGGTCGAGGCAGCCCGGGAACATGCCGGTGGAGATGGCAAGCCGGTTCCAGCTGTTGATCGTTACGATAGCCATGATCAGCGCGACATACTGTTTTTCGTCGAAATGCTCGCGTACCCGCTCGTACAAGCTTTGCGGCACTCCGCCGTCCGAGATCAGCGTCACGGCTTCCGTCAGCTCAAGAGCTGCCCGTTCCGCTTCCGTGAAAAACGGCGATTCCCGCCAAACGCTAATGAGATGAATCCGGCGTTCGTTGCCGCTCACTTTCAGCAGCGCCTCCGTATGCATATCCAGGCAAAAAGCGCAGCCGTTGATCTGCGACGCCCGGATTTTGATCAACTCATAGAGCGTGTGGTCCAGCCCGCTTGCGGCAAATTTCTCCAAGCCGAGCATCGTTTCATACGCTTTCGGGTTCACTTCGTAATGATTCATTCTTACTTTCATGGAAATCCGCTCCTTTGGTTTTGTTTTCTGCTTGCTTACACTCCTAAGACGATGCAGCAATTTTTTTTGTGACCGGATCATTTTCCGCTTGCAGCTTTCCCGCCGTTTGACTTATAATACCTTTTAATTCCATACGCCAAATGCGTTGACGGAGAAAAGTAAGCAGTGCTTCTTCACAGGGAGGAGACGCCGGAGATTGAGAGCGTGTCCGAGGAACCAGGCTGCCGAAGTTCGCTCCCGAGCAGTCCTTTGAAACCGCGCGGTCCATCCGACCCGTCGGCAAGTAGGGGGAACCGGTCCGAACGCAAGTTCCCGAACCGTTACGTTCAATGAAGAGGAAGACTCCAGGCGGCATAGCCGGTCTTCCGAAACAAGGGTGGTACCACGGCTTTTTCGTCCCTTACCGGGATGGAAAAGCCTTTTTTGCGTGGTCGAATTCACACATAATCGAATCGGAGGAATATTCTATGAACAACGAGCAAAAAGAAGCGATGATCCGCGCCTACATCCGGTATTACAATTCCTTTGATGTTGACGGTATAGTGTCGCTTTTGCACGAGGAGGTCCGGTTTCGCAACGTATCGAACGGCGAGGTGACCGCGGAGACGGCGGGAATCGAAGCGTTTAGAAATTTGGCCGTGCAATCGGCCGCTATATTCGAGAGCCGCTGCCAAAAGGTGCTGACCTTCCGGTTTCACGAGGACCAGGTTGACGTTGAAATCGACTACGAAGGCACGCTCGGTACCGATCGCCCGGGCGGGCCGAAGGCTGGTGAGACGATCAAATTACGGGGAAGCTCGCGGTTTGCTTTTCAAGACGGAAAAATCTCCGCCATCGAGGACCGTTCATAACTTCACCGTCATCTTACTTCTCACATGAACATGCTGTGAACTGCGCCGTTTGCGCTTGCATTCGGCCGCCGGTTTGCATATAATACTTCTCATATACTGAATACTGCCAAATGCGTTGACGGAGAAAAGTAAGCAGTGCCTCTTGACAGGGAGGAGACGCCGGAGATTGAGAGCGTGTCCAAAGAACCAGGCTGCCGAAGTTCGCTCCCGAGCAGTCCTTTGAAACCGCGCGGTCCATTCGATCCGTCGGCAAGTAGGAGGAACCGGTCCAGAACGCAAGTTCCCGAACCGTTACGTTCAATGAAGGAAGAAGACTTCAGGCGGCTTAGCCTGTCTTCTGAAACAAGGGTGGTACCACGGCTTTTTCGTCCCTTACCGGGATGGAAAAGCCTTTTTTGCGTTCGCGGACACGGCGCAGGCGGAAATCATACAAGGAGGGAATGCAGGCATGAAAGAACGATTGCTTACACTGAAGGAAGAAGCGCTGCGTGAGCTGGCTCAAGTGGAAAACCAGCAGCAGCTTGCCGACCTTCGGATCAAGTATTTGGGCAAAAAAGGCCCGCTGACGGAAATTTTGCGCGGGATGGGAGCTTTGAGCGCGGAGGAGCGTCCGGTCATCGGTCAGGTGGCTAACGAGGTTCGCGGCGCGATTGAGGAAGTCATCGAGGCGAAGCAGGTGGCATACAACGAGGCGGAGACGAATGCCCGGCTTGCGGCGGAGCGGATCGACGTGACTCTGCCGGGTCGTCCGGCGGCGCGCGGCGCGGTGCATCCGATCAGCAAAGTGATCGAGGAGATCGAAGACATTTTCATCGGCATGGGCTATACGGTAGCCGAAGGTCCAGAGGTGGAGCAGGATTACTACAACTTCGAAGCGCTCAACCTGCCGAAAAACCACCCGGCCCGCGACATGCAGGATTCGTTCTATATTACCGACGAAATCTTGATGCGCACGCACACGTCTCCGGTGCAGGTCCGTACGATGGAGAAAATGAAAGGCCATGTGCCGGTCAAAATCATTTGTCCGGGACGCGTATATCGCCGCGACGACGACGATGCGACGCATTCCCACATGTTCACGCAGATCGAAGGTCTCGTGATCGACAAGGGCATCCGCATGAGCGATTTGAAGGGGACGCTGCTGCAATTCGTGCAGGAACTGTTCGGGAAGCAGACGCAAATCCGGATGCGCCCGAGCTTTTTCCCGTTCACGGAGCCGAGTGCCGAGGTCGACGTCACCTGCGCGATGTGCGGCGGCGAAGGCTGTCGGGTGTGCAAGCATACCGGCTGGCTTGAAATTCTTGGCTCCGGCATGGTGCATCCGCGCGTGCTGGAGATGGCGGGCTACGATCCGGAAGTATACAGCGGCTTTGCGTTCGGCCTTGGCGTCGAGCGGGTGGCTATGCTGAAGTACGACATTGAAGATATCCGGCATTTCTATACGAACGATCTGCGCTTCTTGAAGCAGTTCGTGCATTTGTAAGCGAGAGGAGCGTGGGCTAAATCATGAAAGTATCTTACCAATGGTTGTCGCAGTATGTGGATGTCAGCGGCTATTCGGCCGCCGAGCTGGCGGAAAAGCTGACCCGCAGCGGCATTGAAGTTGATATCGTGGAAAGCCGTAACAAAGGCGTAACGCAGGTGTTTGTCGGTTTCGTCAAATCGCGCGAAAAGCATCCCGACGCCGATAAACTGAGCGTCTGTATTGTCGACGTAGGTCAAGGCGAGGATCTCCAAATCGTGTGCGGGGCCAAAAACGTAGCCGCAGGGCAAAAGGTGCCCGTCGCCATCGTCGGCGCGAAGCTGCCGGACGGCCTCGTCATCAAGCGGGCGAAGCTGCGCGGCGTCGAGTCGCAAGGCATGATCTGCTCCGCCAAGGAGCTTGGCTTGAACGACAAGCTGCTACCGAAGGAAATTCAAGAAGGCATTCTGGTGCTGCCGGAGGATACGCAGGTCGGCGCAAGCATCCTTGACGTTCTTGCGTTAGACGACGAAGTGATGGACTTCGACCTGACGCCGAACCGTTCCGACTGCCTCAGCATGCTGGGCGCAGCCTATGAGATCGGGGCGATTCTGGGCCGCGGGGTGAAGCTGCCGGATGCGGAAGCGGGCTTGAGCGACAGCGCGGCAGCCGTCAAAGCGGCGGACCGGATTTCCGTAGAAATTTCGGCGAAAGAGCAATGCTCGCATTACGCGGCGCGTCTGATCGAAGGCGTGAAAATCGGGCCGTCGCCGCTTTGGCTGCAAAACCGCCTGATGGCTGCCGGCGTGCGTCCGATCAACAATATCGTGGATGTGACCAACTTCGTCATGTTCGAATACGGCCAGCCTCTGCACGCGTTCGATGCGGATCAGCTGAACAACGGCCATATCGACGTGCGGCTTGCCCGCGAAGGCGAGAAGCTCGTGACGCTGGACGATGCGGAGCGGACCTTGGAGCCGCATATGCTGCTGATCACCGACGGGGTGAAGCCGGTCGCGATCGCGGGCGTCATGGGCGGAGCGAACTCCGAAGTATCGGACGGAACGACGCGGATCCTGCTGGAGTCGGCCAACTTTGCCGGTTCCTCGGTCCGCAAAACGTCGCGTCAGCTCGGGCTTCGTTCGGAAGCGTCGCTGCGCTTCGAGAAGGAAGCGAATCCGGAAGCGGTTATTCCTGCGCTGAACCGCGCAGCGGCTCTCATCGCCGAGCTGGCCGGCGGCCAAGTAGCGTCCGGCATCGTTGAAGCGGTGGCAGGAGAGCGCAAACCGGTGCAAATCGAGTTGACCGTAAGCCGCATCAACGGGTATCTTGGCACGGAGTTGTCGGTTGAAGAAGTAAAAGCGATCTTCGAACGGTTGAACTTCACAGTCGAGCCATTGGAGCAGGACGGACTGCTGGTGCATGTGCCAAGCCGCCGCGGCGATATTACCCGCGCCGTCGATCTGATCGAGGAAGTGGCCCGTCTGCACGGCTACGACAACATTCCGACCACGCTGATGAACGTGGTAACGACGCCGGGCGCGCTTACCCGGGAGCAGGCGATCCGCCGCTTGACTCGGACGCTGCTGACGGGCAGCGGCCTGCACGAGGCGATTACGTACACGTTCACGCATCCGGAGCAAATCCGCCAATATGCGGGCGCTTACCCGGACGCGAAGCCGATTGCTCTGGCAATGCCGATGAGCGAGGACCGCAGCGTGCTGCGTACGAGCCTGATCCCGCATTTGCTCGACGTGGCGGTATATAACCGGAACCGGAATCAGGACGATGTCGCCGTGTTCGAAATCGGCCGCGTATTCGTTACCGGAGATGCGCAGTTGAGCCATCTACCGGAAGAAAAGCTGCAGCTTGCCATCCTCATGACCGGCAAACGAAGCGAGCTGCATTGGACCGGCAAGCCGGCCGATGTCGACTTTTATGATTTGAAGGGTATTTTCGAAGGGGTAGTGTCCTATCTCGGAATCGACGGCGTTCGGTACGAGGCCGCCCAGCCGGAAGGCTTCCATCCGGGACGGACGGCGCAGATCGTTGTCGAAACACCGAGCGGCAGCCGGGCCATCGGAACGATCGGCCAGCTTCACCCGGCGCTTCAGCAGCAAAAGGACCTTGCGGATACGTATGTCCTCGAAGTCGAGCTGGATACACTCGCGCAATTGGCAAACGAAAGCTTTGCCTACCGTCCGCTGCCTCGATTCCCGGCAATCGGCCGGGATATGGCGCTCGTCGTGGACCGCAGCGTTCCTGTCGGCGATCTGCTCGCCAAGGCGCGGGAAACCGCGGGCAGCCTGCTCGAATCGATCCAGGTGTTCGACATTTACACCGGCGAGCGGCTTGGCGCGGATAAGAAGAGCGTGGCCATCTCGCTGGTCTACCGCACGCTGGAGCGGACGTTGACGGACGAAGAGGTCAGCGAGCTGCACGGCCGTGTCGTAGCGGCCCTAGAGGAAGGGTTCGGCGCCGAGCTCAGGAAATAATTCCCTTGTGATTTGTCCGGCAAAAGTCTGAAAACGACAGCAGGAAAAGCGATTCTCCGTATCGAAGTCTATAGGATACGGAGAATCTTTTTTTTGTGTTTCGGAAAGGGGAGCAAGGCGCATGAGCGGTGAAGACAAAGTCCGGATGACCGTCGATATTTATGGTACCCAGTACAAGCTGGTTTCAAAATCCAGCCCTTCCTATATAAAGCAAGTGGCCGCTCTGGTGAACGATCAAATGCACAAGATCGCGGAGAGCAGCCCGCGGCTTGATTTGCCTAAAATCGCAGTGCTCGCGGCCGTCAATATGGCGGACGAATGGAGCCGGATGCGTCAGGATTTTGAATCGGTATTGGAACGTCAGCGGCAGCTCGAGCAGGCGAGCGAAGAGCTGGAACGGTTAAGCGAGCGCCATGCGCAGCTTCAGCAGGAGATGGAGACGGAGCGTGAACGGCTGGCTAAGCTCGAAGCAGAGCGCGGAGAGCAGCAGGCTTCGCGGGAACGCGCCGAGTCGGAAGCGGCAGCGCTGCGGGCCGAGCTGGAACCGCTTCGCGACCGTTTGTCCACGCTCGATAGCGAGCTTGCCGAAAGCCGGGAACGGTTGAACGGCCAGCTAGAGCTGAGCGGCGAGTTGGAACGCAAGCTGGCCGAGACGCTGGAACGGGCACGCGAGTTCGAGGGGCGCTGCGCAGCCGAAGCGCAGGAGGCGGAGCGCCGCGGGCAGCGGATTCGTGAGCTGGAGCAAGCGAAGCAGGAGCTTGAGCGCCGATCGGCCGAGCAGGCTAAGGAGCGGGATGGCCTGCGGGCGAAGATCGCTTCGCAGGAAGCACAGCTGAGCAAGCAGGCGGAAGCGGAGCGTCAGACGCAAGAGCGGCTGACGGCGCAGGAGAAGCGCGCAAGCGAGCTGGAGCAGCGGCTGCAGGCGACCGAGCAGACGCGCGGCGAGACGGCGAAGCGGCTCGCGGAGCGGGAACAGCAGTACGCCGAGCTGAGCGACCAGCTCGACGGGCTGCAGGAGCAGCTCTCCGGTCAGCAGCAGGAGATTGAGCTGCAGGTGGCGCTTTATAACGAGCTGCAGGAGCTGAGCGAAGCGAAGGAACGCGAGCTTCGGGAGCAAGCAGCCGCAGCGGAGGCGATGCTTGCGGAGCAGGCGCGCGCAGCGGAGGCGCAGCAGGCGGAGCTGGAGCGGCAGCTAGCGGCTGAGCGGGAACGCAGCCGCGAGGAAGCGGCGGCAGCGGA
>NZ_BIMB01000052.1 GCF_004000865.1 Paenibacillus elgii NBRC 100335 | reverse complement strand
AAGGCGGTGACGCCGCCGGCGGGGCCGATCGAGCCGCCGAAGGCGAGCTCGGAGCCGGAGGCGTCGGGCTCGGCCGTGGCGAAGCCGGGATTTCAGACGCCGCCCAGCCCGGCGGGCGCTGGAGATCTGGCGCCGCCGGGACGGGCAAGCAATTAGAGCTCGGCGAAGCCGGGTTCGGACATGCTTCAAGAGCTTACATAGCTACTCGGCACTTCGGATCTTGGTCCTTGGCGAATAAGACATCTCCGGGGCGTTATAGCACCTTGGCTGAAGCGACCTAAACCAATAGAGGAACTCTAATGAGTTATTCGTGTCGAATTTGGGCTGCGCATCTTATTTTTGTCGTATTAAGGCACCATAGTTCCTTTATTGGCCACATTTCATTCAAACTACGGCTTATAACGCATTACTGTTCCTCTATGGGATAGGACATCCGAAATTAGGCATCTCTCATCCATACTTTTCATATCCGTCCGGTAGAAGAACGATAGCAGCTTAGCCATTTTTCATTATCTGTAACAGGAGGAATCGCTCCTTTGGGCTTTATTTCCATACTCAGCTTTGCGCATAAATTAATAGAAGAACGGGTGCAGCCGGGAGAAACCGTTGTCGACGGTACGGCCGGCGGCGGAGTCGATACGGCGTTTCTGGCCCGGCTTGTCGGGCCTTCCGGGATCGTACACGCCTTCGACATCCAGCAGCAGGCGCTGGACCGTACGGCATCTCGCCTTGAACAGGAGTGTCCCGGCCGCGACGTCCGGCTTCACCTGCGCAGCCATGAAGCGATGCTGGATGCCATCCCCGAAGAAAACCACGGCCGCATCGGGGCCGTCATGTTTAACCTTGGTTACTTGCCCGGAGCCGATCACGAAACCGTGACCGAACCGGCATCGACGCTAACCGCCTTGGAAGCTTCTGCTCGGCTTATCCGCCGCGGCGGCATTATTACGATCGTGCTGTACACAGGGCATTCGGGTGGCTTGGAGGAAGCGGCCGAGGTCGAACGCTGGGCCGCCGCTTTACCTCAAAAGCATTTTCAAACGCTGCAGTACCGTTTTATGAATCAGATCAATCACCCGCCTTATCTTATCGCCATTGAGAAGAGATAGTGCTCGTGCCCCCGCTTTCAGTGCTTTTAGCTATAGCAAAACGCGGGGCGGATTGATATAATGCAAAATAGAAAAAAAATGAAAAGGCCCGGTTTGCTTCAGTAAACCCGGCCGACAAGGATAAGGAAGTGGAGAGTAATGAAGCCGTATCCGTTGCAATGCAAGCCTGAATTTAAAGAAAGAGTATGGGGCGGACGTGCGCTCGAACAGTTCGGACTCGAACTGCCGGAGGGTAAGATCGGCGAAGGATGGATGATCGGCGATCACCCGAACGGAACGACAACCGTCGCGAACGGCGAGTTGGCCGGCATGGGACTCGATCAAATCCGCGAGCAGTACGGGAGTGAGTTTTTTGGCAGAAAGGGCTTTTCGGAGAAAAACGGCCGGTTCCCGCTGCTGATCAAGCTGCTGGATTGCCAGGACGACCTGTCCGTGCAGGTGCACCCGAACGATCATTACGAGCGTCTGCCGCAAGGCGAGTTGGGCAAAACCGAAATGTGGTACATTCTGGACGCCAAGCCGGGCGCCAAAATCATTTACGGTTTGAAAGACGGCGTTACCCGCGAGCAGTTGGCTGAAGCTATCGAGCAGAACCGCATTCTGGACTGCTTGAACGAAGTTACCGCCGAAGCGGGCGATTCGTTCTATATTCCTGCAGGCACCGTGCATGCGCTTGGAGCTGGCGTGCTGGTCGCCGAAATTCAACAAAATTCGGACAGCACCTATCGTCTGTACGATTACGACCGTCTCGGTCTGGACGGCAAGCCGCGTGAGCTGCACATTGAAGATTCCTTGAATGTCATCGCCTACGAAAATTCGGGCGCTACGTATATGAAAACGAACCTGAACGCCTCCGGCGAATGGTTGACCTTGGCCCGCTCCCCGTTCTTCGTGACGGAAAAAGGCCGCGTCGAAGGCCAATGGCCGCTGCAAACGTCGCCGGAAAGCTTCGTGATCCACATCATCTGCGAAGGCACGGGATCGATCCGTTGGGCCGACGGCGAGCTGAATGTGAAACCTGGCGAATGTTACCTGCTGCCGGCCAACCTTGGCAGCTATTCGCTTGAGGGCAGCATGACGGTCCTGCGCAGCTACCTGCCGTAGACCTCCGCGGCCCTAAAACAAAAGAACACCTCGTCTTGTTCGTGAAGACGGGGTGTTCTTGCGTTATGGCCTATGCGCTCAGGCGCTCGTCGGCTCCAGGGCCAGCGTAAACGGCTGCGGCTTGGCCGCAGCGTCCGGCGGGAAGTACACGATGAGCAGTTGCTCGCTTGTCCGGTCCAGCTCTCCGCTCTGTAAATAACGGTCCAGCCGGAACGGCAGCTTTTCGATCATGACATGCTTATGCAGTTCCTTCTCCCCGATGCCCAGCGCGGCGAATGAACCGGAAACCGCTTCGGGCTGCTCGGCAAGCAGCCGCAAATAATCGGACTGCTGAGGCTTGTCCAAGGTGAAATCCCACCAAATTTTGCGCGGCTTGTACTTGTGGTTCAGGAAATAATCCAGCTTCATCAAGCCTTCGATGATGTCGAGCTTGGCTGTGCCGCGATGCTTCAGGAACGCATGCAGCCGGGTGAACAAATCCTCAAGCTGATGCCCGATTTTTTGCCAGCCCCGCTCCTCCCAATAATCGCCGAACTCTTGGAAGAAGTCGAAGGCCGATGTAAATTCGCGCTCAATCAAATACCGGACCGTATGGTCCATCCGATGGGCGTTCCAGTATTTTTCCAGCACATCCTCTACCCGCTTGATCCGAACCAAGTCCGAGAACGGTAAAATCTTGTTGCCGAGAATTTCATACGGCGCGTGATCCATGTAGAGGTAGCCGTATTTATCTGCGTCGTGGCGCATCCCGGTGCCGCGGAGCATTTTCAGGAAGCCAAGCTGCAATTCTTCGGGACCGAGGGCAAATACATCGTTGAACGTTTTGCGGAAGCTGTTGTAATCTTCCTCGGGCAGCCCGGCGATCAAGTCGAGATGCTGGTCGATTTTTCCGCTTTCCTTCACCTTCGTCACCGTACGAGTCAGCTTAGCGAAGTTTTGGCGACGTTTGACGAGGCTGTTGGTCAAATCGTTCGTCGACTGAACCCCGATCTCGAAGCGGAATATGCCGACCGGCGCATTCTCTGCCAAATAATCGAGCACTTCCGGCCGCATAATGTCCGCCGTAATCTCGAACTGGAACACGCAGCCGTTATGGTTTTGGATCAGAAATTCGAACATATCCATGGCATAATCACGCTTAATATTGAACGTCCGGTCCACGAACTTGATCAGCTTCGCGCCGGAATGGATCAGATAGAGCAGGTCGCTCTTAGTCCGCTCTATATCGAAATAACGCACGCCTACTTCAATAGAAGACAGACAAAATTGACAGCTGAACGGACAGCCCCGGCTTGTCTCGAAATAGACGACCCGGTTCGCGAGGCTTGGGACATCTTCCGCAAAACGATGCGGCGTCGGAATATCGTCCAAGGCCAGCTTCGGCCGCGGCGGGTTGATGACGACCCGTCCTTCTTTGTTGCGGTAAGCGAGGCCGAAGACGCTGTACAAGGCGCGGTCTCCCTCAAGCTCGGTCAGCAGGTGATGGAGCGTCTCCTCCCCTTCTCCGACGACGATGAAGTTAACTTCCGGCAGCCGGTTCATCCAATACTCCGTATCGTAGGACACCTCCGGACCGCCTAAAACGACGATCAGCTCGGGCATGATCTTCTTGAGCATGCTGACTACGACGATCGTTTCTTCGATGTTCCAGATATAGCAAGAGAAGCCGACGACTTCGGGCTTGCGCTGGTAAATGTCGGACACGATATTCATCGCCGGGTCCTTGATCGTGTATTCGGCAATCTGGATACCGGGAAAATCGTGCTGGCTGAACGCCTTCAAATACCGAAGTGCGAGCGAAGTGTGAATATATTTGGCGTTTAACGTCGATAAGACAATATTTTTCATGAGAATTTCGTACCTACCTCTTTACTTTTCCATTTTCGTATTGAACAGTATCCCTATTCTACCGCGAAACGAAACTGAACACAAAAAAAGAAAATGGAACGTGACGTCCCATTTTCCCAAAGCTAATACAAAGATTCGTTGACAGGCAGGCTGTCCGGCTCGGGGGCCAGCGCAGCAAGCATAAATTCGTCCTGCCCCTCTTCCTTCCACATGTTGGCCTGAGTCAACAGTTGCTCCTCCACCTGCTCCTTTTGCGTTACCAATGCTTCGATATTGCCCTCGGAACGCTCGATGTTGTGCTGCAGTCGATTGCGCTCCGCCAGTCTCTTGGCCAATTGGTACAAAATCATGATCTAAAAATCGTCCCTTCGCATCGAATATTATTGTCTTCATGTTACCGGGTAAACATTAAGACAACATTAGGAGAATATAAACAAAAGGTTAAAATTCTCCTTTTCTCTATATATGCAGCATGATGAGCATAGTATTTCCCATTTTTAAGAAAAAAATGTGGAATTTTCGAGCGGAAGGGCCGGTGTCGTCTGATCATGTTGCAAACTGGACCGAAGCCCTGTCTTACTCCCAGCGAAACGTAAAGCTTGCGATGATAAACGCGACGAGCAGCCAGCCGCCGAGCAGCGCCGCTTCCGTCCAAACGACGGAAAACCCCGCTCCTACGTTCATCACCTGACGTAGCGCTGTCGTCAAATGGGAGATCGGCAGCAGCTTGACGATCGGCTGAAGGAACTCGGGCATGTTCTTGATCGGGAAGAAGACGCCCCCCAGGAACAGCATCGGGAATGAAATGAAGCCGGCGATCGGCCCGGCGCTCTCCGGCGTTTTGGCCAGACCGGCAATGATAAAGCCAATCGACATAAACGCCAGCGTCCCGAGCACGATGAAGCTGAGCAGCAGCAGCCAAGAGCCGTTCACCTGTGTGCCGAAAAAGACCGAGCCGACGATCAGCACGATGACGGCCTGCAAGCCGTTCAGCAGCAGCCGCGCCGTAATCTGCGACGCGATAAACGTCGACGCTTTCAGCGTCGTGCTCTGCATCCGCCGCAGGATGCCCCGCTCCCGCCACGAAGCGATCTGCCCCGCCACCCCGTTCAGGTTGTTAGACATAATCATCATGGCGACGATGCCCGGCACCAGGAAGTCGATATAACTGAGCTTCAGCGACTGCACGCCTTCCGGCCGGATCGTAATTTTCGGCGTGTAGCCTGATAGCTTCTTGTCGATTCCGTCGACGACCGGAGCCAGTACCTGCAGCCCGATTTGCGAGGTCGCGGCATTCGTTTCGTCGTAATACACTTTGATCGCTGCGGCCGCCCCCGTGCTCCCCGGCTTCGTTTGTTCTTCGTAGCCCTTTGGAATGACGAGCACAAGCTGGTAATCGCCGCGTTTCAGCGTCTCCAGCTCGGGATTTAATGCGGAAGCTGCGTTCAAGCGCAGAATCGGGTTGTCCTGCAGCGCCTTCACCAGCGCTTCGGAGGCGGCCGTCCGGTCCTCATCGACGATGGCCCCGGAGACGGAGACCGGATTGCCCTTGCCGAGGAACGAGCCCAGCATGACCATGAAGAAGATCGGAAAAAGCAGCGTCCAGAACAGCACCTGCCGGTTGCGGACAAACAGCCGCAGCTGGGCAAGCGTCAGATGAATGTAAGCGTTCATGCTTCCCTCAAGCTCCTTCCCGTCATGTGGATGAAGACGTCCTCCAGCGTGGCCGTCCGGGTCTGCAGCTCCTGCACGCGCCATCCCTGCCCTTCCGCCCGGCCGATCAGATCGACGAGGGAGGTTTGCAGATGGTCGGTATACAGCACGAAAATATCTTTGCGCTGATCCACCTGCTTCACCTCGCTTACTTCCTGCAGCGCTTCCGTCATAGCCTCCTGCCGCTCCCCGCTCCAACTGTCGGCACCTTCGAGTCTGAATTCGATGGCGCTGTCGGATTGCAGATTGCGGACCAGATTCCGGGGCGTATCAAGCGCGATCACCTGCCCGCTGTCCATTAAGCAGATACGGTCGCACAAAGTGTGCGCTTCTTCCATGTAATGCGTGCTGAGCACGATCGTTTTGCCGCGTTCCTTGAGCCTTAACACGATATCCCACAGCATCCGCCTGGCCTGCGGGTCCAGCCCCGTCGTCGGCTCGTCCAAAAAGACCACCTGCGGATCGTTCACGAGCGCCAGCGCAATCGCCAGACGCTGTTTTTGCCCGCCGGAGAGGTTTTTGACGCGGTCGTTGCGTTTTTCCTGCAAAATCATATCTTCCAGCAGCGGCTCGATCGGGACGGAGCTCGGATAAAAGCTGGCGTACATGCGGACGATCTCGTGCACTTTCAGCAGATCGAACAGCGAGGTGGATTGCAGCTGGACGCCGATTACCTGCTTGACCCGATTCAGCTGCGTCCGGGTATCGAAGCCGGCCACAACCGCATGCCCGTCATCCGGCTGTCGGAGCCCCTCGATCATTTCCATCGTAGTCGTTTTACCTGCGCCGTTCGGACCGAGCAGCCCGAATACCTCGCCTTGATAAACTTCGAAATGGACGCCTTTTACGGCCGTAAAATCCCCGTACCGTTTAACTAATCCGTCCGCTTTGATCATCGTTTCCGCCATCGGCAACATCTTCAGCTCCTTTGGGGGCGTTCTTGGAAAAAGCTACAGCTAGAGTATACCATCCGGCCGACGGGGATGCCTAATCTTATGTATGGCGCCCGTTTCGCCAATCCGACCCGGTCATGGTATAGTAAGAACAGCGATTCGACAAGAAACGGAGAGAACGGCATGAGCACTGAATGGAAAAAGAACCGCGAGTCTTCGCGTCCGCAGGGAAAAAGACCGGAAGCCGCGCACAAGTCTGGCGGGAAGAAGCCCGCGGCAAGCCGGCCCGCGTCGGCAGAGGATCTGAGAGCCGGCGACCGGATCGTGGTCACGATCAAGCGGATCGGCATTAACGGCGAAGGCGTCGGCTATTACAAGCGCAAAGCGGTGTTCATCGACGGAACGCTGCCGGAGGAAGTCGTCAAAGCGACAGTGACGAAGGTCGAGCCGAGCTATATCACGGCCAAGCTGGTGGAAGTGGAAAAAGCTTCGCCACACCGTCAAAAGCCGCCCTGTCCCGTCTACGACAGCTGCGGCGGCTGTCAGCTTCAGCACATGACGTACGAGGCTCAGTTGCATGCCAAGGAGGAGCTGGTACGGGAAGCGTTCCGACGGTACGCGGGCATGGAGTCGGCCCCGATCCGGCCGATTCTCGGCATGGACAACCCTTGGAGCTACCGCAACAAGGCGCAGCTGCAGCTCGGCCGCGCAGGCGAGCAGGTCGTTGCGGGCTTGTACTCCCCCGGCACGCATAAGCTCGTCGACATTACCGGCTGCGCGATACACGATCCGGCGATCAACCGGGTCACGGAGACGGTCGCCAAGCTGCTTGGCGAGCTGGACATCCCCGTCTACAACGAACGGACCCGCCAAGGCGTCGTCCGCACCATCGTAGCCCGGGTCGGCCGGCAATCCGGCGAGGTTCAGCTCACGCTCATCACCGCGGCGGACCGCATTCCGGACCGCGAGCGGCTCGTCCGCCGCATCCGCGACGAGCTGCCGCAGGTGACGACCATCGCGCAAAATTTGAATCGAGATGCTTCTCCGCTCATTTTCGGTGCGAAAACGACGGTGCTGTGGGGCAAGGAGCGGCTGGACGAGACGCTCGGCGACGTCCGCTTCACCCTCTCCCCCCGCGCCTTCTTCCAGTTGAACCCCGAGCAAACGGTGAAGCTGTACGACGCCGTCCGCGAAGCCGCCGCGCTGACCGGCGAAGAGCTCGTCGTCGACGCCTATTGCGGCACCGGCACGATCGGGCTCTGGCTCGCCCCGCACGCCCGCGAGGTGCGCGGCATCGAGCTTATCCCCGAGGCGGTCGTCGACGCTCGGGACAATGCCCGGGCGAGCGGCGCGGCGAACGCCCGCTTCTTCGTCGGACGCGCCGAGCAACTGCTGCCCGAATGGGTGCAGCGCGGTATCCGCCCCGACGTCGTCGTGGTCGACCCACCGCGCACCGGCTGCGAGCGCCCGCTGCTGCTCGCGCTCGCCGAGGCGAAGCCGGCACGACTCGTCTACGTGTCGTGCAATCCGTCCACCCTGGCGAAGGACTGCCAGATGCTGCTCGAGCAAGGCTACCGACTGGACTGGATTCAGCCGGTGGATATGTTCCCGCAGACGGCGCATGTGGAGTGCGTGGTAAGGATGTATCGGGAGAATTGAAATTAATTAACTGAATTATTTATATGGAGAACTTCCTGAAAAGGAGGTTCTTTTTTTGCATAACTAATACGAACATTAATTCTAAACTGCGAATTTCACGCTACAGTAAAAGGTGAAGAGAGAATTTTAAGAGGGACTGGTGCAGGTTCATTTGAAGCTTCACGCGATGCAATTATTAAGACTATGCGAAAAGAGAAAATATCCTATAATGAGATTAAGATTGGCAAAACAATAACAGAGAAACCAACTGGCAAATGGGTTTAACAAATAATAGCTAGTTTTTTTCTTAGAAATAATTAAGAAGTTGGGATGAAATGGTCGCTGTAACAGGAGATTATAATCTAAACCTTCCAAAACGGAGATATTCTATTGGAGAGGTAATTGAAGTTGATAACAAAACTTATCAGGTGCGTGACTTAGGGAATAGTTTTATTGTTTATCTAATTGAATTACGATAAAAAGATAATTTTAAGGGAGATGAAAGTAGTGAATAATAAATGTAATTTAAAATGGGCTGATTTAAGCGATTCAGTTAAAACGATAATAGAACACATTGATATTAATTGTTGTGATGAAGATTTTCAAGTTGGAACTAAGTTGAATATACCGTATTTTAAAGGGAGACTCACTCAAGAAATGGCAGATGCAATTCTCGAATATCAATTTTCAACTGAAAATTTAAACGAAAATTGTTATTCTGCTGAGCTGCAAGATGGTGTATTGATGATAAAGTTCGTTAAGAGTTCAGAGAGACAATAAAACAACAATTTCAATGTGATATGAGGTGCTGGAATGGATGAATGGACTTCTCAGGTTGTTGTAAATAACATTCTTTATACCATTACTGTAAATCGTATTTATTCCCCATCATATGATGAATTTCTATTCGAAGTTGAGATTAGGAAAAAATCAGAGGTAGTATATACCTCTTCAATTAATCTTTACTCGAAAAGAGAAGTTGAGGCATGGATAAGAAAGAGATTAAATTGCGAAAGTATAGAGTTTAATTGGGTAGATAGTGAGTAAATTAGAAGTCATGCCGACAATTGATTTTGCTTATATTGCTAGCCGATAAATCAAATATTTCATAAGAAGTATGGATGGTGAAGAAGATTAAGTTACTTTTTGTTTGTAGCAGAAACAAGTGGCGTAGTTTGACTGCAGAAAAGATATTTTATGGAATCAACGGTTATGTCGTTAAATCTGCTGGAACAGAATATAGTGCACGAATTAAAGTTACAAGCGGTCATGTTGGATGGGCAGCTATTATCTTTGTAATGGAGAAGAAGCATGTGCGCAGGTTGAGGGATAAATTTAATGATGAACTCTTGAATAAGAAATTAATCTGTTTAGATATTCCTGATGATTATCAGTACATGAATGAAGATCTTATTGAAATTCTTCAATCTAGAGTGTCGGAGTACATTGATGTTCCTGAGTGAATACAGATGAAATAATACTTTTATCTGATTAAAAAAAACATTTTGAAGGTAGTTGACACTGATGACAAAGCAAATATTAGATCTCACATTAGATGAATTTGGATATAAAGGGATGATAAATCTACCCGTTTGGAATGAATTTACTTCAGACTCAGACGATGTTTATGAAGTAAATTTTGGGGGAGACATAAATTCACCTCTACTCAGCGAATTAAGAGATACGTATGATTTTATTGTATCTAATCAAGAAGAAATTAAGAATGTAATACTACAAGAGTTATTTGAAGAATATAGTGGTTTTCAAGCAAAATATTGCGATGATGAAGATGATGAATTTATGCCAGATTTAACTTGTGTTAATGATCTAAAGCCCTTAATCAGTTTAGCAAGAGTTCATATCTTAGATGTAATCAAGGATGGCATTGCTTATATTGGGTTTGAATTTGATTGCTCGTGGGATGAAGAGCACGGTTTTGGTGTAATGCTATTTAAAAACGAAGTTGTTGCAATGGGGGGATCAGATTCATCCTTTCTTTCATGGATAGCTAATGATCATTTAAATGAAAGTAGCGATTCAAATTAAAACAATTCTCTTGTAGGACATGAAGTAGGTGGACGAGATGGGTATATTTTGGACTAGACAAAAGGAAGAAGCTTGGGACTATGCGAAGGAAATTGGTTACTTTGAAGGTAATCAAAAGTATATACCATCTACACACATCGAAGCATACAAGTGGATGATGGAGCAGATGGAGATGAGATTACAAAAATACAATGGAGAATATCCGATTTGGGTGTTTCTATCCAAACCTCAAACTCAAGAAAGATACGTAATATTAGAAGTCGAATTAGATGAGAACGATGTTCTACTGTCTGATTTTTATGACTTCCAATCAATAATTAATGGTTGCTTACCCTAAAGAGTTAATAGTTAAAATGAAAAAAGTTGAATTTATTTAAGACACCAGTATAAAGTGTTGAATGGTAACAACGTTGATAGCAAGTGTTGACCTCTCCCCATAGCGGTGGAAGAAAATTAAGAAACGCAAGGTTACTTGTATTTAGTATGATCGATGTTGGTTATTGTATTATGGATAATAGAACGACTGCCTTAATAGGTATTTATAGAACATAGGAGGATTACATGGCCTGGAGCAAATTGAAGCAACATCTGGAGAGTTTTCTCTGTCCTGCGTTAAATGGAAGGGTCGAATACCGTGCAACCGGCTACCGTTATTCACCTGATAAAGCAGGACTTTGTTATATTGCGGTAGATAAAAAGAACGTATTCAATATGAGTGATAAAACTACCTTAATCAGATGGTATCTGACGGAGCTGGATATTAAGAATGATTCAGATATCCAAATTCCTATCAACAATGAAGAAATTGAAGCGGTCAGAAAAGATACCAAGGGGATCGTTCCAGAGGATCGTCTAAAAGTAATTGCAAGAAGTAGAAAAATATCAGAATATGCAAAAGAGCTTTTGTCAGCACAGTCAACATTAAGTAAATCAAATTTTGTCGTTGTAGCTACTAAGTTTTTATCCATTTCTATAGAGGAAAGCTTAGAGAGCAATGACATCCTATTGAATATTCTTGCTTTGGTGGATAGACGAGTTGGAAAAAAGCGAATTTTAAACATGACCGAGAAGATGAAGTTAAAGCATCCAATTGTGCAGTATTTTTATGAACTACGGCTTAGTACGTTATGAAAATAAATAACTCATTCACCTCCAATCGGGAGGTTTTTTCATGCTATCATATACTTACTGACAGATTTGGTGATGAGAATGTCTTGTACGCCGCGGGTTTTGAGGTCGCTTAAGACGCTCAGCCAGAACTTCGAGGACTCATTCTCCCCGATCCAGATGCCCAGCACGTCTTTATTGCCGTCCAGATCGATGCCAATGACCATGTAGGCTGCTTTGTTCACGATGGCCCCGTCCTGCTTGACCTTGAAATGAATCGCATCCAGGAAAACAACTGCAAAGGTGTGTCGGGACAATTTTATTGGTCACATTGGAAATGAGCGTCGGAGAAACTTCGATACCGTAGACATGCTCCATGTGATCTTGAATCTCCCGGGTACTGACCCCCTTGACATATAAGGCAATGATGAGTTTACACTAAAGATTTTACAGACTCAGAACACCCTGAAGAGGAGGTTCATCTTCTTTCTATTTTTAATATACTATCTTGGATATTGTTGGTATTATTATCTTGAATGTACATTATCATTGTTTTATTGCGCGAGGTGAGAAGATGCACATTGCTAAGCAAAGAATCCTATTGTTTTTTCTTAAGCTAATCATACTTGGCCCTTTTTGGTATTTTGCATTCTCATTTTTGGATAACGGAAAAGGGGATTGGAACTTTGCACTGTATTCATTTGTAGCACTTTTGGTCGGGACTCTCTACGCTGATGTAAAGAATGAAATTAGTTGGGGATCGAAACGGAATATAATACTTTCACATATCGTTATACTAAGCTTGTTTCCTTTACTTGGATTGCTTTTTCACTCCGATATTAGTTTAAATTTTCTCGTGGGCCTTGTGATTTTACTTGGGATAGATTTGTATATGTTTGTTGCTGGAATGATCTTCAAAAAAATTAATGGATAAAAGATCAACGAAATGTCCGCCCTTTAAAAAGTCACATTTCATCTGCTATCCCATAACAAAAATGCTGCTTATGGCGTTAAAAATGCTCTTTGAAGAAACCATAGTCCAATGGGAAAAAACCTCTGGGTTTAGAAAACAATATAAGCAGATCAACACTCCAGCTAATCCAATTTTCTTCATAAATCACCAACTTCTACAAGGGCCAATTTCGTTATGCCTATTGTTCTTTCGGTCTAAATTTCTTAGGGTGTTTGATATAGCTTTCTAAAATAAATCCACAATTTAAGCAGAATACATGGATTAACTCAGAAGCAGGACTGAACACATGAAAATTCTCTGGGTGTACAGCAGCATGCCCAATTTGAATTCCTTTAGAAAATTCACGGGATTTACATTTGGGACATTCGCTCATAAATAATAACCTCCCATTGAAAACGATACGATATTTTATTGAAATATTAGTTCAACATTATTTTCTTCACATAATTCAGTAATCTTACTTAACCAAGTTGGATGAATAAATTCTGGTTCAACGTTAGGATTTCCCAATTGAATAACTCCACTGAAAAGTTCATTTTTAATAAACTCTGGACATTCAACAATTTCATATGCTCTTACTGAGATTTGCTTTAGAACTACTCTCATATTTTCTCCCTATGAATTCATCGTTTTATTTCATTACATTCCAATAAATTCTTTGCGCCTTCAGTAAGAAGTTCTTTGATAACATCGATAGGTAAACTCTTAAAATCAAAACCCTTGGATTCGGCTTTTTCTTTTGCGGCTATTAGAACCTTTTCATTTCTAGCAGAATCTAAAAAATCATGTCCAAGCCATGTCATACCATTAATATAATATTGTCCACCAGCGAATGTCGAAACGTCATCAATAACAATTAAACTAGCTTCAGCCATGATCCTTAAATGATATTGAACAATCATATCTTCATAACCTTCATCTTCCAAACTTAATGATAACGAACGCGATGTATGATATTCCTCTATAACTTTCAAAATTCTTATTACTAATTCCATATCTCTTTTCATAAAAATACCTCCTACTTATAAAACCGTTATTTTATGCGAAATATCAACTGAACCATTAGTCTTAGTACATATCCGAAGATGTCTGCTGCGGTGATTAAATCACTCTTCATGAGTTTCATTTAATCCTATAGACAATAAAAATTTTCTACTGAAACTTTTAGCGATTAAAAGGATGATTAGTCCTGATTCATTTCAGTTACGCTCTTAAGTTCTGATGTATATTGTTCAAGGTCATTTGTTAATTTATTTTCAAAAAATAATCGTGCTCATCATATCCCTGAGAGAAAATAAAGCCGACATCATAAGAGCTAATTTTGTATTTTTTCTCTGACGCAATCGACATAAACGTAAAGTTCAGTATAACAAACCTGAACAAAACAATTCAGATCAAACAAGAAACATCACTCCATCCCTCATGAAACTGACATTTCATTTCATTGTACTAAATTGATCTTTACATTGTGTTTTTCACACACTTCTTTTAACTTTACCAACCAAGTACCATGAAACATTTTTATGTCATTTGTATTGTCTTCAAGTTGGAGCAATTCACCCCAAACTTCATTTTTGATATACTCGGGACATTCCCACAAATAGTAGACTGTTGGTTCATGAAAAGCATTTTCTTTTGCAATTCCTATTTTAACTTCACCCATTTACAATCCTCCAATGAAATTGACCTTTTATTATATTCAAGTATTATTTACAGTAAATATGCCATTCTCCAATTCACGACCCTCTAGGTAATCAAAAGAAACCCACTCTACATTTACTAAGCCAATTAAGTCAGAAAATTGATGTGCAGGAGGGATCTCACCAAAAATTGCATCTTCATCTTCATTTATAAAAATAGCTTCGATATCATCAAGTGAGACTTCTGGATCTAAAATCAATTCTTTTATGACATTGATATCGTATATATTCTTTTCAATATGTATTTCATCAGTCCACTCACATTTATAATCAAATACTAGTTCATTCTTTTTAAATATCTTCAGCTCCCAACAGTGATCTCCAGCATAGATATAGTGCAGTAAGACTCCCGGATTGTGTGAAACAATCCCTTCATCAACTTGAAATTGGTTTCCATTGCAAACAAATGTGACCCACCCATTGGCTTCCTCAAAAACATAACCTTTTTTCTCTGCTTTTTTTAGTAATTCAACAACATCTTCTTGGTTTTTCGTTTTCAAATGATAGCTTTCACTAAATTCGCTCATAAACAATACACCCCATTTATTTTATTCAGTCATAAATTTAAAAGATTGAATCAAAAATTGCATAAACAAAGATAAACAAAAAAATAGGTGTGAGCCAAAAAATAGGAAGGGCTGCAAGTATATAAGCTTGCTTAAATTTTCCTTTTTGGTATGCATTCCAACAGCTAAACGAGACTAAAAATGATAAGGGGTAAATGGTCATATACAGATTACCTAAGTTTAATGGATTAGCAGTAAAAACTTCTATCGTCATCACATAAAAAGTAGGAAGCAAGTTAAAAAAAATGAAACCTGATACAATATTACTCCCTAAGCAAAAAACAAAACATATCGTATTTTTCAATAGTGAGTCTTCCCTTCCGCGGGCAAAAAGTTCAAGCCTAGTAGTCCGAGGGGCCACGCCTTCACTTTAAAACTAGTATTTTATCGACACTTTACTGTGTCATTTCGAAAACGAATAAATCATCAACTTCGTTATCTTGAATAGTAATAACAAATTTCTTTCCTAGACGCTTCTCCCAGCCCAGATAATAACGTGCTACCTCAATTTTTGCATTAAACTCCAGAACAATCATTTCCACTTCATTGAAATTTTCGTTCTGTTCTATTTCCATTAGCAATGCCATCACATCTTGGTAAGTTTCAACTGAAGTTGTCCATGACTGAATTGAATCTCTTTCGAGCCATGAGAATCTCCAACCCTCTTTATAAAATCTCCGCTTTATCGTTATTTCTTCACAGTGTACAAATCAAAGCTTTATGTATATCCTTCTTTTTCAAGCTCAGTAACACGGTTAGTAGCAGAATGTTCTGACTCATAAATACCGTCGATAACTATCCATAAATTTATTATGTACTCTTTCTCTTATTACAACATAAACTTCCATTTGGTACCACTTCCTTCATATGAAATCAGTTTTTTATTGTTATATCTCCATTTTCGCTAATTGTACATTTCTGCAAAGAATGTTTTAAACTAAGTCCGTATATGTAATCGGGACAATTCTTAGAAGTCACTCTAAAGCATCTAAGCTTTTCTGTGTTCCGCATTAATAATTCAACAAACCTAGGGTTTCTACTTACTATATTATCATTTCCCCAAAACAACACCACAATCTCAGAACTGTTCACTGCTTCTTCAATATGTTTGTAATTATTTTCATCGAATTTACGTTTATCTTCTGGCAGCAAATCTTTTTTATCTGAAGTGTAAGGATAAAGATTTACCACTTCAAATGAGCCGATATTCTCTTTCTCGAGATGCATTACGATGTTACTCAAGGTTGATCCAAGCCTAAACGGCACAGGGTTCACTCTTGCTGGATTAAACATTATAATTGCCGCTTTGTCCTTTGTTGTGTCCCAACTCCGAACCATACTATATCTGCAACAGTTTCAGTGATAATAGTTATTCACTCCTCATGAAATCCGTGTTTTATGGTCATTTTTTATCTCATTATTCGTCACTGTCTTCTTTGAAGTGATAATGTTCATGATAGATAGCATCCATTCCAACTAGTTTCCCACTCTTCTTATGGTAATAAGCAAAGTTACGATTTACAGGTAATTTTAGCAATTGATAATTCAAATCCTTTGGTAAACAATAGATTTCTTCAATTGCTTTTTCTTTTGATGTATAAACAGCAATTGGAAAAAAGTTTGGAAACTTCCCTGTTCCATCAGCAACAAAAATCCCCCAAATAGCATCTTCTATCCCGATGACCATCGCCCCTTTAAAAATGTGGTTCTTGATCCGAAACCTTTCCGTGAGTCATGACTTAATATGTTTCAGAAAAATGATACAACGAATCAAAATGAAAAACTCTGAATCATTCAAATATTATTCTCGAAAGTGCTCATATCGAATAGAAAACTCCTTGACAATATCAAAAAAGCTGCTACTTAAATTACCCAAATGAGAATCCCCTTTAAGGTCTAAGCGAACAGGTAGGCCTTTAAAATATATTATTCTTGCTCCATCATCCTCTAAGTCCAAGTATGTAATTATCGAATTTATTTCCATACTTAAATCCGTAAACCATTTGGAAATTGATATTGAATCTTCAAAAAGGCGACTCATATCTGAAGTAGCAGCAGTAAAAGACACCTCAATATCATCATTCGGTCCATCCAATTTCTTAATTGAAATATAGATGCAGCCTATACTTGCCTTACCATTAGGTTCTATGAATCTTTCTATTTCTGCTTTGTCATAATGTGGCCTCCAGTCATAACCACCCTCAAGATACTTAAAAATAAATGAATCCATTTCAAAATGGAGACTAGCACAGCCACCGTAATCCAAAGATCCATTCTTTCTAACATACTCAAACAATTTGTCCCCATAACTCTCCTGCGTTATTAAGATGAATCGATAGTCAAGTCCCATGATTGATATATTCTCCGATCATAATTATTATCTATCCAACGAAATCCGAACTTGATACTATTTTAGAGCTCTTCTCCCCAATGAATTCGTGTTTTATTTGTTCCTCTAGTGCAATGTCACATCATAGTGATCTATAAACAAAAACAAACTACTTGATGCAGTAGTTTTCCAAATGTCAGCATGGAGAGTCTGCCTATTTTTGCTCAATTTTTCATTCCCAAATAAGGAGAGCATCGATGCAATTAACAGATCTGCCCATCCCTTTCTATCAAGCTCCCAATCTACCTGTCCAAACAAAAAACAGAATACATATACCTCCTATAATGTAGGCTACTCCCGAAATTTTAATATTATAAATAAAGTATCGATTGGGCTTTACATGTTTGTGCAACATACCTAAGGTGTACTTTAATGCAAGTTCTGGATTCAGTAAACTGAACACTCCCCAAGCCATTAAAGGTAGTGTGAAGAAGGTAAGGACGATTCTTTCAGCCATTTCTAACAGCCATTCTTAATTTGCATCAAAACTTTTTTGATGGCATACTTCCCGAAAAGAAACTGCAAAGCTTGAAGACGAAGTGAGCGTTTCTTAAGATTGCAAATCTATAAAAATTTTAAATTCGTTATGACGACGACCAGTATAACAATCATTAATAGGATTAGAAATACTCCTATAACTTTGGTCATAAGCAAATCTGCATTACTGGGTTTACGTACCTTGCTAGTACGAAATCCATGCTTCCATGCCCACAGTGGATTTAGTACAGCAACAAGCCCATAAAAAAAAGAAGTGCCAAAAAAGATGATTAGAAAAATTATGGTCTTCAAACAAGGCCTGCTTTCCGAAAACAAGGCTAATTTTCGTCATTTGCAATTTCGAGGTCAGTTTTCTTTTGAGTCAGAACACCTGGCACTCTAAGAGCTATGTTATCTTGCTGTTCGCATACACATAAAAACAAATCATTACTATAATGATAAAAACTCCGGATATTCTTGTAAGTATTATATCAGCTTCATTTGGTTCTCTTACTTTCCTTGAAATCATAAAGGACCTTTTCCATACAAATTTGGGTTTAGCTATACTGGCTACTCCCCATCCTAGAGCAACCAAACAAATTGTAAATAAAACCATAATCGGTGGTAAATTCCATAATTTTGCGGTATGGAATCTGAATTAACTTAACCAGACCAAATCAGATAAAGTAAATATACACTTAACAAAAATGTAGCTGCTCCTGATAGTCTACTGTTCAAAAGCAAAAACTTGGTATGTTCTACGCCTTTGAAAATATTCCCCAAGTTATATTTCAGATTAAATTCAGGTCTGAAAACAGCGAAAAATCCCCATGCCATCATAAAAAACAAAAAAACTGAAATAACTATTTTGCCACCCATTCTTCTTGCTCCTTATTTGGACGAGGATTGCTCGGAATTAGCTAGAGTTTAATTTCGAACCTTCGATGGCTTATAATCCCTTATAGACAAATATGATTTTGAAGCAAAGTTTGAAAAAATCTCTACTACTAATTGGATTTCCCAGCCCTTTGAAATAAGAACCAAGGTTCCATTGCATAACGGGACTTTCTCATTTCTCCCAGACTTTCTTGCTCGAATCTCCACTCACTTTATTCAGGAATAATTTCCACAATTCATTCTCGTTCTTTATATTTTCTAGTATATCTTCATACTTTATTTCAAATTCCGCATGATCACCTATGGCATGAGAAACGCCAACGCTAATACCCAGTGCATTGTCTGTGAAGTAACTACATATTTCTGTTTCGTTCGAATCGGCTTTATTAAGCATTGTTAGCCATTCCTTAGTTGTAAAGATATTAAGTATATAGTTGTGCTCGGGCATTGTTTCCTTAAACTTTCCACCTATGAATTTCTTCACAAAACCTTCGTCGATGTTGACAAGATCCGCTAGCTTTAGTTTTTTTTCTTTATTAATATCGATATTGGTTGTATAAAAATTATTAACGGGATGAGCGGTACCTTTATCGAAGCTTATCCCAGAATATTGGATACTGAGAAAATAGTCGGTTTTCCATTTGATTTCATACTGGATTTCCATGCTAAACTCTTCGGTTTCCAGTGAATAGTTTTTCAAAAAACCGTAGGCACCATCTGCTATGATTTCATTTATGGTTCTTTGCTTATTACTATCCTTCATATTTATTATTTGGGGATATTCGATCCGGATGCCTTTATCTGTAAAGCTTGCTTTAGTGATTTCATAAGCTTTGTCGCTTTTTCCGACTAAATCCCCCATTTGTTGCGTATCTTTCATCGATAACATGTTCTTGGCATTAATGTTAGCGGCATCGCTAATACTGCATGCTGTTAAGAATAAAGCAAAAAGTATAAACAAGGTCGGCAAATTGTTTTTCTTCAACTTCTGAATTCCTCCTTTTTTGTTTATTCCCGGCTATTTAATAACTTCCTTACAGAGCTTATAATACTTTTCTCTTTCTTCATGATGGTTCGGTAATCCTGTAGTTTTGTTGAAACCATTTACTTTTTTTGAAATTTCCAACACCGAAGCCCCTTTATCTACAAGAGGGTTTAAGTTTTTATATTTACCCCAAAAGTATCCGGCAGCTTCCCAAGGGTATTTTTTTTCAACATAAGAATAACCTTCGTCCACGATTTTGGGATCGTCCATAAAATCTGCAAATTTTTGGTATACATCCCTGCCCGTGATTTGTATATATCCGGAACCTCTGAATTTGGCCCCATCTCCTTTATTTTTATTTCCGAGCTCTGTGCGGCCGTCATATTTTTTATTGAAATGTTCCTCAGGATCGCTATTTTTAGGAGCTAATTCTCTGGTATACTCCCCCAACCCGGATTCTTGCATGCACTGTGCTATAAAATGTCTTATCCTCTCAGTACTAGTTATATCATATTTTTCTAAAGTATTATTCAGGCCATTTACCATATCATCATTAACATTGTGCCATCCAAGTTCCTCAAGTTGCTTGGCAGTAACATAGGTTTTCTTCGCAGCAGCCTTAGCACCTGAGCTTTGCTCCGGATTTAGCAGTGTGTTGATTCCCGGTGCATTTATATCTCTAACTAGCCCCATGTTTATCCCTCTGGCTTCCAAGTCTTTAAAAGTAAGATACACCCCTGGCACATAGTAATTAATGTCAATAAAATACGCTCCTGAATCCAGCATACTTTGTGCCCATTGCTGGTCTCCTAAGCTCCCATCGGCTATTATCTTTTCATACCAAGCGATTTGGTTTAAGTCTCTTCTAATTGCAAAATCACTAGGCTTCGGTGCCCTAGACAAGATTGTTACAGGTTTTCCTTTTTCTTTTGTAAAACTAAGCTGCTTCTTTTCTGTAAAACCAAACTGAATGTTATCCAATTGATCCCGTCTCTGTCTTACGACAAGTTCAAACTCTAATACCCCTTTTAAGCCATTAACCTGTTCTTGATAAACGTGAACGTATGCGTGTGTAAATTTGACCTCTCGAATCGTCTTTTCGTGTCTCACGATTTGTACGGTAACGCTTCGATAATAATCATTGTCCGGCCTATACTCGGTAAGCGCCCATGTATAAAGCGTATTGGAGTTATCCGCATCTTGTTCCACAGGAGGAAGCAGTCGAAGTGGGATCTCACCCCGTATCTGAATCGAGTGGTCCGCGTTATAGGCTTTGGCAAAAAAATCTGCCGGGCTTGTGTTAATATAGCTATAGCCAGTAATCTGTCCATCGCCAAGCTCAATCGGCCGGGCACCGGATTCTCGTTCTATCCTCAACAATATACTCATACTGCATATCTCCCTTTTGGATAACTACTCCTGGCTTTCTATAACCGATTCCTTATCTTAATATATATCGGACGCTACCATATTCTATTTAATGTAAATTCTCACACACTTTTGGATATATGGGAATAGCAAATTTTCGAGGAATGATAAACTGTTCCTGTTCTCCACGTATTGTCCAACGCGGCTAAAGAAGTCGCATGTGAAATTTAATTCTCAAGATTGTTTTTACGAAATGTTATATGGGATACTGGACTTGAATAAACATGAGGCAGTAGTTTAACGGAGTTTATTTTTTGCAATAGAAAGGTTGATGGATATTATGAATACGATATATGTCCATGTTCGGCATTGGTTATTTTGGTATGGAGTTTACGGATTATGTAATAAAAGCTGTAATGATGAAATATCACTGTATTCGGATAAAGAAAGAAATAATTTTTTAGGATATTTTGATCTTATGACAGAACCTTGTCTCCTATATTCATTAAACAACGAACTTGATAAAATTGAAGATAAAGAATTCTATGATGAAATTGAAGAATTCTTAAAAGGAACTAAAAAGATCGGTTATAGTTACATATATCCCAGGGATAAAGAGGATCTTACTCGTCAAGTTGGTCATTTTGCTCCAATAAACGCTAAAGGTCACAAACCCGTTTACATTTATATGTGGTCAAAGTTATCCAAAGCTTGGGATATACAAGAGATTGAGAAAAGCGTAAAGATACTTGCTCACGATTTTTTGCACACGAATATTGAAAAAGTGGAACTATTAGATATTCCGACATACGAAGAGACAAAATTAGCATATGATAGGGATTACTCACGCTTCATTAAATGAATGCCTGACTTTTTAATAAAGGACGTAAGCAATCATGTGGAAGCCGAGGAGCTGCGATATCACATACTTTTGGATATATCGGAACAGCAAATTTTCGAGGAATGAGTGGCTGCCGCGATGCCATCCCTCTTGAAAGATCGAGACATGTGGAGTGCGTGATAAGGATGCATTGGGAGGATTGAAGTTAATAAACTGAATTATTTATATGGAGAACTTCCTGAAGAGGAGGTTCTTTTTTTGTATAACTAATACGAACATTAACGGCTATTATTATACTCAAGCTTTGTCACCTATCGATATTGTGTATGCTTGGGATTAGTAGCCACTATTATTTTAGTTTGTTATGATATAGTTAAAATTCACCAAGGATTCTACATTATCGTGTGATTGATCATAAAAATGGATTCATAAGGGAGATGATCGTATTGTCAGTTTTAAGTGATGAATTAAAAAAATATCTAGTTGCTGATAATTGGAAATATAACGAACATAGAAATGGGACTCTTCTAGCTGCTCAGCCGATTAGCTGTACACATGGAACATATGAAGGATTTTTTGATCTTCGACACCCACAGCGGATTGATTTTTATTTCAAAGTACCAATTGCGATACCTGAAGAAAAGAAGGAAGCAATAAGTCAATTTCTCCATCTGGCTAACTATGGGCTGTCTGCTGTTACATTCGAATTGCACTGGGAAAGAGGAGAGGTGCGAAGCAGGACTTCGCTCATCTGGATTGAAGAATTTGCTCCTTCAGAGGATACAATTAAGCACCATTTGATTAGAAACTATCTCTGTTTAGATGAGTATTTTCAAGGGATCGCGGCCATTGTATATGCTGGAGCTTCTCCACAAGAAGCACTTGAAAAATCGGAGAGAAAGTAATAAAAAACTAAATTTTATCGATGATGAGGAGATGATATTTTTAAATCAGCTCCTTATTAACTTGCGTGCAAAATAAAACAACAATTTTATAAGGACATTAAATTCTTTCATTTAGAGGTATCGTATGCATCCTGAAGAAGTAGGTCAAAGATACATTTATTACTTCAATTGGAAGATGGATATTTTTATATTGGTCAAACACCATATTTAACAAGAAGAATAGATGAGCATAAGAGAAGAAAAGCAGCAGAATGGACAAAAATACATAAATATGAATTTTTAATTGATAAATTTGATGCGGGGTTATGCACGTCAAAAGAAGCTGAGGCGTTAGAAACTGAAGTGACTATTCGCTTTATGAAGGAACATGGTTGGAAAAAAGTGAGGGGCGGCAATCTTTCTGCGCTAGATGAGAAAGAGATCCAACGTGTAATGATTAAATACAGGAAAAAGTATGCAATTGATGACGATCTTTATAATGTATTAGTAAATGAGTTGGATGACGATATGAAAGTTATGTTGGCAAGATATATATCAAAATAGTATGGAGATAAAACAAATATTTTAAGGGCGTATTGCTGTTATGAGAAGGGCGGTTGTTGGTGGAATCAATGTAAGGTTCGTATAAATTATGGTTGCGGCTGTTTTTCGATTATTATAATGATTATTTGATGCACTTATTACTCGTCATTAAATTACGGACGAATTGAATCTGGCCGAACACAATGGGTTGAGGAGCGATGAAATATTGAAACTACTACTTAACACTTATCCTTTTAGGTTCGAACATGCATATGAACTAGGTTTTGGTCCTAGTTGTTTTGATTCCTTGGCAGAAATAATTCAAGCATTTACTGATTCTGACAAAGAAGTGCTTTTTGCTTATTTTGACTATGATAAAGACAAAGAGCCGCTTAAGAATGAATTTTCCGAGGAATTTATAACGGGATTTTATAATGACTTCCTTTATGATAAAGATGGGGAAGTACAAAGAAAAGTTAAAGAGATATTATTTAATTTTTATTATAAAAGGGATCAGGTGCAGGAATGTATTGATATTGATAATCTGAAGGACCAATTGCTAACGACATTCAGAAACAGTGACATTAATATGTTAAATCTTGAATTAAAGGAACAGTTAAAGGAATTCCTTTATGACTATTACATGAAATACGGTTTAAAAGATGAAGAATTAAGTACACAACTTTTCATTCAGGAAAGACTAAAGCATGAAAATTTAGCATGGCTTTTCCCACATGAGAAGCCAGTTTCTCTAAAAAGAATATTGTGGTATAAAGTTTTATCAAAGGAAGAGATTATAAAAGCCTTAACTGACACTAATTGGTGGTTCAAGTGTGTCATAGTCAATCCGAATAGCAAGTTTGAGGAATTTACTTACTTTTTAGATTATACCGAAGAACATGAGGATGAGTGTGACGGTATGGTGCTTTATATAAGTACTAAAGAAGTCAATCATTTTCATGATGTTGTAGTTCCAAGATTACAACAACTTTATAGCACCTTGGAGATTGTAAGGTGATTTTATTCTGTTCATTACATTGCAAAAGATAAGTTCTTAATAAAACAATTCTTTCATTCGACAGAGGGGGATATTTTTATGATTGAGGAAGAAACGCAAGATGAGTTTCAAAAAGAGTATTTATATTTTGAAGCAACATATTGAAACATTGGAGAGTTGTACATTCGAAGAACTATTTGTTTACGTAAACACTTCATACGTTAATAAAGAAGTTATTATCGATTACTAGATGACTATGAAATTCCTTATAAAAGAAACTACTCAAAACTAAAATTATATCATCATTTTGCACGGCAGATTATCGAACACAAATTGTTTACGATAATGATTAAAGGCAAAAGGGAATAAACCGAGTCTTTCATTGGCTATCCATGAAGAACTGATGTAGGAGGTACTCAATGGAGAGACAATCTTGTAAAGCCATTATTGAATGGGATAAAGATCCCAGTTGCTTCCCAGTGAACGAGTGGCTAAGAGACATAGTTGTCAATTTTGGAAAAGTTGGGAATAATAAATTTTATGGAGAAACATGGACTGTTTTGGTAAAAGTAAATAAATTAATTGATGACACATGGAATACAGAGGCTGATGTAGCTTTTATTGTAGATGAAGCACCATGGCACTTACTTGAAACAGGATTCAGTTTTAAGCTTTGGGCAGGAAGAGATATTGCTACTGTAACAATTCTTTAAGAAACGAAATCATGGGAAAATATTTGTTAAACGGAGTCAGGGGATTTAATATGAAAAACTCTTATTCAAGAGCCGTAAAACGAATAAATAGTATTGATACAAAACATTATTTAAATATATCACATAAGAGATACAGAGATATTAGATCTAAAGGCGAGTATACGGCTGATGCTACACTCATCGCTGAATATTATCGTAGAGTTGGAGTTTTGTTGCAATTTGTAAACATAGAGGGCGTTAGTATTTTAATGGGAATGTCGAGATTAATTCATAAGGAACCTTTTCTTGATTATGATAATTTGCTTACAATTTGTCCAAATCTCAAGGAAATTAACTTGACGATTTTTAAAGTAATATGCTTCAACTATCTTGAGTGGTGCTGTCTAATTGATAAAGGCAACGCGATTGCTATTAAATATCATGATATATACGAACCTATTATAAAACTATTCGAACGAGGAGGGGGACAAATTAGTATCCATCATCATGAGTTGGTCGGAGGTTTTGGCGCATTTCCGCGATCAATATCCGCCAGCAGAGGTGATATGAAAGAGTTTGATATTAGTGACAACGCACTTGATCTGGAAATCAAGGAAATAGAACATGCAGAAGCGTTTCTTAAAGGGTATCTATTTGATAGAAATGTTACGAGTAACTGCATCCGCTGTCGCACCAGATTGCTCGTAGAAGAAAATCAAAGTATTGGCGGCACTTGGTACAATATTAAATGTGAAACTGAAAAATGTTTTGATGATAATTTTAGTAGTTATTATTTTGAATGAAATGAATCTTTTATCGGGCAAAAGGAGTATGTATTCGTTTTAATATATAAAGGACAACAAACATCTTGGAGGGAACTAAATGGAGAATATTTTAATTTTATATGGTTTCAAGAAAACTCCTTACTCTCGTTCTTTTGTACCTGTACCTGATATTATTAATGCGGAATTTAAAGATGCACAAGTGATTAATGAGCACTACAGTAAAGAAAAAGTGATTTACCAAATCTACTACTTGGACGAGAATTATTATGAATTTATCATCCGAATTATCATTACGTATCCCGATGATTCCATTACAATCATGGCCGATGAAGCAAATATGGCAGTCAGAGCCTATCAAGCCTTGTATAATAATCTGGTAGCTGGTGTATCCGGTTAAATACATACAAAAATAATGAAGTACAAACAAAATCGAAGTTTTATCGGAAAAGAGTGTGGTAAACGGATGAAAATAAGAGTGAACAAAAAGAATCGCCAAGTAATAATAAATGATTTTTTTCATATTGGTGGAATCATTATTCCGAATAGACACTGTGATACTTGTGGTAATGCAATTATTTACTATGATGAGTATGATCATGATTTTTGTGCTTATTGTAATACATGGTTGAAAGCACCTTGTGGTGATGTGAGTTGTATATACTGTAGTAAACGCCCCTCAGAGCCTTTGGATGTTAGAACATTGGCGGATAGGGAGAATGAATGTGAATAAAATTGAGATTTCATAGGATGTGGATATAGAGGTGAAATTACTTTTATTAACAAATGATCAACGAAATGTCCCTCTAAAAGTCACATTTCATCAGGAGTAAGTACTCCCCCTCAGCTGACTTATCAAAGAAAACAAATTTATTTCCAGATAGTAAAAAACATGATGCGGCGCATCATCGATAAGAAATTTAATTTGAACAATCACTTCACAATTGTCGTGGTTTGCAGGTTCTTCCTCTCGGGCAGCAAGCCCTATTTTTAATGTCAGGAGGAAACCACTTCACCTTAGCCAGAACTATTGGATTACCATTATAATTATTCAATTTTTAGTCATCCTTTTAACAGCATTAATGCTTATTCGTATCTACTGCCAACATAATTTAGAAATGCGATTGTAGCCCAAAGTTGCTCGCTATCTTCACCTACAGCTGATGAGTCATCGTTGGTGTCCTCAATATATCTTGCAATAGCATCTAGAAAATTTTCTAAAGTGATATTTTCCCATTCATTTGGATTATGCTTTAGCTCGTTTAGCATTTGATAAATGAATTCCACGAAATCACTTTTACTCTTCACTTGCTTAAGATCTTCTTCTATGCTCATTGTATTACTCCTTATTTCGAATTCTACCTTAGTTTAGAAAATTATATTCGATACTATTTAATATGTTTCTTGCTTCATTATTTATTTCAAATAAAGCTTCTTCATCTTGAGATGGATTAAATGCCAATCTCTCAATATCCGTTTCTTTAGGCAAAGCTTCTACAACAAAAGCTAGACAAGAATACTTCCAATCATAGGCATCGCCTAAAAGAATTTCACGGATATGAGGTAAAGTTTCTTCATTACACTTAATAAGTATCTGAGCAATCTCTCTTGCAATCTTATCTTCTTTAAGAAGATACTCTACTTCTTCTTCTACTCTTTTTCGGCTAATGAAATCAATCAGTACCATATCACTTGACCAATAGTAGGCACCATTTATGCATTCACCAGTTGACATATTTTTTTCCCGTAACGTTTGAATGTTCTTGTATGTAAAAAAACTTGCAATCCACTTACTCCGATCCTGAAATACAACGATTACATCACTTGCAATCTTGTTCATTCCACTCACTAATCGCCCATTGCTCTGCTTCTATCCAAATATGCCTATTTAAATGATTCATTATTCCCCTATGAAAACGATATTTTTACAGCTTTTCAAATGTGTCTGGATCTACGACTTCAGTATCTTCTACTGAAGCCGTAGCAAACCGTGGCTTAGTAAATCCACAATACTCCGTAGCGTGATGCCCAAATTTTGATGAGGCGGCTCGATTTTCTTTTCAATGCTTCATTATGTTCATTCCGATAAAGGTTTTTCCGGCACCCACACGATGCCGCTGAAAGTTGAAATATGGTACCAATTGACCCCCTCAGGGGAAACCCACTTTTCAAAAGATAGAGCTTGCTGATCTTTAAAAGTACCTACCTTATGGCAGATTTCTCCTGTCAACGGAAAATAGTAAGTTTTTGTATCTGGGGTTAACTTTACGGTTTCTTGTGTTTCAGTAATGCCCTTAGGCCGTTCAAGCGGTGCTCTATCAAGGTTGACGACTTTCCAGCCGAATGGGGTTAGTATACGTGCCAAGCCGTTGTTTACTTTATCAGCTACATAGGTTCCCGGCTGCAGCCAGTTTTGCAGACTAAGGCTTGCGTCACCATCGATGTCGAAATAACGCGTGGCGGTTCTCAGCGTGATCTTTTCGTTGGATAAGTCGAACTCCTTCAACGGCCCACTTTCATTCTCTGATCGCGGATAGGTTTTAACCCATTTGAACGTGCCATCCTGTAGTTGAATCTTGAACCATTCATAACCTTGAACTTTTATAACGAAAGAAGACTGCGCAACCACTTGAACTATACCTGGATTCGCTCTTACTCCTTTTCCTGCTACTTCGTAGGGATAATCGTAAAGCAGTTCGTTCCCAGTCAGTTTAATGATCCTGTCACTTGCCCTCTCATTATTCTTCACGTCTTCTGGAATAAACGGGTCAACAATCCATTTCTGCCCCTGCTTTGTAGAAATTCGAAACCATATCGGTGCCTCAAGCATTGCCCTTCCGGTATGACCCCCTTTGTATAAATAACGATACATTGCGGTTACATGGACTTTTTGCGGCGAAAGCATTTCTTGAGGTGGTTCGGCATTGGAATAAACGCCGACATTGGGTTGGTCATATAACTTCATTTCTTCAATAATGGTAATGTCCCGTTCCGTTTCCCGATAATCGCCGGCCGTAATTTTATCGTCATCGTCGATCCATTTGTTCCCCATCCGGGTTTTAACAAGTATATATTCTCTGCCTCCTGCGTTTGCTACACAAGTTGAATCATTTGTACCACAGGCAATTTCCAGCATCTGCATACCGGAAATTGAGCCGACCACTGAACTCGGATTTTTATAATCATCCAGCAATTTTGTCTCCGCCAGGACAACCAATTGCCTATTTGACATCAAGTCGATTTTCGCCGTTGCTTTCAAGCTTATAAAGCTCAACCCACTAAACAATACTGACACCGCCAGTACATACTTAAGAGCATTGTTCATTGTACTCGCACCCTCCCAGATTTTGATATACCTTAAACCACTTTATTTTTTATCCTTACTCATGACACTCACCCCAATTTTTTATCTTTTAATCCCATTGATAATGCTCAAGTACATAGGCTGTTTGCTCTATCTCAAAATCGTACAGGATCGAGTGATTATGTACTTTATATCCGACTGCGTTCCTCATCATAAAATAGTATTTTTTTTTGAAACTAAAATTCATGCAAAATTGAGATTCCTAAATAGAGAATTGGGTTGTTTCGGAGTAATTATATTATTGGTAAGAGATATTTATTAATTGGGTGTAGTACGGACATAATTATAAGAATTATTGCGCCGTCGATAAATTTATTTGTTGTGTTCAACTTAAATGCTCCTTATCGCGGCTCGAATAAAGTAGATTATTTCAAAATGCTTATTACTCGCCTATTTCTTTCTTTTGAATACACAAATGACTTCTTTTGAAGATCCTTGATGCTGATTTGTATCAAAGCAAGATATAAGTTCCCATCCATTTGATCCCATAACATTAAGTTCCTTATCAAATTCTTTTATATCCAATGTGCCCCCAGTAAAGAAACCTTTTGTGAAAAACTTAAGAGTTCTATACTCCCACTGCTCCATGGCTCCGAATCCTCCCGGTAATTTCAAAATGCCTTAAGGACTAACAAGGAATTTATGAGATATCAATAATTGATTGTGCAAAGCAATAGCAAAAAGAAAAACAAACCAAGACGTTACTGTAATTATGGAATAGTTATTTCAAGCTCCTCTTTTGTGCCCGTCCTATAATCACGCTTTAAATAAATTAGTTCCGAATCATTCGTCCACTTCGCTGGAGAATAATCCGTGTGATCGTCTGTTCTAATAAGAAACCGCTCCTCAAAATTATTCAAATCCATCAACCATATCTCTTCTGTTTGATCATCTTCATATCCAGCTTTTTCTTTGGATCTAAATTCGCTTGAATTCGAGTAGGCAATCCAGCTAGAGTTTTCAGAAAAATATACTTTGTGAATATACCCAAAACTATCACTTATTTTACGCGTAGAGACATTGTAGATTTGACCTCCACGGTGTCGACTTGTACCGGTATCAAGAACAAGATAGCGAGAATCAGGCGACCATTTAAAAAAATATCTATCACGTTCTGTTTTGTTTATTTTAGTAGGGGTGTTATCTCCTACTTTCCATAAGTAAGCCTCTCCTCCATCAGAGTTCCCTAAATAATAGGCAACATATTGATAATTTGGCGACCACTTGGCGTTATTTGAATCATCAGAAGAATACAGTTTTTGCTCGATTTTATTCATTTCATTTTGATGATTCTTATCGACTTGAATGATAACTGGATTCACTTTCAGATGTGTATAAGTAGATTCGTCAAAGAGATTGTAGTATACTTCAAAATCTTTCTTACCATAAATGGATACATTCCCATTCGAAATATCATATAGCCTATTATAGATTATATTTTCATCCTCTTTATTTGGGTCTGGTATTAAAAATGAATAGATATTTTCCTTCCCATTCCCTTGGAAAGTACCTCCTGAAAATTTCTCAATTTCACGAATTTTCGTTAAAACTTGATATGGAGTTAGCTTTGTGACCACCTGTTTTTCTTGATTCATATCAGCTTTATGTTTTACATCTGAAGGATTTTGAACATTCCGCCGCTCAGTTTTCTGATCTAGCGAATCGACAGATTTGTTTTCTTGATTCGTTAGTAGGCTCTCCGATGGTTTGTTATCAATCGATTCTTGAGGTGTTGGTGTAGTAGCTTTGTGGATGGAGGTTTTTGAATTGCTGTTCTCAACCGTGATATTATTGTCATTTATACTTTGACATCCGGCAACAATAATACAAACAGCAAAACTAACTAATAAATAATTCCTCATAAGGACCTCTATTTCTTTTGCTTTTCTCTCGTAAGTTAAAAAATAAACTAAATTTCTCATCTCGATGAAATCCGTGTTACATTAGAAATCACACTCATCTATTGTATTGGTCAATTCAGCCCATCTGGCAGACAATAACTTTGCATAATCCAGAGAAAACAATCCATAAATCCTCCAATTTCAACATTCATTCGAATAAAATCTGATTTTCATTCTGATAATATACTTTCAAAATTAAAGACATTCCTTAGATTCTAGAGTTTTAACAATGGCGCGTAACTAGTTTCTCGTGAATCGGAAACAGAGCATACCGTTTTTGGGCAGTAGTTATCTTGGGCTTGTCGACCTGCTAAGTAAAATTTTTAAGTTTTCAGGCATTTCTACTTTGTTTTTGGTGATATCCTTGGATTTAATCCAAGTTTCATCATCTGTTTTCGTCCAATAGTAGGTTCCAACATCTCCGCTATACACCCAATCTCTATCTTCATTATCCCATAGAAAGAACACTCTATCTCTCTTTCTAAAAGTATCTTTAGAACAAAAAATAACCGTAGGGTCGGTTCCATTCTCTCCAATTTTTGAAATATTGAATCTATAAAAATGCACTACACCATTATATCCTTCCAAAACTTCCAATTGATATTTTCCGGAAGGTGATACAAGAGGGTGTTCGAGAGTTGCAGCTAGTTTTGTTACTGCTTCATCTTTTGGCTCTCTAGAAGTCTTGGTGCCAGCGATTTGAACATTACTTGAAGGATGACTACACCCTATGATTAAAGATAAGAAACAAATTGCACATAACGATAGCACGACAGCAATTAATGATCTACCAGGCATCTTTCCACCACTCTCTTCAGAAGTACTAATCAAACGGCCAATAACTTATTTTTGGGAGCCACGATTTCCAACCGGAAGGGGGATTTTTTTCATATGTTCCTTTTACATCCCATCTATGCGAATGATATATGGCTTAGGGTCAGCGAAGGGAATTTTTTCAGCTAAAGCAGCTTTCACTTGATCAGTTGTATACATAAAATTAGGATCAATTAAATCATTCCATTGGAAATGTAAGTCATAGTTATATATCTTACCCCGTATCTGAATCGAATGGTCCACATTATAGGATTTGGCAAAATAATCTGCCGGGCTTGTGTTTATGTAGCTAAAGCCAGTAATCTTTCCATCGCCAAGCTCAATCGGCTGACCACCGGATTCTCAATCAACCCTCAACAATATACTCATACGGTATATCTCCATTTTGGGATAACTACTCCTGGCTTTCTATAAACCGATTATCTTAATATATATCGGATACCTTCATATTCTATTTAATGTAAATTCTCATACACTTTTGGATATATGGAATAGTAAATTATCGAGGAATGAGCCGTAGCCGCGATGCCATCCCTCTTGACGGTTCGAGACATATAGAGTGCGTTGTGACTTGAAAAAGATACAGTCAATTAAACGGTATAAAGAGCGCCGATAGAATGCATGCTCAAGATTTTCAAGCACGGCTTCGTTAAACATCATTGTTGATTTTTATACAGAAAAAAGGGAAGCCCAGAATCGAACAACATTGGGTTCCCTTTTTATTCGGAAGTTATTAAATACTCTCCATAAATTGTTCCTCTGAAATTACTTGTAATCCGTTTCGTTTAAGTAAAGCTGAAGTTACTCCATTACCAACCACTTTATGACCAACAAATTGACCATTGTAAATCATAGAACTACCACAAGAGGGACTGTTCTCTTTGAGAACGACTATTGTCGCATTTATTTCTTTAGCTTTCTCTAAGGCAGCATACGCTCCCTTAATATAAAAGTCCGTTACATCTTTACCAGACTTCTCAATCACTTTGGCGTTTCCATCCAGTACATCATCTCCATCTCCCCCTACTATTTCGGCAGGTTCTCTCGGAGTTGATAAGCCACCAAGCAATTCGGGACAAATCGTTACCGCCTTATTTTCCTCTACTAATTTATTTATTTTTTCATTTAAACAATGAGTACCGTTATACCTTACTTCCAATCCTGCTAAACAAGAACTCACTAATATCATAAAATTCCCCTCTTTATGACGGCGTCAAAGAATTCTGTTATCCCACTTCGTATCGCCGAATCTGCGCCCTTTGTAGCTGTCAATCTTCCACTGACCAGCCTTGCGCAGCAATACGAATAAATATTCGTCCTGAAAGGAAGTTTCCGTTTTGAAATAAACCTCGGCCCGGTTTTGGTTCTTTAAATCGACACTCGTTTCGACAGGGCTGCCAATACCGTTAAACTTGGCGGGAAACCCGAAGCTGCGAACATTTTTTCCACCGTACACCCTTTTTTTGTCCGTACAGTAGCGATCAAACAGGGGCCCCACCCATTTACTCAATTCTTCGTGCCAATCCGTCGGCTTGTTCTCTTTGAACCATGCAAACTGTTCTTCCGCATCGGCAAACTTAGGCATAGCCGCTGTTTCAGCCTCGCTTTGTTCTCGAACACGGTCCTCGTATTCGTTCCATTTCGAGCCGTATTCCTGCGCCAAAGTAATGAGATATTCTTTTAACTGCTGCTCATTCATTCGATGATACTCTCCTGTCTATTCTGTCATACTCAAATATTAACATACAAATAACCAGGACATACATCATTGGAATTCTTGTTGCTTTTATTGGTATCCGAGATTCCAACTCTATTGACATCTCGACAGATGTGGAGTGTGCATACTCATTCTAGGGTCTACGGCTAATATGAATTATTAAGTTAAACTTGGTTAAAATACCTTCATAACCATTTATAAGGAGGTTCAAAATATGTCAAGTCAATATCTGCTCAATCGTCATCACAATAACCTGTTGAAGCACCCTCATTTCGGCCATACGATCACCAATGACTCGTATGGTCATCAACTCCATCCATTGTCCCTTCATGCTCCAGTTGTACATGTTAAGGCTACAATTGTAAAAGTATATCCTGATCGGGAACGAAGCGGAGCGATGCACCAGCATTTTGATGTAAAGATCAATGAGCTAATTAGCATTAAAGGGGCCGATGCTTCTCTAGTTGATAAGAACTCGGATACTTTTGTCGCTATCCGCTATGGCGATAATTTGGGATTAGCAGAGCCGATAACTGGCATTACGGAGGGACAAGAGATTGAATTGCAAGGCGAATACATCGATCATAATCATGCCTATCCCACAGAAGACAACAGGGATAAATATCCTGTTATTCATTTCACCCACAAGCCTGTAGGATTCGTCATATATCAAGGTAAAGAATATCATTAATGGAAGTGGACAATGTCATTCCCTGTTACGATAGTTGCCTCAACGTTTTAGCTTGAACATCCAGCTTGCCAACGGCTTCGCCGATACCTGCGAATTCTTCTACGGCTTGCTGAATTTGACGTTGACTATCGACAATTGTTTTTTGCGAGGCTTTCGTTCCATCGTTGACTCGATCGACATGCTTGGCAATCCCCTCAACGGTAGCTTGAATCTCTTGCGCGGCTTCTTGTACGCTCTTGGCTAACTTTCGCACTTCGGAAGCTACAACATTAAAGCCGCGCCCATACTCCCCGGCATGTGCCGCTTCGATAGCCGCATTTAAGGCGAGCAAATTCGTTTGCGATGCAAATTCCCTAATTGTCTGCACAATGTGGCGAACGGCTGTATTTTGCTGTTCTAAATCATGGAGATAAGACAGATTCTTCTCATTCTCTTCCATCAAGCGAGTAATGGCCGAAGCCACCTGTTGATTGCGTGTTATGCCTCCCTCTGTACGGGCGAGCAATTCCTCGGACATGTTTTGCAGCTCGCTTGTTAATTGGGCTTTGGCCACTTCACGTTCAGTTATGTCGGTTGCCACCTTTAAGACGGCTACCACTTGACCATGTTCATCTAAAATAGGCATATACGTTGCTTCAAGGTTAAGCATTCTTCCGTTCTTCGTTACCCGTATGATTTTCTCCTGAAAGATCTTGCCGCTTCTAAAGTTATTCCACAATAACGCATAATCGGGACTACTAGCAAAATATTCGGTACAAAATCGCCGATGGTGTACCCCGACTAATTCAGATAAAGAGTACTCCATGGCATGAGCAAAATTTTCATTTGCCCACAGTACTTCTCCCTGAACATTAAATTCAATCATCGCAAGCGATTGCTCTAAAGCGGCAAGTACCGCTTTTTCATTGAGCACCTGGGTTGTATGTATGACCACTCAAATCCTCCGTTTCCTCGATCCGAACAAAGGCTATTATCCTAATCCTTTGACAAAAAAAAGAAATCGGTGCGAAAAATGTTAACAAAACCAAGACGTTACCGCTACTCCGAAGGAAAATTGACAGAATTTCAACGTTGCTTGATTCCCGAGTTTGCCCTCATCTATAATAAAATGGTATTGTATCCCTAATTTAGAATTATATTGGAGGTGTACTGCGTGGCACGCGTACTGTATGTAACGATTCCAGCGGAAGGTCACGTTAATCCTACCCTAGGATTGGTGAAGCAGCTGGTCGACAACGGCGAAGAAGTCGTCTATATGTGCTCGGAAGCGTATCGAACTAGGCTTGCCCAGACCGGCGCACAATTCCGGGCCTATCAACTGGACGAACAATTATTTCGTGAGCTTGGTTTTCATCCAACCGAAGTGAAGCACCCGCTTCAATTCACCGATTTTATGCTGCGCGGCATTATTGAACTCCACATTCCTGAAATTTTAAGGCAGACCGAGAACGATTCGTTCGACTATTTGATTTTTGATTCCTTGTTCGGTTGGGGAGGCGCTATTCTAGGGGAAAAACTGGGGATCCCGACGATCTGCTCCGTGACAAACTTGGCCTTCACTGAGCCGCTAAGCAAGATTGTAGAAGTGTTTGATGCAGGAGATTTGGATGTGGAAGCTCTTTCTGAAAGAGTAACGAAGACTGCAGAAAGCATCGCTAGGGAATATAACGTAGCTTTACCTGCCATTGAAGATATTACCCACCAGTATGGTCAGTTAAAGGTTGTATTTACAAGCCGCGATTTCCAGCCCGATGCCGATAAGCTTGACGATAGCTATATCTTTACCGGACCTTCGATTACACCACGGCTTGACGCTCCTTCCTTTCCGCTCGAACAGCTTCGATCTCAATATGACGAAGTCGTATACATTTCCATGGGCAGCATTTTGACCAAAGATGTGGATTTTTACAAGCTGTGCTTTGAAGCCTTTCGAGATGTCCCGGCTCAATTCGTGTTATCTTGCGGCAAAGACACGAATCTGGACTCGCTGGGTGACATTCCTCCTAATTTCATCATTGAGCCGTATATTCCCCAATTGGAAGTACTCCAGCAAGCCGATGCTTTTATTACCCATGCCGGGATGAACAGTACAAGCGAAGCTTTATACTATGATGTACCGCTTGTCATGATTCCACTAAGCTCGGATCAACCTATTGTTGCGAAGCGGGTAGAAGAGTTAGGGGGCGGCATTATTTTAGATCGGAGTCAGCTTACGCCTGCAGCTTTGAAGTCCGGTTTGTTGCAAATGTTGAACGAATCTACTTATAAAGAACATGCTAAGCGGATCGGGGATTCCTTACGTAGTGCCGGCGGGTACCAAGAAGCCGCAAGACGTATCATGTCTTTATTTTCCAAAGTGTGATAAACTAAATTATTTATATAAAGAACTTCCTAATAGAATGAGGAGGTTCTTTTTTGTATTCCATCGCATGAACAATCAGCTTATGCCTGACCTATACTCGAATGCCGTTATTCCATATACGCTTTTAAAATGCCTGTTCAAATGCGATAAATCAACAAATCCGCATTCCGTTACCGCCGCGTAGATATCCTTGTTTTTTTCGATGAGCTGCTTGGCATGCTCGACTTTGCAGTTTAAGAAAAATTGATACGGGGAAATGCCGGAGTCCGCTTTAAATGCCCGGATAAACTGAAATTTGGACATATCCAACTCTTTGCAGATGTCATCGAGTCTCAGCACATGGTCCAGACTGAAGTAGATCATTTCCTTCGCTTTCTTCATAAGCGCATTATTTTTTTTGAACACATAGCTCATTTCCGTTTGAGCAAAGTTATCTGCAAGCGCCAGAAGCAGCTCGCTGCACAGCGATTCGGCCTTATTGCTGAATATCGCATGAACCAGATGTAATATGCCTTGCTGAAGCCTGCGATTATAAACGATGGGAGAAGAGAACATCATGACATCCTTTTTTTCCAGCATCTCCAAAAAAAGCTTGGGATGGATATAAACGATGACATAATCAATCCCCGTCTTATCCTGCGCCCTTCCGTCATGGACCTGCTCCGGATTAAAAAGCATCACCCCGTTGCGATAGGAGGACTGAAAGCTCCCATCCAGGTTATACTGCTGAACCCCGCGCAAGGTGACTCCCAGAGCATATTCTTCATGGCTATGCTTTTTGTATTCAAAATCGCTAAAACTTGCGGATAATGCTGTAACTCCTGCTGATTTTTTATATACAAATTTGTCCATATCCACTCACCTCTTCACGAACTCCACGATACCCGATACCTCGATAGCCGAATAAACTAATAATAGCGCTAGTACGATGTTGGTCACCTTGAGATGCTTCTGCAAAAAGCTCTTGAAAACCATACCGAAGATGGCCCACGTGGCTAATGCCAAAAAGGCAACGATGGTTATAACCAGAACGAATATCGATAAGACGAACGATGATTTGTAATAGGGCATTACATAGCTCGGAATGACCGTCATCGTAAACAGCCAGACCTTAGGATTGACAAACTGCATGAGGAATCCGTTCAAAAAGGTAGCCGCTTGTTGGGCGGAATCCCCCGATATATCCATTTTGTACACTTGATACGCAAGATAGAGCATATATATGCAGCCCACAATCTGCATAAAAGCCAAAATTTGGGGCATCACCGCTGCAAGCGCACTGTTTAACAACACTGAAGCCGAAAGCAACACACCGAAGACGGCAGTCACTCCCCAAACGTATCGAAAAACCTCTTTCATCTTAACATGATGCGCCATAGACAATATCGCAATATTCGTAGGCCCGGGCGTGAATGTGACAATAACACAATATATAAGAAAAGATGTAATATTCATGAGAAGACCTCCTAAGGCGTGTTCCCATGAATGATACATCTTACCTTTCATTAGCGTATAGTATGATATTGCAGATTCATGACCTACCCCTACCAGAACCGGCGCTCTTCCAGCGGCACCTCCGAAACGATTTCGTCCAACCAAGCCTCATACCATTGCAAAAAGGACATATGGCCGGAATCCTCGCCCGAGAACGTCTCAGGGAATATGCCACCAAAGTCACCTCGGTAGTCGCACCATACTTTTCCATGCTCACGGCCTTTTACAACAAGTAGTCCCAGACCGCCGCCGCCCCAATCGCACACTCGGATCGCTCCGGATATCCGGTCGACCGAAAAGTAGTATTCCATCAACTGGTCTTGATCCGCAGCCCCCTCCTCCATTGCGCGTCTTAACGGCTCATAGTTCCAGGCCGATCCATACGCGAAATCTTTTTCAGTATCCATCGTGTCACGATCCCCTACGGGGATCCTCGGGTCTAGGATCGATTCCGTGCCTAGCGGAATGAGTCCATGGCCGGGACCAAACCCGCCGTTCCCTATTTCGGATAAAAAAGATTTGAAGCCATCAGGAAGTTCAATCTTCCATGTTTTCTCGAACAAAGCAATTTCATCGGCATTGAGCGTGGGATTGAAAGCTATTGCGTTTTGCGAGGGTGGGAGCGTTATTTTTTTCGCCCTAATTTCATCTATTTTTTGCAAAATGGATTTAATCGTCATCACAGAGCCCCCTTTTCCATGGGTTCATTATAACTTATTTTGCGCCATCCCGTATCTCAGCCTATGGAAGCATTATACCATTCCGGCAACAACGTTCCATTGTCAGGGAAATCATGCTAAATTAGCACTATACCATCTTTAAGGGACGTGACGTCATGTTTATTGTAAACGTTGAAGGTGCGGTCTGCAGGGAGGATCAATGGCTTGTCATTACACGAAGTATGAAGGAAGAACATGCCGGCGGTACTCTATCTCTTGTAGGCGGGAAAGTCGAAGTCGAAGGAAATACGCTAGACATCCTGGAACGGACGGTAAAACGGGAATTTTACGAAGAGATTGGCATAGAGATAAAAGACTCGGTTACTTTTGTATACAGTTCATCCTTTGTGACAGAGGATGGGTATAACGTGATCAATGTGGTCTTCCTATGCGAATATGATAGCGGCACAGCGCAGCGCAAAAGTCCCGACGAGGTTGAAGCCGTACACTGGATGACCTACGAGGAAATCATGAATCATCCCAAAGCTCCTCCTTGGACAAAAGAAAGCGTAAAAAGAGCAGCAGCGGCCAGGAAATAGCTGACCGGAATTTTGCATTCTAAGACATATTGCGCAGAAATGAGGCTGTTGGTATGAGTTTGTATCATTATATCGGATCAAGTAAAGAATTGCCTCTAGGGGAAAGAGGAAGAAGAAGGTCCACCGCGGATAAGAGTAGCGGGAAAGTAACAAAAGCTATTCATTTCCGGTCTTCCCATTTGCCCGAGGGTGCCGTGCCTCTTGAACAAATCGTCGATCTTTCTCATATCCAAGAAGATGAAATTGAAGTATATGATTCGATGGAAGATGCCGCGGGAATTTATATTCAAGATTTAGGGCCATGGAGTGGAGAAATACGGGGGCATTTCACAAATCCTTTTGTGTATCAAATTGCAGCGAATTGGGGAGGTTTTTCTGTACATCCCAACCTGAAAGAAAATTTCCCTGAACAATACAAAGCGCATGTAAAATGTATTCGCGAACTATTTGATCTAATGATAGAATACGGTTCGGACCACGAACAATTTGAATTATACACTTGCTGGGACGGTGAGGAAAAGCAAAGAAAAAATGAGAAATTGCACAAAATCATTGATTTAAAGACCTTTCAACTTGGCGATGAGTTTGAATTGAAAGATAAGCAGTATATAGTGATCAAGACCTGATGCGAACTCAAATCTGAATTGAGGTTACAAAATGTCGTTAATGCCATTAAGAATACCTATGGGCTATGCTATTTGCTTTAATAAATTTTCAGATGTTGAGCCAATCCCTTGTAAGAGTGGGGACGGTTTTATTGATAATTGGGAGTATTTCACCGAAGATATTTTACAAATCGCAAGGATGCAGCTTGTCGATGGGGTTTGGGGTTTACCAAGCAGCGGGAAACTCATCATTGACCTCGGATGGTATCCGGATGGTCAAATCTCCGGTCAATATAGACTGGTGCAAGTCAATGAGCATTGGGAAGTGATTCGCGAAAAACGCTCTAAAAACAGGTATGAAATCAAGGATACGATCGAAGATTGGATGAACAATCCCGTCGATTTGTAACCCCAGCCAGGAAATAGCTGAAAAAAGAAGGAGACCATCTTATGGAAATACGATATGATACCGAATTACCGACAGAAGACAGTATATACGAACTATACGAGAATCTGGATTGGAATCAATATTTGCAGCTAAATAAAGAACAACTGCTGACGGCCATGAGACAAAGCTGGTACGCCATCTATGCATACCATGACAATCGCTTAATTGGTACCGGCAGAATCGTTTCCGATGGGATGATCAATGCTTACTTATGCGGACTGGGGGTCCATACGGACTATAGAAGCAACGGGATTGGGTCCGAAATTTTCCGTTTACTCGCAGAGCATTGTAAAAAAGACAACCTGCATCTGCAATTTTTTTGTGAAGAAGAGCTGGTGCCGTACTATGAAAATAGGAATTTTAAAGTTTTTGCCGTCGGAATGACAGGCGCTTAAGCTGCTGCGTTTTTCAAGAGGGTTTAATTAGAAAAGAGAGACAAAATCTGCCGCGCCTCCGCATCCAATTCGTTTACCTTCTCGCCCCTTGTAGGTGCGTAAGCTATTTTTTCAAGCTCAGGCTGCAGATCAACGATCAGGTCCTTCGGCAGTTCACTGACCACGTCTGTTAAACACCATAACTTCCAATCTTCGTCTGTTGTTCGCAGTATTTTCTTAATCTCAGTTAACGAATCGCGGCCACAACTCGCAAGTATCTTCGCGATGTCTCTGGCAATAGGCCAGTTTATATCTTGAATCCATTCGAATAATTGGGGCAATGCTGGTATTAATTTTTCCGGTGGCTGCTTTTTCAAGAGTTCTACGGTTTCAAAATCGAATTTATTCCTTGGAATCAGTCTTCTGTCGATGTCCACTGAAATACCCCTTTCGACGAATTTTATACCATTTTCAATCATATTCCAACTATTCACATCTTAATTTTAAATTCATTATATTTCAAATTCATCCGTTAAATTGACCGATTCACACGAAAATTCGGAGGTGCTTTATGAACGAAAGCTTAGTAGACCCAAGAAATCACCCAGAATGGTTGCGTCCTCATTCTATCGAATGGTATGCGCAGCTCGGAAGATTACAAGGGCAGTATTCGTTTTCGTGGCACTCCACAATCGCCGAGCCTAACGCCGAAGCCCTATTTGCAGAAGAAGTATCGCAAGCGGTTCAGGGCAAGAAAGTATTGGACATCGGATGCGGACACGGAGGATTCACGCTCCAATGGAGTCCCATCGTGAAACATATTACTGGTCTGGATATTACGAACGACTTCATCCAAACAGGGAATGAAGCGAATCTATCCAATGTGACCTTTCTTACGGGAAATACGAAACACGGACTCCCCTTCGAGGCGGATGAATTTGATGCTGCGTATAATCGCAGAGGGCCGACCTCTTCTTATCTGGACGTCGGAAGAGTGGTGAAAAAAGGAGGAAAGATCCTCGGATTACATCCAGGGGACGGTATAGCGGCGGAACTCCCGGGATGGTTCCCAAACTTGTTCGAACCGATTTCGACAGGGACTCCCGTTCTGGAGAATCTCAAGCAGCGCCTTGAACAAGGCGGCCTGGGACATGCCGAGATTGAAACGATAAGAAGTATGGAATACTTCCATGAGCCTGTTGATGTGATCCGAATGCGCTGCTTCGGTCAGGCACCCTCCATTCACGAATGGGTGATGAAGCAATGCCTCACCGAAGTTACGCGGATATTCGAAATCAACGCCGTAAAAGAGGGCTTACCGGTCACGTTTGAACGCTATCTGGTGCGGGTTACGGTTTAAATTTGCACTTTCGGCGTTTACGAAACAATTTTACTTTGAATGATGTCATGCAAATCTCCCGGGGTGATCCAAGGACTGCCTGCGTTAATGCGCGGGATTTTCATAGAATCGGCATGACGAGTCGCCATGGCCTCAACGATAGTAAAGCCGTATTTAAACCCGCCTTCTTGATAATATTGAATGGCTGTATCGGTATATATGCCAAAAGGGTAGGCGACGACATCCACCGTATGTTTGTTCACAGGACGCAATTGCTCTTTGCTTCTTTTTGCGTCTTCTACAATGCGAATATGATATTGTTCGTCGGTTTCGATCGTTCCATTCGAAGCAGGAAGCTTGGAAGTGAAGTACGCGTCTCCATCAGGGTCATCGTTGTTGGTTTTGTGATGTAAGGCATCTGTATGGCTCTGGTTCTCAACCAAATCCGTTTCTTTGCTCATGACGGATAATTGCTGTGCGGTCATCGTCGGAGGCAGGTGCGGTACTTCAGGTAAGGTTTCCGTCATGATGAAGTTCACCATCGGAATATGCTGCTGCTTTAAAAATGGATACACGTTCTCATAAACGCTCTCATAGCCATCATCAAATGTGAGCAGTACCGCATTGTGTGGAATATGGCTGCCGTTCAAATAATGTTTGAATTGATGCAGACTAATAAAATGGTACCCTAGCTTCTGCAAATGACTGATCTGCTCTTTGAATAATTGGGGGGTAATCGTAATTCCTCCCTCATCCGTTGCATGAACATGATGATACATCAAAACAGCAACTTGATCCCGATAAAATGCATTCGTCAAACCGTATCACTCCCCATAAATGAATTTAAGGACGAGCGAAATCTTTGGTAACCAATTCTATTATACCTAAAACCCCGTTGGAAATTTGTAGAAACCTGTCACCTTTTTACGGAAATCCAGACACGGCATCTCGGAGAAGACCGTAACCCTCCCCTTCTTTTACTCGTATATAACAGTAAGGAACGGAGGGGTTGTATGGACTGGAATGGCATATTCATTATTGCTTTGGTGATTATTAATTTCCCGGTATATCGTTTCATTTATAAACTGATTTTTTCCGATCCGGAAGATTTTGACGAGTCGGTCAAGTTTTCGTTTACTCCTGATTTTATCTCATTTTTTAGGGGGAAGTACTGGCAGGACAAATGGGGCACCTTCAAATTGCGGATGTACATTTTATCGTGTCTCGTTGTTGTTCTTCTTGAGTATATGCTTTTGAGCCAGGTCATCGGGTACTTTCATTGATTGAGCCCCATTCCTTAAGAAAGGGGCTCGCTCTTCTATCCTGCAATATCTACACCGCAAGGCTCGCCTTGCTCGTCTACAAACACCATGATAATATGATTGCCGCAAATACCGTCGTCGTTATAGCTCAAGTCAAAGCTTTTCCCTGAACCGACGGAAAAAGACTCGATCCACATTCGATTCGCCAGCTCTTCCTTCGTAATAACTGCGCCTTCCACTATGTATTCACGACAATGATTTAGCACTTCATCGGCGGCATACTCTCGAAACGCCATATCGTTCTCTTCTAAATGAGCAAAAATCTCTTTTGCATACTCTATGACTTCATGCAGATCGTCTTCATCCGGCATGAAGGCAACCTCAATCTCCTCCCCTTTCAATAGCTTCCGGCATGTATATAAATCAATATCCCGGTCTTTGACGATCATTCCCCAGAATTCATCTTGGATCTCCACATTGTTCATGTTCTCTCTTCTCCTGTTCTATTCTTTCAAAGGAAATAACCATATACGCTAATTGCAAACGTCAATATCAGCGCGATTCCGACAATCAGGCCTCTCCACCAGCTAATTTGGCCGTGAACGATCGTATTGCCCATATCTCGATCCCACGTTGTTATTCCTTCTCTTACCAGTCGAGAATGGCCAATAATGCACGCTATTAATTTGGGTATTCCTATACCAAGCCCTGTCCCTCTCCACCAAACCAACCTGCTGCGCTGAAACGCTTGAGCCGGCGTTAATTTCTGTCCTTGATGATTTAAAATGGTAATCTTCAATAACCATTTCCCCAACGTCGTCCCAAAGATGGCTACACAGGCCCCTTCTACAAACAACCAACTAAAGGTTAACAGTACCGATAGCAACGTATTGTTTACATGATCCAGACTTTCTGCATCAATAAGACCCCATAGGATACCGACTGCAATGCTAAATGTATAAACATCGAAGCTTCTTGCCCAGAACCGGACCCATGGCCTTGGAGCTGGAGGCGATCCGTTAGATACATTCTCCGACGCTGAATCTAAGTTGATCAACAAACTTCCTCCTCATAAATCATCCGAAATTAGCTCTCTCTTTCAGTTTCGTTTATGCTCGCAGTGTTACGATTTCCCCAGTTGGGAGATTGCCGTCAGATCCAAGAGCAAGTGTACCATGATAACAGGAACGACCTTCCTCGTTTTCGCAAAATAAATTGAAAACACAAAAAATACGATTCCGGTATACAGCGCGGGGATTAAGCCTTGGTACAGATGGTACGAAGTCTGAATGATCGTACTGACCAAAACGGTTATTTCTTCTTTTTTGATCAAGAAGCTCAGCTCAGTCATCGTATAAGCTCGAACAATTAATTCTTCGAAAAAAGGATTGATAACGATAAATGCAAAATAGCTTAAGGTCATTTTCGTTCGTAGAAAATCGACGTTTTGGGGAGCCTGCGAAAAACTAGGGGAAATCGTTACAGCGATAATAACGACAAAATACAAAACCAGATAAAGCAATACCCCGTGAAAGATATCCGTTTTACGAAATGCAAAACCTATATCTTTCAAGCTGCGTCCCTGCCGATGCAGGACAAAATATAGCAAGCTCAGTGAAAGCCCTTCCCATAGAATGCTATAAATAAAATTGGGATGCGTGCCGCTTTTCGCGCCTGCGAACAGGTACACGGAATTCACGATCAGCGGGAAAATGGTAATGAGTAAAATGCTAACCAATAGTAGCAGTCGAATCTTGGCCTCCGATTTCACCGACAAACTCCTTTTTTATGGATTTATTTTTGTAGTAGAATTATACCACATCCTGGAGTTTGGGGACTTCCATAATCAACATACAAGGAGGGCAAATGTCGTGCAGGACATAACTTACCTCATCAGTCTGGGCTATTTCTTTACCGAAAAATTCTACAATGCCGTGGATAAGCTTGTCATGCAAAAACTCAAGTAGCAAGCTATGGCGATATTTCCGCATCTTTGTAATATAAAAGAGCATACGATAAATTCTGAGGTATATCCCAAAACTTGAAGCTATAATATTTATCGTAAAAATCTTTGTAATTATAGACGTACCAGGTATTGGAGTAGGAATTTCCTATTTTCCCGAACTTCTCCTCCCACGCTGCGTATAACTGCTGCAAATTTTGTTCCTCGTCAAATTTTTCAGAGCTTAGTATGATGTTGTTTTCTTTATCGATAGTAACATTCACATTTAAAGCTTTTCATGAATGAAAGGGAAATATAAACCTTATCATTTACTTGAATGGGATAGTCCTTGATCCACACGGCTTTTTCCTTGAACTTCCTCATTCGATTCTCGTAGATATCATCCGCTTCAAAATTATCCACGTTCATATCTGTTTTAGATACAACTTCCGTGTCCGCCTTAAAGAAAACAACACTTGTAGCCGTGTTCACTCTTAATGCTTGATACTCCGCATTCAATTGCGGATTGAGGCCCAGTTCGGGGAACGTGGTCTGCATAGGGATATAGATGTTTTTACCTTTTAGGATCGGTTTGGCGTCGACTTTTTTGCCATTGATCCATATCTGGGATTGTTCGATCGCCGGTTCCTGTTCAACTTTTTTGATTTTCCATTGATTTGAAACCTTATTTAGAGTGAAGATCAATTTCGGCTTTGTCGGCTTTTCGTACATCGATTGAACCGTAAAGGTTTTAACCGACTCTTCATCGGAGGAAATCTCCTTGATGTCGAGATCCAGTCCATAATCCTCCATTCCCGAAAAGCTCACGTAATTTCTCATATTAAAATCAATGAGCGTCTGGTCTTCGACAAGTTGCTTCAATTCTTCGGTTAACCACTCTTTAAAATAGAAGTTTTCAACGAAGTTTTTGATCACGTCTTGCGGTTGTTTCGGATATACAAAACGCTTATTGTCATTCCCATACTTGAGATCTTGTTTTTCCGCCCCGGATCCGTCATATTTAGTATACGAAACCACGATATGCCTCTGCACATCATTCAAGTAATGATAGCTCACACTCTCGAAAATACCATCGGCATCATAATCTTTCAGCTCCCGAGTCCCGCGTCCTGTCGCATTAGGAAAGTTGCTGATTATTTCTTTAACGGTATTCCCGTTTACTTGAAAAATAGAAAAGCCCGACCCTTGATCCATATGCCCACCGACGGAATGCAGAACAATGAATTTTTTATCGGGCTCCAGATTCATAATTTCAACATCAGAATAGTGATGGACGATCCCTATCGATTCTTTGGGTTCGCCTAATAATTGAAACGCCCCGTCAAATCTGGCAATCAAGATTCGCTCATAGTCTCCGAAAGTAATAATATATTCTTGCTTCCCATCGCCATCGATATCGTCATGGATTATCTTGTTTGATTGCAGACCTTCCGGCTGAATTTTCTTAACGAATTCGTCCAACTTTTCCTTCTCGGGTAATTTGGCTGCCGGTTGTTCCGGTTTTGCGGTATGGTTCGCGTTTTCTGTTGAAGCGGGATGACTTGGTGCACTTGACATACATCCGCTTGATATCAGTACAATGAACAACGGCACGATAAACAAGCTTCTTTTTCTCATTGTCAACTTACTTCCTCTCTGGTAGTTGCCAAAAAACTTTATCCTATTTATATCGGACAATCTCATTTTCTATTTAATGTAAATTTACACACACTTCTGGACATAAATTGAACGAATCTTTAAGCAAAAAAATAAAGCAGCTGAGAAGTTATTTCTCAACTGCTTTGCAAATTATCCAGCTAACAAATTACCATTCCAATATACACAGCAGTATAAGTGCCATCCGCGTTATTTATAACTGCGAAAAGATCAATTGTGCCCGAATAACCGCCTCGATCATACTCATAATGCATTGGAATTTCAGTTTGGGTCTTGTAAGTTTTTCTGACTTCAACTTTCTTCGGTTTGCACCCCATGACTTCCATATTTTCCTGCGAAACATTGGTAGGAACCTCTGTTGACGCGATTGCCGCCCCTTGGGCACTGAACAAGGCTGATCCTGCGATAATTGCGCTTAATAGAAGAGAAGAACGTTTCATCGTTTAATCTACCTCCGGTTGAAGTAAATTTTTATAGTACGGCTTTATATATATCATAATAAGCTGGGCGAAATGGCGATTTTGATTATCCTGCAAAAAAGTCGCTTTATCTCGTGCGTAAAATGTCGAAATCGAACTCGTGCGTAATTCCGCTGATGCCGAATAAAGAGCATTAAAAAACGCCAAAAGGGCTGCTTTTTGCGCGCTTTTGGCGGGTTCTAGCCATACACAATTTTAGGCTTGCGGGATAATTGAATTTGAAACACCTCGGAATTGGGTCTTAAAACGTGCTCCTCTTCTATCACGTCATATTCCGAGATTAATGTCTCCTTGCTATATTGCCGCATGGATTCAATCAGCGTTTGACTTTCGTTTAGTCTAACCTTCACATAACTGCTTTTTGTGATCGATTCGTAAGTTCTTGGCTCATGGGTCGGCGCCATGATATTGTTCTGTATATTCTGCACGGTCCATTCTAACGATTTACGATCGAGCAACGCATATGGGGTCGGAGCGGGATCATGATGCTCGACAAACAATTTATTGCTATTGCCATAGTACCTTTGCAGGAAATGCCCATCCCAGATCCAAATGTTCCCTCGCTCTGGCCCTTCGGTATATTCGGCACGATACCGGCCTTTCGTGTCGATCCAGAAGCTCCCAGCATCCCTGGACTTTTCAGTAAAATCATTCTCGTCAAAAGAAACACTTACGAGCTTGAAGAAATGAAAGGTTTGTACCTCTTCCAGATCGTCCACGCAAGGAATCTGAGGGATGTTGCTCTTTTTTCGGAATGGGGATAAGAGCGCAGATAGAGTGTCAGCCAAAAAATGATTTCGCATATTCGCCTCTTCATCTAGGTAATGGTCGTAGTCATGTTATAATACAGCACCGGATCGCCTAAGCTCCAAGCAATGCTCCATACTTGTTATATTTATCGGTTTTTCTAATCAAAGCATTAACATTGTGTTCCCCGCTGATGCGATGGCATATGTGTCATAAAAAATCCCCTTAGCCCACAGTATTGAGTCCATCATAAGATGAACTCTTTTTTCACTGTCAGCCGTAAGGGGATAATATCATTCCTTATAAAGCGGAACTGGTCTTTCTCCTTATGAAACGCCGGTCCAATGCGAAAGCCACGATCAGAGACAACAAGCCGACACCGACCGGTATCCCGAACGCTTCATACGAAAATGTCGCTCCTTCAAGCTTAAGCCCGCTTGTGGCACGATATTCCAGCCGCTTGGCAGCAAATTTCGCCGTTCCGATATCCTCCTGCTTCGCCAAATCTTCAAAAGCAGGCTCCATCGCGAACCGCTCCGGCGCATCGCTATGCAGGAACAACTGCGCAGCTTTGCCGCCATTCTCATTCCAGTTTCGGATATCGTCCGCAGCGCGCGTTTTAACGTCCGACCCTACAAAAATCATTTTGTCGAGTTTCGGCGCATCCGCTATTTGATATCGGGCGATCAGATTCAGACCGTGCCGGGTTACAACCGGTTCGCGTTTGCTTGAAATCGTCAACGTCGTCGTCGTACCGGAAGCTCCATACGTGTCAAAAGCCGAGGATAACGCTAGTTCGTCAGCGCCGTTATACAGAAGGACCCCGTTCTTTTTCTTGCTCCATTGAAACGCATTGTTCAAAATATAGACGATGTCGCTAAGTCCTGCCGTGAAAGGCTCCATTTGCGGATGCCCCACAAAATCGTAGGAAGGGTATTTCATTTTCTTCGCCACTTTCGCCGCTGCCGGCTCCCCGAGCTGCCGGGATATGACGTATAGCGTAGCATCCATCCCTGAAGTCAGGCCGGCGGAGGAGACCAGGTTGCCTTCAGGCACATAACGCTGATCTCTTTTCCAACGAACCTCGGCATATTGCTTTTCCAACCTGTCGATATCTCCCCAATGCGTTGCCGCAGATTTCCCGTTCAGCAGGCCGGTATCCGCCAAATTTTCCGCTCCATTGCAGATAGACAAGAGGGTCGTTTCTGTGCTTGAATGTTTTCTTATCCATTCGCGGACAGGCTTGTACTTCGCCTCATCCAGAATCGGCATGAAAGGAATCACGATAATATCCGGGCCTTTCCCCGTCAAGCGGTCCAACTCATCAAAAGTATAGTGCGGCACAACATCAAGGCCGCCCGTTAACGACTTGATGTTTTTGTCGGGGGCTGCCGCAAAAACATTGTACGATTCTGTCATGGAGAACATCTCATATGGAACCAGAAAATCGAATACCTCGGTCACTTCGTTCGCCAAAATAACGGCCACAGTCGGCTTTTTGGAATCATAGGCAGGAGCTTGGAGACTTTGTATAGAAGCAGGGACCGGCTTATCGTAAATCGACATAGCCTCCTGCATCGTAGAGGCGAAACCAACCGCTCCGCTTCCTCCCACGCTCAGCACGAAAACGCACACATACACGATGAAACGCCATACTTTTTTCAATTTCCTTCTCTCCCTTAATTTTCTCTAGTTGCTTATTTATTACTATTTACCTCCTTAATTAAAGGATAAAGGAGAAAGTATATTAATAAACTCGCCCGAAGACTGTATTTTTCCCGGACCAAGGTCTAGGTAAGAAACTTTTTGTTCCTCAACGGCTGCCCATATGTCTTTTTTATAATATAACTGACTGGTCTTTTTATGAACATGACTCAATCGGGCTATTCTTGCAGGGAAGCGTTCAACAATTCGTAATCATCGGCATTAAGATACTTACCTCGGTTCCTTTGCCTTTCTCACTTTTAAAATCTATTTTCCCATCGAATGCTTTGATGATTTTACAGGTTACCATTAACCCGAGTCCTGTTCCGTTGTTTTGCGTAGAATAACGAAATAATTAACGGAATATTTCTTAAATCGCCATCCAGGTCATTGCTTATCGGGCTGGGCAAAAGCATGGATAATGTGGCTATGCCGCATAACATGCCGAGAACAATCTTATTTTTAAGAGGCGGTCTTTTGAAGACAGGCTTTATTTTCCATAATGATCCAATATTCACTCATTCCGAGCAAGCTTTTGCTAAGCTGCATAAAATGTTAATTTTTGGTAAATGTATTGTAATAAACCTCCTCTGTGCTTTATGATTGCATTGTAGCAGAAATATACATTTAATGGAGGGAATTCCTAGTGAAAACTTTTAAATCGCTGCTGTTGTCGACTGTTGTTGCCGCGTCTCTTGTTGCCGTTACGTCCGCCGCTTCTGCTCATCCTTTGGTCAATTTGCACAGCTATAATTCGTTTGCAACATACAAAACTGCGTTGGACAAGCAGCTGACGATTGATTTAAACCACGCCTATGATCAATGGGAGCTCGACGAACACTATAAACAATACTACGCTGATATCGCAACGGCGACTGTATATTTTAAAGGTATGGGATACGGCGAGCCGCGATTGAATCTGGTACATTACAAAACGTTCGATTCGTACAAAGCGGAATTGGACAAATTGCTGACATACGATTGGAATCATGCCTTCGATCAGTTTGAACTGGATCGGATTACGGCTCAATATGATGCCGACGTCGCCGCTGCCAAGATTTATTTTGGAGTGTAAGCATCGTGAATTGCAAAATCGATGTATCAAACTCTTTCGGATCATCCGGGGGAGTTTTTTATGTGGAAAGAGACGTTATTGTCTCTGTCCAGTATATACATCTGTGAAAAACCTGCCGCGCTGTCAGGCTCGGCTATCGAGTTATCCACCTGCCCTAATTTGCTGAGGCTTCCTATCAAAATGATTTCGCTTAGAATAGCTATAGACTATAACAATCAGCGACCAAATGATATTTCCTAAAAAAGGCTGATCCTTATACAGAACGAACAAGTAACCGCTTACGGTCAAAAAATAAATGGAATACGCAACCATGAGCCAATATCCCCAACGCTTGAGCTTCAAGTAACCGTAACCCAAGACTAGCGAAGCAGCCCCTACTAGAAATCGGGCAAGATGCTCCGGAACACTTGGCCAGCCGAATCTGGCTGCGATCCCATACTTTTCGAAAGGCAACTCATACACAAATAACGATAACAACAAAACAATAGAGCCAAAGACATAAAAACTCCCATTTAAGGTGATGCCCAAAGGTCTGGTTCGACTCAACTCAACTCCTCTTTGAACACTCCCACCACCTGTGCTAATGGCG
>NZ_BIMB01000051.1 GCF_004000865.1 Paenibacillus elgii NBRC 100335 | reverse complement strand
GCCCGCGCGCTGCGCCCACTGCCGCATCCGCGTCGCCTCTGCGCCCGCGTACCGCGCCTTCACCCGCGTCGCCACGCTCCGCCGCCGCTTTGCCCGACCGCTTCGCGATCGTCGCTTTAATGCCCCGCTCGATCTGCTCCAGATACATCGCATCCCGCTGCGCGGCGAACGTAAACGCTTTTCCCGTCTGCCCTGCGCGTCCCGTCCGCCCGATGCGGTGAATGTAGCTTTCGGCATCATGCGGGATGTCGTAGTTGAACACATGCGTGATGCCTTCGACGTCGAGCCCGCGCGCCGCGATATCGGTCGCTACGAGCAGCTGGATTTTGGCCTCGCGAAACCGCTTCATGACCTGCTCGCGCTTCGCCTGCGTCAAATCTCCGTGCAGCTCGTCGCACGAATACCCGCGTTCCGCCAGCTCGTTCATCAGCTTGCTCGCCCGAAGCTTCGTACGGCAAAAGATCATCGCCAAATACGGATTTTCTTCGTCGATCAATTTACAGAGCGTTTCCAGTTTCCCGCGGTCCGTGGTCTGAATCACGACCTGCTCGATTTCGTCCAGCGTCACGCGTTTCGATTTCACTTCGATTTCAACCGGCTGCCGCATATACTCTTTCGCCAGCTGACGGATGCGCGGAGGCATCGTGGCCGAGAACAGCAGCGTCTGTCTGCGGCTAGGGGTCACCGAAATAATCTCCACGACCTCAGGCAGGAAGCCCATGTGCAGCATTTGATCCGCTTCGTCCAGCACGAGAACGGACAGCTTATGAAGCTGCACCGTTTCACGACGCAAATGATCGAGTAGCCGTCCGGGCGTCGCTACAATAATATGTATATTTCCTTCCAGCTTGCGGATCTGGCGCTCGACATCCTGCCCTCCGTAAGCGGACAGCACGCGCAAGCCTTTGAGCGGAGCCCAGCGCTTGATTTCTTCCGTAATTTGAATGGCAAGCTCGCGGGTCGGGGTAACGATCAGCGCCTGCACGTTCGGGTTGGCGGGATTGATGTTTTCCAGAATCGGCAGCGCAAAAGCCAGTGTTTTGCCCGTGCCGGTCTGTGCTTGAGCGATGATGTCGTGGCCGGCAAGAGCGACCGGGATCGCCTCGCTTTGAATCGGCGTCGGCTCGTTATATCCATGTTTCTGCATAGCCTCGGCCAAGTCGCTGCCGATCCCGAGCAGGGCAAAATTATTTTTCTTCATTATATTATCTCCCCGTAATTCGAATTATTCTTCTAAGAGAACCTTCAATTATAAATGCAATTCTACAGGAACCCGCGGCAAAAAGAAACTGCACGGGGCTGAAAAAGCCGGGTGCAGCATGCCTTACGCCAATGCGATGACGGGACCCGGCTCAATACTCGCGGCCGTTCCCTTCCGCTTGGTTAGGAACCGTAACGTCCGTTCCGAACGTCCGATCCATCATTTCCGTGAATTGGGCGCGGTACGGCTCCAGACTTCTTCCGCTCCAGCTGTCCTGTGCCATCCGGTTGAACGAGTTGACGACGATGCGGTTCGCCGAAATATAGACGTCATGTACCGTCGGCTGATTCAGGCGGATTTTTTCCGCAATCTTTTGCTTGAACAAATGCGACAAATGCTCGTGGTGCATCTCCGTCTCTCCGCCGCTGCCTCCGCTGATCAACTGGTCGGACGGGGCGTAATCGCTTTGGTCGCCGTACGTGCTGTACAGCCCTTTTACCAAACCGTAATTATTCGTTTCCGTCCCTTTGCCTTCGCCCCCACGCGTTCCGCTGGCAGTGCTGTCCATCGTGATGGCGACATAAGCGGTGTTATCGCCCATCATGACGATCGCGCTGCTGACCCCGTCCATTGCGGCCACCTGATCGGACAAATGCTGATTCATCTCCAGTTTGGTTACTTTGTGGGAAACGGGGGAATACTGCTGCTGAGTTTGATAAGCTCGCGACGTGTCCTGCCTTGGCATATCCCGCTTGCTGCCGTAATTCTGGGCGCTGTTGTAATCGTACCATGAAAAGCAGCCGGTCATCGTCATGGCGAGGCCCAAAGCCGCTGCCGAACCGATCCATCGGAAATAACGCATCATGAGTGCCCTCCTTTTAAAATCTCCTTCTTAGGATTGATTATCCGGGACGATTTATGCGCAGGAAAGCGGGGTCCAAATGATGCATAAAAACACCGCTATATGGAAATAACCAAGTAGAGGCGAAAACGCTTAATCCCTAGCAAATAAAGAGTTCCGAACAATTTGTGAACTTCTTCAGATTCATTGACAAAAAACGGGTCCGAATTTATAGTTAATATGGTGATTAGGTTCATTGACAAGTTATGACCTATGTTGATCGAAAAATATTTGCTTTATAAGGTGGGATTGATTAAGATGATTCGATGGCAAAATCTGTGGCGGTTCATCCCTCTTTTTGGGTTGATGATGTTGCTGTTAACGGGGTGTGGAGACCAGACGATTTCCGCCTTAAAGCCAAGGGGGCCGGTCGCCAGAGATCAGCTGTTCCTCATGAAGCTCAGCTTCGGGATCATGCTTCTGGTTGTCGTGGTCGTTTTTGTACTTTATCTGTACGTCTTGGTCCGCTTCAGAAAGAAAAAAGGCGACAAAGACATCATTCCGAAACAGGTAGAAGGAAGCCATACGCTGGAGATTATTTGGACGGTTATTCCGATCATTTTGCTTCTCATTTTGGCCGTTCCTACCGTACAGTACACATTCAAGCTTTTGGAAGACCACAGAGACAACAAAGAAGCGCTGCATGTTAAAGTGACGGCTCACGCCTTCTGGTGGCAATTCGAATATCCGGAGTTGGGGATCGCAACAGCCCAAGACTTAGTCATTCCGACAAACAAAAAGATCGCCTTCGAATTAACCGCTTCCGATGTGAAGCACTCCTTCTGGGTTCCGTCGCTCGGCGGTAAAATGGATACGAACCCGGGTAATACCAACGTATACTACTTGCAAGCAGATGAAGTGGATGTCTTCAAAGGAAAGTGCGCGGAGCTCTGCGGCGCCTCTCACTCCTTGATGGACTTTAAAGTGAAATCGATGGATCAAGCCGATTTCGATCAATGGGTCACCAAAATGAAAACGCCTGCTTCCGTTCCGGCCGATGCGCAAAAAGGTGAACAGATCTTCAAAGACAACTGTTTGTCCTGTCACGCGGTTAATGCACAGGGACTCGGCGCGGGTCCGAACCTGAACGGCTTTGCTTCCCGTGAGCTCGTTGCTGGCATTTTGCCGCACAACGATGAAAGTTTGAAGCAATGGATTTCCGATCCTCAATCGGTGAAACCGGGCAATAAAATGCCTCAAGTCGGATTGAAGGACGACCAAATCAATGATGTAATCAAATACTTGAATTCGTTGAAGTTAAAGTAACGAGCATCGCGGAAAAAGGAGGTTTATACGGTGGCTCACGGACACACGGCAAAACGGTACACCGGGCTGATGGATTGGCTTACCACGGTGGACCATAAAAAGATCGGAATTTTATATTTGATCGCGGGCGGGATCTTCTTCCTGATGGGCGGCATTGAGGCCATCTTGATCCGGATTCAGCTGCTTTACCCCGATCAGAAAATCTTCTTCGGAGATACGTTTAACCAATTGACAACCATGCACGGCACGACGATGATCTTCCTTGCGGCGATGCCGGTCATCTTCTGTTTTATGAATGCGATCGTACCGCTTCAGATCGGAGCCCGCGACGTAGCGTTCCCATTCGTGAACGCACTGGGCTTCTGGTTGTTCTTCTTCGGCGGATTGCTGCTGAACACCTCGTGGTTCCTCGGCGGCGCGCCGGCAGCGGGCTGGACGGCTTACCCGCCGCTTGCAGGCATCATTGATCCAACCGGAGTGTTCAAAGGCGTAGACTTCTACGTTCTCGGCTTGCAGATCGCAGGTCTCGGTACACTGATCGGGGGGATTAACTTCCTCGTTACGATTATCAACATGCGTGCGCCAGGCATGACTTACATGAGAATGCCAATGTTTACTTGGGCCGCGTTCATTACTTCTTTGCTCATTCTTTTCGCTTTCCCGGCCATTACGGTAGGACTTGTCGAATTGATGTTTGACCGGATTTTTAGCGGCGCTTTCTTTGATGTGGCGAAGGGCGGTAACCCGGTGCTTTGGGAACACCTTTTCTGGATTTTCGGGCACCCCGAAGTTTACATCTTGATTTTGCCGGCGTTCGGTATCATTTCGGATATCGTGTCGACGTTCTCGAAAAAGCGTTTGTTCGGATATAGCTCCATGGTATTCGCTACGGCTCTTATCGGATTTTTGGGCTTCATGGTATGGGCTCACCATATGTTTACGACAGGGATCGGTCCCGTCGGGGATGCGATCTTCGGGGTCGCTACGATGGCGATCGCGGTACCGACCGGGGTTAAAATCTTTAACTGGCTGTTTACGCTGTGGGGCGGTCAAATCCGCTTTACGACGGCTAACATTTTCGCAACGGCATTTATTCCGACGTTCGTTATGGGTGGTGTGACCGGGGTTATGCTTGCCGTACCGGCAGCCGACTTCCAATACCACGATACGTACTTCGTCGTAGCTCACTTCCACTACGTTATCGTCGGCGGTCTTGTCCTCGCGTTGTTCGCGGCTTCGTACTACTGGTGGCCGAAAATGTTCGGCCGCATGCTGAACGAAACGCTTGGTAAAATTCATTTCTGGACTTTCTTTATCGGGTTCCATATGACGTTCTTCCCGCAGCACTTCTTGGGCTTGATGGGGATGCCGCGCCGCGTATTTACGTATCAGCCGGGCGTCGGGCTTGAACAAGGGAACTTTATCAGTACCATCGGCGCGTTCCTGATGGGAATCGGTACGATCGTCTTCCTGATCAACTGCTTCTCTTCGCTGAGAAAACCGGTTACGGCTCCTGCAGATCCGTGGGACGGCCGTACGCTGGAGTGGACGATTCCTTCGCCACCGCCGGAGTATAACTTCAAGCAAACGCCTCTGGTTCGCGGATACGACGCGTTCTGGAAAGAGAAAATGGCAGGCAACAAAGAAATGACGCCGGCCGAACCGATCGGTTCGATTCATATGCCGTCGCCATCGATTCTGCCGATTCTGATGTCTATCGGTTTGTTTATTGCAGGGTACGGCTTTATGTACCATACGTATATTGTTAGTATCCTCGGTATCGGCATGACGTTAATCTGCATGTTCTTCCGTTCCGTCTACGATGATCACGGATTCCATATCGAGCCGGAGGAGTTAAACGATAAGGGGGCGAAGGCATGAGTGCAGCACATCATGAAGCAGGCGGCGCTTTGCCACCTCACGCCGAAACGGCAACTTTAGAAGGCAAAAATAAAGTTATGGGCTTCTGGCTGTTCCTTGGCGGCGAATGCGTACTGTTCGGTTCGCTCTTCGCCTCCTTCATCGCACTTCGCAACCAAGTGCCGGACGGCCCAACGGCTCAGCATTTGTTCACGCTTGATTTGGTCGCATTGTCGACATTCATCTTGCTTACCAGTTCTTTGACCAGCGTGTTCGCCACTATGGCGCTGCACCGCAATCAGTTCCAAAAGCTTCAAGCCTGGATGGCCGTCACCGTATTGCTCGGCCTCGCCTTCCTGGGCCTTGAAATTTACGAGTTCGTACACTATGTCAACGAAGGTCATACGTTCTCGAAAAGCGCGTTTGCTACCTCCTTCTATACGTTGGTAGGCTTCCACGGCGCTCACGTTGCTTTCGGCGTTCTGTGGATCTCGCTTTTGATCATCAACGGCTTCAAAAAAGGCTTGACTGTAGTCACGGCGCCCAAATATTACGTCGCCGGCTTATACTGGCACTTTATCGACGTCATTTGGGTATTCATCTTTACGGTCGTATACCTGATGGGGAAGGTGGGTCCATAAATGAGCAACCAACACCATTCGTCGTCTGCCGGTGATCGTCACCGTTTGGAAGGTCCGAAAAATCACTACATCTCGTACATTATCTCCATCGTGCTCACGATGCTGGCATTTGCCGTCGTGCTGTACGGCGGGTTGGACCGTTCGTTTATCCTGTTCTTTATCGTCGGCTTGGCGATTGTACAGATTATAATCCAATTGGCTTACTGGATGCATATGAAAGACCGGGGACATCTCTTCCCGATTGTCGGATTGGCATTCGGTGCGTTTATCGCATTAACCGCGGTCATCATGGCCGTTTACTGGGTTTGGTGGTAGGATAGAGGAGAGAGGAGGCAGCGTTACGTATGCCCCTCTCTTTTGCGTAACGACAGACATTTTCACGATTTCGACACAATTCCCGGCACAAGAACCGGGTTGGGAAAGGAGCATAATCGTCTTGGACCCTACGATGTCCCATGGAGGGCACGAAACCGGCCCTACGTTTGCTGCATTATGGAGCCCCGGTTTTTTGCTGCTGTTGATTGTTGTCGGTGTATTATATACGCTTGCGGTAGGCCGCTGGCGTAAAGACTTTGCGGATAGCGAGCCCGTCGAATTGAAGCAAAAGCTGTGGTTCTTGTCCGGACTGGCTTTATGGTATGCGGCGGAAGGAAGTCCGCTTTCCTATTACGGCCATCACTACTATTTCAGCGTTCATATGTTCCAGCAGTCCATTCTGTATCTGGTCATGCCGCCGTGCTTGCTGCTCGGGCTGCCAGGGTGGCTGCTGCGTCCCGCGTTGAAAGGTCAGGCGGCCAAACGGATCATGCGTTTCTTAACGAATCCGCTGCTATCGCTGTTTGTATTTAACTTCATCTTCTCCATGTATCACATTCCGATGATCATGGATGCCTTGATGGCCAACCCTGCAGCGTTGTTCGTCTATAAAATCTTTTTCCTGCTGGCCGCCTTCCAAATGTGGTTCCCGGTATTTTGCCCGCTGCCGGAGTATAATACCTTGTCCGAGTTAAAACGGATGGCGTACATTTTCGTGAACGGGATTTTGCTGACGCCGGCCTGTGCGTTGATTATTTTCGCTAATGATCCAATGTACGCGATGTACTCGGCCGTTCCGGAGCAGCTGTTGCTGCTGCCAATGCTCGATGATCAGCAGCTTGGTGGCGTCATCATGAAGATTGTGCAGGAAATTGTGTACGGCATGGCTTTGGGCTATACCTTTTTCCGTTGGTATCGGAGGGAGCGCAAGCAGGACGACGAGCTGCCCGATGAGCCTTATTTTCCGGCAGGGAGCGCCAATCGGGCCTAATCGGTAATGTGGAATGTTTATTGCGAAGTGAACGGGTGGGATACACGTGAAAATAGCGATTTTGCCAACGATCAGTACATCTTTTATAGTAATTAGCGCTATCTTTGTCGCGTTCGGCTGGTACCACATTGTGAAGGGGAACCGGGAAACGCACCAAAAGCTGATGCTCTGGGGCTCGGGATTTGCGCTGGCATTCTTTCTGATTTATGCCAGCCGGACGATCTTTATCGGCAACACGTCCTTCGGCGGCCCGGAGAACTTGAAGCTGGCTTATCATCTGTTTTTGTTTTTCCATATTACGCTCGCGACACTCGCAGGTGTTTTCGGCATTGTAACACTGCTCCATGCGTTCAATAAGAGGTTTGCCAAGCACCGCAAAATCGGCCGTTGGACGGCAGTCATGTGGCTGCTGACGGCGCCGACCGGCGTGGCCGTGTACATTTTGCTCTATCTGATGTACCCGGGCGGGGAGACGAAGCCGATGATTGATGCGATTTTGGGGCTGTAGGTCGTTGCTAACTAATAAGAGGCTGTCTGTCCGAGAAGAATGCTTCTCGGGGGGAACAGCCTCTTTGCCTTGCCGGGAACGCTTAATAATGCTTGAACCAGATGCCGGCGCATTCGGGAACGGTCGTCCAGCCTTTTGCGGTGACTTGGGAGGCCACTTCTTCGCCGAAGAAAAAGCGGGTCAGTTCTTCTGCTTCACTCAGACTCTCGAATGTATAATCCGAGCGAATCCATTGGTGGGTAAAGCCATACTGCCGCTCCAAAGCCGCATAATAGTTCAAGAGAAAATTGGGCGGATTCGGCGTTTCGAAGCCTGTGCCCATCGTTTCGAAGATGATCACGGTTCCGCCGGGACGAAGCACCCGGTTTATTTCCTGCAGGATGCGCTCCAGGTTGGACGACCACATCGGCTCGTTGCTGTTCGCCAAGTAGCCCAGGCTCCACCCGGAAACGATTAAGTCTGCGCTCGCGTCCTGCAAAGGGAGCTCGCGGTGATCCGCGACGACCGTGTGCAGGCGGGGACGGTCCGCTTCGGCGATGCGCTCCTTCAAGACATCCAGCATCGCGGCGGATGCATCGGTTGCCGTCAGCGACCGGGCTTGTCCGATTAAGACGGACGACAACCTGCCGCTTCCGGCGCCCAGATCGACGATGTCGAGACCTGCGAACGGCTTGATGGAATGCACGATATGTGCCAGTTCGGGTTGCTTGCTGATTAAGCGGTGGTAACGCCCCGCTTGCTCGGCATAAATTTGATCATGATTTGGCATAAGTACCTCTCCTTCATCGTATGTCGTTGCACCGATAGCGTACACCTTTCCGTTACGTGAAGGTCAAGGGGAGAGCAAAACCCGTTTGTGCATTCATTCACTTGGAACCGGGTTGGACTTCTTCATTGAGGTTTGTAGCAGCCGTTCCGTTCGGGCATAAAGCTCAAGCAGCCGATTGCGGTCGATGAGATTGGCTTTGTGCTCGAAGGTGACGTGAAACCGTTCGTTCCGCTGTGCCAGGTAGGCGAGATAGGCGTAGGCGTCGCCGAAGCGGTCGTCATCGTCGTGCTCCGGCAGAACGGGAAGATGATGAATGAATCGGTCCGCTTCGTACCGGACGTTGCTGTAATGGACCAAATAAACATACGGCGCTACGGCTTCAAGCCAACGCAACGGCTCGACATTGTGAAACGCTTTTGCAGAAATATCCAGCCGCGACGTATCCACAACCAGCCCGATCTCCGGGTGCTCCCGGAACATCGTCGTGAGCAGCTCCTCATGCTCTCCGCAAAAATCATGCTCCAATACGATACGCTGCCCATAGCGGTGTTGAAGCCCGCAAAGCGTATCAAACAATCGGAGGGAAATATCCTTAAGCTGAGCCGCATCGAGCTGATCGGCTTCATAACGCTCTTCCGGCTTCGGCATGTTGGCGAAAACCTGCTTCGTTTCCCATGGGAATATCGGCACAAAAGGATAATGAAACAAAATATAATCGGCGCCATATTCCGCTGCTATACGGACTTCGCTTTCTACGTGGAGCAAGGCTTCTTCCCGCTCCTCGCGGTCTATGGAAGTGATCCGCGGGAGCTTGTACGGCTGTCCGCCGAAAACCGGCGTATGTATGCCAAAGGAAAGCCCCTTCTCTTTACAGACTTTCGTTGTATACCATAAGCTTTCGTTATCACGATACTGGCAAATTTCAATACCGCCAATCGCATCAGAACCGAAACGCTCCATATCCTCTTCACTGAATGCATGCCACATGCCAATCTGCAATCTTCTTCGGCTCATGCCCCGATCCCCTTTTAATAGATAAAATGATAGGTAGTGCATATTTTACCATTTCCCCGTGTGGTTTCCCATTCGTACGATAAAATGGTCTTCACCGTCGAGAGTTGTACTTAATATAATGACATAGATTTTGGGATGAACAATGATTCGAACAAGTTTCCTATAGACAAAAAAGTTTACCGTGTACAAATTTATTCCTTTAGGTATATAATGGTGAATAATGGAATCGCTCGGGAGATCGAATGAATTGATTACAATCAGGCAGGTGAAAAAGCATGATAAACATTCGAAGCTTGTATCAAGAGGACCGCTCAACACGGAGAGCGCTTTTGATTTTGCTAAAAAAGTGGGGAAAAATCAGCATTCAGGAAGCGGCCGAGCAGTTGGGCATATCGGGGGTGGCCGTTCGGCGCCATATTCACGAACTGCAAAAGGATCAATATGTGCAGACAAACATCCAACGTCAAAGCGCGGGGAGACCGACGTATTTATACAGCCTGACGGAGAAGGCCGGGGCTCTGTTTGCGAACGGCTATGATGCGATCGTCAACGATTTGCTCGACGAAGTGAAGGATGAATTCGGGGATGGTCAAGTCAGCCGCTTGTTCCATCGGCGGAGAGAGAAATGGCTGCAGAGACATGAGGATACGTTTCGAGGCTTGGATTTGGAGAAACGGGTGGAGAGGCTGGCCCAATTGCAAGAGCAGGAAGGATACATGGTTAAAGTAGAAAAAAGAGGAGACAGAACTTTCGTCTTCGAGGAAGCGAATTGTCCGATCTATCAAGTGGCTGTCCGCTACCGGCAGGCTTGCCAATGCGAGCTGTCGCTGTTTCAAGCTCTGCTCGCTGCGCCCGTTGCGCGCACGGAATGTATAGCCGATGGCGGGCGGAAGTGCCGGTATACGATCAATTCGGGTCAGGCCTAGAGTTGGAAGCGGAAGAGGAGTGCAAATGGATAATATGAAGAAGAATCGTCGCGATCCGGAGATCATTACGGTGACGGACGACCGGCTGATTCCGGTTGTGGCTGCGCTAACGAATTTGACGGAAAGCTGGAAGGCTCAGCTAAGCAAAGGCGCCGTCAGTCTGCCGATGGCTGTGCAGATCGGAAAGAAGCTCAGCCATGACCGGCAGCAGGCCTTGCTGGAGTTTTGGGAGGATACCCGCTTGCCCGACAAATATATGAATAGAGCGCTTCATGCCTTTGCGCTGAACATGCCGGATTGGGCGGTGCATCAGGTCATCCGTATTTTCCGTCTCACAGAGAAGATCAAAGCTTCGATGGTCATGCTGAACGATTGGATGGACCGGTTCGACGCGCTCTACGAACAGTTCGAACACGAATTTTGGGAAGGGGAATGGCCCGGTGCGGAGGATGAGCTGGAGTCGTACCTCGATAAGCTGGAAGCCGATTTTCAGGAGCTGTACCGGCAAGCATCGGACGAGAAAAAGTCGTATAACCGGCATTACGGGGATAGCTCGTCGGACTCTGCGAGAGATTCTGCGAGAACGGCCGGGCCAAGCAGGGGACCGGTATCCTTTCCGGCGCTGATTGGCGCTGCGGACGACGCCTCGCCCAAGGAGCTGAAGCAGCGCTACCGGACATTAATGAAAAAGCTTCACCCCGATCACGGCGGCAGCGCTTATTTGTTTGATTGGGTCAAGCAGGCGCACGACCACTATATGCAGGGTAAAGCAAGCTTGTGAATAAGGGACCAGCCGTCACGGCAGCAGGTCCCATATAAAGCTGCATTAAGCAAGCGCGTGCCGTCGTCTGGCGAGTCCGGTCAAGAAGTACAGCAGAACGTGCAGGCTTATACGAGACGTTCGGTCGCGCGTATCCCGGCTCGGGTCCACGCAGACCATGTCCATGCCGATGACGCGGTTCCACTCCCCGAGCAGCTCGGCGCAGGTGAACAGGTCCACCGGCGAGAGACCGCCAGGCCCGATCGCCGGCACACCGGGGACGTCCGCTTGGTCCAGTACGTCGATATCGAACGTGACGTAGACGGAATCCGTCTTGGCGGCAAGCTCGCGAATCGTCCGTTCCAGGATTGGTTTGATGCCTTCCTCCCGGACTTGCCTAGCCGTATAAAGCGTAATGCCCTGCTGCTCGGCGAAGTCGCGGTACGCTTTGGAATTGGCGAAGCTGCGCAGGCCGATATTCACGATATCTTCGCCCCGGATGACGCTGTTTTCCACCAGACTGCGGATGGGCGTTCCGTTCGATCTGCCTCCGTAGGCCGTATCCCGGACATCGAGGTGGGCATCGAATTGGATTAGCCCAATGCGCTCTTGGCGCACGCTCTGAATGCCCGTCAGCGCCGGGAATGTAATCGAGTGGTCGCCGCCCACCAGACACGGAATCGTGGAAGGGAGCTGCTGCGAAATTTCTTGAAACGCCTGTTCGATATTGCGATGGCATTGCGGGATATCGGTGACGTGCATGCCAACATCTCCGAGGTCGCTCACTTGCAAGCTGCTCAGGTCCAGATCCGCTTCGAAGTTATACGTCGTAAAGGCGCTGAACAGTTGTCTGAGCGTAGCAGGATGCAGATGGGCGCCCGAGAAGCTAATCGAGCTTTTGGAAAGGGGAGCGCCAACGATTGCGGCGTCAAGCGGCCGCTGCCCGTCCCATTCCGTAATCCAGTCGCAGAGCCGGGTCACATACGGGTCGCCTGCGCCTGGAGTAAACATAACGCCGGGACGCTGCAGATGAGTGAATTTGTGCATAACGCTTTTTCTTCTCCTTTGTGCGATTTTACGCGCTTCCTTACTTACTTACTTACTTTCGAGCACTTGGCTCAGGAACATTTGGGTGCGCGGGTGCGTCGGCTTCGTAAAAATTTCGGACGGCTTGCCTTCCTCGATAATGACGCCGCCGTCCATCACGACGACACGGTCCGCGACGTCCCGGGCGAAGCCCATCTCGTGCGTGACAATTGCCATGGTCATGCCTTCCTTGGCCAAGGTGCGCATGACCTGCAGCACCTCGCCGACCGTCTCCGGGTCCAGCGCGGAGGTCGGTTCGTCGAACAGCATCACCTTTGGCTTCATGGCGAGCGCGCGGGCGATGGCGACCCGCTGCTTTTGTCCGCCGGACAGGCTGGACGGACGGGCTTCCGCCTTGTCCTGCAGGCCGACCTTGCGCAGCAGCTCGCGCGCCAATTGCTCAGCGTCTTCCTTATTCATCCCCCGGAGCGAGATCGGTGCCATCGTAATGTTGTGCAGTACCGACTTGTGCGGGAACAGGTTGAACGATTGGAACACCATGCCGACATCTTGACGGACGGCGTTCAGGTCTTGTTGCGGCATTTCCACGGACTGGCCGGCCTGCTCTTGCACAGGAATGCGGCCGATCGGCTTTCCTTCGATGACGACGCTGCCTTTGTCGTATGTTTCCAGATAGTTGATGCAGCGCAGCAGCGTGCTTTTGCCTGAGCCCGAAGGCCCGAGAATGACGACGACCTCCCCTTGCTGCACCCGAAGATCGACGCCGCGCAGCACATGATTGCTTCCGAACGATTTGTGAATCCCGTTTATCTGTATCATCGCATATCATCCCCCGTCCCGAGACGTCTTTCCAACACTAGGCCGATAAACCCGATCAGGTTGTTAACCAAATAGTACAGAATCGCGATAGCCAGCAAAAATTCGATCGTTTTGTACGTGTCGGCAATCAGCAGGTTCGCCTGCCGGAACAGTTCGACGACCGTAATCGTCGACAGCAGGGAGGAGTTTTTCGTGAGCGAGATGAACTCGTTGGTCATCGGCGCCAGCATGCGGATCGTCGCCTGCGGGATTACGATCTTGCGCATCGTCTGCGCATAGGAGAAGCCGAGGGAACGCCCGGCTTCCATCTGCCCTTTGTCGATCGATTGAACCGCTCCGCGGATGACCTGGGAAGCATACGCGCCGCTGTACATGCCCAAGGCGATGACGCCGGATACCCACGGGACCGTATCGATGCCGAACACGATCGGCAGTCCGTAATAGAGCAGGAACAGCTGCACGAGCAGCGGGGTCCCCCGGAACCAGGACAGATAAACGAGCGAGACGTATTTCCATGGTTTGAACTTGGACATTTGTCCGAACGAAATGAACGTCCCGATGATCAGGCTGAGCACAAACCCGCCCAGCGTATAAATGACGGTGTACCATAACGACTGCAGCAGCAGCCGGATATTCTGCCACTCGCCAAGGACGCTGAAGTCAAAATGCTGCATAGTTTCCCTCCTAATCGCGAGCTAAGCTGCCGGTTAGTTATTCGAACCATTTTTTAACAATTTCGTTGTATTTTCCGCTGTCTTTGACTTTCTTGACCGCATCGTTGACAGCCTTCACGAATTCCGGGTTATCCTTGCGGACGCCATAGCCGTAGTACTCTTCGGTGAGCGTTTGGGGCAGTACTTTGACCGTGCCTTTTTCTTTGGCGTAAGCTTTGGCGGCCGGGAATCCGGTGATGACGGCATCGACCTTGCCGGTCTCCAGCTCCAGGAACATCTCCGTGTTTTTCTCTACTTGGACAAGCTCGATGTTTTTGCGGCTTTCTTCTACGAACTTGACCGATTTCGTGCCAATTTGCACCGCCGCTTTTTTTCCGGCCAGATCGTCGAAGCCTTTTATCGTGTCGTTGTCTTTCTTCACCATGATCGAAAGGCCGCCCGGAAAATACGAATCGGAGAAATCGATCGTCTTCTTACGCTCGTCGGTAATATACATCGCCGAGACGATGAGATCGAACTTCTTCGCCTGCAGTCCCGGAATGAGCCCTTTGAACTCGGTGTCCACGAAATCAACTTTGTCGGCGCCGAGCTCTTTGGCCACCGCACGGATCAGGTCGATATCGAAGCCTTCGAATTGATCGCCAGATTTGTACTCGAACGGTTTGAAAGTGGCGTCCGTTCCGACCGTAAGCGTTTTCGTTTTGGCGATTTTAGATAAGATTTCGTTGCTGCTCGCCGCCGCCGCCGGTGCTTGCTGTCCTGCCGGAGCGTCGGGCTTGCTGCCGCACGCCGAAACCATAAGCGTTAACATACAGAAAACTGCGAGAAGAGCCTGCTTTTTTGGTTTGAACATCATTGTATAATTCCCCCTGCATATCGTTTTGTCGGTACGCTTTTTCTATAAGCAAATATCGTGCCAATAGGTTTTCGGCAGAGCGAACGGCAGGAGGGTTTGGCTTGGATTGGGGGAGGAGCGGGACAGGATAAGGAGCGGATTAGGATAAGGCAGGCCATGGAACGGAAAAAGCGGAGAGAAGGGAAAATGGCGGAATGATGGCGGATAGCGACAAACGGTGAAGCAGAGCGGGAAGGCGGAAGGAGAGGAAAAGCCGGTGAGCAGGGGAAAACGATGAGGTAGGAGGAAACGTGGAAAAAGCGGAAGCAGACAAGAGTCGACGGGCAGGGGGAGGTGGCGGATAGAGCGAAAAAAGCGGCGAAAATTGCCGGGGCGGCGAAATCTGCCGGGCGGTTTCTGCCGCCCGGTCCTTATTCGGCCCGATAACGAGCGAGCTTGTCGCGCAGCGTGCGCTCTCCGATGCCGAGCGTCTCCGCCGTCTTGCGCCGGTTGCCGTCCATCGCTTGGAGCGTAGACAGAATGACCTTGCGCTCGATCGCGTCCATCGTTTCTCCGACATAGACAGGCACAAGCTTGCTGTCGGCGGGCTGCGCCGGCTTCGTCTGAAGGTCCCCGGGAAGGTCGCTAACGGTCATCCGGTCACTGTCCGCCAGCGCAATCGAACGCTCGATGATGTTCTGCAGCTCCCGCACGTTGCCGGGAAACGGGTAATCCAGCAGCAGTTGAAGCGCATCCGGCTCGATGCCTTTGATTTGCTTGGACATGCGCTCGTTAATTTTGTTGATGAAGTGCTGGATCAGCGACGGGATATCTTCTTGCCGCTCGCGCAGCGGCGGCAGCGGGATCGGGATGACGTTCAAACGGTAGTACAAGTCCTCCCGGAATTTGCCCTGCTGAATTTCCTTCTTCAAATCCCGGTTCGTGGCTGCAATAATCCGTACGTCGATCGCGATTTCCTTCTGCCCGCCGATTCGCATGATCGCTTTTTCCTGAAGCACGCGGAGCAGCTTGCTCTGCAGCCCGATGTCGAGCTCGCCGATCTCGTCCAGAAACAGCGTGCCGCCGTTGGCCGTCTCGAAAATGCCCGATTTCCGGGTCACGGCGCCGGTAAAAGCTCCCTTCTCATAGCCGAACAGCTCCGATTCGATCAAGTTGGCGGGGATGGCGGCGCAGTTGATCGTCGAGAACACCTGCTTCTGCCGGTCTCCGGCAAAATGAATCGCGCGCGCGACCAGCTCTTTGCCCGTACCGCTTTCGCCCATGATCAGGACGCTGGAATCGATGTTCTTGACCTTGTCGATCAGCGAGAAGACGTTCTGCATCTGCGCACTGTGTCCGATCAAGCCGTGTACGTCGTACGCTTTTTGAATCTCTTCGTTCAGCCATTCGACCCGTGATTGCAGTTGAAATTGCTCCATCGCTTTTTCCAGCAGCACTCTCAGTTCGTGGATATCGATCGGCTTGGAAGCGTAGTAGAACGCGCCTTGCCGCATCGCTTCCACTGCCGACGGGATGCTGCCGTACGCCGTCATGATAATGACGACCGTTCGGGGGGAGATGCTGCGAATCTGCTTCAGCACGTCGATGCCATCGCGCATCCCGAGCCGCAGGTCGAGCAGGGCGATCGAGAAGGCGACATGGGAGAACAGGGCGATGGCCTCGTCGGGGTCGGTGGACGCATAAACCTCGTAATCGTCTTCCAAAATAAACGAAAGCGATTTGCAGATCGAAATTTCATCGTCCAGTATAAGCAGGTTCGGTTTAGGCATGCTCTTCTTCCTCCATTTGGCTCGGTAGTTTCAATTCGATTCGCGTCCCGGCTCCTTTTTCGCTCGTCACTTCGATTTCCCCGCGGTTATCCCGCACCAGCTGGTAGCAGATCGACAGCCCGAGCCCGACGCCGCCCGCTTTTTTGGTGAAGAACGGCTCGAAAATTTTCGGCAAGTCGTCCGCATCGATCCCCTCCCCGGTATCCTCGATCTCCAGAATGACGAATGGCTGCCGCTCCTGCGCGGCGATGCGGAGCGTTCCGCCGCCCGGCATCGCATCGATGGCGTTGCGGATCAGGTTGATCAGCACCTGCTTGAATTGCTGGGCATCCGCCCACACGTACGCGGAATCCGGCACATCGAGCTGCACGACAATGCGTCTTTCCTCGAAAAGGTTATGAAAAAACAAAGCGACGGCCCGCACCGGCTCCTCCAGCTTGAACAGCGTTTTCTCGGGCGGCTTCTCGCGGGCGAAGTCCAGCAGCTCCGTCACGATCCGGTTCAACCGCATCACTTCCTCGGTGACGTGCATCGTGAAAAATTCGCGGTACTCCTTGTTATCGTACTTGAAGGGCAGCGCCTGGGAATACGACAAAATCGAAGTGATCGGATTGCGGATCTCATGGGCGATGCCCGCGACCAGTTGGCCGAGCGATTGCAGGCGGTCCCGCCGGGCCAGCTCGTCCAGCGTCTTCTTGTAGGCGTCCAGCCGCTTTTTCAATTCCCGCTTAAGCGTGAAGTTCCACCATAGAATCAGCAGCAGGACGGCCGCCGTAATGACGAGCCCCGCCACGACGTAGGACAGCAGCTCCTTTAGCCGCGGAGCGGACGGGTAAATATATTCGCCGAACCATTTCCGTTCGATTTTGGCATAAGTGCCGTTCGATTTCAGCTCGCGCAGCCCGTGATTGATTTCGCCGAGCAGCGCTTCATTCTTCTTGAGTACGACCAGGCCATAGTCCGTCGGGGCGATCGGATCGCCGACCAGCTTCACCTGGTCCTGCTGGCGGTTTTTTTGCAACACATACTGGCCGGTGATCTGGTTGCCGATAAAAGCGTCCACTTGACCGCCGAGCAGAAGCCGGATCGCTTCCTCCTGATTTTCCGCCGCGAGCACGGTGGCGTTCGGAATGCGCTGCATCGCTTCACTGCTGATGTCGCCTTCCTGCACGGCGATTTTGCGGTTCTGCAGGTCGGTCAGCGAATGGACGGAATACGAGTCCTTGCGGACGAAGATGCCCTGCGAGCTTGTAAAATAAGGCTCGGAGAAGCGGTAGTTCTGGGCTCGCTCCTGGCTGTACTTCATCCCTTGAATGGCATCCACCTTGCCGCTTTCCAGCGCTTTGATCGCTTCGCTCCAGGGCATTGGATAAAATTCGAACGATGTGCCGGTTTCGAGCGAGAGCGCATTCAACATATCCACGTTAAATCCCTGAAACGTGCCGTTGGCGACAAACTCGAATGGCGGAAAATTATTGTCTCCGGCGACACGCATCACCTTGCGCGGCTCCGAAGGAACGATATCGACGGCGGCGGCTTCGGGGAGCATGACGGATAGAAGCAGAACGGAGAGTATCGGAATAAAGGCGGCAAGTCTGACAAGCTTCATAGATGTTCGATCCTTTCTGCCGAGAGGGGGTCAAAGTCCGGACTTTTACCTAGTATTATATCTCCAAAAGCGGTTCATCGATCAAGTTTCTTCATTTCGTCCACTGGATCTTTAATAATTCCACTTTTGGAAGCGCTATGTTTTTCCATACAATGGGATGGAAGGATGCGCTTTCATGGAATGTGGAGCGTTTCCGAATCCTCTGAAGGGTGGAGGGGGATGCCCGGAATCGAATCCGGACAATCCGAAATTTATACCAAACGGGAGGAACAAGATGAAAAAACGATGGACCGGTCTTTTGCTGTTCATGTTCTCATGCCTGATGTTTGCTGCGGGCGCTCAAGCGGCGCAGCCGCACTCGTCCTACTGGTTCCCGGAGGACCTGCTCCGCTGGACGCCGCAGGGAGATAAGGACGCGGAGTTCAACCGCAGCACGATTGCTTTACAGGACCGCTTCACAGGATATCAAGTCAACAAGCACGCTACGGTCGAGCCTAAAGTGGCAGCGCTTTCGGCGATGAACCGGCAAACCAGCGGCGTGCCGTCGCAAGGGTCGGAGAAATTCGACGCGAATACGTTCGGCTACTGGGCTTACGTCGACAAGCTCGTCTATTGGGGCGGATCGTCGGGCGAAGGCATCATCGTGCCGCCGAGCGCGGACGTGACGGATGCGGCCCATAAGAACGGCGTTCCGGTGCTCGGTACCGTCTTTTTCCCGCCGAGCGTATACGGGGGCAAGTTCGAATGGGTAAAGCAGACGATCCGGCAAAACCCGGACGGTTCGTTCCCTGTAGCGGATAAGTTGCTCGAAGTGGCGAACTATTACGGCTTCGACGGCTGGTTTATTAACCAGGAGACGGAAGGCGCTACGCCGGAAGACGCCGCGACAATGCAGAAGTTCCTTGCTTACCTGCAAGCGAAGAAGCCGGCAGAGATGCAGATCATGTGGTACGACTCGATGACATCCAGCGGATCGATCGATTGGCAGAACGCGCTGACGGACCGCAACCAAATGTTCCTGCAGCAGGGCAGCGAACGCCGCTCCGACAGCATGTTCCTGAATTTCTGGTGGCGTTCGCTGGAACCGTCCGCGAGCAAGGCCAAGAGTTTGGGCCGCAGCCCGTACGAGCTGTTCACGGGCATCGATGTCGAAGCGAAGGGCTACGATACGAAAATTAGCTGGAATGCGATCTTTTCCGAGGGCAAGAAAGCGGTTACGTCGCTCGGCATTTACCGCCCGGACTGGGCATTCAACTCGTCAGAGAATCAAGAGCAATTTTACGCGAAGGAAAACAAGTTCTGGGTCGGACCGACCGGCAACCCGGCCAATACGTCCGGCACGGCCGATTGGAAGGGCATCGCGCACTATGTCGTAGAGCAGTCGCCGGTGAACGACCTGCCGTTTACGACGAACTTCAATACAGGCAACGGGCAGCTGTTCGCCGTGAATGGGGAAGTCGTACGGACGACGCCGTGGAACAACCGGAGCTTGCAGGATGTGCTGCCGACGTGGCGCTGGATTGCGGAAAGCAAAGGGGAAGCGTTGAAGCCGAGCTTCGACTTCACGACCGCTTATTATGGCGGCAGCTCCTTGAAGCTGGCGGGAACGCTCAGTCCGCAGAACGCTACAAATCTTAAGCTGTACAAGACGGACCTGCTCGTAGAGCAGAATACGAAGCTGTCGCTTACGTTCAAGACGCAGACGAAGCACGCGGACCTGAAGGTAGGGCTGTCGTTCGCCGATCAGCCCGACAAGTTCGTATTCCTTGACGCGGGCGGCCTGCATCCCGGAACGTGGGATACGCAGACGTTCAATCTGAATCCGTACCGCGGCAAGCGGATCGCCGCTATCTCTCTGTATGCGGACGCGAAGCAGACGATTTCGGATTTCTCGGTCAACATCGGGCAGCTCTCCGTCTATACCGCCAAAGACGATCCAAGCCCGGTGCCTGAAGTTCGCGGCTTGAATGTGAGGGAAGCGGAGTTCAAGGACGGCATCTACGGCGACGCCCGTTTGGAATGGTCGGCGACGGAGCGTCCGGTCCGCTACTTCGAAGTGTACCGGGTGAAGCCGGATGGCAGCAAAGAGCTGCTCGGCGTCACTCCGAACCGGGTGTACTACGTGCCGATGCTGCGCCGGATCGGGCCGGAAGCGCAGACGAAGCTGGAAATCGTTGCGCTCAGCGCCGACGGACGCCGTGGCAAAGCGGCGCAGACCGTGATCACCTGGCCGGCATATCCGAAGCCGGTAGCGGCGTTCGCGGCGGATAAGACGCTCGTCGCGCCGGGACAGCCGGTGACGTTCATCGACCAATCGTCCGAGGTGACGGAGCAGCGGGAATGGTCGTTCCCGGGCGGTACGCCGTCCACAAGTACCGAGAAGCAGCCGGTCGTTACCTATGCTGCCGAAGGAACATACAGCGTAACGCTGACGGCGAAGAACTCGGTTGGCGATAGCACCGTGACCAAGGAAGCGTTCATCACGGTGACGAAGGATGCTGCCGGCGGGGTGAAAAATCTCGCCCTGAACAAGCCGGCAACGGCGGATGGCGCTTGCGGACCGAACGAAGCGGCAGCCTACGCCTTCGACGGCAAGGTGACGGGCAACAGCAAGTGGTGTGCGCTCGGCAGCGGACCGCATTGGTTGTCGGTCGATCTGGGCGCGAGCTACACGATCAGCGAGTTTGTCGTGAAGCATGCGGAAGCGGGCGGCGAAGCGGCTGCATTCAACACCCGTGATTTCCACATCCAAGTCAGCAACGACGGCAGCACTTGGAGCGACGTCGTTCAGGTTCAAGGCAATACGGCAGCAGAGAGCAAGCATCCGATCGCGCTGACGAAGGCAAGATACGTGAAGCTGACGATCGATAAGGCAACGCAAGGCGGCGATACGGCCGCTCGTATTTACGAGTTCGAAGTGAACGGATTGGCAAAATAGCACGGAGGCCGCTTGTCTCCCTTATCTGTTGATAAGGAGACAGGCGGTCTTTTTGCCCCTTTCCGAACACGCCGCTGTCTGGAGAGCGAAAGCTGAAAACGATTATATCGGACGGCCGCGAATACATATAGTTAATGGGACAAATCGGGTGCGGAGGGAGGCGCAGTTATGGTTTCGGGGGTCCGAACGTTTTACAAAAATCATATCGAGAAGAAGCTGTTCAACAAAATTTTGCTGCTGTATTCGCTCATTATCGTCGTCTCCTTGACGGCGCTCGCCGTTCTGATTTACCGCAACGCTGCCGAGCAATCGACGCGCAAGGAGCTGGAAGCGGCGAAGCAGGTGCTGGAGCGGGCGACGCATGAAGTGGAGCGGAGGTATGAGGCTGGTCAGCAGATGGTGTTCCAATTGTATAAGGACGAACGGCTGCTTCGGGACGTGCTGTTTTTTCTGAACAACGATTTTTCCGATTATCTCCGTTACCGGCTGGATCGTTTTGCGGACAATGCCGGTTTTGTCGACAAAAACATGGACTCGTATTTCCAATCGCTGACCTTCGACCGGGAAATTCAGACGATCTGGCTGTACAGCAGCGTCAAGGGCTTCCTGTATGCGTACCGCGGGCTGGAGGAGCAGGGCTTCGTCTATCCGGGGCCGGAAAACCCGAAAGTCGCCGAGCCGATTCGCCGCATCCGCCAGACCAAGTCCTTTGCGCCGCCGCCGTCGTTCGAGCTGGGAACGGACGGGGACCGCAGCCGCATGTTTACGATGGCTAACGACATTAACGATCCGATCACCTTGCAGAATCACGGCACCCTGCTTGTCGATTGGAAATGGACTGGTATGGACCGGATCGTGCAGAACGACCGGGGCGACTTCAAGGGGGAGCTGCTTCTGCTGACGGCAGACGGCACCGTGCTGTACGATTCCTCCCGGCGCTATACGGGGCATAGCTACCCGTACATGCACGCCCTGCGGGACCAATCGGACCCGATTGCGCTGGACGAGCCGGCCTATGTGCAGATGAAGACGTTGAACCAAGGTGGCGTCGTACTCGCGAGCATCGTGCCGGTAGCGAAGGTAAGCGAAGGGCTTCAGGGGATGAAGCGAACGGTGATCGCAGGTACAGGCTTGTGTGTAGCCGCCGCCGTGCTGCTGTCGTATTTGCTGATGATCAATTTCTCGCGCCGTACGCAAACGGTCATTCGCGCCATGCGCAAGCTGCAGGACGGGGACCTCTCGGTTCGCGTAACCGTGCAGAAGGAAGACGAGCTATTCCACATCGCCACCAGCTTCAACAAAATGTGCGAAACGCTGCAGGAGCACATCCAGCGGGTCTACTTGTCCGAGATCAAGCAGCGGCAGGCAGAGCTGCTGGCGTTGCAGGCGCAGATCCAGCCTCATTTTCTGTATAACACGTTGGAGGCGATCCGGCTGAAAGCGGTGATGGATGGCAATCGGGATGTCGGGGATATGATCTACAGCTTGGGCGCGCTGTTCCAAAATCTGATCAAGCACGAGACGATGGTGACCGTTCAGGACGAGGTCCAACTGTGTCGGCTGTATTTGAACCTGCTGCGGGCCCGCTATCCGAACCGGTTTGAGTACGAGATTGCAGTCGATGAAGCCGTGGGTCGCTGCGCGATTCTGAAGCTGATGCTCCAGCCGATCGTCGAGAACTGTATCCGCCATGCCTTCCACGGCGCTGCTCCTGACGGCCGGGAGAGGCGAATTGTCATCCGCGGATGGGCCGAAGGCTCCGACGTCCGCATCGCCGTTGCCGACAACGGCTCGGGCATCGTGCCGGAGCGGCTGGCGCAGCTTCAGCGAGATTTGGCGCATCCGCCGCAACCGTCCGGCGCGTCCATTGGTCTGACAAACGTGAATGAGCGGCTGAAGCACAGCTTCGGGGAAGCGTACGGCTTGCGGATCGACAGTCGTCCCGGTGAAGGAGCGACGGTGACCATCACGATTCCGGGAAGCGTAAGGGGGAACGAGTATGTATCGCGTATTTCTGGTTGACGACGAGCCGTTCATCATGGAGGGACTCGCTTATTTGATCGACTGGGAGCGGCACGGGCTGCAGATTGTCGGCAAGGCCGCAGACGGGGCGGAAGCGCTCGAAGCTTTGGCTGGCGAGCCGATCGATATTTTGATTACCGATATCCAGATGCCCCATATGAACGGCCTGGAGCTGATCCGCAGCGTAAGAGAGCTGCAGCCTGACGTGAAGTTCATTATTTTAAGCGGGTACAACGATTTCGACTATGTGAAAGAAGGCGTCACGCTTGGCATCGAAAATTATTTGCTGAAGCCGGTCAATACGGAAGAATTGATCCGGACGCTGACCGGCACCGTGGCCAAAATCGAGCAGTCCGTCTACAAGGAAGAGAGCATTAAGCGGCATCTGGAAATTATCCGCGACAATCTCCTGTACCGCTGGGTCACGGCGGCTATCGAGCCGGAGGAGCTGCGAAACCGCGCAGAGCTGCTTGGCATCCGGCTGGGCCTGCCGGGGTATGCCGCGGGCATCGTCAAGCTGTTGTTCGATCAAGAGCAGGCGGAAGTGTCGTCCCGGGCCGAGACGATTGCCGCCGTAAGGACGTATTGCCAGCGGACGGCACAGTCTTACGGCCCGGAGCAGGCTGTGTTCGCCGATCTCGAAGGCGATCTTGTGCTGCTCGCGGGATTGGACGACGTCGATGCGGACCGGACCGGCTTCGTCCGCTTTATGGCGGAGCTGCAAGCCGCTATCCGTGAGCGGTGGGGCCTGCCGCTGCTGGTGACAGTCGGCGAAGCGTCCAAGGGCGAGGCGTCGGCCCACCGCAGCTACCGCACCGCCAAGCGGATGCAGGACTACTATGTGCTCGCGCCGCACGACGGACCGCTTGTCTACGAAGCGGCTGCTCTGACCGCAGCGGCGGAACCAGCGGCGCCAGTGCAGGCGGAGCTGGCCCATTTCTGCAAACTGCTGTCGGCCGGGAAGAAGGACGAAGCGCTCGCTTGGGTCGGGGAAGCGTTCGCACGTCTCCGGGAGACGGAAGGGCTCGCGCCGTCTGATGTCCAGAACACGGCGATGGCCGTACTTGCGGCCGCCGTGCATCATGCCAACCTGATGCGGCAGGAGCACGAAGGCGCCATCGGCGATTACAAGCATTTGTTCTCGCAGGTCGTCAAGCCGCAGACGATGCAGGAGCTGGAGGAGCTGGTCGAGCGCTTCGTCGACCGCGTGCTTTTCGCGTCCGGTGTGTCGGAGCGGGAGTACAGCCCCGTCATCCGGCAGGTGCTGCGCGAGATCGAGCGCCGCTATGGCGATGAGCTGTCTTTGAAGACGTTAAGCCAGACTTTCCACATGAACCCGGTTTATTTGGGCCAGCTTTTCCACAAGGAGATGGGAGAGACGTTCTCCGATTACGTGAACAAGTATCGGCTTGCTCAAGCGAAGGCGCTGCTTGTCGAATCGAATCTGAAAACGAGCGACATCTCCCTTAGGGTCGGGTATACGGACACGAGCTATTTTTACAAGCAGTTCCGCAAATATTACGGCTTCTCGCCGACGGAATACCGCAATTGGAGCAAGCTGGGAGACGGATGAAAACGTTTCTATAGTTTCTCCACCCGTTCTAAAGTTTCTTAACTTTCTGCCGCGCTCCGCATTGGGTAAAGTTAGAAAAGAAAGCGATGTATGCGTTTTCCGAAATGGAGCTTGCGGACGCAAAAGAACGGGGGTGAATGCTTGTGGGGACCATTGGACGTACACTGAAAAAGCTTAACCGCAACAAAACCTTTTTGCTCATGGTGCTGCCGGGAGCCGTCTATTTCCTGCTGTTCAGCTATTTGCCGATGCCGGGGGCGATCATTGCCTTTAAGGAATACCGCTTCGACCGGGACGGCTTCCTGGCGAGCATATGGCGGAGCAAGTGGACCGGCTTCAAAAACTTTGAATTTTTGTTTCAATCCGAAGACGCTTACATCATCGTGCGCAATACGCTGCTGTACAATTTTGCGTTTATCGTGCTGGGCACGGTTTTATCGGTGATTATGGCCGTTATTTTGCATGAAATCGTCAGCCGCCGGTGGGCGAAAATTTACCAGACCGGTATGTTCCTGCCTTACTTTTTGTCCTGGGTCATCGTCAGCTATTTCTTGTTCAGCTTCCTGAGCGTGGATCGCGGGGTGCTGAATCAGGCGCTGACGGCGCTCGGCATGGAGCGCGTCTCTTGGTACGCGGAGCCGGCCTATTGGCCTTACATTCTCGTGCTTGTCAACCTGTGGAAGGGTGTCGGCTATTCCAGCGTCGTCTACCTGGCGGCCATCATCGGCATTGACAAGTCGTATTACGAAGCCGCGATGATTGACGGTGCGGGCAAATGGCAGCAAATTTGGAGCATTACCCTGCCCTTTATCCGGCCGATGATCATCATCCTGACGGTGCTGGCGATCGGCGGCATTTTCCGCGCGGACTTCGGCTTGTTCTATCAGGTGCCGCGCAATACGGGCGCGCTGTTCCCTGTGACTAACGTCATCGATACGTACGTATACCGGGGGCTGAAAGTGACGGGCAACATCGGCATGAGCACGGCGGCCGGGCTGTATCAATCGGTGGTCGGACTTGTTCTGGTGATGGTGACCAACGCCGTCGTGAAGCGGATCAACAAAGAGAACGCTTTATTTTAACCACTTCGACGAAAAGGAAAGGGGGAGTCGGCTTGCCAAGTCCGAATACGCCTACCGCTGCCGTGCGGAAGAAGAGCCGGGACTTTACGAAGCTGTCGCCGTTCTGGAACGGCGTATGCCACGCAATCGCCGGCGGGTTTGCCATCGCCTGCGTATTTCCGTTCATCTTCGTCGTCATCATCTCGCTGACGGACGAGCAAGCGCTAGCGAACAACGGCTATCAGGTGTTTCCGGAGATGTGGAGCTTCGAGGCGTACCGGTACCTTTTTCGAACCGGAGGTCAGCTGTTCCGGTCCTATGGGGTGACGCTCTTCGTCACCGTCGTCGGAACGCTGCTCAGCGTGCTGACCGTCGCGCTGTACGCTTATGCGCTGTCCAGAAACAATTTCGCGTACCGGAACGCCTTCGCGTTTTTCGCCTTCTTCACGATGCTGTTTAACGGCGGGCTGGTGCCCTCCTACATCGTGACGACGCAGGTGCTGCATTTGAAGGATACGGTGTGGGCGCTTATTTTGCCTACGTGCGTCAGCGCTTTCTCGATCTTGATCATGCGCACGTTTTTCAAGCAGATGGTGCCCGATGCGATCATCGAGTCCGGCCGGATCGACGGAGCGGGCGAGTGGAAGGTGTTCACGCATCTGGTGCTGCCCATCTCGCTGCCGGGACTGGCGACGATCGGTCTGTTCAGCACGCTTGGCTATTGGAACGATTGGTTCAACGCGCTGCTGTACATCGACAGCCCGAATCTGCTTCCGCTGCAATCGCTGCTGATGAAGATCGAGAGCAACATTCAGTTTATCGTGCAAAATTCCAATCTCAGCGACGCCACCCAACGCTTCGAGATCGCCAAGTCGCTGCCGCAGGAGTCTTCGAGAATGGCCATGGTCGTCCTGGCCACCGGTCCGATCGTGCTAGCTTATCCGTTCTTTCAGCGGTATTTCGTGCAGGGCCTGACGATCGGAGCGGTCAAAGAATAATATTGTACTAGGAGGAACGTGCATGTTCAAACGGAAACGACTCGCCGCCGGGCTCGCCTCGGTGTTGATGCTGTCCGCGCTGGCCACGGGCTGCTCCGGCGGTAGCCCCGCTCAAGAAGGAGCGGGCGCCGGAAAAGCGGACGGCCAGCCCGTCGAGCTGATCTGGTACACGATCGGCGGACCGCAAAAGGATGCCGACAAAGTGATGGAGGCCGTCAGCAAGTATACGAAAGAGAAGATCAACGCCACCGTGAAAATGAAGATGATCGATTGGGGCGACTACTCCCAGAAGATGCAGGTCATCTCCGTATCCGGCGAGCCTTACGACATCGCGTTTACGAGCTCGTGGGCCTTCGACTACGTGCAGAATGCCCGCAAAGGGGCATTTTACGAGATGGACGGCCTGCTGGACAAATACGGGCAGGGCATCAAGAAGGCCGTACACCCTTCGTTCCTCGAAGGCTCCAAGGTGAACGGACACAACTACGGGGTGCCGACGAACAAGGAGCTGCCGGCGCAGGCGGTATGGCGGTTCAATAAGCAGTACATCGACAAATACAAAATGGACCTATCGAACGTCAGTTCGCTGGAAAGTTTGGAGCCGCTGCTCAAGACGATGAAGGAAAACGAACCGGGCGTGTACCCGATTCCAAGCAACGTTGACCCGTTCGTTCCGTTCGATTCCGTCGTACAGGGCATCCCGTTCGGAGTACGGCTCGATACGCAGGATTACAAGATCGTCAACATATTCGAGACGCCCGAGTACCGTCAAATGAGCGAAACGATGCGCAAATACTACAAGGCGGGCTATTTGCCGCCCGACGTCGCGACCAAAACAGGCAACGATCACGAGAAAACCGGCAAATGGCTCGTCGACAAAGCGCATACGGTCCCGTTCGCAGACAATTTATGGTCGGAAGGCTTTAAATACGAGATCGTCTCGAAGCCGATTCACGAGCCGATCGTGTTCAACTGGTCGGTGACCGGCTCCATGATGGCAATCTCGGCGAATTCCAAGCATCCTGAGAAAGCGATGGAGTTTTTGAACCTGCTGAACTCCGACGCGCATTTGCGGAATTTGGTAAACTACGGCCTCGAAGGTACGCACTATAAAAAAGTTTCCGAAGGCGTCATCGAGCTGACCCCCGATTCCGGTTATTCCATGCCGTCGTTTACGCTCGGCAACATGTTCCTGCTGAACCGATTCCCCAAAGACCCGGCCGACAAGTGGGAGCAGTACGACAAGTTCAACAAATCGGCCAAGAACGCGCCGCTGCTCGGCTTCCAGTTCGACTCCTCGAAGGTGGAGAACGAGCTTGCCGCCGTCAAGAGCGTGTCGGAAGAGTTCAAGAAGGCGCTGGAGACCGGCTCCGTCGAGCCGTCGGAGGTGCTGCCCAAAGCGATCGACAAGCTGAAAGCCGCAGGCATCAACAAGGTGATGGACGAGGCGCAGAAGCAGCTTGACGCGTGGAGAGCGAAGAAATAAGCGTGAGGTGGGGCCGTCTCTGGCGCAGGCAATCTGCGGCGGGGGCGGCTTTTTGGGATGCTGCCCGCAAGCTTCATCTCCCTTTGCGGGAGGAAAAGGGGAGGCGAATCTCACAGCAGGGCCGAGGGAGAGCGGGGCGAACCCGGACGTGGCATCGGCGCAGAGAGGTGCAGATCCAGGCGTGACTATCTGGGTCTTGTCTACGAGAAGCTGAGGGAACGGGTGGAGGATCTGGACGTAGCATCTGACGCGAACCCGGACATGACATCCGGTTCCAACCACGCATGAGCTCGGACGTGGCTTGTATCAGACTCGGAACAGGCAAGCCTCGACTGGACCACAAGCTTGAGAAAATAAAGGAACCACAATGCGCTAAGCGGAATGTTGGTGTGATTTTCGGAACATAGAGGAACTGAGATCATCTAAGCGTGTCGAAAAATGTTCGCGTCCCCTGGAATGGAGGCATTAGCGCACCATGGGTTATCTATTTTTGCGCGTGCAGGAAAAATGGGGATGATAGCGCATTACACTTCCTCTAATTTCTGAGCAGGCACTATGTATGCGGTAGAGGAAAGTCCATTTGTATGGGCGCGGCGTTCTGCCGATTGCGGACCGGCATTAGAACCAAACGTTCCGCGAGTCGCTCGGCATAAAAAAGCTCCGGCCACCCTTGATAAGGAGGACCGGAGCTTTACATAAACGCTTATTTCAGTGGGCTTCCGCCGAAGGCGAAGCGGTATTCCCAGTGCTTGCCCGCAATCGAGTCGATGCGTACGCCGCCCGATGCTTTCGAAAACGTATGCAGTATTTTACCGTCTCCGAGGTAAATGCCCACATGCGAGATGCGCTGATTCGATTTGTCTGACGGGTAGGCCGACGCTTTCGTTCCTTTATAATCCATGAAGAACATCAGATCTCCCGGCTTCAGCTTGTGCCAATCCGTTGTCGTGCCGCCGAGAGACTTGACGTAAGCGGCTTGTCCGCGCGAGTCGCTAGGCAGCGTAATCCCTGCGCCTTCCTTGAACGCCTGGCGGGTGAAGTCGGAGCAATCGAACGTGCTGGTGTTCGAACGGCTGGAGCCGAATTCGTAGGGAGTGCCCATATATTTTTTGCCTGCGGCAATAACCTTGTTAACGATCTCACTGTTATTGCCCGTACTCGGCTTGGACGTGCTGCCGCCATTGGACGAGCCTCCGCTATTGGACGATCCGCCTCCGTTGGGCGTGCTGCCGCCGGAACCGTCGGTGCGGACGTATTTGCTGCTTGTGGAGATATAGCCGACTCTGCCTTGATCGTCGCGAACTTTATACCAATAATTATTAACCTTATCAAGAATGTCTACTTTTGCACCTGTTTTTAGAAGGCCGTAGGTGGCTGAATCCGTATTCGGCGCCTTGCGGAAATTCACGCCGCTGACAATGGTGGCATTCGACGCGGCAAGGGCTTGTTCGGCTGTCAAAGCTCCGACGCTGAACGTGACGGTAGTGGCGAGTAACAGTGCGGTAAGTTGCTTTTTCAAGTGGAAATCCCTCCTGCAGTTCTAGTTGTTATATGTACAAGCCTGGGAATCTATGGCGGAAATCGCCCGGTTCCACAAGCTGGGACACCATTTGACAACGTCCGGTCGCCGCCCCACAATGAAAGCAGGACATTTGACGAGAGAACGGTGAGCAAACAATGGAAACGTGGACATGGGGGCCTTTCATCCTGCAAAAAAGCATGCTGGTCGTCATTGCGGCAGTTGCGGCGGGTTATGTCATTTCGAGGCTGCGGTTAAAAGGTTCTTCCATCGGAGGAACGTTTGGCGCGATCGTCTCGAACGCGCTTCTTATGTGGGTAATCAGCTGGAAGCTGAGTATCCTTGTCTTCGATCCGGGGAGCGTGCTGGCAAGCCCGATGTCGCTGCTTTATTTCAGCGGCGGCGACAAAGGCGTCTGGCTGGCGACGCTGCTGTCCGGTATATATGTATGGTTTCGAGCCAAAAAGGCAAAATTGAATGCAGCCGTTTATATGGATTCGGTGCTTGTCTCGGTTATTGGGGGGTATGCCGTCTACGCGGCGCTGATTTTTGTTACGGAAGAGGAGAGCCGCATCACTTGGGGACTCAACGCGCTGCTCGCGGCAGGCTTAACGGCCTTCTGGCTCGTGTCCAAAGCGAAGAGGGAGTGGCAGCCCCTTCTTCAACGGACGGTCGTCTTCGTCGTCGGGTATGCGTTGATCGCATCGCTGGCCGCCAATGTGTGGGATAAGCCTTCGACGGGCACGGTTGAAGCGGGGGCGAACATCGGTCTCAAAATCGGACAGCAGGCGCCGGACTTCGAGCTGCCATTGCTTGACGGCCGGACGGTCAAGCTGTCCGATTACCGGGGGCGGACGGTCGTGCTTAATTTCTGGGCGACATGGTGTCCGCCGTGCCAGGCGGAAATGCCGCATATGCAGCAGGTGCATACGGAGCAGGAGAGCAATGGCGTGACGATTCTCGGCGTCAACGCGACGTCGACGGAGGTCAGCGAGCCGGTCGTGCGCGCATGGGTCAAGGAATGGGGGCTCACGTTCCCGATCGTGCTGGACCGTCAAGGCGAAGTCGGCAAGGCGTATCGTGTGAACGCTTATCCGGCTACGTTCGTCATCGACGCGCAAGGAACGATCCGGGAGAAGCATCCCGGGCCGATGAATAAGGAGATGCTGGAGCAAGCCATCGGGAAAGCAAAGAAGGATGGGTGAAAAAAGAATTTAATAGGGGATTATAGAGTTTTTCATTTGCGCGAAAAATAAATGTCGTGATAACATGTGATTATTGCAGGTCATATTACTAGGTTCGATACATCATTTTATATAAAAGGAAGGATAACAGCATGGCACAGACGAGTATTATCTTGCGTGTGGAATTAGACCACGAGAAGGTCACGTTCGGGGATGTAGCCGCCGCAATCAGCAAATCCGGAGGAGATATCACTTCGATCGACGTGATTCGGCCGGGTAAGGATTCGTCAATCCGGGACATCACCGTGGATGTGGCAGAATCCGCGGAATCGCAAGTGGTGGAAGCGCTGAAGCAGCATGAAGGCATCAAGTTGATCAACGTCTCCGACCGCACGTTCCTTGTGCATTTGGGCGGCAAAGTGTCCGTTCAGCCGAACCTTCCGATCAAAAACCGCGACGACTTGTCCCGGGTCTATACGCCGGGGGTTGCGCGGGTATGTACGGCGATTCACGAAAATCCGAGAAAGGCGTACTCGCTGACGATCAAACGGAATACCGTAGCGGTCATCACCGACGGTACCGCCGTGCTCGGTCTGGGCGATATCGGTCCGCATGCGGCCGCGCCGGTAATGGAAGGGAAAGCGATGCTGTTCAAGCAGCTCGCAGGCGTCGACGCTTTCCCGATCTGTCTCGATACGAAGGACACGGAAGAAATTATCCGCACGATCAAGGCGATCAGCCCGATTTTCGGCGGTATTAACTTGGAAGACATCAGCTCGCCGCGCTGCTTCGAGATCGAGAGCCGGCTTAACGAAGAGCTCGACATCCCGGTATTCCATGACGATCAGCACGGCACGGCCGTCGTCGTTATCGCAGGACTGCTGAATGCGCTTAAAGTTGTCGGCAAGCGGATTGAGAACGTGCGCGTCGTCGTGAACGGCATCGGCGCCGCTGGCGTGTCCATCTGCAAAATGCTGCTGGCCGCAGGCGTTACGAAGCTGGTGCCGGTCGACCGCGAGGGCGCGATTGTCCGCGGCGGCACCTACGAGTATCCGATGTGGCAGTGGCTGGCCGAGCAACCGCAGGTGGAAGCCGAGCCCGGCACACTGAAAGAAGTGATCCGCGGCGCGGACGTCTTCATCGGCGTATCCCGCGGCGGCCTCTTGAACGGACAAGATGTCCAAGCCATGGCGCCGGACAGCATCGTCTTCGCGATGGCGAATCCGACGCCGGAGATCGCTCCGGAAGAAGCGCTGCCGCATGTGCGCGTATTTGCCACCGGCCGAAGCGACTATCCGAACCAAATTAACAACGTCCTGGTATTCCCGGGCATTTTCCGCGGGGCGCTTGATTGCCGCGCCCGCAATATCAACGAGCCGATGAAGCTTGCCGCGGCACGCGCCATCGCTTCCGTTGTTACGGATGCGGAGCTGAACGAGCAGTACATTATCCCGAGTATTTTCAACGAGCATGTCGTGAAGAAAGTTCGCCACGCGATTATCGAAGCGGCGATCTTGACCGGCACCGCCCGTCGGATTCCGCCGGATTTCCGGTAAGAACGGACAGGCGCGAACGGGTAGACAGCTCGTCGAGCATAGCCAAAGAAGCGAGTTCCTCTATACGGGGGACTCGCTTTTTTTACTGCTTGTTCGCTGCGTTCGCCCGATTGCAGCCTGCTTACGTCCTCACGGCTTACGCTCCGCTCTGCTTCTTGCGGTACTCTCCCGGCGTCATGCCGGAGTAGCGCTTGAACATGCGGATGAACGAATTGACGTTCTGGTAGCCGAGCCGCAGCGCGATATCCTGAATTTTGAGCTCAAGATCGAGCAGCAGCTCTTGCGCGTGACGGATGCGCACATGGTGCAGGTAATCGCTGAAATTCATGCCGGTCTTCTCCTTGAAATATGTCGATACATATCCCCGGGAAAGATTCAGCTTGTCGGCGATCAAATCGAGCGAGACGTCCTCGCTCAAATGCTCCTCCGTATATCGCTTCACGAACTCGATCACCGGATCTTTGTGTTCGCTGGAGGCGGCGATCGCCTCGGTCGCCTGGCCGAGCAGGCGTTCCAGCAGCGACTGCGCCTCCGCGTACGTGAAGCACTGCTCGATGTCCGCGAACAGCTCCCGCTCGGCGGGCATCGCCTGTAGCGGTAGCCCCGCCGCTTCGACGGCCTTCAACGCCAGCCCCGCGGTCTGCTGCAGAAACCGCCGCAGCTCCGGGACCGTCGCTTCACGCCCGCGCAGCGCCTCAAGCTGCTGCAGAATCCACTGGCGCAGCGGCTCGAAGCTGCCGGAGCGCACCTTCGTCTGCAGCTCCTGCTCCTGCATCGCCGTCAGCCGGTACGGCGGGCGAACCGCCGATTGGCGGATGATCTGCGTCTCCTCCAGCGGCTGGCGCTCTCCCGCAAGCATCAGCGCCCGTTCGTAAGCGGCGGCGAACTCCGACGCCGGCAGGGAGGGCCCGCAGACCGCAATCGTAAAATGGCACCAATCCTTATCGTAGTCGAACACTTCCTTCAAGCCGGCCAGACAATCGTCTGCGACCGGCTGTCCATGTTCGCTGAACGCCAGCGTCAAGATTTGATCCTTGTCGATCTGGAACGTCAACGCGTCCGGATGAGAGCGCTTTACATAAGACTCGATATATTCCCGGATAAAGTAGGTCGCCCGCTCGCGTGCGAGGCTCGTCTCCTCCATAAACCGCGGCAAGAAACGAAGCTGGAACAGGATCAGCGTAAACGGCTTTTGAATAAACGAAATATCGTTCAAATCCGGATGCCTCGTATGAATCTGCTTCAGCTTGTCGGTAAACGCGTAATACCGCAGCAGCGAATTTTTGTCCGACAGATCCCGGCGCATCCTGCCGATCTGTTCGCCGATCAGCTCGAATTCACGGATACGGAAATCGGCGGACGCTCCCGGATCGTTGTATTGATGGACCGTGCGGAGCAGACGCTGAACCGGATAGTTCAAGCGCACGCTGAACAGTATCGACGTGACGACGCTAATCCCGATCGTGACGGCGAGCAGCGAGATCAGAATCAGATTGAGCCGCAGCAGCTCGGACGAGATGCTTTCGATCGGCACCATCGTGACGTAGCGGAACCCGGTGTGCTTTCCTTTTTGCTGGAACAAATAATGATCTCCCAGCTTCGTCTCGCTCACGTCTTCCGTAAAGAGCGGCAGCTTGGCCGCAGCAGCTGCGTCCGGATCGGAGGCGTAAATCAGCTTCTGCTGCTCGTCCAGAATGAAGAACGGGTTGTCCAGCGAGTAATGGAGCGTCCGCGCCATCTTATCGCCGTCCAGGAAGACGAGAAAGAGCACGTCGCGGTACAGCGCGTTTTTGACCGAGACTGGAATGAGCCGCCCGAGGCCCTGCTCCAGATTCATATATTTCTGCGAAAATACGGCTGCCGGATGAATGCGGTAAAAATACGGCTCTGCGAACTGTCCCCTCCAATAATCGGGCGGGTAGGCGGGCGAGCGGTAAAACTTGCCGAACATGTCCTCCACGCGGCTTGTCCCTTCTTTTTCCAGCACGAAGTCTCCGTTTTTGAAATAAAACACGATATTCTCATAAAACATGAGCGGATTGGCCATCAGCGCCTTAATTTCCGCGTGCAGGTTGACCGTCTTCTCAGACCCTGCCGTTTGCGGCAGCTGGCGGAGTACGTTCAGATTGGCGGTCAGCTCGTTGTTCTGGTTTAGGCTGAGCAGCATATCGATCGTCAGCTTGAAATGCGTTTCGTAGCTTTCCATCGTGTGCTTCATATTCAGGCTGTTGTATTTGACGATTTCGTCGTGGATTTTGCCCTTGAGATAAAGAAACGACCCGAAGTTGAAGGCGGCCAGCAGCAGGATAATAGCAAGAAAGCTCACAAGCAGCCGGGCAAACAAGGAATTCGTCCTCCACTTCTCCGGCCAGGCGATGCGCATGGATGGCCCTCCTTTTCGTGCTGCGAAACTATGTCTCAATTATAAAGGTTCGGTTGATCCGATCCCAATACTCATTTTTTCAGGTTCGTATGCATCCTGTCACATTTCCGAACAAAAGTCGATCCCCCGGCAATCTGGAGGGTTTCGCGGCGGCCGGCCGCTTTGCTATGCTAACGCTGACACCGGAGCTTAGGCAGGGCAAGCCGGCAAACTACCGAGACAGAGGGGATGAGTATGGGAATGGAGGAGACGGCGGGAATGAAGCTGACGGCCCGGCAGCCGGCAGCGTATACGAATAAAAAATTAAGCAGCCGGGCTATCCGGACGTGGCACCGGACCAAATATTTGTGGCTGCTGTTTTTACCGTGCTTGATTTATTTTCTGGTGTTCCGCTACGCTCCGATGTTCGGGCTGATTATTACGTTTCAAAATTATAACGTGTTCAAAGGCATTTGGGCGAGCGAATGGGTCGGCTTCAAATATTACGAGATGTTTTTGAGCAACCCCGATTTTTTCAAGCTGCTGCGCAATACGTTTTTGCTCGGGCTGTATAAGCTGGTGTTCGGATTTCCGGCACCGATCGTTCTCGCCCTCATGCTGCACGAGCTGAAAAATGCCGTGTTCAAACGGTTCGTGCAAACCGTAAGCTATTTGCCGCACTTCATCTCGAACGTCATCGTAGCCAGCATGGTCATTATGTTCCTGTCGCCGACAGGCGGCGTGATCAACCACTGGATACGTGCGCTCGGCTTCGAGCCGATCAACTTCATGATGGAGCCCGGCATGTTCCGCTCGATCTACGTGCTGTCGGAAATTTGGCAGCATATCGGGTGGGAGACGATCATCTATCTCGCCGCGCTGACTTCAGTGGACCCGGGGCTGTATGAGGCCGCCGGCATCGACGGAGCGGGACGCTGGAGCAAAATGTGGCACGTCACGCTGCCCGGCATCGCGCCGGCGATTGTAATCGTATTCATTCTGAACGTGGGAAAAGTACTGGAGATCGGTTTTGAAAAAGTATTTCTCATGTATAATCCCGCGGTATACGAGACGGCGGACATGATCGGAACCTACGTATACCGGGTGGGGCTTGTTCAAGGCAATTTCAGCTACGCCTCGGCCATCGACCTGTTCATGGGGGTTATCAGCTTGATCTTCATCTGTTCGGCGAATTACATCAGCCGCAAAATCAGCGAGCACAGCTTATGGTAGGAGGGGGAAGCATGCGCAGGTGGAGCTGGTTCGACGCGGTCAATATCGTTCTGCTGCTCGGGGTGGCGGTGGCCACGCTGTATCCGTTCGTGTACATGGCGGCCGTATCGCTGAGCAAGGACATTTACGTCATGAAAAACGAAGTGTTCCTCTGGCCCAAAGGGTTTAATTTCAACATGTACGAGGTCGTCTTCCGCGACAAGCAGATTTGGAGCGCGTACGGCAATACGATTTTGTATGTGACCTTGGGAACGGCCGTATCGCTCGTCGTCACGTCCATGGGCGCTTATGCGCTGTCCCGCAAGGATATGGTGTTCCAACGGGGCTTTACGCTCATGATCGTGTTCACGATGTTTTTCAGCGGCGGGATGATTCCGACCTTCCTCATCGTCCGCGAGCTCGGGCTCGTCGATACGATCTGGGCGATGGTGCTGCCGGGGGCGGTCAACACGTGGAACCTGATCATCATGCGGACGTTTTTCAGCGGCATGCCGAAGGAGCTTGAGGAATCGGGCCGGATGGACGGTCTGACCGATATCGGCGTCTTCGTGCGGATCGTGCTGCCGCTGTCCAAAGCGGTGTTCGCGACCATCGGCTTGTTCTACGCGGTGGCGCTGTGGAACAACTTTTACTTGCCGCTGCTGTACCTGCGCCAGCCCGACTTGTTCCCGCTGCAGGTGCTGCTGCGCAATCTGATTCTTGCGGGGGCGGTCAATTCGGGCGAAGTCACCAGCATTGGAGGTGATAACCTGATCGTCGAGGATTCGCTTAAATTCGCCACGATTATGGTATCGACCGTGCCGATTCTGCTTATCTATCCGTTCATCCAGAAGTATTTCGTCAAGGGCGTGATGATCGGGGCGGTAAAAGGGTAACGGCCATCGTGCGGCGAATGGTAAGGCCAAGAAAGGCCAAATAGCACGGCTGGCATTATACGCACATAAAGGGGAGGAAGCTTTTCCATGAAAAAAAGTGCGCTTCTCACGCTCGCTGCGATTCTTGCGGCCACGGCCGCCGGCTGCAGCGGCTCGGAACCGGGCAAACCGCCGGCGGCGGACGCCGAAGGGGGCCAACAGCCGCCTGGTAAAAAAACGTTCACCGCGCTGTTGGACAATAACGCGACGTTCCCATACAGCAAGGACTGGCCGATCTGGAAGATGATCGAAGAGAAGACGGGCGCCCGCCTGGAGGTGCAGCTGCCCTCCGGCAAATTGAGTGATTCGCTCAGTCTGGTCGTCGCCTCCGGCAATATGCCCGACCTGCTCTATATGCCGAACCGGAAGAAGGAATCGAACAAATACGGCCAGCAGGGCGCGCTTATCAACATTTTGGATCATCTGGACGTCATGCCGAACCTCAAGAAATGGATGGAGAAATACCCGGAGGAGGCGAAGGCCGCCGTGGCGGCGGACGGGAAGATGTACATGTTCCCGAACCAAGGCTTCGGGGAAACGAACCGGATGATCTGGATGTACCGGGAGGACGTGTTCAAAAAGCACAATTTGACGCCGCCGAAAACGTACGACGAGCTGTTTACGGTGCTCAAGAAGCTGAAGGAAGCGTATCCGGACAGCTACCCGCTGTCGTTCCGGTTCGGGCAAATTCCCGACGAGATGATGGCGCACTTCACGACCAATTTCCAGACCGGCGAAGATGTCTATTACGATTTCGACGCCAAAGCGTGGAAATACGGGCCGACCGAAGACAACTACATGAAAATGCTCGAAACGTTCCATCAATTCCACAAGGAAGGCCTGATCCAGCCTGATTTTCTGACGGTGCAGACGAAGCAGTGGCAGGACATGATGTCCACGAACAAGTCGTTTATTACGATCGACTACATCAGCCGGATCGATTTCTTCAACAACGCGATGCGCAAGGAGAACCCGCAGTACAATCTGCAGTTTATGGCTCCGCCGGCGGGGATTGCGGGCGGCAAGCAGTACAATCCGTACATGCATTTTCTGGAAGGCGGTCTGACCGTATCGTCTACCTCCAAGAAAGTGAAGGACGTCATGAAGTACATGGATTTCTTCTACAGCGAGGAAGGGCGCACGCTGGCCAGTTGGGGGAAGGAAGGCGAGACGTATGTGACGGACGGCGGCAAAAAGAAGTTCAAGCCGGAATTCACCGACCTGACCGAAATGCGCAAGAAGACGGGGCTTGCCACAAGCGGCACGTACACGTGGATCGATTTCGACTCGCATCTGTCGCTTTTTACCCCCGATTTGCAGAAAGCGTACCAGGAGGCGCGGCAGTACGATCCTCCGGCGATGCAGCCTAGACCGGCCTTCACGGAGAAAGAGCTGGAAACGCTGTCGGTGACCGGAGAAGCGGTCAAGAAATACCGCGAGGAAAGCTTCGCCAAATTTGTGACCGGCTCCCGGAATTTGGCCGAGTGGGACAAATATGTGCAGGAACTGAATGGGCTTGGAACGCAAAAGCTGGTCGATCTGTACAAGCAAGCATACCAGCGGCTCGATGCGGCTGCGCCAAAAAAATAATCCGGATTAAACGATGGAGGAGTATCCGATGAAACGAAATATTCGATTTGCTCTGGTGGGCACGGGGGTTATCGCCGTGAACCACGCGAAAGCGATTGCCGCGCATCCCGAAGCGGAGCTCGTCGCGATCGCCGAGAAGGACGCCGACCGCGGCAGGGTGTTCGCCGCCGAGCATGGCATCGGGCAAGTGTTCGGCGATTACGAGCGGATGCTGAAGCAGGACGACATTGACGTCATCTGCGTCTGCGTGCCGAGCGGGCTGCATGGCGACGTGACGATTGCGGCCGCGCAGGCGGGCAAGCACGTGTTCTGCGAGAAGCCGCTCGAAATCCGGCGGGAGAAAATGGATGAGATGATCGCTGCGTGCCGCAAGTACGGCGTCAAGCTGGGCACCGTCTTCCAGAAGCGGACGACGCGGCAGGCTGCGATCGTCGGGCGCGCGATCCGCGAAGGAAAGCTCGGCAAGCTGGTGCTTGGCGACGTATACATGAAATATTATCGCAGCCCCGAATACTACCGCAGCGCCGATTGGCGGGGCACTTGGGCGGTCGACGGCGGGGGCGCGCTGATGAACCAGGGGGTGCACGGCATCGACCTGCTGCTGTCGCTGATGGGCGACGTTGAATCCGTTTTCGCCTACGCCGCTCCGCTGGTGCGTGATATCGAAGTGGAAGATACGGCGGTCGCTACGGTCAAATATAAAAACGGCGCGTTCGGTGTCATTCAAGGCACGACGTCCGTCTATCCGGGTACGGAGATGCGGGCGGAAATTCATGGCGAGCTGGGGTCAATCGTCTTTGCTGACAGCGGGTTTAAAGTATGGAAATTCGCTGGAAGCGACGAAGAAGCTCCGCAGGCGGCGGGAGAGGCGGAAGGCAGCAGCGATCCGAGAGCAATTTCCGGCGACGGCCACTATATTCTCGTGGACGACATGATCGGCGCGATTCGAGAAGACCGCGATCCGCTTATTCCGGGCGAGGAGGGCCGCAAGGCGGTCGACCTGATCTTGGCGATCTATGAATCTGCGCGCACAAGGCAGGAAGTAAAGCTGTAGCTTTTCGTTTCTTTTGTTTCGGGAAGGCCACTTCACATATAGGAGCTGGTAATCGGGATGTGGAAACGTCGTATTCGCTTGCATTTTGCGGTTTGGCTGCTGCTCTTGGGGCTGTGGTCCGTCTTCGGCGCACTGGGGACTGTTCCCCGGGCGCTTGCGGCAGCGGCCGTCACCATCGACTCGCCTGCCGATGGCACGCCGGTCGGCTCGGGGACGATCCGGATTTCGGGAACGTATCAGGACGTGTACGATCTTGTTCTGTTGATTGATGGGAAGAGGCAGGCCGAGGTACGCAAGGAAGATCCGGACGGGGACGACAGCGGCAGCTGGTATTACGATCTGGATACGTCGGCGTTTAACGGCCCGGTTCGGATCATTGCCAAAGGACTTGACGTGAATACACGCTACGGGGTTTGGAGCCGAACGCTAACGCTGCAAGCGAGCAATCCGGCTCGGGCCACTCCGATTGTCCGGATCGTCAATCCGAAGGAAGGGCAGGGGCTCATGGGGGAGGTGCCGGTCCAAATATCCGTGGATTCTCCAAACGCGGTGCAGCGCGTTGATGTCCGCATTAACGGCGGACCGTGGGAGGTGGCGGAACGGAGTGGAGATCATTACCAATATACGTGGCAAACGCTAGACATCGGCAACCGGACGAGCAGCATCGAAGCCAAAGCGGTAGACGACCGCGGCAATACGGGCTTCAGCATGACGACCTACGCGCAGGTGGGCGCAGGGACGCACGAGCCGGTCACGGTAGAAAAGCAGGACCGCGCCATATGGATCTGGGAGCCGGCTTCGTACAATCTGCTGCTGAATCCGGGCTCGCGCACCGTGCTCGACGCGATGGCCAAGGATACGGCGACGTTCGGCTCCGATCCGGTAACCGTATTTTATATCGCGGTAGGCTCTTATGGCGGGATCGACATACTGGAGGATAACCGGGAAGCCGTCCGTGATTTTCTGACTTGGGCGCATGCCCGGGGATACCAGGTATTCGCTTGTATCGCAGGAGGCACGTCGCCGGCGTATATGGGCGCCTATACCGAATATCATCCGTTGGCGCTGCGCCAGTTGGAGATGATTATCAACTACAACATCGCTTCCCCGGCAGGCGCGCGCTTCGATGGCGTGAACGCCGACATCGAGCCGTACATCTCGCCGGATTTCAAAGCACAGTATCCTTCGCTTCAGAAGCAATATTTGGACCTGTCGCAAAAGATGGCGGACCGGCGCAATGCCGCAGGAATCGATCTGCCGATCGGTCCGGCCATACCGAAGTGGTACGACTCGTCGAACGAGTCCAAGAATATCGAATGGAACGGTGCAACGAAATGGCTGTCCGAGCATATTCAGGACATTTCCGATTATATCTCGATCATGGATTACCGTGATACGGCCGACGGGACGGCAGGCATCATTGCAGGCGCAGAAGGCGAAATTGCCTACGCCGCGAAAATCGGCAAGCCGAACTCGGTCGTGGTCGGCGTCGAGACGCTCGATATCGCCAATAGCGGCGATCCGGAGACGATCACGTTCCGCGAGGAAGGCCGGACGGTGATGGAAGCGGAGCTGGATAAAGTGTATGCGGCGTTTGAAAACAAGCCGGGATTTGGCGGCATCGCGATGCACCATTACGATTCGCTGCGCGCCCTGCCGTCGCACTGGGGGCCGGGAGCCGTGTTTTGGCAGCCGCCGGCCGATACGGAGCCGCCGACCGCCGTCTCCCGCAATCCTGTGGCGACTGCGACGGACTACAGCACCGTTCAACTATCTTACGGGATGGCATTCGATAATACCGAGGTGGACAAATACGTCGTTTACCGGAGCACGCAGCCGGGCTTTACAGCCGAAGCTGCGACCGCGGTCGGCACTGCAAGAAGCTTATCCTTCAAAGATACCGGGCTGCTGCCGAATACGACGTACTATTATAAAGTCGCAGCTATGGATGTCCGGGGCAACATCGGCCCGGCTTCGGCGGAGACACAGGCGACGACGGGGACGACGGCGCTTAAGCCGATGATCGTCTCGGAGCTGCAGATCGTGCGCAGCGGGAACAGCGCCAGCGCAGCGCTGCAAGTCGTCGACAAGGCGACGGGGCAGCCTGTGACGGCGGAGGTGTACGGCCGCTTCGCCTATGCCGGGGGCAAGTATACGGGCGGCCTTGCGACCGGCGGCGCCATCACGCTTGTCTCCGAGGCGCTGCCGCAGGCCGCGCAGGTTGGGTTCGAGCCGCGCCGCATCACGGCGGCCGGCTACTACTGGGCGCAGGCGTACGATGTGCCGCATACGGCGGCGCTGTACCCGCGGGTTCGCCTGCAGGGTCTAAGCCTCAGCGCAGGCGCGCTGGAGCCAGCCTTTACGCCGGATCGGCTCCAATATACCGTCACGGTGTCTGCCGATACGTACCGGCTTGCCGTGACGGCCCGTCCGGAAGCGGCGAACGCCGCGGTGTTCGTGAACGGAGCGCTGGTGACTCCGGGTGCTCCCGCAGAGGTTGCTTTGCAGCCTGGCGCGAATCGCATCACGGTCCGGACCGCCGGACCTGACGGAACGACGGACAGCTATACGATAACGGTCAACCGCGCAGCAGTTGGCAGCAACATGTTACGTCCGGTTGCCGACGCGTATGTCTTTGAGAACGCTCCGACCGAAAATTACGGGTCCGCCGAGCTGCTGGACATCATCGATGCCCCGAGGGCGGCTGGGGGAGGCGACAGGCTGGGACTGATGAAATTCAATTTCGGGGCGTACCCGGAGCCTGTGCATTCCGCCAAGCTGTATGTGTATGTTCATGCGGCCCCGGCTGTTGCCGTGCCGATTACGGTACAGGGGCTGACAGCGGACGGCTGGAGCGAAGAGACGGTGAATTGGAACAATCGTCCGGGCGGTACGGCGGTAAGCATAGGCACATTGCAGGTCGCGCACAGCGGCTGGTATGGCATCGATGTCACCTCGTTCCTTCAGAGCCGGACAGACGGGATAGCGACATTCCGCTTGGCGGACACCAATACGAAGAACTCGTTAGTGCAGCTTCACTCGAAAGAGCATACGGAGCATCAGCCGTACGTGATTATCAATCCTTAATCCATACCGCGCAAGGCTCGGATTTTTATGTGCAAGCAAGCCCAAGAACAGGAGGCAATTGCAAATGAACTCTGTACTTCGCATCGGCATGATCGGCTTGGATACGTCGCATGCTGTCGATTTTACGGAACTGCTGAACGACCCGAATCATCGGCATCACGTCCCGGGAGCCCGGGTAACGGTGGCGTTTCCGGGCGGCTCGCCCGATTTCGAGCTGAGCGCCGGCCGGGTGGAAGGCTTCACGGAGACGCTGCAGAGCAAGCACCGCGTGGAGATCGTGGATACGCCGGAAGCGGTCGCGGAACGCTGCGACGCAATTCTGCTCGAATCCGTAGATGGGCGGGTGCACCTGGAGCAGTTTCGCCGCATTGCACCCTACGGCAAGCCCGTGTTTATTGATAAGCCGTTAGCGGTCAGCTCGCGGGATGCCGAAGAAATCGCGCGCCTTGCCGAGCAGCACGGTGTCGAGGTGATGAGCTGCTCCGCCGTCCGCTTCGCGCAAACGTTGACGGAGGCGGTCGCTTCGGAGGAGGGCGGTGCCATCATCGGCGCGGACTGCTACGGTCCGATGGACCTGCAGCTGACCCAGCCGGGGCTGTTCTGGTATGGCGTACATACGGTCGATATGCTGTTTGCCGCCATGGGGACGGGCTGCATCCGGGTACAGGCGCATACGAACGATGACGACGATCTCATCGTCGGCACCTGGGCGGACGGCCGCATCGGCACGATCCGCGGGAACCGCCGAGGCAACCGGAGGTTCGGCGCGTGGGTGCACCGCGAGAAGAAGACGCTGTATGCCGATGTCTACGCGTCCGACAAGCCGTACTATGCGCTGCTGCTCGAAAGCATCGTCGGCTGGTTTGCCGGCGGCCGTCCGGCGGTCGATCTGCGCGAGACGCTGGAGGTCGTCCGCTTTATGGAAGCCGCCAACGAAAGCCGCGTCACGGGACAACCGGTATCACTCGGCGCTTCCCCCGCATTCGGTCAGCCGGCTGCTGCCCGGGAAGGGGGCAGCCTGTCATGACATGGCCGTTTCGGCTGGCTGTGTTGACCGACGAGGTGTCGCAGGATATCGAGGCGGTGATCCGCTTTTGCCGCGACTATAAGCTGGAAGCCGTCGAGCTGCGCTCCGTCGACGATCAGCCGCTTTACAAGCTGACGGACGAGCGAATCGACGCGCTCGCGACGAGGCTGCAGGAAGCGGGTCTGACCGTATGCGGCTTGTCTTCGCCGGTATTCAAGTGCGAGTTGGACGATGACGCGCAGATCGAGGAGCATATCGGCATTCTGCAGCGATATGCGGAACTGGCCCGCCGCTTCGGCTGCCGTTACGTCCGGGGCTTCAGCTTCTGGGCGCAAGGCCCGTTCGATGAAGCGCTCCCGCGTATCGCGGAGCGGCTGCGAGGAATCGCCGGGATGATGGAAGCGGCAGGGCTTGTCTACGCGCTCGAATTCGACCCCGCCGTCTATGCGACGAACGGCGCCAAAGTGCGGCAGCTGCTGGATGCGGTGGCCTCCCCGCACCTTCGGGCGCTGTACGACCCGGGCAACGACTTATGGGACCCGGACGGCGAAGTGCCTTATCCGGACGGCTACGAGCATTTGCGCGGGCAGATCTGTCATATTCATTTGAAGGATGCGGTACGGACGGCGGATGGCGTGCAAGGTGTCGCAATCGGGGAGGGCGAAGTGGATTACCGGGCGCTGCTGCTGCGTTTGCTGGCGGACGGCTACGACGGCTACCTGGTCGTCGAGACGCATTACCGCTTGCGCTCGCAGCTTACGGAGGAGCAGCTCAAGCGTCCTTCCGGCAGCGCCTTCTCGGAAGGCGGAGAAGAGGCGTCACGCGAGTGCATGGACAGCTTGCTCCGCTTAATGGAGAGCATTCGCCCAGCAACCGAGCAGCGGAGATTATAGCACGTATCATAAAAGGGAGGCATCGGGTTATCGATGCCTCCTTATTTTTCTATAAACGGACTCCTGCTTCTTACGGCAAAAAGCCCGCCTGACTGACCAAAATCCGCTCTTCCGAAAAATGCCGCTTCAACTGCTCCAGTACTTGCCGGTAAGCGTCACGGTCATACCAAGCCTCCAGCCCGAGCGACTCGTAGATGCGGCGGATGCCGAGGCGCTCCGTGCGCCGTCCGAGACTGCCGTCGCCCATGAAGAAGTCGTCGACGACGAGCCGCGTCACGCCGGTATCCCGCAGCGCCTGAGCGAAGCCGTCGCTGCTTGGCAGCACGGGCGAAACGGCCGCTTGCGCGGGAACGCCCGCTTCGACGAGCTTGCACAGCGCCCGCAGCCGGGCGGGGATCGGCGGCGCGGCGGGCGAGAACGCCTTGCGGACCGGCTCCAGGTCGGTCTCGACCGTGAGGCTGACGCGCACGCGCGTTCCAAGCCGCTGAAGCAGATCGATATCCCGGGTGACGAGCGGGCTGCGCGTTTGCAGCAGCACGAAGTCGGGCGCGTCTCCTTCCGCCATCGTTTCGAGCAGCGAACGGGTCAGTCCGGTCCGGTATTCGACCGGCTGGTACGGGTCTGTGCTGGAAGACATAAAGATGGAAACGGGGCTCTTGCGTTTCGCCCGGACGAGTTCTTTGGCGAGCAGCTCCGCAGCCGATGATTTTACATCGACCCAGCTTCCCCAAGGCTCCGGACGAAACTTCGCCACCGGCATTTCGCGTACGTAGCAGTAGGCGCAGGCGAAGGCGCACCCGGAATAAGGATTGAGCGTATGCGTATAGCCCGTCAAGTAACCGGTGGCTGCATTGAGCAGCTGCTTGGGGGCTTTGAACGTAACGGTCGGAAGCATCTTCCGCACCTCGCTTCGCTTGTAAAATGTGAAATCGACCGGGTCCTGCCCCGGTTACTCGATCATAATCCGCACGGTATCGCCTTCCGCGATGGTACCGATGCGCTCGACAGAGCAGACGATGCCGCGCCGCTTCTTCGCGGCGGCTGTGAAGCGGGTAGCTGCCGCAGCATGGCCTGTCGCTTCGGCGATCGCTTCACCCGGCCCTGGGCAGGGGAGGTTCTCGCCTTCGCCGATCAAGCCCGTTCCGGCGGGGAACAGCAGGCGTGCACCCTGTGGCAGCAGCGTGAGGGAGGGATACCCCTCCAGGAGCAGATTGGCGCCGAGCCACTCCGGGAGCACTTCGGGCAGCCCTAGCCGCTCGGCGATCTGGGCCAATTCCTCGACGGAGACGATACTGATCTGTCTTCGGTTAGCAATGTCGGTGCCGCGCGGATAAAACCGCTGCCGGCTGTCGGCAGGACGCGTCAGTCCGTAATGCCGGTCGCCGGGAATGCCGGCAAGATCCACGGTGACGGAGCCTTCCCGTGCGGTGACGAATGTATGCGGATCGCGGGCGGCCATCACGGCCTGGACCCGGGCTTCAAAAGTTTTCATAGTCGCGTATTTCCCCTTTCCGTACAAGGTTAAGCTTATCAGAATGACGTGCGAATAGACAAGAAACCCGGCTCCCTCCAAGGGAAACCGGGTTTTTGCTGCGTGAACCGCAAGCGGCAGCCGGATTACTCGCCAGCCGGCATCGCTTCGGGGGAAGTCATTTTGTCGTAGAATTCCACGAACTTGTCCTTTTTGTCGCTAGTGCGAACCGCCATAGCCGAACGCGGATGATCGTTCAATACGCCGGCGATCATGTATGGAATGATGTAGCCCCACTCCCACTTCTCGCGCATGGTGATCATATGCTTTTCAATGATGCCGAGGATCGGACGAACGTCGTACTTCGGATTTTTCAAATGGCTGACGATCAGCTCCGTCGGGCAGTTGCCGGCAGCTCGTCCCATGCCGTATACGGAGGTGTCAAGGAACTCGACGCCTTTGGTGGCGCCCATGATCGTATTGGAGAAAGCGAGCTGCATGTTATTGTGCATATGCAGACCGAGCTTCTTATTTGGCAGAAGACGCTGGAATTTGGAGACGAGATATTCGACGTCCCGGTAGTCCATGCTGCCGTACGAATCGACGATGTACACGACATCGACCGGACTTTTGGCGATTTCTTCGAACGCTTCGTTCAGATCGTTTTCCATCACATGGGAAAGCGCCATAATGTTGATCGTCGTTTCATAGCCGTAGTCGTGGAATTTTTGCACCAGATCGAGCGCTTTATCCACATCTTTGATGTAGGTCGCAACGCGGATCAGGTCGAGCAGACTGTTTTCCCGGGGGAGAATGTCCTTCTCGTCAACACGTCCGATATCGACCAGCGCAGACAGCTTGGTGTCGGTTTTTTGCGGGATGACTTCCTTCAGGAAATCCTCATTCAAAAAGCGCCAAGGACCCGCTTCAGCGCCTTTCAGCAGCTTAGCCGAGTTTTTATAGCCGATCTCCATATATTCGACGCCGGCTTCGCTCAGACCGTAATACATGTCCTTGACAAACTCGACGCTAAAATCCCAGTTGTTGACCAAACCGCCGTCGCGGATGGTGCAGTCCAAAATATTGTGGTTTTCCCTAACCATAACTATTGACTCCTCTCCTGAATAGGCGACCGCTTCGTGGCTTTTAAGCTTTTAAGCGGTAAAGCGTACGTTTTTATAATAATATTACATGTGGGCTCGCCACTTGTCAATGATAACAAATTCCCCGTACCGTGGCAATCTCATATTCGCCGAAAATAAGCAAAAGTTGCAGGATTTTCCGGGGTTTTGTGGAAACATGCATTATAATGGAGACAGACATACGGAATTTGCGGGGCAGGAGGGTGAGACATGCTGAAATACAATATCGCTTTTATTCGCAACGGCGGTCGTCTGCTTATGCTGAACCGGGGCAAAACACCGCTGCTCGGGCTGTGGAACGGGGTCGGCGGCAAGCTGGAGCCGGGAGAAACGCCGCTTGCAAGCGTCATACGGGAAATCGAAGAGGAGACCGGGCTCCGTCTTGAAGCGGAGGCGGTGCGCTTCGGCGGGACTGTGACGTGGGAAGTGGACGGCCGGGATGTTGGGGGGATGTACGCCTTTATCGGGGAAGCTCCGGGTGATGCGCTCCCGGCTTTGCCGATGGAGACGGCGGAGGGCATCCTGGCGTGGAAGCCGGTCGAATGGGTGATCGATCCGGAAAACACCGGCGTAGTGCAGCATGTCCGGCATTTTCTTCCGGCGATGCTGGCAGGTGAGCCTTGTGCGGAGCACCGCTGCTTTTTTCGCGAGGGAAAGCTGCTGACCGTCGAACGTCGCCCACTGCAAGAAGTGATGCGCTAAGCAGGCCGCTGCGATTATAACGAAAAAAAGACGTTCCGCCGCCTTTCTCGAAAGGAAGGATACGGGAACGTCTTTTTGGCGTACCCTTACGGCCGCTGCAACCGCCGTCTAAGGGGTCTTGATCAAGATCAGGCCGCCGATGAGCGGCAGCGGCTTCATCCACCCGTTCACGGTGTTCAGAATGCCCATGATAAATAGGACGAGCAGACCGAGATTAGCCAGCGGCACGAGCAGCAGCCCGATCAGCGGCAGCAGCCCGAGTACCAGATTGGCGGCGATCGAGGTCAAAAGGAGCACTAGCCCTTGATTGGCATGGAACATGGCAAATCTCGACTTCGGAGCGGCAAGCAGCGGCACGAAAAATAACAAATACGCTGCGGCGGCAATCCATTGGTTTGAACGAATGTCCTCCGGCTCGGGGCTTTCGGGCGGTCCGTTGTTCATGGTGAACACCTCTTTCGGATCAAAATTTGGCGAAGCCGGATAAGGCAGCGGTTCGCTATCATCCTATGCCTGCCGGCGAAGCAGTATGTGCTGCGCTTGGAATAAGCATCCTTCATTGGGGCAAACTAGAGCCAAACGTAAACCTATTACCGACAAGCGGAGGAACCTTATGAGCAGCACACCGATTTTGTTTCAATTCGATTCCCAGAATGCGGCCGCTTTGGCCCAGGATATGCTGGAGGAGCTTGGGTACCGCGTGAGTCCGCATACGAACCTGAAACGCCCGACCCTGCATGTCATTGTAGACCGGCACGACCTGACATCCGCGCTCGAAATCGTTCAGGCCTATGGCGGCCGCTTAATCGAAGAGGAAGGCTCTCTGAGCGAGACTGCCGCTTTTGCCATGGCTTACGACCAAGACAGTCTGATCCCGATTCCGGCGCATTTCGTGAACGAGGATTGGACCGAAAGCGAGCCGGCCGTGTCCGCTTCGGATTATGTCAACCGCTCCAGCGGCGCATATAATGACGAAGACGTACCGTTCGATCCGTCGGGCGACGACTACAACGGCTTCGATGCCGGCTTGCGTTTCTAAGCGGCAAGCGGCGGGCTGACGCCGCGTCCAGACAGCGGTTACCGGCGAGACGCGGGCCGCTGTTTCTTTTTTGTCCCGGCCCCTATTTGTTGGCTGTTTCTCACATCCTTTGACAGGTAAAACAAAGTTGCACGGGACCTATTTTTATTGGCGGGTAAAACACTGTTTCTCTAGACCCACACGGTTTTCGTCTGATATGATGAGCCTGACTTTATCAAGGTGATCTTGGCAAGAGTAATGGAGGGGAACCGCCGTGGAAACGGATGATCCGTTAAAAGAAGGCGAAAAGGGCGCTTGGGTCAGCATCATCGCGTATGTCCTGCTCTCCGTTTTTAAGATCGGCATGGGGTATGTGACGGGCTCCGAGGCGCTTACCGCCGACGGAATCAATAACTCGACCGATATTATCGTATCGCTCGCCGTATTGATCGGCCTGCGCATCTCGCGCAAGCCGCCGGATCGGGACCACCCTTACGGACATAGGCGAGCCGAGACGATCGCTTCGCTCGTTGCTTCGTTCATTATGGCTGCCGCTGGGATTCAAGTCGTGCTGCAGGCGTGCAAGAGCTTTTTCGTCACAGATCGTCAGGCCCCGGATTTGCTGGCCGCATGGATTGCGCTCGGGTGCGCGGTCGTCATGTGGGGGGTATATAGGTATAACAGCCGTTTGGCGAAACGCTTAAACAGCCAGTCGTTGGCAGCGGCTGCCTACGATAACCGGTCGGATGCGCTTGTGAGCGTCGGCGCGGCGGTAGGCATTATCGGGTCGAGCTTCGGCTATCCGATCCTGGATGCGGCCGCGGCGCTCGCTGTCGGCTTGGTCATTTGCAAGACGGCATGGGACGTATTCATCGATGCCGCCCATGCGCTGACCGACGGATTCGACGATGATAAGAAGCTGAAGGTGTTCAGGCAGACGGTGTACGAAACGCCCGGCGTAGAGCGGATCAAGGACATTCGGGCCCGGGTACACGGCAGCAGCGTACTGCTGGATGTCGTCGTGGAGGTCAGCGCCGAGCTGTCCGTCGGTGAGAGCCACGAAATTAGCGATGAGATCGAGAAGCGTATGCTGGAGGAGCATCAGATCGGGAACGTGCACGTTCATATCGAGCCTTACGTCAAATAGAAACGGGAGTTCCTTTCCATTGAAAGGGGTCCCGTTTTTTGTTTGATTTTACCTTGGTTTCAGGTTAACGTCATAAAATCGTAACAAATGAAAATTACAATGAAAGCAAGTCACAGATTAGACACAGATAAAAAGAGAGTAGGGAGGAAAGCATCATGAAACATGCTTTAAAGTCCATCGCAAAAGGATTTCTGTTCGGTCTCATCGCTATAGGGATGGTGCCTTACTTGGTGGTTCAGGCACTGACCGATTTGTAACCCGTCGACAAACCGCTCATCATAAAACGAAAGAGGATGGCCTGAGAGCCACCCTCTTTTTATGTCCCGGGAAAAAGAGACGTCTACGCATCAAGATTGTCTTGCGCGGCCTGTGCGGCGAACGTCCCTGCCGTATAGCCTGTGGCGAAGGCTGCCGTGATGTTGTAGCCTCCGGTATACCCGTGGATGTCTAGAATCTCGCCGCAAAAGAATAGCCCCTCTGCGAGCTTCGACCCCATCGTCCGCGGATCAATCTCCTTCAAATTCACTCCGCCGCCGGTGACGAAGGCTTCCTCAATCGACAGCGTCCCGTTTACCTGTACGGGAAACGCCTTGATTCCCTTGCTTAATTCCATCCACGGCTGCTTCGGGATATTATCGTACGTCGTCTGCTCGTCCAGTCCGGCTTGCCGGAGCAGAAGCGGGACGAGGCGTTCGGAGACGTACCCCTTCAGCACGTTTTTGACCGCTTTTTTCGGCTCGCTTTTAGCCAAAGCCATCGTCTCGTCATAGATCTCCTGCACGCTTTTGTCCGGATGCAGATCAATGGTGGTCAGCACCTGCTTCTCCGCCGTTTTTTGCCGCTCCTTCACGACGAATTGACTACACCGCAGCGCGATCGGACCGGATAAGCCGAAATGGGTAAACAGCATGTCCCCTTGATGGGAAATGATTTTCTTCCCCTTGGCGTTCCAGACCGTAAGCTCCACGTTCCGCAGCGACAAGCCCTGAAGCTCCCGGCTCTTGATAAAAGGCTCGCCGGAGGTCAGCGGAACTTCCGTTGGAAACAGCGGCGTGATCGTGTGCCCTGCGTCCTCGGCCCAAGCGTAGCCGTCGCCGGTCGAACCGGTATGAGGCACCGACTTGCCTCCGCTCGCGATGACGACGCATTTGCCGGCGATCGTCTCGCCCGTCTGAAGGCGAATACCTGCGGTGCGTCCGTCTTGATACAGCACCCGCTCCACCGCGCGGTTTACCCGAATGTCCACGCCTTGCTTGCGAACTTGGCCGACGAGCGCGTCGACGACGGTCTTGGCTTTGTCCGTCACGGGAAACATTCGCCCGTTGTCCTCTTCCTTTAGCCGGATGCCGAGATTTTCAAAAAAAGCGATGATTTCGCGATTGCCGAAATGGGCGAACGCACTGTGTAAAAACCGTCCGTTGCCCGGAATATGCTTAATAATCTCGTCGATTTCCTTTGCGTTCGTAACGTTGCACCGGCCTCCGCCGGAGATGCCAAGCTTTCGTCCGAGCTTGTCTCCCTTATCGACCAGCACGACGCGGGCGCCCTGCCTGCTGGCTGCAATACAGGCCATCAACCCGGAAGGTCCGCCGCCGATGACGATAACATCGTACTTCATATCAATTCTCCATTCTGTTCCTGCTCATGAAGCGTCTTTGCTAGTATTATAGCCCAAAACGAAACGATCCCAAAATGGCTGCGGAAGACGGCTGAAGCACGAAAAGAAGAAAGAGCGGGCCGCAAGCGGTTGCGGCCGTTCGCGGGCAACGACGGACGGTGGAATATGGGGTGCTTTTTCAAAGGCAATACGTTACAATGGGG
>NZ_BIMB01000050.1 GCF_004000865.1 Paenibacillus elgii NBRC 100335 | reverse complement strand
GAGCAGAATCGGCTTGCGCACGTCGCCCGCCGCTTTCAGCAGCTCGAAGTTTTGCATATTGCGCGCGCCGATCTGAATGACGTCGATATACTCGCATGCCAGCTCCACATGAGCGGGATCAACGATTTCGCTGATTGTTTTTAGACCAAATTCGTCGCCGACTTCCTTCAATATTTTAAGCCCCTCAATGCCCAGCCCCTGAAAATCGTAAGGGGAAGTTCTCGGCTTAAACGCTCCTCCGCGCAGCACGGTAATGCCCGCCTGCTTCAGCGCCGCGGCTACCGTCCGCGTCTGATCGTAGCTTTCTACGGAGCAAGGTCCTGCAATCAGAACGGGACTTCCTCCGCCGACCTTCACATCGTCTCCCAACGTAACGACAGTATCTTCCTTTTGCTTCTTCCGGCTGACCAGAAGCTGCTTCTTATGATCGGTTACCTGAAGATTCAGCGAAGCCTGGAAAATTTGCTTGAACAGGTGCCGGATCGTTTCATCGGTAAAAGGCCCTTTGTTGCTGGCCACCAGCTCCGTCAGCATTTCCTTCTCCCGTACAGGGTCGAATTTCGGAATCCCCTGCTTCTCCTTGATGTTCCCGATTTCCTGGGCGATCTGGGCGCGTTCCGACAACAGCTCCAGAAGCTGGCGGTTCGTTTCGTCCAATTTTTGGCGTAAAGGCTCTAAACTTGGTTGGTTCATTTCTCATCCGCTCCTTGAATTGTTTTTGTTGGAACATAAAAAAGGCCCCCCGTCGCAAGGGACGAGGAGCCGTGGTACCACCCTTATTAGAAGTGCGCTCCCTTCGCCAAACGAACCGGAGTGCTCTTCTCACTTTCCATCCTTTAACGCAGGACCCACGGGTAACCCTACAAGAAGCCTTGTTGATTCAGGCCGCCCTTCAGGCACCAGCTCAGGAGTGAACTTCAGCGCAGTGCTTCGTCGGGTGCTCTCAGTCGCCGGCACGCCGTCCCTGGTAAGAAGCGTTCTTCGCTTACTCTCTCCTTCATTGCTTGTCAGAACATTCAGTTGATTTAATTAAGATGCATTTTATAACGAAACAAGCATGAAATACAAGTACATGATTTAAAGCACTTTTGCTTTATAGCGAAAAAGTACATTGGGGTTGTACATCGCGTAGTTTTCGCTAATTCCACGGGTTTTCCCGAAAATCCCTCTAAAATTATAGGAAAATGCCGATTTTATAACTAAATATTCGTTGTATTGTTAAACGACACTAAACAAAAATAGGCTTTCAAAAACGGCCCGGTCCGTTCTTTTAAATTTTTATTAAGAAGCCGGATCAGTGTGCTCATCGTTCCTCACCTTCGAGAGCGGCCCTCATCTTCTCATGGACGAGAGTAATAATTTGTGCAATATCCTGCTTCGTCGCGTGATCGATATGGATTCCCATAATTACGACGGCACGATGGCCCAGCTTCGATGCTACGCTTTCGGCCAACTCCTTGACCAGTTCCCCTTCCCGATGCCCGGGCACGGATATCGTCTCCGTCCGGACCTCCCCTTCGTGCAGGAAAGCGCAGGCGACCGCACCCACATGCGCTTCCCCCCCGGTGATCAGAAATACATAATCGTCCCCCGCCCGATACGAATCGATGCGAATTCCGTAGTCGTTACCGTTATTTTCCACTAGCCTGCCCCCCTCGGATACGTTTACCTTACTCCCTTTCGCCTATGAAAGCTATGAGCCGAATCACGAAGGACGGAACCATGCTATCCGCCAGGAACAGGGCAGTCTATGAAAACAAAGCCCGGATCATGTCAATTAACGGTTGGCCGTTCACAAACGGAGCGTGGAGCAGCAAGCTGACAATAGCCGTAGTCATCGCGGCGGCGGCCAGATTCTCCAACATCTTCATCATCCGGCCACCCTCCTCGCGGCAGGTCTTTTTCTCCCTAAGCTGCTGCGGAGGAGCAGAACGGTTTTGATCGCTCCCATTCCCAATAACACGATCGGGATGAGCAAGAGCGCATGTCCCGCGCCGGGAAAAAACAGCGTGACGACCGACCATGGAGCCGGGTCCAGCTTAGGGAAATAAATCAATACGGCCAAAGGAAGCAGCACATTCAGAAACACGATAGACACGGCATGCGCGGTTATGCGCAGCGGCGTCGCTTTAAATTTCGTTCTCCAGGTCCAGAGGCTGTAGACAGCCCTGAGGATCAGAGCGAGAACGACTGCCATGATCAGATCCAAGATCACGTAGGATTTCGTATAATCGGGCAATTCCGCTGCCGAGCGTTCCTGACCATGAACAATTCCGTTCAATCCCGAGACGATGCCATCGTAAGATGAGAGAAAATCGTAGGCGTTGATCAGCAGGACGATGCCGTAATCCCCATCCATTGCCATAAACGAATACGTATTCTCCGTAATGCCATTATGAAAAATGACGTTTTTGTTGACGCTCCACCCCATCCCGTAAAATAAGCCGTCTGCAATCGATGCTCCTGGTTCGTGCATTTGCCGGACGCCTTGCTCGGACAAGACGGTCCGGGCTTGGAATCGGCCCCCGTTCAGCTGAGCGATTAAGTAATTGGACATATCTTCGGCGCTGGAGATCAAGTAGCCTGACGCAACGGTCGCCTCGTGATTCAATTGCTTGGTCGGGAGCATATAGCCGAACACAGGCTGATATCCGGTTGCCAAACCGTCGTTGCGGGCTTGCTCCGGGGCGGCGTAGCTATGATTCATCGCCAACGGCTTGAAAATATGGTCGCTCACATATTGGGTATACGGTTTCCCGGAGACCGCTTGGACGATTCCGCCAAGAATATTGTAGTTTATGTTCGAATATTCATACCCGGAGCCTGCGGGCTTAGTCAGCGGCGTATCTTTCAGGTCCCGGATATGCTGTTCGATCGGCTTGTCCCCTTCTACCATTCCTTTACGGCCGGCATAGATGGAAAATCCGCTGGTTTGATTCAATAAGTGGCGTACGGTTATTTTGGATGAAGCTGCCTGATCGGTGGTTCGAAAATAGGGCAAATACCGCTTCACCGGCGCATCCAGCTCAATCTTCCCGGCCTCCGCCAGCTGCATGACCGCCAGGGCGGTAAACGACTTGCTGGTGGAGCCGAGGACAAAAGGCGTCTGCGGCGTGACGGGCGCTTGGTCCGGGCCCGAGACGCCGTAGCCCTTCAGGTAGACGGTCCGGTCGCCCTTGACAATCCCCAAGGCCGCGCCCGGAATATGAAGCCTGTCCATAGCCGCTTCGACGTAGGCATCGATTTTCGCAGGATCGATCTGAAACGTTTTCTCTTCGGCTCGGGCCGACAGCGGGGACACGATAAAACCAACAATAATTATCATTATAAGAAATATATGTCAAAATTTTACGTAAAAAAATTTCATTGTCTAATCTCCTTCGTTCAGTCCTTCATTTTGTCTTCGTTCCGCTTACGAGGCTGCGCCGCGCAGCACGCTTTTCATATACCCTCTGCACGCGACGACAAAGTAAACCGTCTGCATGACCATATATACGCCGATGACGACGAACGAATAAAGCCAATTCGATAAATGAAGCAGGTTATCCAGTGCTTTCATCGCAACGAGCGCGTGGGCAATGCCGATCAAACAGGGCGCGAAGAACATGACGCCGACCTGCGGAACGACGATTGCGCGAATTTCGTCCAAGGTGATACCGATTCGGGTCAAAGCCTTGAATTGCGCCCGGTCCTCCTGCAGCTCCGTAAACAGCTTGAAATACATCATGCTGCCGGACGCGATAAAGAACAGCAGGCTGATGAAGAGACCGATAAATATCGTCAGGGCGATCACTTCTCGAACATTATCGTATTGCGTCTTCAGGTCCTGGTATTGCCCCGCAACCGCAAGCATATACACCGCGCTGGAAGCCGTTAAAATAACCGCGCTCAAAATCGATACGATGAACAACACGCGGGCGTTGTCTTTCATTTTGTAGCCGAGCTGGGCATAGACGAGCATATTCGTTCTGTTGTAGTAGATGTCGGCGCGCTTCCGAATCAGCCGCAGAAACAGAAAGCTGAACTGTGTAAACAAAAGATACGTTCCGAGGACCACAGTAAGCAAAATCAGCAGCACCTTCAGATCGAAATAAGCCTCGTTCAACGTCAGCGCCAGGCTGTAGCCCGCCCCCAGACAGACCACCGCAAGCAGCGCAAGCCAGCGCGAATAGACGAGCTGCCCTTTCGGCTTGCGCGAAGCTTTAAGCCGATCAGCGATTTCCGTGCGGCTCATTCTCAGTGTCGTCCACAGCGAAATCAGCGTGAACAGCAGGAAGAAGCCCCCCGCGGTAACCCACACCGCCTGCTGCGGGACGGCAAACGGGATCGTATCGCTCATCCCGAGCAGCACGCCAAGCCCCATAAAGAACAGCTTGCTGAACAGGATGCCAAGTCCGATCCCCGCTCCGATGGACAGCGCCGCAACCGCCGCGTTTTCGTACAAAACAAGCTTGCGGAGCTGCGCGCGGGTCATCCCGAACAGTGAGAACAGGCCGAACTCCTGCTGGCGCGTCTTCAGAAACGCGGAATTGGAGTACAGCACGAACAGAAACGAGAAAATGACAATGACATATTCGCAGAACACCATGCCCTGTCGGACTTTTGCCGCAGCCACGAGCAGGCCGCTCGCCACCTCGGGATGAGCGAGAAACGCGGCATAGATGTAGAAGATCATCACGGAAAACACGCTGCTCATAAAAAACGCACCGTATGACCGCCAGTTGCCGCGGATGTTGCTAAGCGCGAGCGAGCGAAACGTCATCGAAATTCCCTCCCAGCACGCTGAGCGCGTCCAAGATTTGTTGGAAAAACACTTGCCGGCTCGTGCCTCGCCGCAATTCCGAGAACAGCTTGCCGTCTTTAATAAACACGATGCGCCGGCAGTAGCTGGCCGAAAAAGGATCGTGCGTAACCATCAGCACAGTCGCCTGGAAGTGCTCGTTCATCTCCTGAAGCGCATCCATGACATCCTTGGCCGCCTTCGAATCGAGGTTGCCGGTCAACTCGTCGGCCAGCAGCAGAGATGGCTTGTGAATAAGCGCCCGCGCAATCGCCGCGCGCTGCTTCTGCCCGCCGGACACCTCATACGGACGCTTGCCGAGCAGCCCGGCGATTTGCAGTCTCTCGACAAGCGGCTCCAGCCGCTGCTCGATCAGGTTCGGAGCCATCCCTTCCAGAACGAGGGGCAAAATTATATTTTCCTTGATCGACAACGTATCGAGCAGGTTAAAATCCTGAAACACGAAGCCAAGCGCGCGCCGTCGGAATAACGCCAGCTTTTTGTCGCTCAGCGCTGCCGGGTCAGCCCCGTCGATCTCAATGCGTCCCGACGTCGGGCGGTCAATCGTGGCCAGCAGATTAAGCAGCGTCGTCTTCCCGCTTCCCGACGGCCCCATGACGCCGACAAACTCGCCCGCCTCGATCGTCAAATCAATATCCTCCAACGCTTTGTATACGATATTTCCGGGGGAGCTGTATGTTTTGCCGAGTCCCTGCGCTCTTAGTACATTCATCGTTGCCCGGTTCCTCCTTCATTGCTGTCTTCGATGTCTATAGCGCTAGTATAGCTCGGAAGAGACGCCGGTCCCATCGATTTGCATGACAATGTACCTTACAAATTTGTCACCTGGAGCGCATGTCTCGTTCGCCCTTGTCACCTAACGCATGGATGCTCCGCGGCTGAAAGAAAACGGTAAACGTCGTTCCCTTACCCAGCTTCGACTCCGCAGACAACCGGTGTCCCAGCCCGCTGCACACCTGCTTTGCCAAATACAGCCCCATGCCGGTCGACTCTCCGGCCTCCCGACCGTTCTCTCCGGTGAAGAACGGATCGAAGATTCGCGGCAGGTCGTGGGGCGCTATTCCGATCCCCTCGTCGGTCACGCTCAGCCTGCTGCCCCCGTCCGCATCCGGCTCCAATCGGAAAATAAGCTTCTTGGCTCCGGGCTTGCCCTTGCTGTATTTGATCGCATTGCTGACAAACTGATTCAGGACGACCGTCATCCATTTTCCGTCCGTTTCCGCCCATGCTTCGCCTTCGATCTGCGGAAAGATCGAGTGCCGGATACAGAGCCGCTTATGCGCATTCATGACGGTACGCACCAGCTCGTGAAGCGCCGTTTGCCGAAAATGGAGATCCATTTGAAACTTATCGAGACGAGCCGTATTCAGCATCAGATCGAGCCCCCTCGTCATGCGTTCGGCTTCCTCCTGCAGGCTGAGCGCAAGCTGCTTCTGTTCCTCTTCCGTAACAGGCAGCTGGGTTAGGGTATCCTGCACCAACAAATCGATAACGGATACGGGGGTTTTCATATGATGCACCCATTGCAGCACAAAATGATTGTGCTGCTCCTGCAGGCGGCGGTATTGCCCAAGCTCGTTCAAATAAGCGCTGTACTGCTCCTGCAGCAAACGCATGATAAGCCGCTGCTCATCCGTAACTGCGGACTGGACGATGGTAGCGGCCTGCAGCTCGCCGGACCTCTCCACGGCATGCTTCAACTGCTTGTAATACGCTCTTTGGCGAATATAATCAACGGCCAGCCACACGCCGGCAACAAATAATCCGAGGATGACAAAATAAAAGATTGTGCCCGTCCCAATCCCCGCCGGATTGCGTGCCCGCTCCAACAGCATCAGACCGGCACCGAGTCCGATCAGAAGCAGGCATACAAGCGCATAAACGAGCCGATCGCGCAAAAATATAGCGGCCGACGACCCTCTCATGCGTCCGCTCCCTCCTGTTCGTAGCGTAAGAGGAACATATAGCCTTGGCCGCGCACCGTTTCGATGGCCTTCGGCAGTCCTAGCTCCTCCAGCTTCTTCCGAAGCCTGGTCACATTAACCGTCAGCGTATTGTCATCGACAAACTGCACATCGTCCCAAAGCGCCTCCAGAAGCTGCTCCCGGGAGACGATCCGCCCCGGCTGCCGCATGAAGCATTCCGCCAGCAGCCGCTCGTTCTTCGTCAGCATCGCTTTCCGCATCTGCCATACCAGCTCGCTTCGTCCGAGGTGCAGCCGCAAGCCATGCGCATTCAGCTCCGCTTCCGGAGCTCCTGCAGCCGTACCGTCATGTCCGGCAGCAGCATATTCCCCGTAGACTCTTCGGAGCACCCCCTTGATCTTCGCCATGAGAAGATCCAATGGGATCGGTTTCGTAATATAGTCATCGCCGCCGTTCTCAATGGCCATCACCTGATCCATCTCCCCGGCCCGCGCGGAGATGAAGATGATCGGCACGCTGGAACGCGTGCGAATTTGTCTGCACCAGTAATAGCCATCAAAATACGGCAGGTTAATATCCAGCAGCACCAGATGCGGCGCGTAGGCTTCCAGCTCCGGCATCAGCTCGCGGAATTGCGTCGCGCATGCCGCTTCGAAGCCGTATTTCTCCATATTTTTTTTCAGGACGGCCCCTATTTTGTCGTCGTCTTCTATGATGTAAATGCGATACATAGCGATTCCTCCCAGATTTTCAACAGACACTACCAAGATAGCAGGATCGCCGCAGTCAGGCAATTTTAATTTCAAGGCAGACTACTGTAATATAATTGTATATAATCCACTAAAATGCTATTTCCATTTCTAAAAGGGGGTTAGGCACATGAAAAAAGTAATGGCCATTAGCTTAGCTATAGGTTTTGGCATTTTTGTATCCTGGCTATTCATGCCCGATCGCCCCGATACTTACGTAGTTTTCGCGTATGCGACCAACCTGAATCCAGACCTAACGACAGCTCTTACGAACCGCTTAGAACAAAACCGTATATCTTATCAGCTTGATACATCGGGAAACGTCTTTGTCCTGGAATCCCATCTGGAAAAAGCCGTAATCTGCTGTTCGTAGTATGGTTTACTTTTTTACACAAAAAAAGCCTAACCCCATTTGTAACGGGTGTAGGCTAGATTTTGAGAAAGTGGTCTTAAGCAAAAAATAGAGATACATACGGAGGTGGGGTATCCACTGGAGAAGCGATAGCGGCCGCCTTTGTCTTCGGGAAATATCCGCTACTAAGCGGCTTCAATCAAATTTCCCGAGGACAAGAGCGGTCGGAAGTGGATACCCCACCCCCTCGTACACCTCTATAATCCAGTTTTTTCGCAAGCTCAGTCTCGCTTACAAAAATACAAAATAAATAACAGCCGCGAGCACCAAACGGTAAATTGCAAACGGCGCGAGCTTAATGCGGTTGATCAGCTTCAGGAAGAAGCGGATCGACAGAAGCGCGAAGATGAAGGCGCTAATAAATCCGACGACGAAAAACGGAATGGTCGCTGCCGTGATCGAGTCCCAGCTCTTCAAAAGTGACAGGAAGCTGGCCCCGGCCATAATCGGCACCGCCATAATGAAGGTAAAATCCGCAGCCGCGCGATGGCTCATCCCAAGCAAAACTCCGCCGGAAATGGTCGATCCGGAGCGGGAAAAGCCCGGCCACAGCGCCAAACATTGAAACAATCCCACAAAAAACGCCTGCACGTATGTAATCTGGTCGGCGGTCTCCGTCTTCGGGCGGCGGGGCCGGAACCAATCGGCCGCGAGCATGAGAACGGCTCCGAGCACCAGACCGACGATAACTGTCTCGGTAGAGAACAAATACTCATCGATTTTTTTATTGAACAGTACCCCGAGAATGCCGGCGGGAACTAGACCGACGAAAACCTGCAGCAGATTCAAGCGCGGGCCGGAAGGCGTTTGCCCCGGCAATTTTTTAAGTCCGAGCAAATTCATGAACCTGTCCCACATCAGGACGACAACGGCCAGAATCGAACCCAACTGGACCACGACCTTGAACGTATTCGCTACGTTCGGAGGAAACATCTCTTTGGAATGGAACAAGAAATCGTCAACGATAATCATGTGGCCGGTCGAAGAAACCGGCGCGAACTCGGTAAGGCCCTCCACGAGTCCAAGAATGAATCCAACAAACAATTCCCACAAATTCAACAGCTCCACACTCCTATTTTCTTGTCTGCATATCTATATCAATGAATATCTACCTTTTTGAAGTAGATAATCGTTGCCGCAAGCCCGATGAGCGAAGCTGCCAGTATAACGGCGTAAGAAAAAGCCGGCGGATACTGGGAAACGAAGTCTCCGTTCGCGATGACGTACGAGGCCGACCATGGAAATAAAGCCTTGTATTCCGATTCGGAAAGCACCACGTTAGCCATCGTGATCATCGCCGTAAAGATGATGGTGGGAACGTAATTTTTGAACAAAAAGGTGATCAGCATCGTCGGCGTGCACAGAAGAAACAAAAGCGCACCCCCGACCACGAATTGCTTCAAGGATTGAAGCAGTAAAGCCATAGTCAAGCCTTCAAACTGCCCGATCAGCCCAAGGATCAGTGTCAACGACCAAATGGTGAGCGTTAGAACCATAATCCATAGAAAGAGCAAAATCAGCTTGCTTACGATTAGATTGACACGGGATACCGGGATGGTCAACAGGTTTTTCAAGGTATCCTCCGCATATTCCCGATGAAACAGATACGCCGTAATGACCCCGTAGAGAAGCGTCCCTACGAGCAGAATGACGTACATATTCGTGTTCATAAAAGCGACTTCGAATTCAATCGGAGTCTCGGGCTTCTTGCTTTTCATATTCAGCAAGGCGAGAAACATCATGATAGGGGCCGATACGGCTCCGAGCAGGCTAACCATAAACATCTTGGCCCGCTTCAGTTTGATCAGTTCCGTATAGAGCAAGTTAACCAATCGTCCCGCCCCCTATCAATTGTATAAAGTAATCTTCCAATCTGTCTACACTCATTGTGATTTTTGTGACTTCTATCCCATGCTCTACCAGCACTCGGTTGAGCTTGCCCTGCTCGCCGATATGGCTGTATACCCGGATCACCCGTTCGTCGTGAACCTCATAATCCGTGATGCCGAAATGCTTCTCCAGCAGCATTGCCGCTTTATTGTCGTCGGACACTTGAAACTCAAGATATTTGCGGTTCCGTTTGCGAAGCTCCTCGAAGGAAATCTCCTCCAGCAGCTTCCCTTGATGAACGACTCCGATCTGGTCGGCCAACTGTTCGACTTCGGACAAAATATGGCTGGAAACGAGAATCGTTATTTTCCGCTCCTCGGCGAGAGATTTGATCAGTCTGCGGATTTCTTTAATTCCCACTGGGTCCAGGCCATTGGTAGGCTCATCCAAAATTAACAGCTCGGGATGATGGAGGATGGCTCTGGCGATTCCAAGCCGCTGCTTCATTCCCAAGGAATAGCTGCCGACGAGCTTTTTCGTTTCCTGATGCAGACCGACGATTTCCAAAGCTTCGTCCATGGCGTTTTTCTTATGCACGCCCATCAGCTTGGCGTTGATCAACAGATTCTCGCGGGCCGTCAAATTTTCGTAAAATCCGGAGAACTCGACAATCGACCCGATTCTTTTTAAAATCTCTTTCTGATGCTTGAACAAACTTTCACCGAAAATCTCAATCTCTCCGTGCGTCGGCTTGATTAAACCGAGCAGCATGCGGATGGTCGTCGTTTTGCCTGCGCCGTTCTGGCCTAGAAAACCGTAAATCTGACCTTGACGCACATTCATGTCAAGGTTGTCCACCGCTTTCTGCGTCCCGTACACCTTCGTTAACTGCGTCGTTTTGATAACTGCACTCAAATCGTGGTCCCTCCTGCTTTCATCAGATGTTAATTTCATGATAAGCAGGCGATTTTAAATGCCTCTTAACCAGTTCTTAATTGTTTCTTAATCCCGGCTCACAGCGCCCAGCTTCGGGATAACGAAGCCGAAGGTCGTTTTCACGCCGGGCTCGCTTTCGGCCCAGAGAGTGCCCGAATGCTTCTCGGCGAGCGCCTTCGCGATAGCCAGACCCAGCCCGCTTCCTTGAGCAGAAGGATTCCTTGCCCGATCCGTGCGGTACATTCGTTCGAACACACGGGGCAAATCTTCCGGCGAAATCCCGCTCCCCCGGTCCCACACCAGGAGCCGGTACTTGTCCGCTGCTTCCGCCAGCTCGATGCCCAGCACTTTACCGTCTTTTCCATGCTCGACGGCATTTTTGATCAGATTGCTGACGATCCGCAGCACGCTTACCCGATCGGCCACGACGGAGCAGGCTTCCTCCGGAATGCTGGCCTTCAACTCGATGCCATACTTTTTCAGCTCGGGCAAAAATCCGATCACCGCTTCCCGGACAATTTCCGCAAAATCCAGCGTTTCCGGCTTCAACGGCATTTCGTCCGCATCTAGCTTGGCCAGCTCGAAGATTTCGTCAATCAGCTCTTTTAAGGCGACAGCCTTCCCGGACAAAATGTCCAGATATCGCTCTTTCTCTTCGCTCGAAGCCGCGATGTCATCCTTCAACGCATCCGCATAGCCGATGATCGACGTGAGCGGAGTCCGGATATCGTGGGAGATGTTGGACAGCAGACTTTTTCTCGCCGCCTCGGAGCGGATCGTACGAACATGAACCTTGGCCAACTGCTCGATCAATTCGTTGATCGAAAAAATCACCTCGTCAAAATGACGGTCGTCATTGGCAAGCAGCCGGGTATTCGTATTCCCTTGCGTGGCGCGCCTCAGCGCAGCCGTCATATCCTTCAACCTCGCCGTGAACCGGTACCGAACGAACAGATGGACGACCGTCAAGGCAAAGAGCGCAGCGAATAAAGCCCCGTGGACGATGCCTTGGGGCTGATAATTCCAATCCAGGATGACAAGCGCGGACAAGACGATGAACTGCACAATAAGGAGAAAGGCGCCTTTGTCATGCTTCATCTTTGTCACCTGCAAATTTGTACCCGATTCCCCATACGGTCTGAATCCATTTCGGATCGGACGGGTCCTCCTCGATTTTCATCCGGAGCTTGCGGATATGGACCATCACGGTGTTGTCGTCTTCCAAATAATCGCTGTCCCATACTTGCCGGAACAGCTGCGTCTTCGTAAACACCTGCTCGGGGTGCGAAGCCATAAATTTCAGCAGCTCGAACTCTTTGCCCGTCAGCGTGATCTCTTTCCCGGCTCTCGTGACCGTATACTTTTGCAAATGAATCGTCATGTTCTTGAAGCTCAGCACGGTCTCCTGCGGCGAGCCGCTTTCGCTGCCCAAGACCAGGAAACGCCGCAAGTGGGCTTTAATCCGGGCCACCAGCTCATGGATGCTAAACGGCTTCGTAATATAGTCGTCCGCCCCGATGCTCAGCCCCAATACTTTATCGATTTCCTGATCCTTGGCCGTGAGCATAAGAATCGGGACATTCGTCTTCATCCGCAGTCTTCGGCATACCTCGATACCGTCGACCTTGGGCATCATCAAATCGAGCAGGATCAGGTTATAGCGGTGCGCTTCGAACAGACGGAGAGCTTCTTCCCCGTCTGCCGCCGCATCAATCCGATACGTTTCTCTTTCCAAATACGTTTTCACCAGGTCGCGAATTTCCCGATCGTCATCGGCAATAAGAATTCGAATATCGTGCTGCATCGTTCCACCTGCTTTTTTTCTGGCATTCCCTAGATTAAGGGCCGGTTACCATCCGCATTAAAATGTCGCTGCTTGGAAGCCGGTAAGTTTCTTCGTCTTGGGCATTCAGCATCATAAGACTGGAAAGCACCGATAAATAAGCGGCAATCAGCTCCCCAGGATCGCCCGCCGCAATTTCGCCCGTTTGTTGGCCTTCCCTGAAGACAGGAAGCAGCTCGTCGACAAAGCTTTTCAACGAATACTGGGCAATCAGCTCTTTCACCTTCTCCGGGACGCCTTCCGACGTGCGCGCTTGATGAATCAGCTTGAAGTAAGGCCTGCCGCTTTCGTCGAGAATTTCTTTCGTTAAATATTTTATTTTGTCGAGCGGCGAGCCCTGAAGTTCGTAGATGCTCTTCATCGCGTCCTGCGCTCCCAGCATCGCCATTTGGACAAGCGTCGTGAAAAGCTCGTCTTTCGATTTGAAATAGTGGTACAGCAAGCCGTGACTGATGCCGGCCTCGGCCGCAATCATGCTCATTTTCGTTCCGGCGATTCCCCGCCGGGAAAACACCTTAAGCGCAGCGTCCATAATCTGTTCCTTGCGCTCGTCGCGAATTTGGTGCAATTGTTCATCGTTTAAAGGCGCCAATGATTATTCATTCCTTTGCCTGAAAATCTTACGACCATTCATGGATAGATAGACGTCGCCTATGAGTATACCATTTCTCATGATCCGATGGCTATTGAACCCGATCGCCGGATTGTAACGGCCTTTAACGGCTTGCGGACGGATAAGGCGCTGCGGAGAAGGAGGGTATGATGTCGTCCCATACGTGCTCCAGCGGCTGGCCGTACTGCTGCGTGAGCTCGTCAAGCCACTGCCGGCCTTCCTCCGTCGCCGCGAGCACGCTCGTGACCAGATCCGGATTCAGCATTTCCTGCGGCGACATCGACAGCGTATTCACGGCCCAGTACAGTCCGAACAGCTTAAAATCGGGCCCGGCCGTCGCGCGTTCCAGATGCAGATCGAGATATCTCCGGCCGAACGAAATGCCCTTTAGCGGCTCGACGCCAGCATATTCGACACCCTCCCACTGCAGGTCGTTCGCGCAGTTCAACCACCAGGCCGGTTCGATCGCAGCCTGAATGTTTCGGAGCGCCCGTTGTTCGAATTGCGGCCGGGGGACCTCCCATTGCTCGCGCAGGCAAGCTTCCAGCACTTCCGCTTCGATCGCCGCGACGGTCATGCCTTGACCGAAAATCGGATCGTAGATGCAGAAAGCGTCTCCCAGCACCAACAGTCCGGACGGCCAGCGGTCCATTTGTTCAAAATGATGGCGGTGCAAGGCCGGCACACGAAATCCGCGCGGGTTGGTGATCGGCTCGAGCCCTTGCAGCAGCTCGGCAATAAGCGGGCTCGGAAGCTGGGCGACCGCCTGCTCAAATTGTTCCGCATCTGTTGGCGGATAATGTCCGCCAGGGCGGTAGAGCAGCACCTCTGCGATCTGATTCTCAATGATCGAAAACACGCCCGAGAATGTACCGTTTGCCGGCTGCCCCCCAATGATCACGGTGTCCCACGTTTCGGTCAGATGGGCTTGACTGGGAGGAATCCGGTACCGCCGGGTGCTGTAGCCTAGATTGACCTTCAACAGGTCCGGCTGCGGCACGTCGTATCCCAGCTTCTCCAGCCATGCAGTCAGCTTGGAGGAACGCCCGCTGGTATCTACGACCAGATCGGCCATCAGAACCTTTTCTTGCCCGTCCGATCCCCGATCCCGGACCGCAATCCCCGTAACGGCGGCATGATCAGACGTCGTCAATAAGCGCAGCACTTCATGCTTCGGAAGAAACCGGACGCCGGGAATTTCCCGGACACGCCTGCGAACGACCCACTCCAGCAAAGCCCTGCTGAACTTGTAATCGTTGCGCGGATACTGAACGACCACGCTTCCGTACTGATTCATGTTGTGCACGGTCTTGTTCAGCACCGATCGGGCTCCCTGCTCCGCCAAATCCTGTTCGAAGTCCGGGAAGAAGCGGGTCATAATCTCTTTGCCCCGCTGGGTGAAGCGATGCGGGTGAAACGATTGAGGCGTGCCTGCCCGGTCTTCCGGACCGACGGGAAAATCGTCCTTCTCTACGATCACGACTTCTTCGTAATAATCCGATAGCACCCGTGCAGACAGTAATCCGGCAATGCCTCCTCCAATAACGAGGGCTGTTCCTTTTTTTCGCATGTTGTTCATAAGATATCGCTCCTTTTTTTGTTTATGATTGACTTAGTCAGTCAATAATTTGGCGCAGCTATTCTTGTAGGCCGCTTATGAACCTTGGGCTTGAAGCAAACGGCTACGGCTTATCCAATCACCCCAAAGCCGGACGCAACTTGCTCAGATGTTATTCCTGACTTTTAGATTGACTAGATCAGTCAACTTCAAATTACACTGCTTTTCATTTCTTGTCAACGACAATTTTTGCGTTACTCTCAAGTCAAAAATATCAAGCCATCCCCGGACCGGTTCAATGGTTCCGGAGTCGCAGCAGGTGCAAAGAAAATTTTTTTATTGACATTGTCACTAGTGTCAATCTTTTAGAATAAAGTCGAACACGTTGAAAGGAGTGCTTGCACTGATGAATAGCAACCCAAACGAAAAAGAAAACCATGAGCAGGCAGTAGCAGCCGGCCTTACGCCGGTCACGGTAATTGGTCTGGGGATGATGGGGGCGGCGCTCGCCGAGGCGTTCCTGAAGGCAGGCCACCGGACGACCGTCTGGAACCGCTCGGCCGGGAAGGCCGACGCTCTCGTCGCCAAAGGAGCCGTCCGTGCGGCTACGGCAGCGGAAGCGGTGTCGGCGAGTCCGCTCATCGTCGTCTGCGTGCTGGATTACGAGGCCGTCGACAACATCCTGAGCCCCTTAGGCGGACTTCTGGCCGGACGTACGCTGGTGAATCTCACGAACGGAAAACCGGAACAGGCGCGCAAGGCGGCGAAGTGGGCGGCTGAACAAGGCGCAAACTACCTCGATGGCGGGATCATGGCGGTGCCCCAGATGATTGCGGGGCCTAATGCACTTCTGCTTTTCAGCGGATCGTCGGAGGCTTTCACGACTTATCAGAAGGAGCTGGACGTACTTGGTTCCGGCAAATACCTGGGCGAAGATGCCGGTCTGGCTGCGCTCTACGACTTGGCTCTGCTCAGCGCGATGTACGGGATGTTCGGCGGTTTTTACCATGCCGTTGCGTTGGTCGGCACGGAAAAGGTCGAAGCATCCGCGTTCACGGCGCTTGTCATTCCATGGCTGCAGGCCATGATGGCCTCTCTGCCCCTCCAAGCGCAAGCGATGGACGCGAACGTTCATACGACCGACGTCTCCAGCCTCAACATTAACAAGATCGGCTTTGTGAATCTGATCGAAGCCAGCCAAGAACAGGGCATCAGCACCGAATTGGTCACCCCGATTCAAGCCCTAGTCGATCGGGCGGTCGCTGAAGGCTATGGCGCGGACGGCCTTTCCAGGCTGGCCGGACTGCTTAAGAAGCCGTAATTGACGTAAGCACAATGACGAGGAGGTTATCCCAATGGCAAACGAAAACCGCACATCGGTAACGGTTCTCGGCCTAGGTCCGATGGGTCAGGCGTTAGCCGGCGCGTTCCTGAAGGCAGGCCATCCGACGACCGTCTGGAACCGCACGCCCGCCAAGGCGGATGCGCTTGTCGCACAAGGAGCGGCTCTCGCCAATACGGTTGTCGAAGCTGTCGCCGCCAGTCCGCTTGTGATTATCTGCGTATTGGACTACAACGCCGTAAATGCGATTCTCGCCCCTGCCGGAGATGCCTTAAAGGGGCGGACGTTGGTTAACCTTACCGCCGATACGCCGGAGCGGGCCCGCGAAATGGCCGCATGGGCAGCCGCGCGGGGATTCGACTATCTCGACGGCGCGATCATGACCCCTACGCCAACCATCGGGCAATCCACGGCAGTCGTTCTGTACTGCGGACCGGAAGCCGTGTATGAGGCCAATCGGCCGGCCTTGGCCAGTCTGGGAGGCACCGCCTCGCATCTCGGCACGGACCCTGGAAGGGCAGCGGCCTATGACGTGGCTCTGCTGGATATCTTCTGGACGTCCATGAGCGGCTATATTCACGCTCTTGCCTTGGCCCGGGCGGAGAACATCGCAGCCAAGCATCTTGTGGTTTACGCTCAGGGCATTGTCCACATCATGCCGGACATTATGACCGAATTCGCACGGCAGGTCGACGACGGGCATTACCCCGGCGAAAAGTCCAACATCGTCTCGGCGGCGGCCGGTATGGAGCATATCATTCATGCCGCTCAAGCCCGCGGGATCGACGCCAGCGTACTGAGCGCCGCTCATGCCGTTGCCAGGCGGGCCATCGACGCCGGTCAAGGCGCCGACGCATTTTCGCGCCTCGCCGAGCTGCTCGGCAAGCCGTCTGCGTAATCCGGTGGCGGTCGGACGTCTTCATAAAACGATCCCGGTCCGTTCCCCGGACCGGGATCGATGTTCATCGCGATAGTCCGAGCGGTCTAATATCCGCCGCCCATCGCGATTCCCTTTTCTTTCATTTGACGGATCTGCTTTTCCAACCGCTGCTGAACCGTAGCCAATGCGTTCATTTGCTTGTTAATCTCGTTCAGCTTCTCCTCATAGACGGCCAGCATTTCGCCGCAATATTCGTCCTCTGCATACTCCGGATAATTGTCCTTGCAGTTCAATACTTGTTCTATTTCGTCGGTGCTCAGACCTAAGCGAAGATAAATTTGGATCGTTTTCACACGATCCACAGCCGACTCGTCGAACTCGCGGTAATCGTTTTCCAGCCGGTTCGCCGTAAGCAGCTTCTTCTTCTCATAATGCCTGATGGAACGCGGGCTTACGCCGGTTGCTCTGGACAACTGACTGATTTTCATGGAAAATGCCTCCTCACCCAAATACTCCGTTCTTAATTATAAACTATGACATAAGGGTTAAGGTAAAGAGGCAATTTTTCAAGAACCGCTTTTATCCGGTCAGCGACCGCCTCAAAAAGGCCGCGGTATAAGATCCGTCCGCTTGTGCGACTTGCTCCGGCCGGCCCTGCGCGACAAGATAGCCGCCCGCTTCTCCCCCGTCCGGTCCCAGATCGACGATCCAATCCGCCTCACGGATCAGGTCCAGATGATGCTCGATAACGATAACCGTATTCCCTGAATCCACCAGTTTATTCAACAGAAGGAGAAGCTGACGCACATCGGAAGGATGCAGTCCTGTCGTCGGCTCGTCCAGCAGGTACACGGTATGCCCTTTTGTTTTTTTGCTTAATTCCTTAGCCAGCTTGAGACGCTGAGCTTCTCCTCCGGAAAGCGTAGTCGCCGGCTGGCCCAACTGCAAATAACCAAGCCCCACCTCGCACAGCAGCGCCAGCTTGTCCGCCAGCTCGCGATGCCTGCCGAAGAAGTGCAAGCTTTCCCGGACCGTCATATCCAGAAGCTCGGAGATGTTCTTGCCCTCGTACGTGACGCTCAAGATATCATCCTTAAACCGCCTTCCGCCGCAATCCGGGCACACAGCCTCCACGTCCGGCAAAAAATGCATATCCAGCAGCAGCACGCCCAGCCCCTGGCATTTCTCGCATCTTCCCCCGGGCAGATTGAACGAAAAATGCTTCGACGACAGCTTTCTCTTCTTGGCTTCCGGCAGCTCGGAGAACAAATTGCGGATCAGCGTAAATACGTCGGTATACGTGGCGATGTTGGAACGCTGGATACGTCCGATGGGCGTTTGGTCGACCGTAATCAATCTGTCGATATGCCCGAGCCCGTCGATGCTTCCGCATTCCAAGCCACCTTCCGTGCGCCCCTGAACCTGCTGTCGCCCGGCCGGATCGATCAGATCGAACAATAACGTCGATTTTCCGGAGCCGGAAACGCCGGTAATCGCAATTAACGTGCCTAAAGGAAACTCGACCGTGATGTTTTTCAAGTTTCGCGCAACCGCATTCCGGACGGTTAAAAAGGCGCCGTTGCCGGGTCTTCGCTCGGAGGATAGCGGTCGTCCATGATCGTTTCTCAGAAATTGTCCCGTGACCGAGCCCGGCTTCGACTTCAGCTCCTCCAACGTTCCGGTGCCAACGATCGTCCCTCCCTGGCGGCCTGCGCCCGGCCCCATATCGATCAAATAATCGGCTGCTTCCATCACTTCGACGTCATGCTCGATCACAAGCACGGTATTCCCCAGGTCGCGCAGCTGCTGCAGTACGCCGATGAGCGAAGCCGTATCCTTCGGATGCAGCCCTGCCGTCGGCTCGTCCAGAACGTACAAGACACCGGTAAGACCCGAGCCTAACAGCGAGGCCAGCCGAAGACGCTGCGCTTCCCCGCCGGACAGCGTATTGGCCTGCCGATCCAGCGACAGATACCCTAAACCGACCTTAGTAACCCGCCTCATGCGCTCCGCAATATCTTGGATGATCGGGTCCAGTACGCTTTGTCCCGCTTCGGAGAGGGCAGGCCGCATTTCGTCCAGCCACACCATCAGGCGGTGAAGCGGCCATGATGAAATTTCGGCAATCGATTGCCCGTTTATCTTGACCCGGCGGCTATCGCTTCTCAGACGCGTTCCATCGCATGCGGGACAAGGGCGGCGGGTGAAATAGCCCGCCAGCTTCCTCGACTGAGCGGTATCTCCGGTCTGCTCCCGGTGCCGCCGGTGCAAATAAGTCAGCACACCCTCGAACCGTCCTTTTCCGACCGACTTGGGCGCCTTGATGCTAGGAAAACGTCCCGCAAACGGCTCGCTTTCCACGCCATGAAGCAGCAAATCCCGCTGAACCGGACTGTAGTCTTTCATAGGCGCGTCCGGATCAAACGTAAACCCGTAATGCTTCGCCGCAGCCTGCAGCACGTCGGAATAATAATCGATGAACATGCCGTCCCAAAAAGTGACGCAGCCGCCGCGAAAGCTCCGCTCTTCATCGAACACCAAGCCCGTCTCCAGGCTTGTCACGATTCCCAGTCCGGCGCACGCTTCACAGGCGCCTTCCGGCTTGTTGAAGGAGAAGTGGGCCATCTTCAGCTTGGGGACCGCGCACCGGCATTGGGGACAGCGATCCGTTTCCGAGCTATGGCTCTCCTCCAGAAGCTTCGCCCCGGGAGCCACTCCTTCTCCGGCCGGTTCGAACGAGGGCCTTATCGTGGCGCCGCACGACGGACACGGCCGCTCCCCGAGCCGGGCGTACAAAACCCGTAAATACGTATAAATCTCCGTGACCGTCCCCAGCGTGGACCTTGGGTTCCGGTTGGCGATCTGTTGGCCGACCCCAATCGACGGGGAAAGACCGGTGATCGATTCCACCTTTGGCTTGTCGATCGCATCCGTGACCATGCCCATCGATTCCATGTACTGCCTCTGGCATTCCTTCTGCAAAATGTCCATCGCCAACGTCGATTTTCCCGAGCCGGACAATCCGGTCAAGACGACGAGCTTGTTCTTCGGAATGCTCAGCGAGACGTGCTTCAGATTATTTTCATAGGCGCCTTGGATGACAATGGCTCCTTCCATCCTGTATCCTCCTCGTTTCCGTCTGTCTTAGGTACCGCACCTTCCTAGATCAAGTATACGTGCCGCACATGACATCTACTGTCATATTGGAGGACTTTGTGAACATGATGAAACGGAGTATCGTGCTGGAGTATCGTGGAATCGAAATGAGAGAGAATCGAATGAGGTCAAAGCTAGAGGGCATGGGACGTTGTACGAAGAATGAGGGGGATTCCGAAAAGGAACCGGACGCGCCGGAGCGCAGGACCGGAGCTTGACGCGCAGCCTGCGCCGAAACGCGGACTGCACGCCTGCTGCTCCATTCCTCTGCCTGAACCGGGCTATTCCTGCTCCAGGACGCCGGCCGTTTCCTGCGATGCCATTTGCTTCTGCGCGGAGGCGACCGGATTCCGGTTATGCTCGAATTCGTTCATTTCGCTAAATGACTCCTTTTCGCTTCCTTGTGGCTGCTTTTCTTTGTCGGAGGCTTTGAGTTCCGCCATCAGGTTCCCTCGCTTGTCGGTCGTTTTGCCTTAGCATGTATAGAATATCCAGTCCGGCCGGAATCGTATGCACGGCCTCCCGCGGTCTACGCCCCAAGCTCCAGCTTGACGCCATATTCCTTAAGCCAGCAATTCACCTGCACCAGGTAATCCAGAATCGCGCGGGCGTCGGTTCCGCTCTCTACGGTGCTTTTGCCTTCCGCGATAAGCCTCACCTTCCCGGTATCGATCAACGCATGAATCGGAGCGTTCGGGTCGTCGAGAATGTCAAGCATCCACCGGCTGATCAGATCGAAGTAAGCTTTGTCCTTCGTGCTCGGGTAAGCGCTCTTCCGGCGATTCCGGACGTCATCCGGAAGAACGCCTTCGAAGGCACGGCGCAGGATACCTTTTTCGATATGATCGATGCTTTTCAGCTTGAACGGTACGTTCCACAAGTATTCCACGAGCCGGTAGTCGCAGAACGGCACGCGCACTTCGAAGCCCGTCATCATGCTGGCCCGGTCTTTGCGGTCCAGCATATAAGGCAGGAAGCGCATGATGAACAGGTACGAGATTTGCCGCTGCTTCCGCTCAAGCTCCTCTTCGCCTTCGAGGAACGGAATCTCGCCGACGGCTTCCTGGAAACGCCGCTTGCGGTACGCTTCGAGCTGAAGCATGTCCTGAATATCCGCTTTGAGCACGTCCGAGGCATAGCCGAAGTTCAGCAGCCACGGAAACACGTCGGCATTCAAAAACTGCTCTTGATAAAAGAACGGGTACCCGGAAAACACTTCGTCTGCGGACTCGCCGGACAGCGCCACCGTCGCATCCTTCTTCATTTCCGTAAACAGCAAATAAAGCGAGGTTTCAATCTCGCCTACGCTCGGAAGGTCGCGGGCCCGCATCGGCTCAAGCAAATGCTCGATCAGCTTCTCCGGCCCAAAGACGACGGAATGATGCTCCGTGCCGACATGCTCGGATACCCGCCTGACCCAAGGCTCGTCTTTGTCGCGCCGCATAAAATCCTCTTCGAAATCGCGGTCGTTGTTTACAAAATCGATCGAATACGTGTGGAGCTTCTTCCCCTGTTCATGGAAATTTTGGCCGGCGAGCGCCGTCAATCCGCTGGAGTCGAGCCCGCCGGACAGCATGCAGACGACCGGCTTATCCGAGATGAGCTGCCGCTTCACCGTATCTTCGAGCAGCGAGCGGATCGTCCGGACCGTAGTCTCGGTATCGTCCGTATGCTTGCGGCTTACCAGCTTCCAGTAGCAGATATTGTCGCTGCCTTCGGCCGTAAACGTCACGTAATGGCCTCCTTTGACCTCCTCGACATCCTTGAACACCCCTTGTCCGGGTGTCCGCATTGCCCCCATGCCAAAAAGATCCGCCAGCCCTTCACGATCGACGACGGGCTCCACCAGCGGATGCGCCAGCAGCACCTTGATTTCCGACCCGAAAATAATGGCGCTTCCTCTTCTGGCAAAAAACAGCGGTTTTACCCCAAGGTGATCCCGGCCGAGCATCAGCTGCCCGCGCTGCTCATCCCAGATGCCAAACGCGTAAATGCCGTTAAAATGCTTTACGCAATCTTCCTTCCACTCGACATACGAATGCAGAAGCACCTCCGTATCGGAATTCGTTTCAAACCGGTGGCCTTTTCCTTCCAGTTCCTTTCTCAGCTCCCGGTAATTGTACAGCTCGCCGTTGTAAGTCAAGGCGATGGTCTGCTCGCCATCCCGATAAAGCATCGGCTGCTTCCCGCCTTCGGGATCGATCACGATCAGGCGGCGGTGCCCGAAAGCAGCCCGTTCCGACAACCAGAAGCCTTCGGCATCCGGCCCGCGATGCGCAATGGACCTCGTCATTTCCGTTAACACCGACCGTTCCTCGGAAAGGTCCTTGGACCAATCCACCCATCCTGCAATTCCGCACATGATTTTCTACCTTCTTTCCTCATCGTTTAGTTTGTTGCGCCTTTCGGCTCTAGAGTTAACATCACACCGCCTTAAATTCGACCAAATGCATAAAACGGTCGAAATTTGAGTGAAAAAATCGACCAAATTTATCCATTGGTCATAATTTAATAATAAGACATTCCAACAATTTTGGCAAATATTGACTATTTAATCAGGTTAATGAATAATAGATAGCAGATTATATACAATGGGGGCATGGACGGGTCAATGAAACAACCGGACAAAAAACAAAAAATCATCGAAGCGGCAACTGAGCTGTTCCTCCATTCGGGGGTCCGGCGGACAACGCTGAGCAAGATTGCGGAGAAGGCGGGGATCGGTAAAGGAACAATCTATTACTATTACGAGGATAAGACCCAAATTCTGATGGATTGCTACATGCGGCATGTCAACCAGATGCGGTCCAAGGCTTTCGCCGAGCTTCAACAGGAGAGCGATGTTTTGGTGCGTCTGCGCAGCATTCTTGGCTATTTAAGCGCGGAGGTGCATCAGGACCCTTTCGTTTCCACCTTGTTCGAGGAATACAAAGAATTTCGGCTTGCGGAGATTGAAAAGTGCTTCGTCCAATCCGAAGAAGCCGCCGTTCAATTGATCGGCAGCTTGATCCGGGAAGGGCAGCAGCAAGGGCACTATGCCCAGGTGCCGCTGCCGCTTACCGCGTTTATGTTGGTCAAAATGATTTTTTCCTACGAGCTCGATTATCCGAAGACGGAGCAAAGCGATCAAGACTTGAAGCAGCTGCTTCGTCATATGCTGCGCAAACGCCCCGCCGATTGAACCGAAGCGGCAGCTCATTGCGGTGACGCTGCCGCCCGGCCGAAACCGCCGGCTGCACGAGTTCTAATCCAGTACGGTGCTTTCCCCCGCGGGAGCGTCGGCTGGCTTTACGCGAACCAGGTAATAAAGCACGGCTACTGCGAAAATGACAACTACGACGCCCCAGAGCGGAACATTCATGCCGAACAGCGGAAGCGAGGTCGTCATGAGACTGTAGCGGATCACGCAATAAAGGAACACCAGCCCCAGAATCAGCGCGATGGCCGGAATAACAGGGAAGGCCACTTTAAAAGGCCGCTCCATATTCGGTTCCTTCACGCGCAGAATGAACAAGGAAATCATGCTGAGACAGTACATGACGACCGCTCCGAATACCGCAAGCAGGATCAAGGCATTGGCAAAATCGGCGGAGCCGGCGCAAATGACGCCGATCGCCCCCGGGACGATGAGCCCCCATACCGGTACGCTTTTGGAATTGAGTTTAGCCAGAAACTGCGGGAAATAGCCGGCGCGGGCCAACGCGTACGTCTGCCGGGAATAGCCGATAATAATGCCGTGCAGGCTGGCAATCAGGCCGAACAAACCGATAATCGCCACGCTCATGGCCAGCCAGCTGCCTTCGCCGTAAACGCTTCCAAGCGCCTGAGGAAGCGGATAATCTGCCGGTTTTCCGATGCCTCCTCCAAGACCGGCCGTTACGAACAGCGTCAATAGCGTAGCTGTAGTCAGCGTCAAAATGCCGGAGATAAAGCCGCGCGGAATGTCCCGCTTCGGATTCTTGACTTCTTCAGCCGCCATCGCCCCGCCTTCAATCGCGAGGAAGAACCAGATCGCAAACGGAATGGCCGCCATGACGCCGCCGCTTCCCCCGATAAACGCATTCTCGTTCACCAAATTCTCAATCTTCACATGCGGCAGCCCCGCTGCGTAAAAAATCGCAAGCCCGATCAACGCGGCGATCGTCGCGCCAAGCTCGATCAGCGCGGCACCCTTCATCCCCACCAGGTTGATCAGAATAAAAAATACGAACACGCCGATGGTCACATAGACCGGTTCAACCGCCGGAATCAGGAAATGCACGTACGCCCCGGTCGAAACCGCAATAGCCGGCGGTGCAAACACAAATTCCAACAGACACGCGATTCCGGCAATAAAGCCGCCGAACGGCCCCATCGCTCTTGCCGCGTAAGCCGAAGGCCCGCCAGCATTCGGAATGGACGTGGACAGCTCGGAATAGCTGAATATGAAACAGGTAAAAAATACGATGACGAGCAACGAAGCGATCGCAAGACCCATAATTCCGCCCTGCTCAAACCCGTAGTTCCACCCGAAATATTGACCGGAGATGACCATCCCGACCGCAATTGCCCAAAGATGAATCGGCTTTAACGTCTTCTTCAATTCATGATTTTCCATACGTCAGTTCTCTCCTTCATGTGGGCTATGAGGACTATTTCAGCAATTTCTCTTCGGACGATCCTAAACTAACGCTTTTTTCGGTATTTCGGAAGGCTCCTGTATTATCGTCTCTTCCTTGCAGCAAATATTTGGCGTTTCCTGTGCCGATGCCGTTAGCCGCCGTTTTCGACAATTCCCCGATTTCCCCTCCCTTCAAGCGGTTTACGATCAATCCCAGCTTCATGTCTTTAAAATCCGTCAGCATCTCCGTATCGCCGTCGCTGTCTCCGGCCACGAAGAGCGGCCCGTGCCCGTATTTTGATACCAGAAAACGCTCGATCGTCTTCGTCTTTCCTTTGCCCTGCGTCTGGTCGTACCCCTTGCGATATTCCGGCTGGATGACCCCAGCGGCATCCCGTTCCAGCTCCATTGCCAGGACGTGATCCTCCGGGAGGGAATAGCCGTATTTCGGGTTCGACGCAAATTCTTTAACCACATCGACAAAGGAAGCGGAGCATATATAGACGTCGATTCCGTTGTCCATGAACGTTTTATACAGATTTTGCTGCTCCGCGAACGCCCGCAAGCCGGTTTTAATCTTCACTTCGACAACGCCCGCTTGACCCGGCAATTCGCCCGGACTGGTCAACGTTTTCTCGCCGATGGCGTCCTGCAGATTGTAATCGATGGAGGCTCCCGCCAATTGACGCACTTCCTTCTCCGTCATGCCGGAAAATAAGTACGTTACCCAAGGATAGCTGACATCCGGGCTGAAGGTTCCCCCGATCGCTTCGTACAGATATCTGGCCTTGGCGACAAAATCTTGATATTGCGGGGTCGCTTTGATTTCCTCCAAAGATTTGGTTCCCTTGAACCCTTTGTAGTTTTCATACAGATACTTGTAATCCGCGCCCAAATCTTCGCTAATGAGATCGATCTGGACAGGCTTCCCAGCCTTATTATTGAATTCTTTCTTGAAATTATCCTTCGGGATATTCTTTTTGATTGCGCTTACAAATTGTTCCGGCGTCATTTTAAACTGCAAGTTCGTAAGCTGGTACGTCAACAAGGTTTCTTCGACATCGTTGAATGCGGAGGTGTTGTCCCAATCAAAGACGGCGTAAGGCCTTTTGTCCTTGTTATAGCTTTTGCTGCCGATACCGTAGTCGTCGATTAACGCTTGAATCGCTTTGTGATTGGCCGGAGCCCAGTGCAGTAGGGCCAGTTGTTGCGAAGGGGACGGCGCAGGTTGTTCCGCTCGGGTCTTGACTTCCTGCTGCGTTGTGGTCGATGGACTGCAGCCTGCCGACAAGCTTACGAATGCGGCGGCTAATATCGAAACGATCGCTTTGGTTGTTTTGACGCTTCCCGATGGTCTTTCCGTTCTCTTAGGTTCGACCAGCCTCATACTTTATCTCCCGCCCTTTCTAGTTTTGATCCCAGTCGTTTCGGAAACAAAAAAATGCCTTGGAGCAGAAGCGAAATTACACACTTCTGCAGCCATGGCACCGTTGCCCTGTTTTATCCACTTGTATAAAAAGATATTAAAACACAACCGTCCGAATTTGCAACATTAATTTTTTAGAAAATTTCGCCGTTTACATTTTTTACCGTGTCGCGGGTGGCGATTTGATGCGAAAGATACGTTCTAAGTGTGGCCGGACCTGCTCCGTCCAGCACTTCCTGAAGCGTTCGCACGGCCTTGTAGCCGATCTCGTAAATCGGCTGGGCGACGGTGGTCAACCGCGGCAGCGACATGCAGGCGATTCTCGTATTGTCCATCCCGAGGATGGACACCTCATCGGGCACCCGGACTCCGCTTCGATAAAGGAAATAAATCGCCCCCAGCGCCATCTCGTCACTTGCCGCGAACACGGCGGTCAGCTCCGGATTTTTGTCCCACAGTCTCTCCATCGCCGCATAGCCGTCGTCATAACGGTAGTTCCCGAACTCCACGCACCGGGCGGAATCGAAGTCAAGCTCGTTTGTTCTCATCGCCCGCATGAAGCCTTGAAGACGGGACATTCCGGCGATCGGGTCGAGGTGCGGCCCGCTAATCATGGCGATCCGCCGGTGCCCGCAATCGATCAAATATTGCGCCGCATCGAAGCCGGCCTGCTCGTCGTCGATTTTGACCGAAGGAATGGCGTATTCCAGACTTTGTGTGGAAGCCAGCACGACCGGCAAGCCGAGCTGATTAAAGATTTCGTAATAATCGGGATAAACCGGCTCGCTGGTGAACACGAAGCCGTCGATCTGCTTCTCCTTCATGCTCCGGAGCGCCGAGATCATCCGCTGCTTGTCCTTATCGGTGTTGCAGATGATAATGTTATGCCCGAATTCCTGTGCCGCATCCTCCATGCCGCGGAACATTTCGGCGTAATAATAATTGGAAATATCAGGAATTAAAATCCCCAATGTTTTCGTCTTTTTATGGATCAGACCTCTTGCCAACGCATTAGGGTGATATTTCAATTGTTCGATCGCGCGGAGAACCCGTTCCCTTTTGTCCTGCGATACTTTGTCCGGCGCATTCAGCACCCGCGAAATGGTGCTTATGGACACGCCCGCCAATTTTGCAACATCTTTTATCGTAGCCATAATATACTACTCTCCCGATTCAGGGGAATAAGTATGAAAAGGTTTTCATACCTGTTTCATTGTAAATGATTTGCCATCCTTCGTCAAATCGCCCGAATGTCGCTTAAGAACAAACCTCCGGCTCCACCTTCACAGCGGCTCCGGAGGTTTATTTTGCTTTTATTCTGGGATGATCCGTTTAGCGAACCAGCGTCAAGATGGCTTCCAAGGAAAGCTCGTCCGTGCGTTCGTACACCAGATCGGCATGGGCGAACAGCTCTTTCGCGCCAATCGCTACCGCGAACATGCCCGCTCCTTTAATCGCCTCGACTCCCGCCGCCGCGTCTTCGACGCCAATGCAAGCGCCGGGCTCCACTTCCAGCAAATGAGCGGCTTTTAGAAAGATTTCGGGGTCCGGCTTGCCGCGCTGCACCGTCTTCGCATCCACAATCGCGTGGAACTTGTCCTTGAGACCGAGCGACTCCAGAACCGCAAGCGCGTTTTTGCTGGCGGACGCCAGTCCGATCTTAAGCCCTTGGGCCTCAATCTCGGCAATAAATTCGTTGATGCCCGGCAATACGTCCGCAGGAGTAATATTTTGAATCAAGGTCAAATAATGCTCGTTCTTTTTGTCCGCAAGCGCGTTTTTTTGTTCCTCGGTAAAATCGTGAGCTTTGCCGCCAAGGACGAGAATTTTTTCCAGCGATTCCATCCGGGAGATCCCTTTCAGCTCCTCGTTGAATTCGCGCGTAAACGGGATGCCCAGCTCCTCGGCCAGCGCCTTCCACGCCTCGTAATGGTATTCGGCCGTATCCGTAATGACGCCGTCCAGATCGAAAATGACCGCTTGCACCGGTGTGTTCATATTCTGCTTCCCCTTTCTATAAGCCAAGCTTGGACCGCTCGGTTAGTTAGCTTTCAAGGCTTGCTCCGACGGCCGATTGTGCTGCAGCGTCACGTCGTCCCCGTACAGCTTGAGCGTCAGCGCTTCGCCTTCTTCCAGCGTAAGCCGGATGCTCTGACGGTCGACATCCACGGCGAGCTTCCGTCCGCGGTATTGAAGCTGGAACGAATACCGGTCCCACTGCCCTGGAATTGCAGGCGCCAGCGAAAGCCCGCTCTCTTTCAAGCGCAAGCCGGCAAAACCGTAAACGATCGACATCCAAGTGCCGCCCATGTTCGCCATATGCAGGCCGTCTTTGGTATTGCCGTGCGTATTGTCGAGATCGAGACGGGCCGTTTCGATGAAATAATCGTAAGCTTTGGCATCGTATCCCAGCTTGGAGGCCATAATACTGAAAATGCAGGAAGACAGTGACGAATCATGGGTCGTGATCTTCTCGTAATAGGTATAAGAGTTGCGGATCGTCTCCAGCTCCTGCTCGTCCTCCAACAGGAAATGGGCGAGCACCGTATCCGCTTGCTTGCACACCTGGTAACGGTAGAGCGTCAACGGATGGTAATGCAGCAGCAGCGGGTATTTTTCTTCCGGCGTGTTTTCAAAATCCCAAACCGCTTTTTGCAGGAACGTATCGTCCTGTGGGTTAATATTCAGCGCTGAATCGTATGGCAGGTACATACATTCCGCCGCTTGGTGCCATGCTTCCGCTTCCTGCTTCGTCACGTTCAGCCGCGCGCACAACCGGTCTAAAACCTCCGGGGCAATTTCGGCCAGCAGCCCGTATGCCTTGGCCGCCCACTTCAGATTATGCTTGGCCATGACGTTGGTATAGTAGTTGTTGTTGACAACGCACGTATATTCGTCGGGACCGGTCACGTTGTCGATCCGGAACTCGCCATTCAAATAATGACCCATATCAAGCCAGAGACGCGCCGTTTCAAACAGCAATTCGGCGCCGTACGTTTTCATGAATTCGTCGTCCTGCGTGCCAAGATAATACTGGATGTAGCTGTAGGCGATATCCCCGCTAATATGGTACTGGGCCGTGCCCGACGGGAAGAACGACGAGCATTCCGTCCCGGAAATCGTGCGCCATGGGAACAAGGCTCCTTGCTTATGCCCCATTTCTTTGGCCCGGGCCCGGGCCTGATCCAAGGTCGAATAACGATAAATCAGCAGCTGGCGGGCAATCTCCGGCTTCGTCATCAGAAAGACCGGGAACATGTAAATTTCCGTATCCCAGAAATAATGGCCTTCGTAGCCTTCCCCGGACAAGCCCTTGGCCGAAATATTGCTGTATTCGTCCCGGCCGACCGACTGGAGCAGATGATAGAGATTGAAGCGGATTCCTTCCTGCAGGCTGCCGTCTCCTTCGATATGGATATCGGCGTTTGCCCAAAAGTCGTCGAGATACGTTTTTTGAGCATCCAGCAGTTCTTCAAACGTCAGCCCGCCGAGCTGTTCATGAATGCCGATGGCCTGTTCGACGAGATTATCCCGGTGGCGCAAAGTATCCGTATACACGTTCCATTTCGTCACCCGAACCGGTTCGGTCAAGTCAAACGTCAGTACGGTTTCGCCGTTAGCGCTCTTGACTTCGGCCGCGCCGGATGCCGTATGGCGGCTGACGCAAGCCGTCTTCAAGCCGGACACCAGGGTGCGGTCCATTGCGTAGACGTAGCCTTGCTTTTCCCCGGCTTCTTCCACTTGCAGACGTTTGGAATGACCGGAGGCGACCCGGGGATCATTCGGATCTGCGAAGTTGGATACGTCTCCGTTGACAGTCGACACCACTTTAACCCGCCCGGTGAAATTGACCGGCTCGATCCGCAGGTCAATCGCAAACAATTCTCTGACGGTCATGGAAACGACGCGCCGGAAGTGGAGCTTCACTTCTTTGCCGCCCGGAGAACGCCAGTGCACCGTTCTTTCGGAATAGCCGCGGTCAAGATGAAGCCGCCGCTCATAAGCAACCGCTTCCCCGGCAAATAAAGAGAACTCTTCCTCGTCGTCGCCCAAATAGATCTTGATCGTTTGCGCGTCGATGATATTGAGCAGCTTCTGCTGGGTTCCCGGGAAGGCGTAAAGCTTTTCTCCGTAAGGAATTTCGATCACGTCATGAAACGCGTTCTGGTACGTGCCCCGGATCGAGACCATCTCCGGGCGGTAGCCTTCTTCAAAGTTGCCGCGAACGCCAAGATACCCGTTGCCCAAAGAAAATAAGCTTTCCAGATTCAGCAAAGCTTTCGGAGTCAATTCATTGTTCGTCAATGTCCATGTCACCGCTTATCACTCCCGGACGTAAAATTAGTGTTTGAAAAGCTTTTCAAATTTAATCGAAGCATGGCTTCTAGCTTAGCGAACCATTCCACTCTATTATTAGTGAGATTGCAGGTCGTTGTAAAGTGGTTTTTTAAAGGATTTTCTTTGTTTATTGGCGCGTTTCCCCCTACAGACAAAACCACAGACTTTACCCTGCATTCAGCTGCAAAATATCTGAAAAGCTTTTCAAATCAACAAACCGGAACATAAACTCCTTGTTCATATTCAAAGCGGCAGCCTTGGGTGGGTAAAGTTCCCGGACTGCCGCTGTTTCATTGAATAATCGTTTTCTTACTATTCCCTACTATCTCAATGCCCCAATAAACTGCGGATCGTTTCGATGACCAGACCGGGCTCGTCGTGAATTACCATATGGCCGCTTTGCTTGGCAATGATAAGCTCGCTATCGGTGGAAATTTTCAGCATATTTCGTTGTCCGGCCTGCCAGATCTCCTCTAGCCGCTTCCCGCCTTCTTCCGAAATGCCGAATGCGGCGTAATTTTGAGGAAGCCCTCTGGCAATGATTTTTACGGGCAGAGAGCCCAGGTTTTGTCCCCGAACCGCGTCTTCCGTAGTGCCTGCCAAATCCCCCTCTTGTTCTTTGGCTTCAAAATAGTTCGGCGTCGCAATAACATTGATAAACTGTTTTCTATCTTCTTTCGGAACCAAACCTTCCAGCATATAGTCCTGGGATAACCGGAAGCCTCCCGACATCTTTAAGAGCTTTAAGAACGACGCAGGCGGGTTTTCGGCGAAATTTTCCCGCTCAAGAATCGGCTTGCCCTCACGCTCATCGTTTTCGGGTCTGGCATCAATAAGCACTAAGCCAGTGATATCATTCGGGTAGGTCTGTGCGAATAACCGTGCGTACAACCCCCCCAATGAATGACCGACAAGCAGGTAAGGTCCGTCGATTCCCTCTTTTTTCAAGGCTGAATGCAACTCTTGTACGATGTTTGCTCCTGTTCGTGCCGTATTTGCTTTCTCGCTCCAGGCATAACCGGCGCGATCATAGGTTACAACGGTAGCAAATTCGGCCAGTTGTTCAGGAATATTTCTCCAGGACAGGCTTGTTTCCCCGCTTCCCGCTTCGAGAATGATTGTTGGAGATCCGCTGCCCAATTTTTGAAGATGCAAACGGTAACCGCCAACTTCGACTAGTTTTCCTGGAGGGGGAAAATCCTTCTTGGCTTGCTTCGATGCAATCCATTCATAAATAAATCCTGATCCGAAAAGGAGTGTAACAATAGAAAATACAACGAGCAGCATCCTTTTCCACTTTAATTTTGTTGATGGTTTCTTGTGTCTAACATTGATGTTCATTCGGGCAGTAGTCCCTCTCTTTTTTTAGTACAATCGTATTACAAAAATCATTGTAGCACATTGTATTATAAAAAACAAAACGATATAATAGAGCTATGCCAAAAATCGTTGATCATGAGAAACAGCGACATATTGTTGCTCAAGCCGCCTTGAGAGTCATCCAAAAATTTGGACTGGAACAGGCTACCGTCCGCAATATCGCAAAAGAAGCCGGTCTGTCCGTAGGATCGATGCGGCATTACTTTTCCACTCAGGTCGAGCTTTTTGCCTTTTGCATGGGCCTTTATGCTCAGCGCGTCCAAAATCGTGTTGCAGAGCTTACTGTCGAGAAGCCGTTTTTACCGGATTTGAAGCAACTGCTTTTGCAGTTTTTGCCTGTAAATGAGGAGAGAACAAAGGAGATAGAGGTTTGGTTTTTATTTAACGCTAAGGTCATGATTTATCCCGAGCTAAAGAAAGTAAGTGAAGAAATGCAGAACGGCTTGTATCGGACCGCTGAATTCGTCATTGAAACCTTGGTAGAGTCCAATCTGGCGAAATCGGGATTGGATGCCGCTTTGGAAGCGGAGAAATTGTACGCGCTGGTCGACGGACTGGCCATACACCAACTGATGCAGCCAGGGCGACTCTCGCCGGAACGGCTGGAATACTTGCTGGACCAGCATTTGAGTTCGTTATGTATAAGGGAGGAGGAAAGCCCTCGGCTTTCATGATGTCGGCATAAACGGCACCGAGAGCGGAAGCCAGTTCTTCTTGAGTCAGCAGCTTGCCGGACAAACCTTCGCATTTCTTCATGCCCCGCAGCTGAAAATGACGTTGCCGAAAGAGCCTTCCTTGTAGGACCTTCCGGCTTCATCAAAGACAGCAAGCTGCGGGCGATCACCCGGCAATCCTTGCGCTCGGATTTTTTTTCAAATTTTGCAAAGAGCAACGATGTCAAAAATTATATTTTTTGCTTCCTTGTAATCAATTCCCGATTTTCCCACAGAAGCATGCGTAAGTTTGATTTTGACCCTTGAATAACAAAATGTGGAATTTGTTTTTGCTTTGCAATTTCAACGCAGCTCCAGGTAGCTCGGTGGGATGTGGCCGTCAGTAGAAAAAATAAGGCATCGGCTTTGCTTAAATCCGCGTGAATTCGCTCCGGGGCATCGCCGCTATCATGGATGAGGGTTGCGCCTGTCTCCGCCACAACCCCCTCAAACCATTTCCGCAGACCGCCGACAATGACAATTTTACAGTTTTCCAAGAATGGATCGGGCTTCGGTTTCTCGGCTTGCCTCCGGAGTAAAGATGGCTTATACGCTTTGAATTCTTGCTCGGCCGCAGACTGCTTTGTTTTCCGGTACAATCGGGATAATCGGGCAAATCGCCCTTCGTCCGCAACATTGAATAGACACGGATCTCCGTCATTAGGCTGTTGGATTTCAATATCTCGTCGGTGCAATGGATATCGGTTTTGTGCATTGTTGATGTCTACACAGTACCAGGTGAAATAATTTCCGAGCTCGACATATCCATCAAATTGGCGGATCGGAGCATACGTATCGTCCCCTTGGAGTAAAAGCTCAATTTCATAGAGTGTCATGCCGTTTTGTTGCTTGCCTGGCGAGCATTGGACTTCGGCTTCATGCTCAAGCCCGTGTTGATGGACCATCGATTCCGTAACGTTAAACGATTTTCCGTCCTCCATGACGACGTAACCGCCATGATCTCGTCTGTAGAACGTACCGACACAAGATTGCCGGCTCGCCTCGGGTTCGCTTGGAACCGGTTCAAACGAAGGATCGCTTACCTGTACAAGATCTTGCGGTTGCGCCTGCCCGGTTTCTTGCCGAAACTGTTCCAAAAGATCGATCAAGTCAAAAATTTTCCTTATCTGCGCCCGAAGAACAGATGCGTTCTCCGGATTGGCTTGCCGAAGCTCATGATAAAGCTTGTCCGACTCCGGCAGCAAGGAATGTAAAAGAAGCGCGATAAGCTCTTGTGTGTTACTTTGCCCCTTCCTCTCATGCTGTTGTTTCCATTGCTCCACTTCATACGCCGCTTTTACCGCATTCGCTTTCATTTCCTGAACTTTCAACTCAGTTTCTTTCACAAGATCTTGCAGATCGTTTTTTTCCTGTTTCATACGATTCAGCCGAGCTTCCAGCTGATTCCGGTAGGCGTCTGCTTCCGCCTTTTGCTTCAGCGCTTCTTCTTTCAAGATCAGCAGCTCCGCCGCTAATTGTTGCTTTTCTTTTTCGAGTTGCTCCAGCTTTTTCGTTTGAGCTCCAAGCTCCTTGCGCAGCTGCTGGGCTTCCTTTTCCTTCGCCTGGCGTATGGCAAACTCGTTCTTCAGCTTTTGCTCTATAACAGATTGCTTTTCGTCGTTGGAACGATCATTTTGCGAGCTCTTCGCTTCCGGAGCCTTCTCTTCCAATCCTTCTTCAAACTCTCTTATGGCCTCTTCCCAAGATGTTCTTTCTATCGTACGGCCAGGATGAAACCGGAGAGCCCAATAAACATGCCATCGCCCAAATTTTAAGATATGATCCTCTTTTGTAGCCAAAAATGTTTCCAGAGAGCCAGGAGATTCGTTTTTCAACAAATCGAACACGGCGAATATGATAACCCAACAAAGTCGTTCTCGATCGGAAGTGAGGTAATGTTTTTGCAGCTGGAAGAGTAGTTTTTGAAAGAGTGCATCGGGAAATTTCTTATACTTGGAGAAAACGATGGGGAAATTTAAAAAATGGGCTATGGCTCGTTTTTGTTGTGCGGATAATTCCTTAATTAAAAATCTGAACTTATCGATCGGGAAAGGGAGACTTATCTCTTCTTGTATCGCTTGCATAAAAGTCGGCTTTTGTTCCTCATATCCCTCGGTTAAGGAGCTAATTTGACGGACTTCGGCCTTTTCGCTCATGAACATCCTCCTATTTCATGATTAAAACACCATAATTTAGGATTCGATGCTCAGTTCCTAATTCCTCCAATTTATACAGAAATACTTAGGACCCAGTTAAAATTCCCTACATCCCCGGGCTCCCCGCAAAGCGCCCGGGTTCACCTTCCTTGATTCAACCTTGCTTTGCGGGGCGGTGCATCGAGCGGAAGTGGATTCACTGTCTTGGCGGCTTGTTATATCCTCTGTCCCCGTAGGGCTGCAATTTTTCCAGCCACGGCTTTTCCATCATTTTGAGCTCCCACTTCATATCCGTCACATCGTCCGTTTTCTGCTCCTCCAGCACCTCATAGGTGAAGGCTTCGGCCCCGAGCTCCTTCCAATCCTTTTGCAGCTCTAAATTGGCGAATCTCCCCATATCCAGCTGCATCTTGATGGTCATCCATTTGTTCTTCAAGTTCGGGTAGCTGTCCACGAAAATTTTGCCGCTGACTTTGTTTGTAATTTGAATGATACCCATGTAAGTCTTAATCTGCTTAAACTCCTCCAGCAGCTCCTTGCGTTTGCTCTTATCCATTGTTTAGTCTCTCCTTCCGGGCCCGTTAATCATAAATACCGGGCGATAATCCGAACCAGCTTGGCCGGAAATCCATGTAAATTGGTAATATCCAGGAAGCGCTCATTCCCGTAGATTTGGCTGATGACGTCCTTGTCTTGACCGATCGCGGCGGCAAGAAATGTAATTCCTTTCCGCTCGTATTCGGCGATCGTCTGCTGCATGTCTTGAATGGCGTAGCTTCCGGTATAATCGTCCATCGCTTTCGGCTGCCCGTCGCTAATGCTGATCAAGAGCTTCGTCTTTTGCGGCGTGACAGCCAGCCGTTCCGCCATAATTCTTAAAGCCATGCCGTCGCGATTGTTGCTTCTGGCCCGAATCCCCGTCAGTCGGAAACGGTCATTCGCATCGATTCGCTCAAAATCGGTATAGGCATAAACCGACATTTGCTCCAGTCTGGAAGCGTCCGCCGTATCGCCATAGATCAAAACGGGGATATGACACAGCTGACAAAATTCATATACGGCGATCACTGCGCGTTTGGCCGCTTCCAACCTGCCGAAAGCCTTCATCGAAGCCGATTCGTCCACCCTCAGACCGACCACAAGCGAAGGCGATTCCGTCGGAGGACGTTTTTTGGCAAAATACCGGAAATCCCGGTAAGCCACGCTGTCCGCTTGAAACTTGCTGCCATAGTAATGATTCTTGGCAAAGTCAAAGGAAGCCTCGTGCTCCAGCAGCGGAAGCGTCTTTCTTGCGATTTCCTGCACGATCGGCATCAATCCCTTGCTCAGCCGGGCATATTCCTGCTGATTTGCCTGATCGTAATCCGGACGGTGAACGACGAGCTTTACCTTATGATGAATGGAATGGGACACCACTTCCCGAGCGTCTTGATTCAGCTTTTTGCGGAAATCGCGCTCTTCCCGCTTCGCCTCCTCTGACACGGGTTCAGAGTCGGTCGGATGGTCAGCCGGGGCATTGCTCTCCCCCAAATCCGAGCTTTCCATGCTGGCGTCGTCCTCAGAACGATCGGAATCGTTGGCGATATCGGGCGAGCTCTCTTCGCTATCCGCACTTTTTTTCAATGCGATCGCGTCATCGTCCGCAGGACGGTCGAGATCCAAGCCGGTACTGTCGACATCTCCCCATGTCTTGATCTCTAAGGCTTCAGAATCCCGTTTTTTTTTACTTGAGTCTCCACCTCTTCCAAGCTTGCCGTCAAGCCGTGGCGTGCAAGCGCATCTTCCAACAGCTTGATTTCCTCGGAGTCGGTTGTGATCTTGTAGATGACTTTATGATAAAGGGATTGCTTGACGGAAGCCCCTCCGGCGACCGCATCCGCCCAGTAGAAATACGAGCGCATTCCGGCCACCCCTTTAATTGCATTGGCCCGGGCAGTTTTGTCCAGAATAATAATGGTGTCTGCCAAAACGTCCAATACCCGTTCATTGCTGTAGCCGGTTTTGGCCATGGCGCGTTCCAACATGACTTCTTTTGTCGGCAGATCCATCTTTTCCGAGTGCTGAACTCTATCGCGCAATGCCTCGTTTAACGGCCTGGCCCCTGCGTAGCTGCGGTTTGTCGTGATGACCGCGATGAAATCCGGATGTCTGCGCACGATTTCCGTAGGAAGATTGATGCTGCCATCCAGCTCCAGGGCGGAGTTCAGCGCCATTAATACCGCGGCATCCCGAATGACGTTCGGTTCCTGGATTTCCAGGACGTAGCCCTTCTGATAAGCCCGGACGATCTCGGAAGGGTAGAAACGATACTCTACCGCTTCGCCGTCGGTGTTTTCCGCAGCCAGCTTCAATAGCTGCTTCATCTTTAGGGCAGCCTGCTCCGGATCGATTCCCAGGACGTCGGTCAAAACTCCGGCTGCGCTCTGAAAACCGTCGCTCTCGTATAACGCCTTCAACGCTGCCTGGTCCGCAGGCTCCAGCTTCTCCAGCCGTTCCGAGGAAATCACGGGTAAAATCGCGCCGATAATGTCCGATTTGTCCATGTCCGCAAAGCAGGTGACCTTCGTATACGGCAGCCCGAAATTCGCCGATAACGCTTTGGCGAGCTGCGTTTTGCCCGAGCCTGCGTCGCCTTCCAACAAAATGTTGGCGATTTTCATTTCGCCGCGGTTCCAGTTGCGTCTGACTTCCGCACAGATGCGGCGTTCTTCTTCGCTGGCCTTATGCGTTGACGGCTTGTGCCAGACAAGCGCTTGTTCCGCATCGGTCAGTTGTCTTGCAGGAGACAATATATATTCCTGATTCATTTCTAATCACTTCCTAGTTCCAAGTTAATACCCCATATCTTTCAAAATTCTGGATAACGTGCGCAGCCGTTCGCCGATCAGCTCGTCGTCATCGCTCAGCGCCTGACTGAACAGCTTGATGTCTTCATTGATTTTCTCATTGTCCGTACAGATGGCCACGGTCATGGCGTCCCCCTGCAGACCGACCCGGTCGATGACCGGCTCCTGCGGATCATATAAATGCTCATAGCGGTAAGCTTCGCGAAAATGCGCCATCGTCCGGCAAATCAGAATGGATAAATCAAGAACGCGGTGGAGCGGCAGCTCCTCCGATTGCCGGGACCATTTTTCCCCCGTGTAACGCCATACCTTGGCCGAAATATCGATTTTCCCCCTGTCATTCCATTGGGCCAATCCCAAGGAAAGACCTTTGGCATCCGTATTTCGGGCGAATCGGCCGTCAACCTGCTCATAATTTTCAGAAACGACAACTGGCTTATGCTTTAACGTAGTCGGTATTTTCATGTTATGTCCCTCTTTTCATTTTACTAAATTACTAATTTACTAAATTACTAAATCTCCACTTCATTCTATCCTGCGCTTGATCGAATGTCAATCCGTTGATTGGCCTGCTGCTTCCTTCAAAAAGAAAAAGAGCCGTTTCAGCTTCCCTTATGACGGGGAAACCCGGCTGCTTTATATTGAAAGAAAATTAATTATATTATAAGTTAAGTAATATATTTACAATTCAATTGACAATTTAAGGTGAGGTGAATAATGAACGGACGGCTTAAAGCAATTTTATTAATATTTGGACTTGGCTTTTCCAACTTGGGGAATTGGATTTATTTTGTCGCAATTAACATTATGGTTTTGAATCTTACGGGATCGGCGACTGCACTTGCAGGTCTATTCATCATTAGACCTATTGCTATGCTTGTAACCAATTTCTGGTCCGGCAGTATTATCGACCGTATCAATGTTAGGAAACTCATGATATTTGTTGATGTCATTAGAGGCATCTTAATCGGCTTGATTCTTTTCGCTCCTTCGTTGTTAGTTATTTACGCCTTAATGTTTGTCATTAATTTATTCGGTTCATTTTTTGGCCCAAGTTCCTCCGTATATATAACAAAGCTTATTCCAACAGAAAAACGACAACGATTTAATTCTTTGATTAGTATGACTAATTCCAGCGCATTTCTGTTAGGACCGGGCATTTCCGGTTTGCTAATTATGACAGTCGGTGTTCATTTTTGCATCGTATTTAATGCGATAAGTTTCATTGTATGCGCTTTTATCATTTTCCTGCTTCCTGACGTAGAAAATAATAGTGACCATGTTCGCGGGAAAATCTCTTTCCACATATTGGCCAATGATCTAAGGACTGTGGTTAAATTTGCAAAATCATCAACATTTTTCATCTCTATCTATATTTTATTTCAAGCTGCTGCGCTAATAGGATATGCGATTGACTCGCAGGAAGCTGCTTTCATTAAAATGGTTTTGAAATTAACGGATATGGATTACGGCAATATCATAAGTATCACCGGCGTGGGATCGTTACTGGGATCTTTTTTAGCGGCATTAACTTCACAAAAAATATCTTATCGTTGGTTTATGAGTTATGGCATATTACTGACTACTTTTTTTTATATCCTATTTTACGCATCTTCCAGTTTTATGACCGCAGCACTATCATTTGCATTGTTGGGATTTTTTATGTCTTTTGCAAGCGCAGGATATGCCACATGTTTTCAAAATCACGTCCCTCCCGAAATGATGGGGAGATTCGCCAGCATAGCCGATATGACTCAAGGTACCATTCAAATTATGATCACACTTTTAGTCGGTCTGTTGGCCGATCTTATTTCACTGCAGCTATCCTGTCTCCTTTTCGCAGGATTTGCATGTTTACTTTGTATCCTTCTTTGCTTAAAAATGCTTGCACCACCGTCTAGATCAGAAAACGGAGCCCGCAAACCTGCGTGACTCCGTTTTTTTTGTTGTTAGGACAAGGAACTAGCCGCCAGACGCTCCTCGATTTGAGAGCACAGGGCCTCCTCGGTTTCCAAGCCGGCCCAATACATCTTGAGTTCCTGGTTGATGACGGACAGCTCGCGCGCGCCGATCGCCAGATCGGTAAAATACCGAAAGCCGGGAATCGTTTCGCGAAATAACGAAAATCTCGACGGTAGATACCGTTTCTCTTCCCCTACCCATTCGGCGGCGGATTTTCTTGCGGGAAGACTGTACGTGTTCTGCCGAACGTAAAGCTGAGCCTTGTAACCGGTCAAAAACTCCACCAGCTTGGCAGCGGCGGCCTTGACCTGCGACTGACGATTGATCGCAAGCCCGATGTTCAGCAGCATCGTCTTCGGTGTACCCAAATGCGGTACGGGCGCGATGTCAAAGGATACCCGCTCGCCAAGCAAATAATTCAAATAAAAATAACTGGTCATGATTATCGACGCTTTGCCCTTCGCCAGAAGCAGCTCCGATTCGCCGGTCGTCACCCCTTCGGATAAAGAAGGAATACTTTGCTTCATCTCCCCGCAGTAGCGAAGCGCGTCCATCATCGGCGTACCGGCAAGCTTAAGCCGGCCGTCTTCGTGCCGCTCAAACTTTCCACCGGTCTGCAGCAGCAGAAGAGGCCAGCGGTTCGGCGAATACAAGTCGCAGTGAAAGCCAAGCCGTTCACCCGGAATGGCAAGCCACGCCGAATAGTCGATCAGATCGTTCCACTGCCAGCTGCTGTCCGGCTCGGATAAATGGGCCGCCCGAAAGTGCTCCCGGTTATAACATAGAATGAGCGGGGAAAAAATAAACGGCTGCACGAGCTGGCGGCCATTCGCCATAAAGGCGTCCGACAGGAAGGAATACAGCTCCGGATTGCGTTCCATCGGCTCCAGCAGCCCTTCGTCTCCGCTCTCCACACATTCCCGAAAATTCATAAAGTTCATCATGACCACATCAAGGATGCCGCCGGACAAGTACTTGCTGATATATTTGTAGTTGGTGCTGGACGTAGGCACGGCTTGTATCCGGATATGCGGGTTTTCCTTTTGAAAGATCGACAGCAGCTGATGAATTCCCGCTTCTCCGGTGACGGAGCTGTGAAAACCTAGCTTCACGGTGACGAAAGCTTCGTCCGGAGGCCCGATAACCTTCGTGCCGACGCGTGGTATTTTTTCGATCAGCCCCTCCGAAACGAGAACGTCCAGCCCTTTTCGCACCGTTTGATTGCTCAACTGGAACTGCGCGGCGAAAGATTTTTCGGAAGGCAAGTAGTCTCCTGTCGGCCGCTTTCCTGTCAATATATCTTCCCGCAGCGTGCTGACGAATTCGCTTAGCCGCTCGCGGGGCGTTTTGCGACTTGTCCTTTGTTCCATCCTTAGACCTCATTTCCGCCCGATACACTGAACAGAACAGGAAATAGGGACCATCCTGTATCCGCTCTATTACTTGTTATTATAACAAGGTCCCACTAAGAAATCGAAAAGTTGCCGGCGCTGTGTTTTACCGTATCGGTTTCCGCCGGCAGCGCCGTCCGGTTGACCTTCTCTTCCAGGCACGATGTCATGAAGAAGTAACCTCCGCTTCCGAAAGCGCCGTCCGCCGCTACATACTTCCCGCCCGCGAAGTGAGAGCCGACGGCCTTCAGCTTGTTCATCCCGCCTTGGATCTGGAAATGTGCCGTATCCGCGTCCGAAGCGGCGCTTCTGCAGTTTCCGAAATGCCACGTGATGACGTTTGCCGGATCGGCACTCTTCAGGAACGCCTTCTCGCCGTTCGTTCCGCTGGATACCGCGCCGCCGTCGATCGTGATCCACTGGTCGGGTTTATTTTTCGGATTGTTGACGTCGCCGACCTTGTCCCATGCGCCGGTGAACAAAAAGCAGCAATCCACAAGTCCGCCGCCCTGCATGACGATTTCACGTGTGCCGACCTTAACCGTGCCTCCTGCCTGAGGCAGGCCCTTGAACCAAGTATTGATGAGCGTCAGCTTATCGATACTCCCCAAGTTGACATCTTCGACGTTGTAAAACTCGCTGTTGGCAATCGTCAAATCCCCGCTGCACGGCATATAGCCGATTTGGTTCGTTCCCGAGCGGATCGGACGGGCGATTTCATAGCCCTTCAGCATGCCGAAGGAGCAGCTGTCGATCATATTTTTCCTTGTGCCCCGGGAGGAGCTTTTCGAAATCGTTATCATCTCTTGCGCCGTACAGCCTCTCATCTGCAGCCCGTCCATGTTGACCCAGAACGAGCCGGAATTCGCCATTTTCACGCCGGGCTTCGTATACGTCACGACGGCATGGCAATCCTCAAGCGTCAGGTCGGTAAGCCGCTTGTGCGCGACGATCCGCGACGCGATATGCTTCTTGACAGTCACCCGCTTGGCGCTGTCGCCCCACGTCGAGCCGCTGTTCGCGAACGACAACAGGCCGGAGTTGTTGATATACGTCAGGTCGTGCTCGAATTGACCGTGCGTGACGAACGGGCCGTACTCGTCACCGTCTCCGTGGCAGTTCTCGACCATGCAGTAGGCCGCACACGTAAAATCGTTCAAGTGACGAGCATTGCTCGTGTTGCAATCCCTGACGTGGCCGTACAGCACGTTGATCTGCTGCGTCAAATAGCCGGTACCGCCCCAATCGCGTTCTTCCGGGTTCATCAGTTGACAGCGCTCCGTTACATAATGGGTGTTGTACCTCCGCATGACGACCGGCCAGAACACTTTGGTCGCCTTGATGCCCGATGCGTCGCATTCGACCGCGAATTCGTACGCGACCGGATTCGACCCGATCTGGTCCCAAGTCGGGAACGGCCGCGTGCTCGTTCCGTTAGGCGGCACCGGAATGCCGATAAAGCTCATGTTCCGCACATGGCAGCGGAAAGCCGGGTTGATTTTCCGGTAGGTCAACAGCCGTCCCTTCGCCAGCGGCCAGCCGAGCTTATAATTGAACCGGACATGAGTAGAGTCGAGAATTTCCGTTACTTTGAGAAGATAGTCGAGCTCACGCTGCGCGTTTCCGCCCGGATTGTTCTTGATTTGTGCATGCCACCAGCTATCGACCACGAAAATGGACGAATCGGCGACCTCGAAAATATCCGAGTACTCCGGTAGTTCTTCGCTCAGCGTCACGGTATGGACCATGTCGGTTTTGATCCCCTGGAAAAACATAACGGCGCCGAACGGGTTGTCTAACTTATTCAGCTCGATCCCCTCAGTCGTTACAGTATGTCCCTGAAAATCAATCTCGATATCGCTCCGGTGAAACACATGGCGCTTGACGAAATTCAGGTCGGAGTACGCTTCGACGCGTCGGATCGATAGATCGTTGACCAGCGCATCCAGCGCCCCGTCCGCATTCGTCTTCGCATCGAAAATGCCGAACCAGCGGAAATCCCCTACCCCGTCGTGCACGACTTCAAAGCAGCCTTGGCCTTTTGCCGGCTTGTGCACCGTGCCGCCGTTATCAGCTTTGACGCTTCCGGCCATATAGCGAACCAGCTTGCCGCCCCCGTCGCCGCTCTTGTAGTAGCCGCCAACGAATACATGCAAGCCGTCCTTGAGCTGGCCGGGCGGGAGCGACATCAGTTCCTCCACGCTGGCGACCCACATCACTTGACGGTCCCCTTGGCCGCCGGACTGCAGACTTTCCGCCGAAGCAAACTGCGAGCCGCCGAAGGCGCTGCCGGCCAATATCGCCCCTCCGAGTCCTAAGGTCTTAAGAACTTTTCGTCTGCTGATCGTTTCGTTCGCCTTACCGTTTGTTCCATTCTCTGAGAAGAACATCGTTCAACAGCTCCTTTTCGATGGGTATCCGTTTTCCGATTTGAACTCCTTCAATCTGGTTTCATTCTGATTCAAAAAATGCGAAGATCATCAAATAAATAACGACTTCTGGTTTGTTTTAGGTTTGTTTTTTATGTTCATCATCCACGAAATTGTAAGCGTTGTCAATTCTTTTTTGTAAATAAAAAAAGAATCCGAAAAGCTTCGGATTCTTAGTTAGCTAGATTTCAATACCACAGATCCGCCGTAGGGATGTCCCGCAGCGCGGCCAAAAACGGTTTTTCGTTATCCACGTACAGCTCGGTATCGAGATAGTACAGCTTTTTATCGTCCAGACACTGCTTGATGTAATCCTCGTTCACGATACTTTTGTCCTTGACATTGGCTGCAAACGCTTGGAGCTTGGGCAGCGCGGTTTGGCGATAGTCCAGCCACGAATGATGAAATCCGGCCGGTTCCTCCAGGCAGTAGATTTCCTGATATAACCCTTCGGCAATGCCCTTCTTCCTTAGATAATCCGCGGAGAAAGGCATGCTTCTGAAAAAGCGTCCGCTCATCGCGAAGACGCGATAGCTCCAGTGCGGAGCGCCGTGATTGGAGCGGCAGAATAGATTCAGGAAAAAGACGGAATAGTGCATTTTGACGGTGATGACTTGACGTCTTTTCACCTCGGAGACAATCCGGTCCGCCATGCGGCTGTCGATGATTTCGTCGAAGTCGGCCAAAATGATCACATCGTCATCCTCCACCCGCTCCCGCAAAATGTCAGCGCACCGGCTTCTTTGGTACGCTTCGTTATGAAACGCGCTGTTGTAGCTCAGCAAGCGCCAATACCAGCGGTCAAAGTTCGCCGCTTGGCACGTATCCGGGTTAAAGTACAATTGGTGCCGCTCCGGCTTGCGAAACGCGTTGTCGGCATGAAGCGAGTGGTAAACCACCTTCGGACCGAGATAAGCCGGATCGAAGTTTCGGGGCTTGTCCGCATAGCTGAAGGTCTTGTTGGCCTCAATGACGTGAAGCTCGTCGACCCAGCGGGCATCCTCTTTCAGTTTGATTTCCGCCACCCGGTTTTCGTTGAAAAACGGGCAAAATTCATAAATTTTCATGACCGGAAACTCCCTTCTCCCGTAGTTATGAGTGTGTTAACCTCGATGCCATGGCGCAAATGTCCGGCAAACCGGCGCGCCAGCTCGACCATCGTGTGTTCCTCGTAGTGCAGCGTGCTGTAATAGCAGGTCAAGCTCAGCCTGTCCCGCTTCAAGCAAGCCGTCATGTTTAACCAATAAGCGGAAGGATTGTCCGGCGCGCTGGTATTCCCGTACGGAAGGGTCAACGGCTCGTAAAAATCGTCGGCTTGCCATGCCGTTTCCTCCGATTGATAGTGGAACAGCATGCGGCTTTCATCGATAAGCGGCTCCGCCTTCGGATGAAGCTCCGGAACGATGTGCCGCAAAGCAAAATAGTCCATGCCTTCCTTGGGAATAGCGTGCAGCGTCCGCTTGACATGCTCCAGCAGCGCCTCGGTATCGTCCGCAAGCTCCTGCTCCCCGATGCGGATTCGTACGGGATACGCCCCGGCAAAAAATCCGATCGTGCGGTATATCGCGATGTTCGGCAAAAAGGACTCGCGCTGGTACGACATCAGATGCAGCAGCAGGTCCAGCTGCTTTTTCAAGTCGAAGCAAGCCCGGGACAAAGCCGCTAACAGGATGCCGAGCGGGGTGATTTGCCGCTGTGCCGCCAATGCTTTCAGCAGACCGACCTGCTCTGCGCCTTCCAGCAAATCATAGGTGATCGTCGCCATATGGCGGTGAACCGGCCATTCCTGCGCTTCCCAGTCGACCTGCAAAGACTTGCCGCCTCCGACAACGTCCCTCCAATAGGCTGACGCCTCGGCCGGAATGCCCCCGGCTGCGTATTGTGTCAGCGCTAGGCACCAATCGCGGTAGCTGCTTCCCGCTTCCCTGTCGAGCTCTTCATCAGCCCCCGTGAAGAGAAGCTGTCTGAATTCATCCAGGAAGATATTCATCGACATCCCGTCAAAAATCAGATGATGGAACAACAACAGCAGCACCTGCCCGCTTCCGACGCCAAAATGGTCAAACAATACGGCTTTCCACAAAGGACCTTCCGTAATATCAAAATCATATTGAAGCTTCGAGCAGTAGTCCGAGATGAAGGCATCGTGGGATGCCGCGGTCTCCCGCAAATCCACATAGGCAAATGCCCGGCCGTAATCGATGTCCCGCTCAACTTGGTACCATTCTCCGTCATCGAGTAGGGCGAAGGTTAGCCGCAGCGCCGTATGCCGATCGACCAGAAGCTGCAGCGCACGGTTCATCTCTTGCTTCGTGATCCGCTGCTTGAGCAAAGCCAAATAAGGCACGTTGAACATGTTGCGGTTCTTCAAGTCGCGGTTGAAAAACCGTCTCTGCACCGCCGACAGCGGGAATCCATTCTTCGGGTACGTCTGCTGTCCCAAAGCCGAGGCCATTCCCGTATCCGGGCGGGCCGCCATAGTCGAGTCCGACGCCGATGCCGTACGCGTTCCGCTCAAGGAGCGGGCCAAACGTTCGATCGTTTGCTCCCGAAAAATTTGGTTGACCGTCACCGGGTAGCCGTTCTTTTGCAGCAGGCTGACGATGCGCAGCGCATGGAGCGAATGGCCTCCCAGTGCGTGAAAATCTTCATCCTTGCGGATGTGGTCGAGCTTCAGCACAGCGCGCCAGATCTGCTCTATCTGCTGTTCCAGCCCGGTTGCAGCATCGGGGTCGGATGTCTGTCCGGCACGCCGTGCTTCCGGCAGAGGCAGTTTTGCCCGGTCGATTTTCCCGTTTATCGTTAGCGGAAACGACTCCAGACGAACGTACCGGAATGGAAGCATGTACGAAGGCAGGCCGTCGGCCATAAAGGCGCGAAGCCGTTCTTCCGGAATGTCCTGTTCATCCATCTCCGATGTATAATAAGCGATCAGCCGCAGCTCCCCATGGAGCTCGCGGGCGATGACAAGGCATTGCTTGACGGCGGGATAGCAGCCAAGACGGTGCTCGATCTCTCCCGGTTCGATCCGGAAGCCGCGAAGCTTCAACTGGCCGTCGCTCCGCCCAATATATTCGATGTTGCCGTCCGGAAGCCATTTCCCCAGATCTCCCGTCCGATATAGCACCAAATTTCTTCCTTTTGCGCGATCCTCGGCAGAAGCGTACGGATTCGGAACAAACGCTTTCCGCGTCAGTTCCTCCTGCTTCCAGTAGCCGCGCGCGACGCCGTCTCCTCCCACGCAGATTTCTCCGACGGCCCCGACAGGCTGGACACGTCCCCTTTTGTCCAAAATGTAGCACGTCGTATTGCTGATCGGCTTGCCGATGGGTATGTCCCGTTCAAAGGGCTGCTCGATCGGATAGCTCGTCGAAAAGGTGGTATTCTCCGTCGGACCGTAGGCGTTGAGGACGGTAAGCGACGGATACGCCAGCCGCAGACGATTGATCGGCTTCAGCGATAACGCTTCGCCGCCTACGAGCAGCCAACGGAGTCCGGCAAACATCGCTTCGTTCTCCTGGACCCATTGGTTGCATAATCCGGCAGTGAGCCATAAAGCATTAATGCCCCATGCTTTCATCCGCTGCTCCAGCTGGCGGACGTTCATCAGATCGTCTTTGGAAACGACGAACAGTCGGCCTCCGTTCAGCAGCGTGCCCCAAATTTCAAACGTGGAAGCGTCAAATACCGGCGAACCGGTATAAAGCAGCTTGATCTCCGGGGAAAACGGGAAATAGTTCGTATGCTTCACCAGACGGGCGATGCTGCGGTGCTCGACCATCACGCCCTTCGGCTTGCCCGTCGAACCGGACGTATACATCAGATAAGCAAGATCGCAAGCGGCCGCTGCATCATCCCCTTTTTTTTCCTGCCCTATCGAGGTCATGTTGTCGAAATCATCGGCACTGATCAGCTTTAATCTCACATCCTGACACGCTTCTGCCAAGCTGTCCGCTCCACTATGCGAGGTGATGATCGTGTCCAGTCCGGCGTCCCGGATCATGTCGCGTGTGCGTTCCGCCGGGAAATCGGGATCGATCGGCACATAGGCGCAGCCCGCCTTCAAGATACCGAGGATGGAAACGATCAATTCGAGCGAGCGCGGCAGACAGACGCCGATGAGCTTCCCACGAACCGGTGCATCCTCCGCGAGCATGCTTGCCACATGCCGGGACAGTTGGTCGAGCCGATCGTAAGTCACAACCCGGTCGTATGCGATCACCGCCGGTTGGGAAGGCCGAAGCCGGACCTGTTCCCCGAACAGTTCGGGAACCGAGCTCCCCCTTGGATACTCCGTGAACGTGCGGTTCCAATCATAGACGATGCGATCGTAATCGTCCGTGGTCGTTAAATTCATATCTCCGACAGCGCAATCCGGATGCTCCACCGCAAAATGCAAAGCATGACGCAAATGCTCTGTCAACCGGCAAACCGTTTCTTGCTCCAGCCGGTCGGCATCATAAATCAGCTTGATGACGATCCCGTCTCCGTCGCTCGCGATGGTGATCGTCAGCGGATAATTCGTTTTCTCGCGTTCCTCCATCGCCGACATGTTCAGTCCGCTTGCCGGCTGACGGTAGTCGTTCAAATAATTTTCGAAGGCGACAATGCTGTGGAATAAAGTATGGCCTTGCACAGAGCTCCAGCCCTTCAATTCGTTCAGGCTGACGCAGCAGTAATCGTTCAGCTTTTGAATCGTGTGATGAAGCTCCTTCACATAGCCGGTAACGGATTGCTCCGTATTCCAACGCATCATAAAAGGAAGCGTATTAATCAGCAAGCCGGTGATACGGTCTGCTTTGGGAAGGTCGGAGCCACGGCCGGACACGACCATGCCGAATACGGTGACATCCGCATCATGAAGCACTTGCAGCACTTTTCCCCAAGCGAACTGCACCAACGTATTGAGCGAGATTTGCGTCTGCTGCACAAATGCCGTCATGCGCCCGGTAAAGCCAGCGTCCAATTGCAGCGTCTCGGTCTGCTGCTTGCGGATCGGTCGGTGCGCATCGAAGCGCATGCCGCTTTTCTCCATCGGCAGCGGGGTCGGCTCGGTAACGTCAGCCAAATAAGCCTTCCAGAAGGATTCGGCCTCCGTCCGCTCCTTCGCCATCAGCCATCGCATGTAAGGTTCGAAAGGGAGCGACGGATTGCGGTGAGGCGTTATCCCCTTCAAGCTGCATTCATAAAGGTCGTGAACCCGATTGAGCAGCAGCGGCAGGCTCCATCCGTCCAGCAAAATGTGATGGTAGCTCCAAACTACCGTCCATTCATCCGGACCGCTGCGAATCAGCGCAAGACGGTACGCGGGCCGTCGCAGGTCGAAGCGCCGCTCGCGGTCCAACGTCATCCACCGTTCGAAGTACTCTTGCTGCCGGTCCGCAGGTTGTGAGGTGATATCCTCTACCGTCCAATCCGGCTCCGCCGCTTGAACGACGCTCTGCACCGGCTCGTCCACCGCTTCCCAGACGAAGCACGTCCGCAAACAATCGTTTTCGGCAACGACACGCTGCCACGCTTCCCGATAACGGGTAACATCGAGCCTGCCTTCGTATTTCCAGCTTGTCTGCACGAAATATTGGTCGGAGGACGGATGATCCAAATAGTGGAACAAAAGTCCTTTCTGCAGCGGACTAAGCGGCATGATTTTATCCAAACCGTCTTGCGCATGGTACGTATTTACGATCCGGTCCAATGATAGCTGATCAAGCAAAACCAGCGGAAAATCGCTCGGCGTAAACTCTTCGCTCGCTTTCCCCTCGCAGTGCTCGATGATGGAAATCAGATAAGAGATGAAGGCTTCGGTCAACCCGGCAATTGTCGCTTCCTCGTAATGACGTCTGCTGTATTTCATGAACAAGTGCAGCTGGCCCTGAACGATGGAGCAGTTAAGCTCCAATAGACTCGTTCCGTGGTTTCGCGGCGAACTATGATCCTGTGCGGCATCACGCGTGAAGCTTAGCCATTCGTTCGCTTCCCCGGCTTCGGCCTGATCGAACTGGCCCAAATAATTGAACAGCGCCTCCGGCTCGGAAGCCGTTAAGGCTGTTCGAACCGCCTTGTCCGGATGGCAGTACCGCAAAGCCCCGTAAGAGATACCACGGTCAGGGATGCGTCGCAGCTGTTCTTTGACGGATTTGATTGTTTCTCCCAAAGGAGCGTCGGCCGACAACCGGATGCATACGGGAAACATCGACGTGAACCAGCCGATCGTCCGGGTCAAATTCATGTCGGATACGGAGTGCTCCCGTCCATGACCCTCCAGCCGGAAGGGAACCGTCCCCTGTCCGGTCCAGGCGGACAACATCAACGACCAGGCGGTAAGCAGCAGATCATTGATCTGCGTATGGTAAGCGTGAGCGCACCGGTGCAGCAGCCGCTGTGTATCGCTTGGCGGCAGCGTTGCAATTAGCTCCGCGGATTCGGCGCTGCTTCGGTTATCCGCGCAGTGGTCTACGGGTAACTGGTATGCGGCGGAACGGGTCACCACGTCGCTCCAATAGCTGATATGATCGCGCAGGTCCTTTTTTTGAACATAGTCCGTGATCGCAGCCTGCCATTGTTTAAACGGGCTTGGAACCGGGGGCAGCTCGGTGCCTTGATACAACTGATACAGCTCTTGAAGCAAAATTCTCCAGGAGACCCCGTCGATGACCAGATGGTGAACGGTAAGAAATAGACGAATTTTACCGTCAGGGTGGCTTTCGATCAAGCCGGCATGAAGCATCGTTCCCGATTCATAGTTCAGTTGGCCGTGCCACTTCGCGCAGACGGCGGCAATTTCCGGATCGGGGCGATCTGTCTCCCGAATAGTATGGGAAGCAAACCGTACGACAGCATCCATTCGGTAGCGCTGCGCATACGTAGACCCGCGCCTTACGAATTGTACTGCCAGCTCCGGATGCAGCCGGACCAGCCGGTTAAGAGCCGTCTCCAGCCTCGCCGGGTCGCAGTGGCTGAGCAGCAGCATATGCGACTGATTGAAATAGTTCGGCTCTTCGAACCGCTGCTCGAAAAACCAGTGCTGAATCGGCGTCAGCCCGAATTCGCCCGCCAAATCGACGGCCTGCTCCGAACGCTTCCCGCCGTCCACCCAAGCGGCCACGGCCGCCAAATCCTTCACGGTCGGATGCTCCGCCACTTGTCGGGGAGTCACGACAATTCCGTGATCTCTGGCCATGGATACCGTCTGAATGGCGAGGATGGAATCTCCCCCAACGGCATAAAAATGATCGTTGACCCCGATATTTGGCCGTTTTAGCAGGTGCCGCCAAATGTGAAGCAGCCGCGTTTCCATTTCGTCTTCGCCCGCTTCCGCCGCCCCTTCGGAAGAGAGGCTCCATACCGCATTCGGATGAGGGAGCGCCGAACGGTCCACTTTGCCGTTTGTATTCAAAGGAAACGCTTCCAGTCGGCAAAAGTAAGACGGAACCATGTAGGCCGGTAACACGGAGGTCAAGTACTGCACCAATTCGGCCTCTTCCAGCTCTTGGGAGGAGGTATAGTACGCCGCCAGCTTCTGATAATGCCCATCATGCCACGCGCGGACCATGCATTGACGGATGTCCGGATACTGCCGAAGCCGATGCTCGATTTCCCCCAGCTCGATGCGGTAGCCTCTAATCTTGACCTGATCGTCAATTCGGCCGATGAATAGCAATTCCCCACCCGGCGTCCATTGGACGATATCTCCGGTTTTGTATAACCGCTCGCGCTGTGGAGTATGCCCGTCCCCCATCACAAGCTCTTTGTGAACGAACCGTTCCTGGGTCAGCTCTTTGCGGTTCAGATAGCCTCTGGCCAGCCCGACGCCGCCCACCCACAGCTCGCCGGGAACGCCGACCGGAACCGGTTGGCCGAACGGATTCAGCACAAACAGCCGCTTGTTATAGACGGGCCCGCCGATCGTCACTTTTTTCCCCGGACGGCAGAGCCCTACGGAACAAATAATCGTCACTTCCGTCGGACCGTAAGCGTTCAGGAATAACCGCTCTTTTCCCCAATCGTTCACAATATCCGGCGTGCAAGCCTCTCCGCCTGACACGATCGTCCGCAAATCGGGCAAATCACGCTGTTTCATCGTTTTTAATACGGATGGCGGCAGCATAGTGATATGAATATTTTTTTGTTCGAGCACGTCCGAAATATCAGCATATGGAGGTAACTCCTCGTCCGACAGGACAACGAGCGTTCCACCGACTGTTAGCGTTCCGATCCATTCGTACACCGACGCGTCGAAGCTGATGGAAGCGAACTGCAGCACTCGCGACTCCGAAGTCAGCCCAAACTTGTCGATAAGATAAGGAATCAACGCAACAAGTCCGGCGTGTTCGATGAGCGCGCCCTTCGGTTTTCCGGTGGAACCGGACGTATAGATGACATATGCCAGATCGTCGGGCTTGACCTCAACGTTCAAATTTTCGGCGCAATCACAGGGCTGCGCAAGCCATTCGTCGATACAAATAACCGAATGCGCCTCCATACCGGCTTGAGCAATCACCGGACTCAGCTTGCCGGCCAATTGGCTCGTTGTCACAATGATTTGGGCTTGTACATCCTCCAAAATAAACCGAATGCGTTCCTCCGGGTACTGGGGATCGATCGGAAGGTAAGCCCCTCCCGTCTTCATCACGCCCAGCATAGCCGGAAGCACATCCGCGCTTCGCTCCATCATGATGGGAATCAGCGTGCCTCGCAGCAGATCTGCCTGCCCGTTCCCCCGATACGCATCTACAATGACGCGGGCAATTCGGTTCGCCCGGCGGTTTAATTCGGAATAGGTCAGCTTCTGCTGACGAAACTCCAAGGCGACCGCGTCCGGCGTCCTGGCCGCCTGTTCCTCGACCAATTGATAAACGGTTTTATGCGCAGGATATGCCCTGTCCGTATCGTTCCATCGGAGGAATTGCTTCCCTTCGCTTGCGGTTAGGAACGGGTGGAAAAGCACGGGCTTCTCCGGCCCGTTCAATGCGTTGTTCAGCAGCACCCGGAACTGCCCCGCGAGCCGGGAGATCTGCGTTTTACCGAAGCGCTTGCCGTCATACTGGACCGCACAATCGAGTCCGTCGAGACGATAACGATAACGAAGCGCAAGCTCCGGCCGGTCCTTGCCGCGCCGAATGTTTTTCGTATTGACGTCAGGGAGCAGACTACTTCCGCGCGCTTCCAAGATGCCGACATTAAAATAGTCCTCGGCTTGCCGCGCTAACGTTTCGCTCCAAGAACCGCCGCCTGCTTTCCGATCATCCATTTGCGTTTTGACTCTGCGTACCAAATCAAGAAGACCGTCTTCTTGCCGAATGTTGACCAGCAGCGGATAGTTATGCCGGCTTTCGTCCCCGGCTTCGTCCGGCATGACGGAATATAAAACGGGCACCTCGTATTGATTGGCATAATGCGATAACAGGACAGACCATACCGCCGTTAGGAAAGAAGGCACGCAAAGCTGATGCCCGTGGACAAATTCCGTCATTGCTTTGCATTGTCGGCTCCCCAAACGGATCTTATGGAAAACGTAATCGCCCCTGAGTTCACCCTGGCCCCTGTTATTCGAAAACAGCGGCAAGCTGTATCGGCTGCCGTCCAAGGCATCACGGAGGGCTGTTTCGTTAGCAGGTGTCATCGGTTACTTACTCTCCTCTCTACTTATTCTGAACAATCTCCCCTCGTGAAACGCTGAGCGCTATTATAAAGAGGGCATTACAAAGAAGTTTTGTACTACTCTAATATAGTCCAATCCATTCATTAATTTCCATCATTAATTATTGTTGTGCGATTTTAGACTTTAATCCTTTAATTTTCCAATCTGTCAATTACAACTTAACCGTAAAATCGAAATGCATCTGTATTGAATCCGTGTAAATCTTTAACTGTTCTTAATCCGAGTGAATTATTGATGTCCCGGGCGAAGTGTGTCCCCATTTCGTCCCCAAAGCCACATGATATCCAAATATTCACCTTGAACCGTACATCTGCCACCAGTTTTCCCTGTCCTCTCGTTCCCACGCCTGAAGCAACGTGATCCGGTCAGGATCGGCCGGGGTCCAAGAAATATAACCTTACTTCGCCAGCTCCGACAAAGTCTCCAGTAGCTTTTTTTGACTTTTTCCTGTCTTTCTCCCCAGCTCGATTAAAGTAGGCATCCTTTTACGCCCAGCCGAATAATTCGCAACGATCCGCAGCACTTTCCGTTCAGCATCAGCCAGCATGACACACCACCTGTTGTACGGCAAGGATATTCTCCAGTTTGAACACTCGTGGCGCTTGCCGCTGGAAACAAAACGCTTTGACCCTGTCTCGTTCAACTGACCGAACTGCAATCCTTCGCTGTGTCATGCTGCCGTCATTCCCAAGGTAGATGATTTCGACCTGTTGTCCAACATATCGAAGCATTTGCTTTTCCAATGTGTCCGCCTCCCGATAGGAACATTTGTTTGCATTTATTATATGCGAACAAAATGCGAACATGTAACAAAAAAAGCAGCAAGGTTATCCCCCTGCAAAGCCTCCCTTCTTTCAGGACAAAAGAAAAAGCCGCTCATTTGAGCGACCTATGTAATCATTTTTTTACTGTAAAATCCTTAAACTTAACTCATGCCCTAACCAACTCCACGCGCCCAGCGTTACTATAT
>NZ_BIMB01000049.1 GCF_004000865.1 Paenibacillus elgii NBRC 100335 | reverse complement strand
GCAACATGTTAGCACTTACCTCTTTTGGTGATTTTATCACAATTATAGTACATATGTTCTCGTTTGTACACAAGTGATGCTGATTCATCTCCCCCTTATTGAAGAGGGAGTCTTCTCAGCCTTAACGATAAACTGGCCGCCCGGCTTTAAGACGGAGTGAATTTCTTCAAGCAGCCGTTCTCTCCATTGCTCCGTAAAGTTATAAAATGGCAAGCCGCTGATGACGGCGTCAAGCTGGGGGATTCCGTTCCTCTCCAGCTCCTGCCGCATGTGCGCAGCGTCGGGACAGCATATCGCTTCCGGGTAATGCTGCCCGAGCTTGCTGCGCAGCAGCGGGTCTTGTTCGAACAATAACGTAACCGCCCGCCCGCGGTTCGCTTGCCGAATGAACCTTGTGACCGCTCCCGTTCCCGCTCCTAATTCAGCCACGGCCTTGACTTCGTCCCATGCAATCGGGGATACGAGCTTGGAAGCAAGAAACCGGGAGCTGGGCGTAACGCTTCCGATTTGTTTTGGAGAACGCATATATTTGTAGAAAAACAGCCATTTGTCCATCAATACTTGTTCAACCATAAATTCACTTTCCCCCATCTCGTGATATGGGCCGTACCGGCCTCGACGTTCCGCATAAGTCTCCCTAAGGATTGGCCTGACGGCTCGTAGCCGGAGCGAGGTCTACGCTTTCTTTTATGCCGTATCGCTCCCACCACCCGGATAACGGCGCCGGCGACCACCAGGCCCATTTTCCGAGAAGCCGCATGGTAGCTGGAACCAGAAGCCCCCGTACAATCGTTGCATCCACGACAATAGCGATGACCAATCCCACTCCGATCATTTTCATAAATGTAATTCCCGACAAAATAAATCCTCCGACGACGATGATCAGCAATAGCGCAGCGCTGGTAATAATGTTCGCCGTTCGCTGGACGCCTAGAGCGACGGACTCTACGGAATCCTTCGATTTCATCCATTCCTCGCGAATCCGGGAAAGCAGGAACACCTCGTAATCCATCGACAGGCCAAAAGCCACGGCCACGATCAGCACCGGGAAATTGACGTCTACCGCGCCGACCGGGACGAAATGCAGCAGCCCCGCGAGATAGCCGTCCTGAAAAATAAGCTTGATCGCACCGAACGAGGCCGAAAGCGAAAGCAGATTCATGACAACGGATTTCAGCGGCAAGACGACCGAGCCGAAGGCCATGAACAGTACGATGAAGGAAACGACCGCCACGAAAAGGGCCATCCACGGCAGCCTGCTGCCGATCATGTTGACAATGTCCACACGCGAGGCGGGCATCCCTGTAAAGTATGCTTCCGCCCCGGGAGGAGGTGTCTGTGCGCGCAGCTCCTCTACCATCCCCATGGCCTCGCGGGATTGAGGGTTCATCGAATAACCGAGCGTGAGCCGCACCAGCTTTCCTTGTGCCCCTGTCACGGCAGCACTGTCAACGCCGCGGACGGCATCCAACCGGCGGGCATAGTCCTGCAAGGCAGACTTAGCGTCCGGTGAATCCGGGGATTGTGGCATGGCGACTACGACGCTCATGATTTTGGCCGGATCTTTGCGGAAATTGGTCTCCAATTTCTCCGTCACCGTTCGGGCATCCGCGCCGACTGGCAGAACCCAGTCGCCCGGCCGGGCCCAGTTCACTCCCAGGAAAGGAGAGCCTAGAGCAAGAAGGAGGCAAACGATCGCCAAGGTGCCGAGGAACGGTCTGCGCATCACCGCGTGAGCTACGCGGTACCATCTGCCCGCAGGCGTGACTGTACCGGACTTTCGAAGCCTCGGCCAAGGGAGGCGCAAAGAATTGATCCGGTAGCCGGCGAAGCGCAGCAAGGCGGGAAGCAGCAGCAGCGTGCCGAGCACGGAAAACAACACAGCCGCCATGCCGCTGTAGCCCATGGAGCTTAAAAAACGCGAAGGAAACACGATCAAGCATGCCAGCGATACCGCCACCGTCAAACCGGAGAAGGCGACGGTTCGTCCTGCGGTAGCCATCGTTCGTTCGATAGATTCATCCACCGAATGGCCAAGAGCAAGCTCCTCGCGGAACCGGCTCACACAAAAAAGCGCGTAATCAATGGCAAGACCCAATCCCAACATGGTAATGACGTTAATCGAAAACGTGGAGACATCGACAAACGCGGTTAACGACCGCAATACGGCAAACGACCCGACAGCCGTCGCTATACCGATCACAAGCGGTAAGGCCGCAGCAACGGCGCTGCGAAAAATAATCACAAGCAGAAGCAGCAATAACGGGATCGATAACGATTCGGCAAGCGCAATATCTCTCCCCGTCTGCGCGTTCACCTGTTCGGTCATCGGCGTCAGTCCGCCGAACTTGACATCCAGCCCGTCGGCTTTGAACAAGTCCTTGATTGTTTTGAACTGCTGGACGCGGACCTGCTCATCGTTGGACGGAAGCTGAAAGGTGACGTAGGCGGCGTGCCGGTCTTTGGAGATGAACGCCTCATCACCGGTCGACCAATAGGACTGCAGCCGCATCACGGCTTCTGCGGGTACGGAAGCCAGCGCCCGCTGAATCGGCCCCGCAAACGAAGGATCGTCTATAGACAAGCTCGGATGCTCGTAAAGCACGACGACGTCAGCAACGTAACGCCCAAGGGGACCCGCAAGAAGCTCGTCGGCCTTAGTCGACTCGCTGTAGGGATCGTCAAAGCCTGCTCCTCCCGTAAGCCGGCTAAAAGCCCCGACTCCCCACACCGCCGAGCATACGACAAATACGATCATGACAAGGAGAACCCATCCCCGTTTTTTTGCAGCGAATCTGCCGTATTGGGCAAGTATGCTTCTTTTTTCCATCGTTACGACCACACTCTCTTCCATGACTGAATAAGGTTAACCAAAATATACAACAAAAAATAGACGAAGTAAACTATTTGAATTAATTTAGTTTAACTTAGTATTTTTAGTTAAAATGGTTTGCTTGGATTTTGAATGTGGTATACTGGGATAGTGATGCGAATAGGAGGTTCCCTTAGATGGACAAAGCGGATATCAAAAACAAGTATTTCGATAAAATCAAGCCTGTGCTGAGAAAAAACAGATTCAGCCAGATCAATATGGACGATATGGCCAGGCATATGGATATAAGCAAGGCGACACTGTATAAGTATTTTTCGTCCAAAGACGAGATTATTACCATGTTCGTCGAGCATTGCGTCGGCTATTTTACCTATGCCGAAACCGTGATGGCAGACGAAAGCCTGTCTTACGTCGAGCGATTTCAACGAACCTATGAGCATTCCTTGAAATCGGTCGTCTATATGCCCGACATTTTGCTGGAGGATTTGAAGGAAGCGTACCCGAATTTAGTGGACAGCCTTTATTTTGCGCAGCAGGAGCGGATTAACAGCCTGGAGCAATTTTTCAAAAGTGGAGCAGCCGACGGCGTATTTCTGCCGATCAATGCCAAGCTATTTTTAGTGCAGGACGATGCCGTGCTTCGGCGTATTATGGAGCCGTCGTTTACCATCCAATTCGACCTCACCTTAAAGAATGCGCTCATGGATTTTTATCAGATGAAAAAGCATCAATTGATTGTTCCAAGCAAGCTGGAAACCGTCAACGATGCTTACGTCGAAAAGCAAATATCGCAAATTCTTTATCAGATCTCTTAGTGTTGTATGTAGACATGACGCGGTGGAAGCAGGGAGAACTCCTCCCCGCTTCCTGCAAACAAGAATGATAATTTCCTCAGTTATTCGGCTCCTGTCCTTGAATCATCAGCATTGGCGTATACAATATCCAACAATCCGATCCACTTATGAGCGTAACAACATTTCTTAGGATTAGGTATATTACGAGTCCGTAATCTCCTTGAATACACTAATATGTCAAGTTGTTCTTTTTCATAAAAATCGACTAAACCATTCGTTTAAGACCGCATCTTATCGAACGAGCTTTCTTGTCATATCGGGGGCAAAACCCAAAATGATAGTTAATGTGCCTCCAATACATGTGTGGATTATTCATGTACTTTCCATTGGCATTCCGTTATCTTCATCTCGCTAAAAACAGATTTAAATGAAGAATTTTCAGGACTACATGCATAAATCCCCAGTTGGATTTCTCCTTTTCCTTCAAACAAATGAAAAATACGCATTTGTTTATATTCGATGCCATCATACGAATTCTCGATGCTGAAATCACTCTCACGACGGCTAACTCTGTAAAACATACTTTTAATATTAGAATCAATATCTGTAGTCGCCCAATCTGAAAATCCATGGTTCGTAACAACGCTTCCTAATCGTTGATACTCTTCATTTTCATACTCAATTGAAGCCTTGAACCAATTATCACTGTTCTGGTAAATAATGACGCCACACTGATCAAAACGATGTTTGCTATCAAACTCTGTTCTGACTACGAAAGAAAAGTATGGTTCATTGATCTTGAATAACAAAGCTGGAGCGTTATCGTTTCTAAAACCGTAGTATGTACGCTGCCAGAAGTCCGTGCCAGGGTCAGTTGTAATAATAACCTCATCTTCCCGAACAGAATAACTCACGGGTTCATTTAACCAATATAATTTGTTCGCATCGTATCTCATTAAACGTCCCTCCAGAACTTTTTCCCAGCTATTTAAACAATTGTTGCACAGTAGCCCGTTTCTTTTCCTTTTTCAATTGCCTGGATATACCCATCAAAGTAATAGGGTATCTCATCTTCTTTTCCATTTTGAATTCTGCTTCTAACTTTTTCGAATGCCATTATTGAAATTGAAAATTCCGGCTCGCCGGTAACTAAAACAGGTTGTTCTCTTTCTTGTAACCAGTAATACTTTCCGCCATAATTCCTTCTTGCTACTTCGAAAATATAACATCCAGCCATAGAGGAGACAGAATCCAAAATATTATCATCTAATTCAAAGCCACCTAATTCTTCAAGAATATCGTCTACGTTTCGTAGGCTATCTACACTAAAATCAAAATTCCCTTTATCAGAAAAGTTCTTTGTGAAGCTTTCCGCCGTTAAAATAATATCTTGTTCTAAACTACTTTGCATAAATCTCACTCCGCTTTACGTGTATTTGTTAGTTAATATTCGTCAAAATCAAAACTTATCTCTACACTATCCCCATTGATAAAAATCTAAAACAAAAACTTCATCTTCACCTTTAGGAGGATTCGTTGTTAGTTGATATACCCTGAGATTTGAACCTATTACCTAAAGATGGCAAGTCTCCCCTTAGCCTTTTCACGAACTTCTTCATCTCTATCTTCCGCAATTGTAAAACTGAATGAGTTGCTTTTTTGTTCAATGCAATCCTCATCCTGACAGAAGAATCACTATCCACAGCCAGTTTAAGTTGATCAGTTCTCCATAAAACATACCCCCTCGAAACTAAGTAATTTCTTACGTAAAATATATCATAAACCACGGTATATAGCTGCTCGTTAGCGCAACAAAGCTGCGTTCAACGCGGCAGCCTTGTTTCCAAGCAAGCTGGAAACCGTCGACGATGCTTACGTAGAGAAGCAAATATCGCAAATTCTTTATCAGATCTCTTAGTCTTGCATGAACACAGCGGAAGCAGGGAGAACCCCTCCCCGCTTCCTGCAAGCAAGAATGATAATTTCCTCCATTAGTCGGCCCTTGTCATTCGATCATCAGTATTGGCGTTAACAATATCCATGAATCCGATCCCCGCAGTCTGCATTAAAATATGAGCGGCTTTATCCAACCCCGTTGCCTCGTAAAAATATCTTCTCGCTTGATCGGTCTCGGATAGAGCCTCATACATCCTTCGCATGGCATGCAACCGTCGATGCTCCTCATAAATGTCAACGCAAGCCTTGATGATTTTCTTTTGTTCCGTATCCTTAGTCAATTATAATAGTCAACTTTTTGATCATTTTCGTTAACTTTGCTATCATGAAGACAAAGGGAGGGAAAAAGGCTTGATCATCAATAAATTAAGCGAAATCATGGGGCGTAAACGTCTGAAAATATCCGACGTAGTGGATGGTACGGGCCTTGCCCGTAATACGGTGACCGAACTTTATCACGGCCGCGCAAAAAGAATTGACCTTGAGACATTAGACAAGCTCTGCTTATATTTGAATGTTAGTGTCGGCGAGATATTTGAGCATGAAGGCGAAAGAAAAAAGTCCTTGCCAGCGGATTAAGCGGGCAGGGACTCTTTCTCATACATAACACTTCCCCACTCCAACCAAAGACCATCGGCGGCCCCTTCTCTTTTGGTTGGAAGGAGCTGGACGCAAAACGGCAGGAGGCAGAACAGGCCGGAGACGGCACTGCAGCAGGCCGATTATATTCATTGGTTGGCGAATGAGCTAAGGAAGGTGTCCGGGCAACTGGAGCAATAGTAAAAACCCCCGTCACATAGCGACGGGGGAAAGCAAGTTCTTAGCCCGATTTTTTAGATTGCTTCGAAACCATGTCCAATACAAATGCAGCAATTAAAACCATAATGAATATGCTGCCCATTATCACTCTTCCTTGATAAACCTGTTGAAAGAGCAAAATTCCCATGAGAATGAAAGAAGCAACAATGTAAGGGACGTTTACCGAAAACCTTTTGAGCAAGAATCTTAGGAACAGAAGCCCCAAAATCGCATACCCCAGCATCATGCATAACATGATCACTGTGACCGAGAATATCACCTTGTCACCCCCATTTAAAAGGGATTAATTGGACGAAATTACAAAGTATGCTGCATAGTGTATGTTTATCGTAACACCATTCCCATTATTTTTCAAGCTTATGTCATTGGCAACAATGTGAGCACCAGTTGAAATTACAATTGAGATGGCCCGTACAAGCTGCGTCGGCGGGGTTGGGATGAGTCCAGAAATTGCAGCAGCGGCAGCTATCGTAGTACCGGCATTCCTCAAGTTAAAAGCGAGTTGTTACGATTCCTGATCGGTCAAAGTTAACGCGTAACCCCACCAATAAAATTGCCGTAAGCCGTTGGGGAAATCTGGGGAGCGCTTGGATTAAATGCAAGGGTCATCTCAGAAAACGGCTAAAAATCAGTCAATAATATGAATTCCCGGTATTACCATTAATAGCGAACGCACTTCACTCAAAGGCAAGCCGCTTTCCTTGGCCAGCACACTGGCATCACCAAACGTAGCGACACATTCCCGATCCTCATCCGTAAAAATATCCAAATTCAGGCCGATCTTTTTCGGCCATGATCGTGAGTTCACAAAATCCCGTGCTTCCGCCGGATTAGATAAGCAAAAGCATGGCCATTTGGGAATATGAATCCCCTTCATGTCACAATTTAACAAACGGCACCCGTGCATTCGCGCAGATGAAAAATCACACTCGGATACGGATGATCTGTTTATGTCATCCCAGTCGCCAAAATCGCAGCCCAAATAATTGCCCGTAAACCTGACATGCGAGAAATGTGCGCCCCGAAAGTGAAAGTCCTTCAAAGCTCGCTTCTGATGGAAAATCCCTCCGTGCATCCTCAGTCCGACAATAGTCAAGCCTTTCGTATCAGCCTCCGAAATTACGGTGCAATCGTGCATCTCCAGGTTCGGACCCAAAAAACTTACCTGATTTCGCTCAAGCTCAATCGTTTGGCTTGAAAGCACTTGATTCTTCATTTTCTCACCTTTGCCCCCATTACCTCTAAATTAATACAACCGCTTCGTGTAGCTCTCCTGCAGCATTTGATCTACCTCATCCGCCGTAATCTCCATTCTGCCCTTGACATGGGCGGCGAGGATCTGCGCAGGGGACGGACGGTCGCCCTCCGGCAGCCAGGAGTCCGGCTTCCACAGCCCCGACCGCTTGAACGCTTTGGCACAGTGCATGTAGCACTCCTCCACCTCGACGCCGATGCCGACCAGCGGCTCCCGTCCGTTGACGGCGGTCAGCTTGAGCAGCTCCGGGTCGCGGGTGATACAGGCTTTCCCGTTCACCCGGAACGTTTCTTCCAAACCGGGGATGATGAAAATTAGACCGATATGCGGATTGGCGATAATGTTATGAATCGTGTCCATCCGGCGATTGCCGGGGCGCTCCGGGATGAACAAATGCCGGTCGTCCAGCACATGCACGAACCCCGGAGCATCGCCGCGCGGCGAGACGTCGCAATGTCCCTCGGCGTCAGCCGTCGCGACGGCGACAAACGGCGCTTTGGCAATAAACGCTTTGGCGTGAGCATCAAGCGCGTGGATGACTTTGTCCTTCACCAGCTTGCTCGGTGCTCCTCCCAAGACCGGAAGCAAGACTTCCAGCTGCTCTTCCGTCGTGATCCGCTCCCGAAATACTTGCTCCATACCGATCACCCTCGTTTCCAGAAATGTAAGCTCATTGTAACATGTTCCGGCAAACGAGGGCGACCCCTCCGATGACACTCAGCCGGTCGTAAACCCGACCCTGGACGATTTTTGATCGGAATGCCACAGCTGGGTGCGGCCTTTGCCAAGCTCCGTATTCATCTCGCGCACAAGCTGCTCCACATCAACGGTATGCTCGTAATGCTTGCGCAGCGCCGCCGACACATACAGCTCGCCGAGCTGCGCGAAGGTGAATCCTTCCGTCGCTCTCGCCGCCACCGCCACCGCTTCGTCGTCGAGAAGCTCGTGCAGCCGCTTCAGCAGCAGATAGCTGCGCCGCTGCTCTTCGTCCGGCAGCTTGATTTCGTAGGCCCGGTCGAAACGGCCCGCACGGTTCATCAGCGCCGGGTCGATTTTCTCCGGATAGTTCGTCGTGCCGATCAGGAAAATGCCTTCCTTCGAGGTCGCCCCGTCGAGCGTATTCAGAAAATACGACCGCGCCGACTCCGGCATGGAATCGATATCTTCGATCACGAGCACCATCGGGGCCATGCGGACGGCCGCCTCGAACACCTCCTGGATCGAGTCGCTGGTCGTGTACTCGGTAATGTGCCAATAAGCGACCGGCGCGTCCACACTGCCCGCGATCGATTTGACCAAGGTCGTTTTGCCGTTACCCGGCTTGCCATACAGCAGAATGCCCCGTTTGTAGGGGAGGCCGTACGTTTGGAAAAAGTGCCGATCCTGCGCAAAAAACTCGTCGATGGAGCGGTAAATTTCCGTTTTCACGCCTTCGTTCATCACCACTTCGTCGCGCCTTACACCGCGTGTCAATGATTCGCGCTCGCGGTCCAGCCCGTCGCGGGTATCCTTGAATACGGTCACCTGCTCCCGGTCGTACTGCCGCTGCCGACGGGACATGTCGGTCAAGAACTCGGCCAAGCCCGCGTCGGATTCGGCCCATATGAAATCCTCGCAGGAAATGCCATGCTCCCGGAACATCGGTACCCGCGCCATGGCCACCCGGAATCGCGGGTAGACGAACACGTTGTTGCGCAGCGACGGGAACATGCGCGGGCCTTCCCCTTCCATCGCGTCTCCGAACGTGAACGTGCGCGCCTCTACCGTATCGAAGACGGCGCAAAGCCGCTCGACCTCGGGATTGGCCGCCTGGATGTCGCGCTCCAATTGATCCCAAAGATCTTGCCCGTAATCTTCTTGGACATATAGCTGAAAACGGGCCCGGTATTGACCCTCCAGCCGGGCTTGAATCGACTGAATGACGAAGGCGTAATCGCCGTATTCGACGATATCGAGGCCCGGCAGTCCGTCGCCGGAAGCGGTAATGATCGGCTGCGGATGATTTGCTTTTTCATTTATTTTAATAACAGAACTCATAGTAGAACTATTTCCTCGTTTCATTTTTTTTGACTAATTCGATTTTAAACGCCCTTAATGCTCGCCAGCGGCTTGCATTTGGCAACGACGGACGCGAGTCCGGCTCCGACCACGCTCTCGATGATCTGATCGACGTCTTTGTACGCCTGCGGCGATTCGTCGATGATCGACTCCAGCACGCGCTGGTTGACGACGATTTCGTCCGCCGTCCCGACGCGCAGCGACGATTCGAACTGATCGACGGTCACGAGCCGCTTCGTCGCGCTGCGCGAGCGAATCCGGCCGGCGCCGTGGCAGATCGAGTAATAGTTGCGCTCCCCGCCCGGCTGACCGACCATCAAATACGACGAGGTGCCCATGGACCCGGGAATCAAGGCCGGATGACCGGTCGCCAGATACGGCTCCGGATTGTCCGGATGCTGCGCCGGCAGCGCCCGCGTCGCCCCTTTGCGGTGTACGAATAAAGGCGTGCCGCCATGCGTTTCTTCCCAGGCGTAATTGTGCATCAGATCGTACAGCGTCGTCATTTCGAACTTCGAGCCGCAGACGTCCCGGAACGCTTCCCGGATGGCGTATGCGATCAGGTGCCGGTTCGTCACGGCATAATTCAGCGCGGAATACATCAGATGAACGTAAGCCTCAGCGGCTTCGCTGTCCAGCGGGGCAAAGATCAGCCGCGGATCGGCCGTTCCCGTCCCTGTGCGGCGCATCCATTTGCCGATCTCGGAGCCGCCGTACTGGCTGACCGCGCCGCCCCAAGCCCGCGAGCCGGAGTGGATCATGACGACGATCTGGCCGTCGCGCAGTCCCCATTTTTCGGCGATGGCGCGGTTGTCCTCGTGAATCTCAATCGCCTGAATTTCGGCAAAATGGTTCCCGCTCCCCAGCGTCCCAAGCTGCCGATGGGACCGGTGCCAGTACATTTCCGGCAAACGATCCAAGTGCGACTCGTCAAAAGCGAACTTGCTGTGCTCGACATGCGTGAGTGACGTCGCTTTTTTCGGCGTGTAGCCGTCTGGAATGTACTTTTTGGGGAGACCGTGAAGCCCTTTGCGCAGCACGTGCTCCAGCCGAATGTCCGAGAAGTGCCCGCGGGCATGCTCTTCGGCAGGAAGCAGCTTTTCAATCGCCTTGACCAGCTTGCGCCGCAGCTTCACCTCCTGCAGATCGTCCCGATGCAGATTCGTCAGGTGAACGCGCATCCCGCAGCCGATATCGCTGCCGACAATCGACGGGGAGACGTAGCCGTTCTCGGCTTCCCACACCGCCGTCGTGCCGATACACGTGCCGACGCCCACGTGCACGTCCGGCGTATAGCTCATGTAGAGCCGATTCGGAATTTGCAGATTGTTGTTGGCCATGTCGAACACTTTGTAATCCAGCGCTTCGAATAGCCCGTCTCCGGCAAAAACGTGCAGGTCGCCCGCCGGCAGCTGCACCTTGCGGTAATATTTTTCGTTTGGTTGTTGATCGTTGTAAGTAAACATAAATGATGTCAAACTTCCTTCCTGTTTCTCCGATTCCGGTAAAAATGAATGCAAAAAGACCGTAAGCCATAAGCCTACGGTCGTCATGTCACGCTTCTATGCGTACGATGGCATGGAGCAGCTCACAGCTCACTGCGCTGCACTTCATGCCGTTTGTATCGATGCAAACGAAGGACCCTGCCGGAACGTACATGGAACGAACGTGCCGGGGGTTGCTCTCGCTTACGTCGGGCCCGTAGAGGCCGATGGAACGAATTCCGGTATGCGATTGTCGCTCAAACGGTCGGACAACAAAACATCTTGGCGGATCATGTGGATCGGCCTCCTTTCTCCATTTAAGATACGGTTATCATAAACGCGGAAGGTAAACTTTGTCAATCATAAAACAAAAACTATTTTTTCGTTTATATTTGTTTTTTCTATTGCATGCCGCCATCGTCCCATCGCCGCGAAGCTACTTTCGCAAATGATAAGGCACCGTCGTGATAACGACGTCTTTGTTCCTAAAGAACCAAGATCGGAGAAGCAGCGCGCTTTGATTGTGCAAAATATGATGCCACCACCGTCTCGGAATAAACTGGGGAAGGATCAAATGAATATGGTCCGGATGGCCCTCCTTGTCCTCCAGTTGGCCGATATATTGGGAAATCGGCGAGAGCAGGGAACGAAACTCTCCCCGGAGCGTAACCAAAGGAAAGGGATTGCCCCACTCCTCCCATTTTTTCTTCATCCTCTCAATCGATTCCTCGTCAAATCCGACGAACAGCGCCGTGACATCGGTATTCAAGCTTTTGGCAAAAGAAATAGTATGGTACACGACACGGTGCACGCCGGAAACCAGAACGATCGTCCGCACGCGGTGAGCCTGCGGCTTCATCCGGGAAGGATCGATTCTCAGCTCCTCTGCGACTTGGTTGTAATGACGGCGAACGGCGACCGAAAACAAAATAATGACGGGGAGCACGATCAACACGATCCAGGCCCCGTCCACAAATTTCGTAACGGCGAAAATTATGGCGACAATCGCGGTAACGACCGTCCCGACCCCGTTGATCGCAAGCTTTGTTTTCCACAGCCGCCCTTTGACCTTCATCCAGCGCATACATAGGCCGAATTGCGCAATCGTAAACGATAGAAATACCCCGATGGCATACAGAGGAATCAAGGCGTTGGTCTGCGCGTGGAAAATTTCGATCAAAATAATGGCGACCCCGGCCAGCAAAATAATGCCGTTCGAGTAGCCCAGCCGGTCTCCACGGTTTGTCAGCGCCCGAGGCAAAAAGCCGTCGCTCGCCACAAGCGCCGATAGCTGCGGAAATCCCGTAAACGTGGAATTCGCGGCCAGAATCAAGACGACAAACGTCGACCAAATGATGATTTGGTACAGCGGTCCTTTTCCAAAATAGCTTTGGGCAAGCTGCGACAGCATCGTATTGGCAGGGTTAACCGCAATCCCCTTAACATACAGATGGTACGCAAAGCCCAGCAGCGTAACGGCCGTTATCGCCCCCAAGGCCAGATACGTTTTGACGGCGCTTCTTTGTTTCGGGTCCCGGAAGATGGGAACCGCATTGGAAATCGTTTCGATCCCCGTCAAAGCAGAGCAGGCGGAGCTGAAAGCTTTGAGCACCAGCAGCAGCGTCAGCCCTTCGGGAACGGTGCCGAAGCTCGGCGTCTGGGGCTGGACGAAGCCGTGGCGGAATTCGTCGAGGAACCCGGCGGCAATCAGCCAAAGCATGCATCCCATAAAAAAGAACGTCGGCCAAGCGAAAATCGTCGCGGATTCCGCCACGCCCCGCAAATTCACCAACAGAAGCACAACCACGCATAAAACGGCAAGCGCCGTCTTGTAGGGCCCGATGGCGGGATACGCCGAGGCTACGGCTTGAACGGCCGCAGAGACGGATACGGCGACGGTCAAAATATAATCGACCAGCAAGGAGGCGGAGGCGACGAGGGAAGGCAGCGGTCGTTTAAAATTATCCTTCGCGATCGCGTAAGCGCCGCCTCCGTTCGGATAAGCGAGAACTCCCATAATATACGAGACGATCAAAATAGCGAGCAGAATGACCGTCGAGACCGTAATCGGGAGAATAATCCATCTGGCATCCGGTCCGAGTCCGGCAAGCTCCGTAATTCCGGATTCCGGGCCGTACGAAACGGACGAATATAAATCTGCCGACAGGATCGGCAGCGCCAGGATCCAGAACAGCTTGTTGTGCTGGGCATGCAGCTCCTTCAGGCGCATCGGGCGGCCGATAATGATCCGTTTAATGCTGATGAAATTCGAGACGGAAGACCACATGGTTACGATCACAATGGCGATAATGACCGCTTCGATGGCCAGAGAATGATGAATCATGCTGCCCCACCTTTTGTACGAATGATTTCCACTGTCCCGTCTATTTTCCCCGTTCTCCATTTTTTTACTACACAAACCTATTTTTCCTGCCGTACAGCAGCAAAAAGACATCGTCCTCATTCAGGAACGATGTCTCGGGTAAGCATGGCTTCTGCCGACGGTATGCTTCGCTCGGGCCGCCGCATCAGATACGGGTACAGCAAAATCAAGCCGCCTGCATACAGCAGGAAGGCGAAGTACGCGGGAAGCAAATGCACGAAATCGGTGTAGCCGATTTGAAAATGCACGCTGAGACCCGCCAAAAAGCCGGGCAAGCCGCCCAGCAGCAGCGTCCACCAGACCCAACGCTGGCCTTGGCCGATGCCCCATAAAGCGATGATCAGCACGGCGAGGGCGTTCGAGAACAAAGCGCCGCCGAAGCCTGCCCGATCGTGCGCGATCAGCGGGATCAAGCGCTCGTTGATGTCCGCGAGCATCTCCGCCGAAGCGCATAAATAAGCTAGGTCCGTCGGGACGAAGACGAAGGTGATTCCGACGCCTGCGATCACGACGCCACCGACGGCTAGCGCGAAGCCGAGCGTGACGAACAGCAGTTGACCCCATTGGGCGCGCCGCCAGATCCGGTCGTTCGCCACATTCGGCGGATCGTACGAAGGCCGATCCGTCCGCGCCCGCATGGACAGAATGAACATCGGCAGCAGTACCGCCGCCGCCAGCGCATGCAGCGGGTCGAAATACCCGTACCCGAGATACAGGAAAAAGCTGCTGAAGCCGACCAGACCGGAGGTCATCAAGGCCGTTTTCGTCCAATGCAGCCCTTTTCTCAGCCCGTGCCGGGCCAATTGGTAATACAAGATGCCGATGGAGATCATCGTTCCCGCCAGCGTGACCCGGTCGTGCGACATAAAGCCGAGCAGCCAGCGGTTCGCCTGTCCGAGCATCGTTTGATCCATGCCGAGATACAGCACATCGTACGGCAGCATGACCGACGTCGCCGCGATCATCCAGGCCAAAATGCCGCCGATGACCATGCCGATGCCGAGCAGGCACATCCAGCCCCAATCCCGCCAAAAGGACGCTTCCGGCGGACTCTCCGCTTCCCGCACCTTCTCGTAGATCAGCGCCTCGTTGATCCGCTTCGGCAGTCCCGGCCCGGAGTAGACGAGCCCGCTGTGAAGCTGCACGCAATCCGCTCCCGCTTCGACTGCCAACAGCGCGTCCCGAGGCTCGTGAATGCCCCCGGCCAAAACGATTGTCGGCTCCGGCCCGGCAAGCTGACGAAGCTGCTTCACCCGTTCCACGCCCGGCGCAAGGACCTCCCGCCCGATGACGAAGTCCTCGGGTGTCCGTACGGCATCGCCCACAACGATGCCTTCCCATGCCGCCGCATCCACTCGGCTGAAGAGCGCTTGCAGCCGGTCCGCCGGGTCATCCGGCGCCACGTACAGCAGCAGCGGCTTCCCCGGCGCCGCCTCCCGGGACGCCTGCCGGACCGCGCTAAGATACGCTGCCGTCTCTTCCGACGGCCAGCCCGTATCGACGCTGTCGATGTAGAACGCGGCGGCCCAAGGGGCGAGCCGCTCCATCATCTGCCGCAGCTCCGCCTGCGCCTGTTCCGGCGAAGCATCGGGCATCGGTCGCAGCCGGAACATCAGCGGCAGCCGGTGCCCCTGCTTGTGCTTCATGCGCTGGACGAGCTTTTCCAGCCCTTCGTTTGCACCGACGTCTGGATACAGCAGCGCTTCGCGGGACACTTCTCTTCGAATGGGACGGTCGTCCGTTACTTCCCCGACCGTCACCGGGCCGATCTCGATAAAGCCGAATCCGAATTGAGCAAGCGCCCGATGCGCCGTGCCGTGAGCATCCAGTCCGCCGCTGAGACCGACGGGATATTTCAGGCGCAGCCCCCCGCACGCTTCGCTTTCCAGAATCGGATGCGACTCCATATGCCCGAGCGTCTTGATGACCAGCGTTCCCCCGGGCAGTCTGCTGAGCAGGCCCATGGCGCCTAACGTGAACTCCCTCGCCGTCTCGGCGGGCAGTCCAAACAACAACGGGCGAAACAACGTCTGATACGACCAATCCGGCATGCTCTCACTCCCGTACTCCGTCATCCATATGCTGCCATTGTATCACGCGCCGGGGTTGTTTTGTCCATAGCGGGACATGATCGTCAAGCATCGGGCCTAATGGCCGTTAACCGCGCCCTTCTCCCACCGGCAAACGCTGCCGGAACTCGGTCGGCGTCTGCATGAATTTTTTGCGGAACACCTGCGTAAAATGCCGCATGTCCTGATAGCCGATCCGCTCGGCTACGTCAACGAGCCTAAGCTGCGGGTCCTGCAGCAGCTCTTTGGCCCGTTCCATCCGCAGGTGGATGACGTATTCCTTATACCCCTGACCGGTCTTTTGCTTGAAGAGCTGGCTGAAATAGACCGGATTCAAGTACACGACGGACGCCACCTTCTCCAAGGACAGGTCGCTGTGGAAATGCATGCGGATATATTGCAGCGCCACCTCAACAGGGCTGTTTCCGCAGGGCTCGCGTTCAGACGCAGCCGCGGGCGCCACCGTCCGGGAGCGCAGCCGCCTGACCTGCTCCGGCACCGATCGGATATCCGTCACCGGACCGCTGTGAACGATCTGGAACGGCACCTTCACATAGCGCTTCAAGTGGGTATGAAGCTCCTCGTGGAACGCTTCGATCGCCGTACCCGGACGCAGCGCCGCAAGCCCGAGCAGATGATGGCTGTCCAGACTGGCGGCGAATCCGTCCCCCCGCATCTCGATCAGCTCGGATAGCACGTTGTCAACGATAAAATGCTCCAGATGCGCTTTTCCCGGACTACCCAGCGCGACCAAGACCAAGTGAAACTCGGGGTAGCTCCGCTCGAAAGCCGACATGTCGAAGCGGCCGATATCGAGTCCCGCCGCCCAACGCTGGAATACCGCCTCGCGCAAATATTTCAGGTTTTGTTTCAAAAGCTGGCTTTCCGCCGAGACGGCATGCTCTTGGTGCAGCTCTTCCCGCAGCGTATGAATCAGCTCAATCAGCCGCTCCTTGCCGATCGGCTTCAGCAGGTAATCCCGGGCTCCGAGCCGAACCGCTTCCTGCGCATACGCAAATTCCGAGTGCGCGGAAATGACGACCCATTTCACCTGCGGGTGCCTGCGCCGAGTAAGCCGCATCAATTCCAGCCCGGTCATTCCCGGCATCAAAATATCCGTCAGCACGACGTCGATCCGGCAGGAGGCGAGCGTCTCCACCGCTTCCTCGGGCGAGGCGGCCAAATGCACCTCCGCGTCCGGAAACGCGCCCCGTACCGTGCGTTTGATTCCTTCCCGAATCACCTTTTCGTCATCCACAATGAGCAGCTTCATGCTTCCGTCCCCCCTTCCCCGGGCAGCGGCATCGAGATCGTCACCGTCGTTCCGGTCCCCGGCGAGCTATCGATGTGCAGCCCGTACGCTTCTCCGAACATCAGCCCCAGCCGGCGGTGCACGTTCTGCAGACCGATCCCGCCGCGCCGCGCTTCCACGGCCTTCTCCGCCGCAGCCTCTTCTCCCATCGGCACGACGTTCGTTCCGAGCGAACGCCGCAGCCGATCGAGCACACGCGGCTCCATGCCGTTTCCATTGTCTTCCACATACAACCGGAGCTGACGGTCGTCCGCCTTCGCGTAGACGCGCAACACGCCGGGGCGATCCAGCCGCTCAAGTCCGTGCTTGACCGCGTTCTCGATCACCGGCTGTAACGTCATCTTCGGCAGCCGGATGTGCTCCCACGCCGGAGCGACGTCCATTTCGACGGAGACCCTGCCTTCGAGCCGTGCTTCGATGATCGTCAGATAGTCCCGGATCTGCTCCAGCTCGTCGCGCAGCCGAACCTCGGAGGAGCCTTCCCAATGGCTGCTGTAGCGGAACATATGTGAAAGCGATAACACAACTTTGCCGAGCCATTCGTTTCCTTTTTCATCAAGCATCCAATAGATCATATCGAGCGTGTTATATAGAAAATGCGGGTTCACCTGCGATTGCAGCGCCAGCAGCTGGGCATTTTTTTCGCTGATGGACACCGCTTTGACTCTTTCGATCAATTCGTCCATCCGGTTGACCATTTGATTGAAGGACGCTACCAGGATGTTGATTTCTTCGTACGACTTGACGTGCAGCAGACCGCGGAAATTGCCGCGCTCCACCTGCCTCATCTGCTGAATGAGCCGCTTGAGCGGAGACGAAATCGTCCGCGACACGAATGTCGCCAGCGCCGTCGAGACGACGACGAGTACGGAGATGACCAGCAGCAAAAAGCGCTTCATCTGATCCTGCTCCACGTTCAGATCGGCATCCGGCGTCGAGCTGACGACCTGCCAATCCGCCATGGACGGCTTGGACGCGACGATCAGACGCCCCGCCTGCGGATCGACCCGGACCTCGCCGTCGCCGAGCGCGTCGCTCCAATAGTCCGCGACGGAAAGCTCCTTCGGCGTCTGTGCGGACACGGCCATCACCTGCCTCGCCTTCGACAAGATGTAGACCTCGCTCCGCGGACTCAAGCTCAGATTGGCAAGCCCTGACAAAATCGGCTTCGGGTCCGTCTCGATGAGTACGATGCCGATCGGCCGGTGCTCGTGCAGATCGTAGAGCGGCCGCCCGAAGGCGAACACGGGTCTTTTTTCCGCCTGATCGATGATCGAATGCTCCTTGACGCCGAACCATACCATTTCGCCGGACGATTCGCGTATGCTGCGGTACCACGAGGAATTCGCGAAGCCGGGGTCGATGACGCTCATCGAGTTGCCGTAGCTGTAGATCGCGCCCGAATTCGCCACGACATGAATGCCGATCGTATCCTCCCGCGAGTAATAGATCGCCCCGATCAAATTCGTGATCGTCCGTTCGTTGATCATGCGCAGCGCGGAATCCTGCGTCGGCGGCGCCTGCAGCAGCCGCTGCAAATCCGGGTTGCCGTTCAGCGACTTGGTCAGGCTGTCGTACCCTTTGAGCAGCAGGTCGAACAAGTCCATCGTTTGCGAAAAATTTTTTTGCGCGATCTCCCCGATCTTCTGATGCAGTTGATCTGTTGTCCGCTTGTAATACAGCGCGCTGACGATGAGCAGCAGCCCGAGCATGCAAAACAGGAACAGCAGAAACAGACGGGTATGAATGGAATGAAGACCTCGCTTCAACCGGAAACTCCCCTTTCCGTATCCTCACTGTTCCTATCATATCACGCGGGCTCGGAGGGCGAATATGGGGTTTATCCTCCGCCTGCTTCCGCTCCCTACCCCTTCACCGCCCCGGCCACCATGCCTTTCGTAATCCGTTCCGACAGCGCAAAATAGATGATGATCACCGGCAGCGCCCCAAGCACGAGCAGCGCCCCGATTGCGCCGTAATTGACCGAATATTGGCCGATAAAGCTGTTGACCCCGAACGGCAGCGTCTTGAGCTTTTCCGACGAAATGAACGTCGCCGCCAAAATGTACTCGTTCCAGATCGAAATGAACGTCAGGATGCACACCGTCATGATCGGCGGAACCGAGACCGGCATAATGATGCTGCGGAACGTCCGGTACACGCTGGCCCCGTCCATGATGGCGGACTCTTCGATTTCGTACGGGATCGATTTCATGAACCCACTCAAGACGAATACCGCAATCGGAGTCGAGAACGTAATGTAAGGCAAGATCAAAGCCAAATGCGTATTGAGAATCCCGATGTTTTTGAAAATGATCATAAGCGGCAGCAGCGTGGCCTGAAGCGGAATCATGATGCCGATCAGAAACACTGTCATGACCAGCGTGCCGTAGCGCCAGCGAAACCGCGTGATCGCATAAGCAACCATCGAGCTTAAGACGATGACCAGCGCCACCGTTACCGAGGTAACGAGCAGGCTGTTGAACAAATATTGCAGGTAATGCCCTCCCTCGTAGGCATCCTTGTAGTTCTGCCACCGCAGCTCACGGGGCAAGGAAAAGAAGCTGCCGTCCAGTATTTCTTCGTTCGTCTTGAACGAATACAGCACCAGCCAGACAAGCGGATACAATTGCGTGACGAACAGGACGGACAGGAACGGCAGCACTACGACCTTTTTCCACTTGAACGTCTTGCTCCGTGGGCGTACGGAAGTTCGCTGCACGGCCGCATTCGGAGATGAATTTATCGACATTGGAACGTCCCTCCCGCCCTTAAGATAGCTTGCTCTCGATCCGCCGGAATACCGCGTTTAACAGCAGCGTGGCGGCCAGACATTCGATGACCAAAAATACCGCCATCGCACTGCCGTACCCGTACCGCATCGACAGGAACGACATGTTGTACATGTGGGTGGACGTCACGTCCGTCGCATGGGCCGGACCGCCCCCGGTCATGACCATGATCATGTCGAACGCCTGCAGCGAGCCGATGATGGCGAGCACCAGCGAGATTTTGAAAATCGGGATGACCATCGGGAACGTAATGTAGCGGTCCGCCGTAAAGCCCTCCGCTCCGTCGATCCGCGCCGCTTCGTAGATTTCGGACGGAATGTTCTGGATGCCCGTGAACTGGATCAGCACATGGTAGCCGAGATACTGCCACAGCGCGACGAAATACAGCGCGATCATCGCCGTATTCGGATCGGTCAGCCACGGCTTCGTCCACGAATCCAAGCCGACCATCATCAGCAGTTGATTCAGCATGCCTCCGAGCGAAGCCGGGTTATAAACCGTTTTCCATAATTGGCCTACGACGACAACGGATAAAATGACTGGCAGAAAATAGCTGGAGACGAGAAAATTAGGCTTGCGCACATAACGGCTGATCAGGATGGCAACGAACAGCGCGATCGGAATCTCCGCCATGGAAAATAAAGCGAACATCAGCGTGCGGCCGACGGATGGCCAAAACACCGCATCCTTCGTAAACAGCTCCTTGAAATTATCCAGCCCGATAAACCGCGCTTCGCCGATGCCGTTCCAATCCAGCATGGCGCTGTAGAACGACACAAGGATCGGCACGAACACCAGACCGATATAGAGCAGCAGGCAGGGAAGTACGAAGACGGCGATCGTCCGCCGGGAAACCTTCATGGCATGCACGGCTCAAGGGCACCTCCTTTGGGAAAATGTGACTAGTAGAGTGGAGCATGAGATGACCAAAGTGAAACCTTTTGGTTTCGTTTTTCATGCCCGGCAAGGGAACGCGCGCCTCTCCGGCGCGCGCTGCGGCAATATTGCTGGATTCCGACTCCTAACATGAGCTGCCTCAGTCGAACATTTTCGATCTCCCTCACTTGCGGGTCGGACCCGTCGTTACTTGTTGTTCGTTTCGAAGGCGGTCTGATGCTCCTTGGCGACATCCTTCGGATCTTTTTTCTGGACGAACAAATTCTGGATGCTGGTCAGATGCGCCTGCGCCGTTCCCGGATTCATCGTGTTATCGAAGGCGAGATCGCCGCCCTGTATGTTTTTGAACAGCTCCAGGATATCCATGGCAAGCTGCGAATAGCCGGCCGCCTTGAAGTCGCCTTCCACCTTCTGCCCAATCCCGACGGCGTTCTTCATCTCGAAGGATACCTTCGGGAAGTTGACCATGAAGTAATTGAGAAATTCCTTCGTCTCCTTCAAATGCTTGCTCGTTGCCGATACGGCGAAGGCGCTGCCGGGAGCGATCATGTACTGATCAGGGTTGCCCTTGCCCCCCACGGTCGGGAACTTGAAGACGCCGATTTTGCCCTTTACGGACGAATCGTCGATCGCGCCGGTGGCCCAGGTTCCCATGATATACATCGCGCTTTTGCCCGTCTTGAACAGATTCTCTCCCGCATTGTAGTCGAACGAGGTCGCTCCTTCCTGGAACGCGCCCGCTTGCACCAGGTCCTGGAATTTGCTTGCCGCATCGGTAAATGCCGGATCGCCGAACGTCTTCTTCTTGTCCAGCACGTCCTTCAGGAAGCCGGGACCGTTATTCGTGCGAAGCAGCATGTTCATGAATAGGAACGACCCGGTCCAGCTGTCCTTTTCCCCGATGGCGATCGGCGTAATGCCTTTGGCTTTCAGCTTCTTGACGACTTCGATCATTTCTTCGAACGTCTTCGGCACTTCGACGCCCGCTTGACTGAACAGCTCTTTGTTATAGAAGACGACCGCAATATTGTTGCCGTCCGGAAGCGCATACACGTTATTGTTAAACGAATAGTAGTCGAGGATGCCTTTTTGGAACGTGTCCTTCAGCCCGTTCTGGTCGAGCATATCGTTCAGCGGTGCGAGCAGGCCCGCATCGACGAACGGCTTCATCTGGGCGGCGGGGTTCACAATCGTGATGTCCGGCACTTCCTTGGCTGCGGCTTGCGTTTTGAGCTTCAGCTTTTGCTGGTCGGTATTGAGAGAATCCAGCTCGATCTTAATATTCGGATGCGCTGCGGTGTAATCCGCGACGATCTTTTTCATGATTTTATGATTCGGTGCGGTCGGATCCGGATAAATGTTCTGGAAGGTGATCGTCACCGCGCCCGACTTGTCCTTCTCCTTCGCCGCCTCTCCGTTTGATGCCGTGCCGCTGCTGCCCGCCGCCGGTTTATTTGCGTCCGTTCCGCATGCGGCGAGACTTACGGCCAGCGATCCGGCCAAGGCGACCTGCGCCCACTTCATCGCTTTTGCCATCGTTCGTTTCCCCCTCTGGTTTAATAAGCTCATTATGGCGGATACGATCTGATCGAACAATGCATGAACTTCAGGAATGAGGTTTGATTTTTTCAGGTGGTCAGGGGGCGGGGCGGAGCCGAGGCGGGAGAAGCGAGGGTACGGCGGGACGGGGGGGAGGATGTGGGAGATGGATAGACGAGTACTTCAGGTGAACGGAGACGGGTGAAAGTAGGCGGGATGCGGGCGGGATATGAGTGAGGCGTAGTGAACGGGCTGGATACAAGTGAGCCGTAGGCATGGCATTAACAAGCGGGATGCGGCTGGTAACAAAAACGGGTAGGCGGGCATGACGGGGACTTCAGATGGTATATAGGCGAAATATGTCCCGTTGCGCGATGCAGCGCTGCAAGGCAGAGGGTTAGACCCCAGGCGGGGACGCAAGCGAGACGGAGCACCATTCCTCAAATAGAGGAACATTCGTTCCTCTAAGCTATTCAATTTAGCCGATCTGCGATAATTAGAGGAACTGTAGTGTTGCTATCGAGCCGAAATTCGTGTCAACGAAAGTTTTTCGACACGGATAGAGCACCCTACTTCCTCTATGTGCCGACAGCGTGCCAAATCCTCGAATTAGCGCATCAGAGTTCCTCTATGTTGTACCGCCGCCGCCGAAAACGAACATGTTTCTAAACGCCTCGACTCCACCTTTCCGTGGAATGCCAATCTTCGCTGCTGTAACTGCAAGAATCCCCCCGGCGAAAAATGAAAAAGCAGCCGGGCAGAAACATCCTCTGCCCGACCGCTACCTTCAACCGTCGTACAACCTACTTCTTCGCATCCTTCCCCGCTCTCGCGGCGAGCTCCTGCAAATTCCGTCCCTGCAGCGCGCCTTCGATCAGCTCGGGGAGCAGATCCGGCGTGCAGCCGAAGCATGGGATGCCGAGCTTCGCCAGCGTCTTAGCGACCTGCTCGTCATACGACGGAACGCCGCCGTCCGAAAGGGCCAGCAAGCAAAGCGCCTGCACACCTGCCGCCCGCATTTCCCCCATCCGGCGGATCAATGCAGAGCGGTTTCCGCCCTCGTAGAGGTCGGAGATCAAAATAAACAGCGTCTTCTTCGGCTCGGTGATGAACTGCTCGCAGTAGGCGACCGACTTGTTGATGTCCGTCCCGCCTCCGAGCTGAATGCCGAACAGCATATCGACGGGGTCGTCCGCGCACTGCTCCGTCAAATCGACAACCTCTGTATCGAAAACGACGACCCGGGTGTCGAGCGACGGCAGGCTGGCGAAGATCGAGCCGACCACGGAGGCGTAAATGACAGAGTCGGCCATCGATCCGCTCTGGTCGATATCCAAAATGACCGTCCATTCTTTGCTTCGGCGCGCACGGTCGAAGAAATAGAACCGCTCCGGAATCAGCCGCTTCGTTTCCGTATCGTAATGCTTCAGGTTGGCGCGGATCGTCTTTTTCCAATCCATCCCGGATAAGGACGGAAGCGGCGAATGCTTCCTGCGGTTCAAAGCGCCGGTGACGGCCTGACGGATGTCGTGCTCCAGCCTCTTGGCGATTTCCTCCACCACCGCTTTCACGAGCTGCCGTGCCGTGTCCTTCGTCTTCTCGGGAATTTTGCCGCGCAGCGCCATGAGCGTCGCGACCATACGGATATCCGGCTTCACCTGCGCCAGCGTTTCCGGTTCGAACAGCAGCTGCGTCAGCCCTTTGCGCTCGATGGCGTCGGCTTGAATAACCGAGACGATGTCCGATGGGAAAAAGGTACGAATATCCGCGAGCCATTTCGCCACCTTGGGCGAAGAGGGCCCCCGCCCCGCAGAGCGCGGCCCCGAGGAGGCGTCGGCTTCCAGCCCCATCCCCCCGGTGCCGTCGTAGATGGCCGCCAGCGCTTCGTCCAAAATTTTCGCCTCGCCGTCCAACAACCCGTCACCTTGCGCGTATTCCGCGAGCTTTTCTTCGGACGCGTCTCCGAGAATCAGTCTCCATCGTTGCAACGCTTTATTTTGTTCCGTCATCGTCTAAAAATCTCCGAAATCAAAATCGTTAAGTTCATCCAGCTTCCCTCTTTCGTCTTCGCTTAGCGGCTCCTGCAGCTGCTCCGCGGCCCCCTGTCCGTCGAGGCCCCATAGTACGCCCAACGTCTCCGCAATCGACGCTTTCTCCCTCGGCTCGAACGAGCCGAATGCCCTGCGCAAAAAAACCAGCGAACGCAGGAACGCTTCGTCTTCCAAGGACGCGATATATTCGTCGAGCTGCTGCCACAGCCCCGAGCGCGACAGCAGCGCATACCGGTTGCGCATCGACACGCCTTCGAACCAGCCCGCACCCAGCTCCGCCGGAATTCCCGGCGACAGCCGCCGCGATACTTCCTGCGAGCACTGGTCGGGGGAGATCAAATTTCGCTCCAGCAATATGGCAAAAGCAAACCCGGACAGCTTCGCGTTCCGGTCGTCCCGGGAAGCCAGCGCCCACAGCTCGGCAAGCCACCGCTCGTCGTCCACCTCTTCCGGATGCTCCTGCGAGATGCGGTGCATCTCGTTCATGCCGGTCACCATGCCGCCCGCCGCTTCATCGCTGCATACGGCCGCGTCCACGAGGAGCAGCGTCCCCCGCAAAAACAACTGCTGAAGCAGCGGCACAAAGGACGATGTATCCACCTTGCGAATATCCCCATATCGGATCAATATGGATAATTCGTTGGCCGCGGCGGCAATCTGCGCGAAGTCTCCGGCATCGACGGCCAGCCGCTGCAAGGTGAGCCTCGCTTCTTCCATCGCCTTGGGGAGTCCGCACTGGCAGGCCAAGCGGATAATCCGGGAAGCTTCCGATAGGTCCGCGCACCCTTCGAGCCGCTCGTGCAGCACAAACGCGGCGGCAAGCTCCACCGTCTCCCCTTTGAGCGTCGATTCCACCGCTTGAATCTCCGCCTCGGGGGTCCACTGGAGCACCCAGTGCTCCGCCCAAGTCGCCGCGTCCTGCCGAATCTTCTGCTGCCGCGCAAAATCGATATCGAGCAGCGCAAGCCGATGCAGAAAGACGGACCGGTGCAGATCGAGAAACGCCGCCTCTTCGCTTTTGACCCGCCGGTTCTCCCGCAAATCCAGCTCCAGATCGGCGGCGACGGCGGACTTGTACTTCTCCAGCTTCAGACGCTTCAGGTGCCGGTTCAGATCGTCTTGAATCGGCGTCTGGCTGACCCCCTCCGGCAGTGCGCCGATCGCCGTGCCGATGTCCGCGCGGGCCAGTGCCTCGGCCACCGAAGACAAGTCCCCGAACCCGAGACTGACGACGGCCGCATCCCGCAAGTCCCCCCAGGTCGGCATGCTGCCCCCGCGCAGCGAGGCGAGCGATTCGGCCAGCCGTACTCCCTCGATGACGGAAGCGGTGGAACGATGCGTCCCGCTCTCCCGCAAGGACAAGGCCACTTGCGACAAGTAAAGCGACGGCAGCCTCGCAGCGTCCTGCCGGTTCAAACAATCCCACAGCCGCTCGAAATAAGCCGGGGCCTGATTGCCCGCGCCGTAGCCGGATTGAACGGACAGCTTGTAGTACGAATACGGCATCAGCGTCAGCTTGGTGGACGAACGGGGCAGCGTGCGCAGCTCCTCGTCCGACATCGCAGGCAGCGCCAAGTCCATCGCCGAGACGTGATGCGCCCCGGTCACGACCACGATGCGGTCCGATGGCCCAACGGTATCGAGCGCCTGCCGAATCTGCCGCCGCATGTAAGCTTCACGCACCGCGTTGTAAGACGCTTCCCGCGGGTCATACGCCCGCTCTTCCTGCTCCAGCAGCTCGCGCATTTCCGCGGAGAACCGTTCGATGGCGTGACGATACGCTTCCTTGCTCGGACTATGCTCGAAATGCCGCTCCCAGTAGCTATCGTAATCCGTCTCCCCGGCCAGCTCGGCAACCCGCTCGTACAGCTCGTTCTGCCGCCGGTAAAAGGCTCTGCGTTCCGCCAGCGCATCCTGTCGACCCGTTTGACCGCTCTCGCGATCCGCCGCCGGCCCCTCCTCTCTGTCCGTTTGCTCCAAGCCCGCGCTTGCGCGTCTTGCCGCTTGCAGCGTCACCGCCGCATCGGAAGGAAGGTCGATGAACTCGGCGCGGACCCCGTTTTCCGCCGCCCACAGAAACGCTTGGTATTCGGGGGAATACGAAGCCAGAGGAAATACCAGCGTACGGACCGGAAGCTGATCGGTATAAGCAAGAATCGCAATAGGCGGCACGACGCCGCGGGAAGCGATCTGTCCGATCAAGTCTCCCGCGTCCGAAGGCCCTTCCACCAGCACGACCTGCGGGCGGATTTCGTCCAGAAACGCCCGCAGATGATAAGCGCCCGCCGGCGACAAATGGCGGATGCCAAACACATGGATTCTCCCGTCACCGCTGCTCAATCGTTCATCTCCCGGCATGCGTTGTACAGACTCCGCCATTCCGATCCCCGCTTTTTCATCACATTTTCCAAATATTCTTTCCAGGCAATACGATCCTTCTCCTCATCCTTCACAATCGCGCCTTGCAGGGCAGCAGCCAAATCCTCCTCTTGGATTTGTCCGTTACCGAAGCTGGCGGCCAGCGCCATGCTGTTCGTCAAAAGCGAGATCGCTTCCGCCGTCGAGATGACGCCGCTCGGCGATTTCAGCTTCTCCTTGCTGTCCAGCGTTGCCCCGGCGCGCAGCTCCCGGAAAATGGTAACGATCTTGCGCACCGCCTCTTCCTCCGGCAATGCTGCCTGCAGCTCGTAGTTGGCGGCAATTTCGCCGACGCGTTTGCGCACAATCTCGACTTCCGTTTCCAGACCGGCCGGCGACGGCAGCACCAGAATGTTGAACCGGCGCTTGAGCGCGGCGGACATTTCGTTGACGCCCCGGTCCCGCGTGTTCGCCGTGGCGATAATCGAGAAGCCTCTGGCCGCTGATACCTCACGGCCCAGCTCAGGGATGGAGATCGTTTTTTCCGACAAAATCGAAATCAGCGCATCCTGCACCTCGGAGGCGCAGCGGGAAATTTCCTCGAAACGGGCAATTCCGCCGCCCTCCATCGCCCGGTAAATCGGACTCTTAATCAGCGCTTCGTCCGACGGGCCATGCGCCAGCAGCATCGCATAGTTCCACGAATACCGGACATGCTCCTCGCTCGTTCCTGCCGTTCCCTGAATGACCTTGGACGAGTCGCCGTGAATCGCGGCCGTCAAGTTCTCGGACAGCCACGATTTCGCCGTGCCCGGCTCGCCGATCAGCAGCAGCGCCCGGTCCGTCAGCAGCGTCGCGACGGCAATCTCCACCAGCCGCGTGTGGCCGATATATTTGGGCGTGATATTCACGCCTCCCGCCTGGCCCCCGGTAATGAACGTAAGCACGGACCGCGGCGACAGCTGCCAGCCCGCCGGTTTCGGGTCTTGATCCGCTTCCTTCAACGCTTCCAGTTCCTTGGCGTATAGCCGCTCCGCAGGCAGCCTCAATACATTTTGCTTTTGATCCATTCGATCCATCCCGCTCCTTTGCCCATTTCCGCTTCATCGCTCGTTTTCGTTTTAAGCCGCTCCGCCACTTCCAGCACCTGCTGCTTTACGCTCTCGTAGGACAGCAGGTCCGCGAACTTCTCCAGCCTTTCGGCATAGCTGCCGGGAAGCAGTGACATCAATGCCAATTTGTCCCGGTCCAAATAATAAAACTGTCTGCCTTTCGAGCCTTCCAGCGCCTGCATCAGCAGCTCCGGGGTTTCTTCATGCCCCATCTTGAACAAGGCGAAGAACAGCGAAACCGTTCTCGGCTTCATCTGCTGCGGCGCTACCCGCACCTTTTTCAGCAAGTAATCGGTGATTTTCGTATCCGGCTCCTGAACGAAACGGCACACCAGCTCTTCTTCGTTGATGTCCAAGAACAAATGCACCCAGCGCGGGTCCCACGAAATCACGGACGAATCCTCCGCATCGCGATACACGGTCAGGGCCAGCCGCTCGGTCAAATCGTACAGCGTATTCAGCAGCTCTTTGGCCTGCGCCTGCTGTTTGTGGTGAAACAGAGGAGCGAACTGGTCGTAAACCTCCTCCGGGGACAAGCAGCGAAGCGCCGCTTGAAAGCTGTACGAAATGTGCTTTCCGCCCCACTGCCGGTACAGCGACTCCACAAACCGGTAGCCTTCCGGCCGCTGCATGTCGAGCAGAAGTCCTGCCGCATACTCTTGAACAGCCGTCGTTTCTTTGACCATAAAAGCAGGCGAGGACAGCAGCTTTTCCAAAAATACGCGCACCGCCTCGTCGTTCTTTCCTTTTAGGCATTGCACCGCCGCCGACAGCTGTTCCACCGCTTCCGTCTTCGCGGAGCTGCCGTCAAAAGCATTCAACCACGCTTCCGCCTGGTCCAGTATCCGCTGGGTCAACGCAGGATGAGAAGAAGCTTGAATCGGTTCCACCGCAAGCTCGCGGTCCTTGCCCGTCAGCGCTTCGAACAACCGGTCGGACGCCCGCCCGGTCCCCAGCCGGGATAAAGCCGACAAGGCGGCCCGCCGTACTTCTTTTCTCCTCTCGTACGACTGCTCCAGCACAACGTCCTCCTGCTCGGGGTAGTCCCCGAGAATATCCACGGCCGCGATGCGGACTTCGGCCCCGCCTTCGCCAGCCGCCTGGAGAATCAGCTCGGCATTCACCGGACCCTGCAGATGATGAATCAAATACAGCTTTCGGGCGTCCCCTTTGCCGCCCTGAAGGTTCAACTGCCGATGTAGTATTGGTATGACCGCCGGGCCGATCGACGGAATAACTTTATCGTATATAAACTCGGCGATTTCCGCATATCCGTCTTCCAAAGCGGCGACCGCAGGCATATGCGTCCGAAAATCTTGAAACAACGAGTCTTCGTATCCTTCGCGGATCACTTCCAAGCGGCCAGGTCCGCGTTCCGTCAAAGCATCGATGAGAGCCCTCATTTTCCGGTACGGGATAGCTGTTACCCCGCGCGTATCCGTCACTTGAACCTCCTCCAGCGTCCCCTGCGCCTCGGTCCGTCCTTGGGTATACAGAATGGAGTGCAGCAGGGTGCCAAGCTCCAGCAGTTTGGCGGAGGCTTGCTCGGGCTTTGCTTCCGTGACGAGCTGTACGCCATCGGCCAGCCGGTTGAACACCGGCGCGTTCTCTCCGAGCTTGCGCAGCTGAGGCAGCAGCCGGGTTAGCCGCAGGTCGCCCGTGGCGACGGAACTGCCGGCGATAAACAACCGGCGCACTTCTTGATGCAGATCGGTAAGCACCTGTAAGCTCATGGATTCTCTCCTTGTTTTAGTAAATAAATCTGACAATTTCGCTTGACGTCACGAGAGCGAGCGGCTGAGCCAGCAGCCTTCCATCGGCAAACTCGTGCTCGAACATGACCAGCATGGCCTGATCGCGCGTATCGCCGTGCTTCAGCAGTGGCAGCAGCTGCGTGCTCGGCTTGCCCAACGTCGGGATATCGCCGAGAACGATCCGTTTGCCCTGCTCGTCCTCCAATACGTAGTTCTCCCCGATCCGGCCTAGTTTGGCGTAGTGAAGCAGCATCACCGGATGTTTGTCGGACAGCGGGTTTTTTAATTGATTTTTGACCGTCTTGACCGCCTCGACATACGAACGCCGGGCATGGCTTCGGATCGTCCCGTAGTCCTCCGGCTTCATATCGCGGACAGTCATATCCTCCCAGCGCGCCCGCGGATTCAAGTCTCCCGGGTAGACGAGCAGTTCCTTTGCGGCCACGACCGAGAAGAACGAATCCTCTTCCTTCAGATGCTTCGCCGCCCGGAGCGGTCTGTAGCTGCGAACCGCAAAAATGTCGCCGCTCTGCAGCTCCATCCAAAAGCCCTCATCGACGTACTCGCCTCTTGCCTCATCCGTATACGAACGGAAAGTGAGCTGTGCCAATTCCGCCTCATGCCGGGCTAATCCGTGCTCGCGCAGCTCGGCCAACTGCCAAGCATGCCCGAGCCGTTCTTCCAAGCCGCTTTCCGTATCCGGCGGAAGCTCGGGATTTTGCTGTCTTTCCGTTAAATAGTCCCTGCTTTTCTTAATCAAAGACTGCAATACCGTTAAGCGGTCCATCGCTTCCGTGTACACGCGCTCACGGTCTTCGGACGTACGCAGGATAAAGAGCAATTCGCGAAACGCCGCCTGAACGCCGGGAATATAGTAGTTTCCAAGCTGCTTCGCTTGCTCTTCCATCATCTTGGCTGTTTTCGCATCGAGCCCTACCAGCCCGTTCTGCACAATCTGTTGAACCAGCTTTTCCAATAAGGCGATGCCTTCGAGCTGGGCGGCCCGTTTTTTAGCCAAGGCCGACTTGTTCGGTTTTCGCTTGACGACCGTCTCTTCTCCGGCGGCCGCCGCTTCCTTCTTCTTCTCTTCCCGTTTCTCCGCCTTGTCCCGTTTGTCCGCGATGTCCTGAGGAATCGCATCAATCTGAAATTCTTTACCGAGAACGTAAGCGTACATCAAGCCTAAAATATGCTTGCACGGAAATTGCCGGCTCGGGCAGCTGCAGCGGAATACGGGGCTGTCCGGCTTGACGAAATCGACGGAGCACCGGTACGGCTCCTTGCCGCTTCCTTTGCACTCCCCGAAAATGAGCGTTTCGTCCTCTGACCGGCACAGCTTCGGGAAGCTGTTTTTCTTGACGAGATCCCTGCCGTTCTTGATCGCAGCGGCATTCAATGCAACGGAATCCACATAAGCTTCTGTCATTGTAGCTATCATCGCATGCTCCTTGGTAAAAATAAGGTGATCTTAGCCTTTTTCCACGTGCAGGAGCCTTTTTCCTTTTTTAAATGGTAAAAAAATAGCATTCTATCTCTGATGACAATGGCCTGCAGGTAAAAAAAGACCAAGCCCGCTCCAATCGGACTTGGTCTTTCGTCGTTTGCTAGATAAACGAGATGGCTTTCAACAGCCGGTACAGCATGGTTGCCGCCTCGGCTCGTGAGGCCGAATCGGACGGCCGGAAACGGCCTTGATCGTCGCCCTCGATAATTCCGGCTTTGACCGCCTGACGCACCGCGTCGCCGGCCCACCCGGAAATGTTGGCGGAATCGTGGAACGATTCGCTGTCGCTGCGGATGTCCGCGGGCTTCGCCCCGACGTACTTGATCGCACGCGCCGTCATGGCCGCCAGCTCTTCCCGGGTGACGGTTTGATTCGGACGGAAGGTGCCGTCTTCGTACCCGTCGATCAGCTTCGCTTTATGCGCGGCGCCGACCGATGCGGCGAACCAGTCGCCAGCTTTTACATCGCCGAACGGCGGTTGCTCTTGCGAGACGTTAAGCCCCAGCGAGCGAACCAGCAAGGCGGCCCATTCCGCCCGGGTAACGCGGCCTTCCGGCTCGTACGCGTCAGCCTTGCGCCCTTGCACGATCAGCTTGGAGGCCAGCGATTCGATTGTCGCTTTCGCCCAATGTCCTTGCAGATCTCCGAACGAAACGGAGCGATCGAGTACCGTATACACGCTGAAGCCTTGTCGTTTCAGCTTCGCGACGGGCTTGCCGTCCCGGCTTTCAAATACGGTCGGGACAAAGCGGTATTCGCGCGTTTCGGGGTCCCACCATACGCCGGTAGCGGTCGTCGCATTCGCTTGTCCGTTTAACGGCAGCGTGCGAACGATGTAGCTGTTGAAAACATTTTGCTTGATTTCGTTGCCCTTGCTGTCCATGAGACGAACGTAGAAATCGGTCGGCGCTGCGAGCTCCTTGCCGCCTATGCGACGGAGCGACTCGCCGAGCTGCTCGCGCTCTTGAGCATCGGGCGTACGGATTCCGACGTTAACGTGGAGATCGTCGGCCGGCAGTCCGAGCAGCTTCGCCAGCGTCTGCGGGTCGATCTGCGCCAGCGGCAGTTCAATCAGCCCGCCAGCCGTCTGGAACAAGATCGACAGCTCCGGATTCATCGCCAGCAGCTTCGCAATGGTAGCCGATGGCAGCTCCACGTAAGCGGAGGAAGCGGAAGCCGTAACCCGGATCACACCGCTTCGGATGTCGTCCTGAGATACGTTAATGGTTTCTTTCGAGCCGTCGTGCGAATGGACGTTTACCGCAATCCCTTCGGGATTCGGCGTCGGCGCCGGACCCGACGATCCCCCGGAAGACGACGAGGGCGAATCGCTACCGCTGTCATTGCTCTGAGCGCTTACGCGGATGACCGCGGTCGCCGTACGTCCGCCGTAAGTCGCGGTCACGACCGTCGTTCCCGGCTGCAGCGCCATCACTACGCCTTCCTCGTTGATCCGGGCGATCCCCTCGCTTTGGAATGTGTAGACCGCCCCACGGCCGATTGGCGCCGTGGTCTTATCCGAGAAATCCGCTATGAGTACGGTCGGAACGGATTGACCCGTTTTCAGCTCGTACGTATCTGGCGTAAAGCGGATGCCAGTAAGGTTAACATCAAGGCTGACGACAATCGTCGCCTGAACCGTATCCTCGCCGTACGTTGCGCTCACCACGGTTGTTCCCGCCTTTTTGCCCGTAACCACTCCGCGCAGATCCACTTCCGCGATAGCGGCATCCTTGACGGAGTAAATCACTCCGTTCGTCAGGACGATTCGTCCGCCGCCGTACGTTGCGCTGACGACCGTATTGGCCTGCTCCCCAACCTTCACGTTGTAAGAAGGCCGGTCGAAGGCGAGCCCGGTGATGCTTTTATTGACGAGGACGGACGTTTCGGCCGTGATACCGCCATACGTGGCCGCAAGCACGGTGCTTCCGCTTTTTACCCCGGTGATTTGGCCGGATGAGTTAACCACGGCCACCGACGTATCCTTGATCGTATACACAACGCCGGTAGTTAATCTGACAACCCCGCTGTCCGAATAAGTCGCCTTCACAACGGTATCCCGGGTTTCCCCTGTCAAAACCGCATACTCCGATGCCTCAAAAGCGATTCCCAGCAAAACCGGAGGATGGATTTTCAGCGTCAGAACCTTGGATACGGCTATGCCGTTGCCGTCCTTCACTTGAATCGTCACCGTGTAGATACCGGATTCCTTCGGCGTTCCGGCTATCGTTCCCCTGGAAGCATCCAGTGTCAGGCCATCGGGCAGACGGCCATCCTCGACGCTCCAGAGGTAGATGCCGCTGCCGCCCGCCGCACTTAAGGTTCTGCCTGCGTAGGTCAAGCCTACAGTGCCTTCCGGCAAAGGTGCCGCCGTGAAGGTTAGCTCCGGATTCACTTGGATGCTAAGGTTCTTAACGACCGTGACACCGTTGCTGTCCTTCACTTGAACCTGAAACTCATAATTCCCTGCCGTCGTCGGCTTCCCTTGAACGAAAGCTTTCTTCGGATCAAGCGGGTCAACGGCAAACGCCAGTCCCGCAGGCACTGTACCGCCGACTGACCACGTGTAGGTCCCGCTGCCGCCGGCTGCGGAAAACTCTTGTGCAACATAAGCCACACTCACCGTTCCCGCAGGCAGCTCCGGCGTTTGGACCGTTAATGCCGCACGGACTAGCAGTGTGACAGCTTTTGTCGCCTTTACGCCATTGCCATCCGCAACCTGGACCGTGAAGCTATACGTGCCGTCCGCCGCTGGCGTTCCACTTGTCGCGGCAGTCGCCGGATCGAACGTCATGCCTGCCGGAAGCGAGCCGCTTACGACCGACCATGTGTACGCCCCGTTCCCGCCGGTTGCGCTGAAGCTTAGCTGCGGATAGGCTACTCCCACGGTGCCTTCCGGCAGAGCCGGCGCTTGAATGACAAGCTGCGGGTGAATCTGAAGCGTCATCGCTCTGGACGCCGTCATCGCGTTGCCGTCCTTCACCAGAACCGTGAAAGAGAACGCGCCTTCGCCGGTCGGCGTCCCGCTCAAGGTGCCGTCCGCCGCAAGCGTTAGCCCGCTTGGCAGCGTACCGGCAGCCATGCTCCATGTGTAGACGCCGTTGCCGCCTTTGGCCTCAAGCGAAGCCGTATAGGCTGCGCCGACAGCGCCATGCGGCACGCCGGTTGTCGAAACCTCAAGCATCGGATTTACCTGAATCGTGAGCTCTTTTGTCGCCGCTACGCCGTTGCCGTCTGTAATCTGAACGGTAAAGCTGTAGCTGTTCGCCGTCGTCGGCGTGCCGCTAAGCTTCGCCGTCGCGGGATCGAACGTTACACCCGCAGGCAGCGTACCGTCTGCGATAGCCCACACGTATGTCCCAACGCCACCCGTTGCGGTCAATACTTGTGAATAGGCCATGCCAACCATCCCTTGCGGCAAGCTCGAAGTGGCGATTTGCGGCTTCGGATGGATTGCAGTCGCGTCGCCGGCCGAATTATTGCCAGTCTGGAGCTCGCCGCCGCCGGAAACGACCGCCGTGTTCGTGACGGTTGCAGCCGCATCTTGATCTACCGATACCGTTACAGTGATCGGAGGATAGGAGGCGCCCCCGGCCAGCGCATCGGATCGGGTGCAGCTTGACGTTCCGATATCGCAGGTCCAGCCGTTACCGGCAAGTCCCTTCAACGTGAGCCCGGCAGGCACCGTGTCCGTTACGATGACAGTAGAGCCGTCTGTTGCACCTTGTCCGCTATTGGTCACGGTCAACGTATACGCGGCCGAGGCTTGCCCCTGCGTAAAGCTGCCCGTATGGGACTTCACAATCGTCAAATCGGCGACGGGAATGATCGTCGTCGGATCGCTAGCCGTATTATTACCGTTATTGGCATCGCCGCCGCCTGAGACTGTGGCCGTATTTGTGAGCTGCGCAGCCGCATTGGCCGCTACGTTCACCGTCATCGTGATCGGCGGATAGCTTCCTCCGGAAGCGAGCGCATCCGATCTGCCGCAGGTGAGCGTTCCCGGATCACAAGTCCAGCCCGTGCCCGCGAATCCCGTAACGGTCATCCCCGCAGGCAGTGTGTCCGTCACCGTTACCGTACCGCTTGTCGTGCCCGTTCCGGCATTGCGGACGATGATCGTATACGCGGCCCCCGTTTGTCCTTGCTTGAAGTTCCCCGCATGGGATTTTTCAATCGTCAGATCGGGCAACTGAATAATATTCGTCGGATCGCTGGCCGTGTTATTCGACGTATTTACATCTCCTCCACCCGACACTGCGGCGGTGTTCGTGACGCTTGCAGGCGCATTCGCCGCCACGGTTACCTTCAACGTAATGTCCGGGTAGCTCGCCCCCGTCTGGAGCGTGTCCGTTCGCGTGCAGGTGAGCGTACCCAAGGTACAAGTCCATCCCGTTCCCACGAGCCCGGTAGCCGTCACTCCGGCGGGTAGCGTATCCTTTACCGTTACCGTACCGGTTGTAGCACTGTCTCCGAGGTTTTTGACCGTCATTGTATATGTAGCGCCGGTTTGCCCCTGCGTAAAGTCGCCCGTGTGCGTCTTGGCGATGGAAAGGTCCGGTGGGCCCGTAACCGTCATCTTGAACGAAGTGCTTAAACTGCGGGACATTCCCGAAACCGAGCTGTTGGCGGTTACCTGAATGTCGGCTGTACCGCCGGCCATCGGCGAAACGGTCAATGTGCGTGTGGCCCCGCTGCCTGTGATGACGACGTTTCCGTTCGGAACCACCGTTTGATCGGAGGAGGTGGCCGTCAACCCGGAAAGCTTCGTTTCGTCCCACGGAAGGGTCACGGCATAGGTGCCATTCGCACCGATCGCGGCATCCGGCAGTCCTTCATAAGCGCCGATATCGACGGCGACGTTCTTTTTCCGCGGAAAGCCCCGCTGGTCGAACGTCGTTGCCAAAGCGTTGCTTCCCTTGCCGATCGCGGGACTGCTTCCCTTCAAAGCATTCGTTTCGCCCAAACCGCCATTGGCGCCCAAAGGAAGCACACCCGGGTCGGCAACATCCACCAGATTCCCGCTTCCTACCGGCACTAGTCCGTTGCCACCAAGTCCGATCAGATTGTAGCTGCTTGTGGCGTCGATTCCCGCAACGACGTTTTGACCGATCCGTACTTCAAGATCGCTGGCAGCGTTCCCTGCCTTGCTGTTCCCGGCGGCAAGCGTGTTTTGCAGCTTCGGATTGCCATCCTGCACATACAACCCGCCGCCCCCCTGATCGGCCTTATTGCCGAACAAAGTGGCGTGCGTCAGCGTAATGTTTCCTTTTGAAGCGACATACAAGCCGCCGCCTTGCCCCTTGGCCGTATTGCCGCTGATCGTCGTATTCGTTATCGTGGCCGGTACGCTGAGGTAAAGCCCGCCGCCGCCTGCCTGAGGATCGATCGTTCCGTTGGCTTGGTTACGGGAAATCGTTGTGCCGTCGATCCGGATCTGCCCCCCTGCCGAAGCGGGAAAAACAGTCATCCCGCCCCCCAAACCGTTCGAAGCGATATTCCCATCGATAACGGAGCTTAATACGTCAATGTTCATATCGCCCTCAAAATGCACGCCGCCTCCCCGTTCCATAGCGGTGTTTCCTTGAACGACCGTGTTCCGAAGAACGACCTTGCCTCCGGGTAGTCCGGCGATATTCATGCCGCCGCCCCAATGGCCGGGGGCCGATACGGAATTCCCGGTGACGACGCAGTTCTCGATCGTTACCGTGCCTTGGCTGCCTGTGTAGCCAAGAATTCCTCCGCCTCCGTACAGCTCGCCGCCGGCCCCAAGCTTTCCACCGCTGACCGTTAGCGCCTTCAACGAGATGGTATAGCCGGTATCCGAATCCGGATTCAGATTGAATACCCGATTGCCTGTCACCCCCGTCTGCTTGATCACCGTACCCGCTGGGTTCCCGTTAGGATCTCCTCCCGCTCCGATGATCTCCACGTTGCTGCGAACTGCCAATTCTCCCGAATCCAACACGTAAGTCCCGGCCGGAATTTGAATCGTATTCGATCCGCCCGAGCCGTTGCTTTGATTCACCGCCGCCCGCAGCGAGCATTGACCCGCTACCGAACAGTTTCCCGGTGTGTCGGCTGTCGTGTCCACGGTTATCGTAGCCGCGAAAGCGGAAGAGGCCGCAAACAAGGACAAAAGCAACAATAAAACCGCCGCACCGCCGAAAACGGCAAGCGTTCGTACAAAGCTTGCGGTTGGCCTTGCTTGCGCATGATCCACCATGGCGCTCATTCTCATTCCCATATCCTTCCTTCGTCCCACCGATTCTCCCTTTTAATGACCAATAGCGCGCTATTCATACCGGCGCATTAGCCCCTGGGAGGAAAATCACCAGAAATACAAATAATAAAATTAACGGCAAGATAGGGCTGCATATTGTTATGAGGCTGGGAGCCCCCTTCCGACTGGATCGCTCCCGTATTCATCATAACGGTATTCGTAAAGCCGCCGTAAGCGGCTCCCCCGACGCGCCCCGGGGTTTTCGCCCATACCATTCCTTCAACCGTCGTTCCGGAACCTGAAGCAGCGGAGTTGACCGGATGCGTGTGTATGGGAAGCTCCGCCGCCATTAGCGTTACCGTTTGGCTGCCTCCTGACTGCCCGATATTACGCTTCGTCAACCCCGACCCTTCCCCCTGATGCATCGGAGCCGCTCCCTGCAAATTCGGCAGGGCAAACGTCGTTTTCCCGTCTCCTCCATACTTCGTGCCAAGGATCGAAAACAACGCCGTATTTTGCACGATCGGCATAAGCTGTCCGTTACAGACAGCCCAGCCTCTAGGAGTAAAATTGCCTGCAAATATCGTGATCTCCCCTAGAAAACTATCCATGAGCCTGTTCCTTCCCCCTACTCCCTGCTTGGATAAATGCCTTGAAGGGCAATGCAAAAATTCAATACCGTATAGGGCTGCATGTTCGTGTGAGCTTGATTTTGTCCCACATTGACCACAGCGCCCGCATTCAGCTGTTTGTCGGCTTGCGTATGGTAGGAGCTTACCGCCGTTTTGGCCCAGACGTTATTTGCGGGGCTTTTGGACGAGGCTATGTCATTGCTCCCCCACGCCTGATGGGTATGTGCCGGTATTTCGTTTAAGGTCAGCGTATGCGCTTCCTCGCCTCCGGCTTGTCCTAAAACGAAGTCACGTGAGACGTGAATCGGCACCCGCCCGCGCAAATCCGGGAGCGCAAAGGTAGTTACTCCATTCCCTCCATAGATGTTGCCCAGAATGGAATACAAAGCCTGGTTCTGGTTAATCGGCAATATTTGTCCGTTGCATTGAGCCCATCCGCTCGGCGCAAAGCCAAAAGCAAATAATTTAATTTGTCCGAGATAAGGTTCCGACACCCCAACTCCTCCTCCTGCAATCCGTCTAAATTAGTTTTGGCTAGGGTAAGTCCCATTCAAGGAAATAATGAACGAAATGGTTGTGAAAGGCATCATATTGTCATGCGGCTGACCGCCTCCGGATTGCGCTAAGGCGCCGAGGTTCATTGTTCCGCTCGGCGTTCCGCCGCCGAACTGCGTTAGCGTCGAGTTCGCCCAGTATCCGTCTTTCGGCGAATCCGTCGTCCCCTGCTGCGACTGAGCCATCGCCTTATGCGTATGCGCAGGCAGTTGGTTCGTGTTCAGCATTACGGATTCGACGCCATCGTTTTGTCCCAATACATAAGAACTATTCCCTGGCCGCTGTCCCATATGGATCGGCACCCGTCCCCTCAAGTCCGGCAAAGCAAAGGTCATCTGCCCGTCCCCGCCGTAGGTCGTGCCAATCAGGTTGAAGAGAGTATTATTCTCTGCAATGGACAATAGCTGTCCGTCGCAAAACGCCCAGCCTACAGGCGCATACTCCCCGGCGAACATCCGGATTTCCCCCAGATATAACCCTGACATCAACAATCAACTCCTTTTTTTGATTCGGTATAGTGAACGCTATTGTGCTGCCAGCGGGCGGCTAAATATAACTTCATACAGAAAACCTTCGGGATTTTTGCCTACGGGTACCGTAAAAAGGTGGAGTTCGCCCAACTGTGGATGCTGGAACAGATAGATCTGCTGTGGGAAAAATGGTTCCGGGGGGCCTGCAAAGAGTAATGAGAACTGCTCGTAATCGGGTGAGGTGCCAGTGTCCTTGGCCTCGATCAAAATCAATTCGGCTTCGCTTTCTTCCAGCAGTACTTTAAAGCCGGTGTGCAGCGCACCATGAAAAGATGAAAAAGAATCCGCGCGCAAAAATATCACCTACAGTTAGAATAGAGTATCGGCATGCCAGATCATCTCGCAGTACAATTCGGTTTCTTGCACTGTACGAAACCCGAGCCGTTCGTATAAACGCCGGGCCGGATTATGAACCTGCACGCTCAGGCAAAGCGGCTTAGCGGCTTTTTGCGCTTCGTGCTGAAGCGTTTGCAGCAGCGATGTGCCGATCCCCTGCCGTTGATACGAAGGAAGCAGGGCCAGATCGACCAGCACGATCCGGTCTTCCAGCCGGGCCGTCATCCAACGGCCGACCCGCTCCCGCCCGAGCCAAACGATCTCCCACCCGGCTTCCGGATACTGCGCAGCGTACGCCTTTTGCTGGAACCCGTACTGCATCCGGAGAAACGGGTCGATCTGTCCGGGTCCCCAGCCCCATGCCCCGACTTCCTCGATCCGGCTGCTTGCATACACTTCATAAAGAAAGGACTCGTCCTCCGCTTGGGCGCGGGAAAACCGTAACACCGCCTGCACCTGCCTCCGGGCCTGATGGCCGTCAAAAAAATTGTCCGCTGCGTCTGCCGCCATATTCCGCAAACCAGCATTTTATGCTATCTTAAAGTTTAGGTATAAATTACTAGATTGTTCAATTAAATTATACATAGTTTCCTACCTTTCGGCTACAACGAATTGATGCTTTAATAGAGGAGATTTCGAATGAACAATAAAACGCTTTCCCGACGCACGTTTCTGGCTTACCTTGGCACCGGAGCCGTTACGATTGCCGCGGCTTCGACAGGCTTGGGCGCTTTTACCGGCAGTGCCGCCGCAAGCGATCTCCTGTTTGACCGGAAAACCGGCAAAGTAACCGATGCTTTCGCACCGATCGAACCGGGGGCGGACGACGAGCTCGTCGTCCCCAAAGGCTTCAGGCACGACGTTCTGGTCAGCTTCGGAGACCCGATTAACGGCAAGGGCGATACGTTCGGCTACAACAACGAATTTACCTGTTTCTTTCCGTTCGACGACAAGCAGGTGAACGGACTTCTCTGGGTCAATCACGCCTCTGTCCACCCGCTGCTCGCGCTGGATCAACGACAGCCCGGCCCTCTTGGCGCAGATCAGGTCAAATCGCTATTGTACAACCAAGGAGCCTCGATCGTCGAAGCGTACCGCGATCGGGAAGGCAAGTGGAAAATCAACCCCGACTCCGCGTACGGACGACGGATTACGGGCTATGACCGGGTCGAGCTTGCCGGTCCGGCCCGGGGAACGCGCGCCGTGAAGGGAGCCGCGCTGGTGCAAGGCACCTTCGGGAACGGTGCGGGGAGCGTCACGCCCTGGGGCACCGTGCTTTCCTGTGAAGGATACTTCGAGAGCACCTGCGGCAGCGCGGGGCTTGAGCTGTCGCACTACGGCTGGGTGGTCGAAGCCGATCCGTTCGACGGCAATTTCAAGCTGCGTAAGCATACCGCCCTCGGCCGGTTCCATCACGGCCAGCTGGCCGTAACGCTAAGCAAGGACGGCCGCGTGGTCGTCTACATGGGAGACACGACCCCGGATTCGTGTCTTTACAAATTTGTCAGCGCCGGGAAATTCAACGCAAGTGCGGGGAAAGCAAACGCCGACCTGCTGACCGAGGGCACGCTTTACGCGGCCGACCTCGTCAACGGGCGATGGGTCCCGCTGACGATCGAAGCCGTCAAGAAAGCGTTGAACGGCAACGACTTCCAAGTGCCGTTCGGCGTCAATCAAATTAAGGAAGTGCTCGTCGAGCGGTACAAGGAGCAAGCCGATGTGCTCGTCTACGCTCAGGACGCCGCCTTGATCTTGGGTGCGACGCCAACCGACAGGCCGGCCGGTTTGGCTGTTCATGCCAAAAGCGGCGCCCTGATCGCAGCCTATCCGAATAATGTACGCCACGGGAATATCCACGGGCATCTGGCGAAGCTTGCGGAACAGAACGGGGATGCAGGCGCCGCCGCATTCGACTACGAGATCGTATCGAACGGCGGACACAGCAGCGGCTACAGCTCGCCGGGAACGCTCCTCTTCGACGACCGGAGCAACCTGTGGGTCGCCTCCGATATCCCGGCGGACAAGCTGAATCAAGGCGCGTACGCTCCGTTCCGCAACAACGGGCTGTACGTGGTCCGCACAGCCGGCCAAGACGCCACGGCGGCGCAGCTTTTTGCATCCGCACCCGTGGAAGCGGCCTTGACGGGCCCCTGCTTCACGGCGGACGAGCGGACCTTGTTCCTGTCCGTTTCGCACCCCGGTCAAACCACAGCGCAAGCTGGCAGACCGACGAGCCTATGGCCCCACCGCTCCGGGGATTCCGGCCCTCGCCCGTCCGTCGTCGCCATCAGCGGCTTCGCTTAAAATGGAAGACAAGCCTCCTCTGCCGGAGGCTTTTTGCCTCATAAAAAGCACCAGATTTACGCCTAATGCTGTCGAATCGTGTCGAAGCCTTGGAATTTTTCCTTTCAAAGGCTATAATGTCATCAGAGTGAATTTGGCAGAAGAAATGGAAGTGGAATGAAATTGCGAAAAATTGGAAGAAATGAGCCGTGTCCTTGCGGCAGCGGCAAGAAGTACAAGCACTGCTGCCTTCTGACCGGTGAAGCGCCTCAACTCCAAGCGGCAGCGCCGAATACCGGCTCGCCGTCCAACATCCGGCCTTCAGCGGATCAAGGTCCGTCTCTCAATGCGGAAACCGTGCAGACACTCATTGAGGTGCTGGACTGGCCTCAAGAAATATATCAATCGGTCGCCGAACAATTAGCCGGACAAATGGCGGGAACCTTTGATTGGCAGCGCATTACGGAAGCCGTTGCCTTATGGCATGCTTATGCGTCCCACGAACGCCCGCAGATCCGCAAAGCGGACGTGATGCTCGCCGCTATGGAATACGCCATCGGCTCCATGCACGGCGTTAGCGAAGTGACGCAATCGGCACTTTCGGCCAAGTACAACGTATCCTCCGGTTCGATCGCTCAACGGGCGCAAAAAATTACGGAGTTCGCCGAGCAGATGAAAAACGGCAAATAGACCGTAACATATGCCGAACAAAACAAAAACCGTTCTCCCGACTCATCGGGAAAACGGTTTTTTTGTCGTTGCAACTATGCCAACGTGTCAAGGGTCGACTATAATGCGGTCTCCTGGCAAGTCCGCCCGTCTTTCCATATGACTTGTTCCCCGTAATTTTTCCCCCAGTTGTACATCATTTTCAAGACAGGTACGAGGCTTTCACCGTGCTCCGTCAAAGAATATTCGACCCGGGGCGGAACTTCGGGATATACTTTACGGAAAACCAACTGATCCTCTTCCAATTCGCGCAGCTGATTGGTCAACATTTTTTGCGTAATGTGGGGAATCAATTTTTTCAGTTCGCTAAACCGTTTCGTTCCTTTCAACCCGAGATGCCACAAAATGATTAATTTCCATTTGCCTCCGATCACGGCCAGCGTCAATTCCTTCTCGCAGTTAATCGTCATCAAATCGATTCGATCTCTTACCTCGTTCGCCATCGTCATCCCCTCCTCCCGATAGTATACCATAAGTAACTACAATAGATAAAAGGATATACCATCTGTTTGGAAACCAAAGGAGTCGATGAGTTTGTACATGGTTCGAATGCATCAACTGCTTTTTTCTACAGTATGTCCGCTGAATCCACAGGTTCCAACCTCCCGTGGCTTCATGTATGAATGAAAGTCCTCACCAAGAGCGGCGAGGACTTTCAAGTATCTTGCGATCGACTTACTCCAGGTTGGCATGTCTGCCGTACATCCGGTCAGAGTCCAGTCCCGTTTTGTCCATCATCCGAAGAATGACAGCGTCGTAAAATACCAATAATGTTTGTTCGAACAAAGAAGCCATCGGCTGGATCGTCGTATGACCGCCGCTTGCTTGATCTTTAGGCGATCCCGGCAGCTTCACCAGAGCATCTGCCAAACTTCCGATCGCCGACTCGGGAGCAATCGTAACCGCAACAACGGATGCACCCAGACCTTTCGCTTTTTGGGCCATTGGGATCAAGCTTCTTGTTTCCCCCGAGCCCGTGCCGATGATCAGGACATCGTCCTTGCCGATGCCGGGAGTTATCGTTTCCCCGACCACATAGGCGTTTATACCGGTATGCATCAGGCGCATGGCGAAAGCCCGTCCCATTAAACCCGACCTTCCGGCGCCAGCCACAAATACCTTGTTGGATTGCAAAATGATATCGGCCAATGTTTCCGCTTCTTCTTCGACAATCCGTTCTACCGAGCGATGAAGCTCCTTCACGATTTCGGATGCATATTTTATCGTTTCCATGGCGATTAGGCTTGACGAACCAATCGTTTCATTTCAGCCGCAGTTGCCTTCTTATCCTCTTGACCGGTAATGCCGCCGCCAACAATAACCAGGTCCGGGTTGGCCTTGATAACTTCCGGCAGCGTATTCAGCTTAATACCGCCTGCAATCGCCGTTTTCGCCTGCTTGACGACACGCTTGATCGCCATAAGCTCTTCAAAAGAGTTTTTGCCTGCCGCCTGATGGTCATAACCGGAATGAACACAGATGTAATCCACGCCAAGCGCGTCGATTTCTTTGGCCCTGCCTTCAATGTCCTTCACGTTGATCATGTCGACCATAATTTTTTTGTTTTGTTTTCTGGCTTCTTCGACGGCCCCTCGAATTGTCGAATCGTCCGAGACACCCAGAACGGTAATAATATCCGCCCCCGCTTCGGATGCCTTCATGACCTCGTACCCGCCTGCATCCATAATTTTCAGGTCAGCCAAAACGCGCAAAGCCGGAAATGCCTCTTTGATTTCCTTTACCGCCCTCAATCCTTCGTTAATGACAACCGGCGTGCCGATTTCGACGATATCTATATGCTCCGCCACTTCCGCAACCACTTGTTTTGCTCCGGGAATGTCTACAAGATCCAGTGCCAATTGAAGCTCCATAGGATGATCTCTCCTTCAAAATGATTGTTGTTGTTCGACACAGCCCATTGTAGAGCCTTCATTTCATTTTAGGAAGTAGGCACTTTGCCGTGGGGTAGTTACTTGGAGGATACTATTAAATGGAGAAGCTGTGACCGGACTCGACCTTTGTTTCCTTCCGATGAACAATCATGGGAAGGAACTGCCAACAGATCTGATTGTAAAATTTCCGAAAAGATATTACGCTGTCCTGTCGAACAAGCCGATTGCCTGGAATGAAATGATTGCAAATCTGGAGCGGAAAGATACGGTTGCACTCATGCCGATTTAACCCGTTATGCGTTGAAGGGACGTCTCCAGAAAAAAAACAAGCGAATCCGGTATGCCGGTTCGCCTGTTTTACAAATTGGATTGCAGCGCAACAAATGCCGCCGATCCGGCTCCGGTTTGGTTGCCGGTTGCCGGTTGCTGCGGCCGAAAGACGCTCCGTTACAATTACAACCCGAAAACATGTCTGGCTGCTTGCGTCGTCGCTTCGGCCACTTCCTCCGTGCTTTTGCCCACACATACGGATACAGCCTGCAAGATGTGCGGCAGAAACGCAGGCTCGTTGCGTCCTTCCGCCGGCTTGACGGGCAGATCCCGCGGGGTCAGGAACGGGGCGTCCGTCTCGATCATCAGCCGGTCGAGCGGAATGCGCCGCACCAGCTCCCGCAGATGCTTGCCCCGCCGCTCGTCGCAAATCCAGCCCGTAATCCCGATATACAGTCCCATATCGAGATACGTCTTCAGCTCGCTTGCACTGCCGGTGAAGCAGTGGACGACCGCCCGGTCGATCCGGTGCAGATGCGTCTTCAAGATGCGGACGAAATCCGCATGCGCCTCCCGTTCGTGCAGGAACAACGGCATCCGCAGCTCGCACGCCAGCATGACCTGCGCTTCGAACCACTTCCTCTGCACATCGCGCGGCGAGAAATCGCGGTTGTAATCCAAGCCGCATTCTCCGATCGCTACGACGGAAGGCAGCGCGGCCAGCTTCCGCAGCTGTGCCAGCGTGTCCGGGCCGCAGCTGCGGGCGTCGTGCGGATGGATGCCTGCGGTGGAGTACAGCTTGCCCGGGAACTTGGCCGCATACCGCGCGGCTTCTTCGCTGTTTCGCATATGCGTCCCCGTCAAAATAAGCGGAGAAACGCCCTCCGCTTCCGCCCGGGCGACGACTTGGTCGCGGTCCGGGTGAAACGAGCGGTGCATCAGGTTGACTCCGATATCGATCAGCAACGGCTTCTTCATCGTTTGGTCGCCCCTTTCCCCTCGTCAATGGCACAGCAAGACGCCGGCACTTCGTCGGCCAGCCACACTTCATTTCCCGCGAAATAAAACGTTACGCCCATGCTGCGGGCTTTGGCCGTGTCCACGCGTAGGATGACAAGCTCCCCTCTGCGGCTGCCCGCCAGCGTGGCGAACTGCAGCCCTTCGGACAAATGCACGTACTGGCGGCCCATCGGGCGGATGCCTTCCCGCAAAATCGCCGGCGCGGCATGACGGTTAGTGCCATGATAGAGCGTCTCGGGCGGAATGCCGGGCTCGTAGCGAATCTTTTCGTAGCTGTGCCCGTATCGGGCGCGGATGCGGCCGTTCGCGATTTCGAAGCGCTGCTTATCCGAATTGCGCACGACTTGCTCCACATCCTGCAGCGTGATCGACGCCCATCTGGGCTGCGACCGGATGGCGCGCATCATGTCCTTTAATTCGCACGATCCATCCATCGGGTCCAGGACGAGTCCGAATGCTTTAGGATCGTGTCTTAACAGTTTGGTCATAAATTTGCTTAAGCGAATTTCCGTTTTTTCATTTAACATGTTGATCTCTTCCTTATTTATCAAGTTCACATGACCAGACTGGCTGGTCGTTTCGTATGCCGGTTGGCATAGGCGGAGGCGGCGTACGAGTCAGGCTTCACCCGAGCGGCGTATCTTCCCATGGCTTCGACCCGGTCCACCATCTCCTGAACGTACAACGACGTCTTGTTGACGATCGGTTCCGTGCCCGCATCAATATCGATGAACGCTTCGAGCGAAGCGCCTTGGTACACATAGGGCAGCAGCAGCTCCTCCATCCGGTTCACCGCGTCCCCCTCGAAATAACAGGCTATCTCCTGCGAGAGCGACGTTTCGATCGTCAGCTTCTCTTTGACGGAGGTCAGCTCCCGGGGAAGCACCACCTGCCGGTAACAGGCCCAAGCGCCTTTGCCCGGACGGCGGATAATAATGCCGGTCACGAATTTGGTGTGACCGCGGTGAACCTGGCTGTCGGTACCGATCATTAATTGATACGGCGATGCCGGATCTTGAGAGATGAACCGCAGCATCCGCTCGATCATATCGTCGAGGGAGAGGCGGCGTTCTGTAACATTGTGGAATGTGAGGTCATCGTGCATGGAAAAAAGATTTGTTCGCTTCATGGTTTTGTGTCACCTGTACAACGTACACGGCATCCTTTCGTTATGTATTTGGTTGGAGCCGGCGGGACTTGAACCCGCGGCCTCCGGTCTGACGAACCGGCGAGAACTCCCGCTTCTCCACAGCTCCATATGAGTATAGGGGAAGATGGATTCGAACCACCGCTCGCGGCTTCAAAGGCCGCTGCCTTACCCCTTGGCGATTCCCCTGAGTTGGACGGATAGGTGCGGGGAAGGCCCGCAGGTCTGCCAGTCGCCGAATAGAGCAGCAACCTCTATGACTACATCCTATCCATGATAAAATGGTGACGCATGGGGGATTCGAACCCGCCGAGTGCACGATTGAAAGTCGTGTGGCTTAACCACTTGCCTAATGCGCCGCGTTAATAACGAAAAAGACTGCTAGCTCACGCGCTTTTCTTCCGCCTCGGATTCGTTCCATGGCATAAGAAAAGCCGCCGTGATCCGGCAGCCTTGTATCTCCGTATTTGGCATACGCCGAAACGTATGTCAGAATCGCCCGACCTTCAGGGAAGGAGGGGTTCGGAGCAAATCAAGACTACTGGATTTTGTTTGTAATTCAATTTGGATCTCGCGAACATGGACAATCTTATCATGATTCGTCATCGCTACTCTCTCCTTCCACACGAATTTAAGCAAACAAAAAAGCTGCGCTTCGTCCCTTTTTCCCGCCACCAAGGCAAAAGAAAAAGGCTACGACGATTCGCAGCCTCACCTACCGAATTCCGATTACGATGCGTCTAAAAGCGCCAAACATCGTACAGGTACGCGAAAGCTACGTAAAAAGCGTTGGTTATGAAAGGAATCATGAGCGGAACCTTGCTCGGTATGTAACAGTTGTTCGAATGCGATATGCGTTCTCATGTTCCTAACCTCCCTTCGCTTTTGTGTTCATCAAGTTGGTGAAATCTTATCATGCGTTTCGCAAGCGTGTCAACCATTATTTTTGTAAAATTGTATTTCTTTCTTCACGCTTTACCGCCGTAAGGATGCAGCACAGTAAAAATTGGTGACCGAGAGCTCCCAAATAGAACCGAGCAAAAGTAAACATGACGGGCCGGATCATTGCGAGACGCAAAACAGACTGCCGAATGGCAGCCTGAGTTTGCTGAAATCCTATTTACAGTCAAGGTCGCTGCACAGTCATAGTTCACATCCTGACAATCGTCGCATCCTTAATCCGATTTATCTGCGCGATGACCGCATCAGCCATAGAAAATAAGGTGCTCCGAGGAGCGAGACGATTAGGCCCGATGGAATTTCTTTGGGCGGCAGCAGGTTGCGGCCGACGATGTCGGCCAATACAAGTAGGACAGCCCCGAGCAGCGCAGCAAGCGGCATGAGCCGGCGGTGATTGTGCCCGATCAGAAGGCGTGCCGCATGAGGGGCGATCAGCCCGACGAAGCCGATCGTGCCTACGATCGATACAGCCGCGGCCGCCAGCGCCACGCCGATCGCCGCCGCTCTCAGCCGCGTCTGCTCGACGTTGACCCCAAGGCCCACTGCGCCCTCCTGCCCGAAGGCCAAAATGTCTACCCTCCGCCCGATCAGCCATGCGAGCGGCAGCAGCAGCACGGGCCATACCACGAGCTGCGCCAGCTCCGGCCAGCCGCGCGCGTATGTGCTGCCGGAAATCCAGGCTAACGCCACGGCCACGTTCATTTTGGTCTGGACCACGATGAGCTGAATGACGGCCGACCCGCACGCGGATACCGCGATCCCGACGAGCGCCAGCACGGCCGGCTGCAGGCCTGTTTTGCGGGCGATGAGATAGACGATCAGCGCCGCGGCGATCGCTCCGGCGAAGGAGGCAAAAGGCAGCAGCGCGATCGGCAGCTCCGGCCAGACGAGCAGCAGAAGCAGCGCGCCGACTCCGGCCCCGGCCGAGACGCCGACGATGGACGGATCGGCCATCGGATTGCGCACGACCCCCTGTAGCAGCAGGCCGCTGACCGCAAGCGCCGCGCCGGCGCAGGCCGCGACGAGCATCCGGGGCAGCCGCTGGTCGAGCACGATCGAGCGAGCCAGCTCGGGGCCTTCGCCTTGAACCGCCGCCAGCACGTCCTGCAGCGGGACTTTTACATCGCCGAAGATCATGCCCAGGATCGTGACCGCCACGAGCAGCGCCCCGAATATACCGAGGAGTGCCCGGTAAGAAAGGAAGCGGGCCGTCGTGCCGAGCGACGAGGCGGATGGCTTCGGCACCTCACGATGCTTTTGCGCCGCCCGGTAGGACAAGTAGGCGAGACACGGCCCCCCGATGAGCGCCGTCACGGCGCCTACCGGAAGCTCGCCATACGAGCTGTTGTTGGCCAGCCGGCTGCCGACGTCGGCAGCCACCAGAATGACGGCCCCCCATAAGAAGGAGGCCGGCAGAAGCAGCTTGTGGCTGCGCACCCCGATCAAGCGGACCAGATGCGGGGCAAGCAGCCCGACAAAGCCGATCGGACCGACGATACTGACGATCACGGCGGCAAGCAGCAACGCCAGAACAAGACCGACCAGCCGGATTCGCCCCACATGCTGACCGAGCGACTGCGCCGTCTCCTCGCTGAGCAACAGCAGGTCGAGCGAACGGGAGAGAAACAGGGCCAGTGCAGCGGCTACCGCAATCCATGGCCAAGCGGCGCTGACGCCGCTCCAGTCGTTCTGCACGAGCGTGCCGCTGCCCCACAGAAACAGGCCGCTCGTTTCCTCTTCGAACAGCAGCTGCAGCGCGCCGGTCATCGCGGACACGGCCATCGATACGATCATCCCGGCCAGCGTCATGCGCAGCGGCGTCGCGCGCAGTCCCCCGGCCAGCGAATAGGCCAGCAGCGCAGCAAAAACGGCACCGCCGAACGCAACCAGCATCGGCGAGACGCCCATCAGCGACGGGGCGAACACGGTGGCCGCCACGACCGCGAAATAGGCACCAGCATTGATGCCCAGCGTACCGGCCGAAGCCAGCGGGTTGCGGGTGATCGTCTGCAGCAGCACGCCCGCAACCGCAAGCGCCCCACCGGCCAGCATGCCGGCGACGACTCGCGGCAGCCGCAGCGTGCGCACGATCTGATGCTCGGCCGTATCCTGCGGAACAAAGACCGCTTCAAGCACCATGCGGGGAGTCAAATCGGCAGCGCCCTGCATCACATGGATGACCATGAGCAGGAGCAGCAGCGCCGCTCCCCCGCCGAACACGAGAACGGGCGGGGCCCACCCGCGCATAAAGAAAGCAGCGTTTACGCCGCTTCTTTCCGTACTCATTGGGTCATCGCCGCCGCCGCTTTTTCAGCGATCAGTTGTGCCGACAGCGGTCCGCCGAACAGCCACGTATCGCCGCCCATCGCGTACATCCGGTTTTCCTTGACGAAATCAAGGTTTTTCCATACCGGATTTTCCTTCAGCTGATTGGTGAAAATATTATCGTCATCCTGCACGATGTAGAAGAAATTCGCTTTCTTCATGGCAAGCAGCGGCTCGACGCCCCCTTCTTCGAAGGTTGGGACGTAGCCCTTCGGCTTGAACGCGTTTTTCATCCCCAGCTTGATCAGCACCTTGGCCGACATCGCGTTATCCGACATGATGCGCATCGTCGGCACTTTTTTCAACGAGAAAGCTTGCACCAGGATAAATTCGGAGTCCGCTTTGCCCGCTTTCTTCACTTTGTCGGCCAATCCGGCAATCGCCGTGTCGACGTCCTTCAGCACTTTTTCCCCTTCGTCTTTCTTGTTCAGCGCGTCTGCGGCGATACGGAAATTTTTCTCCATCATCGCGTATGCATCCGGCTCCTTTTCCGTGTTCGGATAGAACACGATGGTCGGAGCGATCGCTTTTAATTTGTCGTAGAAGGCTTCGACGCGGTTGGTCGCGATGATCAAATCCGGCTTCAGCGCGGAGATTTGCTCCAGGCTCGGCTCGACCCGGCTGCCGACATCCTTCACGTCCGGGGACAGCTCGTGCTTCACCTTCACCCATTTTTTGTAGCCTTCGATGTCGGCAATGCCGACCGGCTGGACGCCCAGCGCCAGCACATCCTCGACAACGGACCATTCGATGGCGACGATGCGTTGCGGCGTGCCTTTGATCTCTGTGGTGCCGAGCAGATGGTTGATGGTCCGAGCCGCCGGATCTTGCGATTTGCCCTGCTCTTGCGTCGAAGCTTGCTCCGGCTTCTTGGCGTCGGTGCCGGAAGCAGCTTTCGGAGCGGAAGCTGTATTGGTATTCGCCGTTCCGCAGCCGGCGATGAATAGCATGACGCAGCAAAAGACCAATAGAAAATGATGCATAGATCGTGACATGATGCAGCCCCCTAAGGTTGTACATTAATTGATAATAATTATCATTATCAATTGACAGTTTAGAATGGTTTCCTGCATCTGTCAATCCCCTGTTGTTCAGAATGAATTTGGAGATGAAAACTATGGCTAAGGATTTTCCCGGGAAATACTTTATGGGATAATGATGCCAACAAAGCAGGTGCCATGGAAAAGGGGGAACCTTCGTGAACCACAGTATGACGCTGAATTCGGACGATGAGCGGATAAGTTACCTTTGCCGCAACGATGCCAAGCTGGCCGCTCTGATCGCCCTCATCGGCGAATTGACGTTCAACGTGCGCAGCAGCCATTTTGAGTCGCTGGTGCTATCGATTGTCGGGCAGCAGCTTTCCGTGAAAGCAGCCGCCACCATCAACAACCGGGTAAGATCGCTCGTCTCCTCCATCACTCCCGAGGAGATCGACCGGGTCGATCCCGAAGCGCTCCGAAGCGCCGTCGTCCGCGAAAATCAACTACATCAAAGACTTGAGCGCCAAGCTGCTTCATCAGGAAATCGACCTGGCCCTGCTGCCCCAACTGGAAGACCTCGAGGTCATTGAGATGCTCACCAAGGTAAAAGGGATCGGGCAATGGACGGCGGAAATGTTTCTGATCTTTTCTTTGGGGCGAATGAACGTGCTGTCTCTGGGCGATGTGGGACTGGTGCGAGGAGCCCGATGGCTGTATTCGGCGGAACATAAAAAAGACGGCAACCCTTTGGCGCAGCATGCGCAGAAATGGTCGCCGTATTGCAGCGTCGCCTCCCTCTACTTGTGGGAAGCCGTCAACCGCGGATATGTCGATTCGGGCAAAACGGTCGAGGAACTCGTCTCGGGCTGAGCTGCTTTTCACCGTCGAACCGTCGGTTAGAGCAAACCGTCGAATAGGTTTGTCTCGGTTTTGGAAGGCCAGCGCTGCCCCCGTTCCCAGTTCAAGACAAACGACTCGTAGCGCCGGTTCTCCGGGAAAACGTCCAAATTCCCGAAATACCTCTCGATCGCGAGAAGCTGAGACGTATGGGCGCGCAGCGCTTCTGCTTTGACGCTCCATGCTTGTTCCGTATCGATGACGAGCGTCGGTTCATAGCCTTGCTCGGTCAGCGTCTTCGACCGAATGTAGTACAGCTTCTGGACCGAAGGGCACCGCCCGCTAAGTACGGCCGCTGTCGCAAACCACGAAATCGCCATATGGTCGGGATGAAAATTGCCGCCGTCCTCCGGAAACGTTACCACGATTTTCAAACGGTGTTTGTTGATGAAACGGATGACCGCCTCCAGAAAGAGCGTCTCGTCGACCGTGTCCAGCTTTCCGTCAGGGAAGCCGAGATGCTCCACTTCCGTAATGCCCAGCACCGCGGCGGCCTTCTCCATTTCTTTGACCCGGATCGCGGCAAGTTCCTCTTTCGTGGCTTGCGCCGCGTAGCCGTTCTTTTGCCCCGCTTCGCCCTTGGTCGCCAGCAGCAGCACGGGCGCATGCCCTTCATCCGCCAGCTGCCGGATCAGGCACGCGCTCAAAAAGGTCTCATCGTCCGGGTGCGCGTATAAAAATCCGACCGGTTCTCCCATCGTCAGACGCCTCCTTTTTAGACCCATTATAGCCTACTTTCGGGAGATCAAAACGAAGCGACATCCCTTTTTTCCGTATCGGTCATCTGACCCTTTTCGTCATGGAAGGGGGCTGGCGAATGACGGCCACGCTCGATTCCCGCACAATGAGCCGAGGCTCGAACTGCACCCGTTCATATTCCCCGGTACCGTGGTCGCGAATCCGCTTCAGCAAAAGCTCGGTAGCCAGGCGGGCCACTTCATCCCCCATGATCGAGACCGAGCTGATTTGCGGGCTTGTCACCGTCGACCATAAGTTGTTGTCGATGCCCACGACCGCCACATCTTCCGGAACGCGGATGCCCAGCTCCTTGAAGCGATTCACAATGCCGATAGCCACCATGTCGTTGACCGCATAGATGGCATCCGGCATATGTTTTAGGCTGTAAAAGTAATCGGCCGCGCGCAAGCCTGTTTCAAACGAGAAATCCTCGCCGAAAAAAACGAGGGAAGGATCTACCTGCGGCAGCGACTGCTCGTAGGCAAAATACCGTTCCTCAATTTTGTTCTTCGGGGCACCCGCGTATGCGATTCGCGTCCGGCCGATTTTGATTAGATGCTCCATCACGAGACGGCCTTCCTGGCTGGCCAAGCCGACAACGTCCGCTTTCACATGATCGTCGAGCTTTTTGCCATAGTTGATAATCGAGACGGGTACGCTTGCTTTATTGATCAGTTCCACCAATGTTTTGGGATATGCAAGCGGCATAATAATCAGCCCATCCACGTGCAGCTTCTTTACCTCGCGCACCGTTTCAAGCTCGGTCCGGGCGTTGCCGGTGGTGTTGATCTGCACGACGCGGTAACCATGCTGCTTCGCCGTCTGTTCCACGGACCAGGCGATTTCGGGAATGATCGCATTGCGGATATCCGGCACGGCCAAGGCAATCTGGTACGTTTGCCGCACCTTCAAGCTTTGTGCCGAAGTATTCGGAGTGAAGCCCATTTCCTCAATTACCTGCAGGATCTGCGCCTTCGTTTTGGGACTGATTCCGCCGCTATCGTTAATGGCGCGCGATACGGTGGCGATCCCCACCCCCGCTTTCTTCGCCACATCTTCAATCGTTACTTTTTGCTTTCTGGTCAAGAGCGATGTCCTTTCTTGATTGGAATCGTTTTCTATGATACGAACCGATGTCGCTTGTCTCTTTTTATTATAGCATACGATGCCGCCGTTTGTGACGAGCCATTGGCAAGCACGGTAAGCCGTCTCCTCTGCTTAAACCATCTTCATTCGTAAATCAATTTGACAAATGTATCAAACTTGTGACATTATTTATTGACGGAAACGTTTCCTATTTTATCGCTAAATTGATTTTATTACTCGACCCAGTAAGGAGATGTAATGCAAGCATGAAGGCGTTACGATGGCATGGTGTGAAGGATCTGCGCTTGGAAACGATTACGGAACCACAAGCGCTCCAAGGAAAAGTGAAAATCCGCGTGGAATGGTGCGGCATTTGCGGAAGCGACCTGCACGAATATGTGGCCGGCCCGATTTTTATTCCGGAAAGCACGGCCCACCCGCTGACAAAAGAAAAAGCCCCTATCGTGATGGGGCATGAATTTTCCGGACAAGTCGTCGAGATCGGGGAAGGTGTCGCCTCGGTGAAGGTGGGCGACCGGGTCGTCGTCGAGCCCATCTTCGCGTGCGGGACATGCCCGTCGTGCAAGCAGGGCAAATATAACCTCTGCGAAAAAATGGGCTTTCTCGGCCTCGCCGGCGGTGGCGGCGGCTTCTCTGAATATGTAGCCGTGGATGAACACATGGTCCATAAAATTCCCGACAGCGTCTCTTACGAGCAAGGCGCTTTGGTCGAACCGTCCGCCGTCGCGCTGTACGCCGTTCGTTCCAGCCAGCTGAAGGTCGGGGACAAAGCCGTCGTGTTCGGTACCGGCCCGATCGGCCTGCTGGTCATCGAGGCACTGAAGGCTTCCGGGGCCTCGGAAATTTACGCCGTCGAGCTTTCGCCGGAACGCAAGCGCAAAGCGGAAGAGCTGGGTGCGATCGTCATCGATCCGAAAGAATACGATGTGGTTCAAGAGATTCACAAACGGACAGGCGGCGGCGCCGACATTGCCTTCGAGGTCACCGGGGTACCTCCTGTTCTCACCCAAGCTATCGAGTCGACCAAAGTCGCCGGACAGATCATGATTGTCAGCATCTTCGAAAGAGAAGCGCCGATCCGGCCGAACCACCTCGTCATGAAGGAGCGGAACATGACAGGCATCATCGGCTACCGCAATGTATTCCCGGCGGTCATCCGGTTGATGGAAAAAGGCTTTTTCCCTGCCGAGAAGCTGGTTACGAAGCGAATCAAGCTGGACGAAGCGGTGGAGCATGGCTTTGAAGCTTTGTTGAAAGAAAAAAATCAGGTTAAAATTCTCGTAACTCCCAAGCCGTAAACAACGGATTTATAGCGAAAAGCAGTCTCGGCATGGATGTCCGGGATTGCTTTTCTTTATAGGTGGCGGAGCCATATGGCGTATTGACGTTTGGCCGTTACCTACCAGCGGCAGAAGCAGATGGACGGTGGAACTGAATTATATCGCAGTATTAAAATGACGTGTAGCTAGTTATTCTCAATGTCCACTTAAAGTCTAATATCATCCCCCTTCCACTTAGTGTAAGCATTAAATCCGTTGCCATTAGACAACGCTATCCACCATTCTCCGTTATAGTAAATGATTGCATCTGCCTTGCCGTCACCATTCACGTCTCCTACCATTTGCATCTGCGAGCCAACCCCATGCCCCTCAACCCATTTTTTATAGGCACCAAATCCATTACCGTTAGACAGAGACACCCACCATTCTCCGTTGTAGTAAATAATCGCATCTGCTTTGCCATCCCCGTTCACGTCCCCTACCATTTGTGTCTGTGAACCAACTCCGTGGCCTTCAACCCATTTTTGATAAGCATTAAATCCATTACCGTTAGACAGGGACACCCACCATTCCCCGTTGAAGTAAACAATCGCATCTGCCTTGCCGTCACCATTCACGTCTCCTACCATTTGCATCTGCGAACCGACTCCATGTCCCT
>NZ_BIMB01000048.1 GCF_004000865.1 Paenibacillus elgii NBRC 100335 | reverse complement strand
TTCCAAACATCTGGTGGATCAGCGTCGTTTGCTCTTCCGTAGGGTAGATGCGAAAGCGAAAAGCTTTATGATGCAACATGTGAGCATCTACCTCCTTTGGTGATTTCACGACAATTATAGAACATATGTTCCCATATATACACAAGAGATGCTGATTCATCTCCCCCTTGTCGAAGAGGGAGTCTTCTCAGCCTTAACGATAAAGCAATAAACATAAAGGGAAAGACAAGCACAAAGAAAAACGTCGTCTTATCGCGTACCAATTCCCGATAATTCATAAGAAACAGTTGGATAAACGCATTCCAGTTCGTCTTGATACTCGCTTTGTTCATGCTCCCTCTCCTGTCAGAGATTTGCCCGTCAGCTCCAAAAAGACGTCCTCCAGATTTCCCCGTTTGATCAGCAAATGCGTCCAGCTCCCGATATTAAACTGGCCGCTGCACAAGCGCGCTACGGTAGCGTCCGAATTCGTCGAGACCAAGGCTACCCTTGTCCTGCCGGAAGCGCGGTCCTGAGCGGCTGAGCTAATTTCGGGAAACGATTCGATCCATTTCATATCGCACTCTTCTTCGGTGTAGAACTGAACGATTTTTTCAGAACAGTAGGTATGGATTAATTCGTCCGGCGTGCCTAAGGCGATCATCCTCCCTTGATTCATAATCGCCACCCGATTGCACAGCGCTTCGGCTTCTTCCATCGAGTGGGTCGTCAAAACGACCGTCCGCTTTCTCTTTCGAAACGCCAAAATCGCCTCCCATAGATCGCGTCTTGCTCTGGGATCGAGCGAGCTGGTGGGCTCGTCCAAAAACAAAATTTTCGGGTCGGAAGCTAAAGCAACGGCGATCAGCACTCTTTGCTTCTGACCGCCCGATAAATTTTTGACCAAGGTGTCCGCCTTATCTTCCAGACCGGTTAGCGGAATCAGTTCGCGATAATCCAGGCCATGTCCGTAAAAGCTTGAAAAAAGCTTTAAGGTCTCCTTCACCGTTAAATGAAGCAAAAGACTGGCCTCCTGGGGCTGTACGCCTATTATTTTTTTGATCGCCTTGCGGTCCGCCTGTGCATCCCATTCAAAAATGCGAATGGTTCCGCTGGTCGGGTTTCTCATACCGACGATGCTTTCGAGCGTCGTCGTCTTTCCCGCCCCGTTCGGACCGAGAATGCCGAAAATTTCTCCCTCCTCAATCCGCAAAGTAAGATTTTCAACGGAAGTCACTGACCCGTACCGTTTGGTAACTTCTTTGAGGTTTACCGCCGCTCTTGTTTGTTCCAACCTTAATACGCCCCCTATCCCATCGAGACTGTGAATCGCCCGAACCAATAAATGTAATTAAATCCAAATAAACAATTTTTATCCTAATTAAAAATAGCATAGGAGATTGAAAATAAGAACAGGCTCATTTTCCTAATATAATTTGGTTTTGTTTACAATTATTTACTTTATTCGCACTTGAAAAAGCCCGGCAGCAGCACCCTTTACATCAAGTGTCTGTTGCCGGGCTTTTCCGCCCCGTTATAATTTCGGCAGCACCTGCCGGGCACCGAGAAAAATCCAAGTCACAATAACAAAAGGCAGCGTCAGGGTCGGCATCCCATACGCCTGAAACCACGTATTCAATCCGGCCGTCACGGGTACGGTACTGATGGCAGCCAGCAGGCCAACCAGCAGCGCCGGACGCTCCCTGGTGTGGAATACAGAGGATACCGCCATCATCGTCAAAACCGCGTTATACCCGAATATTCCGAGATTCAGATTCGTAATTTCCGCTCCCATCAAGTAGGCCGTCGGCCAGGCGATGGCAGTCCCCATGACCGCCAATAGCCCCAAGCGCCAACTCGCCCAGAATATGCCGAGAAGAATGAGGATTCCGGACAAGAAGCCGGTCTGGAAATAGACCTGATCAATCCCGTTGAGCAAGCCCGAAGCCAGATCGATCTCCCCGGCGGTGTTCATATGCCAGTGGGCAAGATCCTGGGGAATCAGCCCCGGGTCAAGCCGGAGCGCATTCAAATGATACGATGCCAGCAGGAAGAGCCAAGTCACCACCGTATACGGGAAGGTAAGGACCGGTATGTTGGTGCGCTTGAACAAATGCATGAACGCAGCCGTACATAGCGTGCCGAGCGCGGCTGCCCCCAGAATCGTGGCGAGATTGGCCGTCAGGAAGACGGATAAACCAAGCCCGGTCAGAACTGCGTTAAATCCGAACAATCCCTGATGAACGGCCGACTTGTCGGCCCCGCCCAAATAGCCGACCAAGGTGCCGATCATGGCGGACAGAAGGGCGATCACGCCCAGCTTGACATGTACCGTCGCCAAGGCGATGACAATGATGAAGCCCGTCCAGGCATTCTCGATCAGGATCACTTGGGAGACACCTTTTAAGGATGCGAGGATAAAAGGAACCGGGTTCCATTTCAGATTTAGCGCGTAAGCCTGAAGCTGTCTGTTCAGAATACAAATTCCTCCTTTCTAGCCCCACTTCTCCTCAATTCTGAATACTCGCCATATGCCATACGAGACCGACCATGTCAGAATGAAGAGGACGACCAGGATATAACCGACTGAGCCCAGATCCAGATTTTGCATATAGCTCCAGAAAGCGCCCTCCAGACTGAATTGTTCTGCCGAGGTTTGCATAATTTCAACGAATGCAACGAACAGGGCGGCAATAACGGACATGGCTGTCACCGTCAGGTTATAATACATTTTGCGTATCGGCTTGTTAAAAGCCCATTGGTAGCTGGACGTCATAAACACGCCATCCGCCGTATCCATCAAGCTCATGCCGGAGGCAAATAAAATCGGCAGCGACAGGACGCCGATCCACGAAATAGAACTGCTGGCCGCATTCTGGGACATGGCGAGCAGTCCGATCTCCGATGCCGTATCGAAGCCCAGACCAAACAGGAAGCCAATAAAATAAATATGCCAGCTGCGGCCAACCAGTTTGAACAGAGGACCGGTCAAGCGAGCTATGAAGCCTCTTGAATCCAGAAGCTGCTCCATTTTCTCTTCTTGGCCGGGCATCTGTTTCAGCTGCCTGAACACCCGGTACATCTGCACCAGAATGAACAAGTTGATGAGCCCGATCAGCAGCAGAAATAGGCCGGAGACGGTTGAGCCGATCACACCACCCCATTGCTCCATTATCGGCAGATTGCTTTTTACCCAGTTCATGGAGACGACAACCCCGACAGTTAACAACAGGACAACGGTAGAGTGGCCAAGCGAAAAATAAAAGCCTACCCCTTCCGGGTCCCTCTTTTGCTCGATAAGCTTGCGAACCGTGTTATCGATCGCCACGATATGATCCGCATCAAAGGCATGACGAAGCCCAAGGGTATAAGCTAGTACGCCAAGTCCCAGCATGGCCGGATGATGCGGAAGGGTGACGAGCAGGAATGCAATTCCGAGGATATGAAGGCCCAGAACGCTCCCAAAATATTTCATCCAGGGTTTGCCCGCTAGTGTACGTCGTAGCAGCATCATTTCACGGCTCCTCAGGCGTCAATTTAATATTTTCTGAGAAACACAGGCTTAAGCCCCAGCCATTGCTCGCGAACCAGCCTTTGGCAGGCCGCAAATAGCCGCTCAATATCCTGTGTGGACGAAGCGAGTACACGCACCGAAAATCCAGAGACGGGTAGCATGGACAACCCCACTCTGCACGGCGCTGTCCCGGCGTCCATGGCCTCATAGAGCTGATCCAGAAAATCCGAAGTCATCTGTTCCCCGACGACGATCAGTGACCCGAAATGAGTGTACCCCTCCAGCAAACCAATGCCTGTCAGGTCTTGCTCCGAAGGAGCAAGTCTTACCTGATCGTACACGGCCAGATCACCGTCTACATAAATTTCCGTCTTCAATCTCAGCCTGTCGTAGCTGAATAATTCGCCATCCGGCGACCATCCCGGTGTTACGATATCACTGAAGATGAGCGTTGAACCCCGCTCCATCCGAATCGTTGTCTTTTGCTTGTACTGGGCATGCCGGTAAGCAATCAGCGGGTCGGGCATATATTCAAGGAAGCTGCCCTTCTTCATCCTGATCTCCATATCCTGAACCGGCGCCGTATTTCGGGTCTTGTATACTTTGGTCGACGATTGGGTCGTGAGCAATAGTCTGGCGTCTTCGGCGAGCTCGATATCCAGCTTGTACCGGTCACCGTCCACATATCCGCCACCCGGATTCAAAATATAGTAATGCGGCTGTCCGGATTCGTCGGGATACAGTGGGCGGGTCAGCTTGAATGCATTCTCATAGTACAAATCCGTCGCTATGGTCTTTCCTTGCTTAGGAGCAACCGCCAGCCGCAGATATCCCGTCCATTCCATGGTTATTCCAGGCCTGCCAGCATGGCATTGTCCTTGATCCATTGGATGACTTCGTCAAGACCCTGATTGTCCTTCAGATTGGTAAATACAAACGGCTTGTTTCCCCGGAACGTATGGGTATCCTTAGCCATCACTTCCAAGCTTGCGCCGACATAAGGCGCCAAATCGATCTTATTGATAATGAACAGATCGGATTTGATCATGCCCTGTCCGCCTTTACGCGGAATTTTCTCGCCCTGCGCCACGTCGATAATATAGACGGAGAAGTCTACCAGCTCGGGGCTGAACGTCGCCGCCAGGTTATCGCCGCCGCTTTCCACGAATATAAGCTGAACATCCGGATGCCGCTTCACCAGCTCATCAATGGCCGCGAAGTTCATCGACGCATCCTCCCGGATTGCGGTATGCGGGCAGCCTCCTGTCTCGACGCCAATGATCCGATCATTCGGCAGCACACCGTTTTCCATCAGGAATTTCGCATCTTCCTTGGTGTAGATATCGTTGGTGACGACAGCCATGCTAATTTCTTCGCTCATATACCGGGTTAATTTCTCGACAAGCATGGTTTTTCCGGCGCCGACAGGACCACCGATTCCGATTCTGATTGCTTTCATATCCGTTCCCAGCTTTCTGTAATGGTATGATGTTAATGCCGATGTCTCTAGGACATAAACAATCGCACGTGCAGACGCTCATGGATCATTTGGGAGCATTCAAGGCCCGGAGATGCGATACCAAGATCATCCGGCTCTAATTGTACGATTCGGTCCACCGCCTGAATCAGTTCTTCCTGAAGCTCATGAATGAGCTGCTGCCCGTCGGTCTGCCCAAGCGGAATGCCTCGGACGCCATTTTGAATTAAACTTGTCGTGCATGAGAATAAGTAAGACAGCAGCGCCTGGGATGGCGAAATTTCAAAATGCCTTGCCAGCAGAGCGAACACAATAGCCGGATGACCGAAGGAAAGCCCGGCCCGGACCCGCTGCTGGTAGTCAGCCAGAGAAGGCGACTGGTACAGATCGTTGCCCAGCTTCAGCATCCGCTCCCCCATTCGCTGGCTCGCCTCTCGAACCTCCCTCGGAAGAAGCTGGGCGAACAGGATGCGGTCAATCTCCCAGACTCTCTCCGGCTCGCCCGCCTGAAGCGCTTCGGATACAAGGCGGAAAGCCAGCCCATCTGAGTAGATGAGCTGCTCCCGAATGTAGACCTTAAGCCACTTTTTGAAGCTGTGTTTGTCCATAACCTTGCCTTCCTGCATATACGTTTCCAGTCCGAAGGAATGACTGAACGCTCCGGTCGGCAAATTCGAATCACACCATTGAAGCAAAGTAAGCCATTGCTTATCCATGGCTGTGGCCGATATGGCGGAATGCCCGCTTGACCTGCTTCTTCTCACGGGAAAATGGAATGCCCTGCTCCTGCAGAAGCTCTTCCACCAAATAATCATATTGGATCAGCATCGCTTCTCCTTCGAATTGAGCCGGCAGATGGCGGTTGCCAAGCTTATGGGCAATATCGCCCATTTCCTGCAGTGTCCGCGGACGGATGATAAGAAGATCATCCGGAACTACATCGATCATGATGAGGTTATGATCATCCATGTACAGAATGTCTCCGGCTACGAGGTCTTTCGCTTCCTTCAAGCGAATGCCCAGCTCCTTGCCATGGTCGGTTGTCACGCGTTGGATTCTTTTTACCAGATCGCTGCTTTCCAGATATACTTTTTCAATATGACGCTTCTTCAGCTCTTCGCCGCTTAGCTGATCAATATGGGTTACCACTTGTTCAATAATCATCGGTTTCACCTCAGAATAGGAAATAGCGCTGGGCCATCGGCACAACATCAACGGGCTCGCAGGTCAACAGCTCGCCGTCTACCCGCACTTCATACGTTTGCGGATCAACCGTGATCTCCGGCGTTTCAGCGTTATGCTTCATATCTTTTTTGCTTACATGGCGAATGCCGTGAACCGGCAGCACCATTTTTTGCAAGCCCAGCTTTTCATGAACGCCAAGATCATAGGCTGCCTGGGACACAAAGGTGATGGAACTGCTTTGCAACGCTTTGCCGTAGGACGCAAACATAGGGCGGTATAAGATCGGCTGCGGCGTCGGAATGGAGGCGTTAGCGTCTCCCATCAGGCTGTGGACGATCATGCCGTTCTTCATGATCATCTCCGGCTTCACCCCGAAAAAGGCCGGTTCCCAGAATACGAGGTCTGCCATTTTACCTGCTTCAATGGAACCTACATAGCTGCCGATACCCTGAGCGATCGCAGGGTTGATGGTATATTTGGCTACATACCGCTTAACCCGATCGTTGTCGCCAACACCGGTATCTCCCGGCAGCTTGCCTCTTTGCTTCTTCATTTTGTCGGCGGTCTGCCAGGTCCGCATAATGACTTCCGCTACCCGGCCCATCGCCTGAGAATCGGAGCTCATAATGCTGATAATGCCAAGATCATGCAATATATCTTCGGCAGCGATCGTCTCTTTGCGTATCCGCGAATCGGCGAAGGCAATGTCTTCAGGCACCTTGGGGCTTAGATGATGGCAGACCATCAGCATATCCAGATGCTCGTCGATCGTATTGACCGTGAACGGACGGGTCGGATTGGTTGAGGCAGGGAGGACGTTGGCATAGCCCGCCATCTTGATAATATCCGGGGCATGTCCGCCTCCGGCGCCTTCCGTATGGAAGGTATGGATGACACGACCGTTAATCGCAGCAATCGTATCCTCGACAAAGCCGAACTCGTTCAGCGTATCGGTATGGATCGCCACCTGAACATCATATTCGTCTGCGACACGCAGCGCATGATCGATGGTCGAGGCCGTAGCGCCCCAGTCTTCATGGATTTTCAGGCCAATAGCTCCGGCACGTACCTGCTCGGCCAGCGGCTCTTCGGCTGATCCGTTCCCTTTGCCCAAGAAGCCGACATTGATCGGGAGACCTTCCGCAGCTTCGAGCATACGATAGATGTTCCACTCTCCGGGTGTACACGTCGTCGCCTTCGTGCCTTCGGCAGGGCCTGTCCCTCCGCCGATCATCGTAGTCAGACCGGAGGTTAGGGCAGCTTCGACTTGCGCCGGGTTAATAAAGTGGATATGGGTATCGATGCCGCCTGCCGTTACGATTTTGCCCTCGCCGGCAATGATTTCGGTCCCTGCGCCGATGATAAGGTCCACGCCATCCATCACCAAGGGGTTGCCGCTTTTGCCGATTCCGGCAATTTTCCCGTCGCGGATGCCAATATCCGCTTTATAGATCCCGGTATAGTCCACGATAATCGCATTGGTGATGACGACATCCATAACACCTTCTGCGCGTACCGCCAGCGGATGCTGTCCCATACCGTCGCGTACCGACTTCCCGCCGCCGAATTTGGCTTCTTCCCCGTACTGTGTATAGTCTTTTTCGATCTCAATGAACAGCTCCGTATCCGCCAAACGGACGGCATCTCCAGTTGTCGGTCCGTACATATCTGCATATTGTCTTCTTGACATACTGAAACTCATCATGATTCCTCCCTTATCCTTCTGCTGTAAACTGTGCGATGCTGACCGCGTACGTCTATCTGTTCACTGAGCTTTCAGTTTTGTTATTGAACCCATACACACGGCGTTCTCCGGCAAAGGGGATCAGCTCGATCTTTTTTGAATCGCCGGGCTCGAAGCGCACGGCTGCGCCGGCCGGGATGTTGAGCCGCATGCCAAAGGCAGCTTCCCGATCGAACGCGAGAGCTGTGTTTACTTCGTAGAAATGGTAATGAGAGCCTACCTGAATAGGACGATCCCCTGTGTTAAGCACCTCGAGGGTGATACTCTTTTTTCCCGCGTTGCAAACGATGTCGTCATTCCGCAAAATATATTCCCCTGGGATCATATCCATTTCTCCTTCTCTTCTGAATGATGGATGGTTAGATTCAGATAAAACTATTTGATCGGTTCATGAACCGTTACAAGCTTCGTCCCGTCCGGGAAAGTAGCTTCCACTTGTACGTCATGGATCATTTCGGGAACACCCTCCATCACATCCTCACGCGATAGCACCTTCGTACCCTCTCTCATAAGCTCCGCCACGGTTTTCCCGTCCCGCGCCCCTTCCAGAATTTCGTAAGTGATCAACGCAATCGCTTCGGGATAGTTCAGCTTGAGCCCTCTCTCCTTCCGGCGCCTTGCCAAGTCGGCGGCTACCACAATCATTAATTTCTCTTGCTCTCGAAGCGAGAGTTTCATAATCCAATCCTCCTTGTAGGAATTGAGATGTCGAGCTTGGTTGGTGTGTTTTTCCTGCGGAACAAGATTATTCTAGCGCCGCGACATTAAAATTAGATTAATGGAATATTATTCTAAAGTAAAATATTTATACTTAAATTAATATTTTCGTTTTTTCGACACAAAAAAGGTATCCCTCACCCATTTTCATGGCTTTGGGGGCACCTGTTCAGAGATCATAAAGTTGTAGACTGGCAGCTTCGTTAAGCTGGGCATTCAGAACTGCATTTTGTACAATAACTGTTAGAATGTTTGTAATAAGGGGGGAATTTCATTGATTGACGTAGATAATGCGGTGTTAAATAATATTGCTTGGTGTGGGATTGTTTGTGAGTCACATGGATTAATTCCAATTTCGAGTGAACGTGTATGGGGATTGCTTTCGAAAGCACCCGAACTATATCCCGATATCATTACTTCAAGCAGGCATACAACAAGTGATGAAGTTCATAGTTTTATTGGTGATCGACAAATATTCAGTATAAAAGATAGTTTTGCTAATCTTAATATGGTGCCATATGGTTTTACAGTATTACTTGATGCAGAATGGATTTGTCATGACCCGGTTGCTGATGTTGATCACGTTCAATCGGAATGGACCGTTGTATCAAGTGAAGAAGATTTAGCAAAGTGGACCTGCGCAAGCGGATTGCAGAAAGTGTTAAAACCAAAGCTATTAGAGCGAAAAGATGTGAAAATCTTTTTGCACGAAAATAATGGTGAACTATCGGGATTCATTGCTAACTTGAGTGCCAATACAGTAGGGATATCGAATGTATTTTCAAACACCAATAAAAAGATTTGGTCAGATATTGCTCCAATTGTTTCAAGCTATTTCCCTGGGATACAGATGGTTGGATATGAAAACGGTGATGATCTTACAGCAGCTCTCTTATCTGGGTGGGCATCCATAGGTCCACTTCGTGTTTGGATTAAATCACACGACTGTTCCAATTGAGTTCATATGGGGGAACTGCCGCGGGATCAATGGGGTGGCCTCGTTAAAAGACCGGAACTCCTTATACCATAAGGGATTCCGGTCTAATACTTTATTTTCGCTGAACAACATCCTCTTTTGCGTTAACGGCATCCGCTCCTGGCGACCTTCTTCTTACTCATATTGAAAAGTTTACTTGAAATTATCTATTAGGCTTGCCGACGTATCCTTGCGTCGTTTACTGCTTGAGCTCGTGCCCTTTCAACGGATTGTAATTCGGATCCAACAAACGCGCCATGGATTCCAGAGAATACATGCTGGCGTAGTGAACTCCGAGCCCCAATGTTTCCCACACATAGAACCGGCCGTCCTTCTTGCTCAGCCCATACAGCACGAACCGATGCTGGCTCCGAAAATACGAAGTGTCCGATGGTTTTGTCTTGTACAGCACATGCCCCACCACATAATACAGTCGGACAGTGTCCGTACTGGCTAAAATGTTGATTGGCGCTATGTTTGTTCCGATAAAAGTCAAGTCCTCAGGGAACAGTTGGTATTCCAGCTCAGTTTCTTTAAACTGTTCGGCCATCGGGATCCTGTTGGAGTTCAGGGAGGCAGGGTCGTTGGTTGCTTCATAGGCTTTCATATCCTCGGCATTCATGGCGGATAACCTTGCCTCAAGCAGTTTGCGAACCTCACTCTTGTCCTTGTCGGTAAAAGGTTCAAGCTCATAGCCGTCTTTGGAAATTGCACCGTCCCAGTAGGGGTCAAGCCGGGAGAAGTCATTCCCTTCCATCTTCCAGTCGCCTTCGGTCGTCCGGACCAGCACATAATACAACTCGTGCTTTCGCAGTTTTGAACCGATCCGGTACTGCTCTGAAACGGTAACGATCGCCATTCGATCGGTCATGTGAAGAAAGGCCATCTTCTCCGGTGTGACGTCTATTGGATGCGCCTGGAGGTAGTCGGCGTTCGCCTTAGCAGCCTTCTGGTCGCTTGTATCGCTGATCGTATTCAGGTAGAGGCCTGCATCTCCCTCACGGATCGCCTTCAGGTGGGCTGCGACCGTCGAAGCAATCTTGGACTCCTCACTCAGATCCATGCCTGCGGGAGGAGAGAGACTGAGCCATCTTCCTTCTTCAAAATACTTTAGCTCGATTTGGCCGGCGCCGTTCGCTTCGACGACAAAACCAGGATCGGGCTCGTTCATCTCATTGGGATAAGGGAGCGAAAATTGCTGAAGCAGGTGGTTCTCATACACGACCCGAATGTGTACTTCCTTCGCCCATTTTGATACTTTTCGATACAAAGACATCGCTGTTTCGGGCAAGCGTTTTTCGGCGAGGGATATGTACTGAGCAAACGGATGGCTCGCCCCTGCGGAGGAGCCGGACTTCAAGCGGCCGTCATTTAGCTCGATCGTAAACGTGATCGAACGTCTTTGTTTGTCAAAGTCCATCGTTAGATTACGGTAGGGAAGCACACCTTGCTCTTCGTACGAATCGGGCTTGAGCGTGTCGGCCAGCGCCTCTCCGAGTGTTTCGTCTGTAATATTTTGAATAAATACCGTTTTCGATGCGGCGTCCCACTTTACATGCTTGCCCGAAACTTCACCGACAAACCGCAAAGGCACATAGGTATCGCCATCGATCAAGCGCGGCGGTAAAGACAAGGGAATCATTTGTTTATTGTCCAAAGACGCATAGGGCCAATCTATTCCCATATCCAGTGTTTTGCCTTGTTTTTTTGCGGAAATGACCTGCTTTTCCGGAAGCCATTCCACACGGTACCCAAGGTTCTCGAACAAAGTGCGCATAGGGACGAACACCGAACCGTCGATGAGTACCGGGTCCGTAGGAAATGTCATTCGTTCTCCGTCCAGGATGACCGCTATCCGCTGTTCTTCCGCATGAGCCGTTCGCAGCGAACCCTCAAGCATAACCGACATCATGAAAATGATAAGTATAAAAACATATCGCCGCATTTTTCTTGACCCGCCTATTCTTTTTTTGTCGAAGTTTGACATGACCAACTATTTTCGACAAATTACCAAAAATTCCTTCAAAACTTATCCCCCCCTCCCCCCTACTTTTTTTAAGGTTCCTGTAAGGTTCCTATTAAAACGCTGTAAGGTACGGCGAATTATAATCGTTCTTGTAGAGATACAAGGAGGATTGCTTTATGAAAACCATCTTACAGGCAAGCAACGTTCAAAAAATATACGGCACGAAGGAAAATCAATACAAAGCGCTGGAAGATATCGATCTGGAAGTGAAGGAAAGCGAGTTTATCGGCATCATGGGGCCTTCGGGGGCAGGGAAATCCACTTTGCTCAATATTTTGTCCACCATCGATACCCCGTCGTCCGGGGAAATCGTCATCGCCGGTCAACATATCGTCAAGATGAACGAGGAACAATTGTCGGACTTCCGCCGCAATCAGCTCGGCTTTATTTTTCAGGACTATAACCTTCTCGATACGCTGACGGTCAAGGAAAACATCCTGCTGCCGCTCGCCTTATCGAGAGTTCCGGCCAAAGAAATCGAAGCGCGCGTCCATGAAATTGCCGATACGTTCGGCATCCGGGACATTCTCGACAAATACCCTTATCACATCTCCGGGGGCCAGAAACAGCGGACAGCCGCGTCGCGCGCCATTGTCGCCAATCCGAGCTTGATCCTGGCGGACGAGCCAACGGGCGCACTGGATTCGAAATCGGCCACCAGCCTGCTCGAAAGTCTGACCCTGCTCAACGAGCGGCATCGATCGACGATCATGATGGTGACGCATGACGCGTTCGCCGCAAGCTTCTGCAAGCGAATCTTGTTTATTAAAGACGGCAAAATGTACGCCGAAATTCATAAGCTCCAGCAATCACGGCAAGAGTTTTTCCAAAAAATATTGGATGTCCTCGCCTCGCTTGGAGGTGGCGGTAAATGACGCTAGCTCAGCTTGCCGGAAAAAACATCCGGAAAAACTTTACCAACTACTTTCTGTACTTTGCTTCGATGATTTTCAGCATCGTCATCTACTTTACGTTCGTGTCGCTAAAATACGATTCGACGATCCTGGCTACATCGGACACGTCACCTAAAATCAGCTCCGCCTTTACCGGGGCTTCGGCGGTCTTGATGATTTTCGTCGCCATATTCATCTGGTATTCCAATGCCTTCTTCACCCGCAAGCGTAAAAAAGAAGTCGGCCTATACTCGCTGCTCGGCGTGCGGAAGAAGCAAATCGGCCGGATGCTGTTCTACGAAAACCTGATGATGGGCCTCTTCGCCCTCGTGATCGGTATCCTGCTCGGATCGTTATTGTCCCGAGGGTTTGTGACGATTCTGATGAAGGTCATGGGCTATGACGCGATGGCGAATTTTCATATTTCGCCGCAAGCCGTGATCAATACGATCGTCGTATTCACCGTAATTACCGTCATTACGTCGCTCCACGGGTACCGATTGATTTACCGGTTTAAATTAATCGAGCTGTTCCAAGCGGACAAAGAAGGGGAGCAAGAGCCGAAAGCCTCCTTGGTGATGGCGCTGTTAGCCGTACTGTGCATTGGCATCGGCTACTGGCTGGCGCTTCAAAACATATTGGAATCCGCCGTTTGGCGAAAATTGGGCTTCATGGTAACGCCGCTCGTGATCGTGGTCGCCGTAATCATCGGTACGTATTTATTGTACAGCACCTTCATCGTGTACCTGTTGAAGATGGCCCGGAAAAACAAAAAAAGATTTTGGAACGGCGTGCAGATTATCAGCACCTCCCAGCTCCTGTACCGCATGAAAGGAAACGCCCGCACGTTAACAATTATCGCCGTCCTGAGCGCAACGACACTGACGGCCGTCGGAACGGCGTACAGCTTCTATTACAACAACCGAAGCAGCGTCGCGCTTGCCGATCCGAACAGCATGATGTTTATAGCGAATGACCAACGCATAGTAAATGAAGTTCAAGACCGGATTTCGCGCGATCCGAAGCATGAGGTTGTTTATCATGAGCGTATTCCGGCCCTGCAAATGAAGGTAGATATTACGAGCCTTAACAGTAAAATTTCCAGCGATATTGTGAGCTATACCGTCATTTCCAATACAGCTTTTAACAAATTGGCAGAGCTCCAGCAGCGAAAAGATTCGCTGGCGCTGCAAGGACAAGAAGCGGCCGTACTGGATGCGGGATATTACGAAGGGCTGTCGCCCGAATATGTAGGCTCGACGGTGTCCTTGAAGGCAAAAGAGCTTGCGGAGAACGTTACTTTCACAAGCTTAAAGCGGTACAACGTCCTCAATCTTCGGACAGCGAATACAACGGTCATCGTCAGCGATGAGGTATTTGCCAGATTACAAAAAGAAGCTCCTCTCGCGAATATGGAAGCTTACAAGATGACGCACGAGGACGATGCGAAGTCCTTAACAAGCGAAATTCAAGCCATACTGCCGCGGGAAGCGCGCTTTTCCAGCTTCTACACGGATTATGCCGCCGGTATGGAATCGAGCGGGCTCATCATTTTTATGGGCGGGTTCTTGGGCTTGGTTTTTCTCGCCGCCACGGGAAGCATCATTTACTTTAAACAGCTCACGGAAGCGAACGCGGACAAGGACCGTTACATCATTCTGCACAAAATCGGCGTGAACAAAAAAGAAATTCGCAAATCGATCGCCAAACAAATCTTATTCGTCTTCGCCCTGCCGTTAATCGCGGGAATCGCGCATTGCGCCGTTGCTTTAACTGCTTTATCCAGGCTCATCCAAACGAATCTTGTGATTCCCGTCTTGATCTGCATAGGCGCTTACGCCTGCATGTACATCGTTTATTACTTCTTAACCGTCAACACCTACTACAAAATTGTAACCAAATCGAATGCATAACAGGAACAGGAGAGGACCTATGAAAAAACTCATCATTTCTTGCATCGTCATCGCGGCTCTTTTACTCGGAGGCTTGTTCTTCCTACAGAACGTCAACCTAAACCGCTTAGGAGCGGATGTCTATTATACGCAGGTTCAAGGACAAGGAAAGAAGCTTGAAGATAAAATCGACAACGGAGAAATTATGGTCAGATACGAATACGAGCTGCTGGCTTTTGACAAGAACGGGCAGCAAAAGACATTTAAGTTCTCCGCCCCGAAGCAGCTTCGGGAGAAAGCGTACCTCAGTCTGTTTGTGAAAGACGGAAAAGGCGTGACCTCCTACGAGGAAGTAAAGAAAGAAGAGCTTCCGGGGAAAGCAAGTCAGCAGTTGCAGTAAATCGAACAATCGTAAGGAGCCAACCACTATGAACCCATCCATCCCACAGCAAGAAAGGATCGCAGCCCTGGATATCATTCGGGGGCTTGCGTTATTCGGCATCTTGTTTATCAATGTCAAAGGATATATCGTCCTCACCGAAGGGATGATCATACCGGAGTACACCGGAATTAATCAAGTCATCGATACCCTGATTCTCATGTTCGTGGAAAAGAAATTTTTCTCCATCTTCTCGTTCCTGTTCGGCGTTGGCTTTTACATCTTCGCCTCGCGCGCCGAGCGTCGGGGGGACAAGCCGCTCTGGCGGTTTACCCGCCGCTTGCTGGTGCTCCTCCTGATCGGCATTATCCATGCCTTTGTCTTCTGGGGCACCATCCTGCCTATTTACGCCTTGATCGGTCTGCTGCTGCTTCCATTTTACCGGGCCAAGGTGACGACAATCCGCAATTGGCTTGGCGGCATCTCCGGAGTGTACTTGCTTGCGCTCATCTCGAAGCTCGCAATGGGGGCTGCGGTTCCGCTATCCAGCGTGGTCGATTTTGTGATCTCGGATACGACTTTAATCTTCATCATGTTCTTGGCCGGGTTTCTTGCAGCCAAAGCTGATTGGATCAGACGGATCGGAGAATTGAAAAAGCGGTTTCGACTTATGCAGCTTGGGTCCTTGCCGATTTTTGCCGGGTTGTCGGTCTGGATCTGGCTGGCTGCCCAGCATGGAACGGATGACTTGAAGCTCATTATTTCCTTGAGCGCCATTCCCGGGGTCTTGTTGTATGTCACATCGCTGTTTCTGCTGCTTGAGCACCGGACAGCCCGGACGATCTTTCAGCCCTTCGCACGCGTGGGTCAGATGGCGCTGACGAATTATGTCGCCCAAAGCTTAATCGGATCATTGTTCATCTCGCTTATGGGCCTGGAGACGGTGTCCCCCGTCCATGTGGTCCTCATCGCCTGCCTGATTATGATCGTGCAGATCGTCTACAGCAGCCTGTGGTTCCGCTATTTTAAGATGGGCCCACTGGAAAAAGCATGGCGGTTCATGACCTACGGCAAAAACCAAACCGCCAAATAAACCGGACAATGCGCAATGAAGCCGATGCAGCATGGCTTTCTTGCGCATTTGTTTCATCCCCGCTTGATAAATGAAAAAAAGTGCCGCATACTCACACATAAACAGTGGTACATTAAACCTTTCCCTTCTCAGGAGGCACGATGACATGTCGATTAACAAAAAGGTTTTGATTATAGACGATGAGGAAGCCATTTTGAAGCTTGTAGCCACGGTTCTGCGCAAAGAAGGCATCGAGCATGTCATCACGGCTACGACGGCGGAAGACGGATTCGCTCAATTCCAGCTTAAGCAGCCCGATCTTGTGCTGCTGGACATTATGCTGCCGGATGGGGAAGGCTACGACGTGTGCAGGCAAATTCGAGCGATCTCGAAGGTTCCGATTTTATTTTTATCGGCCAAGACGGAGGAAATCGACAAAATTTTAGGCTTTGCCATCGGCGGCGACGATTATATCACCAAGCCGTTCAGCCCCAAAGAGCTGGCTTACCGCGTCAAGGCTCAATTGCGCCGGGCCGATTATATGCAGCCGGAAGCCGGGAAGGATACCGTCTTAACAGCGGGACCCTTTGCATTGAACGAACAAAAAGCGGAATTGTTAAAGAATGGGGTGACCATTGAATTAAAGCCGAAAGAGCTCGGGTTAATGAAGTACTTCCTCCAGCACGTGAATAAAGTGATCAGCAAAGAAAGGCTTTATGACGCCGTCTGGGGGGAGGATTTTATCGGCATCGACAATACGGTCATGGTCCACATCCGGAGGCTGCGGGAAAAAATTGAAGAGCAACCTTCCCAGCCCCACTATTTAATTACCGTCAAAGGCTTGGGCTACAAGCTGGCCATCGAGGATGAATAGGTTATGAAATGGAAGTTAACAGTAAGATATCTGATCTCGGTTGTCTTCGTCGTCATCTTCATTATTTTCGTAAACCTGTTCCTTACGCTTGCTTTGTTAACAGCCAGGTCTGTGCTAAACATCCCCTTCTTTCAAGAAGAGGAACACTCTCCCGAGCAATTTACACGACAGTTTCAGGATCAGATCGTGATTTCCGGCGATGCACCGACGATTGCCGACGCAGGCAAGGAGGAGCTAAGCAGTTGGAACGCGTGGATTCAAATTTTGGATGAAGCCGGGAAGGAGCTGTTCAGCTACAGGGCGCCGGAAGGGCTGAAGAAAAGCTACACTCCCTCGGAAATCGTGCAAATGTACAAATACAAGGAAGTGAATGGCGAGACGACGGTTTTTGTCGGAGACAAGAAAGTGGGCGGCCGCGCCTACAGCTATTTGATCGGGATGGAAAACCGCAATATCAACCGGTATTTTATTTTGTACGATAATCAATCGTTGTTTGGCATGGTAAAGGTTGGCGGCATCGTTCTCGTTATCGATATTTTGATTACGTTACTGATCGGGTATTTCTTGAGCAAACAGCTGACCAAGCCGCTGTATACGCTCATCGACGGGATCAAGCGGCTGGCAAGCAATGAATATTTTCATGCCCGGCCGGCGGGCGTCTTTAAACAAGTATTTTCGAATATCAATCATTTGTCCAATCAGTTGAAGGCGAATGAGTCGGAACGCAAAAAATTGGATCGGATGAAAGAGGAATGGGTCACGAATATTTCCCACGACATTAAAACGCCTCTGGCCTCGATTCAAGGCTTTGCCGAAATGATGAAGGACCCGGATTACCACTTTACCGAAGACGAAATCAGGGAATATGCCGACATTATCGAGAAAAAGTCGCTTTATATCAAAGAGGTCATTGAGGATTTAAGCTTAACGACAAGATTGAAAAATAAAGAGCTGACGTTGAATAAAAAAGCGACCAATCTCGTCGTGTTATTGCGAGATATCGTGATCGATATCGTCAATGATCCTAAATACGCCAAGCGCCACATTGAATTTCAGGCCAATCAAGAACACATCCCGGCGGAGTTGGATGAAATTCTCGTGCGCAGAGCGATCCACAATTTAATTTACAACGCGCTGATCCATAATGACGCCAACGTGAACATCGCCGTCCGGATTGAAAGGACCGATCGGATTCACATCGGCATCCAAGATAACGGCAAAGGCATCCGAAAAGAGGAGCTCGACAAAATCTTCGACCGCTATTACCGCGGCACCAACACCGGAGATGCGCATAAAGGCTCCGGACTCGGTATGGCGATAGCCAAAGATATTATCCAGGAGCACGGTGGAGAGATAGCCATTCATAGTGAAGTTGGCCGCGGGACGACGATTGACATTCTATTGTAGATTCGGTTCGGTGACGAGGGGAAGGGAGCGCGGCAAGGCCGGCTCCCTTATGTTTTACTTGACGAGGACTTTAAGCGGGGAAGACTTCGTAGTACCGAATGAGTTCACCAGCTCGCACGTATAGGTATACGTTCCGGGCTTTTGGTTCGTGAAGGTTTTAACCGCCTTTTGCGCTTGCGAGCTATTGTCCGTCAGCTCTTCCTCATAGATCAGCGTATCGTTTTCATACAATCTCCACGTGTCGCCGTTATTGCCCCACCACATGTTCATCGTGATCGCATAGTCCTTTTCGTTGTTCCAGTTGTTGTGGCTTAAGCTGGGAGAACCGGGAACGCCGGTCGCCTTCACCGATCCGCTCGCATTGCCGATTTTGACGCCGACCTTCATGGCGCTGCTGGCGGGGACATTCGCGTTCACGGAAATTTTCGTATCGGTTCCTTCGTAAGTCGCGCTCGAAGGCTTCGTCTTCGGGCCAAACGATGTATTGAAACCGCTTGCGTAATAGTGGTCGTATGTGCCGCTCTTCTTCGTATCGAGCTGGCTGTAGCCGAGCGTGCCTTCGTTGGCTTCTTCGAGATCGACCAGCTTCCGCTGTTCATTCGTATTGCCGCTCTGCGTCTCGTCCACGTGCCAGATCGCGATGCCCGGCTTGCCGCCCTTGAGCGACTTTTCCAGCGCCCGGTCATATCCCACAAAGCCGCGGTTTTCCAGCAGGAAAAACTGTCCCGGCGTGCTTGTGTTGATTTTGACGACGTTGTAAGCGTTCGGGTTCGACGGCTGAATCGTGTTGAGCGTATACGTATACGAGCCGTTCGCGCTCACCTCTGTCGGCTTCACCCACCCGAGGCGGTATTTGGACCAAGCGTCCATATGAACCGGCGTGGAACCCGCGTAGTTGTTCCCGTAAGAGCCCCATGACCCGCCGGCCATCAGGCTGTGCGGACCGACACCCATGGAGGAATTATCCGTGTCGTACAGATCTGGCAGACCGAACAAATGACCGGTCTCGTGAACAAGCACACCCATCGTCGCCATATGGTCGCCGTGGTTTTCGCCTTGCTGGATATACTCCAGGTTCACCGTTTTGCCGTCTCCCTGCCATGTTCCCGCCGACCAGCGGTGTGCCCACAGACTCGGCGTTCCGCCAGCACTGTAAGCGGCTTCATAACCGGCCGTGACGGTTACCAGAAACAGCTCGTCCCGCGTAACTTTGCCATCGTTGTTCGTGTCGAAGCTGGCAAAATTGACGTACGGATCGGCAGCCGCTATGGCGTCCCTGACGATTTTTTGGTTGGCTGCTCCGGTGTTGCCTCCCGTATTCGGGTGAGGATAGCCGAGCTTGACACGAACGATGCCGTCGCCTGCCGCGCCGTACGATTCCGCCGCAGGGCCGATCGTCATTTTTCCTGCGCTGACCTCTTTGTAGTAGTGCTTCACCGTGCCTTCCTTATCGCCGAAAAATTTGTCGCTCCACTCGCTATCGGAATATTTCATGCCGATATCGGTGAAATCTACGAGCATCACAAGCAGCTTGCGGGAGCTGCCGGTGTTGATCGGCGCAAGGGACGGGCCGGGGTCCGGTTCTCCGAGAAACGGCGCGACATTGGATTTAATCTTCTCCGAGATCTGCTGTTCCTGCGCCCACTGCTTCACCTGCTCTTGCTTGAGCGTCTGATCCGGTTTCGGGTCAATGTTCACCCTGTTCCCGCTTGGTTTGAGCGAAAATCCTTCAATTACGGCATAATTCCAAAATCCGTTCTTGTCCTGCACTAATACGTCGTCATCCACCCCCTTGGTCCAGTTCAGCCATTCGTCACCCTGCAGAGCCGCTTGGAACGTCTCCCCTGTCGGCTGCTTGAAGACTTCCGTTCCGCCATAAGCCGGAACCCCCAAACTCACCGATGCGCTGCCGAAGTAGGCCAAACCTGAAATAATTAGACCGCATGTTAATTTCTTCAATCTACCATTCCTCCCTTATTTTTACTTCAACCTCAGTATAAGGGATACTCTAGCGGCTGAGATGAGTTGATAGAACTACGAGAGAGTATTTATTTTATATGCCGAACGGGCTAGTTCATCTTCACTTCATGGTAAATTTATCCTAATCTATCGACATAAAGGGTGCTCTGCGCAGTCTGGATGTCGAAACGGCCTGTCGATGATGTCGACAGGTGACGGACATGGACAACAAAGAAACCGGCCGTCCCCAATGGTAAATATAACCATGGGGACGACCGGCGGTGAAGGTCAAGCTGCGTGCCAGAGACGGGTATCGTTACGAAATCGCGAACTTGGCGGAGAAGTTCATTTTTTTCACAAAGGAGCTGTTCGCCCCGGCCTTAAACTGAACGTACAGTGGACCGTTCTTTGGCGCTGTAAAAATACGCCCGTAAGGGGTATTCGTATTATACGTGCCGAGCGCTTGACCGTCTGCATCATACACGGTATAAGTAATGGGGAATCCTGAGTTATAGACGAAAACGGTAAGCTCTTCACCTTTATTCAGAACAAAAGCTTCTTTTTCGGTTTCCTCGTAAGAAGTCAGCGAGTAATATTTTACAACCTCTCTTGCTTCCAAATTCGCATAGCTGCTAGGCGTAGCAGTACCGATGTCCGTTGGACTGCTTGCCATAACCGAGGCGGAGACGGACAGCACCAGAGCCGTCGATAATGCGGCAGACACGATTTTCTTGTTCATAATTTCCCTCCGATGGATGATTTTTGTAAAACCATCCCTATTCTACCATTAACCATGCTAGATTTCAATTTTTTGGTAGAAAAAAATGATCGAAGGAGGGAAACTGCATCCTGTCTGTCCGAGACTCCGGTCCCTAGTGCAGCCTGAACGTCATTCACCCGTCCGCGCTCCGTTACCCCGCCTGCTTCGCTTGCACCGCTCCTTGCGTCCTCTTGGCCGATCTCGCCCCGCGGATCGTGTTGAGGTTCACCAGCAGAATGCCGACGATGATCGTGATACCTCCCGCGATCGCCTCCCAAGTGACCGCTTCCCCGTACAGCAGAGCACCTAACGCAAAGGCGATTAACGGCGAAATATAGAGCCACGTGGTCGGGAAGAACGGATTCGTCTTCGCCACGAGCCAGTAAAACAAGCTGTGCCCCATCATCGACCCGACCACGGTCAAATACAGCAGCGCTCCGATTCCCTGCCCCGTTGTCAAGGCATTCATCGGTTCGCGCTCCGTGAACAGGGACAGAACGAGCAGCAGAATTCCCCCGTGCATCATTTGTATGGCGTTCAATGCCAGCGGCGACGTCTCCGGGTACCGCACGAGCGCCCGCTTGGCATAGAGCGCTCCCGACGCATAGAACAGTTCCCCGATCAGAATCGCGCCGCAGCCCACCACCCAGAACAGATTCGTCTCCACGGACAGGTTAGGCGCTACCAGCAGCCCCACTCCCGCAAAACCGAGCACGCATCCGATGACGGAGCTGCGGCTTGCCTTGTTCCGCAGTACGATGCTTTGAATCAGCAATAGGAAAATCGGCCCCGTCGCAGATAAAATCGCCGCCAGTCCGGAGCTTACATACTGCTCGGCCCAATACAGCGTCGCAAACGTGCCGAACGTCAACCCGATCCCTGTCGGCAGCAGGTCCTTGCGCCACAATAGCGAGAAGCGCACTTTTCCCGTGGCCAACGCCCAGACAAAGATAATCGCGCCCGCCAACAGGAACCGCATGCCGGCCGAGAAGAACGGAGAAAGTCCCGCGTCGATCCCTACCTTAATCATCAAAAACGTCGTGCCGAAAATCAAACACATCACCGTATAGCCTAACCACACCATGTCTCTCTCCTCCTTCTATTTCTCCATCATAGAAGAAGGGGCACAGAACAGATCAATTATCGCAGAACAGATGACGAAAAAAAGTGCTACAATGGAGATAAAGAAAGGAGCGTGCGACGCGTGAGCAAAATTTACCCATCCGCCGCCCAGCCTGCCCGGCTGTACGAGAGCGTCTGCGACGACATCCTGAAACGGATCGACCGGGGGGAATGGGACGAGCTCGGCAAGCTTCCTTCGATCCGCGAGCTCGCCCAGGAGCTGGGCGTTCACCGGCTGACCGTGTTCAAAGCCTACCAGCTGCTGAAGCAGAGCGGCAAAACGTACGTGAAAGACAAATCCGGCTATTATCTCAACACCGGCAGCTTGCCGTCCGACCTGACGGCGATGCCTGCCGTACATTCTCATATTCAGCAAAATCCACTATCGGACATCCAGCGGGTTCCGGTGGTTTACCAGTTCTCCCAGGCGCTGCTTGATCCGAATTTGCTGCCGAATCAGTACCTCTCGGCCTACGTCAAACAAGCCTTCGATCTGTATCCCAAAGTGCTCGGAACCTACGCGCCCGTCCAAGGCGACGCTGAGCTGCGTGAAGCGATGACCGAGTACTTGGCGACCCAGCACCGCCTCTCTCTTACGCCCGGCGAGCTGCTGATCACTTCCGGGGCGCAGCAAGCGCTGGACCTGCTGGCCAAGACGCTGCTCAAGCCGCGGGATGTCGTGCTTGTGGAGCGTCCGACCTACGGCGCGGCGATGGATATTTTCCGCAGCTACGGCGCGCAGCTTGCCTCTGTGGACATCCATCCGCACGGTTATGATTTGGAGCAGGTGGCCCGATTGATGAAGGAGCGCAAGCCCCGCTTCTTTTATCTCAACCCGACATTCCACAACCCGACGGGCTATACCGTGTCCGCAGAACAGCGGAAGCGCCTGGTCGAGCTGGCGGCGGAGCACCGCTGTCTTCTGGTGGAGGACGATGCGTTTCACGATATTTACTTCAAGCAGCCACCACCGCCGCCCCTGTTCGCCTATGATACGGAAGGGTATGTCGCCTACATTCGCAGCTTCAGCAAATATATCGCTCCCGGCTTGCGCATCGCCGCCGTGGCGGCCCGTCAGCCGGTCATCGGCAATCTGCTGACCGCCAAGTCGCTCGCGGATAACGGCACGCCGCTGTTGAATCAAAAAATTTTTCTGCTCCTCTTCTTCTCCGACCGGATGCAGCGTCATCTGGAGAAGCTCCGCATCGCGCTGCACGTGCGGATGAGCATTATGGAGGAAACGCTGTCCGGCACCGGCTTGTCGTGGACCAAGCCCGCGGGCGGCTTAAACTTATGGATCAAGCTGCCCGACGGGATCAAAGCGGGACCGTTGCTGGCGAAGGGCATCGAACAGTCGCTCACGTTCGTGCCCGGCACGATCTGCGATCCGCTGGCGGAATTCGACGACCGGATTCGCTTGAGCTACTCCTACGCTAATGAAAACCAGCTGCGCGAGGGCGTCCGGCTGTTGGCCGGGCTGCTACGTTCCTTAGCCTAATGCGCGGCGTACAGACAAAAGCCCGCCGTTTCCCCTTCGGGAACGGCGGGCCATTTGGTTTTGACAAAACACTAGAGATATTCCATCTCAGGCTTCATATACTTTTGCCATCTCACGCATCGTCTGGGAGTTCATTTTGCTTATCTCATCGATGAGAGCTACACGGTAGCTGCCGTTTCCTTGTTGACCGGCTGTTTCATAAGCAATCTCCCCTGTAATTCCCATGCATAAAAGACCGGCGACGGCCGCCATGCGGTAATCCGTCGTAACGCCGCAGAACGAGCCGATAAGGGACGTACTCATGCATCCTGTGCCGGTTATAGAGCCGAGCATGGGATGCCCATTCTCAATGCAAATTACGCTTTTGCCATCGGATACGATATCGGTCGCACCGGTGATTGCCACCGCACAGTTATATTGCTTCGCCAATCCGCTCGCAATATCGATGCCGCTTTGCAGACCGTTTTCCAAGTCTGCTTCGGAAGCGTCCACCCCCTTCGTTGTTGCGCCGAGCCCGGCGATATAACGAATTTCGGACATATTGCCGCGGATGACGCTGAATTGTAACTGTTCAAGCAGCATCCCGACCGTCTGATTGCGGAGCTTCGACGCGCCTGCGCCCACGGGGTCCAAAACGACGGGGATGCCCATCTCGTTTGCTTTCTTCCCGGCGGCAAGCATAGATTCTACGGTTCGGCTATTCAATGTCCCTATATTCAACACAAGCGCAGAGGATATGGCGGTAATGTCAGCGGCTTCCTCGATATCGTCAGCCATAATGGGCGAAGCGCCGATGGCCAGCGTAACGTTGGCGCAGTCGTTGACGGTCACATAATTGGTAAGATGGTGAACCAAAGGCTTAGTTTGCCGGACGCTGTTCACTAAATTGCCGATACTTGAGGTTAAGTTATTGTCCATTGTTGATCTCGGCTCCATTCTTTAATCCGTTTTGGTAAAGCTCATAAAAATGATGCGTCGGGCCATGGCCCTTTCCGATCGCCAAGGAATGCCGAATGGCCGTTGTGATATATTCCTTTGCCCGATGTACCGCTTCCTGCAAGCTGCACCCCAAGGCGAGGTTGGATGCAATCGCGGCTGAGTAGGTGCAGCCTGTGCCATGCGTATTTTTGGTATCAATACGCGGTGCGTCGAACGTATAAAACCGCTCACCGTCAAACAAAATATCCAGCGCGCTTCCTGATGCATGACCGCCTTTGACAAGGACGTTTCTACACCCCATACGGTAAATCGCTTCGGCGGATTTTTTCATATCTTCGACATTGTGAATGGACATACCGGCGATTTTCTCCGCTTCCGGAATATTGGGGGTCAGGAGGTCGGCAAACGGAATCACCTTTTCGATCAGCGTGTCTATGGCGGCGGGATTCATAAGCGGACAACCGTTTTTCGCATACATCACAGGATCGAGAACAATATTGACGGGAGCGTATTGCTTGAGCTTTCCGGCGACGGCCTCCATGCAATCGGGCTGGGAGAGCATACCGATCTTCACCGCGTCCACATCAATATCCTCAAACACGGCGTCGATTTGTTTTTCGATCATATCCGGCCTGACATCCTGAATGTCAATGACGCGGCTCGTGTTTTCGGCAACTACCGAAACAATGACGCTCATGCCAAAAACGCCATGCGCCGAGAACGTTTTTAAATCGGCTTGAATGCCGGCGCCTCCGCTGCAATCCGAACCGGCAATCGTGAGTACTTTTTTCAAATCTATCCTCTCCGCTCTGTACCATTGATAAAATAAAAAGCCCTTATCCTATTTCCGACAAGGGCAAAATAACACTATGAATCGTTATTTGCTTCCCTACGCCAGTATGAACTAACAGGTTCAAAGGGTCAGGTTTTAACCTTCTCAACTGCGAACAGTCCCCCCGCAAACGATAAGACATATTCAGTTTTAGCGTATAAAAATAGAGCGCTCTCTCGTTCGTGGAAAGCGCCCTAATCATCTACATATAGACATGTAATGATTCGCTTCCCTACGCCGGTATTAACCGACAGGTTCAAAGGGTCAGGTTTTAACCTTCTCAACTACCAAGTAGTCCCCCCGCAAATTAGTTCCATTGAAACATACGCTTATCCAAAAGTCAACTGCATCGGTCACGTTTACTGATAACAAACAGACGATACTGAAGTGACGCAAATGGCACCGGCCCCGAATTGCAGGAGGATCTGGATAAGCTGGCGAAAAGGTGAAGACGATCATAAAGTTTTCTGCACTTGGGCAAGCATGATATTTCCGTGCATAGATTGCAAGGATTCATTTATCTTCGAATCCTATAATTTATTTGGAAAGGAGAGTACGTATGGACTGGCTGGATCGCATGAACAGCGCAATGGAGTATATAGAAAGACATCTGTCTGAGACGATTGATTACGACCAGGTAGCTAGGATTGCCTGTTGTTCGACTTATCATTTTCAACGAATGTTTTCGTTCATAACGGATGTGCCGCTGTCAGAGTATATTCGGCGCAGACGGCTGACTCTTGCCGCGTTCGAACTTCAAAACAGGGATGTTAAGGTCATTGATATCGCTTTAAAGTACGGTTACGAATCACCTGAAGCATTCTCCAGAGCGTTCAAAAAAATGCACGGTGTAATGCCTATGTCAGCGCGCGATAAGGGCATGTCACTGAAGGCCTATCCTCGGATGTCCTTTCATATTTCAATTAAAGGAGATGTGGGGATGAACTACAAAATCGAGGAAAAACAAGCTTTTGACATGTTCGGTGTATCGACTGAAATCAATGCTGACGGCGAAAATCCGTTTATTGAAATACCTGCTTTTTGGAGCCAATGTATTTCCGACGGAACCGTTGACCAAATCCGTACCGCCGCAGGTTTAGGTGAAAATGGACAGCTTCATGCAGTGCTATATAACAGACGAGGTAACGTATTTTCCTATATGATCGGGTATTATTTGCCTCAGAGCGGTCTGCCGGAAGAGTTTGAAAAACTGTTAATTCCTTCGCAAACCTATGCGATCTTCTCAACAGGTCAATATCCTGATGGACAAAGCAGCATTCATACATTATGGAAACGCATTTGGGGGGAGTGGTTTCCGACCTGCAACTACGAATCCGCAAATGGTCCCGAGTTTGAAATGACCTACGACAGAGGCAATAACCTGTATGAAATGGAAGTTTGGATGCCGGTAGTAACAAAAAACGAATCGTAGGCAAATAGGGGAAAATGGTGTTAATTCCTTTGCATCACACGGCATAATCGGAAGCCCGTCAAGGAATGCAATTTATCTTGATGGGCTTTTTCATATTTCGCCGCTCTTTACAACATCATATCCTTAGGGTCATCACATAAACTCTCTGCTAAATTGGCAATTTTGCTTATCATTTCATCGGAAGCATATGGCTCCAGGGGATTGTCCCATATGGGATGTTTCATCAAAACTTGGCGAGTAACAATATGTAAATACAGCGCTAAAGTCGAAATCATTTGGCAGAATTAAAACGATGGAGCCTCTTTTATAGTTTCTTGCATGCCATAAATATTCATGTCCTGCTATACATAATAATCGAGCACCGATTTTGATTTCGTGGAACCATACAAAAAAACAACCGCAGGACGTGCCTGCGGTTGTTTCTTCAGGTAGAGCCTTCGGCTCAGCCCGCCTCCTGTCCCCGTCCTCCGCCGGTGAACTGGCTGCGGTACAGCTCGGCGTAAAAGCCTCCTTGTTCGAGAAGCTCCTCGTGGGTACCTTGCTCGATCACGCTGCCTTTGTTCATGACAAGAATCAAGTCGGCCTCGCGAATCGTAGACAAGCGGTGCGCGATAACGAAGCTGGTTCTTCCTTTCATCAACTCGTTCATCGCCTTCTGAATATGAACCTCCGTCCGCGTATCGACGCTGCTGGTCGCTTCGTCGAGGATCAGAATCGCCGGGTCGGCGAGGATCGCGCGGGCAATGGTCAGAAGCTGCTTCTGGCCTTGCGAGATGTTCGACGCTTCCTCGTTCAAGACCGTATTGTAGCCGTCCGGCAGCGTCCGGATAAAATGGTCCGCATGCGCCGCCCGCGCGGCCTGCACGATCTCGTCCTCGCTTGCGCCTTCGCGGCCGTATGCGATGTTGTCCCGGATCGTCCCGTTGAACAGCCACGTATCCTGAAGCACCATGCCGAACAAGCTGCGCAGGTCGCCGCGTTTCATCTCCGTAATATCCGTGCCGTCGACGGTGATCCGGCCGTTGCCGACCTCGTAGAAACGCATCAGCAGGTTGATCAGCGTCGTTTTGCCTGCGCCGGTCGGGCCGACGATCGCGATCGTCTGTCCCGGCTTGACGTCGATGTTCATGTTATCGATCAGCACGTCATCCGGCTTGTAGCCGAACCGGACGCCTTCGAACCGCACTTCTCCCTTCGCCGCACCAAGGCGTTTCCCCTCGGCATGCTCCGGGTCTTCCTCCGGTTCGTCCAGCAGCTCGAACACGCGTTCCGCCGAAGCGATGGTCGACTGAATGACGTTGGCAATCGTCGCCAGCTGGGTGATCGGCATGAAGAACTGCCTGGAATATTGAATAAATGCCTGAATGTCCCCGATCTCGATCGATCGCTTCGTTACCAGCAGCCCGCCGACGACGCTCACGAGAACGTAGCCGACATTGCCGATAAAGCTCATCATCGGCATAATGATGCCGGAAATAAACTGCGCTTTCCAGCCGGATTCGTACAGCTTTCCGTTAATGCCGTTGAACGTATCGACCGATTGGCGCTCACGGCCGAACGCTTTGACGATTTTGTGGCCCGTGTACATTTCCTCCACGTGCCCGTTGAGCTCGCCGAGCGCTTTTTGCTGCTCCTTGAAGTAGCCTTGCGAGCGGGAAGCGACCGCCTTGGTCACGATCAGACTGAGCGGCAGCGTCAGGAACACGATCAGCGTCATAATCGGACTGATCGTCAGCATCATGACGATGACGCCGACCAAAGTGATCACAGACGTGATCAGCTGCGTCAAGCTTTGCTGCAGCGTGCTGCTGATATTATCGACATCGTTCACGACGCGGCTGAGAATTTCCCCGTTCGTCCTCGAATCGAAGAACTTAAGCGGTAGCCGCGCCAGCTTTTCGTTCACCTCTTTGCGCAGGTCGTACACCGTCTTCTGCGCTACGCCAGCCATCAAATACTGCTGCACGTAGGTAAACGCCGCGCTTATGATATATAAAACCACCAGGATCAGCAGAATATAATGCACATAGCCAAAATCGATATGCGCACCCGGCACGCCTTTCATTTTCTGCATCAAGCCTTCAAACAGCTTGGTGGTCGCATTTCCCATTAGCTTCGGGCTGTAGATGCTGAAGATCGTGCTGACAATAGCCGCGGCAAACACGGCGAGCAATTGAAACTTGCGGGGCAGCAAATACCGGGTCAGCCGTTTCAAGGTGCCTTTGAAATCCTTCGCCTTCTGCACCGGCATGCCCATCCCCGGGCCTCTGCCGAACGGGCCACCGCCGCCGCCGCCGGGTCCCGGGGCTCTTCGTTGATCACTCATCGGGTCTCCTCCTTTCCGCCGCGCAAAGCGACCGCAGCCTCATCCGGTTCCTGGGCCGCGCCGCTTCCGGCAAGCTCGTCTTCGGAGAGCTGCGAGGAAACAATTTCGCGGTACACCTTACAGGTGTCCAGCAGCTCCCGGTGCCGGCCGATGCCCGCAATCCGGCCTTCGTCCAAAACGACGATCCGGTCGGCGTCGATTACCGTGCTGACCCGTTGGGCCACGATAAGTACGGTAGCCTCTCCCGTCTCTTCCCGCAGGGCGGCCCGCAGCTTCGCGTCCGTCTTGAAATCGAGCGCCGAGAAGCTGTCGTCGAACACATAAATATCCGGCCGCCGCACGAGTGCGCGGGCAATGGAAAGACGCTGCTTCTGCCCACCCGATACGTTCGAGCCCCCTTGAGCAATGACGGAATCGAAGCCGTCCTTCATCTCGCTCACGAATTCCGTCGCTTGCGCGATGTCGGCTGCATGACGAATTTCTTCCTCCGTCGCATCCTCTTTGCCGTACCGGATATTATCCCGAATCGTTCCCGAGAACAGTACGGCTTTTTGCGGAACGAAGCCGATCTTGGCGCGCAGCGCTTCCTGCGTCATCTCCCTGACATCCGTGCCGTCCACCAGCACGCGCCCGCCGGCTACGTCGTAAAACCGCGGGATGAGGCTGATCAGCGTCGATTTGCCCGCGCCGGTGCCGCCGATGATCGCCGTCACTTCGCCAGGCCCCGCTTTGAACGTGATGTCCTCGATCGCCGGTTTTTCCGCGCCCGGGTAACTGAACGACACCTGTTGAAACTCAACGTGCCCTTTAAGCGTCTCGCCGTTCTTGGCTTGCTCGGGGTCGTTCAGCGTAGGTACCATGTCCAGCACCTCGCGAATACGAGCGGCGGAAACCGACGCGCGCGGAATCATGACGAACATCATGGACACCATCATCAGCGAGAACATGATCTGCATCGCGTACTGCAGAAAAGCCATCAGCGAACCGACCTGCATATCGCCGCTATCGATGCGGAAGCCGCCGAACCAAATAATCGCGATCGTCGCAAAATTCATCGTCAGCATCATGACGGGCATCATGGCCCCCATAATCCGGTTGACCTTAAGCCCCGTCCCCGTCAGGTCGAGGTTGGCGTCGTTAAATCGACGTTTCTCGTGCCCGGCGCGGTTAAACGCCCGAATGACGCGAATCCCGGTCAGCCCTTCACGCAGCACCAGATTCAGCTTGTCAAGCTTCTTCTGCATCTCTTTGAACAGCGGAATCCCCCGGCTCGCAATCAAGTAAATAGCTCCGACCAGCACAGGAATGATCACGATGAGGACAAGAGACAGTTTGGCATCCTTCGACACGGCCATGATGATGCCTCCGATACACAGCATCGGCGCACTGACCATCATCCGCAGCATCATCGTGAGCACCTGCTGCACCTGCGTGATGTCGTTCGTCGTTCTCGTAATGAGCGAGGCCGTGCCGATCCGGTCGAACTCCTGCAGCGAGAAATTTTCTACATGCTCGAATACTCTGCCGCGCAGCCGCTGACCGAAGCCTGCGGCCACCTTGGAGGAATAATAGCTTGCCGCGACGGAACAGGCCGTGCCGGCTGCCGCCACCAGCAGCATAAAACCTCCGATCTGCAAAATATAGGGCGTATCTCCCTGCACGACCCCAATATCGACGATATCGGCCATGAGCGTAGGCAGATACAAGTCGGATAAAGACTGCAGGAAGATCAAAGCCAGCACGAGAGCGATAGGCACACGGTACGGCTTCAAATAAGCAAACAACTTTAACATGCTTTATTATCATCTCCACTCGCTTGGACCCGTCTCCGGCACCAGAAAATGCCGGTTAGATAGATCATTGAATATTTTAGACATATTTAATTAAACAATTTAATTTTATGCTTGCTTTTCGTCCATGTCAAATCCAAATTCGACTAAAAAAAAGAATGCCCTTCACCCGGTTCAGGCGGAACATTCTTTGCCTACAACGATAGCCGAAGCACTATAATAATAGAAAAAGGAGGGATTCGGATGCGGGACCGCACTGTGATCGTAACGGGGGCCAACTCCGGAATGGGGCTCGCTGCGACGGTGGAGCTGGCAAGACTGGGGGTGCATGTCATTATGGCCTGCCGCAGCCGGGAACGCGGCGAACAGGCGCTGCAGGAAGCGCAGCGGCAGAGCGGCTCGGACCGGCTGCGGCTGATGCAGCTGGATCTCGGCTCGCTGGCCTCCGTCCGCGCCTTCGCCGCGGCGTTCGATGAGCAGCACGATACGCTGGACGCGCTTATCAATAATGCGGGCGTCGTTGCGATCAAGCGGCAGACGACCTCCGACGGCTTCGAAGCGATGATGGGCGTGAATCATCTGGGGCACTTTTTGCTGACCAATCTGCTACTGGAGCCGCTTCTGCGTTCGCCCCAAGGGCGGATCGTCACCATATCGTCCGGGGCCCATAAGATCGGAAACATTCATTTCGACGACCCGCATTTGACGAAAGGATACAGCGTGTGGAAAGGCTACGCGCAGTCCAAGCTGGCGAACATTCTGTTCACGAAGGAGCTGGCGGAGCGGCTGAAAGGAACGACAGTGACGGCCAACTCGCTGCATCCGGGCGCGGTCGGCACCAATCTCGGCGTCGACCGCGCCACCGGCTTCGGCCGCAGGATTCACGCCTTGCTGCGGCCGTTTTTCCTGACCCCGGAGGAGGGCGCCCGCACGACCGTTTACCTCGCTTCGAGTCCGGAGGTAAGCTCCATCAGCGGCGAATACTTTTACCGCAAACGGATTGTGCCGGTATCCGCCCGGGCTCAAGACATGGAGCTTGCAAGCAGGCTGTGGGCCTGGAGCGAGCAAGAGGTTGGGCTGTCAGGCGATACGGGGGCGCGGCGCTGACTTTCATTCGGGCCGTCTTTGGATGGACGCGAATGTCCGGCAATCCTAGCGGCTTTCCGCTACCCGAACGCTGCTTGGAATAAGGCGCGGCGCTTCCACGCTTCGGGCCATCAAGTATTGGGCCAGGTAGTAGGTGACCATGACTCCGTATCCGGCCCATGCCATCGGCGTCACGAATTTATTCCATGCGAGCAGTGAATCAGAAAGGAAGAACAGGATCGAGCCGATCGCAGCGCTCCGGCTGCCGCTCAGGACGGCCGTCCAGACCATTACGGAAATGACGGCCACATAAACTACGATAGGAATCCATAGGCTGCCGTTGCCGGGACTGGCGAACATGCCGTCATGCAATCCGGTCAGCAGCCCGACGCCGTAAGCGACAATCGGGAGCAGAGAAAGTAGGCGTGCCAGAGTCGGACGGCGACGGGTCAGCAGCGCCAAGATGTAGAACACGTGGGCGATCAAGAAAGAGCCGACGCCCAGCGCAAACCATTGATTGCCGGGGAGGAGCAGCAACGCGTCGCCGACGACGGAGAAGCCAAGCCCGGCGAGCATCAAGCGCCGATACACGCGGGAAAAGGGGACGGCTGTCAGCGCAAGCGCGATAATGAGCAGCATCGTCCCCGGTTTCAGAATCCATCGCAAGAGCAGGTTCTCGGCCGCCATTGCGATGAGATACGCGGCCCCGGAGCAGAGAATCGCCGCGGGCAACAGTTTTCGGTACATTTTTATAAACCTCCCTGCGTGAATGTAGCTAACAGGTTCAGTTTAGCAAATGCAGTTTAAAACACGTTTAAAACCACGCCGCGAAATTCGACCCCGCTGCCCCTTGCGAGCCGTCACCATCCGATTACGGTCTTTTGGTAAAGATTTGGAAGGTGACGCCGAACTTGTCCGTAACTATGCCGTAGGCCGGGCTAAAATAAATCTCCTCCAGCGGCATCCTTACCTGACCGTCCTGCTGAAGCGCTTCGAACAACCGCTTCGACGTTTCGACATCACCGCTCGTCATGCAGATGCTCAGTTGGTCGCCCCGCTGTCCGAATTCACCCGGGAAACCATCGGCTACGAACAACTCCGCTTCGCCGATCTTGAGCACGCTGTGCGCGACACGCGATTTTACTTCTTCCGGCATCGGTTGCCCGGGGGGTTCCGGCGCTTGGCCGAAGGATTGCTTGAACACCACCTTGGCTCCCAAAGCTTGCTCATAAAAACGGATCGCTTCCTCCGCCTGACCATCCAGCATAATAAAAGGGGTAATTTGCATCGTCATTCTTCAACAGCTCCTTTGAGTTTATCGTTTCGGCCGGCCTCGTTTAAATCAGCTGGTCTTGGTTCTTATTGTAGCTTATAATAGTGACAACTATTGTCACAAATACAAAAATAATTGGAGCCAGGCCATGTCCAAATCAAAGCGACTGATGGATTTGATGATGACCGTCAATCGAAAGAAGAAATTTACCGTCAAAGAGCTGGCGACCGAGTTTAACGTATCGACGAGGACGATTCTGCGCGATTTGCAGGAATTGAGCGAGCTTGGGGTGCCGTTGTATTCGGAGGTGGGACCTCATGGCGGGTATCAGGTATTGAACGAACGGATTTTGCCCCCGATCGCCTTTACTGAAGAGGAGGCGGTCGCGATCTTTTTCGCGTGTCATGCGCTGCGCCACTATGCCTACCTGCCCTTCGAGACCGAATCGTCCTCCGCCTTGAGCAAATTTTATTTTTACATGTCGGGGGATGTGCGCGACCGGATCGATGAGATGAAGAACCGGATCGATTTTGTGATCCCGTCGAGACAGGCGAAATTCCCCTATTTGTCGATCCTGCTGGACGGAGCCATCCGGCAAAAGGTGATCCGCATCGAATACGAATCGCGCGAAGGCGTGTCCGCCAGACTCATCCAGCCGGTCGGCATTTATGCCAGCAGCGGCTTATGGTACTGCCCCGCCTACTGCTTCCTTCGCGAAGATATCCGCTTGTTCCGGTGCGACCGGATTCGTTCCGCGGCGGAAGACAGTTCCGGAACGCAGCCGCTCGATCTCCGACATCTCTACCTCGGTAACCGGGAGGCGCTGCTCCCGTCGGAGCAGGAATTAACCAGTCTGTACGTGGAGCTGACCGAGGAGGGGGTCCATCGATGCGAGGCCGAGCATTGGTCGGCGACCAAGCTGCACCGCCGCGAGGACGGCACCGGGTGGCTGGAAGGCAGCATGCCGAAGGGAGACATTCCGTTTCTGGCGCAGTTTTTCATCGGCTTGGGCGCCGAGGCGACCGTACAACACCCGCCGGAGCTGATCGATAACATCAAGCGAAGGCTTGCCGAGATGATGGAGAGGTACGGTTAGAAATGGTTTTCAAATTGAAAATGGGATGGAGCCAACCGCTCTATCCCGTTTTTGTTTGCTGGCAGATACAAAAGAAATCCATCCAGTGATAGAAAAAATCTGCTCATATCCATGACCATGCACCAAAATTTGGTTGACCAATACGATATATCGTATTATATTTTATTCATAACGATATATCGTATTGAAAGGAGTTGCTTATACATGAGACATGATAATCACAATATCACACGCGATTCCCATTACGGACGCATAAGAATCGGGGGACGTATCCCTTGGTGGCAAGGGGATCACCACATGCGCAGCAAATACGGAGAATCCCGCAGAGGTATGGGAGGACGAGGGGAAGGCAGCGGAAAACGGCGTTTTTTCGAGCGTGGGGAGTTCAAGTATGCTTTGCTTGAGCTTCTCGACTCGAAACCCATGCACGGCTATCAACTCATCAAGGCCATGGAGGATAAAACCGGAGGGCTGTACGTACCAAGTGCCGGTTCGATTTACCCCAATTTACAATTGCTTGAGGATATGGGGTTGATCAGCATGAAGGAAGAGAATGACGGTAAAAAAATGCACTATATTACAGATAAGGGGAGGACTTTTCTTCAGGAGAGGCAAAGCAAGAATCAAGAACACTGGGAACGTGAGGACTGGCGCCCCAGGAATGATTACCGAGAACAGGACGACTTGCGGGATATGATGAAGGAATGGTCCGAGATCATCCGCCTTATTGCAAGAGCCGCGAAAGAAAGCAGCTATACGCCGGAACAATCCTCTGCATTTCGTGAAATCATGCAGAACCTGCAACTGGAGTTGACCGGATTGTTGGATAAAAAAGCTCACTCTCGTTCTGAACAGAACCGAGAAGAGATTCAGGCTGATGCAGGAGGATGGCAACATGATAAATGATGAAAATAAAAATTTCAATGTAGACATTCATGCGCATGTTTGGAGCACCGAATACTTAGATATGCTGGAGGAGTTTGGCGCAACACATACTAGCGTGCATCGAGGGGTTGGGGCCGAGCCGACTGAACAAGATTTACAAACTCGATTTCACTTCATGAATAAAGCAGGGATTGACCTGCAGGTTCTCTCTGCTGTTCCACAAGTCCCCTATTTTGAGAACATACAGCATGCCACACAAGCTGCCATTTATATTAACAACGAGTATTACGAGCTAGTAAAAAAGCACCCCGATAAATTTGCAGCTTTTGCTTCTTTGCCCCTTCCGCATATTGATGCTTCCCTTAAAGAACTTGCCAGAGCGATGGATGAATTAGGAATGCGTGGGGTTGCCATTACCACATCGATTTTAGGAAAGAGTCCGGTCGATGCTGAATTTACTCCTATTTTTGAAGAATTGAACCGGCGAAAAGGTATACTTTTCATTCATCCCGCTGGTTTTGGCGCACATTCTTCCCACATCCAAGACTATCATTTAACATGGAGGATTGGATCGCCTATTGAAGATACGATCATTATCGGCCAATTCATTACGGAGGGGATTCCAAGCAAATATCCGGACTTGAAAATAATCATTCCACATTTAGGCGGAGCGATCCCCATGCTTCTTCCAAGGATGGATAATCTTCATTGGGAAGCACCGTTAACTCCTGAAAAAGCAAGTGTGGCAGCAAAACGCATGTGGTATGATACAGTCGGGCATGGAAATATCCAGGCGTTGCGTGCTGCGGCAGAAACGTATGGTTCCGATCAACTTTTATTTGGCTCAGACTTCCCTTACCAACATGGGGAGCTTTTACTGCGAAGTGTAGACTATGTTAAAGAGAGTTTATCCTATAAAGATGCCGATCCTATTTTATATAAGAATGCTGCGAAGCTATTGGGTATTCAAAAATAATTTATGGTTGCGTCATGGGGGTGATCATCATGAAAAAGCTGTTGGATAAGTTATAACGTTCCAATCTAAAAGCGTCCGATGCCGTTCGTATTCGCGGACCGCCCGACTCCTTTGAATACCGGACCCTGACTATATTCGATGGAGGTTGGAACGAGGATGAGAACCGAACAGGAAATGATGAATTTAATTTTGGACGTTGCTGTGAACGATGAGCGAATCCGGGCGGTCGGGATGAACGGGTCGCGAACGAATCCGAATGTGCCCAAAGATGTATTTCAGGATTACGATATCGTGTATATCGTTCATGATCTGCTTTCTTTTATTGAAGATAAGCAGTGGATCGACCGCTTCGGCAGCCGGATTATTATGCAGAAGCCGGAAGAGATGAAGCTTATTCCTCCCGAGCTGGATGGAAAGTTCCCCTACCTGATGCTGTTCGCGGATGGCAACCGGATTGACCTGACCCTGTGTCCGTTCGAGCAGAAGGACAACTGGAACAGCGGCGATAAACTGGCTGTCGTTTTGTTGGACAAAGACAATTGCCTTCCCCGGCTTCCGGCCCCGACAGACGAGGATTATTGGGTGAAGCGCCCGTCGGCCAAGCTTTTTGCCGATTGCTGCAACGAATTCTGGTGGGTATCCACGTATGTCGCCAAAGGCTTGTGGAGGCAAGAAATGCTTTATGCCCAAGATCATTTGAACGTCGCCGTGAGACCGATGCTGATTCAGATGCTCGAGTGGCAGGTTGGCATCCGCACCGATTTTTCGATTAGCACAGGCAAAAGCGGCAAATATCTAGAGAAGCATCTTTCGAGGGAGAGCTGGCACGAATTGATGTCCACCTTCCCGGACGCGACTTATGAAGGGGTCTGGCGAGCCTTGTTCGCTATGGGTGACTTGTTCCGCCGAACCGCGCAGGATGTGGCGAATCGTTTGAACTACGAATACCCTCTGGAAGACGATCAGCGCGTCACCGCCTATTTAAAGCATGTTCGACATTTAGCTCCGGACGATAACCAGTGAATGGTATCGGCGTAACCCAGAGTTGAGTCGGACGGTTGCTCAAGAAATAACGCAATACAACTGTGAGTTATTCAATCGCCATTGAATTGTTATTTTTTCAAGGAAGGTGCTGATTCATCTCGAGAAGACTTGGTCAGCCCTTCTTTTTTTGGTATTTTTAAATGCGAAAATTTAAAACATCTTACTCTCATGTCGCTGTGCGGCATCATCACACCTACGTTCAATTAGGGTCAAGCCGCAGATGAAATCCTTCGATTTCTTGTTCAACATCTCGAAAAAGTAGCAGTACATGGTTACTATATTCCCCTAGCTTCTTCTCGCTCTCTTGAAAATGTAACCACCGAATCGTCAGCGGCATTTCAACCCATCCTGTCAAACAATCCCACAAAGCGTCTAAATTATTGCCATAATACTCAGGCAGCTCCAGGGCTTCTTTCAAGACGGCATGCAGTTGACCGACATTATCAATTTTTCTGCCATCTAATAGTACATCCCGCAATCCCTCATCCCTCCATGGACTCACTTTATTTGTTCAAACGTCTCATAATGGTTTTCCGTTTTGTATATTAAACCATCGTTGGAAAATAAGATTCGGTCCTTTCCCCGATGGTCAGATTTGTAATTAATATCGGCTTCGTACCATACCCTTCCCTTTTTTGCCGGTAATTTTCCTTCACGATTTTGATAGACATCGCCGCCAATGCTTTTGCCTGGAGCGACTTTATGCAAGTTTCCTTTCTGGGGGTCCCAGCCCAGTTTTCTTGCTTCGTCTTTCGTGATGAAATTATCAGGTAGTTTATTATGGGCCTTTATGTACTTTGCGACATCTTCAAAACTAGTCAGACCTTGTGTTGATTGCGGTTTTTCTTGAAGCAATCCGCAACCAGCCAGAAGCAATAGACTCAACAATGCAAACAATACGAACTTCATGACTTTCAAGAGGCTCATCCTCACTTTTTTATCAATTCGGTACCCGAATATTTACGGTAGTGATCCATTAGAAGTTTCAAAAATATCCACAAAACATGAGCCCCGTATTCCAACTAGCCATTCCATGGTCGTATTTTTTCATTTTATTCCGATGGCTCGTTTCAGTTTTTCAGTTGAGTTGGTTTTTTGCAAACGAAAAAGCACCCCATGCGCATTAGGGTGCTAGTCAATCACCGCTACTTATTGACGCGTGCGGCCGGCGCCTTCGATCCTATCCTTAATCGCCGAAGTCACGAATTTGGAGAAGCAGTTCCCTAATTTCCTTTACCCCGGTATATTAGGTATCTTGACGAACTGCATTTGGGGAGGAATAGGAGTAGCCAGTTATTGGGCAAGGTTCATGTCAGAAGCCTTATAAGCATTTGAACCCTATAAGAGAATGTGATGTACACCATCCTTAGTGGTCATCGGAAAATAAAGACCTGCTTGCTTAGCTACTTCAATTAGTTCCTTCTTAACAAAATCTCTACCATTTAAAGCATTGCCATTTTTATCAAAGACAGTGGCGTCAAAAGCTTTTCCGGCTGTGTGAGGAGCATCTTTTGAAGGCTTTGCCACTTCAGTGCCTAAACCATGTTTTTGCTTCTCTTCCTTACAAATCGTGGGGTTTTGGACAATTTCGTATAAGTGCCTCTGGTATTCGTAAGGACGGTAAGCTGAGCTAAATTGAATCCTCCAGCCCTTATCTTTTATCAGCTTGCTGTATTTATCTTTTGCGGAAATCACCTTTGGATCCACATTGCTCCAAATTAACGTATCTCCTGCTTCCATTCTTAAAGCTAACGGGTCAGTCATTTTACTCAATACATCCGCGCATTTCTTCGCAGATGCTTGAGCCGGGGATGTTACTATCCCCATACCGGAAAATAGTAGAGCTACCGCAAGCATAAATGTTACGACCGTTCTTTTCATCGCGCCGATTACCTCCCAATAAACTTATTATTTTGAAAATATGGAATACAATTCTATAATAATTCCAAATGTTGTAATTGTCTATAGTAAAAATGATAGAATCAGGAGATGAGAAAACACTGTGGCGTTGCTGACAAATTCGTTTTGTGGAGGTATGCTTAAGAATCATCGGGTGGCAAAGGGAGGTTGAATGATGCATTCCTATCGTCCTGTACAATCGCCGAAATTGCAGCCGGAGCTGCATCATCCGGGGTACATCTACCGGGAATATGTGCCGGGCCGTCAGTTAGCATCGCATATTGCTTGTTATTGGACAATGGATTTTCAGGCCGGCACCGGGAATCTATGGCATCGGGTCCTTCCGGACGGCTGTGTCGATATTATCGTGGATCTTCACTCCCCCTCTTACGGGAAGGCCGCGTTTGTCGAAGGGCTATCGACCCGTTACACAGTTTTACATTTCACCAAAGCGCGTTCGGTGTTCGGCATCCGGTTATATTCGGAGTCGGCCCGGACTTTTTTAAAATATCCCCTCTCGGCGATTGTTGGACACCATGTTTTCCTGGAAGAGCTCTGGGGCGCCGAAGGGCGGCTTATGGCCGAAGAAATAATGGCCGCAAAAGCCGCTTCGGACATCGTTGCAACCGTTGAACGCAAACTAAGCCAAATGCTGGCTTGCAGCGATACGTCTAGCCCTTCCTTGGTGTACCAAAGCACGCAGTATATGTACGAATTCAAAGGGAACTTGTCCGTAACGGATTTGGCCGAAAAAGTTAATTTCAGCGAACGGCATCTAAGAAGGGCATTTGATCGGGAGCTCGGCTTGAGCCCGAAGGAGATGCTGGGAATCGTCCGGTTTCAAAGCCTATTGCAGGAGTTTTCTAGCGGGGGCTATTCCAGCTTGACAGACTTGGCACTGAAATACGGTTACTATGATCAGTCACATTTTGCCAAAGACTTTGCACGTTATTACGGGCTGCCGCCAAAACGAATGATGAAAAAGGGCTGAAGAAGTCCGTTTTTTACTATTTTGACTGTCAGTACAAGATATATGATTGGAGGGTGAAAAGAAATCAAATCGCAACGATGGGAGTGGTGAAGCATGGCGGTTCAATTGAAGAGAATGGGGATTTTCGTGAAGGATATGAAAAAGGCTTTGGCTTTCTACCGCATGTTGGGCTTGGCAATACCGGAAAGCGCCGACGAAGAAAATCACGTTGAGGTAGAACACAACGGACTTCGCTTGGCCGTGGCCACACGGGAATCGGCGCAAGTAGTGTATGGTAGCTGGGAAGAGCCTTCCGGATATCGAATCGAGCTCGCCTTTCAATGCGATAGTCGCGAAGCGGTGGATGAGCTGTACCGTCAATTGACGGAGCAGGGACACATCGGACATCGCGGACCGTTCGATGGGTTCTGGGGAGAGCGCTACGCCATCGTGCAGGACCCTGACGGCAATCTGATTAGTCTTGCCGCTTAGCGTAAATATATGACAATAGTAAACCACTCCGTCTGGTTGGAGTGGTTTTTTTAAGAAAAGACGGCCAATTGAACGTACCAGTTAGCAGTTCAACGCTTAAACTCTGTCCCTATGCCAATTGTTCCGCAAGCTCCCAGGCATGTCCTGCCGGATCGATGAATGAAGCGGTTCGCACTCCCCATGGCCGGTTGATCGGACCGTTAAGTAGAGCAACCCCACGTTTTTTCAATTCAGCACAGACCGCATCCACATCATCGACCCGAATCGTGAGCAGGAAACGGAATCCGGATTCACGTGTCGCGACGGTTCCCGGTTTCATCAATTCGTGTGACTCGGAAATATCCAAGAGGTTCACGCTCATATTCCCGAAATTAAACACCGATGAGACCTCGTCTTCATAGACGGCTTGAAATCCGAATACTTCCTGATAGAACGCCTTCGCCTTCTGAAAATCCTCAACAAACAGCGTAATGACATCCACATTCATAGATCCTAAACTCTTCATATACACACTCCTCCTTTGAAATGGATATTCATGTCATTCAATCATAGCAAATATGAAAATTGATATTTCTTATGAATTGCTTCCTTCTTTGTCGAAAAAAATTATTCCAAAAACCAAAAATCCTGTATATGGAAAACGATCAATATAATAGGGTTCGGGGATGGTTGAAATTTCCTGGAGCCTCTACACAGCTAAGAGATGATTCCTGTACTCGTCAGGGGTCATCTTTTTTTGATTCCGTTGGAAAGCCTGAAATCATGTTACACATGTAACCATGGAAAACCTCAAAAAAAGGGGAGATGTAATGAAGGAGCAACACCCAGGCGAATACCGGCCCCAGGCCGACCCTTGGAGACCGCGTCATCCCCATTCCTATTGGGGTGAGTTCTCGGAAGAGCCTTTAGCGTGGTATTGGAAACTGTTGGGATATGGAGGACAAGCCCTGATCTGTGCGCTGGGAGTCTGTTATGTCGCTCTTGCCATCGCCGCTATGTTCTATTATGTCATTGCGTTCGCTCGCTTCGTACTTCGTTAGCCCACTCCCACCTGCAATGTCGTTTACATATCTCCATAGATTCACCCAAGGTTAATTTTTGTTTATTCCTCCCTAATTAGACTCAATCTATATAAAAAAGAGAAAAACTTCCTTTAAAAACAAGATTTCGCGAAAAGCAGATGAAATATTTTGATGGAATTTGTAAAAATAATCCTTATTTTCAACCAAAATATGAAAATTTTCGTTTCATAGTAATGGTATATTGTGGTAAAATAAACTTATCAATTTGAGGAGGGCGCCTTTTATGCGGGTTGTTAACCGGTCTTTGCGCGTGGAAATTGAAGACCAAATGAAACTGCATGGCTATAACCTTAATCAAGTGGCTGAATTGACGGGGATTAATGTCGGAAATCTCAGCATGGCGTTGAATGGTGTTTCCCGCGCAATGACAATCCGTCAATTAGACGCTTTGGCAAGAGTGTTCGGAAAGGTTCCCGGATGGCTGTACGAGCTATATACGGAGGAATGCATTTCCGAAGAGAAATTGTCCCGACCGCGGTTAATTCCGTATTTGGTGCGATGTGCCGAGGTTGGCAGAAACGATTGTATTGAGCCGGTCATCTCTAAGATTTTGGATAATGCGAAAAACGTGTCGATCATCTTTTCTGTAGCGGAGAAGCTGTACCAGAAGGGAAGAAGCAAAGAATCGGAACGCTTCTATCAGCTTGTGGTTGATAACGTCAAAGATAATTTCTCCGAGATGCTGTCCATGAGTCATTATCGTCTATTCAGTATCATTCAAGGCACGGATGCGGAGAAAAATTGGAAAGCGGTGATTCGGTTTGATCCGTTTCGAAATCGCTTATCAGAACATGCGCGACTGGATGCTCTTTTAAGATTGACCAGAGTTTGTTTTACATTACAAAAGTGGAACGAAGTTGAAGGATATGCTGACGAACTGATAGAACTCAGTATTATGCTATGTAGCGAGAACATAGCAACTGAAAGGCACCTAGTATACTATTACGGCATGGGCCTTTTGTTTAAAGGTGTTGTGCTTGAAAAGCGGGGACTATACGAGCAGGCGAAACAATGTGTGCATAGTTATGCAAATCTGGAGTGGTGGGAACCCCTCGATGAATCGGGCCAAAAAGAGGTGGCAATGTTTAAGGTCGGGGCAAGAGCGAATTTGTACACGCTTGAAGCGCTGACTGGGAATGAAGACATAGTTGATGAGTATGCCGATTATTTGGCGAGCCTTAACCGTTTGGACGACATTCTGGCCGGACTGATCGCTATTATAAAATCAGCGAATACATATAGTTTCTCAATTGATCATGTAATGTCGCGATTTTCCGGCTCCATTGAACGTTTCGATTCATTTAACCATGATCTGATTCTTTCAGATCGGCATCTTCGATTTAGATATCATAAAGCTATTTATGAGTTCAGAAACAGGCGAATTCAAAGAGGAATCAACGAAGCGTTACACTGTCTATCTTTGGCTAACGAGATGAAAAGGTACGAGTATTCCTTTCTTTGCGTTTCTTTATTTGAAAAGTATCGGGAAAATGCGTCTGCGCAACAAGTAGAAGATTACCGATCAACTGTGGTGCGAGAGGAGGTGTATTTGGAATGAAAAGTTATTTTCTGGCCTTGGTCATCTTCTTGGGGTTGTTTGGTACAACCGGACATTGGGGAAATTGGTATGTTCAAGGTGAAGCCTACATAATCAAGATGCTCGAACATGGAACGAATTGGTGATCGAAGGTAGAACAAATATAGTGCTCAGGCCGTATTAAAGATAACCACCCACCAAAAGCATTCTGAACAAGACGTTCAGGAATGCTTTTTTTGTCGAAAGCTTTATTATTCCATAATATTGATAACCAATGTTCAAGATACATCATATCGAGGGGAACGAACGCATGGCGATTGTACGATTAGCTACGTTAGACGATGTAGATGAACTTGTTCGGATGCGTTGGGATTTCTCGGAAGAGGGATATACTAGTGCGGTTAGTTTCGAGGAGTTTTACCCTATTTGTCGTGAATTTTTGATCAAAGCTATGGGAAGTAGAGACTGGTACATTTGGGTGGCGGAGGTTGAAAAAAGTATAGTTTCGCACATGTATCTACAGCTAATACATAAAGTGCCAAGGCCAGGAAAATCTCCAGACTCTTATTACGGCTATGTTACTAATGTCTATACTCGCCCTGCTTTTCGAAGTCAAGGTATCGGAACAGAGATTCAGGCCGCTATGGAAAAATGGTCTAAAGAGAATGGGGTTGAATTTCTTATCGTTTGGCCCAGTAGCGACAGTGTCCCGTTTTATACAAGAAATGGCTTTGCTCGATGTGAAGAAGCGATGGAAAAACATTGGTGATTGGATGTGTGGCTGTGCTTAAACAAAAAGCGATTATTAACGCTGCCGCAGGGGGATTATCATTTTCAATTTTTTGGATGGTCACACATTACTTTATAGATAAAGATATTTCAATGCTAGCGGGATTCGTAGGCGGTGCCTTTTGGTTTATAGGATCGCTAATTATTTCGTCCTTTAAGAAGGCAAAATAAACAATAAAACTGAACATGTACTTGATATAACCGCCTTTTCAATGGGCGGTTTTCTTATGTGCACATTTCAACATTCGGTTCACGGTGAATAAAACTGGGCTGCTGTTGGGATTATTAACGGTCCTTTGGTTAATTACATGTAACAGGTATAATGATCCTTCCATATACATTTTCTTTATCTGCGCAGCAGATAGCATAGGTGAAGCATTTTCGAAACGCATTTTTTGTCGAAAAAAATATTTCTCAAATTCTAAGACCCTTAATATGGAAAAACGGCATTATTATAGAGATAAGGAGTCGTGGATAAGGATGGTGGATAATGTATGAGTATGAAACTAGAACAAAAAATCAGACAGTTACGGCAGCAGTTAGTGCGACTGGTTGAGGAGAAAGGTTCATTATCGCACGAGGAGGTGGTACAGCTAAGTCAACGTCTGGACCGGTACATTCTCATGGTTCAAAAGTCTTCTAAACTGAAAGTGTGTGGATGATACGGTGACACATGATTATTTACTGGACGGGGAGAGCGAGGAACGGATTCTCTATCTTGCCCGGATTGGCGCAATCTTTGAGAGACTCTACGGCATCAAGGATTTACATGATGCTGAAAGCAGGGCGAGGGTGAATGCCGGGGTTACGGCCAAAATGTTGGCTGAGCTTGGCTATAGCAGCGAGCAGATTGAAACCGTTTTGCGCGAGCGGCTCTTAGTTCATAAGAAAAATAAAACGGACCACTAATATAACGATTCAAACAAGCCTTGGGGTTGATTTTTGGATCTTTAGGAGGATTCGATTAAATAAATGAATTCCGCACAAGCCATTATGTTTTTGAAAAACAATCAGCCCTTTTCAAGAGATACTGAGGCGAAATTCGAAGTCATCAAAAAGTATAACGACGTGAGGGTGCACTTTTTGAATCATCCTGATCCTCAGTGCATTCCATTATTTCTAAATTCGTTTGGCGAAGGCAGCGGCTTCGGGGTATACCAGCTGATTGAAGACGTATTAATGAAGTTTTCGGTAGAGCAAGTACTTCCGCATTTAATTACTGCGTTAAAAAGTGAACATACCGGAGTCAGGTATTGGTGCTCGCACATCGCTGCATCTTTCCCGAGTCCAAGCTTACTTGCACCTCTCACCAATCTGCTAAGAGACCCCGACCCCGATATTAGGTGCGCAGCTGTAACCGCCCTATCCCAAATCGAGGATGACAGGATTATTGGCGTATTAACGGGATTTCTGGAAAAAGAAGAAGATCCGGACGTTATTGACCTCATTCAAGAAGCTCTGAACGAATCCAAAATCGAAGCAGCCATACCCTAGTAACCTTGACTGGCATTTGCCCATCAAGGTTACTTTTTTATAAATATATTTCACCATTCGACGCTAGGAAATTTTTATCCATCTGTTATTTTATGTTAATTCCCTGTTGTGGTAGTATGGTTTTATAGATTTAGGGGAGGGTGTTCCGTGCGGGTGGATAATCGCTCTTTGCGGTTGGAGATCGAAGACCAGATGAAGCTGCATGGCTATAGCCTAAATAAAGTAGCCGAACTGACGGGGATTAACGCCGGAAATTTGAGCATGGTGTTAAATGGCCGGGCTCGTGCCATGACAATCGGTCATTTGGACGCTCTGGCAGAAGTTTTTGGGAACCTCTTGCCAGCCTGACTCGTCAAGAGGTTCAAACCAACTAAGGTCGGCATAAGTTTGTACAACTTTTTTAGCTTCTTTGTAAAGTCCTCTTTTTTCCAAAACGGTCCCCTTAATTAACAGACCCATACCAAAATAGTATACCAGGTGATGCTCTATCGATACTTCTTCCACCATTTTTAGCTTATAGAGAATGGAACTTAGTTCCGCGAGTTCTTCAGCAAACTTCTCGACCTCGTTTATTTTCTCCAAGGAATAACAAACCTTAGCTAACTTCAAAAGGGCCGCGAGCTGGAGATATTCCGGCAGTCGTCTTCGGAAAGGTTCAAATTGAATAACTGATTTCCAGTTCTTCTCTTCATCTGTACCTTGAGCGATCAGAAATAGCCGATATTGGCTTATCGCCATGAACTCGGAAAAATTGTCTTTGATATTGTCGACCACGAGTTGATAAAAATGCGCCGACTCCTCCAGCCTTCCATTCTCGAAAAGCTTCTCTGCCGCAGAGAAGATAATAGACACATTCTTGGAGTTATCGAGAATCTTGGAAACCACCGGTTCAATACAATCCACTCGGCCAGTCTCTACACATCGCACCAGATACGGGATCAAGCGCGGCCGGGATACCTTGTTGTCCGAGATGCATTCTTCCGTATACAGCTCGTACAGCCATCCTGTTTTTTCTATCATATTAATCACGTTAATCATTACTTATTTTAATGGATCATTCGGTCTTTGGGCTGCGGCGATTGCGATTCCTACATTTTTCCGGAACTTCAAAAAGATCGCCCTTCCCCCGACTAGCTGGGTGAATGGGCGATCCATTATTTTCGTTTTAACGGTAGCATGAATAAACGATCAACCGACTTCCTCCAGATACTGAGAGGCAACCCATCCCCATTTGTTGTACTTGTAGCTGTATACGCTTACCCATGTAATACCGTCGGCATTTTTCGTTTCGTTGCCGCCATTAACCAGATCCCCTTTATTCAGGGTACCCAGAACCGTGCCGGAAGAAGAAGCGCTAGCTCTAAATCTAACCCCATCGCCAGTAATGGAATAAGTAGAAGTCATTAGAGCGATTGTGCCGGATTCGATGGCATGACTTGCCGTTTCCGCTGTGGAAGACTGTTGAACAGAAACTGTATTTTCAGCTGCAAAAGCGCCGGTTGCCGGAAGTACTGCTGTTGCAATGAGAGAAGCCGCAATCAATTTTTTCATCATAATGAAGGTCTCCTTTTTAGAAAAATAGTTTCGATTCTAACGGGATCTGCCTGCAAAGAAATAGATTGCACCATTCCATCGAATTAATAGATAATAAGCACCACGCTACCTTTCATTTTGCTTTAATTACAATATTTATGTTACATTACATATTATAGCATTTTATATCAAAGATGGGAATACCCTATTTGGAAACAATATCCATATAACTTATTGTTTTAGTCATCCAACTTACCATCGCTGCAAAACCCCATAAAATAAAATCGTGTGGTTTAATTGATAACCACGGCGCATCCTAAAAAAGAAAGGTCGGAATAGAAGAGGATACCGGCGGCAAGATCGGCTTGATCTTGACTTTGGTATTGATTGGAGCCCCAATCAGAATCGGAAATGAAGGAGGCGGTGGCCTTGCGTCTTAAATATCCTTTGAGCCTCGGGATTTTTTTTGGTGTCATGTCTTTCGTGTGGGGTTTGACGATTTCCGCTGTTTGGAAAACCGTTTTGCTTGCTTGTTTAGTTATGGTGATCGAATATCCACTCGATAAAATGGGTATCACCAAACGAGTAATCCCGGTCCCTGTGGGGATAGCGGTTTTCACCATGATCCCCATTTTGTTTACTCTCATTACGCGATGAGCGTTTGTGGCGGGCTTGAAGCTCCGCCCCGAAAAAGGATTGAATTCCATCTTTCTAATATAATGCGAAACGGCCCTTGCCCGCATCAATCTTGGCGGTAAGAGCCGTTTGTTTAGACTGTTCCGTTAACTACGCCTCAACCAGTAGCGGTACAACCTTGCCCGCGTTAACGTCGATCAGCCCCAGGTCGGTAATTTTGAGCGCCGGGCTGACCGGAAGCGAGTGCGTGCTGATCGACATGATCGGGTTGTAGTGCTTGTACCCGAGCGACTCCATCGCTCTGCGCAGCTTCTCGACTTCCTTCGCCGTCTCGTCCAGCGGCGCTTCGGTCAGGATGCCGCCGACAGGCAGCGGCAGGTGCGCCAGCACTTGGCCTGCTTCCACGACGCAGAAGCCGCCTTGGCTGCGGATCACTTCGTTAGCCGCAAGCGCCATATCGGCCGGGTTGTGCCCGACCACAAGCAGGTTGTGGTTGTCGTGCGAATACGTCGTCGCCACCGCGCCGCGTTGAATCGTATCGCCGCCGATCAAGCCGTATGCCCGGTTCCCGTTCTTGCCGTACCGCTCGAACGTCGCGATAAGTGCGTACGGGCTTTCCTGCCAGCACAGCTCACCGTTCCGGATCTCGACCTCGCCCCGCACATCCTCCGTGAAGGTGGAGCCATCTTTAACCTGCATCACGCGGCACGCATGGCGGCCGTCCACCGCACCTTCCGGCCGCGCAACAAAGTCCGCTTCCGTCAGTAGCGACAACTGCACGCTTTGGTAGTAATGCGCCGGGAACGCGTGGCCGTGCTCCTTCGGAACATATGATTCGCGTACGTCGTACACCTTGCGGCCCTGTTTGTACACTTGATCGATCGTCAGCTCCCGCAGATCCGACAGCAGCACGAAGTCGCCTGTTTTACCGGGAGCGATGGCGCCCCGGTCGTGCATCCGCATCCGGCGTGCCGGGGTAAATGTCGCGGCGTAGATCGCCTTCTCCGGCGACATGCCCATGCGGATCGCTTTGCGGACGATATGGTCCAGATGGCCGCGCCGCTGGAACGAATCGGCCATGACGTCGTCGGTGACGAAGCAGAAGTGCTCGGAGACGTCATTTTGGATCAAATAGTTTATGACATCGTCGGTCATCGATTTTTCTTGAATCTCGATGAACATGCCCGCGCCGATGCGTGCTTCCATCCCCTCGATCGTCTGATGCGTATGGTCCGAGTCGACCCCGGCATAGATGACCCGGTGCAGATCCAGATCGAGCAGCTTCGGAACATGCCCCTCAATGACGAGCTTCGGATAATGCTTGCGGATATGCGCCAGAATCCGGTTCGTTTTGCAATCTGGGTCCGCGATGACGTCGACGTAGTTCATAATTTCGCCGAGACAAATAATGTCTTCCGTCCGCAGCAGCTCGTCCATATCCTCGATCTCGATCGTGCCGCCGGTCGATTCCATCGACGTGGCCGGGACCGAGCTCGGAATCGCATAGAACATGTCCGCCACGCAGTCGCGGCTCGCCTCGATCATCTGCTTCACGCCGCTCAGGCCGAAGACGTTCGCCATCTCATGCGGCTCGGGGACGATGGTCGTCACGCCGCTGCGGATTAGCCCGTACGAGAACGTCTCCGGAGTGACCATCGTGCTCTCGATATGCAGGTGAATGTCGACCAGACCGGGAATCATGTAGCGGCCTTGGCCATCCACGATCTCGCCGGCTTCGAACGTCTCCGTCCCCCGCCCGCCGATATAGAGGAACGATCCGTTCAAGACGGCAACATTGCCTTCAACGAACCTTTTAAAATAGCTGTTGTATACGTGTACCTTCTCGATCAGTAAATCCACTCGCATGATGCCGGTACCTCCAAGTCGTCGTTAGTCTACCAGGACCAATTTGTCCGCCGGGAACAGCAAATGAACCTGCTGCCCACTGCTGTAAGGGACTTCCATTTCTTTGTTGACCGTAAAATCCCCCAGGTCCGTCTCGACGACATACTGGTAGCTTCTTCCCAGAAACGTACTTACCTTGATACCGCCCCGCACCCGGTTCGGTCCGTGACCGATCTCCTCTGCGGTGCCGAGTTGCACATCGTCCGGGCGAATCGCGCCCTTCTTGCTTGTAGCTCCTTCTGCGCCGGGCTGTCGGGCGGCATGGAACGTGTAGCCCTTCACCTTCAGCTCGATCCCGTCGCCCGCTTCGCGGCGTTCCTCGAACGTGATGAAGTTGTTGAAGCCGATAAACCGGGCGACGAATTCGGTTTTCGGGTATTTGTAGATCGTCGAAGGCCGGTCCAACTGCTCGATAATGCCCTTATTCATGATCGCGACACGGTCGGAGATGGAGAAGCATTCCTCCTGGTCGTGCGAGACGTAAACGGTCGTAATGCCGAGCTCCTGCTGGATGCGGCGGATTTCGACGCGCATATTCACGCGCAGGTTCGCATCGAGGTTGCTGAGCGGCTCGTCGAACAGCAGCAGGTCCGGCTCGATGACGAGCGCGCGGGCGATCGCCACCCGCTGCTTCTGCCCGCCGGACAGCGCCTTAGGGAACCGCTGCTCGAAGCCCGCAAGGCTCACGACCTCCAGAATGCGCAGCACGCGCTGCTTGACCTCAGCTTCCGGCACTTTCCGCAGACGGAGTCCGAAAGCGACGTTATCGTAGACGGACAGATGCGGGAACAGCGCATAGCTCTGGAACACGAACCCGAAGTTCCGCTTGTTGACCGGCACGCGCGTGTAATCTTTGCCGTTTAGCATGAATTTGCCGTCTTTGGCTTCGAGGAAGCCGGCGATGAGCCGCAGCGTCGTCGTTTTGCCGCAGCCGCTTGGGCCGAGCAGGGAGATGAGCTGCCCCTTCTCGACCGTCAGGTTGAAGTTTTGCAGAATATATTGGTGATCATAGGCGACCGACACATTTTCCAAGGATAGCAATGCCATGGGTACGAGCCTCCGTTATCGTTTGGTAAAGTAAGAAAGGCCCATCAGCCTTTCGATCAGGAACATGAACACCGCCGTGAACAGCATCAGCAGCACAGAAATGGCGGCGATGGTCGGATCGAAATAATTTTCCACATAGGTCAGCATCTGAATCGGCAGCGTGCTGATGCCCGGGCCCGTCATGAAGACGGAAATGTCCACATTGTTGAACGACTCCAGAAAAGCGATCAGAATCGCCGCGATAATCCCCGACTTGATGTTCGGGAGGACGACCTTGAAGAACGTTCCGAGCCGTCCGGCGCCGAGACTAAGCGCAGCCTCTTCGATGGCAAAATCGAAGTTCGACAAGCTGGACGCGATGACGCGAATAATGAACGGAAGCATGATGACCGTATGACCGACGAGCAGCGCCGTGTAGAGCGGCAGATGGTACGTGACGATCAGGTATTTCAGCATCGTAAACCCGAGCACGATGCCCGGGATGAGCACGGGGGATATAAAGAAGCCGTTCAGGGCGTCCTTTCCCTTGAAGTCGAAGCGGCTGAGCGCATAGGCCGCAGGCACGCCGAGCAAGAGCGCGAACAGGTTGCCGAGGATCGAGACGACGATCGACGTTTTGAACGTGCTCATGAACATTTCCACTTCAAAGATCTTCTGGTACCACTTGAGCGAAAAGCCCTGTGGCGGAAATTTCAGCACGGTTCCCGGCTCGAACGAAGCGAAGGCGATAATGACCAGCGGACCGAGCAAAAAGATATAAACAAGCAGCGTAAACAGGCCGAGGCCCCGGTTGTTCTCCTTCATCCCTTCTACCCCTTCGGATTTAAAGTGTTGGCCAGTTTATTCATCAGGCTGATAACCACGAACGTAATCGCCATCATGATCGTCGCGATGACGGAGGCCGAATACCAGTCGTTCAGCGTGATCGCGTTCTGGTACAGGAACGTCGAGATGACGCGCTGTTTCCCGCCGAGCAGCGCCGGAGTCGTGTACGCGGTTAAGCTGCCGACGAAGACGAGAATGCTCCCGATAATGAGACCCGGCACGCTAAGCGGGATCACAACTTTACGAAACGCGGTGAACCGGGACGCCCCGAGGCTCTCCGCCGCTTTGATCAGATCGGCATCGATGTTCTCCATAACGCCAACAAGCGTGATGATAATCAGCGGCAGAAACAGATGGATCAGACCGATCATCATCGCGGTCGGCGTATACAAAATATCCAGCGGGTCCTGAACGATCCCCATCGCCAGCAGCGCCGTGTTGAGCAGCCCCTTCTTGCCGAGCACGATCATCCAGCTAAACGAACGGACAACCGAGCTGGTGAGCAGTGGGAAGATCGCGAGCGCGAGGAGCACGCTCTTTTTCTTCAGACTCTGCCGGGAAATATAATAGGCAACCGGAAAGCCGAGCAGAATGCAGATCGCCGTCGTCACCACACTGACCTGCAGCGTCGTCAGCAAAATTTTGATAAAATACGGGTCCTTGAAGAAGTGCAGGTACCCGTCGAACGTCACAGTCCCTTTCTGGAAAAAGGTGGACCCGATCGTAATGAGGATCGGAGCCGCCATAAATACCGTCAGGAACAACAGTCCCGGCAGCAATAGCAAATACAGATACGATTTCTTCATCGAACGGTTCTCCTGTTCCTGGATTGGGGGCTAACGGCTCAGCGTCTGAACGAACAGCCGGAGAAAAGCGTCCGCGTCCACATCGGTGCAGACCTGAACGTTCGGCTTCTGTCCGAGCCGGTTCTGAAAATCGCAGACCGTCTGGCCGTCGCACAGCTCGCTGCGGGTTTCCACATCGACGTAATAGGGCTTCGTCGTGACCACCTCACGGGTCAAGGCCACCCCGACGGCCAACGGATCGTGCAGCGCGCAGGCGCGGACGCCGTTGCGCTCAGAGTAGCGCTGCATGTAATCGGCCGTGCTCTCCTTCACATAGCGGCCGATCGGCGTATCGCCGAGCGCGGCGATATGCTCGTCCTTGAGCAGCGCGCGCCGGGTCACATCGAGCCCGACAAGCGTCAGGGACGGGAACCCGGCGCGCAGCACAAGCTTGGCCGCTTCCGGGTCGACATACATGTTGTACTCCGCCGTCGGAGTCACGTTCCCAAAGCCCGCGACGACGCCGCCCATGACAACGACCTCTTTCACGTCATTCACAAGGCCGGGGTATTTCATCAACGCGAGCGCCAGATTGGTCAGCGGAGCCGTCATAATCAGCGTCACTTCACCCGGGTTTTCGCGTACGCGGTCCACGATGTAGTCCGGCCCGAACCCCTCGGCCGCGCCTTGGCGGACTTCCATGTCCCGCAGCGCCCCGCCGAGGCCGTCCGCCCCGTGTATCCGATGCTCGAAATAGTGCGGACGCAGCAAGGGCCGATCGGCCCCCCGGATGACCGGGATGCTCGCTTCCGCTCCCAACAGCTGCAGAATTTTGCAGGTGTTCGCCGTCGCTTGATCCAGCGATACGTTGCCGTTGACCGTCGTGATGCCGAGGACATCGAACTGTCCGCTCTTGACCGCGAGCAGAATGCCTAACGCGTCGTCCACACCCGTATCGACATCGAGGATTACTTTTTGTTTCATAGGCTCCGTTAGCTCCTTTCCATACTCCCGATATGAAAACAAGGGTACATGTCGGATCATATACCCTTGTCCAGCGTTTCGATTATGGTCATGCTGTTGTGTTGCTTATGGCGTAGCTTATTGTGTTACTTCGCGGTTCCAGCGGTCGATCCAGCCCTTGAGGTTCTGGTTGACGAACTTCATATCCAGCTTGCGCAGCTTGTTCACCACGTCCGCGCCGTACGTAATGCCTTGCGCTTCCTCCGGCTTGAGCTGCAGCGTCGTGTTTACCGGCGAATCGATTTTGGACTTGGCCGATTTCTCCTGCACTTCTTTGCTCAGGTGCCAGTTGATGAAGTCTTCCGCCAGCTGCTTGTTTTTGCTGCCCTTCACGACGTTCACCGTGTTCATGACCGCGTACGCGCCTTCCTGCGGCGTCACGAACTTCGTATCCGGCACGGCGGCCTTCAAGTCCTTCACGTACATTTCCATGATCGGTCCGGCGGCGATTTCGCCTTGGGCGAACATGTTTACGAACTCTGACGTTTGGCCGTAGTATTTCACAACGCTTTTATTCAGCGCCTTCAGCTTCGTGAACGCTTGGTCCTCGTTGAACGTCGAGCTGCCTGCTGCGGTCGAAGCCGCATCCAGAATCATCGGGCCGCTGGTCGACGTAATGTTCGGCAGCGTCAGCTTCTTCGCCAGCTCGGGGCTCCACAGATCGTTCCACGATTTGATTTCCTTGCCCGTCGCTTTCGGATTATAGGCGATGCCGAATTGGCCGATCGTGTAGGCCGGACCGTAGTCCTCGCCGAGCGGCGCTTTGGCGATGTCATAAATGTCTTTCAGGTTCGGGATGCGGCTGCGGTCGATTTTCTCGAACAACCCCGCTTCGATACCCTGCTGCGCGTAATAGTCCGAGAGGTAGATCAGATCGACGTTCGAGCTGCCCTGCTTCACTTTATTCAGACGCTCGGCGTTGTTGCCGATTTCCAGCACGATCTTCACGTTATGCTCTTTCTCGAAAGGCGCGTATACTTCTTTCTTGAAGAAGTCCTCGGAGAAGCCCCAGGTGGAAATGACCAGCTTGGTCGGCTCTCCGCCGCCCGTTCCCGGCGCTGCGCCCTGCTCCTTATTACCTCCCGCTTGGCCACATCCGGACAAAGCCAATCCTATCAGCGAAACGGAAAGCAAGCTGCGAATCATTCGTTTTTTCATCATCGTTCTTCATCCTCCAGTAGGAAACATCCCTGTATCCATGATTTAAGATTTGTAGAAACGTTTAGCAGTATACTCTCATCGGCATCGGTTCTTCTTGCATTTTATTAAAAAAGAAAAAACGCCCTTAAATAGAAATAAATCTTCTACGTAAGAGCGCTTTTTCTTTGTAAACAAAGATAAGGCGGCATCTATGGCAATGCATGCGGTCCGCTCGATGATAGATCAACGCCGCGGCTCCGGCCTGTTATTTCGGTTCGTGCAGAATCACGTTCGTAATCGCCCACTGCGTCGCCGGGTCGTAATCCCTCAGCAGCGCTTCGATCTCCAGCCCGAACTCCTGCTCCAGCTTCTCCCGAAGCTTCTTCTTATAGATCGAAGACATGTAAAAGTCGACCTCGTGCTTCAGCGTAGGCGCCTCACCTTCGAGCGCATCCGAGCGCGGCGAACGACGATGCTTGGCATAATACGTGATGATCCGGTCGTCGATCGTAACCCGCAGCAATGTCGTTCCGAAGCCGAACAAGCTCTTCGAGATTTCGTTGTACAGGTGGCACAGCTTCTTTTTATTTTCATTCGTGTCGATCAGGGGCATTCGTTCACCTTCAAGAGCAACCGTCTTTTTGTGATGCGACGTAGTTTAATAATACATAAGAATTTACGATTCTGCAAGCGATTGTTCGGATTTTTTGCTACTAAAAACGATTTGAAATGCCTTTAATTAGCAAAAAATAGTCATTTCCCGAATAAGAGGTTGGTCAGAATCAATAATAAGCCGTCATATCAGCAAATAATGATGTTTTTGTCTCACGAGTGCAATACATAATTTTTAATTTTTTTTATTAAGGTAAATAACAAGAAAATTAACTACCGACATTATCACTACTGCAATAAACATAATAAAGGAAACAGGATCGCCACCGATTGCAAGTTCATCAGAAAGAATACCTATTTGATACGTCAAATAGGTAGATACTGCTAAACAAATCAATGAGATACTTGATATTGCCACTTCATTCATTGGTTTAAACTGTTTTTTTTGGGATATAGCCATGATCAATGAAATGGCTTGAATAATGATAAAGAAAATATATATTGGTCTAAAATTTGTAAAGATCATAACCTCGTCCAATGCTATTCTTTCCCCCTCCCCCGTTAAAAGAGAAGTCCCATCATATCATATATTATGGCACAGGGAGGGTACAACCGGCGAGTACAGACCATAATTAAAATCTTATCGGCACAAATTTCTCTCTTTCTCCGGGAAAAACAAGCGCCGCGAGCCTATATTCGTGACGCTTGCTGCGGCGGGAGCGGCTCCCCGC
>NZ_BIMB01000047.1 GCF_004000865.1 Paenibacillus elgii NBRC 100335 | reverse complement strand
CGCCATTAGCGCAGGTGGCGGGAGTGTTCAACTTAAACCGGGAATATCGTAGTATTGATATAATTTCCAACTGGGGTTACCATGTTAGAAGCGTTTCTTTACGCCCAAGGTTAACTTGACGCTGAAGGAACGGCGAATTGCCGCCCTCGTACACTTTTATGCAGGGAACAGCGATGAAAGATAGATGGGACATGGCTCCAAACGCCTGCTATGGCAGCACGGGCTGAACTTTTGGGAGGGAACGGGTAATGAACGAAGAAGCAAACACAACGGGCTGGGATGCCATTGATCGGGAAATGTCGAGGCTTTACGGGGATCAGGAGCCGAAGCATTACGGAACGATCCTTCCCTATTCGTTGGGGGGCCAAGACCCGCTGGATGGAATCAGTGTGTATAAGGCGGACAAGCCTGCGCCGCATTGGCATTTCGTGACTTATGGATTTACGGAGCTCTACGATAAGGAATCGGACAATGCCGAAGAGAGCGGCTATGGATTCGAATTGACGTTTCGGCTGACGCGCGAGGAAGAAGAGGAAGAGCCTCCGGCTTGGGCGCTGAACCTGTTGCAAAATATGGGAAGATACGTATTTAACAGCGGCAATATTTTTAGATCGGGCGATTACCTGGATGCCAACGGCCCGATATGCCTGGGTGCCGATACGCTGCTGACCGCCTTGGCCTTCGTAGAGGACCCGGAGCTTCCGGCCATCGATACGCCGAACGGGCGGGTGGAATTTTTGCAGATGGTCGGCATCACGCGCGACGAGCTCGAAGCGATGCAAACGTGGAATACGCTTGGCGTGCTCTCCGTTTGTTTGGATCATATGCCTCATTACATCACGGATCTGGCGCGGGCCTCGCATCTGGATATTCCTGTCATATCGGAAGCCGTGCAGAAAGGCATGCGGGAGGAAGGGTCGAATACCGGTTTCTTATATGTCGATCAATTGGCTTGGGAGACTGGGAAGAAGGGCTGGTTTAGCAAGACGCCTTCTACGCTTAAGCTGGGAGCCAAGCAAGCTGGAATCATCGGAAAATTGCTTCAAGGGCGCATTCTGAAGGGGAAAGATCTGACACTGGTCAGCCGGGAAATCCGGGTCGTATTTGAAGCGGGGGAGAAGCCGGGTTGCGAAGCCGGAGAGGATGAGGTCCGACTCACGTTGGATGAGGTGACGGCCGGGGAATTTAGCCGGAAATTGCTGCCGAAAGAAAGCGTAATTGAGCTCTCTGCTTTACCGGGAATTGCCATTCAAATTGTAAAAACACACATTAAGGATAACGATGGGAACGTCGTAGAGGTTATCGGTTAAAGCTGCCTGCTCCTGATGGCTGCATGATCGAAACGGCGAAGTGCAAACCGCCAGCGAGACAAACGTCCTGCCGGCGGTTTCTTTTTTTGCCGATAGCAGACCATTAATCAGGGATTAGGCTAGAATGGCGGACAAGCTCCTACGAGATTTCATGAATGCGAGAGACGTTGACTGAAATTGCTGCGTCAACTCAAAGAAAACATTATGGAGGAAACCAGTGAATAAAAGGCTAATAAAATTATTTGAGAATGCAAACGAACTGTTCTTAAAAAGTGATCTGGACTTACTGCTTTCAAAGGTATCTGAACGGACGCTGTGTGGCGCGTTAATGATACATTTAAGTAACTTATTGCAAAACTCCGAGTTTGCAGACTATAAAGTAGACGTGGAATACAATCGTAACAAAAATGGGAAGATTAAAACCTACTTAAAAACCATTCGTGGACCAAAGGAAATTATAGTAAAGATAAATTGTGATCTCATTGTTCACAGTAGGGGTAATATTATCAATCAAGATAACTTGATTGCAGTAGAAATGAAAAAATCTGATAGAAAACAAGAAGAGAAGGATAATGATAAACATAGATTGATTGCCTTAACGAAAGATAGATATGATGATATATGGTCTTTTGACGGAAAAACTTTGCCAGAGCATGTTTGTAGATATGCATTAGGGATTTATTATGAAATTAATTATAAAAATAGAATAATATATATTGAATACTATGATAAAGGTTATAAAACCGAACATAGGGAGATAGAATTCTAATAAAATTAAGCTTATCTTATTTGAAGAAGACGACAATAGCTTTAGTTAATATCGTATTCCCACTGTGTGGAGACGACCCTTGGTTTGCTGGAAGCATTTTCGGGGAAGAGAGGAGTCGCGGATAACTCCCTTCAGGAGTTTGTAAATGCGAGAGACGTTATAAGCAATCGGCGTTCAAAATGGGGGAGATGTTTGTGAAATCAACGTATACAGCATAATTCAAAGACACGTAGACTCCAGTTTGGCAAATCAATTAATATCAAAGGGATTTACATTAGGAAAATTAAAACAAATTAGTAAACAGAATTTGAATGAACTTGGACTTTCTTTGGAATCGATAGAGTTAATTTTAAGTGAATCCAGACCTCCAATTCCCGAAATTGTTGCCAGAAAGATTTTATTTGAATCTAAATATACATGTTGTATTTGTAGAGACAGTTCAAAATCTATTATTATCCACCATATTGTGCCATGGGAAGAGTCTAGGTCACACGCCGAAGAGAATTTAGTAGTTTTATGTTTAGAACATCATGACAAAGCACATAGTAAACACGAATTGAGCTTAAACTTGACCACAGAACGGATTCGTGACGCAAAACAGAAATGGATTCAAACTATAAAGGAAAAAGATGTTGAGACAATTTTGAATATTCATAATACAGATGGTGCATTTTATGATTATTTCAATATGGGTAGAGTTTACGAATTAGTGGACAACTTAAAAATCAACCCGACAGAATCGAAGTACTATCGGTATGCCCTGCAGCATGGTTTTATTAATGCTGAAGGGCTTGTATTGCCGCTTGAAAATTGGTCAAAAACGAGGATAGAGGAAAAAGATTATTGGTTAGATTTTTTTGAAGGTACATATTTGTATCATTATCTGAAGACGTTATTTTTAATGATCATTAATAAGAAACACTTTATTCGATTAAACCGAATTTGGAATAGGAAGGCTATAACTTCGGTGATTAAGCCAGGGGATTTTATTTTAATTCAAGGTGTTTTCTACTTTAGAAGTAAAACAAATAAGGTAAAAGGTAATCAACAAATAAAACTTGGTTATCGGAAAGCAAAAGGAATAAAAGTGGAATTTGAATTTGATGTCTTTTATTGTAATAGCGATAGCTCAAGAAGTCATTTGTCTGGAAGAAGTGTAAAGACCGTATATTGTTTGGTTAGATCAATAAAGATTGATGGGGAATTTTTGGTTCTGACTTGCTCTGCTCTTGCACTTGGTACGGGATTTAATAGGCCAGACTATTTCTCGACATATTATAGTCATTGTTACGTTGAAGATGATGAATGTGATTATGATGATAACTGTTTTGACGATGAATCTGAAGATGAAATTGTTTGATTATTCAGTGATGCCGCCGATTTCTTATAAAGACCGCATTCACGCATCGGGCCTAACAGGCCTTGGAACGTAGACGTGGTTTCGGGGAAATTGGAGCAGTAGACTACACTGCTGATAGTGTGGATTCTATCTCTAATAATAAAGTTTGGAGTGAGCCTTTTGTGCTGTCGAATCGTTGCCGAAGCCCCAAACGAGGTGAACCGTATCACAAGCAGAAAATAAAACTGAAGGTTGACGCTGCGATGCTAAATATCCAGAAGGGAGCATAATCACTCGATACATACCGTGTTGACAAATAATCGAGGCTGCCTAAAATCTGGAAAAACGATAGTAAAGCTCATGCTCAATAAGCATGAGCTTTTTGTTTATTTTAGGAAAGTAAATTTAGTAGGTTCCTAGTAACAGCATTCCTGTCAAAGAACCTGCGACCTCTTGGTATATGCTGTGTCATTGGTGAAAAAGTAGTGATTTAAAACTATAATCACAGAGAACCCAAGCTTTGTCGGCTTGGATTCTACGTCTGTAACAATAAAGTTTGATATAATATGTTACGAAAAATTACATAAAGGAATTTCCAGGAAGATGTCGAATATTAGGAGCATTGAGTAATTTTTGATGAAGGTGGTTGCGATATTTAATCCGGATTCTCATGCTCTTGTGATGGAGGAAGATATCTATGGATCATGAACTTCAATAATTATTTTATAATGAACTCGGTGTTCAGAGAAAGAAAATTATAGAAAAAGAATACTCGTTTCAACTTAGTGATTATAGTTACGATGTAAATGAGCACGCAATTAAAGTACATCTGAACGTTTTTGATAATTCAACCTTAAAGATTATCTTTTTCTAATAACAGCTTTTCTTATAGATTAAATATTTAGAGTGTTGCGAAGGTGCATCAGATCAAAGTCAAATATCAATTATTTTTGATTAGAAAGATTTTGAAGTAATAAGAACTCTAAAAACGAGTTTGAGTAGCATTATTCAATATCACCAATTATGCCTTGGTTAAACAACGTATTATTTCATCTCTTAATAGGTTATTGTCTTTACTATCGAGGGCTTCTTTTGGACAGTAAAACTAGCTAAGGTGGTTGCGTAACGGTAGAGATGCCGTTTGAATTTTAGATAAAAAATTCATATTCGACTTTCCAATAATGTGCAAATGTTTTAAATATACGCCAATAATTTAATCTACACTTTTCATGGAGGAGTCATGAAAGAGATCATCAATATCATTGACCAATATATTGAAAAGCAAAATACGAACTACGCAATCATGATAGACGGAGAATGGGGGATTGGAAAAACATATTTTGTACTTAATGATTTGAAGAATCACTTAGAAGCTAAATTAGGATACGAAAATAAGCCTTTTAAAATGATCTATATTTCACTTAACGGGTTAAATAAATTGGATTGGATTACAGAACAAGTCATTTTGGCAAGATTATCTCCGACTAAAAGTGCTAATGTCGCTTATGGTCTCGTTAAATCAGCCTTCGAGGTAGCCGGACACATCCCAGTTAAGGGGAAATTGATTCAACAGTCAGCTTTCGTAGCCTCAAAACAATTGCGAGACAATGCAACTAATCTTTTTGACTTTCATAATTGTGTGATCGTATTTGATGACCTAGAGCGAATTGATCCTAGCTTGAAGATAGAGACCGTTCTTGGATATATTAATACTAATTTTATTGAACACAATTATAACAAAGTCATTCTGGTTGCAGATAAAGAGAAAATAAGCGGCAAATTTAATGAAGTTCAAGAAAAATTCATTGATCGAATCGTAAAATTTGAGCATGACTTAGAAAGTACAATTATTGATTATATAAAATCTTTCCTCACAATAAAAAGTAAATATGCAGGAGCATTGAAATATATAGAGCGTGATAAAGATGAAATTCTAAGAATGATCAATATAGCACAATGTAAAAATTTGCGTACAATTCGGTTTGTGTTTGAATTATTTTCAACTGTGTTTGAGACAACTAAACTCACTCGGATGAACGACCAAATGGCACGAGCAATGTTTATGTTCACTTTAACAATATCAAACGAATTTAAAAAAGGTATACTGCCTGTTAGAGACAAAAAATACGATTTAAATGAATTAAGAGAAATCTATTCAATTTTTATAAAGATAAGAAAAGTCAATGATGATAGTGAACTTAATTATTCAGGTGTTTTTTGCAAAAAATATCTTTACAACGTCAATGTAGAGTGGAAATTCTTTAAATCGATACTAGACTTCATTGTTAATGGAACATTTGACCAAGATCTTTTTAATAAAGAAATGGATTATTACACGAAACAAAAAGAAGAATGGGATCAAAGTCTTGACGATTTTTTTAATTACTATAATTTGGAGTTAGACCGATTATCTGCTATATCCAAAAAAGTTCTTAATTATGCTTCTTACGGTAAATATACACCTAGTCAATATCTAGCAATATATAGTAACCTTCAGGAACACATTGCTAAAGAATACATTCAATTACCAATCGATTACAAAGAAAAATTAAAAACTGGACTTGAGTTGTCATTAAAAAATCATCCTGATACTTTCAGTATGGTTAACGAATTTTCAAATCAATATGCCACAAGCACATACGGAAATGATCCTGACTTTGATGAAATATTTGATACAGAAAAGAAGCAAATATATTCAAAAGGTTAAAGAAAATAATATCAATGAGTTCTTTAATGCTCTTAATGATCCCAACAACAATTTCTTTTCTACACCGATTTGGAAAAAAATTGATCAAAACCCCGAATTCTTTCAATCAATTCCTACTGAGAGTTTTGTCGAAAACATTGTGGTACTCAAAAATAAAAATATACGTCTTTTAACATCTATAATAAATCAACGGTTTATGAGGATTTCGAACGCAGGGCAGTACTATTATAATCTTAAACCAATTTTTGATGGATTTGCTAATGGATTAGAAATAAAACTACAAAATATAACTGTCGATAAATTGAAACTTGATATTCTAAAAGAGGTTGTAGAGGCACTTAAAAAATGTAGCGAACATTTGGAGAACTCCAGGGGTGGAAAACCACTGTAACTCCTTCGTTTTATTTACGCCCAGCATGGGCGTCATCTTTAAGTCTGACTTCTATGCTTCTATCTATTGCCAGACACCATTGCAAGATCGTCCTAGAGCGTTTAAGACACCGGAGCGCCAGAAAATCGTCAGTGAAATTCAGAGTTTACAGTCGGGAAGTGATGCTCTAATTAAGCAATTAAAGGGGTAAAGTTTTAGCGTGAACGCAGAAAAAAAATTCTGAGTAACGAGAAGTGTACAGGATGCATGAACTGGGGTAAACTTCGAGACTGGATAGTAAGCAGGAGAAAGGGAGGATCAGGGCACCACTCAAAAGGAAAGACAAAGTGCAGTTCAAACTTAATCCGTAAGGAACTTGTTGAAGAAGGAATTTGTTCGCAAGAACCTTGCTGAAGATCAGGTTGTGAATGGCATTTTGGAATCATCTCGAGAGTGAAGAGTCTCAGGGTTCATTCGCACTTGAAAGAGACTTAGATATACAACGCGGCTGCTTAAGGAAGCGCTGGATAAACAGAGAAACAAGATATGGACTATTACAATGACGAATTAGTTGCTTCGGTTTATATTTGTCTATCGGAAGATGTCGAGTAAGTGCAAGGAAGTGATTTCATACCCTGAGCAAGAAATTGAAAAGTCGCAGTCTAAAATGACCATCAATAAAGAGATCATCACCGAGGCATTATTAAACTTCAATAACTTGTTTGGACAGGCACCAATGAAGAAAAAAGAACGTTACTGCGGGCGCTTATAAAGGAAATCCGCGTAGAAGCAGCTCGCAAGAGCATTAAAAATATCGTCTGCTGGTTCATAGAAGACGATATTTTTAGGGAATCTTTTACCAGTGAGTGACGTGGGGAGAACCGTATCATAAATCATTCCGCTAACGGATACGATCAGTTGCATGATGCTTTTTGAACATTTTTATTTGTAACCCAACCCGGCCCAGGCTGGGTTTTCTGCAATTTAAGCTGCAGTAAACGCGCTGGAAAGTGTATAATAAACTGGTAGAAACAAACACTAAAGCGACGGCTTTATTTTGAACGGTAAAAAGGAGATCCGATGACTGAGAACAAAGCAATCATAGATCCGGGATGGAATTTCGACAACAGCTATGCTCGTCTGCCGGAAACGTTTTTTTCCAGGCTTGAGCCACCCCCTGTCCGCTCGCCGAAGCTGGCCGTTCTGAATGACCGATTAGCGGCATCCCTTGGCTTGAACGCCGAGGCGCTACGAGGCAACGATGGCGTAGCGGTGTTTGCAGGCAATCGTATTCCCGAAGGGGCCGCGCCGCTTGCTCAGGCCTACGCAGGACATCAATTCGGGCATTTCACTATGCTGGGAGACGGTCGGGCCTTGCTGCTTGGCGAACAGATTACCCCCGACAATACGCGGGTAGATATTCAGCTTAAGGGATCGGGCAGAACGCCGTATTCCCGTGGCGGTGACGGTCGGGCGGCGCTTGGACCGATGCTGCGTGAATATATTATCAGCGAAGCGATGCATGCGCTCGGCATTCCGACCACCCGCAGCTTGGCGGTGGTGACGACCGGCGAGGAAATTTTCCGCGAAACCGAGCTGCCCGGTGCGATTCTGACCCGCGTAGCCGCCAGTCATATACGCGTCGGCACCTTTCAATACGCTGCCAATTGGGGCACCGTCGAGGAGCTGCGGACTTTGGCGGATTACACCATCCAAAGGCATTATCCGGAAGCCGGCGCGGCGGAGAACCGCTATCTTGCCATGTTTCAGGAAGTGATCAAGCGGCAGGCCGCGCTGATTGCCAAATGGCAGCTCGTCGGCTTTATTCACGGGGTGATGAATACCGACAACATGGCCTTGAGCGGAGAGACCATCGATTACGGTCCTTGCGCTTTCATGGATGCCTACGATCCGGCAACGGTATTCAGCTCCATCGACGTTCACGGCCGCTACGCCTATGGCAATCAGCCGTCAATTGCCGCGTGGAATCTCGCGAGATTGGCCGAAGCGTTATTGCCGCTGCTCCATGACGACGAAGATGAGGCGGTTCGGCTGGCGGAGGATGCCATTTCCGGTTTTGTCGAACAGTTTGCCGGTCATTGGCTTGCCGGAATGAGGGCGAAGCTGGGCCTCTTTAACGAAGAGCCAGAGGACGAAGCCCTGATGAAGGATCTTCTCGTCATGATGCAAAAGCATCGGGCGGACTATACCAATACGTTCCGGGCCTTAACGTTTGATAAGCACGAGGATTTGGCGTTCAACGGAACGACGGAATTCGCGCAGTGGCATGAGCTGTGGCAGGCGAGACGAGGCAGGCAACAAGAGCCGCAGGCGTCCTCGCAGCAGTTGATGCGCAGCAGCAATCCCGCGATCATCCCCCGAAACCATAGGGTAGAAGAAGCGTTGGACGCTGCGGTGACGGAGGGAGATTACAGCGTCATGGAGCGGTTTGTGCAGGCTCTTTCGAATCCGTACGCACACACTCCCGAGCAGGCGGAATACTGCACGCTGCCCGAGCCATCCAACCGTCCTTACCGCACTTTTTGCGGCACGTGATCGTTTCATCTGGAACAGCTGTTGAATGAAAGGTTCTTGACAATACGTTCCAATTTAGGTATAACTACTTTTAAATATCGTGCCACAAATTGAATAAGCCAAACATAAATGAACGGGACAGTAGTTCAGAACGAACAGTCGCAGCGAGCCGGGGGTGGTGGAAGCCGGTACGTTGGTTTTGGATGAAGCGGACCCGGGATATGATTTGCCGAACCGAACTCGTCAAGCAGGCTTCACGCCTTCGGAACGACGCGCAGTAGGCAGATCCGGTCAAGGACCGTTATACAATTAAGCGGTGAATCGCCATGTTGGCGATTTGCACATAGAGTGGTACCGCGGGAAGCAATAGGCTCTCGTCTCTTTTTTGGAGACGGGAGCCTTTTTGATTTTTGCAAATTTATCCATATGGAGGTCGGGAAAATGATTCATAAGCAGCTTCATCAAGCGCTTGAAGACATTGCAGAGCAGCTTCTTCAGGAAGCAGGGCATTCCGTACCGGAGGAACTGTCGGTCGTGATTGAACATCCCGCAAATGACCGGCACGGGGAGTATAGCACGAATCTGGCCATGAAGCTGGTGCGCGTGCTCAAGCAAAATCCTTTGACGATCGCTAACGAAATCAAGGCGAGGCTCGTTGATCATCCGGGCCTTGCGGGATGGTTCGAACGCATCGAGGTCGCGGCGCCGGGTTTTGTGAATTTGTTTATTCATTGGGAGCGCTGGATCGTTAACTCGCACCCCCAGGATGCCTTTCAGCCGGAAAATGACCGCCAAAAAGTGTTGATCGAGCATACGTCGATTAATCCGAATAAATCGGCGCATATCGGACATTTACGTAATTCGTGCATAGGCGATACTTTGGCAAGAATGCTTAAGCGGATGGGCCATCAGGTTGAGGTTCACAATTACATCGACGATTTGGGCAACCAACTGGCCGATACGGTTGTCGGAGTATTGCGGACGTCGATCCAGCAGCAGCATTCCCGGTTTGGCGATTTTTGCTGGGACGTCTATGCGGAAATCAACCGGAAATACCGCGAGCAGCCCGAGCTGGAGCAGGAGCGGGCGAACGTACTGCATCATTTGGAGTTGGGACATAACAATATCGCCTGGCTCGGTACGCTGGTGGCAGAGCAAATCGTCAGGGAGCACCTGAAGGACATGCGGCAGTTTGGAATCGACTACGATGTATTGGTCTGGGAGAGCAGCATAGTTCGTGAAGGCTTCTGGCAGGAAACGTTTGAGAGGCTGCAAAAAACCGATCTGTTCCGCCAGGAAAGCGAGGGCAAGCTGGCCGGCTGTTGGGTGCTTAAGCAAACGGTGGAGGAGAGCGATCCAGCCGGCCGGCCGGAATTTCACAGTGACAAGGTGCTGGTACGATCCAACGGCATACTGACGTATACGGCCAAAGATATTGCCTATCACATGTGGAAATTCGGCTTGCTCGATAAACAATTCCGCTACCAGCCCTTCGGAGATGGGGTATGGTCTACGCATTCGCAAGGCGTGGAGCAGGACATTGGGCGGGCGGATATGGTCGTCAACGTGATCGATCATCGCCAGGAGTACCCGCAGCAAATGGTGAAGCAGGCATTGCAGGCGTTGGGGTACGATAAGCAAGCTGCTCAACTGCATCACGTGAGCTATGGGGTGGTGTCGCTGAGCCGGGCGACGGCCGAAAGTCTTGGCGTCGACACGTCCGACGGCAGGTCATCGTATCCGATGTCCGGGAGACAGGGGATCGGCATCAAAGTGGCGGATCTTGTCGCGCATATGGAAGCTGTCATCGAAGCAAAGCGCTCGCAGCACGAAGGCTTGGACAGCCGTTCGATTGCAGCGGCAGCGATCAGATACTATTTGCTTAGATTCCATCTGCAGACGGAAGTGGTGTTTGATTTAGATCAGGCAACGGAGATTTCCGGCAATACCGGCGTGTATTTAATGTACTCTTATGCCAGAGCATGCAGCATTTTGGACAAAGGCGGTACCCTGACGGACACAGCGATGAGCGACATCTCTACGATATCGGCATTTTCGGCCGCGGAGGGGCTTGCGCCGCAGGAATATGCGGTTCTCAAGCAGCTCGCTTACTGGCCGGAGACCTTGGAGGAAGTCGTTGCTGACTTGGCACCAAATGTGCTTTGTACGTACTTGTATGAGCTGGCGTCGCTTTTCAACCATTTCTATGCGACGTGCGAGATTCTGAAGGCGGACGAAGGGGTGAAGCAGTTCCGTCTATGGCTGGCCGGACGGTATCGCGACACGATGCACGACGGGCTGTCCATCCTCGGCTTGCCGACCCCGAACCGGATGTAGACGACAGGTCATTTACAAGACAAGTGAACAATATCATAGAGCGGACGGGGGAGACAATTATATGATGGTTATGCAATAAGGTGCGAGAGGAGCGACTGTCCCGTGAAGAAGCGAAGTATCGTGATTCCTCATGAACACGGCGGTTGGGCGATGGTCAGTGTTCCTTTTCTGCTCGGCCTGTTCGCCGGGAAGCCGCAGTGGATGCATCTGCCGTTATTAATGGGATGGCTGTTTCTCTATCTATCGTCTTATCCTTTTCTTCAGTCCATGAAAAATAAAGCTAATCGGCGGCATTGGATCACATGGGGGACGATTTACGGTTTACTGGCGGCTTGTTGTTTGGTGCCGTCGCTTGTCAGCCATCCGGCATTGCTTGTTTTCGGCCCGCTTCTTCTTGCGCTGCTTTCGGTGAACATATGGCATACGAGACACAAATCGGAAAGGGCGCTGCTTAACGATCTTTGCGCCATCCTCATGTTCAGCCTTAGTGGAGCCGCCGCTTATCTGGTGGGCGGTGGAGGCTGGAACCGGATGATGGCGTCGGTCGTTCTGTTCAGCTTTTTGTATTTTACAAGCAGCGTCTTTTTTGTGAAGGCCATCTTTCGCGAAAGAGAGAACAAGCGCTGGATCGCTTATACGCGAGCGTATCACATTTTGCTGCCACTCGTCTTGTGGGCGGCGGGCCATCCGTGGATGATCCTGGCTTATGTGTTTTCCGCTGCTCGGGCTTTCGCTTTCGCAGGCAAGCCGATGCGGCCCTCGAAGGCGGGAATGATTGAAATTGTAGGTGCGGTACTGTTTGTAATACTTTCCGCTGTGCTCATTCAACGATGAAGGGTGATAAGGATTGGCACAAGTGACAAACCGTTGGATACCTTCCCGCTATTCCACCATCGTACGATGGGACGGAAAAGGAGGGATGATTTACAACTCTTATTCCGGCGCCATGGCCGCCTTTGAACCGGACGAAGAGGCAGAAATCCTGAGAGTACTGGGGAAGGGCGCATGCCATGAGGAATTGTCCGGAATGGCCTCCGATCTGCGCGATGCCGGATTTTTGGTGCCGGACGTGACGGACGAGCTTGCGCAGGCGCAAAAGCTGCACGCTGCTCTGAACGAAGCGAAATCGATGCATCTTGTGATCATGCCTACGGAAGCGTGCAACTTTCGCTGTACGTATTGCTACCAGAGCTTTCCCCGTGGCGCCATGACGCGCGAGACGATCGACGGTTTAAAAGCGTACGTCCGGCAAGCTGCCGAAAGCATCGAGCATCTTGCCGTCAGCTGGTTCGGCGGCGAACCGATGCTTGTTCCCGATACGATCGTTGAATTGTCGGATTCTTTCCTGGAAAGCTGCTTGAAAAACGGAATCACCTACTCCGTAGACATGTCCACAAACGGATACTTTTTGACGAAAGAGCGGTTTATGGAGTTGCTTGACCGGAACGTGCGCCGATTCATGGTGACGCTGGATGGTACGGAAACGGTACACGACAGGAGAAGGTGCCTTCGCGGAGGCGGCGGAACTTTCGAAACAATCATCGGCAATTTGAAGGCGCTACGTAATGTCGATGCTTCGTTTGCTGTCGATATTCGAATCAATTTTGACGAGGATAACGCGGATGAAGTGCCGGATTTGCTGACGAAGCTTTTCGCTTGGTTCGCGGGAGACAAGCGGTTTCAGCTGCTGATCCGGCCGGTCGGCCGGTGGGGCGGACGAAACGACGACCGGATTCCCGTGTGTGACCGGACCGCATCGGATGCGCATCTGTGGGAATTGACGGGCCTTGGAGTGGAACGCGGACTGCCGCTCAGCGAGACGATTATCGATTCGCTTATGCCGTCCGGAGCCGTCTGTTATGCCGCCAAGCCCAATGCGTTCGTGATTGGAGCGGACGGACGGCTGTACAAATGCTCGGTTGCGCTGGACGACCCGGTGAATCATGTCGGGCAGCTTCACGCAGACGGAAGCATGGTTCTGGATATGGACAAAATGGCGAGATGGACGGGCTCCGGCGAAGAACGAGACCCGGTTTGCCGCACATGTTATTTCCGCCCCGCCTGTCAGGGCAACCATTGCCCGTTGTACCGGATGCGAACGGGGAAGCGCCCTTGCCCGCATGAGAAAAGAAAAATCAAGCACGTGCTGGAATTGATCGGGAAGAGCAAAGATCAAGTCAAAGGAGGTGGAGAAGAACATGAAGTGGATTCGTCCGGCCATAACAACCGCGCAAGCGGTGAATACAGGTAAAATATTGAAGTCGGTGCCTGGAAATCTCGCTTAAGCAGGTTCAACGACAGTTCTGAAAAAGTCCAAGTTTTGTTGCTTACCGGCAACGAACCTTGGACTTTTCATTTTGGGGCTATAATTTTTGGGCTATAGGAGAGCAGAAAAAAACGTGATTGTAAACACAGTAGGCTTATGCTCGTTGCATTACAATTTAGACAAGAACATGATCATAAGGATCAACGGTCATGTCAAAAGGAGGTCAAGCTAATGAACACTTCTTTTAACGGTTCCGAAACGATCGGACAAATCGTGACCGCGTTTCCCGGGTCCAGCAACTTATTTCAGGAGCACGGCATCGACTTTTGCTGCGGCGGGGGGCGTCCCCTGACAACAGCGCTAAGACAGAAAAACATCGAGGAAGAAGCTTTCCTCGAGAAACTAAACCGGTTCTACACGGAAGCGAACCAAAAACCCGATCCCAACACAGACTGGAGCAAGCTATCGTCGAGTCGGTTGATCGATCATATCGTCACCACCCACCACGCATATTTGGAACGGGAGCTCCCTGTATTAAGCGAATTCGTCACCAAAATTTTGCGGGTACACGGTCCGGAACGCCGTGAGCTTGCCAAGCTTCATTTGCTTTTCCATCAGATGAAAATGGAGCTTGAACAGCATTTGATCGCCGAGGAGGCCACTGTCTTTCCGTTAATCAGAGAATTGGAGCACAATCCGTCCCCATCCCTTGCGGAGAAAACGGCGAATGCGATTAGGGAGCTCGAGGCGGATCACAGCGGCGTCGGCAATCTCCTGCATGAGATGAGAGCCGTCACGAGCGATTACGAGCTGCCGGCCGGCGCATGCCGGACTTACACGCTAGCTTTCCACAAGCTGCACGAGCTGGAATCGGATTTGTTCCAGCATATCCACTTGGAAAACAACATTCTTTTCCAGCGTGTGATCAATTCGGCCAACGAGTCCTAACAAGCGGATTTCCAAGAAGAGGTCGTCTATGCAAGGCGACCTCTTTATGTGACTTGTATCACCGAAATATACTATATATAGTGATAAAATGATAATGAAAACACCATATATAGATAGTTTCAGAGAGGAGGTTAACGGGAAAGTGCTACGATTTTATCCAATCATGATTCGGACTTTTGACGATCTGCCGGGGAACACCTCTTTAGTGATCCATTCTCTTGCCGGCTGTAATTTGCACTGCTTCGGATGTCATAACTATGATGAATTGGTTACACCCGAGCATGAGCATTATTTGTTGGCGGGTGATATTTTGCAACAAATCAAGATGAACGGCTATTTATTCGATGCCCTCATCTTCAGCGGTGGGGAATTTTTAATGGGAAATATTACAGAAATCACCTTGTTTCTTACGGATCTGAAGAAAGGGTTCCCGGGCAAAATCATCATTAACACGAACGGCACGTTTCCTGAGAAAATACGCCATTTGCTGGAGAGAGAGCTGGCTGACGGGATTCATATCGATATGAAATTGCCGTACCATGCTTTCGATAAGAACGTCGATATGGCCGCTTATCAAGCCGTTCTCGGCGTCGTTCCTACCTCTGCGCTGGTTCAAAACATGATGTCGGCGATCCAATTGGTCATTCGGCACAATAGTCCTTTCAGTCAGGTGCGTACCGTAAAATATCCTGTTTTAAGCGAGGAGTATTTTGAACAAATTCGCAGCTATGTCGATGAGCTGAAGGAGCGTTACAACAGCGAGGTCACGTATAAATTAAACGAATTTTATTATTCGGCTTGAACGGGAATGGAATCAAAACGATCGTAGTCAGGGAGGAACGGATGCATGTTTAATCATTTTAACGAAATCATCGAAAAATTCACCTCGGAGGTCGAAGACAAAAAATCGGACTACTTAAAACGGGAGAATAGCAATTTTGTGTACTCTCTGCCCCTGCTGCGCCACAATCTTACAAACTTTGCCGAAGAGGAATTTTTGCTGTCGCACATATTGCCGTCCAAACTGACGGAGCTCTATAAAGAAGGCGTTGTATACATACACGATAAGCAATTAAGCCCGTACTGCATGAGCGTCGGATGCAAAGATATCGCGATGATGGGAATCCCCAATTTGGCCAAAAATATGCTGTCCTCCAAACCGACGAAAAAGCTGGATGTTTTGTTAAGACACGTCAGCAACGTCATCGTTCTAATGTCGCAGCAGGTGTCCGGCGCGGTGATGTTGTCCCAATTGACCACCATAGCTGCATCCTACCTGTATTTTGAACAATTGGATAACGGTAAAGCGTATTCGGATCACGAACTGAAGCAGTTGTTTCAAGGCTTGATATGGGAAATGAACATGCCGCTGCGCGGAGGCTCGCAATCCGCATTTTCGAACATCACGATGGAATTCGGCAAACCATCCGAGGAAATCAAAAACGAATACGTCATGATCGGAGGCGTTACCAAAAATATCAAATATCAAGATATTCCGCCTATCTATTTTGACCGGATCAACAAGGCGATTATTGATGTGATGAAAGAGGGGACGGGAACAGGGATTCCGTTTACGTTTCCTTTAATTACCGTTCAAATTGACGATCATTTTAATTTTCAGGACGAGTTGTTTCTGTACTTGCTGGAGCAAATGTATTATTGGGGCGGCGTTTACTTTGAAAACTTCCGGACGAAACCGTTTGAAAATGAATATTACAAAAAACGCAACCCTTTGTTGAAACCGCGCGATCCGGAAGCGAGCCGAAGCTTATGCTGCAGGCTGCAGATCGATTTGTCCGTGCTTTCAAGAGCCGGAAGCGGCATTTTTGGCAGCTCTACCGGATCGACCGGCGCCGTGCAAGTGTTGAATCTTAACTTGAATCGAATGCTGATGGAATTCGGACATAACGAATCTCTACTCTTGGATAAAATCAGAGAAGTTCTCGAACTCATGCAGCAAGGCCATCAGGCCAAAAGGGCATGGATCGAAAGAAATAAAGAGCTGTACCCGACGTTTTTCGCCTTCAACAACGATCTGAAAAACTATTTTAACGTATTTGCCGTGACCGGTATGCACGAGGGATTGCATAATATGGGATTTGAAGGCGGATTGTTGAATGAGGACGGCAAGAGGCTGGCTCATCGTCTCATGCAAGCGATGACTGACATCATCAATGAGTTCATCGTGCGGGATAAAGTGGCCTGCGGGATTGAATATGCTCCCGGGGAGAACGCAGCGATCAAGCTCGCCCGGCATGATTTGAAATGGGGGAAACAGCATGGACGGCATGTCTATGTTCAGGGAAGTGACGATAACGTATACCTGACGTCCGGGTGCATGCTTCCGTTCAGTGAGGAAGACTTCCTCAAGCAAATCGAAAACAGTGCGGAATTTCAGGGGTACGCCACATCGGGAAGCATTCTCCATCATTTTGTGGAAAGCAAGCTTGCACCGGGCCAACTTGCGCAATATCTCAGCAACATATTCGAAAAGCCGATTAACTACATCACGCTTACACCTACCCTTACAAGCTGCTTAAGCTGCAATCGGCAATTGGTGGCGCAGGATGGAAAGCATATCGGGAATTGTCCGGTTTGCGGCAGTGACGATATCGCCACCTTCAGTCGTGTGATCGGTTATGTAAAGATGATCTCCAGAAAAAGCATCAAGGTGGATAAGGAAGGCTGTTATCACGGGGAGTTCAACTTCTGGAGCAAAGCGAGAAGGTTTGACTGGAATACGAGAAAGCGAGTTAAGGTTGAAGAGCTGTAACCGATGAACTGCGCACGTGGCAGCTTTCCTGGAAGAAAACAATCATCTGGGCGCAGGATAACATACCGCCACGTTTCGAATATTTTGTGAAAATTATGTGAAAATGAATCATTTTTCACTACATAAGTACGGATTATGATGATTTGAATCACAGAGATGAAATGATAAGAAGTGATATTTTCAGGATGTTCCCATTGAAAAGAACATTCCGTAAAGGAGGCATCGTTACACTTGGAAGGGGAGGCGGTGCGCCGGTTGCTGACTTGCGCCGCAGCCACGTCTTGTGCCTCAGGCATAAGCCCGAAATGAACTTTATGAAATTGGAACGATGACGATTGATTATGAAGTGGAGGGGAAAAGGATGGATGTTCGAAAGCTACAATTGCCGTTGCAGACGGTAAGTCTTATTCTCGGTTTTGCGGTTTGGGTGATTCTGTCTTCGCTCATGCCTTTCATCAAGTCGGACATCCCGATGACTCCGGGCCAATTGTCCTGGGTAACGGCCGTGCCCGTGATTTTGGGTTCGGTCCTGCGGATTCCGATCGGTTTTTGGACGAATAAATACGGCGCGAGAAAGCTGTTCGCCATCAGTTTTGTTCTGCTGCTGTTTCCTGTTTATTATGTAAGCCAAGCAACGACGTTCGTCGATCTGCTGATCGGTGGTTTCTTCCTCGGCATCGGCGGCGCCGTATTTTCGGTCGGCGTTACCTCGCTGCCGAAATATTATCCGAAGGAAAAGCACGGTTCCGTGAACGGGCTTTACGGCATCGGCAACCTCGGGACGGCGGTGTCGGCATTCGGTGCTCCCGTTATCGCAGGCTCGATCGGATGGTCGGCCACCGTCCAACTGTATTTGATTTTGCTTGCCGTGTTTGTCCTTCTTCATGTTTTTCTCGGCGATCGCAAGGAGCCGAAGGTCGTGACCCCGGTGCGGGAGCAGATGAAGGAAATATACCGCAATCCGCGGTTATGGGCGATCAGCCTGTTTTATTTTATCACCTTCGGCTGCTTCGTCGCATTCACCATCTATTTACCGAATTTTCTCGTCAGCCACTTTCAATTGGCCAAGGCGGACGCGGGCTTCCGAACGGCTATGTTTATCGCGATCGCGACGGCGGCACGGCCGATCGGCGGATGGCTGGGCGACAAGTTCAATTCTTTCGTCATTCTGATGTTCGTATTCGGTGGGCTGACCTTATCCGGCATCTTGCTGTCCTTCTCGCCGGACATTCAGCTTTATACCGTCGGTTGTCTGCTGATCGCGGTTTGCGCAGGGACGGGAAACGGCACGATTTTCAAGCTGGTGCCCCTTTATTTCCTGAAGCAGGCCGGGCTTGTGAACGGAATCGTTTCCGCCATGGGCGGCCTTGGGGGATTTTTCCCGCCTCTGATTCTCGCTTCGTTATTAAGCTTGACGGGCCACTATGCAATCGGATTCATGGCCTTGTCCGAGTTTGCTTTGGTCAGCCTTGTTCTTGTGTTCTGGATGTATTATCAAGACCGGCTTCGTTTGGCAACGGAAATTATTGAAAATACGGCGGAAGCCATTATTATCACAGATTTGAAGGGCACGATCCGGCAAGTGAATCCGGCGTTCACCAAAGTGACCGGCTATACGCAGGAGGAAATCATTGGGGAAAATCCGCGCATATTAAAATCGGGCAAACAGCCGTCGGATTTTTATGCCGCAATGTGGAAAACGATCAAAGAGAAGGGCTTCTGGCAGGGAGAAATATGGAACCGGAGGAAAAACGGCGACGAGTACCTTCAATGGTTGACGATCAGCGCGATCAAAAACGACGCCGGCGAAATAAAACATTACGCGGGGATGTTCAGCGACATTTCAGAGCTAAGAAATAAATAAACAAAGAAGCTGAGAAAGCTTCGGACCTATGCAAATCTGCGGTCTTTCTCAGCTTTCTTCTCATTCCCTACTTATACAGAATATCGTCTTTTAACTCGGCCACGTGTGACAAGGCTTGTTCGATTTCCGGCTCGCTGACGCCGAAATGCGCAAGTGAATCATGCAGGTGCTTAACGATGGCATTAAAGTGAGCCGGCTGCAGGTTCATGCCTTCATGAGCTTTGGCCATGGATTTTCCCGAGTATTGGTTAGGCCCCCCTAACGCAAAACTGATAAATTTGGTCTGGTGGCGCCGTTGTTTCTCCATATCAGTGTTCTTAAAAAACTCGTTCACCGTATCATCCGCCAATACAAGCTTATAAAAATAATCGACGACTTTGGAAATGGCCTGTTCTCCGCCAACTTTTTCGTAAAGGCTATTTGTTGTTTCCATAAGAAACCTCCTGAGTCACAATATGTCAACGAATAGGATGCTTCGGAACAATAAAAATATTCATGCTTTCTCTCCAGATGGCAAATGAGAAGGAGGGATCTTATTGAAGCCCCTTATAAAAGAAAGGGATTACAACGAAAATCCATTCATCGTCATATGGGAAGTCACCCGGGCCTGTGCTTTGAAATGTCTGCACTGCCGAGCGGAGGCACAGGTTGGAGCGGACCCCGGACAGCTGTCTTTCGAAGAGGGGAAGCAGCTCATTGACGAGATCGCCAAAATGGATAACCCGCTATTCGTCTTTACCGGCGGAGATCCGTTAATGCGGCCCGATCTGTTCGAGCTTGCCCGCTATGCGATCGAAGAGCGAGGTCTTGCCGTCTCTATGACGCCGAGCGCCACGCCGAAGGTGACACGCGAAGCCGTCCGGAAGGCGAAGGAAGTCGGGCTGTCGCGGTGGGCGTTCAGTCTCGACGGCTCCTGTGCGGAGATTCATGACCATTTTCGCGGAACAAAAGGATCATACGATCTCACGATGAGAGGGATCGAATACTTAAAGGAACTGCAAATCCCGGTTCAGGTGAATACGACCGTATCCCACTATAATCTTCATGATCTGGAAGCGATCGCGGACAAGGTCAAGGAGATGGGAGCTGTGCTTTGGAGCGTATTTTTCCTTGTGCCCACCGGACGCGGGATGGTGAAAGATATCATCACCCCGGAGCAGCACGAAGAAGTGATGAAGTGGCTGTGTCACATCCAGCAAAAGATGCCGTATGGTGTAAAAGCAACGGAAGCACCCCATTTCCGGCGGGTTCTCCTGCAGGAAAAGCAGCGTTTAGGCGAGCAGGCTGCGGCCATCGGAACGAAACGCCCGGATTTTCTCGGACGCGCGCCTAAGGGGGTAAACGACGGAGATGGGTTTGTGTTTATTAGCCATATCGGAGATGTTTACCCGAGCGGATTTTTGCCTGTCGTATGCGGCAATGTCCGGGAGCGGCCGCTAACGGACATTTATCGCAGCTCTCCGGTCATGACCGCATTACGTGATAAAGCGTTGTTAAAGGGCAAGTGCGGGGTTTGTGAATTCAAGGCATTGTGCGGAGGCTCGCGGGCGAGAGCCTATGCCGTTACCGGCGATTATCTGGAAAGCGATCCCTATTGTGCGTATGTACCGAAAGCCCTTGCAGCGGAGTCAAAGATGTTTTTTGAACAAAATTCACCTCTTGGATCGGACTTGTGATTTGCGTCACAGTCAGTGGGGAGAGACCGATGCTTTAATGAAAGTGACCAAAAATGAATTATGGAGGTCATCACATGGACCGGGCGTTTGCATCTAAATTTGCTAAGAATTACTTCTTTACGGTTGTTTGTCTCATCATTCTGATGTATATCGGCTCCCGTTTTTTTACTCATATTGACTTGGCTTTATACGGGTATATGGTCGGTACGGTTGTTTTTATCGGCGGCTTTTTCTACCGGTTTATCGCCTGGGCCGAGCGTCCGCCGACGAAGGTCATCATGAAGAAAGGCCTTCGGCTGCTGTTTCGCAGAAGCACTCCGCAAACAACCGTTGAGCATTTGGCCACCTACAAGTTTATATGGAACCGCGGCATCTACCGCTGGACGCAGCACATTTTGCTGGGGTGGGGCTGTATTCTCTCTTGCCTGGTTACGTTTCCGCTCGTATTCGGTTGGATGTACTTTACGATGGAAGATAACAGAACTTACACGGTTGTCGGCTTCGGCCTCGACATCATGCGGGTCCAAGCGGACGGCTGGATTGCCTTCTTGTTTTACAACGCACTGAACATTACAGCCTTCATGGTCATCGCCGGCGTATGCATGGCGCTGTACCGGCGCATCAAGAACATGCAGGCAAGAGCGGAGCAAACGTTCGTATACGATTTTCTCCCCTTGTACCTGCTCCTGTTCATCAGCATTACGGGATTGATGCTCACGGGGGTGAATATTTTCCTGCACGGCTGGGGCCATCCGGTCATTACGCTGATTCATCAATGGTCTGTCATACTTACATTAATTTACCTTCCATTCGGTAAACTGGCGCATATTCCGTTCCGGCCGATGAGCGTGCTGGCCCGAAATTACCGGGAGCACTATGGGGAGAAGGAAATGAAAGCATGTAAAGTGTGTGGCACCGGATTTGTTTCGGTCGAGCAATCGAACGATGTTATTCAAGTGTTGAAGCAAAGCGGCGTCGAATTCAAGATGGACGAAGGCTTTCATCTGGCGGAGCTGTGCCTACCTTGCCGGCGGAAGTATCGCATGTCGCGGTTTGCGGGTATCCCAACCCATGAAATCAAGGTCAAGGAGGCGAACCAGAATGCAAAAGGATAAGTTTTATCGCGAGATTGAAAATAAGCATCATCCGAAGGAAAAGCTGGTTCCGACCCACTGTTCTTACTGCGGCATGCAGTGCGGCATGAATTTAAGGGTGGATACGGATAGTAACAAGATTATCGGCGTAGAGCCGCGGTACGATTTTCCGGTGAATCTGGGGAAAATGTGTCCGAAAGGCGTGACGGCTTACCAGCAAACGAACCATGACGACCGGCTGCTCCGGCCGTTGATCCGGGAAGACGCATCGAAGAAAGGAACGAAGGAAGGCTTCCGCGAAGCGACGTGGGACGAAGCCTATGACTTGATTGCGCGGAAGTTCAAGGAACTGCAGAACAACTACGGCAAAGATTCGTTGTCCGTGTTCAGCGGCGTGTCCATGACGAATGAGAAATGTTACTTGACCGGCAAATTTGCCCGCGTCGGCCTGCAGACGCGCTACATCGATTACAACGGCAGATTCTGCATGTCCAGTGCGGCAGCAGGTTTCATGCGCAGCCTTGGGGTGGATCGCGGATCTACGCTGCCGTGGACGGATATTCACCAGTCGGATTGCTTGTTTATTGCCGGAAGCAATACGGCCGAATGCCATCCGACCTCGATGTTCCGGGTATGGGAGGTACAGAATCGCGGCGGGTATCTGATTGTTGCGGACCCGCGGGAAACCCCGATTGCGAGACGGGCCGACGTCCATCTCGATCTCAAGCCCGGCACCGATCTGGCGCTCGCGAACTGCATGGTGAATTTGCTTATCCAGCAAGGATTTGCGGACGAAGCGTTTATTCGCGAGCATACGAACGGCTTCGAAGAAACGATGGAAGTCGTGAAGGCGTTTACCCCGGAGTATACGAGTGAAATTACGGGAGTGGCACCGGAGAAATTGATCCGCGCCGCAGAAATCTACGGCAAAGCGCCGAACGCTGTCGTCCTGTTCGCGCGCGGGATCGAGCAGCAGCATAAAGGAACGGACAACGTATCAGCGTACACGAACATGTGCCTGGTGACCGGCAAAATCGGCCGGCCCAAATCCGGCGTCGCCACGTTTACAGGCCAAGGAAACGGTCAGGGCGGCCGGGAGCACGGACAGAAAGCGGATGCGCTTCCGGGCTATCGCAAAATCACGAATCCGAAGCACGTGCAGGAAGTGTGCAGTGTCTGGGGAATTACGCCGGAAGAAATGCCGCAGCCTGGCGTTTCGGCTTATGAAATGTTCGAATTGATGACCGAAAAAACGATCCGCGGCTTATACTTGCTGTGCTCCAATCCCGCAGTTTCCGCGCCGAATCAAAACTTCGTCCGCGCGGCGCTGAAAAGCCTGGATTTCATGGTCTGCTGCGATATGTTCTTATCGGAATCGGCGGAATTTGCCGATGTCGTTCTTCCTTCCGTAACATGGTCGGAGGATGAGGGCACCGTGACCAACCTGGAGGGCCGGATCATCAAGATCAATAAAGCCCAGGAGCCGCTTGGCGAGTCGAAGCCGGATTGGCAGATTCAGGTGGAGCTGGCCGAGCGTCTCGGCCGAGGCCAATATTTCCGTCATCTGACGACGGCAAGCAAAGTTGCGGAGGAATTCAGGCTAGCCTCCAAAGGCGGATATGCGGATTACTACGGGGCGACGTGGGATAAAATCGAGAAGCAAAACGGTGTATTTTGGCCGTGCCGGGACGAGCAGGATCAAGGAACTCCCTATATGTTTTTGGATAAAAAGTTTTACCATCCGGACGGCAAAGCGAAAATATGCGCGCTTCCTTACCGGCCGCCTGCGGAGGAGCCGTGTGAACAGTATCCGCTCAGGCTGACCACCGGCAGGGTCGTCTATCATTACTTATCCGGGAACCAGACGCGGAGAATTCCCTTTTTGCGGGATATGTGCCCGGAACCGTTCGTCGAAGTACACCCGGAAACCGCCAAGCTGTACGGTATCGAGCACGAAGAAATCGTTCGTTTGTATACCCGGCGCGGCGAAGCGTACTTTAAAGTGAAGATCATCGAGGCCATACGTAAGGATACCGTTTTCGTGCCTTATCATTTCGGACATGAACAGTCGATCAACCTGCTGACCATTGCCGCGCTGGACCCGATGTCGAAAATGCCGGAATTTAAAGCTTGTGCAGCCCAGATTGAGAAGCTGGCGGATGGGACGAAGGGGGCACTGCTGTGAAAAAACTATTGTATATCGAAATGGATAACTGCATCGGCTGCCGAAGCTGTCTTGCCGCTTGTACGCAATGCGGCGGTCACGACGAACGGAACCGCAATTATGTCTATGATGTTAATCCGCTTGTGGACCGGCAGACGATTCCGCTGATGTGTCTGCACTGTGTCAATCCGGCATGCGCCAGAAGCTGTCCGGCGCAAGCCATCCAGATCACGGAAGAAGGCGCGGTGCTGTCCGCGCTCGTCGAGAAATGCATCGGATGTCAGAACTGTACGATTGCCTGTCCTTACGGGATTCCGAAATTCGATGAAGAGCAGAACCTGATGTATAAATGCGATCTTTGTTACGACCGTACGAAGGACGGCATCCCGCCGATGTGCGCATCCGTTTGCCCGACCAATACGCTGCAGTGGATCGACGAGAACGAGTTGGCCGAGAAGCGGGAACGTCATCGGGTAGGCAAATGGGTGTCCAGCCGGCAGCCGTTCGAGCCGCTGGAAGGGGAGACCCGTGTACAAATCAGCCTTCCCGGTATTATTCAAGGAATACAGAAGCTGTTCTGAACCGTCTGATTAAGGAAAGCGACTATGATTAGAAAGCGGGTGGACCGCATGGATCAAGAGAAGAATAACAAGGTTCCGTATAACGAAGACAATTACACGCATAACATTCGTAAAAATAATGAGCGAACCTTGGACCGGCGCGGCTTTATGAAGACGATGGTGGGGGCGGCGGGAGTGTTTGCCATTTCCACGCTACCCTGGGGCGGACTGGCGGCCAAAGAGCTTGCGGGGCTCGGCCAAAAAAGCCATCCCAAAATGAAAATCGCCGACGTGCAAGCGTTAAAAGTCGGGGAGGCGGTCGAATTTGCTTATCCCGGGGAACACGATTCGGCGTTGCTGATTCGCTTGGGCGAAAATGAATACAAAGCGTATCAAAATGCATGCACTCATTTGAAATGCCCCGTATTTTGGAACGGCGAGGAGAAAAAAATGGTTTGTCCGTGCCATCACGGATTTTTTGACCCTAAATCGGGTGCACCGACAGGAGGGCCGCCAAGAAGGCCGCTGCCGGAAATTATCGTAGCTGTCGAAGGGCCGACTATTTATGCAACGGGAGTGAAGCGGTATGAAGCGTAGCTATCGGGGCGTCATCCTGCTGAGTGTTGTGCTGCTGCTCAATATCATTTTCACGCAGTATACGATCAACAATTATTATTTTGAAAACTATAAGCTGGTGATTTTGTTTGCCGCGTTAAACGTCATTCTGTTTCCAATTGCCTTAGTTATTTACAAGAAGGAAGTGAAATAGATGAAGAAATCGGAGTTTTTCATGGATTTATGTTTCATTCGGGAAACTGCAGCGGATGCGACCGGGCAATCTTTTGAGCAAACCATTGACGATCAGTTGAAAAGCTTGTTTCCGAGGCATGCGAAATGGAGCCTGGAGCAGAAACAGGCAGAAGGGCTCGAATACGTCGTTGCAGAGGTTACGGGGACTGGGGCTTGGGAGAAGGAGGAGGACATGCTCGCCTATCTTGAAGAGCGGGCAGATTATCATTTCTGGGATTGGCTGCAGGGCTACCGGTTAGAAGTCGAAGTCAAGGAACATGCGGAGTGCAGCCATTGCGGCCAAAATAACGTCAAAGCCGGGGGCTTATGATGGAATGGGATACGATCTTATCCAAGTATGAAGGAAGCCGGATCACCGTATGGATTGAAGATCTCTCGGGCGAAGAGCAAACGCAGCCCAAGCCGTTCACCCTGTTCAAGACAGCGCTCACGGAAGACCGGGCCTATTTGAAGTTTTATTTCAATGCCGCTCAGTTTCTTTCCGTACCTTTATTTGACGAATCATTGACCAAGCTGGAGCGCAGCCAAGCAAGAAACTGTTTTGTTTCGCATGATCCGAAAGCCAACCTGCGTTATCATATCTACTTTGAAGAACGCGTATAGAAGGAGCAAAGTCGTGCGCTATTCGATGATGTCATCGGGTAGCGCATTTTTATAAAACGGTGTGACGAAAGGAGGCCGAGGGATGAACCGTCCATTGATCGATTCGTTCGGCAGGGTCCACGATTATTTGCGTATATCCGTGACGGACCGCTGCAATTTACGATGTGTATACTGCATGCCTCCTGAGGGAATGGAATTCGAACCTGGCCAGAAGATATTGACGTATGAGGAGATCGCAGAGGTTGTGCGGGTACTGGCAGGAATGGGTGTGCGAAAAGTAAGGCTCACCGGAGGGGAGCCGTTAGTTCGCAAGGAGCTTGAAACACTTGTAGCCATGATTGCCGCCGTTCCGGGAATAGAAGATATCGCTTTGACCACGAACGGCATATTTCTCGCACCGAAAGCGGCTAAGCTGAAAGCGGCGGGATTGACTCGCGTCAATATCAGCTTGGATTCGCTGCGCGCAGACAGGTTTGCTTTCATTACCCGCGGCGGAGATGTGCGGCGTGTTCTGGATAGTATGGATACTTGCCTGCAAGTGGGGCTCCATCCGATCAAAATAAATGTCGTGCTCATGAAGGGGATCAATGATGATGAAATTGCAGATTTCTTGAGGTTGTCCGTGGAACGGCCGCTTCAAATCCGATTTATCGAATACATGCCGATCGGCCATCAAGACAAAGGGTGGAAGGCTTCTTATATGCCGTTAACGGCCATTTTCGATCAATGTCGCGAAATGGGGTGGAAGGTTATCCCTTGCCATACGATCCGTGGCAGCGGGCCTTCCGAAAATTACCGAATCGAAGGAGCACAAGGAAGCTTCGGACTCATCCATCCGGTAAGCGATCATTTTTGTGAGACGTGCAACAGGCTTCGCCTGACGGCTGACGGCAGCATTAAGCCTTGTTTATACTGGTCGGACGAATTTAATGTACGAAAATCGATCGGAAATGATAATGCCATTCGCGAGCTCTTTCTTAAAGCTTTGCATTTGAAGCCCCAAAATCATGAAATGGCAAAAGTCTTAGACGATGAAAAACAGACGCATCAGCCGACTTCCAGGAGAATGTCGCAGATTGGAGGATAGTATGGAACGTGTACAGCTTTCGAACCGTTTTCGCAGGAACGCCATTCAACCTGATGCGGCGCAAAAGATGATTCAACAGCATATTCGGCCGGGAGACGTCGAGCGCGTACCATTAGAGGAAGCTTTTGGCAGGAGATTGGCGGCGGATGTTTTCGCATCGGACCCCATGCCGCATTTTTGCCGTTCGGGTATGGACGGGTTTGCCATACGGTGGGAATCGACAATCGGCGCATCTTCCGATCAGCCGGTTGTTCTGGAAGTCATCGAGAGCATTCCTTGCGGCTCGACGCCGACAAAAACCATAACGGGGAATATGGCATCGAGGATTATGACGGGTGCTATGGTGCCGGAAGGCGCAAATGCGGTCGTCATGCTTGAGATTGCGGAATGCTTTGAGCAAGATGGAAAAACGTTCATTTCGATCAAAAAAGAACAGAAGGAAGGTCAAAACATAACCTTACCCGGATTTGAACTGGCAAAAGGCGAGCTTGTCTTGGAAAAGGGGAGGAAAATAAATGCGGGTGAGATTGCCCTGCTAGCTGCCTTCGGCATGGAAACGGTTAACGTATTTAAGCGCCCCAAAGTAGCCATATTTGCAACCGGCTCGGAATTGTTGAGCGTTCATGCGCCGCTTGAGCCCGGGAAAATCAGGAACAGCAATACGCATATGCTTGCAGCACTAGTCCGGGAGGCGGGCGGCACCCCGGTTCTGATGGAAACGATCCCTGACGATGCGGAGCGGGCTATGGAGCGAATAACCGACGCCTTTTCCATAGCGGATTGTGTCATTACGACAGGCGGAGTCTCGGTAGGCGATTACGATATTATGGTCGACATTTTTGAAGCGTGGGAAGGGACAACGTTATTCAACAAGGTCATGATGCGGCCGGGCAGCCCTACGACGGTTGGCGTGATGAAGGACAAGTTTCTTTTCGCACTTTCCGGGAATCCGGGGGCTTGCTTTGTGGGGTTTGAGTTGTTTGTTCGTCCGGTGCTCTGGGGCATGCAGGGGAAGAAGGACGTTCTCCCGCCGGAAGCGACCGCATTCTTAGGGGAGGATTTTACGAAAGTCAATGCCTATCCTCGCTTCGTGCGGGCCAAAAGCTATATCGAAGACGGCAAGGTGTATGTCAAAATGGCAGGACCCGATCAGTCCAGCGTGATGCTTTCGATCAAGGATTCCGACTGTTTCTTGGTCATCCCTCCGGGAGGCCGCGGTGTTCTCGCCGGAGAAAAGGTACGCATGGTTCAACTCGGAGTAACGGAGTAATGTAGGGTTTGCAGGAATTTGTCCGTACAGCGCGAATATGAAAAGGCAATGGTCGAATGTGCCAATATATGGTTCATTTCTGGTTTATAGAGAAGGGTGGGAGAGAATGGGCAAATGAGGTTATTGGCGATATGTATTTTATTAATGGTGCTAACGGGATGCAATCCGTCCGGACAGCAAAGCCAGCTTAACGAGCCCGCGAAAGCTTCCGATTCGAAATCGCCTCCGTCCGGATCGGCAGCGCCTGCTCCTTCGGCGGCCTCTCCGGGCGCAGCATCGCAAGCCGCTCCTGCCAATGATGGGGCAACGCTTGAAGAAATTGCGGACCAGTCGTTTCAGGTTGAACTGGAGTCGTGGGGCAAGGTTCGTTTTGTGTCCGCGAAACGCGCGAATGCAGACGGGCGCAAAGAGCTTGTGCTTAGCTTAAAGGATGCCGAAGGCCATTCCTTGTATACGTTCCCGCAGCCGAAGCTCGTCGCGTCGTGGAATTTCGAATCCGTCCAAGCGGTTTCCTTTAAAGACGTTGATAGAGACGGCAAGAAGGATGTGATCGTGCTCGCCGATTACGTTACCGGGAAAGGCTCGGGAGGCAGCGCCGCAATTACTGCCCCGTCCATATTTATTCAAAAGGACAAAAGCTTTGTATCGGATGTTGAGATCGATAACCGGCTGAATGCCTCCGGGAAAATCTCGACCGTGAGCGACGTTGTGGCGTTCTTTAAAGCGAAAGCGAAACCAGACGCTGCTCAGGCCCCGACGGATACTGACAGTAACGCCACCTTAGAGAAAGTAAACCGGAGCCTGTGCACAAGAGTGGCTGCCTCCAACATGTCCGAGGATGAAATCGTTCAGACTTATGAGGACGAATATGCCAAGAACGAGCTGGATCGCTCCGAACACGGCCAGGATGAAATGTATCGCTATATCGGCGAGTGCTTTCAACAAGAGACGGACAAATTGCTTGCAAGCAACAGCAAGCTGAAGACTCAGACGGACGCTATTCATCAAACGGTAAATGAAGCGATGTCAGAGCTGTCCAGTATTGATTATACCCGTAACGGCGGCGGTACCATGTGGATTCACGGTGGCTACAGGGCCATTGGACTCTACGGGTATCGCATAAACGTGTATGTCAAGATGAAATTAAACGATCCCAAGTCCGCTTCTAAAAAATATGATGCGCTCGTCAAAGAGCTGGATTCGAACTTGGACAAATTGAAGGAGCAGGGAGTTCAGGGGTTAGAGGAGCTAATGGATACTAAAAGAGTAAAAGAAGCACAGGAAGGTTTCGATTCCGAGTTTCCGAAGCTTAACACCGCTCTGCAAAAGTTCAAAGAGCTAACCACTGATAAAGACGAGGCGAGTCTTTATCTCCTGGAGCTTCTGACGAAGCGGGTCGGCGCTTCGATTGACGAGCAGAGGAGCATGAGATAACAGCAGGAGCCTGTGAACGGTTCTCGCTTGATACAAAATGCCGCAGTTCACATTGCGGTGTTTTGTGTCAAGAAAGTCGAAATGATAAGATGCGCCTTGACAGGTCCGTAATTCAAGGATATTATAGACACTATAAGTCTTTAATTGAGGTGTTGGCCATGAGATTTTCAAAAGCGACAAATTATGCTCTGCACACGATGCTCGCGCTGATTGAAGCTTCTCCGGTTAAACCGGTAGGCGTGCAGCAGTTGGCGGAATCCCAAGGCGTTTCACCGACCTATCTTTCCAAAATTTTAACGAGGCTCGTGAAGGCAGGAATGATCGAATCGGTATCTGGAGCTAACGGCGGTTACCGGCTAACCCGCAAGAAAGACGACATTACGTTTTTGGACATTATCCATGCCATTGAAGGCAACGCCTCCTTATTCGAATGCGATTTTGTCCACGGCGACGAATGTTTGATTCAAGCGGTAATGAAGGAAGCGGAAGAGAAGATGGAGTCGCATCTTAAGGAAGCGAAATTGGCGGATCTGGCCCGAAAGCAAACACAAGCTTAAGACGTGCCCTTCGTTAAAAGAAAAAGCACGGTGCAGTGCACGAACAAGTTTTTTTTAAATTAATCATAGATATAATGAGTCTTTAATATCTAATTTGAGGAGATGAGCATCATGATTTACGATTGCGCGATTATTGGCGGCGGGCCTGCCGGATTGAATGCAGCCCTCGTGCTCGGCAGGGCAAGACGAAGCGTGGCTTTAATCGATAACAACAGGCCGCGAAATGCCGTTACGCATGCGTCTCACGGCTTTATTACGAGAGACGGCGTGACGCCGGCCGAGTTCCGCCGCGTCGCTTATGAACAGGTTCTTCGTTATCCATCCGTCAAGCATCTGCAAACCGAAGCCGTCGAGGTTCGCAAAATCGAATCCGGATTTTTCGAGGTGGTGGATGCATCGGGCTATAGGATTCAAGCGCGAAAGCTGATTTTAGCGACGGGGGTAAAAGAAGTATTTCCCGAAATCGACGGCTTCTATCCGCTGTATGGGAAAAGCTTGTTTAATTGCCCTTATTGCGACGGCTGGGAGCTGCAGGATCAGCCGCTTGTCGTTGTGTCCGAATCTCCGACTGTTTTTCATACAGCCAAGCTTCTCCTCAATTGGAGCAAAGATGTGGTCGTCTGCACGCACGGCAAGTCGTCCTTGTCGGACGAGCAGAAGACACGCCTTCAATCCAAGGGAATCGTGGTGATGGAGCAGCTTGTCACGGCTTTCGTCGGCCACAATGGGCGGCTTGAGCATGTTCGTTTCGCGGATGGAACTGAGCTGCCGAGAGCCGGTGGCTTCGTGATGCCGAGATTTGTACCGGCTGTACCGTTCGGAGAACGTCTGGGCTGTGAACGGACGGAGAATGGCGGACTCAAGACGGATGCATCGGGAAGAACCTCGATACCTGGTTTATATGCCGCAGGAGACGCTTCGTACTTCATGCCATCCCAAGTGGTTTTTGCTGCAGCTGACGGCAGCCGAACAGCGATGGGCGTTAATTTGGACTTGACGGAGGAAGATTTCGGATAATAAATGCTTAGTTAGCTGCTGGAACCACGGAGCAGGGCGGAGGAGGTGATGAAATCTCCGTCGGTTCGATTTGTTTGAATTAAATTTAGGATAGAAATAAAGGGAGGAAGCTACAAATGACCATTTGCCATACTACGGATACTACCTTTACTAATGATTTAAAGAATGATGGCTTGACATTAGTCAATTTTTGGGCGACTTGGTGCGCGCCTTGCCGCTATTTCGGTACCATACTCGAAGCGTTTGATCGGGAACATAACAGCGACGTGAGAATTCTCAAGGTCAATGTAGATGAAGAAGCCAATACGGCCGCTCAGTTTGGAGTCATGAGCATTCCAACGACGATCCTATTTAAAAACGGTGAACCGGTCGACAAAATCGTTGGCGCCATTCCTGTGGAAGAACTTAAGAAATTTATAGACAGTCATAAAAAGTAGTACGAGCTGAAGAGCAGTGGAACAGCCCCTAATGCAAGTCGCCGGACACATCGTCCGGCGGCTTTTGTTTTTTATCGATTGACAGGCAGTAAGGTTAACACCTAGAGCGAAGTCCCCCGGTATCACGATGCTTAGCCAGATAGGCTAACAGATGAAGCTTTTCATTCGGAACGTGATAGCGCAAATAGCTGCCCGGATCGCTCATGGTACCAAGCAGCTCGCGCTCGGATAGCTCCATGCCAATACGGGAGAAGTTCTCGTCCAAATAATCCGGATAATAGGTTCGCTCATGCGCTCGCGGAAACAGATGGCGAATTTGCGAAAGCGAAGCTGCCGGCGGCTGGTAAAACAAATAGTTTCCGATCACATGGGCGTCCGGCTTGAGATAAGGCAGCATCGGGAGAAGCGGGAAGAGCCGGTTGTCCAACGAAAAGTCATTGAACGAAAAGCTGTCGACGATCAAGTCGACGGTAGCGGGAGCAAGCGGAAGCCGCCAATCACCGCTCTCGAGGTACAACGCTTGCAAATCGGCATGGCTCTGCGTAAGCCGCTCCTTGAGCCTGGAAAGCATTGTGCGCGACGTACCGCAAAAAACGTACATCGTCTCCGGCGGGAGAGACGAGATATATTTCGGCAGCATCGTGTACACGTCAGCGTTGGCTTCCACAATCAGCCGATGCTTCGCAGGAGACTCGTTCATAAGACGGCCGGCCATCCACAGGCTGCCCTTTTCCGTCAGGCGGATAAAAGCGGAGGAGAGCAGTTCAAAGCGCTCGTGATCATAGCCATAGGTATAGGCGGAGCGAGCGTTTTCTTTATCCATGGTGAGCAGGATGCCGTCTCGGATTTCCGCCCGATAAGAGCAGCGGCAGTCCAATTGCCCGCTTAGCATGTATCTTCCCTGAAGGTGGGCGTTACGGATTTGCAGCGGGATCTGGCAGGAAGGGCAGTAGAGCAGGGGCAAAAAGGAGTAAGGCACCCCGGTCTGCGCTCCCGCCTCGGGTTCGTCTTGCAAAGCGCGCAATTTGTTTTCGATCTGCCGCAGCGCGTTCTCCAGCTGCTCTTTGTCTCTCTTCAGCTGCCGCTTCTTTTCGTTCAACAAACGCAGATAATGGCAGCGGGCGTCTTTGACGACGGTAAAGTCAGTGATCCGCTTAAACATAAGCATCTGATGGATCTCCTGGAGTGTAAAATGATACTGCTTCATCTCGTTGATGAGCACCATATCGTCTACGCACGAAGGAGTAAACTCATATTGGGCGCTTGCTTTTTTATCCGGAAGCAGCAGCCCCAGCTCAATGTAGTAACGGACCGTATCGACAGACACGTCAAACCGTTTGGCGAATGCCCCGATTTTCATGTAAGCAACCCCCAATTCTACCTTAATATATGAATATTACAATAAAAATGTGGGGGTACTCCAGATTTTTTTGGAAAAAGTAGTTTTTTGCGGGCTTGATCTCAAGGACGCTCCACCTCTTATGATAAGTGCATTCCCAAGAAAGAGGTGAGTGATATGAAGTTATCCGAGTATTCGAGTTATGACGGTCTGGGACTGGCTGAGCTGGTCAAGCGCGGCGAGGTTACGCCCCGGGAACTGACGGCGTTAGCCAGCGAAGCTATCCGGCTGGTGAATCCGCAATTGAATGTGATGGCCGTCTCGATGCAGGAGCAAGCGGAAAAGGAGAGCGAGTCCGTGTTATCGGACGGCCCGTTTGCAGGTGTCCCGTTTTTGACCAAGGATTCGACGCTGCATGCTGCCGGAGTGCCTCTCAACAGCGGCAGCCGACTGGGAGAAGGGATGGTTTACCCGTACGACTCCGAGCTGATGAGGCGGTTCCGTCAGGCAGGTCTGGTGACGTTGGGGTCCACCACGGCGCCGGAATTTGGATTCAACGCGACGACGGAAGCGGTCTTGTACGGGCCGACGAGAAACCCTTGGAATCCGGAAAGGAGTCCCGGCGGTTCAAGCGGCGGCTCGGCCGCGGCGGTAGCGGCAGGCATCGTGCCGTTCGCCCATGCCAATGACGGCGGAGGCTCCATCCGCATTCCGGCGTCTTGCAACGGCCTGGTCGGCTTGAAGCCGACACGCGGGCGAACGCCCAACGGACCGGACAGCGGAGAAGTCTTAAGCGGCCTTGGAGTTCAGTTTGCCGTAACCAAAACGGTTCGCGATGCGGCTGCGCTGCTGGATGCGGTAGCGGGTCCCGATCCGGGCGCGTATGCTTGGGCGGAGAGGCCGGGCCGACCGTTTTCCGTAGAAGCGGCTGCGGCGCCGGGGCGGTTGCGCATTGCTTGGACAGCCAAGCCGTTATCGGGCACGCCCGTTGATGCGGAATGCTTGCGGGTATTGCACGAAACCGTCAGCTTATGCGAGGAGCTGGGGCACGAATTGGTGGAGGCTTCGCCTGAGGTGGATTACGAGGCATTGTTCGTGGCGACGATGAATATCTGGGCAGCCAATACTTGCCATGGGATCGAGCGGCTTGCAAAAGCCCTGAATCGTACACCGTCGGAGCATAACCTTGAAGCGACGATCCTGAAAGCGTACCGGCACGGAGCGTCCTTGTCCGCCCATGATCTGCTGACGGCTATCGATATCAGTGCGAAAGCTTCCCGATCCGTCGGCCGATTTTTCGAGCAGGTTGATGTGCTGCTTTCCCCGACGATCGCGTCACCGCCGCTTCCGCTGGGCGTGCTGAATGCCAACGACCCGGAAATCGATGTCAGACGCTGGACGGAGCAGGTGTTTACCCACGCCCCGTTCACGAGTCTCTTTAATACGACGGGCCAGCCCGCTATTTCGCTGCCGCTTGGTTGGAGCGCAGACGGCTTGCCGATCGGGATGCAGTTTGCCGGACGATTCGCCGACGAAGCTACGCTGCTGCAGCTTGCGAGTCAATTGGAAGCCGCCCGGCCATGGAACCATAAACGCCCCGGCATTCATGCGGGAAGTATGCAATAAGCTGTTCATTCCCACATACAGACGGAGAGAAAGCCAGGTCAACTTCTGCCAAGAAGAGGACCTGGCTTTTTTTCGGTCATAACGTCTTTACAAAAGCTATAGAAACAACTTGGCACAAAACTATTGAGTGATAATCTATTATCAATTACAATGATATAGGAATAATATTCCAAATATGAGATATGGAGGTAACCGAATGGTTAAGAAGTTGGGCAAGGCACTATTTTCGATTTTATTCCTCGTCTCGGTTTTACTGGCAAGTTTTTTCCCGGTTGCAGGCTCGAATAACGTTTCCTTTGCGGCATCATCTTACGATTACGTTTTAATTTTTCCGAGAGACCGATACCCCGAAACCGGAGCGCATATTAAAGATGCCATTGCAGCGGGCAAATCGGATGTATGTACTATCGAGCGCGACGGTACCCGTGAGCGGCGTGCAGAGTCACTGAAAGGCTATCCGCCGAAGAAAGGCTACGATCGGGACGAATGGCCGATGGCGATGTGCTTGGAAGGGGGAAAAGGCGCGGATATTCGGTACGTTACTCCGTCCGACAACCGGGGGGCAGGAAGCTGGGTAGGAAATAAGCTTTCCAAATACTCGGACGGAACCAGAATAAAATTTATCGTAAACTAAACGCTCGAACGGTTTACGCTTTGTTCTGTGATCAGGCTGGCGGGGTATCTACTTCCGGTCGCTGTTGTCAGCGGGTATTTCCCGCAGACAAAGGCGAACGCTATCACTCCTACAGTAGATACCCCACCTCCGTATGTTTCTATAGACTTACAAAGATTACTACACTATGAGCCGTAGAAAAACTTCTACGGCTCCATTCACGCGATAAAACACCCTTGACAAAAAACGGAATTTGGACTAAATTTGTTTGTGCAAACAATTTTGAAGATAAGGAGGTTGCAGCCATGTTGCAGGTCTATCTTAAAGAGTGTCTATATTTCACGGCAAATCGTCTCGGCAGGGTAATTACCAAAATGGCGGAGGATGAATTTGCATCAAGCGGCATATCTCCGACCTCTGCATTTTTGCTTATGGCCGTGTATGAACATGACGGAATTTCGCAGAAAGAATTAGGCCAAATTTTACACCTTCAGCCATCCACGGTAACTCGCCTAATTGAGAAGCTCGCGGCCAAAGGCTTGCTGTATAACCGTGTAGAGGGCAGGTTATCGCTGATTTACGCAACGGATAAAGGCAAAGCGCTGGAAGCTAGCATTAACGAGTGCTGGATTAATCTCCGGAGCCGCTATGCAGCCATTCTCGGAGAAGAAAGTGACGCACTGTCGCTTCAATTAGACGAGGTAAGCGATCGGTTGGAAAAAATCGAATGAGTTTCATTTGATTTTTTGGACAAACATTTGCTTGTACAAACAATTGACCGTGAACAAGGAGGAAAATCAATGAACAAGCAGGATGTGAAATCAGCTAGGGATGCGAAAATTACCGCAGGGGTCTGCGTATGGGAGGTGTGAGCCGAATGGGGAACTTGTTGTTTGGTCTGACTTATGCTTCGGCATTAGGCTCCGGCTTGATTGCCGGATTGTTTTTCGCTTTTTCGACTTTTGTGATGTCGGCTCTGGCCCGTCTCCCGGCGGAGCAAGGCATTGCTGCCATGCAGTCGATCAACGTCACGGTGCTTAATCCGTTGTTTAGCTTGGTGTTTATGGGAACGGCCTTGGCGTGTGTCATTCTGGGGATCGCTTCCTTGACAAAATGGGGAACGGACAGCGCGGCCTATGTGCTGGTCGGGTGTATACTTTACTTCGTCGGCTCTTTTCTGGTGACGATCGTTTTTAACGTTCCGTTGAATGACGCTTTGGCCGCGGTCGCTCCCGGAAGCTCCGAGGGAGCACAGCTATGGAATCTTTATCTTTCCAAGTGGGTCGCTTGGAATCATGTACGGACGATTGCCTCCCTTGCGGCTTTGGCTTCGTTCATCCTTGCGATCCGGAAGTGGTGAATCTCAGCCGCGGCGGGAATCCTTGAGCTTATGCGCTTGCCGCCATCCGGCGGCAAGCGGCATTTTCGCAGCGTGAGTGATCTCGGCTTCGTCAGCTGCTGCGTGCTCGACTTACTTCAGCTGCCACAGCGCCGCGACATTCGGCGGCTCCCAGCCTTGCAGCGAAGTGTGGTTTTGGCGGCACACATAGGTTTTGCCAGCGTATGTAACCTCATCGCCGATTTTATAGGCGGTTCCGGGGGCCCACGGCTGCGCGCCTGACGGTGCATCCGTCGTCACCGTAATTACTGCGGCAGGCGAGACATTGCCCGCGGCATCCCGGGCCGTTACCGAGAACGTGTAGCTGGTATTCGGCTTCAGGCCCTCTATCGAGGCACTCGTTCCTGTCGCGTTCACTTGCGACGATCCGTAGGCGACCGTGTAACCGGTCACTCCGACATTATCGGAGGACGCTGCCCAGCTCAGCGTTACACTCGTAGCCGATTTGGAGACAACGCTCAGTTGAGTCGGCGCAGTCGGGGCTTGGGTGTCGCCGGACGATTCGTCCGTCTTGACCATCACCGCATTGCTGGCGGGCGAGACATTGCCGGCGGCATCCTTGGCCGTTACCGAGAACGTATAGCTGGTATTCGGCTTCAGGCCCTGTATCGTTGTGCTCGTGCCCGTCACGTTCACCTGCGAGGAGCCATAAGAGACCGTATAGCCGGTCACCCCGACATTGTCGGTCGAAGCATTCCAGGACAGGGAGACGCTGGTTGCGGTTTTGCCGGTCGATACCAAATTCGTCGGAGCCGTCGGAGGCTGCGTATCCGGCGCCGGCGGGTTCAAGGCGTTCAAATAGGCGCGGTGCTTCGTGGAAAACTCGAATTGATTGAACTTATCCCAGTTGATCGACCATGTCATCAGACCGCCAAAGTTCGGGTAACCGGTTGCGCTGCCCCGCGTTTTGTAGGTGCTAAGCTGCTGGCCCTTCACGAGCGCATCGAGCGCCTTTTGCACCTCAGCAACCGGTGTAAAGCCTCCGCCCGCATTGCCGTTCGCCGGCAAGCCAAGCAGCACCTGCTCCTGACGCAGCGGCGGGAAGAACAGGTTGGCGTTCTTGTTCACGGGGAACCCGGTCAACAGCATATCGGCCATGACGACGTGAAAATCGGCGCTGCCCATCGTATGGTACTGGTCATCGAGGCCGGTGATCGGGCCGGAGTTATAATTTTGCACTTGGAGCCAGTCCAGAATATCGCGCGTCGCATAAATAACGGGCAGGTAGGCGCCGGCGCGCGAATCGCAGCTGATGCAGCTTCCGCCATAGAATGAATACCCAAGCTGGACGAAGAACGTCTCCGGCGCCATGGTCAGAATGAATTTGTCCGTGCCGAAGTGGCTGTTCAGCGACTTGAGCGCATCGATCAAATTAACGATGACGGGCGTTGTCGGATGGCGGAAGTCGGAATCGCCGGCATTCAAATAGAGCGAGTGTCCTTCGAAGTCAACATCGAGTCCGTCGAACCCGTATTTCTCGATGATGCCCGTCACCGAGCTGACGAACGCGTCCCGAGCGGCCGTAGTCGCGAGCTGCACTTGACCGTTCGCGCCGCCAATGGAGATGACGACCTTCTTGCCTTTGCTTTGCAGATACGCGACGTCGGCTTTGAAGTCGGCATCGGTGTAGTTATAGGGGGTGAAGCCGATCACACCGCCACCGCCGCTTGTCGGCTCCGCGAACGAAACGTTAATCACGTCGAAATCCGGAGATACGTCGCGCAGCCGGATAAAGCCTGAGCCGTTGTCGAAGTTGTGCCAATAGCCGACGATTTTATAGCCTCCGGCGGGAGCCGCGGCAGAGGGGAGAGGGGACGCAATGACGGAAAAAAGCGAGATGATGAGCGCGGTAACGAGCCCTAATAGCAAACGGGGGCGTAGACGTGCATACAAGCGGGAACCATGAAAGTTCATCGTTGAGCCTCCTTTAATGGATTGGTAATTGAAATCGCATAAAATATAAAGCGCTTACAAAAAATCCTCATCGCTAAATTCGATCTTCGGCATGCCCTCCTTCCGGTCGTTCAGTCCCTTAACTATCCTCCTTTCCGCAATAAGGATTACTTACTATTATATGGGATAGTCCGTGCCCGAAAGAAGGGAGAACTTTTTATCGAAAGGGGAGAAATTAGTCCAAAGATTTTCGTTCTATGAAAAAAAGCTCCTGCCATTAACTGTGACAAGAGCTTTTTTCATAACTATCGCTTGGAATTCACATAATGCTCAATCCCATCCAATATTCGGGCGAGGCCAAAATCAAATTCGAAACCGTAGGAATGCCCATCCTTGTAATCGTTCTCCGGCGAATAGGCGCCCGCAAGGATGACCGGCGACAGATGGGGAAACCGCTCTGATGTTACGAGATGCTCCAATGCCGCCTTGTTCCTGAAAGCACCTCATGATGGCGAGGACAACGGCGGTCATATTTTCGCGCCAGTGAGCGGAATTTTCCTCCGGGATTGAGATATCGAGCACGGCATCCTGCATAAGAAGTATAAGATCTTCTTTGCTAGGAACGTAACGGTAGAGGGCCATGGTCGTAAATCCCAAGGATGCGGCGACCTTATTCATAGACACAGCGGACAGTCCTTCTTTATCGGCTATGGCAATGGCGGAATCCACGATCTGCTTCAGACTCATTTCGCGTTTCGGTCCGCGCTGCGATCGAGCGGATATCATCCTCATCCTAATAATTTTAAGACAGGAGCGTGTCTTATATGACCGAAAAAACGAAACGCATACTGATTTCAGGAGCTAGCATTGCCGGACCGGCGCTTGCCTACTGGCTTCACCGCCATGGCTTTGAGGTGACGATCGTTGAGCGGGCCCCGGCCCTGCGGCGGGGCGGTTACGCGGTGGATATTCGCGGAGCGGCTCTTATGGTCCTGGAGCGGATGGGCATTCTCGATCAAGTACGTGCGGCGGATACGCAAATGACCGGCGTTTATTTTGTAAACGGCAGCGGCAAGATTAAAGGCCGGATCAGCGAAGCGAGCATCGGCAACGAGGCAGGTTTGGACATCGAGGTGATGCGCGATGATCTGACTGATATGTTGTACAATCTCACAAAAGATACGGTGAACTATCTATGGAATGATTCGATCACCGCAATTCGCGAGACGGAAGAGGGGGCGGAGGTGCAATTTGCGAACGGCAAGCCGCAAACCTTCGATTTGGTGATCGGAGCGGATGGGCTTCATTCCAATGTTCGCAGGCTGACTTTTGGCGAGGAGGAACAGTTTAAACGTTCGCTGGGCTGCTATATTTCGATATTTACGACCCGCAATTATCTGGACCTCAACCATTGCCAGCAAATCTATGCCGTTCGTGGTAAGACGGTAGGGATGTACAGCGCACGCGACAACACGGAAGCTAGAGGACTGTTCATTTTTAAATCGGGGACATTGCCATGCGACCGGCACAATCTCGAAGCCCAGAAGCAGCTTGTAGCCAATATTTTCGGCGGCGAGAACGGTTGGGAAACCCAGCGGCTGCTTCATGCGATGAAGGAGGCGGAAGACTTTTATTTTGACGAGATATGCCAAATTCACATGCCTGCATGGTCGAAAGGCCGTGTTGCGCTTGTAGGCGACGCGGCCTATGGCCCGTCGCCGCTTTCCGGGCAGGGCAGCAGCCTGGCGCTCGTCGGTGCTTATGTGCTGGCCGGTGAGTTGAAACTCGCGAAAGGGGATCATGCACAGGCTTTTGCAGCCTACGAGCAAGGGATGAGAGCGTTTGTGGAGAAAAACCAGAAAATCGGCCAGTCAGCGGCAGAGGGGATGGTCGCCAGCTCCAGCTTCAAAATCATCCTGCAAAATTGGATGCTTCGCGTGCCGTTCTTGATGAATGCCACGTTTCGAATGATTTCGAAGATGATCGCCAAAGCTGCGAGCGGGATCGAGTTAAAACGATATGAGGAACCATAAACCGGCACAACGAACGGAGCGTCTCCACGATTCGACTCATGTGGAAACGCTCCATTTTCTAGTCGGCGACGATGGTTCTGTTTTTCCCCGATTCCTTGGCCCGATACAAAGCGTGGTCGGCCCGTTGAAACAGCATGTCAGCCGATTCGGCGTGGGATGGATAATGGGCGATGCCCGACGAGATGGTTATCGGGATTCCGAGAGGATTTTCCCTCGTTTCAAAGGCTGTACGAATACGTTCCGCCGTGATCAAAGCCTCCGGAGCGGTGGCAAGCGGCAGAAGCACGACAAATTCTTCTCCGCCGTAGCGACAGCATATGTCATGGGGACCTACGGACGAAGTGACGACGCGGGCCAGATGCTTCAATATTTCGTCGCCCGCTTGATGACCGTAGGTATCGTTGATGGACTTGAACCGATCGATATCCATGACAATCAGGGCGAAGGAGTACTGCTCTTCCGTCCATTGCGTCATGATGGATTCAAACGTCCTGCGGTTCGTTAACCCCGTTAAAGAATCGGTCATCGCGGCATGAGCCAACTGCTCGGTCTGCTTCTGCAGATCGCTTAACGCAAGCGTAATCGTCTGTGTCAACAAGTCGGCTTCCCGGTTCCAGTGATGCTTGGCCTCCGGAAGAACGATTCTTTCGCCTCTGCCCAATCTTCCGGCCAGATCGGCAAGAGACACGAACGGACGGGCCAAACGCCGGGCAAGCCAGATGGCGGCGATCATCAATACGGCGAACGGGGCCAGAGTGTACAGCAGGATCGCGCGAATATTCCGGTTCAATTCGTCATAAACGACATCGATGGGGGACTGGACGACGACTCCCCAGCCGTTCTCCAGAACAGGGGAATAGCCGGCAAGAAAGGTGATTCCTTGGGAATTGGTCACCTGATCATATCCGCTTTCGCCCCGAAGTACCTTCTGAACGATTAGATTGGCATTGATATCGTCGCCGATCCGGGATTTGTCCGGATGAAACAATAAATAACCGTTGGAGCTGACGACATAAAAGTACGAACCGTCGCTATTGAGATTATGCATCCCGAACATCATATTCAATATATTGTTTTCCTGCAAATAAAGACTGCCTCCGATATAACCGCGATATATGCCGTCTTTATCGAATAGCGGCTCGCTCATAAAAACGATAAGCCGCCCGGTGGCCGAATAGTAGGGCTTGGATATATACGATTTTTTTACCGCGAGCGCTTCTTTGGTCGCTTCCGTTGCGATGTGCAGTCCGGTCGTGCCGACGGAAGGCGGCTCCACACCGCGGACAAGACCCGTTTCGTCCACGACGGCGATCGAGTTGAAATAATGGCTGCCCAGGCGCAGCGCTTCAAGCTGCCTCTGCATTTCTTGTGAGTCCGATAGATCGCCGGCCGAAAGACGGGCGCCGGTATAGGCCAGACCGGCCCGCATCGATTGGAATAACGAATCGATGGAATGGCTCATTTTCGTCGCCGCCGAATAGTTCAACGCAAAGGTCGTTTCGAATAACGATTCCTTATTGGAATGATAAGACGCGAGAAGCAGAATCGTCAAAGTAAGCGCGACGGAAAGGGAGACCAGCCCGGTTAACAGGGTGGCAAGACTGATTTTATTTTTTTCGGCACAGCGAATCCCGAACGGTCCGGACATGGTATCCCCCTCCTTATTTTCCAAGTTAAGTTCCACTTCATTTTCGACATGATCTGCCATAATCCTTTTCATTGACCGATTTTTTAAAAAAAGCGCCCAAGCTTTGCAGAGAACCAAATATGAATGTTGGCGGATGATCTTCTTTCGTTTATACTCATTTTAAAAAATATCGCCATAGGGGGAACACTTGTGAGGCGGTTTCTCAAAAATGAAACGATGCAAATTTTGCTTATCGCCCTAACGACGGCTATCGGCGCTGAAATCAAAGTATATCCGTTTCATGGAGATTATTTTCGTATGGGGCTTGGCGCCAGCACGTTTTTGTTCTTCTTGCTGTTTATGCGCCACTTGCCTTACCTCAAGATCGGGATCATCACGGGAATATTCAGCGTATGCTTTCAGGGGACCGAATGGCTGACCCACTCGACGCCGCTCTCTTTCACCGCAAGCCTTCAGAATAATGTGGCCGCCGGTGTATATTATATCGTGTTTGCTCTCTGCATGGACAGGCTTCGAACAACAATTCATGAATACAATCCCCTTAGGTTAGGCGGGCTTGTCTCGGGAATCGATCTGATCTCGAACGGGGCCGAGCTGTTCTTGCGGTGGCTGCTGCTCGGCGTGAATGTGATGCATTTGGACGACTGGCTTCTTTTATTGATCCTTACCGTTGTGCGCAGTTATTTTGTCATCGGGCTGTACAGCAGCATCGTGATTGGCCAAATGCGCATCCTTCATGCCGAGAAGGAAAAACGGATGGAGCAGATGCTGCATGTGGGTACGGGGCTGTACGGGGAAACGTTCTATTTGCAAAAATCCATGGGTACGATCGAAGCGATTACCGAGCAGAGCTACAATCTTTATTCCAAATTAAAAGAAGAGAACCTGGAGCATTACGGCCAAGAAGCTTTAAGCATCGCCCAGCAGATTCACGAAGTCAAGAAGGATTCTCAGCGCATCTTGGCCGGCCTCACCAAATTATACGACAGTGAAATCGTTGTCGATATGAGCTTGGCGGAAATGCTCGGCTTTGTCGTAAAAGCGAATGAAAAGTACAGCCGCATGTTCCAAAAGAAAATCAAGTTCACGACCGATCTCGATACGGATTACCGAACCGGCGATTTTATTCCCTTGCTAACCATTGTGAATAACCTCGTCTCAAACGCGGTGGAAGCCATTCATGAGCATGGGACGATCAGTATACGCGTGTATGAAGAGTCGGTGGAGACGGTCTTCGTTGTTTCCGATACGGGATGCGGCATTCGGGAATCGCACCGCGGTATTATTTTTCAACCCGGATTCACGACAAAATATAACGAAAGCGGGGTAGCCGCAGCCGGAATCGGACTGTCGCATGTGCGGAATATTGTCCATTCACTCGGTGGGGAGATTGCCGTACGCTCTTCCGAAGAAGGCACCGGCACGACATTTATCGTATGTCTTCCGACCTTCAAAATTAGAAGCGCATCAAGCGTCGTGTAGAATTTTATATTTTTTAGTAGTCGAGATGGTATGTTCAAAGTGAGTTTGACTTATGGAAACGATTGGATACATGCCTTTTCCGGCCGAGGGAGTGGAAGCGTTATCGATAAGTATGGAAGCAGCAGGGAAGGCATTCGTGAGCAACATGGCCACTGGAGGGGCAAACTCATGAGGTTTTTTATTGTAGACGATGACCCTGCGGTTCGTGTTATGCTGGCGCAGATCATTGAAGATGAGGGTCTCGGCCAAGTCGTGGGAGAAGCAGAGGATGGAGCGAAGCTCGATGCTCAATCGATCGTCATGAACCAAGTGGACATTCTTTTCGTGGACGTCCTCATGCCGAACCGGGACGGAATCGAGACCGTTCGTGGACTACTGCCTGTATTCTTGGGAAAGATCATTATGCTTTCCGAGGTTGGCTCGAAAGACATCGTCAGCCGTACTTACTCGCTGGGCATCGAATATTACGTCCTTAAGCCTATAAACCGGATTGAGCTCATAGCGATCGTTAAGAAAGTGATGGAATGCATGCTGCTGGAAACATCGATTCAAGCCATCAGGCAATCGATCGACTTTCTTTCCCCGGTTGATCTAAACGAAAAAAAGATTCAACGGTCAGGGGAAACGACCATTCTGGCTTGCGGCAATTATTTGTTGTCGGAGCTGGGGATGACGGGGGAAAGCGGAACCTATGACCTGCTCGAGATGTTGGAGTATTTGGTCCAAGGCGAATCGGAGCGAACGATAAAGGATGAATTTCCGCCTTTAAAAGATCTCTTTTGGTATATCTCGTTGAAAAAACTCGAGGAACGATCCGTTGACTCCGAGCTCGTGCAAAAAGAAATCAAGGCGGCTGAACAACGTGTACGGAGAGCGATATCTCATGCGCTAAATCATCTCGCCTCGTTAGGCATAACGGATTATACGAATCCCAAGTTTGAAAATTACGCCGTGAAATTTTTCGATTTTATGGAAGTTCGAAAAAGAATGATCGAACTTGAAGAACATCGAAAGCCCCCTGTAAACCATAAAATCAATACGAAAAAATTCGTACAAGTCCTATATTTGGAAGCAAAGCAAATGATGGCGACGTTGAATTGACTCCCGAAGCGTATCTGATACCGAAACTCCTGTTACTGGCGTATGCAGCCTGCCGGTGCAGGTTTTTTTATAGACAAAAACAAAAACATCATAAAATGTAATTCTTTGGAGATAATACAGGGTGAAAATTTGTAAAAAACCCATGGCAGGAGAAGGTGGAAGAGATGCCGGATGTTCCGTTCACAGATAAACTATCCGGAAACCTTCGGATGCTGAAGGATGCGATCGGGCATAGCCCCGACGTGATTTTCCGAGAGTTTCGAGTTGGACATTCCTCCTGGCAAGCGGCTGTCGTTTATATCGACGGTCTGGTCGATAAAACCGTTCTGAACGAGCAAGTGATCAAGCCTTTAATGCGGGAACGAGGTCTGTCCAGCGATTCCGCCACGAATAAACAGCAGCTCAAGAGCATCATTTCCGATTCCGTCGTTTCGACAGCGGAGGTTCATGAGATGCGCTGCTTGAAGGATTGCGTTCGTAAAGTTCTTGATGGGAATACCGCGCTATTACTGGACGGATTGACCGATGTTATCGTTCTAAGCACCGTCGGAGGAGAGAGCCGTTCCATTGAAGAACCGTTATCGGAAGCGGTTGTTCGGGGTCCGAGAGAAGGCTTTGTCGAGAAGCTTCATAGCAATACGGCCATGCTTCGGCGCCGAATTAAAGACCCCGGCTTCACCATGATCCCTTACAAGCTTGGACGCCGGTCTCAAACGGACGTGTACCTGATTTATATCGAGGGATTGACAAACCGTGAGCTGGTGGAGGAAGCGAAGAGCCGGATCGAACGGATCGATATCGATGAGATTTCCGAATCCGGCTATATCGAACAGCTCATTGAGGACAATGAATGGTCGCCGTTTCCCCAGATGCAGAACACGGAGCGGCCGGATCGGGTAGCGAGCGCCTTATTGCAAGGCCGGATTGCTTTGCTGGTGGATGGCACGCCCTTCGTTTTGATCATACCGGTCACTTTTTCGATGCTGATGACTTCTTCCGAGGACTATTACGAACGGTGGCTGCCCGCCTCCTTGATTCGCATCCTGCGATATGGGGCGGCATTCATCGCTCTGTTTCTTCCTGCACTTTATATTGCTTTGATTTCTTACAACCATGGATTAATTCCGACGAAACTCGTCATCTCCATTGCAGCGGGACGGGAAGGGGTTCCTTTTCCATCGATCATCGAAGCGCTCATTATGGAAGTGACGCTCGAACTTCTTCGGGAAGCGGGGCTGCGGCTGCCGAAGCCGATCGGACAAGCTGTCGGCATTGTCGGCGGGTTGGTCATTGGGCAAGCGGCGGTGCAAGCGGCCATCGTCAGTCCTATTATGGTAATCGTCGTGGCGCTGACCGCCATTTCTTCCTTCGCTTTTCCCCAGTATTCTTCGGCGATTGCCATTCGTATGCTCCGGTTTGCGATGATGATGGCCGCGGCGGTACTTGGACTTTATGGCGTGATCCTGCTGTTTATTCTCATTATGGCGCATCTTGTGAAGCTTAAGAGCTTCGGGGTCGATTATATGGCTCCCTTTGTGCCCATGCGGGCAAGAAATTGGAAAGACCTGCTTATAAGAGCGCCTCTCCAAATGATGAAGCGGCGTCCGGAACTGGGCAGACCGCAAGATCGCACACGCCAATAGAAAAGGGTAAGGGTGGATCGTCTTAATCATGATCCGTAAAGATGAAATCACATCGCTGCAAGCTTCGCTTATCGTAGCAAAAAGCATGATTGGGACGGGAATCCTTTTTTTGCCGCAAGTCATGGCGAAGGAGGCGGGGACGCCGGACGGATGGATTTCCGTTCTGATTGGCGGGCTCCTCGCCTTGCTGTTCGGGTATATCATCATCAAGTTAAACGGGCGTTTTCCAAGGCAAACATTTTTTGAATTTAGCCAAACCGTATTCGGCAAGGCGATAGGTGCGATTCACATCGTCCTCCTTAGCGCCTATTTTACGATATCTTCCGGGTATTTGACGCGTGTGATGGGCGAGGTGATCCACATGTATTTGCTGGATAAAACTCCGATTTCGTGCATCATCCTTGTCTTTATGATGGTTGGGGCATATCTCGCTACAGGAGGGATCAACCCGATTGCGCGATTCATCGAGCTATTTTTCCCCATGATCTTAATTATCCTGATTACTCTTATCGGATTCAGCTTTCAGGAGTTCGAACTGGACAATATCAGGCCGGTGCTGGGGGAAGGATTTATGCCGGTATGGAAAGGAATAGCCTCCTCGACTTTCGCTTACAGCGGCTTCGAGATTATGCTGGTTTTAAGCGCGTTCATGAAGAAGCCCCGGGACGCCGTAAAATCCATGCTGACAGGCATCGGCATCGTGATTCCTCTGTATACGTTAACCGTTTTGATTTCTATCGGAACGCTGACGGTGGAGGAAGTCAGGACGCTGACTTGGCCGACGATGTCGGTAGCCAAGGACATCGAATTGCCGGGAGGATTCTTCGAACGGTTCGAGTCTTTGTTCTCCGTGCTTTGGGTCATCTCGATGTATGCGACGTTTGTTCCGTATTATTATGTTGCTAGCCTCGGGCTCGGGCATTTGTTCCGGAGGAATTTTCGGACCTTTATTTACCTGCTGTTCCCGGTGATTTATATCATTGCCATATTCCCGAAAAAATTAAACGACGTCTTGAGCTTCGGCAGTTTTCTTAATAATTTTGCCATGTTCGTTATTGTGATCATGCCGATCTACTTCTGGATTTTCGTCAAGCTGAGGAGGAAAGGCCATGAGAACGGCTAGAGGCTTACGCGTGCTTTCGGCAAGTCTTTTTCTGCTGTCCATGACAGGCTGCTGGGACCGGGTCGAGATTGAGGATGTAGGGATCGTGCTTGGCATCGGCTTTGACAAGTCCGCCAAAGAAATAACGAATCAAGGGAATGCGAGGCCGGAGGGGAAACAAGAAAAGTCTCGGCAAATCTCGATGACGCATCATTTTGCCGTGCCAAAGCAATTCGCGGCAAAAGAGAAAGCGACCGCGCAAAAAGATTATATAAACGTCGTTAGCGAGGGGAGTCTCGTATTCGACATCATTAACGGTTTGTCAACGCGGTTATCCCGTAAGCCCAGTTATGAGCACTTGCGGATCATTCTCATCAGCGAGGAGGTGGCGCGCAGCTTTGATCTGAGAAATATCATCAACTTCTTGCTTCGCAATCCGGAAGCGAGACGGTCGATCCGGGTGTTAATATGCGAAGGAAATACAAGAACGGCTTTCGAGAAAAAAGGCATCGTGACCAATCCGGCCTTGAAATTAAGAGGCATGACCGATGGATACCGCACAACGCTGCGCATGCCGTCGATCATGAAGCTGGGGGAAATGTCCGAAAACTTGACCAAGAAAAGCAATTTCGTCATTCAATGGCTTTCTACAGCGCGAGAAGAGACGAAAGTGTCCGGTGCCGCCGTGATCCGGGGAAAGGATGCCAGAATGGCCGGCTGGTTGGACGAGGAAGAGACGGTTGGCTTGAACTGGCTGAAGGAGCAGAAGCAGAGAACCGGCATTATCGAAGGAACGGACCCGAAAGGCGGGGGCAAGATCGTCTATGAAGTTCGCAAGATCAAAAGAACGATCAAGCCCAAGCACAAGGACGGACGTATTTCCTTTGACGTCGAGATTAAGACGGAGGGCAGGCTGCGGGAGGATTGGGTCGCTTCGGACGATGCTTTTAAGGAAGAATTTATCGCCAGAGCGGAGCGGGCGGCAGAAGCGTCGATCAAGACCTCGATGAACAAGGCGCTTGTCAAAATGCAAAAGAAGCTGAGGCTGGATGTCGCAGGCTTCGGGAAGCGGGTACAAATCGAATACCCTCAGGTATGGGGGAAGGTGAAAGAGAATTGGGATTCTACGTTTAGCGAAGCCCCGGTCGAGGTCCAAGTTAAGGCTCGAATCGTCGAATTTGGAACGAGAGGAAGCAAGGGGGGATGAAGGGAGACTCATTTTGCTTTGTTAGCATGTGCAAATTTATGCTCATTTTCGACTGATATTTAATAAATTAGACAAAAGTAAGCGCTGTACAAATCACAAATAATCATATACAATCATAAATGAGAAACATTAATGAAATATCAGTCAAATATGAGCATGAGAGAGGCAGAGCAGGGGGAGGGACACAAATGCTGTTTGAGGAAGAACGTCAGCAGAAAATCGCCGATTATGTTCAAACACGGGAACGAGCCTCGGTTCAGGAACTGGCACAGCAGTTTCAAGTATCCGAATCGACCGTCCGCAGGGATCTGAAGATTCTGGAGGAGAGCAGCCAGCTTCGCCGCACGCATGGGGGAGCGGTAGCGTTGGTAAACGATAATTCGGAGCCGCCGTTCATGGAGAAGGAAGACAGCTACCGGGCACAAAAGGAGGCGATTGCCAAAGCCGCCGCGGCCATGATCGAAGAAGGGGACACGATCGTTCTGGATTCCGGCACGACAACGTATTATTTGGCCAAGGAACTGAAGGCATTCAAGCAATTAACCGTGGTGACCAATTCGGTCATGGCCGCGCAAGAACTGCTCACGCATCCAGGCGTGGATCTCGTGCTAACCGGCGGATCGCTTCGTCATGAAACGCTCGCCATGGTCGGGCCGTTAACGGAGAAAGCTTTGAAGGCGGTCTATGTGGACAAAGCCTTCCTGGCAACCAACGGGCTGGACCCGGTGATCGGGCTGACAACGCCCAATATATTGGAAGCTTCGGCGAAGCAAAGTATTCTTCGTTCTGCCAAACAGGTGATTTTGCTTGCGGATCACAGCAAATTCGGAAAAGTATCGTTTGCCAAAGTGGCCGAGCTGCCGGAGATTGACCGCTGGATCACCGACGACGGATTGCCGGAAAATGCGCGAGAGGAGCTGGAGGCTGCTGGCCTGCCGGTGACGGTTGTCCATACCGGGGGGAGAGGACATGAGCTCTAAAGTTCTTACCATAACCCTCAACCCGGCTTTGGACAAAACGGTAACGATCGAAGAGTTCGTGAGCGGCGGATTAAATCGGATTAAAGCGTGGAGAACGGACGCCGGCGGCAAAGGAATTAACGTCGCCAAAGCGCTCAAGCATTTTGCCGTCGATGTGGCATCTTGGGGATTGACGGCCGGTCACCAGGGAAAGATCGTTACCGAACAGCTTACCGGTCTGGGCATTCCTAGCTTTTTTATCGAGACGGAAGGCGAGACCAGAACCAATCTGAAAGTATACGTCGAATGCACCCAAGAAACGACGGAGCTCAACGAAGCGGGCTTTACGGTCAGCCGGAAAGCGCTGCATGAGTTCATTGAGAGGTATACCGACGCAGTCCGCAACGCTTCGATTGTCGTATTGGGAGGCAGCCTGCCGCCCGGAGTTCCGGACGATACGTACAACACGTTAATCGAGATTGCGAATCGCGCCGGAGCCCGGACGGTGCTGGATGCCGACGGAGAGCCGTTCAGGCACGGGATTGAGGCTGTTCCGTATGCGATTAAGCCAAACATTCACGAGTTGGAAGCGCTTTTTAATGAAACCTTCCAGACCGACGCAGAGATTGTTTCCGCTGCAAGAAGGCTTACAGGTAAAGGAATCGCATATGTATCCGTTTCTTTAGGAGCCGAAGGGTCGATTCTGGTCAGCGAAACGGAAGCGGTGCGCGCCAAGCCGTTTCCGATTGTGCCTCTGAGCACGGTCGGCGCCGGCGATTCCATGGTGGCCGCTTTGGTGTACTGCCTGCTGGAAGGGAAGCCTCTGGAGGAGATGGCCCGGTGGACATCGGCGGCGGGAACGGTGACCGCTTCCAAGCCGGGAACGGAAGTTTGTACGCTTGCCGAAGTGGAAGAGAAGGTAAGCAAGGTGACGATATGGCCCTTATAATTTCATTTGCGATCATGAGTTGAGGAGGCGCTCCGTATGAAAAAGATTTTGGCTGTGACTGCTTGTCCGACCGGTGTGGCGCATACTTATATGGCTGCCGAATCTTTGGCCAAAGCGGCGAGAGAGAAGCAGGTTCCGATGAAGGTAGAGACGCGAGGAGCCGTCGGCGTGGAGAATGAGCTTTCCCCGGAGGAGATTGCCGAGGCGCATGCGATTATTGTGGCGGCTGACACGGATGTATTGGAATCCCGTTTCGCAGGGAAGCCCGTTGTTAAAGTGCCGGTAGCTCAGGCCATTAAAGACCCGTCGGGGCTTATTGACGAAGCGTTGAACAAACAAGCCGCACCCGCCGCAGACTACCGGGAGCAGGTGGAGCAATCGAAGGCGCAGCGCAGCGCCTCCCGTACCGGGGCGTATAAGCATTTGATGACAGGCGTATCCCATATGCTTCCTTTGGTCGTGGCAGGCGGGCTGCTGATTGCCCTTTCCTTTGTGTTCGGCATCGAGGCGTTTAAAGAGAAAGGCACGCTGGCTGCCGCGCTAATGGATATCGGGGGCGGAGCGGCGTTCGCGCTCATGGTTCCGATTTTGGCCGGATTCATCGCGTTCTCGATTGCGGAAAAGCCGGGTCTTGCCCCCGGTCTTGTAGGCGGCATGCTGGCCTCCAAAATCGGCGCAGGGTTCCTTGGCGGTATTATTGCCGGATTTTTGGCCGGCTATGTTGCGAAGTGGTTAAAGGACTACATCAAGCTGCCCAGAAACTTGGAAGGCTTAAAGCCGATTTTGCTTATTCCGCTTCTGGCGACTGGCATAACCGGACTTCTAATGATCTATGTCATCGGTGAACCTGTGAAGACGATCATGGACGGCTTGACGGAATGGCTGAAATCGCTCGGGTCGACGAATGCCGTCCTGCTCGGCGGTTTGCTCGGACTGATGATGGCGTTCGATATGGGCGGACCGGTGAATAAAGCGGCATATACGTTTTCCGTAGGCTTATTGGCCAGCGATGTGTACGGGCCGATGGCTGCCGTGATGGCCGCAGGGATGACGCCTCCGCTCGGACTATGGTTAGCGACTCTGCTCGCTCCGAAGAAGTATACCAAGGAAGAGCGGGACGCCGGCAAGGCAGCCTCCGTACTGGGAATTTCCTTCATTACGGAGGGGGCGATTCCGTTTGCGGCAAGCGATCCGTTCCGCGTCATTCCTTCGATCATGATCGGCTCCGCGTTAACGGGCGCTTTATCGATGCTTTTCGGCGCGACGCTTCGTGCGCCTCATGGCGGCATTTTCGTACTGCCGATTCCGAACGCGGTCAGCCATCTGGCCTTGTATGCCGCAGCGATCGTAGCAGGAACGGTTGTTACGGCGATCGTATTGAATTTGTTAAAAAAGCCTGTTCTGAAATAAACGCGGATTCTATCCAACACCACCCTTATTCCATCAGGAGGATGAACACATGAATATTCAAGCGCTTTTGCAGGAACAAAGCATTATGATTCCACTGGAAGCATCGGACAAGGAAAGCTGTATCCGGGCGATGATCGACGGGCTTGAAGCCGCAGGATGTCTCCGCGACAAGTCCGCTTATTTGGACGCTGTGCTGAAGCGGGAGGAGACGGGATCGACAGGAATCGGCTTCGGCGTCGCCATTCCGCACGGAAAGTCTGGCGGCGTAAGCAAAGCCGGATTGGCTTTTGCCAAGCTGACGCAGCCGCTCGATTGGCAGTCTCTGGACGGAAATCCGGTATCGATCGTGTTCATGATCGCCGTTCCGGAGGAAGCGGCGGGCAACGAGCATTTGCAGATCTTGATCGCGCTTTCCCGGAAGCTCATTGACGAACAGTTCCGTCAAAGCTTGTTGAACGTTACAGAGCCACAGCAATTGATCGACTTATTGCAAACCATCTAGGAGGAGACAAGTGTATGCTAACGAAAGAGGTTACGATCCGAAACGCTTCGGGATTTCATATTCGGCCTGCCCAGCTATTTACGGAGAAAGCAACGACATTTGAATCGAAAATTACCGTGAACTTCCATAAGGAAGCAGGTACGGCGGAAGCGGATGGAAAAAGCATCCTGGGTCTGATGACCCTGGGACTGGAGAAAGGCTCCGTCGTTACCCTTTCGGCGGACGGACCGGATGAGCGGGAAGCGCTTGAATCGCTAGTCGAACTGGTAGAGAGCGGCTTTGGGGAAGGTTAGCATCGCAGAATAAAGAGCCAGGGAATGGAGAGACGATCGATGGCGGAAAAAAAGATGAAGGGACTTGGCGTATCGGCCGGGGTGAGAATTGGAAAAGCTTTCGTCTACTCGCCTGTCAGACTAGTGGATATCGAGAGCAGGAAAACCGACGATAGCGGCCTGGAATTGCAGCGGCTTCAACAAGCCAAGGCGAAATGCTCGGAGCAGCTTCAAGCGCTGATTGATCGCGCGCAAAGCACGCTAGGGGAAGATAAGGCGATGATCTTGAAGGGGCAGCTTAGCTTCTTGTCGGACCCGGTCTTTTACCCTCCGATGGAAGATCTGATCTTGCGGGAGCAGTGGACGGCCGAGACGGCGGTTCACAAAGTCGTGACTCAGGTCGCGGGCTTGTTCGAGAGCATGGCGAACGAGTACATGCGGGAAAGAGCGGCCGACGTTCGCGATGTGGGCAACCGGCTGTTCGCCCAATTGTCAGATCATCAAGGCACCCGGCTCTCGGACATTCGGGAGCAGGTTATTCTCGTCGCGGACGATCTGACCCCTTCGGATACGGTGCAATTGGATAAAAACCTGGTGCTCGGGTTTGTTACCCGAATAGGGGGCAAGACGTCGCATACGGCGATTCTGGCCAACTCGCTAGGCATCGCCGCCGTCTTGGGGATCGGGGAAGGGATTGAAATTATCGGTCACGGCGATGAGCTTATTATCGACGGCTCTGTGGGGGATTGCATCGTGAGCCCGTCTGCGGCAACGATCGAAACGTTTCGGGAGCAGCAGCAGCGGGAAGAATCGGAATGGGCCGATCTAAAGGCCTACGCGAATCGTGCGGCCGTCACGAAGGACGGCTTTCGGGTGGAACTGGCCGCGAATATCGGAACGGTTGAGGAATCGTTGTCCCTGTTGGAGCAAGGGGCCGAAGCGGTAGGGCTGTACCGGACGGAATTTTTGTTCATGGGACAATCGCAATTGCCCGATGAAGAAACCCAATATCAAGCGTATTCGGCCGTAGCCGAAGCGATGCGGGGCCGTCCCGTCGTCATTCGTACGCTGGATATCGGGGGAGATAAGGAGCTTCCTTACCTGGAGCTGCCGAAGGAGCAGAACCCTTTTCTCGGCTATCGGGCGATCCGGATCGGCTTGGATCGAAAAGAGCTGCTTCTTACCCAGCTTAAAGCGATCGCCAGAGCCGGCGTTCATGGAACCGTCAAGATTATGTTTCCGATGATTTCGGGGCTGGAGGAATGGCGCGAGGCGAAGTCGATTTACGAGCAGGCATGCGAACAGCTTCGTCAGGAAGGCAAGCCGTTCGCCGATTCGGTAGAGCTTGGGATCATGATCGAAATTCCGTCCGCGGCTCTGATGGCCGATAGCTTCGCTAAGGAAGTTGATTTTTTCAGCATCGGAACGAACGATTTGGTGCAGTATACGGTTGCCGTCGACCGCATGAACGAAAAGGTATCCCATTTGTACGACTACTTCCATCCAGCCGTCATCAGATTGGTGAAACAGGTTATCGATGCGTCGGTCCGTCACGGCAAATGGACGGGGATGTGCGGAACGATGGCCGGCGACCCGCTTGCCGCCCCTCTATTGGTCGGCTTAGGCCTTCACGAATGGAGCATGTCCGCATCTTCGCTTTCCAAGGTGAAAAAGGTCATCGTCCATGTGAATCGAAGCGAGTGTGCCTCTCTTGCAGAGCGCGTACTGGCGCTGGATACGGCCGCCGAGGTGAGACAAGCACTGGAAGCCTTCCATCGGCAGGTAGAGCCGGGCGTGTGACTTAAAGTATTATCGAGCAACAGCTCGAAGCGGGTGGAAATTCTCCCAACGTTAAATTTATCGAAAAACAGCGCCTTCTTAATTTTCATGAAGAAGGCGCTGTTTTTTATTGATTAATTGTAGTTTCGAAGATAGAGAGTGGCGGAAGAAGAACTATTAGAAAATACGTCTGCGTAATAATTGCAGCCTTCATTCATATAAACTTGCCAAGAATCTTCCTGTTTAGTAGCTGATGTACTCAGATCAACAACTCTTTCTGTTCTGCCGGGACATACTTTCCACAAAACAGCAGAAGCTTGACCTTTGGATTGCAACGTGATTTTTCCATTCGTATCGGCTCCTGCAATACCTCTCGTTTGATCACTTGCATAGGGCAATGCTGTTACGGCAGTAGAATCACCTGGAACAGCTAATGCAGAACTTGCGCCAACAATGGTTAAGATAGCAGTTAAACCGATAGATAATAATTTCTTTTTCACATAAACACCTCCTAAATTTGTCAAAATAAGGTTATTATTATATTTTCGTAGAGTCAATAGAGAGGTTGTAAAATTTAATAAAAATAACTTAATTTTACATATATTAACCTCCGGGTTTAGAATGATTTTATCCATGATTTGGTTTATTTTGCGGATTAGAATGAAAATCTTCATTTCAATGTGTCGTCATAAGTATGTATTTGTTTACAAAATAATCACATATTATGTATATACATGGAATATATAGGGGGTTATAATGAATAAGTAAATTTTTAATTAAATAAGATATTTATTTATAATTTGTAATCACGTTCCAGATGGTCGACTGACTTCGTCAGCATGACCTGCTTTCTTTTATCGATTTTCCAAAACGTTTCGGATAACCGATCGTGTTATGACCACCCCTGATCTCATGGGGCAAAGAGTATGTGGGATAAGCGTTTGAAAACCGCTTGTCCGCTGCCAACCGTAATTTCAACGAGGAGGAATTCATGTGAGCACGACGAGTCTTCAATTATTTCCTTTAACCCGGGCGCAGCAAAGAATATGGTATACGGAATTGCTGTATCCGAACAGCGCCGCCTGCATGCTCTCGGGAGCCATCATTATGAAAGGCCAGGTCGATCGGGAAGCGCTGGTCCGGTCCGTCCAGCTGCTTATCGAACGGAACGAGGCTTTGCGCATTCGGCTGCTGACGGAGGACGGCGAGCCGAAGCAGTATATTCAGCCTTATCAGCCGGCCGAAATCGGGTACTTGGATTTTTCCGCAGGCGATCAGGATGTAGAGGAGTGGGTCGAGCTCAACAATCGGAAGCCGATGGAGCTGCTTCATTCCGACTTGTACGAATTTACGATTCTCAAAGTCAACGAGCATGAAGTCCGGTGTAACTTAAGAATGCATCATGTCATCTCCGACGGTATTTCCATGGGGCTGATCGGGAATGGGATCATGCACACCTATTTGGAGCTGGTCCGAGGGGAGTCTCCTTCCGGCAAAGCGACGCATTCGTATTTGGACTATATTCAAACCGAAATCGAGTACGAGCAATCGGAACGTTTCAAAAAAGACAGGGCGTACTGGCTCGATAAGTTTCAAACCCTTCCGGAAGCGACCGGACTAAAAACGTACAATCACCTGTCGGTGAGCACGGTTGCAAAGCGGGACAACACAGCGGTCAGCGGTGAATTTTACGCCAAACTGAAAACGTTTTGGGAAGCACATAACATAGGCGCATTCACGTTTTTCTTAGGAGCCATCTATATTTATTTACATAAAATGACGAATGAGCGCGAGGTAACGCTCGGAGCCATCTACGGCAATCGGAGCTCGAAAAAAGAAAAAGAGACGTTAGGAATGTTTGCAAGCACCGTGGCGGTCCGGGTCGGCGTAGAGCCGGACGAGAATCTGGTGTCGTTTTTGCGGACGGTGGCGAAGGAGCAGAGCACGATTATGCGCCATCAAAAATACCCGTACAATCAGCTTATCCAAGACGTAAGAGAGCTGCACAATAACAGGGACCTGGGCCGGCTGTTCAGCGTTGCGGTGGAATATCAGCCGATGCGATGGGTACATTTCGACAATCTCAGCGTCCAAACCCGCAATCAATTTTGCGGCCACGAAGTGAATGATTTTGTCATACACGTCAAGGAAATGCCCGACGAGCAGCGGATAGAGCTGATTGTAGATTATCGCACGGAATTATTTGACGAAGCCGAAGTGAAGCGGATGACCGAACATTTGCTTGAGATTGCCGATTATATCGTTTGTCATCCGCACGAAACCGTGTCTCGGGTATCCTTGGTTAGCGAGGAGGAGAGGCATACTCTTGTATCGGTATTCAACGATACGGCGATAGATTATCCCCGGAACAAAACAATCCAACAGCTCTTTGAAGAACAAACGGAGCGGTCGCCGGAGCGGCTTGCCGTTGCTTTCGAGGGGCATGGGCTGACGTACCGGGAATTGAACGAGCGGGCGAACAGGCTGGCGCAGACTTTGCGGAGCGAAGGTGTATGCCCGGATCAACCCGTCGGCCTTATGGCCGAGCGTTCTCTGGAGATGATCGTCGGCATCCTCGGCATTCTGAAAGCCGGAGGCGCTTATGTGCCGATCGATCCGGACTATCCCGAGGAGCGTATCCGGTATATGCTGGAGGATTCGGGCGCGAAGCTGCTGCTTGTGCGGGGCGGCGAACGGATGCACACCGATTTTGCGGGTAAAATCGTCGATTTAAGCCAAGACGATGTCTACAGCGACGACAGCTCGAATCCGGATGCCGCAGCCGGCCCGACGG
>NZ_BIMB01000046.1 GCF_004000865.1 Paenibacillus elgii NBRC 100335 | reverse complement strand
CCGAACCAGCCGCTGCTGGATCGGCTCGTGGCGATATTGAAAGAATTTCGCGCCGATGCGGTCGAAGAAGCTTTTATTAATGAAAAAGACGGGCATATTCCCTATGTTACTGTTAAAGCCGAGGCCTGGCCGGACGTGGCGGAGCTGCTGCGGACGCATGAGGAGCTGAAGCTGAACTATTTGCGCAATTTGTCCGGGATCGATATGGAGACCCATATGGAAGTGGCCTACCATATTATTTCGCTGGAAACGAAGCGCAATTATTGTGTGAAAGTGAAGACGGACCGGGAATCGCCGTCCATTCCTTCCGCGACTCCGATTTGGCCAACGGCCAATTGGAACGAACGGGAGGTCTACGATTTGTTCGGTATTGATTTTCCGGGACATCCCGACCTGCGCCGGATTATGATGTCTGACGATTGGATCGGTCATCCGCTGCGCAAAGATTATGAGCCGCTCGACCCGGAGGTGTGATGAAGTTTGGCCATTAGAACGGAAGAACTGCTGCTGAACGTAGGCCCGCAGCATCCGAGTACGCATGGAGTGTTTCGGATCGTCGTCAAGCTCGACGGCGAAATCATCACGGAAGCAATCCCGGTCATGGGATACCTGCACCGGGGAACGGAGAAGCTGGCCGAAAATTTAACCTACACCCAAATTATTCCTTATACCGACCGGCTGGACTATGTATCGGCGATGACGAACAATTACGTGCTTGTCAATGCCGTGGAGAAGCTCATGCAGTTGGAAATCCCGGAGCGCGCAGAATTTTTGCGATTGATCGTGATGGAACTCCAGCGGATCGCCAGCCATATGGTCTGGTGGGGCACGTATTTGCTTGATATCGGGGCGATGAGCCCGTTCTTGTTCGCGTTCCGCGACCGGGAGATTATTATCGATCTGTTCAACGAGCTATGCGGCGCCCGGCTGACGTACAACTATATGCGGGTCGGCGGGGTCAAGTGGGATGCGCCGGAAGGCTGGATTCAGAAGGTGCGCGAGTTTGTCCCTTACATGAGGGGCAAGCTGGACCAATATAACGATTTGGTGAGTGGGAACGAAATTTTTCTGGCCCGGATCAAGGGCGTCGGCAAATACGACGCGGAGACGGCTATTGCCTACGGGCTGAGCGGCGCAAATCTGCGCTGTACGGGGGTAAACTGGGACCTGCGGAAGGACCAGCCTTACAGCATTTACAATCGTTTCGATTTCGACGTCCCGGTAAGCACGGGCGGCGATTGCTACGCCAGATATTTGCTGCGGCTGGAGGAAATCACCCAATCGCTGCGCATTCTGGAGCAGGCGGTCGAGCAGTTCCCGGCGGAAGGCGAGATCATGGGCAAGGTGCCTCGTGTGCTTCGTCCCGCCGAAGGAGAGGTATATGCCGGTATCGAATCGCCGCGCGGCGAAATCGGCTGCCATATTATTTCCAAAGGAAAAGATAAGCCGTACCGCCTGAAATTCCGCAGACCGTCATTCGTCAATCTGCAAATCCTGCCGAAGCTGCTGGTCGGCGAAACGATGACGAACCTGATCACCATTCTCGGAGGCATCGATATCGTTGTCGGGGAGGTAGATAGCTGATGCCGGATTTATTGCAAGAGCCGTTAACATGGACGAATACGGCCATTTTTTTCGCATGGGGCGTCGTGCTGCTTTTGATCGTGCTTGGCTTTGTGACGTATGCGATCTACTTCGAGCGCAAGGTCATCGGCTGGATGCAGATGAGGATCGGTCCGAATCGCGTCGGCCCCCTTGGACTGCTGCAATCCGTCGCGGACGTATTCAAACTCTTGATCAAAGAAGACACGATTCCGAAAAAAGCCGAGCGCGAGCTCTTCATCCTCGCTCCGGTTATTACGTTTATTCCTGCGTTTACGGTCATTGCGGCCATTCCGTTCACAGACCGGCTGATCAGCAGCGACCTGAACGTCGGAGTGCTGTACTATGTCGCACTTTCCGGAATCTCCACCATCGGCATCGTGCTCGGCGGCTGGGCTTCCAATAACAAATATGCTCTGCTCGGCGGAATGCGCTCCGCTGCGCAGATGATCAGCTACGAAATTCCGCTGGTCATCTCCATCGTAGGCGTCGTGATGATGTCCGGCAGCATGAACCTTCGCACGATCGTGGAAGGACAGGCGGGCGGGTTCTGGCACTGGAACTTTTTGCCGCAAATTATCGGCTTTGCCGTGTTTGTCGTTGCTGCCGTTTCGGAGCTGAACCGGACGCCCTTCGACTTGCCTGAGGCCGAGTCGGAGCTGGTTGCAGGCTACCACGTCGAGTACAGCGGCTTCCGCTTTGCCTTTTTCATGCTTGCCGAATACGTCTATGTGTTCGCTATTGCCGGCTTGACGACGACCGTATTTTTGGGAGGATGGCAGGCACCGCTTCCGTTCCTCGATTTTATCCCGGGGATCATCTGGTTTTTGCTGAAGTTTGCGTTCATCGTATTCTTCCTGTTCTGGCTGCGCGCAACGATGCCCCGGATTCGGGTGGACCAGCTGATGGGACTCGGCTGGAAAGTACTGCTGCCGCTGGCGCTGGTTAATATTTTTGTAACGGCCATCTATATGGCGATTGCGATGTAACAAGGACCCGGCAGCCGGATGCCGAGGATGAAAGGGTGATTGACTATGAAGGGCATCATGAAGGGACTGGGCGTGACCTTTAAATCCATGACCCAGAAAAAAGTGACCTACGCTTATCCCGACGTTCCGCTTCAAATGCCGGACCGGTTCCGGGGCATCCAGCATTTTGACCCCGAGAAGTGCATTGTCTGCAACCAATGCGCGCGCATTTGCCCGACGGAGTGCATCAATTTGGTCGGTAAGCCGAACCCGGACCCCGAGAAAAAGGGAAAAGTGATCGATACGTACGATATTAACTTTGAAATTTGCATTTTGTGCGATCTGTGCACGGAAGTATGTCCGACCGAAGCGATCGTAATGACCAACAACTTCGAGCTGAGCACGTATAGCCGCGACGATTTGTTCAAAAACCTGCAATGGCTGAACGAGAACAATCACAACGTGCGCAAGGAGAACAACTCGGCGCTTCCGAAAGGCGGGGCGAAATAATGTTCGGAAATATCGTCGACTTTTTGTCCCGCGGCGAAAATATCGCATTTTTCATCTGTGCGCTGCTTGCCATCGGCGGGGCGATTTTCATGCTCAGCTTCACCAAAGTGGTCCACATGGTCGTGGCCGTGGCGCTGACGTTCATCAGCCTGGCCGGGCTGTACATCGTTCTCGAAGCGGAATTTGTGGCCGTCGTTCAGATCTTGATCTATGCGGGCGCCATCTCCATTCTGATGATTTTCGGGATCATGATGACCAAGCATACGAAGGAAGAGGAAGAAGAGCCGAAGCGGCCGTGGCATAACGGACTGTTGTTCGTCGGGGCAGCGGGACTGTTCGGCATCATCTTCTACGCGATCCAGAAATCGCAGCTTCCTTCCGGCGAATACCCGTCGATGCAGGACAATACGATGGAGATCGGGAAGTTGTTATTTTCCAACCATGTGATCCCGTTCGAGTTGATGTCGGTGCTACTGACGGTCGCTTTCATCGGTGCGATCATCGTGGCGAAGAGAGAGGAGGACTGAGGGATGGGAGCTACCGGGCTGGCTACGCCTTACTTGACGCTGGCAGCGATTCTATTCTGCATCGGATTGTATGGAGCGCTGTCGAAAAAGCATGCCGTTATCGTCTTGCTGTCTGTCGAGCTGATGCTCAACAGCGTCAACCTGAACCTCGTCGCTTTTTCCAAGCTGGGCGTCAACCCCGGATTAACCGGGCAAATTTTCTCGCTGTTTAATATTACGGTGGCCGCGGCGGAAGTGGCTGTCGGCATTGCGATACTGATTGCGCTGTACCGCAACAAAGGAACAACGGATGTCAACGAGATGGACTCGATGAAGCGATAGCGCAGCTTCCGCAAGCGCTTGTCCGGAGACCGGGAAGGGTTATCCGGACAAGAAATCAGAGATCGTGTTCTTAGGCAAGCTTGCGGCAATCTCTTGGAGGAGGACTTAAGCCCATGGTATCGGCTTATTCGCAATACGCTTGGCTCATCCCGTTGTTCCCTTTGCTGTCGTTTCTCATTTTAACGGCGGTGGGGCGCAGCTTGCGGGAGACGGGCGTTTATATCAGCATAGTGGCCGTGTTCGCATCGTTCGCGCTGTCCGTCCTTATTTTCTGGGAACGGATCGGCGGGAACGTTGAAGATTTCACGTGGAACAAATTGCAATGGCTCCATCTTGGCAACGTTACGTTGAACATGGGCTTCGAGGTTACGAATTTGAATGCGCTCATGCTGGTCATCGTGACTTTTGTCAGCTTGCTGGTCAATATTTATTCCAAAGGCTACATGCACGGGGACGAGCGAATTAATGTGTTTTTCGCTTATATCGCCCTGTTTACGTTCTCCATGCTCGGACTTGTGATCTCGGAGAACCTGGTACAGTTCTACATATTCTGGGAGCTGGTCGGCGTCTGTTCGTTCCTGCTCGTAGGTTTCTGGTATTTCAAGCCGGAAGCCCGGGCGGCCGCCAAGAAGGCGTTCATCGTCACCCGGATCGGCGACGTCGGGTTGTTTCTCGGCATTCTGCTGCTGTTCTGGGTTATGCCGAGCCATGCACTCGACTTTAGCTCGATTCATAATGCGCTGTCCGGCGGAAAAATTTCCGGCGATATGGCGACTTGGATCGCCATTCTGATCTTCGTCGGCGCCATCGGCAAATCCGGCCAATTCCCGCTGCACACGTGGCTACCGGATGCGATGGAAGGTCCGACGCCGATCAGTGCGCTGATCCATGCCGCGACCATGGTCGCCGCTGGTGTGTATCTCGTAGCGCGGACATTTGATATTTTCACGGCATCGCCCGTGGCTTTGACCGTGGTCGCTACGGTCGGGGCGTTTACGGCGATTTTCGCCGCCACGATTGGTACGGCGCAGAACGATATTAAACGGATCTTGGCTTATTCTACGGTCAGCCAGCTCGGCTATATGATGATGGCGCTGGGTATTGGCACGACCGTGGCGTATACGGCCGGCATTTTCCACTTGTTCACGCACGCGTTCTTCAAGGCGCTGCTGTTCCTCGGCGCAGGCAGCGTCATTCATGCGGTGCATACGCAGAACATTCATGAGATGGGCGGCGTCGGCAGCAAAATGAAAATTACGGCGTGGACGTTCGCCATCGGCGCGCTTGCGCTCAGCGGGATTGTGCCGCTGTCCGGCTTCTGGTCCAAGGATGCGATTCTTGCTGAAGCGTATAACACCGGACATACCGGATTGTTCTGGGTCGGGCTGATCGCAGCATTTTTTACGGCATTTTATATGTCGCGCCTGTTCTTTCTGGTGTTCATGGGCAAGTCCCGGCAAAAGGAAAATCACGGTCCGGTTCACGAATCTCCCGGCTCCATGACTTTCCCGCTTATCGTGCTGGCGGTTCTTGCCGTCGTGGCCGGCTTCGTCTTCACGCCGTTCAATCCGTGGCTTGGCTCGTGGCTGACCGGACATGCGGAAGAAGAGCATGCTTCCTGGTTCGTCATGGTGATGTCCAATGTCGTCGGTTTGCTCGGGATCGGACTGGGGTATCTCGTCTATCTCAAGCGCGTGATTTCGGCGGATGCCTTCACGGCTGGTGTGCCTTGGCTGTACCGGCTGCTTAACCGCAAGTATTACATCGATGAGCTATATCAAGCGATCATCGTGCGTCCGCTTCAGGGAATCGGGTCTTTGCTGCACCTGTTCGACGTCTACGTGGTCGATGGCGTTGTTCGTTTGGCCGCCTATACCGTAACCGGCCTCGGACGTCTCGGGTCCCGGATGCAGAACGGACAGGTACAATCGTACGGGCTGATCACGCTGCTCGGGCTGTTGATTTTGATGCTGGCCATTGCGGGAAGGAGGTTCATCGATGCCGGATAGTATTCCTATTTTATCGCTCATCGCTTTTTCGCCGCTCATCGGTGTGCTGATCCTGATGTTTATGCCTAAGACGCAGGGCCAGTGGATCAAAGCGACGGCGATTGTCGCGACGCTCATTCCGCTGGTGCTGTCCGCCTGGCTTTACGGGCAGTTCAACCATAATCTCGAAGGCATGCAGTTCAGAGAAGAGGTACCGTGGATACTCGTTCCGCTGAACAAAGAGACGCAGGGACTCAGTCAATTGACGGCTTACTTCTTCGAGTTCAAGTATACGATGGCTATTGACGGTCTTTCGCTGCCGCTCGTCTTATTGACCGCGATAGTCGCAACAATGGCTGCGCTGGCTTCGGTGTACATCAAGAAGCGTTGGAAATCGTATTTTATTTGGTTCCTGCTCCTCGAAACCGGCATGTTCGGCGTCTTTATGGCGCAGGATCTGTTCTTGTTCTTCGTCTTCTTCGAGCTGACGCTAATCCCGATGTTCTTCCTGATCGGCATTTGGGGATATATGGACCGGGAACGGGCGGCAAACAAGTTCTTAATCTATAACGGAATCGGTTCGGCGATTATGCTGATTGCTTTTCTCATCCTCGTCAGTACGGCGGGCTTCGGCCAAACGATGGGCGATAATGGCATCTCGATTCATTATTCCGGGGACATTAACGTGATTATGGAGCATCTCTTCCAGAGCGCAGATTCGTATGTGAATCAAGGCGATTTGGAGGGCAACCCGTTCTATTTGAGCGAAACGATGAAATGGGTGCTGTTCCTGATGATGCTCGTAGCCTTCGGCATCAAGCTGCCGATTTTCCCGTTCCATACGTGGATGCTGAAAGTACATACGGAAGCGCCGCCGTCGATCGTTATGATTCACTCCGGCATTTTGCTGAAAATGGGCGCTTACGGCTTGATCCGCTTCGGGATTCTGCTGTTCCCGCAGCAGGCGGTGCAGTGGGCTGCCGTACTGGCGATTCTCGGTGTGATCAACATCGTGTACGGTGCGATTCTGGCCTTCGTGCAAAAGGAGTTCAAGCTGGTTCTGGCCTACTCCAGTATTAGCCATATGGGCATCGTGCTGGTCGGCATTGCTGCGTTTAACCCGGCAGGTCTGGAAGGAGCCGTATTCCAGCTCGTCTCTCACGGTCTCATCTCGGCGCTGCTGTTCCTGCTTGTCGGGAGCATCTATGAGCGTACGCAGACGACGGAGCTTGACCAACTGGGCGGCTTGGCCAAATCGGTGCCGTTCATTTCCGGCATTCTGCTTGTAGCCGGGATGGCATCGCTCGGTCTGCCCGGATTGTCGGGCTTCATCGGCGAGTTCCTGGCCTTCCTGGGCTTGTTCGAAAAGTATAAGATCATTACCGCCGTCGGGGCGCTTGGGATCATTCTGGCTGCGGTCTACGTGCTTCGCGGGGTGCTCGGTATCACGTACGGACCGCAGAAGACGACGCTGCCGGAGATGCGGGACGCACGACTGATCGAAGCGATTCCGATGATTGCGCTTGTCGCTTTCATCGTGGTACTCGGGATTTACCCGGGCGTGCTGAGCAACCCGCTGCATCAAACCGTCAGCAGCTTCGATCAATTCATTCACAGCGTTTCTGCGAAGATAGGGGGTTAGACCGGTGGAACCGATACGTCTTGAGCTAAGTGATCTGGGTCTGCTGGCTCCGGAGCTGACGCTTGTCGCCGCCGCTGTGGTGTTGTCGCTGCTGGACCTGCTGCTGCCGCGTCAGATGAACCGGACCTGGCTGGGCTGGCTGTCGCTGGTGGGCATTATTATTGCTGCTGTATTTGCGGCCGGGCAGCTCAATCCTGCAGAACCGAAGCAGCTGCTGAACTTCAGCTACCGGGTCGACGATTTTGCGGCTATCCTGAAGCTGGTGCTGCTGGCAGGAGCCGGGCTGATTACGCTAATGAGCATTGGCTCGGTAAAAGAAGATGAAATTCCGCATATTGGCGAATTTTATTATTTGCTTCTGCCTGCCACGCTCGGCGGTATGATTATGGCTTCGTCCGGCGATCTGATCACCATCTTCGTCGGCTTGGAGCTGCTCAGTATCACCTCGTATATTTTGGTAGCCATGCGCAAAAAAGACAAGCGCTCGAACGAGGGAGCTTTCAAATACCTTGTGCTGGGCGGTGTATCGTCAGCCGTCATTTTGTACGGAATGTCCTTCTTGTACGGTATGACAGGCTCGACGGTGATCAAGGAAATTAACGCGGGACTCGGGCAAGCGTCTCATGGAATGCTCCCGCTCGTTTATTTAAGCTTTTTCCTGCTGCTTGCGGGCTTCGGCTTCAAAGTGGCGGCGGCGCCATTCCATATGTGGGCGCCGGATGTATACCAAGGAGCGCCGACGCCGGTTTCCGCATTTCTCGCGGTCGTGTCGAAGGCGGCGGCATTTGCGATTCTGTTCCGGTTCATATATAACGTCTATGCGATCGGGGATCTGATGAATCTTCCATTCCATAAGGACGTCCTGCTATCGCTAATGGTCGTGGCGGCCGCTGCAATGATCGTCGGTAACTTCGTTGCTCTGCGGCAAACGAACATGAAGCGGCTGCTGGCCTACTCCGGGATTGCCAACTCGGGCTACTTGATGGTGCCGATCGCGATTCAGTTCTCAATGATGCATTATTCGAATTTCGCCGAGTTCGCTTTTTACCTGATCGCCTATCTGTTCATGAACATCGGGATTTTCGCGGTGCTGATGATCATCGAACGCTCGACGGGCGACGACGAGATCAAAGGCTTGGCCGGCTTGTATTACCGGGCGCCGGGAACGGCTGTCGCGGCCGTGCTGCTGGTGTTGTCCTTGGCAGGGCTGCCGGTGTCCGGCGGCTTCTTCGGGAAGCTGTACATCTTGCTCGGCACGCTGCAAACGCAGCACTACTGGCTTGCGGCGGTCATGATCGGAACGAGCGTCGTTTCGTACTATTTCTACTTCGGCTTGATCCGCCAAATGTTCATGCGCAGTGAGGACGGAGTGCAGCCGATCCGCACGAGTGTTCCGCTTAGCATAACGATGTGGCTGTGCGTAGCCGCGAGCGTAGTGCTCGGATTGTTCCCGCACTGGGTGCTCGGCTACTTGGAGCGCATCTTCTCGCTTACGCAGGATTTGTTCATATTTAGCTAGTCCGGGTGGACGTATGGTTCCACTCGCCCATGCAAACCCCGCTTTTCCTTGACCGGAAAGGCGGGGTTTTTCGGCGTATATGTCTGAATGGTGAAAATTTGTTCTAAGGCTTTCAATTCCAGTTGCAGGGATTCGGCTTAAAGCTTAGAATGAGATAATGGGGTTAGGCTGAAGAAAATCATGATAAAGGATTCTGAATGCGATGAACAGCATACATCTTAAACATACAATATACTCATCATTCTTAGGCCTCACGATTTTCCTCACCAGCACCGGTACGGTTTATGCCTTGGATGCGGATGATCCGTTCTATCCTAAGCAGACTTACCTTAAGCAAATTCATATGAACGAAGCCTGGAATGTGACGCAGAGCAACAGCGGCATGATTATCGCGGTCGTCGATACCGGAGTGGATTTGGCGCATCCCGATTTGAAACCCAATTTGGTACCGGGCGTCAACTTGATTCATCCGAAACAGCAGCCTACGGATGACAACGGCCACGGCACCAACGTAGCGGGTGTCATAGGTGCTGTAGGAAATAACGACCGGGGCGTTGCCGGCATGCTGTGGAATGGCCGGATCATGCCGATCAAAGCGCTTGAAGCGGACGGGTCCGGCGGCGAGCAGAAGCTCGGCGAAGGGATTCGTTATGCCGTCGATCATGGCGCCAAGATTGTTGTTCTCTCGCTCGGCCTCAATAAATACTCCGCCTACATGAACGATATCGTACGGTACGCGGAGGAAAGAGACGTGCTGCTCGTAGCCGCTACAGGCAACGAAGGCAACCGCGTTAAATATCCGGCGGCGTATCCTACCGTCCTCGCGGTTGGCGGAGTGAATGCCAACGGTTCGGTAAACGAATTGTCCAACACGGGACCGGAGGTCGACGTGGTCGCGCCTTGGGATGTGTTCACGACGGCGATAGGCGGCTCGTACGAAGCGAAGGACGGGACGTCGATGGCTGCGCCCCAAGTCGCGGCTGCGGCCGCACTGTTGTGGGGACGGAATCCGGAGATGAAAGCGTATCAGATTCGTCAAAAGATCCGCCAAACCGCGGAGGACTTAACCGGAAAAGGCTGGAATCCGGGCACCGGCTACGGCTTACTTCGGGTAGACTGGTTGCTCAATGAGCCTTATTTGGCCGACATGTATGAACCGAACAACCGTAAGGATCAGGCCAAAGTGATCTCCGTCAGCAAAAAAATTACCGCGTCCTTCTCGGACGGTTCGGACAACGACTGGTATGCCACGGATGCTTCTTACGATGGAACCGTAAATGTTACGCTGGAGCTTGATAGCAGTTTATCGGTGAACGTCCAGCATACGGATGCTTCCGGCGTGCTGACGACCAAAACCGTGCAAGGAGGCCAGACGGTTCCGTTCAAAGTAACGAAGGGGCGCAGCTATTTTCAACTCCAGCTGAGCGACCGCAACCGCAAAGTGGACACACCTTACGGGCTCACGACTTCCTTTGATATTTACCGCGATCCGTACGAAGACAACGACCGCCAGTTCAAAGCATTCGTGCTGCCTTCCCGGAGCGTCAAGGTCAAGGGAACATTTCACCAATACAACGATGTGGACTGGTACGAATTTCCGGTTCAGCAAACCGGTTCGATGCGTATTCATGTGACGACCGATACGGCACGAATCGACCCGGTGCTTCTCGTGCAAAAGCAGGGAGAGAAGTCGGTGACGATCGACGAAGGAGACGACGGCGCAACGGAGTCGTACAACTTGCCCGAAGTGTTTCCCGGCACTTACTACATTCGGGTGACCAACGTGAAGGATTATACGAATCCGATTGTTGGCGAATATACGCTCGCGATCGAGTACGACGCGAAGCTGATCGATCCGAACGAACCGAACAACCGCTCTTATCAAGCGACCGCCATCTCGATGGATACTCCGTATAACGGTCTGATCGATAAGTCGGACGACGTGGATTGGTTCCAGTTCAAGGTAGACGAGGAAAGCTTCGTTCGGGTCGGACTTAGCGACATCCCTTCCGGCGTGAGCATGTATATGCATTTATACGACGGTTCGATGAATTCGATGGCGACTTCAATGAACAACGGCTCATCCGACTCGCAGGAGCTGTCCGGCCGCTTCAAGCCGGGGACGTACTATCTGAAGCTGACTGCAAACCGCCCGTTCGATAACCGCATGTATCAGCTGCTCGTTAACGCCAAGCCGCTGATCGGCGGCTATACCGATATTCGAGGGCATTGGGCGCAAAATGCGATCTTGAATTTGACGGGCAAACAGGTCATTAACGGATACGACAACTATACGTTCCAGCCCAACCGGCCGATCACCCGTGCCGAAGCGACGGCGGTTATCTCGCGGGCTTTCCGGCTGTCGAAGCAAAAAGCGATTAGCTACTCGGATTTGCCGGAGACGCATTGGGCTTACGATCATGTGGCCCGGGCGACACAGGCGGGTATTATCGAAGGTTACCCGGATCGTACATTTGCGCCGGACCAGCCGGTCACTCGCATGGAGATGACGGCGATGCTGGCACGCAGCATGAACATGACGGGCAAACGAAGAGGCGCTCTTCCGTTCACCGACGTGGATGAAGAGTACTGGGGCACCGGTCTGCTCAAGCAGATGAAAGCCGAAGGACTCATCGGCGGCTATGCAGACGGCTCGTTCCGGCCCGAGCAGCAGGCAACCCGGGCCGAATTCGTCCAGATGCTGATGGGGATTCTGAAATAAACCGGGTCCGGAAGCGGCTAACGTGGCTTTTTCCGGACTGGCGGAACATTTCGGTGAAAGCGGGGAATGCTTCCATGGATTATTTGGATCAAATGAGCGCGTCGATGGGTCTCAAAGGGATGATCAACATTGTGGTCGTCCTCGTATTCATCGGCGTCTCTTGGTGGGCTCTGCAGGAGCTGAAGCTGGAGATGATGCTGCGACGCCCCAAAAGCGCCCAGGCCAAAATGCTGCAAATCCTGCTCTCGATCGCGCTAGGGTATCAGATCGCCCGCTTCGTGATCGACTATTTGGAGTGGTCGACTTGGTTCTCCGGAATGTTCTGAAAAAACATTTTTTCGAATAACCGAGGAGAATGTTGTCAACAATGGTTAGTACAACCGTTAAAAAATCCGCTCGGGCCACGAATGGTATCGTGACCGGCTAAAGACTATGCAACCGCAAGCAGAAATTACGCGGAGGGGGATCATGATGAGCAAAATAATCGTCCGCGGCGGCAAAAAGCTATCCGGCAGGGTAAAAATAAACGGCGCGAAAAACGCTGTCCTGCCGATCATCGCAGCCTCGATCTTAGGAACGGATGGAGTCAGCGTCATTCACGACGCGCCTCCCCTGGATGACGTCCTTGTCATTAACAAGGTGCTTGAAAGTCTGGGAATCAAGATTGAATATAAACATGAAACGGTCCGTATCGATGCATCCAAAATCGATACGTGCGAGGCCTCCTATGATCTGGTAAGAAAAATGCGGGCGTCGTTTCTGGTCATGGGCCCGCTGTTAGCCCGTGTCGGCCAAGCGCGCATATCGCTGCCTGGGGGATGCGCTATCGGTACGCGTCCGATCGACCAGCATCTGAAAGGCTTCGAAGCAATGGGCGCAGAGATTGAACTCGGTCAAGGGTATATTGAAGCGAGGGTGAGCGGACGATTAAAAGGCGCTAAGGTATACCTCGATGTCGCCAGTGTAGGGGCGACGGAGAACATTATGATGGCCGCGGCGCTTGCCGAAGGCACGACCTTAATTGAGAATGCCGCCAAGGAGCCGGAGATCGTCGATCTGGCGAACTATCTTAACGCGATGGGCGCCAAAATCCGCGGAGCGGGTACGGGCATCATCCGCATCGACGGCGTATCGAAGCTCACCGGTGCAGTACATACGGTTATTCCCGACCGCATTGAAGCAGGTACATATATGATTGCCGCCGCCATCACGCACAGTGATTTGTACATCGAAGGAGCGATCGGCGACCATTTGCGTCCGGTCATTTCCAAGATGCAGGAGATGGGCGTGCAAATTCAAGAAGATGAGAACGGCCTCCGGGTGTATACGGATCGCCCTCTCCGTGCGGTAGATCTTAAAACGCTGCCTTATCCCGGCTTTCCTACCGACATGCAGTCGCAGATGATGGCTCTTCTGCTGATGGCGGACGGGACCAGCCTAGTTACCGAAACCGTGTTCGAGAACCGTTTTATGCATGTGGAGCAAATGCTGAACATGAATGCGCAGATTAAGGTGGAAGGCCGTACGGCGGTCGTCAGCGGCGGCAGCAAGCTCCAAGGGGCCAAGGTGTGCGCGACCGACCTGCGTGCCGGAGCGGCGCTTGTTTTGGCCGCGCTTGCGGCCGACGGCGATACGGAGATTACCGGTATTCACCACATTGACCGGGGCTATGTAAATATTGCCGAGAAGCTCAATGCACTGGGGGCGGATATTCGCCGGATTCCTGTCGAGATCGTCGAGACGGAAGAAGAGGAACAAGCGCTCCCGCTGTTCGCCGTGCAGCCAAGCCTCGCTTAACGCTTATAACTTCTATTCTCTTGGAACGGGAACCGACTCTTTCATTCGGAAAGGGCAGGTTCTCTTTCTTTTTGAGGTTCTATTCTATCTTTTCGGTTCATAAGATGGTGTTACCTGCAGCCGCAGCGCTTGATTATGGAGAGCCGACAAAAGATGGAGGAACCCGTTGATGAAGTACAAGCTGACCCGGACGCAACAATCTTGGATTCGCTGGCTGGCCGTATGGCTGACCAGCTTCACAGCTGTCGTCGTGCTGGTACCCGGCCTGCTCGTACGTACGGGGCCCGGAAAGGCGCCGGTGCCTGCGCCACCTGCAGCAGAGCAGCCGTCCGCAGCACGGCAGCAGGACGAACTGCTTATTCCCGTTTACCGGGCGAAGGAGAAGAGAACGGAAAGAATGGCCCTCGAGCAGTATGTGCGGGGAGTCGTCGCGGCGGAGATGCCTATCGAATTCGAGCCGGAAGCGCTCAAAGCCCAAGCGATGGCAGCACGCACCTATATCGTTCGAAGGCTGCTCGACGGCGACCAGAGCAATGTCCCGGATGCCAATGCGCTCGTGACGGATACGATCAGCCACCAGGCTTACGTCACCGATGAGGAGCTAAGGCGGCGCTGGGGCGACGATGTGTTCCTCTCCCACATGGACAAGCTGAAGCGGGCGATAGAGGAAACAAGAGATCTTGTACTAACCTTTCAAGGGAAGCCGATTGAAGCGAGCTTTTTCTCTACCAGCAACGGATATACGGAAAATTCGGAAGACTACTGGAATTTTACCGTTCCGTATTTGCGAAGCGTACCGAGCCCTTGGGATGCCAAGCTGTCGCCTCGCTATAAAGAGACGGTAGCTTTTACGTCCAAGGAGCTGCAAAGTAAGCTGGGGTTACCCGGCGCCGTGCCGGTATCGGCCGGGAGTCCTCTCGGCATCAAGGTGATAGAGAAGAGTCAAGGAAAACGGATCAAGAAGCTGTCTATAGTCGGAAAGCTATTTACCGGAAGAGAGGTTCGAGAGAAACTCGGATTGAATTCCAGCCAGTTTCAATGGACATGGAGCGGCGTAGAATGGCGGTTTACGACATTCGGCTACGGGCATGGCGTAGGGATGAGCCAATGGGGAGCCAATGGGATGGCGATGGAAGGACGCAAAGCGGAGGACATCGTTAAATACTATTATGCCGGCATAGCCATCGACCGGGCTTCCAATCTATTGAAAGGAAAAACTTTCTAACAAAATAGGTTTTCCCGCGTATAAATCTCGCGAACCTGGCAAGAATGGTTAGCGAGGTGATATACAAATGAGTGAACAAAAAAGAGATTTGGTCCAAGAAGAAGCTCCTAAATCTACCGAAGGAGCCCAAAGCGGCACATCGTCATCCTGGAAAAGATTGCTCGCCAAGAAGTGGGTATTTCCGGCAACGTACATGGCAGCTGCGGCAATCATCTTAACGTTAATGTGGTGGTACCAAGGGTCTGGCATCACGAAGCCTGACAAAAACGTCAGTCTTGATGCTACGAAATCCGGTACGGTCACAGGAAACGTCTCGGGTACCGATGCGGTAGCTACCAACGCGAAACAGGAAACGATGCAATGGCCGGTCAAAGAACGCAGCGAACTGGATGTCGTACTTCCTTTCTTCGATAACAAAGCGTCGAACGAAGTGCGGCAAGCCGCGATGGTCGAATACGGCGACACCTTCACCCCACATATGGGTATGGATTTCGCAAGACACGATAATCAAGTATTTGACGTATTGGCCGTCATGGGCGGTAAGGTCACGGCGGTACAGAAAGATCCGGTCGTCGGCAACTTGGTGGAAATTACGCACAGCAACGGACTTGTTTCGGTCTATCAAAGCTTAGCCGAAGTCAAGGTGGCCAAAGACGCCGAAGTGAAGAAGGGCGATGTCATCGCCAAGGCGGGACGCAACGAACTGGAAAAAGATCAAGGCACCCATTTGCATTTCGAATTGCGCCAAGGTCAAGGCGGCCCGGCGGTTAATCCGGAGCAATACCTCGGAGATCATTAATATCGGCGGATCGGCAGGCAGGGGATCGTTTCCTCTGCCTTTTTGTTTTTCGCGGAACGGATGTCTCTTGCGAAAAAACGCTTGTCCTTGAAATAATTGTTCGCTGCGGGCTTGTCAGCCTTCCGAAACAAAGAATATAAGCGTGCGCCCCTCATATAATGTACCAAACTAACTCGAGTAGGGAGGCGAGGGGAGTGCACGATTACATCAAAGAGCGAACCATTAAGATAGGCCGCTGCCTGGTGGAGACCAAGCATACGGTTCGCACCATAGCCAAGGAATTCGGCGTTTCCAAAAGCACGGTGCACAAAGACTTGACGGAACGTCTGCCGGAAATTAATCCGGAGCTTGCCAATCAGGTGAAGCATATTTTGGAATACCATAAGTCCATCCGTCACCTGCGCGGGGGAGAGGCCACCAAGATTAAATACCGGAAAACCCGCAACCCGAAGGCGCAAGAGAAGCTCGTTACCGTTAAGTAAACCGGCCCCGTTGCAGGGCGCGTTTCCAGCCGTACCGTGAGCTGTATTTCCCAACGCGGAGGTAGGCCTATAGCCCTTGGACGCAAACGGGCCTCCGCGCCGCTGACGGTACGCCCCTTCTCCCGAACCGGCCGGAGACGAAGCGATATTTGTCGAAAAATCGTTCAAAAAAAAGAGGAATTTTGAAATACATGGCGAATTTACCTAAGTAACGTATATAATAGAAGTGCCGCTTCTTTTACAATAAGGATGGACGGTTGGTTAGGGAGGATCATAGGAATGTTAAGCAAGGATATCGGCATAGATCTCGGGACTGCGAACGTCCTGATTCATGTGAAGGGTCGGGGCGTTGTCCTGGATGAACCGTCCGTCGTCGCCATCGAAAGCGATATAAAGCGAGTGCTGGCCGTGGGCGAAGAAGCGCGCCGCATGGTTGGCCGGACGCCCGGCAATATTGTGGCGATTCGTCCGCTGAGGGACGGCGTTATAGCCGACTTTGAAATTACGGAAATGATGCTGAAGTATTTTATCAATAAAGTCGGCGGGAAGAACTGGTACAGTCACCCCCGCATTTTGATCTGCGCTCCGACGAACATCACGTCTGTAGAGCAGAAGGCCATTCGGGAAGCGGCCGAACGGAGCGGGGCGCGCGAAGTATTTTTGGAAGAAGAGCCTAAGGCTGCGGCCATCGGCGCCGGAATGGATATTTTCCAACCGAGCGGCAACATGGTCGTAGATATCGGCGGAGGTACGACGGATGTGGCCGTATTGTCCATGGGCGATATCGTTACCTCCTCTTCTATTAAAATCGCAGGGGACAAGTTCGACTCTGCCATCATGAAATATATTAAAAGCAAGTACAAGCTTTTGATCGGCGAACGAACAAGCGAGGATATTAAAGTCCGCATCGGAACGGTGCATCCGGACGGCAAGCGCGAGACGATGGATATCCGCGGCAGAGATATGGTGAGCGGACTGCCGTTAACGGTGACCATCAATTCGCAGGAAATTCAAGAAGCGCTGTCGGAGCCGGTATCGTCTATCGTGGCGGCTGCCAAGAGCGTGTTGGAACGTACGCCTCCGGAGCTTTCGGCCGATATTATCGACCGCGGCGTTATTTTGACCGGCGGCGGCGCGATGCTGCACGGCATCGATCAATTGCTGGCGGACGAGCTTAAGGTGCCCATCCTGATTGCGGAAGATCCGATGCATTGCGTTGTAAAAGGAACCGGCATTATGTTGGACAACCTGGATAAAGTAACCAAGCGCAAATTTTAGGAGGGTAACCATTCGATGTTAAGAGGCCTGTATACCGCCGCTTCCGGCATGATCGCACAGCAGCGCAAGCACGATATCGTTACCAATAATATTGCCAACCTCAACACCCCCGGCTTTAAAAGCGGCAACGGAATTAACCGGTCGTTCCCGGAAATTCTCATTTCCCGGGTACGCAGCGGCAAGGACGAACCGGGTTCGGTGCCTGTCGGCCGGATTAATACGGGGGTTATGGCGGAGGAGAACGTTTCTCTGCATGCGCAAGGCGATATTCAGGAAACGAAGAACCCTTTTGACTTCGCCTTGATTTCGGATATTCAGGTGCCGGGAGCCCGCTTTGACAGCTCAGGCAAATACGTGGATCAGAATGGACAGCGGGTGATTCAGCCCCAAGCTTTCTTTACGATCTTGAACGCAGCCGGCGAACAGCGCTATTCCCTGAACGGCAAATTTTCGCTGGATGCCAACGGACGGCTGATCGATTCGGAAGGCCATTCGGTGTTAGGCCGCGGTGGACAACCTATCGTGCTAATGGATGCGGGGACGCCGGTCACGAATTTCCGTATGACCCGAGCGGGACAATTCACCAACGCAGAAGGCCAGCCGATATTGGATGCGAACGGACAACCGATGACGCTGCTTATTACCCGGGTGGAAGATCCGAACCAGTTGGTCCGCGAGGGCAACGGGCTGTACCGCTTAAATACCCAGGATCAAGGTGCGTTCCGGCCGATTGACGCTCAAGACCAGGTTGAAGTGCGGCAAGGCTATGTCGAGCGCTCCAACGTGGATTCCGGCCAGTCCATGGTCGATATGATGTCGGCTTTACGGGCTTATGAGGCTAACCAAAAGATGATTCAGTATTACGATAAAAGCATGGAAAAAGCAGCCAACGAAATCGGCCGCGTCTAATCCGCCTAGATATAGCTCGTCCAGCTGAGAAACACCCCTTACAGGAGGAGTTCACGTGAATCATTCGATGATCAATTCATCCGTTTCGATGCATGCGCTTCAGCAAAAGCTCGATCTGCTTGCAAACAATATGGCCAACGTCAACAATACGGGGTACAAGCGCCGGGAAGCTTCGTTTCAAGACGTGTTGACTAACGTGAAGCAGCAGCCCCGCGGTTTTCAAAAAGAAGGCCGGCTTACGCCGCTTGGCTACAACCAAGGGTGGGGGGCCAAGCTTGCAACAGCTCAATTGAATATGAGTCAAGGCTCGCTGAAGCCAACGAGCAACCCGCTTGACGTGGCAATTGAAGGGGCGGGACTGTTTGAAATATCAACCGCTTCCGTAGATGCAGCGGGCAATCCAGTTAGAGAAACCCGTTGGACGCGGGACGGTTCCTTCGAGCTGTCGCCTTCGGGCGATCCGCAAAACCCTGACGGTTTAGTTTTGACTACGAAGGACGGTCATTATGTGATGGGGGCCGATAACAACCCGCTTCGCGTGCCGAACAACCACCAGATACAAATTCAAGCGGATGGAACGATTCTGGCCCATGATGAAGCCGATCCTAATGCGGAGGCGGTTCCGGTCGGGCAAATTAAAATGGTGCGCGTGGTTCGTCCGCAGCTTTTGCAGCAGCTGGGCGATAATGTGTTCGGATTGCCTTCTGATATTACGGCACAGCAGCGGGACGACATCTTGGAACCCGTAACGGCCGGGAACAACACGGTAGACCCGATTACGGTGCGCCAAGGCTTTTTGGAGCAGTCAAACGTCAGTCTTGCAGACGAAATGTCCGAGCTCATCTTGGTTCAGCGGGCGTTTCAGTTGAATTCCCGCGCAGTAGCATCGTCCGATCAAATGATGAACTTGGCCAACAACTTGCGTGGCTAACGGCATTACGCAAAGCGAGGTAGGGAACTTGAGCGATAACCGAAAAAAGGCGCCTACAGAATCAAAAAGATGGAAAAAAGCGGTTTTTACGTTCCTGAAGTGGACGTGGATTCCGTTCACCGGCATAGTGGCGCTTTTAGTAGGGCTTGCGATCGGGTACGTTTATATAGGAAAACAAGATTATCATGAGGTTTTCAATTTAAATACGTGGCGTCATGTGTTCGATTTGATCTTTGCTGATACGTAGTGATAAACTCCCGGGTAAGGGAGTTTTATTTTTTTTCTGATAAAGGTATAATGTATGGATGGGAAGCGTTATAGAGAGAGAGAATCGAGCTGCGCCGATAACTCAAGCGGCTCAGAGGGGGACGCTATTTCGTGTGGAACTTGCCCAATGTACTGACCGTATGCCGCTTTGTTCTGATTCCCGTCTACCTCGTGGTATTTGGAGCAGGATATATCAAAAGCGCCTTTTTCGTCCTGCTTATTGCAGGGCTTACCGACGTACTGGACGGCTACATCGCACGGAAACGAAATTTGGTCACCGAGCTTGGCAGTATGTTGGACCCGCTCGCGGACAAGCTGATGATGATCACCGTCATCTTGTCGCTCGTTTTCTCCCAGATGATTTCATGGCAGGCTGCAGGCGCCATGTTTTTGCGGGATGCGGGCATGATCGTAGGATCAGCGATTTTTCATTTTCGGGGCAAAAAGACCGTTCCGGCGAATGCGATGGGTAAATTGACGACCGTCTTGTATTATGTTGCCATTCTGCTGATCGTTTTCGAACTTCCGTACGCTCATGCATATTTATGGTTTGTCATTGCCGTATCGTTCATTACGTCTATTATTTATATTCTTCAGTTCAAGCTGCTGAACAAACGTGGATTACATTCATAAGGGAACCCTCCTTGAAATAAAAAGAGCTCATGCCCGGATTCACCCACCGGCAAATCCGTACATAAGCTCCCTTATATCAACCTTCACTGCTGCAGCTCATGAAGGGACATTTGTATTGTAAGTTGAACCAGGCGTTTTTATACCCACCAAGAAAGGAGCATCTGCAATGTTAGATGCCACTCAAATTCAAAAGATTATTCCGCACCGTTACCCGTTTTTGTTGGTAGATCGTATATTGGAAACAGAGGTTGGTGTGAGAGCCGTCGGTATTAAAAACGTTACGATCAACGAACCGTTTTTCCAGGGGCATTTTCCGGAGTATCCTGTGATGCCGGGGGTATTAATTATTGAAGCTCTTGCGCAGGTTGGCGGCGTAGCTTTATTGCAAGTGGAAGCCAACCGCGGAAAAATCGGAATGCTTACGGGGGTCGACGATTTCCGATTCCGGGGTCAAGTTAAACCAGGGGATACGTTGACGTTAGAAGTTGTTATTACCCGAATGAAAGGCATCATCGGCAAAGGGCGGGCAACAGCCAAAGTCGAAGATAAAGTTGTCGCGGAAGGCGAAATTATGTTCGCTCTTCAGTGAGAAGGATACCGATCATAATTGACATAAATACATAAAATTTCGGGTAGAGGAGATGGAATGATGAATACGGGGAAGCATGTGCAGGAGCAATACGAGCTTTGGTTGAAGGATCCGGCGATTGACGAGAGCACCAAAGAAGAGCTTAAACAAATCGCAGGAGATCCCAAAGAAATCGAAGATCGGTTTTACCGCGATCTGGAATTTGGAACCGGGGGCCTGCGCGGCGTCATCGGAGCCGGCACGAACCGAATCAATGCGTATACGGTAGCCCGTGCCACCCAAGGGCTCGCGCAGTTCATGCTTGCTTCCGGCAAAGCATCGCTTTCCGCGGTGATTGCCTATGATTCCCGGAACCAGTCACCCGAATTCGCCCTTGAAGCGGCTAAGGTGCTGGCAGGCAACGGAATCAAAGCGTATGTGTTCGAATCGCTTCGTCCGACGCCGGAGCTCTCGTTCGCCGTTCGACATTTGAAGGCCGATGCCGGTATCGTTATTACGGCGAGCCACAATCCGCCCGAATATAATGGATACAAAGTATACGGAAACGATGGCGGACAGCTTGTTCCGGAGCAAGCCGAGCAAGTCATCGCTGAGATCCGCGGAGTGCAGTCGTTTGCTGACGTGAAAAGAAAGTCGCGTGCGGAAGCCGAGAATGCCGGCTTGTTGCAATGGATCGGCACGGCGGTGGATGCCGAATACATTCGTGCGGTCACGGCTATCAGTCGCAACCCGGAGCTGGTAAAGCAGACGAGCGATAACTTCCGCATCGTGTTCACACCGCTGCATGGAGCAGGCAATTTATCCGTGCGTGCGGCATTGGCCGGCATCGGCTTCGATCAGGTGCAGGTGGTTGCCGAGCAGGAACAGCCGGACGCTAACTTCTCCACCGTCAAGTCGCCGAATCCGGAGGAACGGGAAGCGTTCGCTTTGGCGATTAACGAAGCCAAGAAAACGGACGCCGACATCATTATCGGAACGGACCCGGATTGCGACCGGATGGGCGCGGTTGTGAAGGATGCGAACGGCGAATATTTCGTGCTGACGGGCAATCAGTCCGGCGCGATTATGGTCGATTATCTGCTTAGCAGCCGTAAGGAGCGCGGTGAGCTTTCAGCTAACGGAGTCGTGATCAAAACGATCGTCACCAGCGAGATGGGTGCGGTCATTGCCGAGCATTATGGGGCTAAAGTATTGAATACGCTGACAGGTTTTAAATATATCGGCGAAAAAATGACACAGTTCGAGCGGACCGGAGAAGCCGAATTTTTGTTCGGCTACGAAGAAAGCTACGGATATCTCGCCGGCAACTATGCCCGCGATAAGGATGCGGTGATCGCGTCGATGCTGATCTGCGAAGCTGCAGCTTATTACAAAAGCCAAGGCAAAACCTTGTACGATGTTCTGCAGGAATTGTATGCGCGTCACGGCTACTTCTTGGAAAAGCTTGAATCGCGCACGCTCAAGGGCAAAGACGGCGTCGAGAAAATTCAAAGCATCATGAGCGATTGGCGCAGCGCTCCGCCGGAAGAGCTTAACGGATTGCGGATCGTTAAGGTCGAGGACTTCTCTCAAGGATTGTACGGACTTCCGTCGGAAAACGTCCTAAAATATACGCTTGAAGACGATTCTTGGTTCTGTCTCCGCCCGTCGGGCACGGAGCCGAAGATCAAAGTATACTTTGCCGTTAGAGGCACCTCCGCGCAGGCCGCTTCCGAAGCGATCGAACAACTGGTGCAGACTGTTATGTCCCGCGTGGACAATCACAACTAACTTTGGGAGTGGGCAGTGTTGAAGGGAACGTACATGAAATGGAACCAACGGTCGCTTAAATGGTTGTGGTGGCTGGTTATCCTTGGGATGCTGGCTGCCATCCCCGTAGCGTTCGAGCGAAATGAGACGGAGCAGAAAACGGGGCGAAAGGTAGAGTTCGTCTTCGATTACCGCAATTTGCTGGAAATATCCGATTTGCAAACGGACCCCCGCAAATTCGTATTGGAGCAGTTGGACGAGATGAAGCAGCATGGGATTCAATCCATGGCTGTCTATGAAGCGACTCTCAATGAGCTGAAGCTGAGCCGTCGCATCGAGCTGTTTACATCGCATGAAGCGTCCGCTTTGACCCAGACGCCCATTTCGCCGAATGAAAACTTTACGTATCTTTTGTTTGCGGAGAAAGAATCCGAGCAGCAGCTTCAGCCGATGATTCAACAGGCTTTTGCCGAGTTGAATGTAAAAACAAGAGCATGGAGCTACAAAAATCAGCCGGGCATGATCATCGAGATGTCGATGGAAGACGCACTTTTGAAAACGATGGACCCGGATCCGATCACCTTACAGCTGCTTAAGGAAAAAGGATACACGATTGTCATCCGGCTATCCAACCGCCGGGCTTTTGACGAAGCCCGCATGGATGAGCTGTTGGGAAAACTGCAGGCTCTTGGGGTTAAGCGAATGATTATTGACGGCGAAACCGTGCCGGGATTCGTGAGTGATAAGGATTTGCATAATCTCGAATCGATGGCCGAGCTCATGAAAAAGCATCAAATCGGTTTGGCTTCGACCGAAGCGCTGTACCAAAAGACGCCGCCGCGCGGCTTCAACACCATTTCAAAGAAGATCGATTACAACGTGGTCCGTCTTCACCCGCTCACGGAATCCGACTCCCAGAAGCTGACGGAGAATATTACTCCGCAAGAGCTGAAGGGCCGCATTCAAGATTATGCGGACCGGTTTTTGCTGGCGGTGAAGGATCGGAACATCCGGATGATCTTCCTGCATGCCAAAGCGGTCAAAAGTACGGATAAAGGAAAAATCGTTCATCCGCTCGATTCCATTTATTTAACGTTGAAGGGTCCGGATGGGGTTATTCCTCAGATTCATAAGATCGGCTATCAGACGGGTCCGGCTACGGCGTTTGTGCCAGTGCATTCAGGATGGCAGCCGGTGGCCAAGACACTGCTGTCGATTGGTGCCATCGCTTTAATTGCGCTGACGATCTCTTACTTCGTCCCTGAGCTTGCGCTAGCTGTATTTTTGCTCGGATTAGTTGGCTCTGCAGGGATGTATGTCTGGAACAATAGTTTATTTTCGCAAGCGTTGGCGCTTTGCGCAGGAACATGTGCGCCGACTCTCGCCATGATGTTTGCGATCCGGACAGCGCGGAATAAGCTAAACCGCAACGATGGGAAGAGATGGCTGTTCGCTGCGATACTTCTTCTGAGGACCAGTCTTCTTTCGTTAATCGGTGCTCTATTTATCGTAGGGCTGCTGAATCAAATCACGTATTCTTTGGTTCTAGAGCAATTCCGCGGCGTCGGCATCCTGCATGCGGCTCCGATCGCACTAGCGGTTCTGTACTGGCTGTTGTTCAGCGATGAAACTTCTTATCGGGATAAAGTTCGGCGAATTCAAGGCTTCCTTCACGCGAATATTCGTGTTCTGTGGGTCATTGTCGCAGTAGTCGTCGCGGCAGCAGGCTATTACTACATTTCGCGTACCGGCAACGAGGGGCAGGCATCGTCGTTCGAACGATATTTCCGGTCCTTCCTGGAAAATACGCTCGGCGTGCGGCCGCGGACGAAAGAGTTCTTGATCTCTCATCCGCTGTTCCTACTGGGAGCTTACTTGTGCTATAAGTACCGGAGCGCGCTTCTGCTTGTTCTGATCGGCGTGATTGGTCAAGCTTCGGTTGTAGATACGTTCGCGCATCTGCATACACCGCTCGTCATTTCGTCGATCCGCGTCGTCTACGGCTTGGCTTTCGGCCTGTTGATCGGAGCAGTCTTAATTGTGCTATGGGAAATTATTGCAAGGAGTTGGCAGCGTTGGGTACCCCGGTTAAGCGAATAGTATTGTCCGGTTACTACGGATTCCATAACAGCGGCGACGAGGCCGTGCTGCAATCGATTTTGCTGGCTTTGAAGGAACAAGGAGAACGACAGGGCGTAACATACGTCCCTGTCGTTCTGTCCATAAATCCGGAAGAAACGGCCCGAACCTACGGCGTTGAAGCCGCTCACCGGATGCGCCCTGCCGAAGTATGGCGGACGCTGCGCGGAGCCGATGGGCTCATAAGCGGCGGCGGCAGTTTGCTGCAGGATGAAACGGGAACCAAAACGATCCCGTATTACATTGGAATTATCCGGCTTGCACAATGGCTTCGAAAGCCTGTATTTATTTATTCTCAAGGCATCGGTCCGGTACACCGGCCGTTTTTCTACGGATGGATCCGTTCGGCTTTCAATCGATGTGCGTTTATTTCGGTTAGAGATGACGAATCGAAAGCGTTGCTGGGGCGAATGGGTGTTCCAGCAGACCGGGTCGAAGTGGTGCCGGATCCGGTAATGGGGTTATCGCTTCGCGAGCAAAGGTCGCCCAAAGGGGATACCCTTACGAAGCCTGTTATTGGGGTATCCGTCCGATTCTGGAACGAAGATCGTTTGGAGCTCCGGGCTGTTGCCGATGCGCTTAAGCATGTATTGGAGCAATCGGATGCGCACATTCGTTTCCTGCCGTTTCATTTGCCATCCGACGAGCAAGCTTCCTTGTATGTGATGGAACATATGGGGGAACTCTACAAAGAGCGGATGAGCATAGCCCCTCCGATTGACCACCCGCAGGATATGCTGGCGGAAGTTGCTTCCTGCCGGGTGTTGGTCGGAATGCGTCTTCACTCCTTAATTTATGCGGCCGGTCAATTCGTCCCTATGGTTGGCGTGTCGTACGATCCGAAGATCGACCAATTTTTGAACCGTCTTGGGATTAAAGCCGCTTGCAGTACCCAAAAGCCCGATGCGAATGCGCTAGCCGAAGAAACTTTGCGGCTCTGGAACGGCGTGGAAGCATGGAAACGGGAGAAACAGCCTGCCATTGAAAGGCTGAAAGTCGAAGCCGGACGTCCGGCGGAACGAATCGTTGCTTATTTTGCCGGTCGATTTAAAGGGAATTAATAAGGCTGCGCTATGCAATGAAAATGTGCTTGTTTTGCCGTAATTCGCAGTGAAAGTGAATCGTAGAGAGGAAAATGTGCGGAAACCTGATAATCCCTATGAAAACCACCTGAAAACCGCCCAAATTGCCTAAATTCATGATGGTATTTCAGAAGCCGTCAAGGTATAATTTGAAGTGTTTGAGGTTTTGTCATAGAAAAAAGGGGCTGTGAAAACACACATGAACTTGTTATACGGTATCGGCTTTGTTGCTGCTTTACTGATCGCATTGCTGATGACACCGCTGGTAAAACGCTTTGCTTTTTGGGTTGGTGCCGTAGATGCACCGAATCATCGCAAAGTACATAGCCGGATCATGCCGCGACTCGGCGGGTTAGCTATTTTTATTGCATTCATCGCAGCTTATTTTGTTGTTTCTCCTGCTATAAATACATTAAAGACGGATGTTGTATTTGGTCTGCTGGTAGGTGGGGCGATTGTCGTATTGATCGGCGCCCTGGACGACCGGTTTGACCTGTCACCCAAAATCAAATTGCTCGGTCAAATTTTGGCTGCTAGTGTAGTGGTCTATTCCGGGGCTGTGATCGATTTGGTCAACCTGCCCTTCGGCGACGGTGCCGTTTCTTTAACATGGCTTGCCGTTCCACTGACGATCTTCTGGATCGTGGGGGTGACTAATGCCATTAACCTGATCGACGGCTTGGACGGCTTGTCCGCCGGGGTATCGGGGATTGCAACGACGACGATTCTGGTATTGGCCCTGATGATGGGGAACGTTACCGTCGCACTGCTGTGTGTCGTACTGCTTGGCTCAATCGCCGGATTTTTGTTCTACAATTTTCATCCGGCCAAAATTTTTATGGGCGACTCGGGGGCTCTGTTCCTTGGGTTTTGTCTGGCTACGCTGTCCGTGCTCGGATTTAAGCAGGCGACCGTCGTATCCTTGCTGGTACCCATCATGATCTTAGGGGTCCCGTTATCCGATACGTTCTTCGCCATTATGCGCCGGTGGGTCAATAACTTGCCGATCTCGGCCGCGGATAAAAGCCACTTGCATCACTGTCTGCTTCAGCTTGGTTTCAGCCACCGGACAACGGTACTTATTATATACGGAATTGCCATTTTCTTCGGCTCGTCCGCCGTGCTGCTTTCCTTCATGTCAGAGCAGGATGCGCTATGGGGCGCCGTGCTATTGATTGCCATTCTGGTCTTTGTCCTGGTGCTTGGCGCGGAAGCGATCGGCATCATCAGCAAAACCAAAAAACCAGTGCTTCACTTTTTAAATAAAATCCGTGTGAAAACGATGCAGCTCAGCACTCGTTCCCGGATGTCGAAATGATAATTTTAGCATCAAGTGTGACATCTATAACACGATAATAGGCATTAATAATCCCAGACCTTGATTGGTTTGGGATTTTTTGTTGCGCTGCTTGCAAATTTCCCTAAAAAAACGATGACTTTCGGCCGATATGTAAAGTACAACTATTTTTTTGGCGAATGATGTCAAATCTTTGCCGGTTTCAGGCGGGGGAGGTTGTTTTTTAACCGGATTGTTTTGAATCGTTAATTTGCCTACCATTTTTATTACATAAGGAGGTTCTTCTCTTGAAACGACTTACCAATCGTGCCGTCAGCTTTGCGGTCATCGTTGCCCTGCTGGTGTCGATGATCGTACCGTTCTCCGCGATGGCCGCCGGCGGTTCGCTGATGAAAGTCAAAGGATACAGTACGGCAGCGGCAACACCGACTCCGGTCACCAGCGAGACGGTCAATATTACCGTCGAAATCGATAATATCGACGATGCTCAGATCTCTTCTATTTATTATGAGATTGAGAACGTGACGACCAGCCCCGGAAGCCCGGTGGAGAACAAATCCAACAAGGGCATGAAGACGGGCCCGTATGAAGTGACTTTCAACAGCGTCAAGCTGTCTGCAGGTACGAACAAAATTACGTTTACGATGGGAGACGTCACCAAGATTTCTTCACAGCCTGCCTACCTGACATTTACGCCGACAACGAACATTACGGACCTGAAGTTTAACGACGTGCCGATCGACGACGGTCAGATGTATCCGAAGGACCCGACGCAAACGGCGTATGTCATTACCGGTAAATCGCCGAACGCAACGACAGTTCAAGGCTACTTGCTCGGCCAAGCTAATCCGATCACGGCGTTCCGCAGCAACAATGGCGACTTTACGTTCATTCCGAACCGGAACACGGATTTCAACATGCAAGCCGGGGACAACATTTTTAAAATTGTCGCCAGCAACAACACAAATACGTACAACACGACTAAAAAGTTCATTTTCAACAATGGCAAGCCGTTTTTGTTTAACGGTGCACTAGATACTGGTTCCGGGAAACAGATGCTGGTAAACGATCCGTTTCCGCAATTGAATCAAACGACAGCGAACCTGACGGGTAAAATGAAGGTTGATCTGGCTCCAGGATCTTCTACGGTTACGCAGTATGTGTATGCAGATATCACCGTAGTAGGTGGTAGCCCGGCAACCCAACGGGTATACTTCTCGGGCACCACGCCGGCTCCGCTTGTAGAAATCCCGGCAGAGTCGACCTCGACTTATAAAGTATTTGACTTGGGTTCTATTCCGCTGACTCTTCCGACGAATCGGAATCAGACGCTTATCGTGACGTTCTATACGGGCAGCGGCTTGGTAGGCCAAGCGCCGCAGCAGACGTTTACGTTCAATTATTTTGATCCGGCTGCACCTTATGTAACGAAAGTAACCAAGGATCTTGGCACGGACCCGCTAACGAATCAACCGGTTGAAGTCGCCTTAAATCAAAATGGCGATAACGAAATCAGTGAGCTGCCATCTACGTTCTATATTTATACGACCGGTGTTGATCCGGCGGGAAATGTTAAGGCGTTCATCGGCGGTGACACCACCGGTATTGCAGCAACTTATGTTGGACCCGACGGTACGCAGCAAAAATGGAAGGTACAAGTAAATGGCATTCGTGATGGAAGAGCCATCATGTCTGTAGTACCGAATGGTGTGACCAACGGTAAGCTGGACTTCCCATTAGTTATTACGAGTACGCCGTATATCATTCCGGTGAACTTCTATAATAATATGGTCATCAAAAACGCCGCATTGGAGACGCCTTATTGTACTCCGGGTACAGGCGGTACGCCTTGCTTGCAGGCGAAAATCATGAACTTGCCTGAGGCGGAGTATGCCAATGTCGAGGTGTCCGTTAACGGTTATGTAACCAAGCTAGTTGCAGGAGATTTCCGCGACACCAATGCCAAATCGACTTTTATGTTGGATGTAAGTAAAGCCGACACCCGTTGGCTGCCTAACGACAACAAAGACTTGCTCAACGAAGGGCGTAACACGGTAAAAATCAATCTGCGTTTGAATGGTGCTGTTGTAACGACAGTACAGTATGAGATCTTTAAGTTTACGTTGCCGACTCCTGCATTTGTAGGAGACATCTTGCCAAGTCCGCTGGAGAAATTCACCAAGGCGCAAACACCGGATAAATACGCAACGAATGCAAACAGCGTATCTTTCGTGGGCAACTTCGTGAATGCAGACAGCATCAAAATGACCGTCCGCAAAAAAGACGCTCTGGGTAACCCGGTTGTTACTTTCGATGCCCGTGATAGCGGAAACGGATGGAATTATCCTGCTGCTCCGGCCAACGGCCAGCAAAACTATCTGAATAGCGTCGGGGCTGGGGCTATCAATACAGCAAGCATTCCTCTTCCTTTTACAGGGGATGTCGTCTTCGAATTTATGGTTTCCAACAAAACGGGAATCACCGAAACCCGGAGCATTACGATTTCCCGTGAACCGGTACCTTACCGCGTTATCGAACCGATTCTTGTGAGGAGCGGCAAGGATGATGTGGCTACGATTAACGGGAACTTCGTAGATATCAAATTGGAAGCTGAGAACGCGGATAGCGTAAGCTTCGGTAAAGACGCTAATGTACTCAGCAAGATCGACCCATCCGATAACAAACCTTATTTCTACTACCGCTATGAGAACTTGAAGGCGGGCCGCAACACAATTAGCTTTACCGTGAACCGCGGCAAAGACAGCTCCAAAGGCAGCTTTGTGGTGAATAACGTGAATACGGCGGTAGAAGGCGCACAAATGCTGATGCCGCTGCAAAACAAATATAAGCTCTTCGAGGGAGAGCTGGAGCTCAGCTTCCCGACTAACACGAAGCTTATGCGCAACGAACCGACAGCAACGAATCAGTACTTGACGGGAGACCGCAAGCTGTTGTTCGGTCTTGCCAATGTGAAGGACGGCCGTGTCAACAAAGCCTATAATACGGACTACAGCGCATCGTTCTTCCTGCAAGAGCCGACAGGCAAGTTCCGTCCGGCTAGTAAGCTGTTCTGGATCAACGCCGGTGCTGTTGGCCAAGACGATTATTTGGACAAGGACAAGCTGAAAGAAGCTCTTACAGGCTCTGGACGCGACCCGTATAACATTGATGTAAACAACGCAAACGTAAGATTTTACCAGAAGAATAATGAGAATGACCTGAAGAACTCTTTTGTACCGACCAAGCGCGGCGAGCTGACGCTGAAGTATGACGATTCGATCAGACAGGACTCTTGGAAGTATGTCACCGTGTATCAAATGGATATTTATGAAGATTACCGAGGCATGACGACCTTGGCTTGGAAGAACATCGGCGGTGAAGTCGATCCGAAGAAAAATACGATCACCGTTCCGATCGATCATTTCGGTTATTTCCAAGTCATGTACATGTACGACAGCTTCAACGATATTACGAGCCACGAGTGGGGCCGTGATACGCTTGATACGCTTTATTCCAAAGGGTTTATGCTCAATAAACTGCAGTCGCTCTTTGTGCCGAACGAATCGATTACGCGCGGCGAGTTTGCTACGCTGCTTGTAAAAGCTTTCGATCTTCCGCTTCAGTATTCCGGCAACCTGACGTTCAGCGACGTGCAGAAGTTTGCAAGTACCAATCCGTTGTACGATTATAAGTACATCGAGACAGCGGCACGGGTTGGCATCGCACGCGGTAATGCCGGTGGCCGGTTCAAGCCGGACGAGGCCATTACGCGCCAGGATGCGGCCGTCATGATTGCGAGAGCGGCAGAGCTGAAAGTGAATTCGGACAGCAATAAGTCTCTTGATGCGCTTCAAAAGCAATTTACCGATGCGAAAGATATCGACATTTATGCTTTGCCTGCAGTTGAGGCTGTGTACAAAGCCAAATTCATCGAGGGCATCGAGAACGTTCTTCTTTCCGGTCAGAAGAAGAAGACGTATCGTTTCGACCCGCTTCAAAACTTCACGCGTGTTCAAGCTGCTGCCGTTATGGAGCGCATCTTGAAGCAGCAAAAGAAATTCCCGAAATAAGATGACTGACAAACCGTCAACCGTGGGTTGGCGGTTTGTTCTCTAATTTTAGGTGGTTTCCGCTCAATATTGGAAAATTATTAATGATGACGTATGCGAGTAGGTCGTTGTATACTACCTTTTGTGAGCGCTCGACACAATACATAATTGATAGACGCTCTTGATGTACTTGTTTCAAAGCGGTCTCAAAAAAACCAAAAAAAGTTTTTTCAAAGAGCGCAACTTTTCGAAACAACGTGCGTTTAATACATTGAAACAAACAGAAAGCAAGACAAAGAGCTGTGAACTTGGATAAATTTCACAAAATATACTCTTTACCTTGCTAGCATGTCAGTGTATAATGTTAGGTGGCATGCGATTCTATCCTTAAACTTCCTATTGGTTTACTAGTTTCTGCAATTTATACATTGCAGACATCTTCAATAAAAACTCATTTTGCTCAACTCTGGGAAGGGGGTGAATCGGCTAATGAGGGAATCGAGCTATAATTTTTCTACACAGAACTCTCAACAACCGAAAGATATTCGAGGAGGAGAAAAAAAGGTTATGAAGAAAAGTTTATCTGCAATCCTGTCCCTGGCTATGGCATTCTCCATGTTTTCTTCCGTAGCACTGGGTGCAGACGCTAAGAAATCTTCCGCTGATTTCACAGATCTGAAAGATCTGGATGCAGCTACAAAAGCAAAGTTTGACGAAATGATCGGTGCTGGCATTTTCGACGGCGTTAAAGAAGGTACATTTGGTCTGAAAGACAAAATGAACCGTGCGCAATTCGCGAAAGTAGCAGCTTTGGTCTTCAACTTGAAAGTTGACACTTCCCTGAAAACTTCCAGCTTCTCCGATGTAAAATCCGACGATCCGGCTAACGGATACGCTCTGCCTTACATCGAAGCTGTTAAAGCTGCTGGCATCACGGACGGTTACGCTCCTGGCCAATTCAACCCAGCTGGCGACGTCACGAAAGAGCAACTCGCTACTTTCTTGATCCGCGGTCTGAACAAAGACTCCGAAGGCAAAAACAAAACCGGCGTGAGCGACAAAACTGTTTCCGACTGGGCTAAAGGCTATGTTGCACTGGCACTCGAACTGAAATTGCTGAGCAACGGCACTGACGGCACATTCGGCGGTACTTCGGCAGCAACTCGCGACCTGTTGGTAACAAGCTCCTACGAAGCTAAGCAACAATACGCTAACAGCAACAAACCGGCTAAAGCTTCCATCAAAGAAGCTAAAGCAGTTGACTACAACAAAGTCCAAGTTACTCTGGACAGAGATGTAGATACTGCAAAAGCTACTGTTTCCTTGAAAAAAGGTACAGCTGACGTTGCAACTGACCTCAAATGGTCTGACGACAAAAAAGTTGCTACGCTGACGCTGAAAGACGGTACGAAAATTACTGAAGGCACATACAGCGTAACGCTTGGTGGCTTGGATGCTTCCGCAGTTGACAAAACTACGGCTGAATTCAAAGCTGAGAACGAAAGACTTGAAAAAATCGAGTTCGTAACAGCTAACGATACTGTTGCAAAATCGAAAAAAGTTCGCGTTCAATTCAAACCAACCAACCAATATGGCCAAAACGTTTCGTTCCCTGCCGGTAACTTCACAGTTAACGCGACAGTGCCGAACAACTCTGCATCTTTGACTAAAGATGTTGACACTGGCAAGTTCTATGTTGTTATGAATACGGATGATAGCGGCTTGATCTCCAACAATAGCCAAATTTCCGTTAACATTTGGGACAACGACACCAAAAAGTCTGCTGTTAAAGTATTCAAAGTGGGCGACTTCCCTTACCTCGCTAAAGTAGAATTGGGAGACGTTAAATACCCAACCGGTAAAAGCGCACTCCAAAGCTCTGGCGACAAAGCTGTCGTTAAATTGACTCAATACGATCAATACGGCGGCGAGCTCACAATTGATTCCGGAACAGCAAGCAACAAAATCGCTGATCCAAGCGCCTACATTACTCCAAAAGGAAATGTTCCTTACGAGTCTAACTTGAAATATGAGTTCAACGACGAGAATGGTGATGGCGTAAAAGACCTCGTTGTTAAACTTGACGGTAAAGTAACTAGCACCGGAGTTTTCACGGTATCCGTATTCGGTGGGGGTTCTACAGCAACTGCTGACATTAAACTCAGCGCAAGCAAAATTGCTGCTAAAGTTGAACTCGGCGAATTTAGCGGTTCTCTTGCAGTAGGCGATAAAGACAAGTACATCGAATTGATCGGATACGATGCTGAAGGCAATAAGTTGTCTGCTGATGACATTGTAGATAACGTGAAAGACAAACGCTTCAACATTTCCGTATCGGGACCAGTTAACTTCGGTAAATCCGACAACGTACCTGCTTCTATGCTTGATGCAGATGGTAAAGTTGTTATCACCGGCGATCAAAAAGGTAAAATTCACATCAGCGAAGTAACGGCAAAAGGCAACGGCCAAATTTACGTTAACGTATTTACGAATGGCGTAAACAGCCAAGCTAGCAAAAGCTTCAGCACAGTTGATGCCCGTTATCCGTCCACGATCAAAACGATCACAGACGCAACTACTAAGGCAGTTGCTGGCGGTGAAACGAAACCTAAATTCCAACTCATTGATAACTACAACGAACTTATCAAGGAATTTGATAAACCTATCAACGAAAACAACAGCAATGGTACTGTAACTTACGACGTTTATGCTACAGTGATTGGTGACAGCAACTTTAAGGTTAGCGTTGATGGTTATGGACAATTGCCTACAAATGGCGGTGCAAGTCTTACTGTTAAGCAATTCTCCGACAAAGAGGTTAAAATTGAAACAGCAAACGTTGCAACCGGTAAAGAAGTCGAAGTTAAATTTGCTCTTCGTAAGAAGAAAACCGATGGAACTATCATCGATAGCAGCGTAGCTTCTGTTACTAAGAAAGTTCAAGTTGTTGACGGTGCTAGCGAAAACCTCAAATATAACTTGAACGATCTGGGCAGCATCTTCAATACGTTGGATGACGGTATGTACAAAGATGTTGTTGGAGTACAAAGCAACCCTGTGACAAGTAAACTTGCGAAAGAACTTGTTGTTGAAGCTACAGACAGCGCTGGAAATAAAGTTGCATTCCCGAAACAAATTAAGAGCGTTACTTCCGAGGTATATGAATACGTTCGTTACGGCGTAGACGGCGGAAAAGCTTACGTTATCGGTAAGAAAACTGGTACTTCCAATGTAACTGTACGCTTTAAAGATGGTAAAGGTAACGACAATACAGTAACTGGCCAAGTAACTGTTAAGAACGAGCCTAACAAAGTTGAGAGCATTGAAGCTGGAAAATCGAGCAAAACATTCTCCAGATCGGGTGCAAATACAACCGCGGATAAGCTCTCCGATGCTTTGGTAAATGGCAATTATAAAGTTTACAAACTGATGGGCGATCTCACTGTTAAAAACCAATACGGTAATGAGTTCAAAAACGAAAAAATTGCAGATTACAACGATAAGTTGCTGCAGTTGGATTACATCATTACCGATGTTGCCATGAATAATAACGGCACTGTGAGCTTGGATGGTGAGAACGTAACGATCAACGGTACTGGTTCCTTCACGTTGAAAGTAACTGCACCTAACGGCAAATCTGCCACAACTACAATTGTTATCACTGACTAATCCTAACGGATTTAAAAAAAGAAGACCCTACGGGTCTTCTTTTTTTATCAAGACCCACTAAATACATATATCCAAAGCAGGTGAACTCATGAAATCAAAAATTACTATTGTTACTGTGGTGCTCATTCTTCTTTTCTCAACCTTCGTTTACGCCGATTCCAACAATACATCGACCCAGCCTGGTTCTGTAGACGATCCGATCATCACCAAAAGCTACTTCGAACAAAACATTGCCAAGCAAGTAGCGGATGAATTCGCTAAACAAAGTGTAAACGAAGAAAAAATCAAGCAACTCATCGCGGCTCAGCTGGCCAAGCAAGGTGGCGGGAATGGGACTTCCCCTTCCACAGATTCTGGTACTGGCAATAACGCTGTCCCTAATTCCGGCCTCACTGTCGTTAAGCTTCAGCAAGGACAAACGCTTTACGGCGGAGCGGGCACCGAATTCATTGTCCGAACCGGTAAAGTTGTAGCGGTAAGCTCTGACGATAACGGAATTCCAGACGTTACATCTGGTAAAGATATTGCTGCGGGAGCAACGGTTGAGCTTAACCACTTGCTCATCGTTCCACGAGAGGGCCGAGGCGTTAAACCTGACGCCAAGAACAAGCAGGAAATTTACGTTATGGTTCGCGGCAGCTACTTGATTATTAATGCCGATGGAACGAAAGCTTCATCATAATTTTACCCATTGCACCAATCATTCATACGTTTGGGGTTCACCTCAGGAGGGATAATAGCATTACATCCTACTTGAGGAGGTATCCCTTATGTCGAAAAGCAACAAGAAAGTGGTACCGGAAAGCGGAAAAGCGCTGGATATTTTAAAATACGAGATCGCTGCTGAGCTGGGGCTTCCAGTTGGCAAGCAGTTGGCTAACGCTAATGTTGAATTTGCTACCGAGCTCGGTTCGATCCCTTCTACTTCGATTAAAGAAGATTATTGGGGGCATATTGCTTCCCGAGATGCTGGTGCCGTAGGGGGAACAATTACAGCAAGATTAATCAAAAAGGCTGAAGAAATGATGCTGAGCTTATAAAAGAGAAGACAATTATCAACAGGAATGTTAATTTTACGCGATCTCATCATATTTTATTGACAGCCTTCTACAAATCCAGTAACATACAATAAGAAGGTAGCAGCTAAAGGAACCTTTTCCACCCGGAAAAGGTTGATTTTTTGTATGTGGACTTCAGCCTTTATCCATAATAAAAGCAGTAGGAGGTTGTTTTCATGTCCAATTCTGTGGGCCGCCGTTTGTTTACCTCGGAGTCTGTAACTGAGGGGCATCCGGATAAAATTTGTGACCAAATTTCCGACTCGGTTCTTGACGCATTTTTGGCGAATGACCCGAATGCTCGCGTAGCTTGCGAAGTTTCCGTAGCTACCGGTCTGGTTCTTGTCATCGGCGAAATTACAAGCCAATCGGAATATGTCGATATTCAATCCATTGCACGTCAAACCATTAAAGATATCGGCTACACTCGTGCGAAATACGGTTTTGACTCCCAAACTTGCGCCGTGCTGGTTTCCTTGAACGAGCAGTCGCCTGACATCGCTCAAGGCGTTAACAAAGCGCTTGAAGCTCGTGAAGGCCAAATGACGGATGATCAAATCGAAGCGATCGGTGCCGGAGACCAAGGCATGATGTTCGGCTTTGCAGTTAACGAGACGCCTGAACTGATGCCGCTGCCGATTTCGCTGTCCCACCAGCTGGCACGCCGCTTGTCGGAAGTGCGTAAGAACGGTACGCTTGCTTACCTCCGTCCAGATGGTAAAACGCAAGTAACCGTAGAATACGAAGGTTCCAAGCCGGTTCGCGTCGATACGATTGTTGTCTCTACGCAGCATGCCGAAGAAATTTCGTTGGAGCAGATCCAAGCCGACATTAAAGAACACGTTATCAAGCCGATCGTTCCGGCGGCATTGATCGACGACAATACCAAGTACTTTATCAATCCGACAGGCCGTTTCGTTATCGGCGGACCGCAAGGTGACGCTGGGTTGACAGGCCGTAAAATCATCGTTGATACGTACGGTGGATACGCACGTCATGGCGGCGGCGCGTTCTCCGGTAAAGATCCGACGAAAGTTGACCGTTCCGGCGCTTATGCTGCTCGTTACGTTGCTAAAAACATCGTAGCTGCAGGTCTTGCCGACAAATGTGAAGTCCAACTCGCTTATGCGATTGGCGTTGCCAAGCCGGTATCGATTTCTGTCGATACGTTTGGGACAGGCAAAGTAAGCGAAGAGAAGCTGGTCGAAATCGTTCGTAAAAACTTTGACCTGCGTCCAGCTGGCATTATTAAAATGCTCGACCTGCGTCGTCCGATTTACAAGCAAACGGCAGCTTACGGTCATTTTGGCCGCACTGACATTGATTTGCCTTGGGAGCGTACGGATAAAGCGGAGCAGCTGAAAGCTGACGCGCAAGCTTAATATTTTTTCCAGATCTGTCTAAGCAAGACGGTCCGTTCTTTTCGCGGATCGTCTTTTTGCATTTTTGTCGATTTTTATAACCCGCGATTATCGTAACTTTTTGGATAGTCACTGAGTCTATATAAAAGGAGAGTGGAAAACGAGAGGAGAACAGAAACGTGATTGTGCAAAAGAAATGGCGAAAATTGTCGGGTGCCGTTTTGGCCGTGTCGTTGCTGCTGTCTACATGGTCGGTACCGTATAGGGCAGAAGCAGCGGATTCGGCTCCGACAGTCGTAAGCCAAGAAATTTTGACGACCGGAGCCGTGTTGAAAAAATATGTATGGCAGTTTACGAGAAGCAAAAAAGACGTCAAAGTCAATGCGAATGTCGTAGAAGTCGATTTGACGAACCCATATGTCAAGCTGGATGTCATGACAGGGACAGAGAACCAGTTTACGCGCAAGCAAAGCGTGCTGGGTATGGCCACGGAAACGAAAGCTGTCGCAGGGGTGAACGGCGACTTTTATAACACCCAGGCGGAAGGTGTCCCGATGGGACCGGAGATTGCCAACGGGCAGCTGATGGCAACGCCGCCGTATTTGCCGGGCTTCTACTCGTTTGCACTGGACAAGGACAACAAGCCTATTGTGGACCTATTTACGTTTAAAGGCTCTATTATTGCAAAAGACGGACAGAGCTACGCGCTTGGCGGAATCAACAAAACATACTATTGGTTTGAGCCCGGCGGCGAGCATAGCCATATCGACGGTTTGTTCATGTATACGAACGCTTGGGGACAAGTGGACCGTTCCAATGACGGCGTAACCGTTCCTACGGAAATTTTGGTTCAGAACGGTATCGTTAAAGAAATTGCAGATAACGGCATTATTAAAATGATTGCTCCGAAAGACGGGTACATATTGCGCGCATCGGGCAAAGCTGCCGATTTTATCCGAGCTCATGTTAAAGTAGGCGATCCGCTGAAGGCAGACTATCAAATCCTGCCGCAGGACCCGAATAAGAAGTATGATGCGAGTACGTTCAAAATGATGATCGGCGGTCATACGATTTTGGTAGATGAAGGCAAGCCATCCGAATTTTCGCGCCCGGTGGACGATCTGTGCTGCACGCGTTCGCGGACGGCGCTCGGCTATTCCAAGGACCAGAAGACGGCCTATGTCATTACAGCGGACTACAGCGGCGACAGCAAGGGCTTATCGATGAAAGAGCTGCAGCAGTTCATGATTCAAGTTGGCGTATGGAAAGGGCTTAACCTTGACGGAGGCGGTTCCACGCAGATGGTAGCCCGGCCGCTGGGCGAAATGACGCCGGTGCTTGTGAATAAGACCGAAACCGGAATTCAGCGGAAAGTTGTGAATGGGGTGGGGGTATTCTCGACCGCGCCGCAGGGCGAAGTGAAGGAACTGTTTATTCAGGCGCCAAGCGTGCTGTTTGTCGGCGAGCAGGCTCCGCTTCGTTTTAAAGCCTACGACGTCTTTTACAACCCGGTGGTCGACACCGATAAAATTACAGCACAATGGAGCGTAGCCGACAATAAGGGTACGTTCAAAGATAACGTATTTACGCCGAACCAACCGGGAATAAGCAAAGTAACGGCGGTATCGGGTCAAGGCACCTCGACGGCAGATGTCGAAGTCGTGGGCCGGAATCAGCTGACCAGCATGAAAATTACGTCTGACAACCTCGCGCTGTCCGAAGGCGAAACGTACAAGCTGCCGGTCGTTGCAACGACAAAATCGGGCAAGACGAGAGAAATTCCGCCGGAGCTCATTCAATGGGAAGTGCTTGGTATCCAAGGCGAAGTGACGAATGGTATGCTGAAAGTAACAAGCTTAGCGGGAAGCACGGGTGCGCAATTGATCGCGCGATACGACGGCTTCAGCACGACGACGACGATTCCAGTCGGCATTGATAAAGTATGGTACGATCTGGACAAAGAGGCCGTCATGACGATGCCGGATGCGAAGCCGCAAGAAGTGACTTCTTCCGTCTACATCGTTCCAGACACGAACGGCAACAAATATTTGGAGCTTAATTACGACTTCACGCAAGGAAAAGGCACCAAATGGGCTTATGCGACGATGGATACCCGCATTCTCATTGAAGGCGAGCCGCAATATATGAAAATGAGAGTCAATGGCGACGAGAGCCTGAACTGGCTGCGTGCGGAGCTGCTTGACAATGCCGGTAAAATTCATTATGTTGATTTCGCAAGAAATATTAACTGGAAGGGTTGGAAACAAATTACTGCCGATCTGACGGACTTGAAGCTGAGCTATCCGATTCGCGTCAAGAGCGTCTATGTTGTAAATGAGGAAATCGGACAGGACGAACGGGCGGCCAAAGGTAAAATCGGTATCGACGATATTACGTTTACATACCGCGGCGCGGTGCAGCAGCCGTCGAATAATTCCGTTCAGCTGACAGTGAACAAAAAGGCCGTGACCGTTAACGGCAAAGCAATGACACTGGAACAAGCTCCGGTTATCACGGAGGGCAACACGCTTATTCCGATCCGTTTTGTGACTGATGCTCTGGGTGGAAAGGTAAACTGGGACCCGAACGAGCGTAAAGTGACGATCCTTCGCGGCGGTAAAATGATCGATCTATGGATCGATAATAAAGACATGATTATAAACGGGCAGCGGATTACGGCCGAAGTGCCACCGGTCATTATGAAAGATTTGACGATGGTGCCACTGCGTATTTTGTCCGAGAACCTGGGCTGGAAAGTGACCTGGGATGGAAAAACCCAGCAAATCACCCTGCAATAATTAGTACTATAAGCTCTCACAATCTTCCGAAAATATGGTACTATATTGCTAGTACGTCCGAGAAAAATGGCGAAGGAGCTTTGTCCGGATGCAAGTCGACGTTTTTGACCGCGTCATCAGAAATGCCATTGATGTCATGGAAAACAGCAAGTACCAAATTTTTGAGATCTGTGAGAGCGTCCGGGCTGAGCGCGAAGCGCTGAACAAGGAATTGCAGTCGGTGATTGAGGAAACGAGCCGAACGATCGATACGGTGGATCGATTCGAGGTGGAGTATCGACGCTCCCGTGTTCGTTTGACCGAAGTGAGCCGCGATTTCAAGCGCTTCAATGAGGAAGATATTCGGGCAGCTTATGAGGCGGCCACCCAACTGCAAGCCCAGTTAGCCATTCACCGGGAAAAAGAATTGCATTTGAAAGCACGACGGGACGACCTGCAGAAACGGTTGAAAAATGTCGACAAACAGCTGGAGCGGGCAGAGTCTTTAGTCTCTCAATTCAATGTAGTTCTTGAGTACTTATCCGGCGATCTCAATCAAGTGACACGTCTTCTGGAATCGGCCAAAAACCGGCAGCTGCTGGGTCTTAAGATCATTTTGGCGCAGGAAGAGGAACGAAAGAGAATTGCCCGGGAAATTCACGACGGCCTTGCGCAAAACATGGCAAACATGGTCCTTCGCACCGAAATTACCGAGCGCATGTTGGCCAAGCAGGCCTATAATGCCGTAAAAGATGAACTGAATGATTTGAAAACGGGTGTCCGGGGCGGGATTGAAGAGGTTCGCAAGATCATTTTCAATCTTCGTCCCATGGCGCTTGACGACCTCGGATTAGTCCCCACCTTGCGTAAGTTTGTGCAGGATTACGAGGAGAGAACGAAGATTCGTACCAAAATCGAGCTGGTCGGAAAAGAAGTCCGCCTGCCATCTGGTATGGAAGTCGCGGTATACCGCTTGGTACAGGAAGCGTTCTCTAACGTCCTCAAGCACGCGGAAGCCTCCCATGTCTCACTGGAGCTTACGTTCCAGCAGCAGATGATTAAAATAACCGTATCCGATAATGGCGTTGGTTTCAGCACCGACAATATCGACAAGAAGATTGCACGCGGCAGTCATTACGGCTTAATGGGCATGCGTGAGCGCGTAGAGCTGCTCGAGGGGCGAATGGACATCGAATCGGCGCCAGGGGCGGGAACAAAACTATCCATGGTCATCCCGATCAAGTCAGAATCCAAGGAGGAGTAATCAATATGGACATTATGGGCAGCGCCAAACGCCCGATTAAGCTGGTTTTAGCAGATGATCACCAGCTGTTTCGCGAGGGGGTCAAACGAATTTTAAATATGGAGAGCGACTTGGAAGTCGTCGGCGAATGCGGCGATGGCATTCAGGTACTGGAGCTCTGTAATACCTTGAACCCGGACATCGTCTTGATGGACATTAACATGCCTATAGAGAACGGTGTCGTAGCGACAGAGAAATTAAAGGATATTTTTCCGGATATTAAAGTGATTATTCTTTCGATTCATGACGATGAGAGCTACGTCTTCGAGACGCTTCGTAAAGGAGCTTCCGGTTATCTGTTAAAAGACATGGAAGCGGAATCTTTAATTAACGCGATTCGTTCGGTCGTGGCTGGACATGCCTACATTCATCCGAAAGTGACTGGAAAGCTCATCAACCAGCTTCGTCGTATGACATATTTGGACGAGCAGGGCGTAGCCGGTTCCGGCGCGGCGTCGAAAGAAGCAGGCGTGAAGTACGTGCATATGGACAATAGCCCGCTCACCCGTCGGGAAGCGGAAGTGCTTCGCTTAATGGCCGAAGGCAAAAGCAACAAAATGATCGGCGAGTTTCTGTATATTAGTGAGAAAACGGTTAAAAACCACGTCAGCAGCATTTTGCAGAAGATGGAAGTTGACGACCGGACACAAGCGGTTATTATCGCGATTAAGAATGGCTGGGTAACACTGTAAGCGGTTCTCGATAGCTGTCCTTTCTTCAAGCTTGGCAGGAACCATCTCCCTTCACTTGGCATATACTGCTCTTAAGGGAGGGAGCCGCTATGATGTTAGGCTTGGCTTGGATTATCGGTTGCTACGCCGCAGGGGTAGCCATCATCCATTGGCTCCATTGGCAGTGGAGGCGATACGGAAAGCCCCGAACGACACATTATGTGCTGCAAACTTACAATAATCAGTTGCAGGTGGAGTGGTATCTTCGCTCGCTGTATTTTTTTTCATGGATGAAGGGCAAGGCGATATCGGTGACGCTGGCGGATGAAGGTTCGACGGACGACACGTTGGACATTGCCCGAAGGTTAAGTCTGGAACATCAGTTGAGCATCTGTACGATTGCGGAACGGGACTTGGAAGAATGGGCCCTGAAGCATGCAGATGAACAGGTGGTTGTGGTCCGGCTTAACCAAAACGAAGGTTTGGAAACCGCTTTCAAATACATGTAAGCATAAAAAATAATTCGAACTAGGTGATTCATGAAAGCTTTCGTATATGCTGTAATGATGATAGACGGTTGTTCCTGGCACGTTTCCTTGGATATGCGGGCCGACCGGGATTACTGGACGGATCAAGCCGGTGGCCGCTTCAAGCTGCGTGTGTTGGAACCCGCCTTATCGTTCGGACAAGCCTGTGAAATCAAGCGCAAGCTGAAAGCATCTTCGTCCTCGTCAGATATGCTGGAAAGCTTACGAACAGCAGCACGTGAGATTGGCCTTGGTTCGGAGGCTGTGGCAGATTGGAAGCTTTGGGAGTGGACGGGAACGGCGGAGGGGCTGTCCGACGAAGCCAGACACTTCGCATATAGGACGATCGATGCGATGTGCCTATCCCTGAAAGGCCGGTACTTGCTTATGGAAGAGTTTATGGGTCTGATGCAGCATGAAGGAAGTCAAGCCGTTACCGAATCGCCGGCATACTTTCTACAGCTTGCTTGGATTCAGGGCAGGGTCGAGCTGGAAGCCGGGGTGGAATTAGATCGAAGCGAAGGCAGGCGGTGGTCCTTGCTGCCCCAGGCATGGAAAGGGAAGTGCAAGCGCTGCGGAAGCCAAGGAATGTTCGGAGGACAGGCGGGCATTGAGGCATCGCCGGTTCGTTGGACGCATTGTGCGCATTGCGGCGGTCCGTGCGCTTATTGCGAAGCCTGTTTGACCATGGGAAGGTCGCGGTACTGTACCCCGATCGTTCGGGTGATCGGCAGTCCTGACATGAATAGTAGGGCGACGGCGGATGAAGACATGGAGATTTACTTGCAACCGTGGGGGCTTAGCGACGTGCAGGCGGAAGCGTCGGGTTCGGCGTTGCAATTTTTGAAAGCAAATAAGTCCCTTTCAAGGGAAAAGGCACAGAGCCCTACTGCGCCGCGGTTCCTAATTTGGGCAGTAACGGGTGCCGGGAAGACGGAAATGATTTTTCCGATGGTTCAATATACGTTGGCCAAGGGAGGCCGGGTCGCCATTGCTACTCCGCGCCGCGATGTGGTCTTGGAGCTGAAGCCAAGATTGGAGAAAGCTTTTCCGCACACGAAGGTTGTCACGTTATATGGCGGAAGCGAGCAGCGATGGGAGCAAGGCGAGCTAACCTTAGCGACAACGCATCAATTGATGCGATTTCGGCAGGCGTTTGATCTGGTCATTGTCGACGAAATCGATGCGTATCCGTACCATAACAATCCGATGCTGCTCTATGCAGCCGAGCAGGTATGCGCCCCGGGCGGAGCGTACATTCTGCTGTCGGCGACGCCGCCGGAGGAACTGCAGCGTGCTGTAAAACGTAATCGGCTGCCGCATGCTCGAGTAGCAGCAAGATACCATCGTTACCCGCTGCCTGAGCCATCGCTTCTCGCGTGTCCTTCTTTGCGGCAAATGATGGCCAAGAACGGGCTGAACGGCAAGCTTAAGGGACATTTGACCTCCTCGTTGGAGAGGGGAGCGCAAGTTTTCGTCTTCGTCCCGAAAATCGCCATGGTCGAGCCGTTCGTGGCTTTGCTTCGGCAATCGTTTCCTACCGTCAACGTTCAAGGCACTTCTTCCAAAGACGCCGACCGCTCGCAAAAGGTCACCGATTTTCGTGCAACCTCGATTCGTATGCTAGTCACCACGACCATCTTGGAGCGGGGAGTGACGATTCCGAAGTCGGATGTATTTATTGTCGATGCCGATTCCCCGGTGTTCGATTCGGCGGCGCTGGTGCAAATGGCGGGACGAGCGGGAAGATCCGCGCAAGATCCCCGAGGGCGTGTATATTTTGCGGCCAAAGAAAAAACACGCTCTCAAGCGCATGCCAGGCGACAAATTGCTGAAATGAACGTCATCGCACGAAAAAAAGGATATATCGACTGAAAAGGGAGCGCGTACGATGAGTTGGACCGAACAAGCCGGAAGGTGGATGCGTCGGCTTCTGAGCGGGGCAGAATCACTGCTAGCTTCCAAAATGGAGCCTTGTGTCGCCTGCGGCGCGGCGAACGACGGTACTCGCAAGCTGTCGGTTTGCCGGCGCTGCTGGGAAGCGATCCCGTGGATCCACGAAGTCTGCTGCGTCAAGTGCGGTCGTTACGAAGCTTGTCCTGACTGCCCCCGGCGAACCGATACGTACTATGACCAAAACCGCAGCGCTGTTCGTTATGACGAACGAATGAAGGAATGGCTCGGACAGTATAAATACCGGGGCCAAGAGTCGCTGCGCAGCGTACTCGGCCCGATGCTGCTGCACGCCTATCATCTGCATCGGCAAGGGCCGTCCGGCGGCGCGGATTTCGGGAAGCCTGCCTCCGAGTTCATCTCTTACGTGCCCCTGAGCGAGCAACGATATGCCGAACGCGGGTTCAACCAGGCTGGGCAGCTGGCTTCCGATCTTGGAAGGCTGACGGGCTTGCCTGTTCTTCCGCTGCTGCTGCGAACGAGACATACGGACAAACAAAGCTTCAAAGGAAGAATGGAACGTTTGGACGATCTCCAAGGCGTGTTTGCTCTGGAACCGGGAGCTGCTTCCCAAGTGGCGGCAGCATGTAGACAAGGGCGGGTACGGGTTTATTTGATCGACGACGTGTATACGACCGGAAGCACGCTAAACGAATGCTCGAGAGCTATAAAGACGACCCTCCCTCTAGAGGTGTGCGGCATTAGTTGGGCCAGATAAGTTCGTTTGCGGCAAACGTCCAATTTTCGACAAAAAATGAAGTGCAAACTTCGATCATTTCAGCTATATTAGGAGTAATAGGCCTTGCTCTTGAGAGGAGTAGAATTAACATGAGTCTGAATGTAGCAAACTGCGACCGCTGCGGAAAAATATACATGAAAAACAATTACGGCTTGTGTCCGAACTGCCTTCGGGAAATGGAGAGGCAGTATGAGACGTGTTTAAAATATTTACGCGAGAACCGCGCCTGCTCGATCCAAGAATTAAGCGATGCGACCGAAGTGCCGGTTAAACAAATCGTGAAGTTTATTCGCGAAGGACGCATTTCGATTAAAAGTAATCCAAATATGACTTACGAATGCGACGTATGCGGAGCGCAGATCCGTGAGCACAACATGTGCGATGCCTGCCGGGCGCGGTTGACGAAGGAAGCGCGCAACATGGCCGAAGACGAACAGCGTAAAAAGCAGAATGCCGAGCAAGAGAAGCATGCCTCATTTCTTATCAAAGACCGCTTGCAGGATCGAACAAAATAACGAATTACATCTAAACTTTTAAAATCCGCCCACCGATAAAAGTAATAACGCTGAATCGGTGGGTTTATTATGTAGTTAATCGAGGTGAGTTTGATGAAAATTAATGGAACGAACCAGGTAGGTGCCGTGAATCAATACAAGAAGAATCAGGAAGCGCAGCAGGCATTTGCCACAGGGAAAAAGCAAAAGCAAAAAGACCAGGTTGAGATATCCAGCGAAGCCAAAGAACTTCTAGGAACGGAGGCAGCAGGAGCCAGCCGTGAGAAACTGGAAGAGCTCAAGCAATCTGTAAGATCCGGGACATACGCAGTCGATGCGCGCAAGCTGGCCGAAAAAATTTTCCCGTTTTTGAAATAACTTTTTGAAGGTGGAGAGCCATGTCTTTTGAAGCCGTGTTGCAGACCATGTCCGAACTGAACGATGTACATCTCACCTTGTTGGAGCTGGCGGAGCAGAAAAAGCATGCGCTTATCCACAATCAAGTGGAGCAGCTGACGCAAATCGTAACGAAAGAAAACAAGCTGCTCAAGCGAATCGGGGAATTGGACCTGCGGCGGGTGGATGCGATCGGTAATTTCTTAATTGAAAAAGGATACAAACCGAATCCGCGGGTGACGGTCAGCGACTTGACCAAGATTATTTTTAACGCCGAGGAGAAGCGAATCTTGGTCGATTCTCAGAAACAGTTGCTGGCTACCATCCGAAAGCTGCGGGAGCACAATGAGCTAAATCAACAGATGATCGAGCAGTCGCTCGCGTTTATTAATTATTCGATAGATATCATGTCTGGTTCTGACGGAGATGAGCTGATCTATTCCAATCCGAATCAGACTACTCCAGGATCGAATCGAAGAGGATTATTTGACGCCAAGGCATAATCTGATGCTGCGAAGGAGATGAGAGTCCATGCGTTCCACCTTTACCGGTATAGAAATATCTAAACGTGCTTTATTCACGCAGCAAGCTGCTCTTACCACAACAGGACATAACATATCGAATGCAAATACAGCGGGCTATTCCCGCCAAGTAGTAAATATGGTCGCTTCCAAACCGCTCGAATATCCGGGGATGATGCGTAGTAATGTCCCGGGGCAGATGGGACAAGGCGTAGAATTCACTTCAATTACGCGAATCCGCGAGAAGTTCTTGGACGACCAGTTTCGCAACGAAAATAAACAGTTTGGGAATTACTCTATTCAAAGTGATACGCTGGATAAGCTCCAAGCGATTGTAAACGAGCCTACGGATACAGGCATACGTTCCGTATTGGATAAGTTCTGGAAGTCGTGGACAGATCTTGCCAAGGACCCGGAAAACGTATCGGGACGCAAGCTTGTCCGGGAAAATGCAAATGCATTGGCGGATGCTTTTAACGCAACCAGCAAGCAATTGAGCGATTTAAGTAATGATTTGACCAGTAATATTGATGTCAAAGCAAATCAAATCAATTCATTGACAACGACCATTTCGTCTTTGAATAACGAAATTTTCCGAATCGAAGGACTCGGAGATGATGCTAATGATTTGCGGGACCAGCGCGACTTATTGACGGATCAATTGTCCAAAATCGTAAATATTTCTGTTGTTGAAACTCCGCAAGGATATACCATTAACATGGGGAATACCAACTTGGTGACAGGCCAAACCTCGACCGCGGTTAGCGCAGCTACACTCGCGACTGCTATGAACAGTGGAGATTTAAATAGCGGTGAGGTTTATGGCATGATCCTCTCTAGAGATCGCTACGTTGCCGATTATCAGCAACAGTTGGATACGCTTGCGAACTCCATCGCCAACGGCCAAGTTCAGATCACAATTCCAGCGGGGTCTGTAATTCCTGACGGTTCGGTATTGATGGTACCCACGAATAATCCGACAGGTCCGGCGTATACTCCGGTGACTTATTCGGGTCCTATAGCCAACCGTACATTGGCTTCGGATTTGACGGTTATGGTTCCAGGGATCAACGGTTTACATAAGCTGGGCTATACTTTTGCCACACCTGCTGCTAAAGGAGTAGATTTCTTTACGGCTAAGACGGGAGCTACGGTTACGGCAGCTACTTTCCAGCTCAATCCGGTCATTGCGAACGATCCAAATTATATTGCCACTTCCATGAGAACGACGGGGACAGCCCCGAACGAAACGACAGTCAAAGGTAACAACACGTTAGCCCTGTTGATTTCACAGCTGAAAGATTCGAAGTTTACTTTTAACAATGGAGGAACCACAAACGGCGCGCCGTCGATTATGAATGGTACTCTGGATGATTACTTCCGCTCCATTGTCGGTCAATTGGGGGTTCAAGCGCAGACCGCTTCCCGCCAAACAGATAATCAAAAGGCTTTGGTTGATCAAATCGAGGATAGACGACAGTCGGTAAGTGGAGTTTCACTTGACGAAGAAATGTCCAACATGATTAAGTTTCAACATGCCTACGGCGCTGCGTCTAGATTTATGACAACTTTTGACCAGGTCCTTGATAAATTGATTAATAGCACCGGAGTAGTCGGAAGATAATAACTGGGAGGTTAAGGATATGCCATTACGTGTTACTCAAAGCATGATGCATTCTCAGGTTCTTGGGAATATCACAAATAACTTAAGGCGAATGAGTACAAACCAAGATATATTATCAACCAGTAGAAAAATCAATCAACCTTCCGATGACCCGGTAGGTATCACTTATGCATTGCGTTACCGCAGCGAATTGTCTATGAATGAGCAGTATCAGAAAAATGTGGATATGGCTAAGTCTTTTTTGGATCATACGGATACGGTGATGGGCCAAATCGGAGAGTTGCTGCAAAGAGCGAAGGAGCTGACAACGCAGGGGGTAAATGGGACTAACCCACAATCTGCGATGGATGCAATTGCTCAAGAAATGGGTCAAATTTATGAGCAGGCGGTTACGCTTGGAAATGACCAAATGAACGGAAAGTATATTTTTAACGGGCAGTTTACTGATAAGCAGCCTTATACGAGTGCTAATGCGTCAAGTGAGCAGACGGATACCAAACTCATTAATTTTCAATTCGGTGCAGGAATCACGCTTCCCATTAATGTCACTGGGGAACAAACGTTCGGATCTCCCTCCGAAGATGATAATATGTTTGCTGTTTTAAAAGGGCTGCAAAACGCCTTTGCTTCAGGGAATCAAACGCAAGCGAAAGTTTTGATGGATAAATTGGATACACGTCTTGTCAAATTTTTGGATATGCGCGCCGAGGTAGGGGCCAGGGTAAATCGTGTTGATTTAATTGATAATCGATTAGGTGATTTAACTCAAAATTTAACCTCATTGGATAGTAAAGTGGAAGATGCGGATATTGCTAAAACGATAACCGACCTGAAGCAGGAAGAAAACATATATCAAGCTTCTCTGTCTGTGGGCGCCAAAATTGTACAGCCGAGTTTACTTGATTACCTAAGATAAGGATAGGAGAGGTGTTCTATGGATTTACTTCGCCTTTCCATCCGACAAGCCTTTGGGCAAATCGGCATTCAAACGCAGAATGCGACAACCGATATACGGTCTCCTATGGGACAATTGTCCATTGAGCAGCAGCCGGCCCAAATGGACTTTCATTCGGAGCCCGGCGAATTGAGCATTGATTCTTCAGCCGCATGGTCGGCTCTTGGGTCGGGTCCACATTTGGAATGGTTGAACTCTATTTACAGTCAACTTCCCAACATTGCCCTACAGGGCATAGCCAAAATCGTTGAAAATGGAAACCGTATGGCTCAAATTCACAATCCGCGGAATGCATTTGCAGAAATTGCCCAAAACGCTTTTTCTGATGATAGTCCGATTGAGTATGTCGGTCCGGCTTCGAATATGAACGTTAAAGTTCACTATGAAGCGCGGCCGGCAGTGACCAACATTGAACCGGGCAAAGTGAATATTGAATATACACCGATGAAGCCCGAGGTGCAATATAATCCCGGACGCGTGGAAATTTATATGAAGCAAATGAATTGGATTGACATTCAGGTTACGAATTATGACTGGTATAAATAAGAATGCTATAGCTAATGCTATAGCATTGCTTTTTATCGGGAGGTATTTATGCTGACAATACTACATGACAAGTCAATCTCGTTTCAAGGCAGTGTGCTTGGTTTTGAAGCATATGATCGATTTAGTTTCTCAATAGTCGATGATAATAATGTGTACGGTTACTTGAAGAGTGAGAACGACGAAAACATCGGATTTCTTGTTGTTAATCCTTTTATGATTTATCCGGAATATTCGTTTGAATTGGAGGATCATACTAAGGAAATATTAGATATTAAATCTGAAGAGGAAGTTGCGGTTGTTGGTATTGTCACAATTAAAAAACCGTTTAAGGCATCGACCGTCAATTTATTGGCTCCTCTCATCATTAATATCACCAATGGAAGGGGAAGGCAAATCGTTCTTCCGCCCAAAAGCAACTTTGAAACGAAAGAGCCGATTTTTAGACAACTGCCTGCAGAAAGCGGGGAGAAAGGATGCTAATTCTCACTAGAAAAAAAGGCCAGTCAATTATAATAAATAATAATATCGAGATCATTATATCGGCAGTAGACGGTGATCAGATTAAGCTCGGTATTGTTGCCCCTCCTGAGGTGAATATTCTCAGAAAGGAAGTATTGCTGGCAGTTCAGCAAAGCAATCGAGAAGCCGCAGAATCGAATGTGGATCTTGCAGAGTTAAAAAAGCTTACCCGTACAGATTAAACTATATTATCAAAAAAAATTCGAGGAATTACAAAAAAAACTCTAAACATATCGAATGGTTCTTCCGATATAACTAATGTAAGGCTAAAAGCCTACTCCACATGGAAGTGGAAATCTCAAACATTCAGGGAGGAACAAGAAATGATTATCAACCACAATCTTAACGCAATGAACGCACACCGTAACCTGCAATTCAACAACATCCAACAAGGTAAATCCAGCGAGAAGTTGTCTTCCGGTTACCGTATTAACCGTGCTGCTGACGATGCTGCAGGCCTCTCGATCTCCGAGAAAATGCGCGCGCAAATCAAATCCTTGAGCCAAGCACAACGCAACGCTCAAGACGGCGTATCCTTGGTTCAAACGGCTGAGGGTGCAATGAACGAAGTTTCCGACATGCTGACTCGCATGAAGGAATTGGCTACGCAAGCATCGAACGGTACGTACAACGCTTCCGACCTCGATGCACTGAACAAAGAGTATGGCAAACTGAAAACAGCCATCACTGACATTGCTAACAACACGAAATTTAACGGTATTGACTTGTTGAAAGATGGCGCTAGCGCTGTTGATATTCAAACTGGAGATTCTTCTGGCGTCCAAGTTAGCGTTGCATTGGATACAGTGAAATTGAATAGTGTTGTCGGTTCTTTAGGCGATATCACTAGCCAAGCTAATGCAAAAGCTCAATTGGGTGCTGTAGATACGGCTATCAACACCGTTAACACAGCTCGTTCCGAACTGGGTGCTACTCAAAACCAATTGGAGCATGTATTCAACAACTTGGGTGCAACTACCGAGAACTTGCAAGCTGCTGAGTCCCGTATTCGTGATACAGATATGGCTAAAGAAATGATGACTTACACCAAGTTCAACATTCTGCAGCAAGCAGCTCAATCCATGTTGGCACAAGCAAACCAAGCTCCTCAAGGCGTTCTTCAATTGCTTCGCTAATAAGGCATTTTGGAAGAAGCCCATTGTATTCAATGGGCTTCTTTTTTATAGACAGGGGTGACAGCGTGCTTGTAAGTGTTTGTATGATTGTACGTAATGAAGAGGCACATTTGGAACGTGCTTTACAGAGTATTCCTGCTTCTTTTGAGAAGATCGTTGTTGACACAGGATCTGCGGATAGAACGGTTGAAATAGCCAAAGAAAATTTAGCAACAGTGAGTACTTTCCAATGGAACAATGACTTTTCCGCGGCAAGAAACCATTCCATTTCTTTGGCAAAAGGACGGTATATTCTTGTCCTTGATGCGGATGAAGTTTTAGCGAGTGATACCGAACAGCAAATTCAACTTTTTCTAAACCGATATCCTAATATAGCCGGTACGATAAATATCGAAAATATCATTAAGGATGAACGGCATAAACATCGAATGGTTCGTTTTTTTCCTAATCGTAAAGAATTCTATTTCTATGGAACAGTTCATGAAACCGTTTATTATAATGGAAAACCTGCGGATTTTGAAAGTACAGAAGTAACGATATATCACTATGGTTACAACGAAGAAATGTACTCTAGCGGCTCGAAAACCGAACGGTATTTAGAACAATACCAGCAGCATTTGCTGTTATACCCAGAAGACGGTTATATGCTTTATCAGCTTGGAAAGCTCTATTATTCGATCGGTGAATGGTACCAGGCTTTGGACGCCTTTGAGCGCTGCTTGCAAATTAACGAACAGAATAAACTATATTACCCTGTTATGCTAGTTATGCTTGGTTATGTATTGAAGGAATTGGGTCAAAGTAAGATGGCTGAAGAGTTGCTTGAGCCCTTTGCGTATATATATACCGATTTTCCAGATTTACAGTTTATTTTAGGACTGCTAGCTATGGAAACCGGGAAAATCAAAAATGTAGAAAATTATTTTTTGAGAGCTCTTCAAATGGGGGAGACATCTAAATACTCTTCCGTTAAGGGAGTAGGGAGCTTTAAAGCAGCCTACAATTTAGGGGTTTACTATGAAATAACCGGCAATAAACTGAATGCAATGAAATATTATACTCAAGCTGCTTCATCGCATTATCGGCCGGCGGAGGAAAGAATACTAAAAATGAACTAAGATCTTTAAAATTTGCCTAACAAACACGATATATATTATATAAACATTTTTATAGGGAGGGTAGAAAATATGTCCATTCAATCGGCAAACTTGAATTCAAATGGACTGATCCATAATCAAACTGTAAGTACGGAATCTATTACTAGTATGTCTTCAGCGCAAGTAGCGCCTGTACCACAATCATCAGTTGAGCTTATGCATAAAGAAAAGTTTGAATTGTCTATTTCGGAAGAAGCACTTGTGAAAGCGATCGAGCGTGCGAATAAAACCTTAGCTGGTATTCCGACTCATGTGCAGTATAGTATTCACAAACCGAGTGGGGATATTTTGGTTAAAGTTATTAACACGGAAACGAAGGAAGTTATACGTGAAATACCACCTGAAAAATTGCTGGATCTCATAGATAAACTGCAAGAGCTTAACGGACGTATAATTGATGAAAAGAGGTAACCAAGGATGAACAATCAAGCGCAGAATTTGTATCTCAAAACCCAAGTGAATACAGCTCATCCAGGGGAACTTACCTTAATGCTGTTTAATGGTTGTATCAAATTCACTAAGCAGGCAGGCGAATGTATCCAGCAAAAAAATTATGAAGGAAAAAACAATAATATAAAAAGAGCTATTGACATCATTGATGAACTGATGATTACTTTAAAAATGGAGTACGAAATCTCGCAAAATTTGTTCAGCCTTTATCAATTTATGAAAGACCGTCTAATAAAAGCAAACATTAAGCTGGAAGTTGAAAATATTCAACTGGTTCTCGATATGATGACAGAACTTAGGGATACATGGGTTCAGGCATTAAAGGAAGTGAAGTCGGGCAATACTCAGGTAACCGTATGATGGGGATGATTTCGATCGAACAGTTGTTTCAAAACATGAAGGAAGTATCTCAGCAATTAATTAACCTGGAAATAACCGAAGAAAACGTCCCTCTATTGGAAGAGCTTCAATTGAAGCAAAACTCTCTCCGAGCGTCGGTAGATGAGTTATTTGATCGCAATCCCCAAAACCCGTTACCCCATAATTTAATTAAGCTGCTTCAAGAATGCTTAGAACTGGAGCAAATTTTTATGGCTAAGCTACAGTCTCACTATGCAGAGTTTGCTTTCCAGATCCAAAGCTTTAAAAATGCAAGCATGGCCAATCAACGCTATCAAAGCTATTATGCTCAGACAGAGGGTTATTTTGTAGATGAACAAAAATGAAGTAGATATATAGCGGGTTGAGGGCGGAGTTTTCCCTCAGCCTATTTTATTTGGCGCACAAAAAAGAACCGTATAGAAAGTATCTACACGATTCTTTGCGAGTTTTAACCAAGTTTACTTTGTAACCAGGATATTGTTGAATTACTATTAGCAATTGCAGTGTCCATTCTAGAGAACATTTTATAATAATAGTCTTCCTTTTTAGTTAGCTTATTTTTCCAGTCCCCCATTTTTAGGTTTAAGGAATTAATCTGCTCTCCGAGTGTAAACGAAACATTATCAAAGGTATTGGTTTGATTCCCGGCAGTTTTCATAATATTCGTAATCATATTCGTTGCCGATTCATACATTTGCTGCATAATACCCTTATCGCTCGGAGTGTCGGAAGCCGATACTTTTGTAAACAGATTAATGACGGCTTGCGGATCTTTAGCGATAGCGTCTTTAAGTGCGGTTTGATCGATTTGGAGTTTGCCGTTATTAGCATAGTCTTTAAGAACGAACGGTTTGGTTGTGATACCGATTTTAAACAAAGCGTTAGTTTCTTCGGGGAGATCTGAAACTGTAGAATAGACGGTTTCACGCAAGCTATCCCGAATTTTAGCCAAATGTATATCCCCAGCAAGCAAGCCACTTTTTGCTTTTAGTTCCCAATTTTTAATTTCGTCATCTTTCATAGAGTCTTTTTGATCGCTTGTAAGAGGCTGATAACTGCGATATTTGGGTTCGTTCAGTAGAGTACTCAAGCTACCTAACAAATCGTTATATGCTTTGGCAAAGTCATTAATAATATTGAACGTAGCATCGTTATCGGGGCTGGCATTAACTGTAACGCCGTTAGCATCCGTAACATTACGAAGACTATAGTTTATCCCATTGTTGGTAAACGAGTTTGATGTATATTCTGTTCCAATGCCGTCAATTACAACTTTGGCATTCTGACCCGGAGTATAGTTTTCGTATTTACTTGGATCACCAGCTTGGGGAACTAAACCTAACTTAAAATTCTTCAGGAAATTGGTGGAGTCGTTGGAAAACTCAACCGTAGCATTTGCGCCTGTATTTTTAGTATTGATCGTGATTCGATCGGCAATCGAATCATACGACATCGTTACGCCAGCGGCAGAGTTATTTACTTTATCTATAATCGAACTTAGAGAATCCGAGTTGGGATCTACGCTAATCGTCTGGCCGTTAATTGTGAAGGTGCCCGCGTTAAAGTTTACTCCGCCTTGAATCTTGCTTGTTTGGGAGGATAATTTGGCGCTCACGTCAAACTTGTATGCTTGTCCATCCGTCAAACCTAGTTTGGTTAGTCCTCCATTGTTAGCAATGGAATTGACGATAAGCTGAGGTTCAAATCCGGAAGATCCCGCTGGAGAAAGACTCAATACATTTGTCGTTTTATCCAACTGAACTTTAATCTGGTTAGCCCCAAAGGCACTATCAACAGCTTTTTGTATTGCATCGCCAAAATCTTGGCTGTCTTTAGGGATATTATTCGTGTAGGAACCATTTGGAATGGTAATCGTCTTAGATACACCATTCAGAGTGATTCTGAACTGGTTATTGGTTCCGTCAATATTGTAATCCGTTACTGGTCCGCTGGAAGCTAACCCCGCATTCGAAATTTGTGCCGAACTATGAAGACTTCCGGTTTGAGCCAGGCTGTTAACAACAATTTTTCTTGTTGCTGTAATCGCATTTGTAGTTGCAGCCGTTACACTAACCAGTGACTCGTTAGAAGAAGTTGCTTTCGTTTTTCCCCACCCACTTCCAAAACGAAGAGTGGAGATCGAGTCGCGAAATGCGGACAGTTTGACATTAATATCGCGATACGCTTGAGTTTTCCATGTCAAAGATTGTTGTTTCTGACTGAGTTTATTTAACGGTGCTCTTTCGGCTGTCATGAGCTTTGTAACCAGACCTTCAATATCCATACCCGATCCAATTCCTGATACCCTTGTTACCATAACTCTGTTCCCTCCCAATGAATTACAATTTGTTATTACATGTCATATCTTTATTATCGAATAATTATATCTGATACTTTAGAGATAATCTTATTTATCCTGTCCTTAACTAATAGGGATGCTTCTGTAGCCGGGAAAGTAATTGTCGAATTGTTTTTTATACTTTTGATTAAGGTCGGCATCGGTACAATGCTCTAGCCAGATTCCATAAAATGGCATATGCTCCGGTTCTAATTCTATAGCTTGGGCAAGAAAACGGAGACCTTCCTGTGGATCACCCTCATAAAGATGTAACATGGCCAAATTAATATAGCCAACAACATCTAATTCGTTATTATCAATCAAAATCGAGTAATACTCCACGGCCATCTCTACATAATTTTGTTTGTAAAAATAGTGCCCAAGCTTGTTGATGAGAGAAGGCGTTATACAACGTTTAACAAGCAGATCATACGCTTCAAAGGACTGAATATTAAACAAATCCGTCAGTATTATGTAAAGCAAATCTTCTTCGTTAGAGAGGTCGCTAGCTGAATCATCCAGGAGAATTTTCCCTAAAGCGTGAAGCTTAGTGATTTCCGGATCATCGCTCTCGTGAAGAGGGTCAAGGAATGATATGTCGTTCCATGTTAATGCACTCAATAAAGCCAATTTTTGTGTCTCATAAGATTCAGTTGAGAAGTTAGTTTTCTCAGCCAAGCTTGCAAATTCGCTTCGATCCTTCATTATGAGATTATAAAGAAGCAAATCTGAGTTTGAAAGCTGGATTTCGTTTTCAGTGCAAAGGTTGTAGTAAAATTGACACAAGGCAGGATGTCCCAGATGAAGGAAAGTTTGATACAGCAATAGGCAATTGAATTTTTGTTTTTTGGGATACAATTTTTCTAGAAATGAAATAATATCTGTGTCACTTTCCCTCTGTACCAATAAATGAACTAGCTGATGTAAGGAATAATACTGCTTAGGATCAATGTTTAATATTTTCGTTAGAGCGAACACTGTCTTAGGTAAGTTACGTTGCCTATAATAAATTTCAACTAATTTTCGATAAGGCATAAGTTTTCCGTATTCCAAATGAATCAACCAATATTTTTGATCACCTGCTTCATTTTCTTCCGCTAGTTGAATGCTCTTTTCCATTAAACTTTGCGATTTTTGGTAATACCCAAATGTATCAAATAGAAATCCTTTAATAGTGTGGAAGTCGGAATAGTTAGGGTATTTTTTTAGACATTCCTCAGTGATTTGGAAAGCTTCCTTATATCTGTTTAATTTATCATATATACGTATCATCCGATCAAAACAATGAGGAAGCCAATTATTATTGTCTTTACATTTACGCAACGCTTTTTCATAGTAGTATAACGCTTTTCGAAGATCATTTGCATGAAAATATTCATTTGCCAGTGTAAAAAAGTCGTAGGGTGTACTTAGTTGATTTTTTCGTTTCAGTTCTTCGAAAATCTGGAGGTTTCGCGTTGATTTATTCTTTGCGGTACTTGTTTCGTTGGTATATCCAGAGTGATAGATATAAAACGAATGATTCATATGATCGATTTCTTTGTCTGGACTTACTACTTGCTCATGGATGGCTCCTTGGAAGAAAAGATTATGATAATTTGAAAAAATACGCACTGAATTTGATTCTACTAGGCCAGTGCTATCCATTTCTGTAGACCCAACGATATTTAAAATAGGAAGTAAAATACCTGTAGGCTGCGATAAGTGATCCAGCTGGCCTAGGAATTGTCTAAGTTCGCTATTTAACTCCTTTTCAACATATTCATCAGCATCAAGCCAAAGAATCCATCGTCCGGTAGCTTGACGAATTGACTCGTTGCGGGCCGCAGCAAAGTCGTTGATCCATTTAAAATCATAGACCATTTGTGTGTATTTAAAAGCGATCTCTTTCGTGGAGTCCGTTGAACCAGTATCTACAATAATTATTTCATCTGCAAGTCCACTAACACTTTCTAAACACCTTTGTAACGTTTTTTCTTCGTTTTTGACTATCATGCATAATGATATTAATTTGTCCATGGTTCCTCCTAAAAGAACGTATATCTCTTTTATCGACAAATGATGGGTTTTTCTAAATAAAAACAGCTTCATTTGCTCTTTTAAATTGTCGATATACCAAATAATCGATCAAAATAGGAATATGCTGGATAAGTAGTGAGAGGTTACTACTAGCTGTATTTGATATAAATGTGAAGCTATATCGTATTAGCAGGAAAGATTCAACGTTTTCAAAAATGCCTGAAAGGGATGATTCTAATTATGTCTACTGTCTCATTAGTTATGATTGTAAAAAATGAGGAAAAATCGCTTTCACGTTGCTTACAAAGCGTAAAACAGATGGTCGATGAGATTATCATTGCAGACACAGGCTCTCAAGACTTAACGAAGGAGATTGCACTCCGCTACGGAGCCAAAGTATACGACTTTGAATAGATAGATGATTTTGCTGCAGCTCGAAATTTTGCACTAGAACATGCAACAGGGGATAGGATATTAGCGCTTGATGCGGATGAATATCTTGAACAAGATTATAAATCTA
>NZ_BIMB01000045.1 GCF_004000865.1 Paenibacillus elgii NBRC 100335 | reverse complement strand
AGCCTCCGGTTTTTTTTGCATTTGCAATCGATCGAAAATCAATGCTACAATAAATCTACGTTAACACCTCGGTTAAGTGAGACTTTGTCCGAAGGAGGAATGTGGATGACAGCATACCGACATAAGCACCCTCTTCATGTCCTTTTCGTGCTGCTTACCGGTCTGTTCCTCACATTCTCCTGGTTCATCCCGATTGCCGAAGCGGAAAATCCGCCGCTCACGCGCTCGATGACGATGGGCCAATCGGGCGCCTCCCACGCTGTCTCCATCGCTTCGCGTCAGCAGACGGACAACGACATGCACACGCCTGTGTCAGGTATGCCGTATCTTCGTTCGGAAGCGATCCGCTTTCCTATGCCTGCCTTCATCTTGGAGCGGCGCTCAGACCGTTCCATCTTCCTCCTGCTCAAGCAGCAGCTCCTCATGCCCTTAAAATTTACGGTGATTACGTACCTCGCTCCCCAAGTTTGATCGTTACGGGCTCCGGCAGCCGGATCCGCAATCCAAAACTTGGGAGGAGATTCCATGACAGACATCCGAGAGTCCGATCTTCCGGGAATCGGACGAAAATTTCAACTGCACGCACGCGGAGGCGATAAATTGGTCGTGGTCGTCCACGACGACGGAAGAAGAGAGCTGTATCATTTTGATCCGGACGATCCGGATGAGACCGTCTCCACGGTAACGCTGGACGACGACGAGGCGAGAATGATGGCCGGGATTATCGGCGGGATGAGCTATCGGCCCAAATCGCTCGAAACGATGGAAGTGGCGCTGGACGCCCTGGTCGTGGAATGGTTCAAAATCGAGGCCGGCGCAGGCAGCGTCGGGCAGACGATCGGCGGGCTGAACGTCCGCAAACAAACGGGAGCGACGATTATCGCCGTCGCCGAGAAAAATCATACGCACTGCATCAATCCGGGCCCGGAGTACCGGCTGAACGCGGAATCGACGCTCGTCGTCGCCGGAGAACGCAAGCAACTGAAGGCGCTGAAGGAGCTCCTTCAGCAAGGGAGCCTGTAGCCTATGGAGCACATCGTTCTAGAGATCGGGCTGGCGATTTGTCTCATTGCCGCTGCGGGCTGGCTTTCCACGAAGCTGCGATTTTCCGTCGTTCCGTTTTATATTTTGATCGGGATGGCGGTCGGCCCCCATGCGCCAAAGTTCGGGGCATTCGATTTTCGCTTCATCGACAGCGCTCCGCTGATCGAATTTATGGGCCGTCTCGGGGTGCTGTTCCTGCTCTTTTATCTCGGGCTGGAATTTTCGGTCGGCCGGCTGATCAAGTCCGGGCGTTCCATCGCGGTCGGGGGCACGATCTATATCGCGATCAACTTCACGCTCGGGCTATTGTTCGGCTGGCTCTCCGGTTTTCCGCTGAACGAAACGCTGGTCATTGCCGGCATTACGACGATTTCCTCCAGCGCCATCGTCGCCAAAGTGCTCGTCGATCTGAAACGAACGGCCAATGCCGAGACGGAAATGATTCTGGGCATCATCATGTTCGAAGACGTGTTCCTAGCCGTCTATATCTCCATTCTGTCCGGACTGCTGCTAAGCGGAGCCACATCGGTAGGAGGCATTATCCTGTCCGCGCTGCTCTCGCTCGGCTTCATGCTCGTCTTCCTGATCGCCGGGCGCAAAGCGGTGCCTTGGCTGAACCGCTTCCTGAATATCCGGTCCAACGAAGTGTTTCTGCTGTTCGTCTTCGGATTGTTGACGGTCGTTGCGGGCTTCTCCGAAACGATTCATGTGGCGGAAGCGATCGGAGCGCTGCTCGTCGGACTGGTACTGGCCGAGACCGAGCACAGACACCGGATCGAGAAGCTGATCCTTCCGTTCCGGGATTTCTTCGGGGCGCTGTTCTTCTTCAGCTTCGGCCTGACCATCGATCCGCTCACGCTCGGCGGCGCCGTCTGGCTTTCCTTGGGAGCGGTGCTGCTGACGCTCGCCGGCAATTACGTCGCGGGGATGCTGGCCGGGCGAAGCGCCGGACTATCCCCGAAAGCATCATCCAATATCGGGCTGACGATCGTCTCCCGGGGAGAGTTCTCCATCATTATGGCCAATCTCGGCAAAGCCGGCGGACTGATGACCGTCCTGCAGCCGTTCGCCGCGCTGTATGTGTTAATTTTGGCGATTCTCGGGCCGCTGCTGACGAAGGAATCGAAGCTCGTGTACGGCCTGCTGAATCGTTGGTTTAAATTTGATAAAACGGCAGCTGCGCCGCCGGACCGCTCCAAGGCGCAGGAAAACCATCCAGCCTGACAACGCAAACAAGCCTGACGGAAGGGATCGCTCCCTTTTCGTCAGGCTTATTCATGTTAGCTCAGATCAACAAATTAAATAAGTTCGGGTCCTTATTAATCTCGCTGAACCGCAGCCCGCGCTGCTCCATCCGCTCGATCAGCGGACCGTAATCGTCCTTGTGCTTGAGCTCGATGCCGACAAGCGCTGGACCGTTTTCTTTGCTTGTTTTCTTCGTATACTCGAAGCGCGTAATGTCGTCGGTCGGTCCGAGCACGTATTCGAGAAACTCCCGCAAAGCGCCTGCGCGCTGCGGAAAGTTGACGATGAAGTAATGCTTCAGGCCCTCGTAGATGAGCGAACGCTCCTTGATTTCCTGCATCCGGTCGATGTCGTTGTTGCCGCCGCTGATGACGCACACGACATTTTTCCCGGCGATCTGCTCACGGTAAAACTCCAGCGCCGCCACCGACAGCGCTCCCGCCGGCTCGGCCACGATGGCGTTCTCGTTGTACAGCTCAAGAATCGTCGTACACACTTTGCCTTCCGGCACGACGATGATATCGTCGAGAGACTCGCGGCAGATGTCGTACGTCAGCTCGCCGACCCGCTTGACCGCCGTGCCGTCGACGAATTTGTCGATCTCGCCGAGCGTGACGATCTCGCCCGAATCGACCGATTGCCGCATCGAAGGCGCTCCGGTCGTCTCCACACCGATGACTCGGGTGGACGGGCTGACACCCTTAATATACGTGCTCATGCCGGCAATGAGTCCGCCGCCGCCGATCCCGGCGAATACGTAGTCGACCGGTCCTTGCATGTCGTTCATCAGCTCCAGGCCAACGGTGCCCTGGCCGGCAATGACCTTCGGGTGATCGAACGGGTGAACGAACGATAAGCCTTCGCGCTCCCCGTACTCCAGCGCTTCCCGCAGCGAATCGTCGAAAGTGTCCCCGGTCAGCACAACGTCGACGTATGGGCCGCCGAACAGCTTGACCTGCGATATTTTTTGCCGCGGCGTTGTCGTCGGCATGAAGATTTTGCCGGGAATTTGCAGCGCTTTGCAAGAGTAGGCCACGCCTTGGGCATGGTTACCGGCGCTGGCGCAGACGACGCCTTTGCTTAGCTTGTCCTCCGGCAGGCTGCGAATCATATTGTAGGCGCCGCGAATTTTGAACGAGCGGACCACCTGCAAGTCCTCCCGTTTCAAGAACACGTTGCAGCCGTATTTTTCGGATAAAATGAAATTTTTTTGCAAGGGGGTCTGATATACGACATCCTTCAGCAGATGGCTGGCGACGAGAATATCCTCTAGTTTGATATGCAGTGCGGTCATAATTGCTTTTCCTCCAACCCGGTGTACGCAAGTCTCGCGCCCGGCAGTACGGGCTTGCTCGCAATTTCTCCTAATTATACACCGTTCGGCGCATCTGTCCATCCCCTGTGCCCAATTGCCAGGATAGCCCTCCCCCAATGTTGCAGAGGTATGCAGGATCAGGTACGATGACGGTTATTTTCATATCTTCGGTTTTAACAAAAATATCGGCATCGATAAAAAAATATTAAAAAACGGACCTTCCCCCGGCATCCCCTGTGCCTGGAAGAAGGTCCGTTTTCCGTTGCAACTCTAACCTTTTTTACTCTTTATCTCTTATTTATCGAATGATGATGGTGTTTACGAGTTGGTTTTTGCCTCTCAGCTCCAAGGTACGTCCTGCAGTCAGCTGGCTGACGTCGCCGGAAATGTAAACCTCGGGAGCGATCGAGTAGACCGCCGTTTGCACGCCGCCGCTGTTCACGTTTTGGTTAATCGAAACGGTGGCGAGCCCACCCTTGGAGTTCAGCGTGTAGCTGTTCAGCGTTCCCGTGACCGTGAAGTCCGTTTGCTGCTGCGGATCGCCCGTCGTGTTCAGCACTTCAACGTAGATCGCTTTTCCACCGTAAGTGCGGATCAGCACCTGATCGCCTGTGCGCAGGTCGCCGGGAGTTACGCGGGAGCCGTTGCGGAATACGAATACGTTCGAATCCATCTCGACGTTCAGAGCCTCGTTGTTTTGCGATTTCACCGGCAGCAGGTTGTTGTTCAGCGCGCCGGTTACCGTGCCTTTCACCGATGCGTGATCAGGCAGCTGGCTGCCCGTACGATCCAGCAGCGCGGCAAGCTCGGCGCGGGATACCGACTTGCTCGGGCGGAACGTGTTGTCCTCGTACCCGTCGATCAAGTTTTTCTCGATCGCCACGGCGACGTAGCCTACGGAACCGGCAGGAATTTTGTCGGCATCGCGGAACGGAAGCTTGGCGTTCATTTTCGCTTTGGCTGCGTCCTGCAGCTTCATCGCTTTAACAAGCAGCGTTGTCGCCCACAGGCGGTCCGCTTCTTTCTCCGGCTGAATCATGTCGTCCGTCTCGGAGAACAAGTCGTTTTGCAGCGCGACGGAAACGTAGCCGGTCGCCCACGGATATTTTTGCTTCAGTTTGTCCGCATCCTTGAAGTTCAGGTTAGCCGCTTTCGCATCGGCCGACTCGGCTTGATCGCGCAGCCCCATCAAACGGACCGCAGCGGTAATCGCCTCGATGCGGGAGATCGTTTTGCGCGGCTGGAACGTGCCGTCGTCGTAACCTTCGAATACGCGCTTGGAAGCGAGAGAAGCGATGTAACGCTGCGCCCACTCTACGTCCTTGCCCTTCAGATCGTCGAACGTCAGCTTAATATTGATATTGACATCTTTGCCGTTATCCACTTTTTTCACGATGGTATCGCGGTTGTCGCGATCTTTGTCATGACCTTTGCCTTTGTTGTCGGCAAAAGCCGCCGTCGATCCGCCCATCACCATCGCCAGGGTCAATCCGGAAATCACGGTCTTCTTGAAAGCTTTGCTCATCATTCATTCTCCTTTGCCAAGTGGGTTTAACCGCAGTCAGGCTTCTGACGAACCCACGGACAGCACGGGGCCCCGCCGCTCGAATAGCGGAGGAAATCCGTCGCCCGTCGATTCTCAAGCAAGTGCGATTGATGATATGTGTATGAAAAGAGGATGTTTCAGAACCTTCGCGAAGAGTTCCTGACTTTCACTTACATCGTTCGCCCTCCCGAAATTGTTTCGGGGGGTCCCTTTAGATCGCCTGCCAAAAATGTTAAACTTAACAACATACCCCCGGGATGGTTCTTTACCGGACCTCGCCCGGCTTCACCATAATTAGAGATAAGGAGAGAGAAATGAAACTTAGCGGCAAAAAGCTGACGGTTGTTCTGGCCCTGGTGGCCTTGGTTGTCCTGGCTGGGGTCTATACGCTCCTACAGCGGAGCGCGCCGGACAAGCCGTCTCCGAACTCAACGGCAACCGCAGGGAAAGACGATTCGAACGGCGGCAAAAATACAACCGCCTCCAAGACGGACAACAAACTACCTGATATCCCGACAGAGCAGACGGATATCGTCGTGATCGGCAGCGAGCTGGAAGGCCTCTATTTGGCCCGCGCCGCGGCGGACGAAGGATTAAAGGTCAAAATATTGGACCCGCGCAGTGCGTTCGGCGGCCAAGTGCTTCAGGGAGAGATGCTGTTCCTGGACGAAACCCGCGACGATCAGCACCGGCTGCTAGTCCAAGGCCGGGCGAAGGAGCTGTTCGACGGCTTCCGCAACGGCAAAATCCGCAAGCTGAAGGAATTCGAGCAATATTTTGACAAGCTGAAAAAAGACATCCCCGTCGAGCAAGGGATCAAGATCGAGAGCATCGAGCAAAACCCCGGCCAATTCGGCGGGCAGGCGTTAAACGGCATCGTCTACACGACCAAGGACGGCCAGAAGAAGCGGATCGCCGCCTCCTATTGGGTGGAGAACACCGATTACGCCGCGATGGTCAGCAAGCTTCAGGCGACCCGGATGCCGGGCCTGGAGAAGTTCTACGGGCAAAATAACATCGAGTATATGAGCTCCGGCATGATGATGAAGTTCAAAAACGTCGATTGGGCGAAATTCCAGCAAAGCTTCAACAATATGCCGAAGGAAGAGCGCAGCTCCAAATTCGGCTGGGGCTCGGTGGACAACAGCTTCGCCATCAGCCTCTCGGGCATGACGGACAAGTACAAGCCGACGAACGACCGCGTGTTTCTGCGCGGACTGAATGCGGTGAGCCAGCGGGACGGCGAAGTGATCATCAACGCCTTCTTGATCTATACGGTCGATCCGTCGGACGACAAATCAGTCGCTGATGCGATGGAGCTCGGGAAGAAGGAGATTCCTCTGATCCTGAACCATTTCCGCAAAAGCTTGCCCGGCTGGGAGAAAGCGGAGCTGAACGGGTTCCCGAACTACCTGTACATCCGCGAATACAACCACTACGAGACGGATTACGTCTTGAAGCCTTCAGATATGCTCGGGGCGAAAATGTTCTGGGACAACGTGAGCATCGGCGGCTACCCGCTCGACCTGCAGGGCACCAGCGCCAACAAATGGGGCATCGAGATGGGCCGCCCGGACAAATACGGGATGCCGCTGCGCAGCTTCCTGCTCAAAAATTACGACAACGTCATTATGGCCGGCAAAAACGTCGGCGCCTCCGCCATCGCTTACGGCAGCGCGCGCATTCAGCCGAATACGAGCATGGCGGCCGAATCGATCGGCGTCATTTTGGGGCAAATTCAAGGCAAGAAGAAGCTTCGCGAGCTGAAGGAAGCCGACATGCCGCAGCTTCAGCAGTATCTGGCCTCGAAGTACAACATCAAGCTGACCGGCGTCACCGGCAACAACAAGCTGGCCGGCTGGTCGGCGGACGAAATCGCCAAGCTCGATACCGGCGAGATCGTATATGCGTCTTATGTCAAAACGCGCAAAAAATAACAAGCAAGCCCTCCTGCGCCGGAAGCGTCCGGTTGCGGGAGGGCTTTTTCGTATCTCCAACTTTTGACACATCAGGCAAAACGGAGTACAATGATTTAGTTCAAAGTTTGAATTATTCATAGACAAAATTATTGAGAGCTAAAACTCAAAGGGGGAGCCGTCATGCGGGAGCAAGGGCTTCATGCGTCCACAGAGATTGAAAAATGGACCCGGCTGGCGATGCGCCGATGGATCTCCGAAATGACAGGCCGGTTGAAGCAAGGACTGCCCATTCAGCAGTACTATTTGCTGGAGAGCCTTCGGGCAAACGGGACGATGCGGTGTTCGGAGCTGGCGGACACGCTGCAAATCACGCTGCCGGCCGTAACGAACCTCGCCAATAAGCTGGTCGCCGGCGGGTATGCGGAGCGGGCGCATAACGAAACGGACCGACGGGTCGTCATGGTGACCGTCACGCCGAAAGGTCTGGACGCTTTGAGCGAGTTGGACGAGAAAGCGGCGGAATTGGTCGAGTGGTTCTGGCAAGGGCTGGAGCCGGGCGAAACCGCCGAATTGACCCGGCTGCTCCGCAAAGCGGTCGAGTATAGAACGGTTGTGGATCAAGACTAGAGAACGGCTTCCGCCTACCGGAGAGCCCGACAGCAGGGAGAAAAGGAGAGAATAGCATGGCTTCGCTTGAAAGCACCGAGAAACCCGTGCCGTTTTGGCCGGTCATGATCGGTATTTTTTTCGGCTCGTTTCTGGCCATTCTGGGAACCAGTTCCATTAATGTCGCCATTCCGATCTTAATGCAGGATTTTCATACCGACTTAAATACGGTGCAGTGGACGCTAACCGGCTTTATGCTGGCGACCGGGGTCATTGCGCCGATCACCGGCTACCTGGGGGACCGGTTCAGCACCAAATATTTGTATGTCGCGGCCCTGATCGGGTTTACGCTGATGTCGGGGCTGTGCGCCGTAGCCTGGAATATTCATTCGTTGATCGTATTCCGCATTTTGCAAGGGGCCTTCAGCGGCATGGTTATGCCTGCCACCATGACGATCATTTATCAAGTCATCCCCAGGGAACGGCAAGCGTTCGCCATCAGCATGTGGAGTTTGTCGGCGATGCTGGCTCCGGCACTAGGTCCGTCGCTGGCCGGCTGGCTGATTCAAACGTTCGACTGGACCTGGCTGTTCTTGATCAACCTGCCGTTCGGACTCATCGCCATCGCGCTTGCGATGAAGCTGATTCCGTATTACCGGCTGACGACGCCGAAGCCGTTCGACCTGTTCGGCTTTCTGGCCGTCATTCTCAGCAGTTCGTCGCTGCTCATCGCATTCAGCGAAGCGCACGCTTGGGGCTGGGGATCTTGGCAGACCATATCCCTGCTGACCTTCGGAGCGTTGACGCTGATTGCCTTCGTTCTTTACGAGCTGCGAAAAGCCGGGCCGCTGTTGAATCTAAGAGTATTCGCGTATTCCCGGTATACCTACAGCTTGATTCTTAGCTGTATCATCACGATCAGCTTGTATTCCGGGACGTTCCTGACGCCGGTGTTTCTGCAAAATATCCAGCATGTCTCCGCCTTCGATACGGGCTTGATCCTACTCATCCCGTCGCTGGCGATGGCGATCTGCATGCCGCTTACCGGCAAGCTGTATTCGCGGGTGGGACCGATGCCGCTTATTCTGTTCGGGATCTTGCTGATCGGCGTCGGAACGCTGGCTATGGCCCATCTTAGCGTCGATGTGACGCATGGCTATATCATCCTGTGGATGACCGTCCGCAACCTCGGCATCGCCTTCTCGACCATGCCCGCTTCCAATGCCGGCATGGAGGTCATTCCGCGCGAGCTGTCCGGGCACGCTTCCTCGGTGAACAACTGGATCCGCCAAGGGTTCGGCTCGTTCTCCATCGGCCTGTTCACCTCGATGCTCGCCTCCCGCGTTGCCGCGCACAGCATGGAGCTCGGCAAGGCCGGCGGGCTGAACGGCCAACAACTGCAACAGCAGGCGTTCACGCTGAGCGTCAACGACGTATACCTGGTCGCTACGGTTATCGTGCTCATCGGCTTGCCGCTGGCCTTGACGCTGGGAAGACGGCGCGACCAAAAGCAACCGGAAGCTGCCCCGGGCACGGGCTTGCAGCAAAAAACGTCGTAAGCGAGCCAACGCAAACTGCTTTTGTACTTACCCCACCTAAAAAGGGACGGTTTCCTTCGACTAGAAAGGAAACCGTCCCTTAAAATGTTGTTGTTGAGAAAAGTGGTTCGGATAAAAATAGAGAAAATACGGAGGTGGGGTATCTACTGGAGGAGCGATAGCGTTCGCCTTTGTCTGCGGGAAATACCCGCTGTTAAGCGGCTTAAATCAAAATTTCCTGCAGACAACAGCCGACCGGAAGTAGATACCCCCCCTCTCGTACACCTCTATTACCTGATTCATCACTTTCACAACAAGCTCAGGGACGGTTTCCTTCAATTGGAAGGAAACTGTCCCTTTTGCTTTCATCTATAAGCGCAGCCCGAAAGTCACCCGTACCGTGGACCCTTCAAAGGCTACGTCCCGAATCGCCACATGCCTCGGCATATAATCGTTCAGATCAACCTGGATCGGCTGGAGGCTCAGCCATTCGCCCGGTACGGTAACGTCCCGGATGACGGTGCCGGTATGGACGGCCGTCAAATTCGGCTCCTTCCAGGCAAGGTCGAAGTTGAGCCGGGCGCCAACCTTCCAGCGGTCCTGAAGCAGCAGCGTCACGTCCGCCGCGAGCCGGTCCCCCTCAAGGTAAAACCTCGCTCCCGTCAGCTTGACGCCGGGACGCAGCTCGGCCCGGCGGGAAAGCGCCTTTTTCAGCAAATCGCCCAACTCCTGCTCTGTCAGCACCGCCTCTGGCTTGCGGTTGATTACCATAGCGCCAAGCTTTTCGCGCACCGGAAGATCATTATACGACAAGTCCAGCTCCGCTTGCGGCTGCGCGTACCATAATGCCCCCGCGACCAGCAGCGCGCCCAGAATTACGATCGTGACGATCCCTTTGAAGAGCGATCTCATCTGACTTCCCCCTTACAAGGAGCCGGTCCTAACCTGAGTCCAATGCCCTCTCCCGGAGTTTGGCAGGCGGAATCTGCGGCTCCTTCGTTACTTTTTCGGTTTACCCGACGGATCGCGCTTTTCCTTAAGCCAGCGCGGCGCTCCTTTGTTTTTGCGGTCCCGTTCCCGGTCCGCCTTGCGTTTATCCGGGGCGGCCGGGGCCGAAGGACGGCCCGTGCCGGTCTGTGCCGGCTTTACGCTCTTGCCTTCCGTACGGGGAAGCTTCGGAGCTCCCGCTTGGGCAATACGCGCTTCAGGTTTTTCACTTCCCGACGGGAATTCGTCAGGCACCCGGCGTTCCACGAGCTTCTTCGCGTCCCGGCGAATGGCCCGCTCCTGCTCCGGATCGACGACCTTCCCATGGAACATCGTCCTTTGCTTGATCTCGATACCAAGCGTTTTAGAAAACTTATCGATAATGAACTGCTCCCGCGGAGTAATGATCGACACGGCCGTGCCTTTACGGCCCATCCGTCCCGTCCGGCCTACGCGGTGCACGTAATGATCCGCATCGATCGGCGGGTCGAGGTTGATCACATGCGTCACCTGCGGCAGGTCAAGCCCCCTGGCAGCTACATCGGTCGCGAGCAGCAGCTGGAATTTGCCGGCGCGGAACGCTTGCATTGCCTTCGCACGCTCCTGCTTGAAGGAATCGCCGTACAAGCCTTCGACCGACAGGCCGACGTGTTGCAGCTTCGCCACCGCTTCTCCGATATCGTCGGTCTCATTGACGAACACGATCGCGGCCTTCGGGTTATACAGCCGGACAATCCGGCGCAGCGTATCGATTTTGTCCCGTTCCTGACATACGAAATACAAGTGTTCCAGCGTTTCCGAGGTGCGCTGCGCCGGGTTTACCCGAACGTAAACCGGCTCGCGCATCCAGCGGTCGATGACGTCCTGCAGCGGCGGCGGGAACGTCGCGGAAAAAAACAGCAGCTGCCGGTCGCGCAGCATGCCTTTGAACAGCGCCTCTACATCCTGCATGGACCCTAGTTCAAACACTTGATCGACCTCGTCGACGACGACTGTGCGGATTCCGTGCAGCTTCAGCTTGCGGAGCTTCACCAGCTCCTGCACGCGACCTGGCGTCCCCACCACGATCTGCGGCTTGAGCTTCAAACGGTCGATCTGGCGCTCGATGGAGGCGCCGCCGATGAGCTGCTGCACGCGGACGTCGCTATCCTTCACAAGCTGCTCCAGCGTCTGTACGATCTGCATGCCGAGCTCCCGTGTCGGCACCAGTACAAGAGCTTGTACCTCTCTTGCGCTCGTGTCTATTTTATGGAGCAGCGGCAGCGAATAAGCCAGCGTTTTCCCCGTACCGGTCTGTGATTGCGCAACGACATCTTTTCCTTCAAGCGCGATCGGTATTGCATCCGCCTGTATGTCCGACGGCTCCGTAATGCCGAGCTCCTGCAGCCGTTTGACATACTGCGGAGCGATATGTAAAGCTGCAAACCCCGTATTCATTCGATCATCCTCTCTTCCCTTTCGTTTCCTTAGTATAGCAGAATATGCGGGCGATTGCCCTACCCGACAGGAAGACAACCGTCTTACCGCTCCCGGCCTTCCGCCCGCTCCCGCTTGCTTGTGATCCATCCGAACACCGCATCGAGCGCACGTTCGTCGTCCTCCTTCGGAAAGCGGTGCCCGAGCCCGTCGTACAGCTCCATCGTGTACTCCTTCCCGGCCTGCTCCAGCGCCGCCCCCAGCTTGCGCGCCTGCTCAACGCTGACCTGCGCATCCGCCGTACCGTGTACGATCATGACGGGCACGCGGATCGCGTCAACCCAACAGACCGGCGACCGCCGTTCGTAGCATTCGGACTGCTTGCGCGGATGGCCGACGACCCGCTTCAGCATCCGTCGCAAATCGACCCGCTCTTCATACGTATCGAGCAGATCGCTCACGCCGCCCCAGACGACGACCGGACCGGCGCCTTCGCACTCTTTGGCCGCCAGCAGCGCCATCAGTGCGCCGCGCGAGAAGCCGATCAGCGGAATTGGTCCGGATTGCACCTCCGGCAGCGATTGCATGAGGGTAATGGCATGATGCACGTCAAAGCGGTCTTCCCCTCCGAAGTCCTCCCGTCCCTCGCCGCCCTCGTTACCCCGATAAAACGGCGCAAATACCGCGTACCCGCGCCGCGCCATCGAGAAAATGCGGCGTTTGCGCACCATTCCGACTTTACGGATACCTCCCCGGCAGTAAATTAAACCCGGAACGGGCATAGCCGAATCGGGCACGGCAAGATAACCTTTCACCTGAAGTCCTTGGCTAATATATGTTAACCGGTAGAGCGATATGCCCTTCGCCAAGCTGCGGAGAATTTCCCTCTGAACCAGCGTGCCGTCGGCTTGAACGCCGCCGGTTGACCCGCTTTGCGGAAGGTTTGTATCGGTAGGTATAGGCATGTTTCGGTTCACTCCATTTTTTGACACAAAGTCGTTCCGACGTTACACTAAGATGTATTATGACCGGAAAGGTGGATTTTCAAATGAATTCCCGTTTTGCCGCCGAATTCGAAGGGCTGGTCGAGAAATATGCCGAGCTGCTGACCGGCGACGCTTCCGCCGAGACGGTGGAAAAAATTAAAGTTTGGGCGATCTACAACCATATCCATAAAACGATGCCGGCTCTCGCCAGCCATTGGAATCAGCAGCATCCCGAGGGCAAAGCCGATGTCCGCAAGCTGTTCGAAGAGGTCCGCGACCGCAACCAGAAGTTTAAGGCCGCCAATCAACAGCAGGAAGCCGCGCCAGAGCCGGAAGCCTGATCGCTGCGGATCTATACTTCCTTTACCATACCCTGTACGAAGACCGAAAAGCAATGTACGCACTCGGTCTTTTTTTCTTAAGCACATTCTCAAGTCCGCTATAAGGCGAGTCAAAGAAGACCGCCGCCCCCTAAGGGTGCGCGGTCTTCTCGCAATGCGATCAGCTATTTCTTGTTAAGCAATTTGTAGGCGATGCCGTCGAACAGCCGCGGAAACAATTGATACAGCTTCACTCCGGCAGCCGCCATGAACGGCAGGTTCACCTCGGGCGTCCCCCGCTCGATCGCCTTCAGCACCACCTGAGCCACGCGCTCCGGCTTCAGCATAAACCATTGGATATTTTTTACGTAGTTGCCCGAAGGGTCGGCCCGCTCAAAAAACGGCGTATCGATCGGCCCGGGGTTGACGGCGGTCAGACGAACGCCGGTGCCGACAAGCTCCTGCCGCAGACAATTGGTCAAGCCGAGCACGGCATGCTTGGTGGCCGAGTAGCCACTCGACTTGGCCGAGCCGATCTTTCCGGCCATGGAGGCAATATTGACGATATGGCCGCTCCCCTGCTTCAGCATGGAAGGCAGCACCGCTTTCGTACAGCGGACCGTTCCCATATAATTGACGTCCATCATGCCTTCGAATTCGCTTAAAGACGCCGTCACGAACGAATCGAACACGCCGTAGCCTGCATTGTTGATCAGAATGTCGATCCGGCCGTATTCGGCGATCACCCGCTCCATCGTTGCCGTTACCTGCTCTGCCGAGGTGACGTCGAGCGGATATATCCCGTGCTTGCCCTGGATTTTAGCGGACGCCTCCGCCAGCTTTTGCTCCGATCGCGCCATCAGCACAGGAACGGCTCCGCGCTGCGCCAGCATCTGCGCCATCAGCGCGCCGATCCCGCTGGACGCCCCCGTAATTACCGCGATTTTGCCCTGAAAATCCATCCCCCGGTTCCCCCTGTCTTCTATCGAACAAAAAAAGCGAAGCACTCCCGGCGTTATCGGAACCGGAGAAGCGTTCGCTTACAGCTTACACGTTATGGACTTATCATTTCAACTGTAGGGCATGCCGCTCGGTTAAGCGATCAGCACTTGAATATCCAATTCCCCGATGCCTTCCATGATCAGCGGGATCGTCAGCGCCTTTTGCGCGTTGAAGCCAGCCGCATGCGCGGAATGAAGCATCTTGGGCGGCGTAATATCGACGCGGACTCCTTGGTTGAACAGCATCGTGCTCGCATTGCCGCTGATCATATTGCTGAGCTCGGAGATGGCGCTTTTGCCGATGTCGTTCATTTCGGTGATCGAGAATCCGCCCATCATGGCGGACACGACCTTAAGCGCGACTTCCTCGTGCAATCCGAAGACGATGTCCCCTTCCATTTGCCCGGTCATGCCGATTTGAATCCAAATGTATTTCTCAGCAAACTTCACGTCTTTGATGCCGAGCTGTCCGGTGGTCGGTCGTACATTGGCGACTTGTTCGATGACGATTCTGGCCGACTCCAAAAACGGGTTGATAAGCTCTGCCTTCATAAGATGACCGGTCTCCTTTTTTCGACAATATGCCGCAGATCCATAGGACTTTTTTGTTATTTCATTATACCTAAATTCATGATGCAAGTATAGAACTTTTGTCGCGTTTTGTGTGAAATATAACAAAAAGCACAGGATTGAAGCACCTTTTAAAGAAACGGTCTGATTCTTTATACACGCTACAAGTCGCTACGCCCGGGAACTTCGTCGGGGTTGGCTTTCTCCGGCAAGCAGGGCTCATACATCATGATGGCGTGGTTCTCGGCAACGAACTGTTCGTCCAGCCAGCGCCCCTCCGCATCGAACCGGTTGCGGCATATGACGTTATGGCGAACGTATCCGCCCCACCATTCCTGAGTAATCCAGTGCCTGGTTTCGGTAATCTCATAACGATGCGATGCCGGACTATCGGCCCGCCATTCTCCGACCAAGTCGGTATCCGTCAGCCAAATTCGAAGCTGGTAGCACGTCTCCGTGCGGTTCTCGATCTGCAGATCCAAGTAATTATAGAAGCAAGTCGCCCCCGTTCCGAAGGGCTGCTTTCGTCCCGCATCGGGAAAGACGTCATATCCGTGCCGATACCTCTCCGTCACAGTAAGCGGCGTATGCAGCGTCATCCAGTAAATCAGATTGGAAAGCTGACATAAACCGCCTCCCACCCCATTACGAACCGTGCCGTGATGCAGCACCATCCCGTCCACATAGCCTTGACGGCGGGTCGGTTTGCCGATCGTCTTCCAGTACGAGAACGTCTCGCCCGGCTGAAGGACCAGACCGTCCAGCCGCTGCGCAGCCAGTCTCAAGTTAATGATTTTGTTGTGTTGAAGCTGCATCTCCACATTCCGAAGCTGTCGAAGCAGCGGAGTACGGTGGGTAAAATGAACGTGCCGCAGCGGTTCGTCCCGGCGCAATCGCGCAAAGCGTTTATTCCCGAGCATCCAGCTCACGCGGCGGCGCAGCCGGTAATACGCAATGCCTGCCGCCGTCCGCCATCGGCTGCGGTACTTCGGCTTCGGCACCGACGATGGACCGAACATCCGTCCTCCCCCTCCCTACCTTCATTCTAGCAAAAACCCGATCAGCTTACTACGACGAATCGACACATGCGTCGAATTTTCGTCCAAGATGACAAAAGGCGGCCAAGCTCCCCGAACGGGTCTCTTCGCCGCCTGCATTATTGCTGCCATCCATAGCTGTCGTAAAATGCGCCCGCCAGCACGTTTTCGACCGCCTGGCGCACATGAGGAATCATATCTTCCGGAAGGCCGTCCAGCGGATACCATGCCATTTCGGAGCATTTGTCCGGTTCCCGGTTGTACGGCTCCCCCTCCCATTGCTTCACGGTCAGAAAAAAATCGATCCATTCGCCCGTATCCGAATTCCGGTGCATCACACTCGCCACTTCCAGATCGGCCGGGTCCACCCGGACGCCGCTTTCCTCCCATGCCTCGCGCGCTGCCGCCTGCTTCACTTCTTCGTTCCCGTCCATTTTACCGGCTACCAGACTCAGCTTGCCATCCTCGTAGCCGGTATTGGTCCGGCGAAGCAGTAGCAGCTTGTTCTCACGTACAAGGAGCAGATACACGGCGCTGTGTACCCGAAACCACTCTTTTTCGGTCGTACTCATATGCTGTCCTCCGCAGTCGTTTATCATAGGGATTGATCCTTAAAATCAAGCTTCTCCGTTCGTTCCAGAACCATTATACACCTCTATGGGCGGATTTCACATCCGCAGCCCCATCGCGTTGCCGGAGCTGTACCGCCGCAAGCCGCGGTGAAAGAACCATAGACCGGCCGCGGCCACGAGCCCCGTCATGCCCAGCGCCTGCAGCGTGAACGTAAGATCCGCTTCCCGCAGCAGTCCGATCGGCAAATAGCTGATGAATCCGGCGGGGATGACCGTGAACAAAACCAGCCGGCCCCAGCCGCTGAAAATGCCCGTCGGGTAAGTGGAGAAGGTGAGAATCGCGTTGAATAGCTGCTGGCCGATACCGTCGGCTTGCCCGATGTAGAAGGCGAACGACTGCGTCGTCACCACGAAGAACAAAAAAATCAGCATCGCGATGAGCAGCGCCAGCACGAATTTCAGCAGGCCAAGCGGCGAGCGGTCCCCGAACAGCCCATACAGCAGCAGGGCGAACAGTACGTCCCCGATCGCGGAGACGGACATCCGGCTGACGAGGATATGAAGCAGCACCGGCTTAGGCTGTGTCAGATACAGATCGAGCTGACCACCCGCAACCAGCGAGGCCAGCCGGTACGCATTGCCGAACAGCACGGCCGACAGACCGAAGCCGCCCGCGCTCACCGCCCACATCATCATCACGTCTTGCAGCTCCCAGCCGTTCACGACCGGAAACCGCTGAAAGTAAAGCCCCCAGAAAAAAATCCACACGGCATTGTTCACCATCATCATGCCCGCCGTCATCAGAAAGCTCAGCCGGAACTCCATGGCGCCGGTCAAGTTGAGCTTCCAACACGTCCATACGAATCGCAGCAGCGGCATCATTTTCGAATTCTGGCGCAATTCGTTCCCCTCCCTTCTTGGCGGCTCACCCGCCGTTGACGTTCAGCTTGCGGACGCCTTTCCGATAGATAAGCCAGACGACAAGCGCCAGCACGACCACCCATGCCCATTGGACCGCCAGCATCGGAACGAGATGAACTTCTTCCCAACGGACGGCGGTTTTGGCCGGAAAATACAGGACGGCCTGAAACGGCAGCCAGCGGCACACTTGCTGCAGCGCGGCGGGAAACAGCTCGAGCGGCATCAGCATGCCCCCGATCGTAAACAGCAGCTTATGGTACACAAACTCCAGTCCCCGCGTCTCCTCGACCCAGAACGAGCACAGCGACAGCGCCATATTGAGCATAAAGTTGACGGTCATCGCACCGAAGCTCATGACGAAAAATCCGAGCCAGCCCCAGCCGAACGACGGAGGACCGAAAAAGGCGAAGCCGAGCGCAAGGCCGACGGCGAGGTTCACAAGCAGCCGGACCGTTACTTCGCTTACATAAGCCATATAATGGTAGCCGATATAGCTGAACGGCCGCGTCAGCTTGTAGCCGACATCGCCGCTCTTCACTTCTTCCTCCACGCGGGTACACAGGCTGGGAAACGCCATCGTCAGCGCTTCGGCGAATAAAATATACCAAATGATCTGCTCGAAGCTGTAGCCGGCGATCAGCTGCGACCCTTCCCCACGGTACGTCGTCTGCCACAATTGAATGAAGATGTACATGATGATGATCAGGAAAATCGAGCGGATTAAAAAGTCCAGCACATAAGCAAAATGATTCCGCAAGCTGATTCGCCCGATCGCGCCGTATTTCAGCAGCTTCGGACTCAGATTCATACGCTCCCCTCCCGTTCGTAAATATGCGTAATGATGCTCTCCATCGGAGGATCTTCGATCGTGATGTCCGACACGCGGTACGCCGCGACGAGGCGGGAAAGCACCTCCTGGGCGGCGATCGCCGACGTATCAACGGAAAGCGCCAGCTCCCGGTCCGTTTGCGTCAACACTTCTACGCCGTCGTGCCGGAACGGAGGTCCCGGCTCCAGCAGCTTGAGCCGGATCATCTTACCGGTCAGCAGATCGCGCTTCATCGCCTCGACCGTATCGTCGAAGATCATCTGCCCGTGGTTGATGACAACGGCCCGCCGGCACAGCTGCTCGATATCTCCCGCGTCGTGAGAGGTCAGGAACACGGTCGTCCCTTCCTCCCGGTTCATGAACCGGATGAGCTCGCGTATACTTTGCTTCACCACCACATCCAGCCCGATCGTCGGCTCGTCGAGGAACAGGATTTGCGGCCGGTGCAGCATCGCCGCCGCAATCTCGCAGCGCATCCGTTCGCCCAGTGACAGCTTCCGTACCGGAGTATGCAAATACGGCTCCAGCTCGAAGCGGCGGACGAGATCGTCCCGCCGGGCGAGATAATCGCTGCGCTTCAATTCATAAATTCGGCTCATCAACTCGAACGAGTCGGCGGGCGGAAGGTGGTACCAGAGCTGCGATTTCTGCCCGAAGACGGAGCCGATCCGGTAGGCCAGCTTGCCGCGTTCCTTCCACGGACAGCAGCCGAGCACCTCCGCGTGTCCGCCGGACGGATGCAGAATGCCGGTCAGCATCTTGATCGTCGTCGATTTGCCGGCGCCGTTCGGTCCGAGAAACGCCAGCGTCTCCCCCTGCGGGACGGTCAGGTCGATGCCTTGCACCGCCGTCTTCTCGCTGTACTGCGGGCGCAGCAGCGAACGCACCCCGGCCTTGAAGCCCTCCTCCTTCCGTTTCACGGCGAACCGTTTCGTCAGCCCTTCGGCCCGTATCGCGTTCATGTTCCTCCTTCTCCTTTCCTCTGCTAAAGCAGAAAAGACCCCATGCCGTTTCGCCTTGTCAGGCGGAACTTGCACGAGGTCTTTTATCCCTACGGTGTAGCGCGGCTCTATGCGTAGCGCGCCGGCTCCGCTTGGTTCGCCCGGCCGCTTGGCCGTCGGATCCCTAGGAGCCCTTCCACGTTAATTGTTATATACTACCACGCGATGTAAGGAATGACAAGATGCTTTTTGATGTGCTTCATCAAGGAACTTCCATTGGCTTACGGCAAAAAACTTTTTATAAAAGGGAACCGCATGGGCTTGGACCGAGTCTACTGGTTGAGTCTCAAAAAAGAGAGGAGAATACTCAAATGAGTAAACACTTGAAAAAACGCAACAAACTGTTCATCCCTGTCATCGCCGCGAGCATGCTGTTCGGAGCTGTGCCGGCCATGGCTGCGGAACAACCGGGGAGCCCAAAACTTGCCATGGCAGCGGGCATCAGCAATACGTTGAGTGATGTTGATTCGAGCTACATTGCGGCTGCGGAGCAATTTCTGACAACGGTGTTCGGTTTAAAGGAAGTCAAGTTCGGTCAAAATCCTATTCCGCTGGGGGACAACCAATGGATGCTTTCATTCCAAAATCCCGGAGACACTGCAAACGATAGCGACGATTTGATGGCCAACAGGCCCAATACAATCACAATTAATAAAGACGGCAGCATCGAATATGCAACAATGGAGCTTGTTCCCGACGGAGCGAGACCTGCATCATTTGAGCTTGTAGAGAGCACATTAAGGCAGCTCGATAGCGAGGGCAAAACAAAGCTAAAGAACGTGCTGTTTTCTAAAAAGCAAGATGACTTAGACGATTATCTCCAATTCACTTCCGATTATAACCAAAAAACCGAGCCTTTCGGCGTCGTTGCCATTAACTCAAGCGACAACACAGTATACAAAGCCCAAGTTTCCACGCGATATCCGGCCGCCGATGCGGAGCAGAAGTATTTGACCGAGGCTGAACGAGTGTTGAAGGAGTCTTCAGGCAAGGATCATGTTGAAATCACTGGCTTTACCAATATTAAATCTTTGGTAAAGGATAAGGTGAAAGAGACATGGGGTTATTCGTACGAGAATGATTTTATAGCCTTTGAGGCAAATACGGGGAAAATCAAGAGTCTTTACATCGATTTGAAGGATGATTCCGCCGATGCTGCGCCGGATTTGGAATCAAAAGAGCGAGCGATCGCCATCGCCAATCCTTATATGATTAACTATTTCGGCATCGATCTTACCGGATATGAAGCCAAATATACAACGATTCTTTCAGGCCCGGGGCAAATCGGACTTTACAATTATACCTTCAGCCAAGAAGGAGAACCCGATGTCATAGTTTTATTTACGGGCCAAGGTGGAGTAAAAAGTATTTCTTTAAACTAGCTGCGCTATCAAAGCGAGGCCGACCTCTAATGCGGATTCACCGCCGGAGGCGGCCTCCCTTTTTTTATTTGCTGCCCGCTTCGAAGGATGCATCCTGCGCTGCGGCCAGGCCGATGATCGCTCCCCGGTTTGAGGCTAGATCACATAATCGAGCACTTGCTCGTATGGAAAATACGACTTCCCGGCAGGCGCCGGAGCATACAGATGGAAAGCTACTGCGCGTTGCGGGCCGGAATTGCGAAGCTGGTGAATCTGATTTTTCGGCGCGTAATAATGGCTTCCTTCCTTGATTTCAACCTCCCCCGACAAGCAGGGATACCCGTAGCCGTCCAACCGGAACATCCGGTTCGTAAGCGTGCCTTCGAGCAGCCGCGCGCAGCCGACGGAAGTCCCGTGATCGTGAATGTACGTTTCGGTTCCGGGAGGCAGATGGATCAGCACCGCTTCGGCGGCAGCGGTCCGGTATAGGCTCGTTCTCCCGTAAGGCAGGCTCTCAGGCTCCGCAATGTAGGGCGACAAGGCTTCAAGCGACAAATCCATGCCTCTCATGATCGCCTGAAGCTGCTTGGGCGAGGTGCTGCGCAAAGGCAGCGCGCTTAGAATCCGTTCGATGGTTTCGATCCGGTTCATGGGGGTTCCTCCCGTTCATAACATTCTTTTACCGCTTTAATAAGATCAGCTTATAATCCAATATATTCCTCCTTTGACCAAAAAGTTACCACTGCGTAAAAAGGGACACCGATTCTCCATTTTCGGCTTAAGAATGTTTTAAGATTTTGAATCGGTACTCGTTAAGATTTACCGGCTATACTAGGCTACAGTTCAACGTTAGGAATGGGGAGCGGTCCGCAAGCCGTTTGTCAAGGTTATCTCGGCGTGATATGCTTTTTTTGTCGTCGGCGCCGCCCGGAAAGCACGCCGACCCCACTCCGCAGCAACCGGGATTTATTGGAATGAAAAGGAGGTCGGCCCCATGGCGCAGCCTACAATATTACTCGTCGACGACGAGAAAGAAATTATCGATTTGCTCGAAATTTATTTAAAAAACGAAGGCTACCGTCTGCTGCGTGCAGGCAATGGCATCGAAGCGTTAAGCGTGCTGCAAAAGGAAGACGTCGATCTGATCGTGCTCGACATCATGATGCCGAAGATGGACGGCATTGAAGCTTGCCTGAAAATACGCGAACAAAAGCATATGCCGATTATTATGCTGTCCGCCAAAAGCCAGGACATGGACAAAATTCTCGGCCTGAGCACCGGCGCGGACGATTACGTCACCAAGCCGTTCAATCCGCTTGAGCTGGTCGCCCGGATCAAGTCGCAGCTACGCCGCTATACCCGGCTCAATGTTCAGCGGCCGAACAAGGAACATGAGCTGGAGATCGACGAGCTCACGATCAATACCGCGACGCATGAGGTTAAGCTGGACGGCCGGGATATTAAGCTGACGCCGCGCGAATTTGCGATCCTGGAACTGCTGGCCCGACACCGCGGTACGGTTTGGAGCATCGAGAAAATTTACGAGGCCGTATGGAAGGAAGCGTATTTCGATTCGGACAATACCGTGATGGTTCATATCCGGAAAATTCGCGAGAAAATCGAGGAAAATCCGCGGAAACCGAAGTTTATTAAAACGGTTTGGGGAGTGGGATATAAAGTTGAGTAAAAAAGAGAAGATCAAACCGCCGCGCAAGCCTATGCTTGACCGCTTCCCGTTCACCTGGTTCCCTTTTAATCTGCTGCGAGGCATGATCCTGTTCCTCCAAGACCTCTACAAAATGGCGCGGACCCACGTGCAGCGCAGCATCCGGCTGCAGCTGATGCTGACCTTCGCCTTCTGCCTCGGTGTGACGCTGGTATTCTACGGCATCAGCTCGGCTCTGTTCGGCGCCGTCAACAAGAGTACGGTCATTGATTACAGCCAAGGGATGGAAAGCATCGATAGCGAAGCCCGCTCGCTCGCGGACCGGTTCCTTACATCTTCGCGACATAGCAGCGGAAACGAGACAAGCGACGATTCTCCCGATGGTGATTCGAATGAAGCGGATCGGAGCGAACCCGCGCAACCGCAAGCGGTCGTGCCGCAGGGCTCCGCTGCAGGCGGGGGGATGCCGACGCCCAATGCCGGCACAGCCCTTCCCGGGACCAACGGCCAGGAGGCCGGCAGCGCATCCGGGGCCCCGGCGGCCAATCCGCAGGGTGCGCCGCAGCCCAATCAGCCGAACCAGCCGAATATCCGGCAGGGAGAGAACAAGCAGGAGGACGCCGAGCGGCGCAAAAATTTTGAAAATACGGTCAAACGGCTCGTTACCTACAACAAGCTCAAGATCGTCATTACGGATCTGGAAGGCAAAGTCGTCTTCCGCAGCGAAAATGCGCCGGAAACGTACGTCGACGTACACAGCGTCATCCGCAACGCGATGGAAACAAGGAACCGGGAATCCGATTCGCGTTCGGAGTTTTCCAGCTTTTACCCGGTGACCTATAACAATCAGAAGGCCTACTTAATCGTCAGCGGTATCCCTCAGCCGAACATCAGCTACCATAAAGGCGAGAACCCGCTTTCCATCTTGGCTTCGCTTGCTGTCTTCATCTTTCTGTTCTACTTTTTAACGCAGCGGAAAATGAGATATATCGAGGAGCTTGCGAGCGGACTGCGGATTATCGCCACGGGCAATTTGGACCACCGGGTCCTCGAGCGGTCTCAGGACGAGCTCGGATCGCTGGCGAGAGACATGAACTTCATGGTGACCGACTTGCAGCGGAGAATCGAAGAGGAACGACGCGCCGAGCAGCTCAAAAACGAGCTGATTACGAACGTTTCACACGATTTGCGCACGCCGCTGACGCTGATCATGGGGTATTTGCGGCTGCTGCACGATAGAAATTTCGAAACGCCCGAGCAAGCGGCCGGGTATGTCAGTATCGCTTACAGCAAATCGGAGAAGCTGAAAGGGCTGATCGACGATTTGTTCGAATTTACGAAGCTCTCCAATCATGACATTCCGCTGCACAAGAAAGGAGTCGTCATTAACGAGGTGCTGGAGCAGCTGCTGGAGGAGTACGTCACCCTCAGCGAGGAGCAGCAGCTTACGCTGATTCGAAGCTTGCCGCAGGAGCGGCTGATGGCACGCATCGACGTGGACAAAATGATCCGCGTGTTCGAAAACCTGCTCGGCAACGCGATCAAGTACAGCCCTAAGCCCGGCGTGATCACCTTCGGCATGATCCGCGAGAACGGGCACGCGATCATTCGTATCTCCAACAAAGCGGACGCTTTGACCCGTGACGAGCTGGAGCAGCTGTTCGATCGGTTTTACCGGGTCGATAAAGCCCGGACGTCCGAGACCGGAGGCTCGGGGCTTGGTCTTGCGATCGCAAGAAGCATCGTCGAATCGCACGAAGGCAGTATTTGGGCCGAGTCGGAGAACGGCGAAATCCATTTTTACGTGAAGCTGAAGCTGGCATCTTAGGATGCCGGCTTTTTGGCCGTTGCGCGAGGCGGAAAACAAGCAGCCGTTCGCCTCGGAAGGTCATTCGCGGTATAATTGGAGCGGACAACGCGAGAAACGAGGCGGCCCTTACGGCACGCATCGCACAAATGGAGGACGGATCATGAGACATGGATTTTTGCTGGATTTGGACGGAACGTTGTACCATGGAGACCGCCCGATCCCTTATGCGGCGGAATTTATCCGCTGGCTGCGGGAGAAAGGCTACCCGTTCTTATATGTAACCAACAATTCGTCAAGGACGCCGGAGCAAGTTGCGGCGCACCTCATCAAGACCGGGATCGAAGCCAAACCGGAGGAAGTGCTGACCTCCTCGCAAGCGGCCGTGATGTATTTGCAGGAAACCGGCGCCCGGAACGGACGCGTGCTGTACATCGGCGAGGAAGGACTGCGAACGGCGCTGAAGGACGGCGGCTTCGAACCCGTCACAGAGGACGCCCCGGTAGGAACGGTCGCTGCGGTCGTACAAGGCATCGACCGGGCGTTCCATTACGGCAAGCTGCTTGCGGCCGTCCGCTATATCCGCGGCGGAGCCCCGTACATCCTGACGAATCCCGATCACCTGCTGCCGTGGAACGGCGGGCTGATGCCGGGAGCCGGCTCCATCGCGGCTTCGATCGAACGGGCAAGCGAAACGCCTCCCATCGTCATCGGGAAGCCTTCGCCGATCATTATGCGCTACGCTGTCGCCAAGCTGGGGCTGACCCCTAGTGAGATTTGGACGGTCGGGGACAACCTGAACACCGATATCCGCGGCGGAGCCGACGCAGGCTGCCGGACGGCGCTTGTGCTGACCGGACTGGCCAACGCCGCGAATGTGGACGAGCAGATGGCCCGTACGGGCGTGCGTCCCGAGCGGATCTGCGCGCATCTGATGGAGCTGGCGGAAAGCCTCGGCTAATCGGTCGCGTGCTGCTTCCGAATTTCGCCGATCCGGCGAATGTGGACGTTCGCATGGCCGGCCATCATTTTCATCAGGCGGCCGGCCGTCTCCTCCTTGCCGGAGGCGATGACGCTGCGGGCCAGCGCTCCCGGCGTATGCTCGCATACGCTGAGCACATGCTCGCGCAGCAGCCGAAACAGCGCGACCTCGGCGCGAATCGGCCGCGAGGCGTAACGCATGCCCGCGGCCCATGCGTCCTGCGAGAAGCCGTTGCCGTGGTAGACGCGTCCGCGCTCCGGCCCGGCCAAAGCGAACTTGAGCTTGTGCAGCGCCGCAAGCTCCAGATCCACCACATGGAGCACCTGCTCGCGGATGCTCCATGTGCCGGGCGCCCGGGCCAGATCGAGCCCGGCCTCGCCAAGCCCCGCCAGCGCGGCCTCCAGCCGGTCCGGCCCCGCTGCGAACAAAGCGAGCGTTTCCTCGTCGCTCGGAAACAGCTCTTGCCAGTACGCCGCGCGGTAGCCCTCCGGCGTCGTGATCGTGACGGTCCGCCAGCAGCCCGGCTCCGTCTCATCCAACCAGCGCCCGCCGGCCTCCTCGGCGCGCTGCTGAAGCAGCTCCAGCGCCTCGCCGGGCGGCGCTGTCACATAAAACCGGCCGCCGGGCGACAGCTCCCGGCAGCCCGGTGCTTGCAGGCGGCGAAGCGCCTCCGCCGCCGCGCCTTCCGCGGCGAGCAGCACGGCATCGCCGCCCGGCTGACGCAGCAGCGCACAGCCCGCTGCCGCGAACAGCTCCAGGCGCTCCCAGCCGAGCGCCTGCTCGTAAAAGCGCAGCGCCGCCGTCATCTCCGGCACGCGCAGCAGCAGCTTCGCTTGATCCACACTGATCTCCATTCGCCTTCCCCCTTTGCAAAAGCTGTGACGGGTTTAGCCCTATTTTACCATATACCGGTTCAACGAACGCCGGAAACGAACAAACACCGCCCTTTGCGAAAGAGCGGTGTTTGGCTTGGTTAGAGATTATTTTATTTTCAATTCGTCTCAACCGGCGACAACGGTTTTGGAGCCGTCCTTGCGCGAAGAAACGTCGTAGTTTTCGAGCTCTTCGTCCGCTTCATTGTTGAACGCCTCGCGGTTGAATTCTTTCTCCGTTACGGCGACGACAAGGGAGCTGACGGTCGTACCCGTTGCGTTGATAGCCGTCCGGGCCATATCGAGAATCGCGTCGATGCCGAGCACCATCGCCATCCCTTCGATCGGCAGACCGACGCTGGCCAGCACGACCGTCGTCGAGATCGAAGCCGGTCCCGGCACCCCGGCCACACCGATGGAAGCGATCATCGCCGAGCCGACGATGAGCAGGTAATGCGTGATCGTCAGATCGATGCCGAATACTTTGGCGACGAAGATCGCCACAATCGCCGGATACAAGCCGCCGCAGCCGTTCATGTTGATGGTAGCGCCCAGCGGAGCGACAAAGCTGGCGATCCGGTCGGATACTTTAAGCCGCTTCGTAATAACCTCCAGATTGACCGGCAGCGTCGCATAGCTGCTCCGCGTCGTGAAAGCGACGGCCAGCACGGGATAAATCTTTTTCAGGAAGCGGATCGGATTGACCCGTGCCACGAACGTGACCAAGAAGCCGTAAGTCAGAACGAAATGCAGCAAGCAAGCAATGTAAACGGCGATCACTACTTTGCCCATCGGCAGCAGCGAAGCAAGGCCGTATTTCGCAGCCATCGCCGCCATCAGTCCGAACACGCCGTAAGGCGTCAAACGGATGATCAGCTTCGTCACGCGGAACATCACGACAGCGAACGATTGAATGACTTCCTTGATCGGCCGGACCGATTCCGGCTTGCGGTTGCCTTCGATTGTAATGGCGACCGCGACGAACATGGCAAATACGATAACCGGCACAACTTTCCCGGTAGCCATCTCGTTCACCGGGTTCGCCGGTACGAGATCCATGAATACTTTCAGGAACGACGGAATTTCTCTGGCGGCGAATTTGGCATCCTGCACATAAGGAATGCCTGCGCCCGGATCGATGATCACCGCAACGACGACACCGATGGCCGCCGCAATACCGGTCGTGATCAGGAACAAGGCGATCGTTTTCGTTCCGATCTTTCGAAGCATATTCGGATCGGATACGGACGTAATGCTGGAAATAATCGTTGCGATGACAAGCGGCATAACGATCATTTTGATCAGGTTGACGTAGATGGAGCCGATCGTTCCGAGATCTGTCGCCTCTTTACCGAACACCGCCCCGACGACCACGCCGAGCACCATGGCGATTAATACGCGCGTCCCGAAACCCACCTTTTTCTTGGCCGCGAAAAATAACAACAGCAGGACTACGACAGCGACAGCCCAGCTGGCAATGTAAAGGGAATTCACAATCATGCGCCTCCTTGAGAGTATATCCTAACAATCCCCACTCGTTTACTAGGTATTCTATGCCCATTTTCGGCGGCTGTCAATAAGTATTTTATTACTAAATCATTTGTTTCGCGGGCCATCCGGAGGTAAAACCGGCTATTCTCTTAAAGCGTCTCTTAATTTCGTCGATTCGTACCTCCGGTCCGCCGACTGCGCGAGCGCTTTGCGCAGCCGCTTGTTTTCGACCGCCAGCCTCTCGATCTCTCCGATCAGTTCGAGGGCGAAGGCTTGAACCGCCTCGCCGGATTCCCGGCTGACGGAGTCCGCCCTTTCTTTATATTCATTCAACTGCTCTTCTATGCTTTTCATCCGGTTCATCCTCTCCTAAAAACAAAATTATCGCAACGAACTCGGCCACAGGACGAGCGAAGCGCGGTCGGCTTCCGCTCCGAGCTGCCGCAGCGTACCCGCGGCAAGCGTGTCCAGCACCGGCTCCCCGTTCCACGTATCGATGACCACTTTGCGGACGCCCGGCTTCTTCAAAACCGATTGCAGCACGGCCCGAAGCGTCTGCAGCCGATCTTCCTCCGGCAGCCATGCCTCTTCCTGCACGTCGGCCAGCGCGTGCAGCGTGTGCATGCGCCTGCCGTTATTTTCGCACCACAACACCCAGCGGCCGCCGCGGAAGACGAGATCGTTGCCCGGCTTGCGGGCAAAAGCGACGCCCGGCGCGGCCGGCCATTTTACCGTCAATCCGAACGGATTGGCGGGATCGGCGGCCGGAAGCAGCACCGTTTCGCCGCCTCCCGCTTCCCAGACCGCCTCCCGGAGACGCCCTACCGTCTCCGGCGCCGCAAACTGCATCGCCGCAATATCTCGGACCCAGAAGCCGCGGGTCAGCATCCCCCACAGCTCCAGCTGCTTCAACGAGCCGTATACATCGTCCCAAGACCACGGCAGCAGCGTACCTGCAAGGTCCCGCGTAAGCAGCGCGCTGCCGTCCAGCGCTTGCTTTACCCAAGCGCCGAGCGAATCGCCTTCGCCCGGCTGCTCCTCCTTCAGCGTCTCCAGCGCATACCAGCGGCCAAGGCCGGATTGGAATTTGGCGGCGGTTTTGGCCGTGGTCTTCTTGCCGCTTCCGTTCATCCTAAGCGGCGCAAACTGGTCGTTGGAGACAAGCCCTTCCCAAGCCAGTTCGATCAAATCCGCCGTCAGCTCCGATGGGACGCTTCCTGTTTGGCGGCTGAGCGCGGACAGGAAGCTAGCGCCCTTGCGCCGGAGCAGCTCCAGCAGCGGCTCGTGCTTCGAGGCCGCTCCCCGCTTGAGCAGAGGGGCGTAAAGCTCCTTCGCTTCCGCCAGAAAGAAGGCGACCCGGCCTTCCTTCTCTCCCGCTTCCTTGCGCCCGATCCAGATTACCTCGCCCGCCGCGCACAGCCGGTCGAGCGTTTCTTTGCGGTAATCGGTCAAGCGCAAGGGAAACACCGACGCCTCCCATTCGGGCAGCGGCAAAAACCAGCCCTGCAGCTTGCCGATTACGTCCCGGAGCCCCTCTTCCCCGCTGAGGCGGCTGCCCGGAAGGACATGCTGCGCGGCCATCAAGAACCGGCAGTACCGGACCGGATCGACCGGGGCAGCCTGTTCGCGCAGCGCCCGTTCGGCTCTGCGGATACGGCGCGCCGCCGTTTCGCGGCTCACCCAACTCCGCGGCCCGGCTTCGCTTCCGCCAAGGGCCGGTTCAATCGTCCCGTCCTCGGCCCACTGGCTCATGAGGTCGTCGACAAGCGGCAAAGCCGCGCCGTACCGGGCGGCAAGCTCTTCTGCCGTAAACGACGCGCGGTACTCCATATAACGGGACAGCACAAACCGCGCGGCCAGCGGATCGTCTGCAATCCGCGCATACGTATCCGCTTCGTCGGAGCAGATCCAGCGCTTTTCTCCGCCGATGTCGATCAGGCGCACTCGGCCTTCCTCTTCCAATCGGCGGAGCAGCCTGCCGATTTCTTCCGCTTGCGGCGCGCCCGCAGGCTCTGCCGAACCCAGGCCGCTCCCGCCCTCCGCCTGCTGCCGCGCCTCGTCGGCACCGCTATCGGCGGCCAGCCTTGCCATCTCCGCGGCGGTCCGGTCGCCTCGCTGCTTCAGGAGGCGCAGCAGCGTCTCCGGCTGCTCCAGCGGAGCGGAAGCCGGCCACGGCTCCTCCTCCGCAGCGCCATGGTCCGGTTGCCCCGCCTCCAGCACCGCGCTCTCGCCGAACAGCCGCCCGGCCTGCGCCCGCTCCAAGCCTAGCAACTGCAATTGAATATCTTTGCCGACGGCGTCGGACTCGTAGATTTGAGCGCCCATGAACTCGGTCAGAAACGCTGCGGCCAGCGGCGAAGGAAATAGGCTCTCGCGCACGTTCACCTCGAGCGCTCCGGCCTCAATCTGCTCCAGCGCCTCGCGCACCCGCGGCATGTCCAGCTCCTCCTGCAGGCAAATGCGCATCGCCTCGCCGAGAAAAGGAAACCGCTCGGCGTACGGCAGCGATTCCCGCAGCAGCTCCTCGCTGCGCAGCCGCTTCTTCCACGCCGGCGTGCGCGTGAAGCTCCGCGACAGCAGCAGCGACGTCTCGGCCAGACGGCGGAACGCCGCTCCGAACTGCGGCGAAGACGGAACCGCTTCGCGCAGCAGCGCTTCGAGCCGGGCGGACGTCACGCCGCGAAGCATCGCCACGAAGCTTGCGGCCATTCCTTCGTCGGCGCCGGACAAGACGAAATGAATGCCGTTGTCCTTGGCATTCGCGAACAGCCGCACGGGAAACCGCTCCTCCCCATGCTGCCGAAGCGCCAGCAGCCACGTACGGTTGAACGTCCGGCCGAACGTGCTGTGCACGATGACATGCCACTGCTTCAGCTCGTCCCGGAACCGCTCGACGACGATGCGGCGGTGCGTCGGTACCGCCGACACGGCCTTCTGCGACCGGATCAGCGCGATCAGCTCGCCCGCAGCTCCGGCGTCCAGCCCGTAATCCCGGGTCAGCCAGTCCAGCGTACCGTGCGGCTCCTCCCGTTCGATCCGGCGCTCCAGCTCTTCCATGAACCGCCCGATATCCCGCGACAGCTCAAACGTGCGGCCCTGCCCTTCGCCCCGCCAGAACGGAATTTCGCTGAACCGGTTGCCCGCTTCGACGACGTACACCCGGTCATTTTTGATCGATTGAATTTTCCACGACGACGTTCCGAGCTGAAACACGTCGCCGACTCGGCTTTCGTGAATATACTCCTCGTCCAGCTCGCCGATGTGCACGCGGCTGTCCGCATGATGCACCGGGTAGGCGCTGCTCTGGGGAATCGTGCCAGCCCCCATAATGGCTGCCATACCCGTTACCCCTCGGCGGGACACTACGCCTGTGTCGCGGTTCCAATCCAAGAGAGGACGAACGAACGGGTAGTACCCGGACAACACCTGCAGTACATCCAATAGCCGCTCCCGCGGAAAATCCCGGTACCCGTAGCTGCCGGCCAGCACGCGGGATAGCTCGCAGATCGTCCAATCGCCTCCCGCCACCATCGCCGCAATTTGCTGGCACAAGATGTCCAGCGACTGCACCGGGATGCGGATTTCCTCGATGTCGCGCTCCAGCACGCGGCGGGACAGCACCGCGCATTCCGGCAGTTGGCCGCGGCTGCGCGCCAGAATGACGCCCCGGCTGACGCCGCCGACGCTGTGTCCGGCCCGGCCGATGCGCTGAATTCCCGCGGCGGCGCTCTTCGGCGAATCGATCTGCACCACCAGATCGATATGGCCGACGTCGATGCCCAGCTCCAGCGAAGACGTTGCCACGAGGCAGCGAAGCTCGCCCGCCTTGAGCGCGCGCTCCACCTCAAGCCGCTGCTCCCGGGAGACGCTGCCATGGTGCGAGCGGGCCATTTCGTAGCCGACATGGTCGTTCAGCCGCAGCGTCAGCCGCTCGCAAAGCCGCCGGTTGTTGGCGAAGATCAGCACGGATCGGCTTCCTTCCATCAGCTTCACGAGGCGTTCGGTGACCGGCCCCCAGACGGCTTCCTGCTTGTCCTGCGTAATGAAGGTTTGCTCCGGCATCGTGACGACAAGCTGAAGCGCTTTATGCATCCGGCTCTCCACAATGTTCACGGGCCGAGGCCGCATGGGAACGTTCGCGATCGTTTCATTACCGGCTTCTACGGTCATACCCGCACCAGTATCTTCCGATCCGGCGGCTGTTCCGGCTTGAGCGGCGTCAGCCCCGTCTCCCTCTGCCACAGGCTCCCAGCCTCCGAGAAAACGGGCAACCCGCTCGATCGGCTTCTGCGTTGCTGACACGCCGATGCGTTGCGGAGAACGTCCGCACCAGGCGACAAGCCGCTCAAGCGTCACCGACAAATGCAGTCCTCTGGCTCCCTCGGCCAGATCGTGAATCTCGTCTACAATGACATGGCGAACGTTCCGCAGCATGTCTCTGCCTTTCAGGGACGTCAGCAAAATATACAGCGACTCGGGTGTCGTCACGAGCACATCCGGCGGCTGCCTCAGCATCGACGCCCGCGTGCTTTGTGTCGTATCGCCCGTACGGACGCCGACGGTTAGTCCCGGCCACGGCAAGCCCGTCTCCGCCGCCATCTGCTCCAATTGATCGATGAAGCCGACAACGTGATGATGAATATCGTTGTTCAGCGCCTTGAGCGGCGTGACGTACAGCAGTTTTACTCCCCGAACCGGTCCGTTGGCGGCTTTCCCGGTCACGATCCGGTCCAAGCAGGGCAGCAGCGCCGCAAGCGTCTTGCCCGACCCTGTCGGCGCGGCGATCAAGGTATGAGCGCCCGATCCGATCGACTCCCACGCCCGCAGCTGCACCTCCGTCGGCTCCCCGAACGTCTGCCCGAACCAGGCGGCCAGCAGCGGATGAAAACCGATTGGCGATTCCGCATTCATGTTCGTTTCCCCTTCTTCCCCTAAGTTTCTCCCCAAATGTACGTTCGATATCGGTATCATACCAAAAAAACAAGCGCCGGCACATCCAAGCGAAATTCGGTCTCCTCCAGCGTCCGGGCTGCGCTCTTCCATTGACACATTTTCAACTCGGTGCTACGATTTTCGAATAAATTAAATCTAACCTATTAACACTTTAAATATCGGATTATTCGAACGAGGAGCTGAAAAGCATGGCTGATCCTATGGATCACGCGATCGAGCGGTTTGAAAAAGCGTTTTTTACAATGTTCCAAAAACTCGGACCGGGATTGGCATTGCCTGCCGATCTGAATTTGACGGGGCCGCAGATCATGATGCTGTATACGATCGTCCGGTGCGAGCCGTGCCAGGTCGGCCGGCTGGCCCAACGGATGGAAGTGACGCCGAGCGCCATTACCGTTATGATCGACCGTCTGGTGCAAAACGGGTTCGTGCACCGGAAGCACGACGAGAACGACAGACGAGTCGTTCTACTGGAAGCAACCGAGCAGGCGCGCGAGGCGCTGCTCCGTATCCGGGCGCTCCGCTCGGAAGTGATCAACACCTACTTGTCCTATCTGGAGCCGCACGAGCTGGAGCCGTTCCTGCAAAGCTTCGAGAAGATCGCCCATAAAATGTCCGAGTAAAACTATAGAAGGACCGCCCGGTGAGCCGCCCCCAATGGTTAGACACAGCCTAACATCATTGGAGGCAAGATCATCGGAGCGGTCCTCTTTATGATTTTTTCACTTAAAAATTCGGTATGAGTCTTATCAATTTATCCGGAGTGCCGTCGCCGTTCTTGTCGCCGTTGTTGCTTGTAATCAAGTAGAGTGAACGGTCCGGCGCTTCAATGATCTCGCGGATACGGCCATAGGTATTTTTATACAGGTAGCTCAGGTTGCCGATCACCGGTTGGCCGTTCTGCTCTTTTACCTGCATGCGAATGATCTGCTTGCCGGCGAGGTTGGACACGAGCAGATCACCTTTCCACGGTCCGTCGGAGACGAACGTGATGCCTGACGGGGCCCATCTTGCATTGCCGCTGTGAATAAGAGGTGGCGTGATTCCCGGTTTGTTCTGGTTGTCTCCTTCGTATTCTGGCCATCCGTAATTGGCTCCGGGCACGATCAGGTTGATTTCGTCCTTGGCGGCTTCGCCGTGCTCCGAGGAGAACAGACGGTTCGTTCCCGGCTGCCAGGCAAGTCCTTGCGGGTTGCGGTGGCCTCTCGTATACACCGGCGAGCTGGCGCCGAACGGGTTGTCGCTCGGAATCGTGCCGTCCAGATTCAAACGGAAAATTTTCCCGCCCAGGTAGGTTAGCGTATCGTCCGTTTTGCCGTAGTTGCCGTTGCTGAAGTACAGCTTGTTATCCGGGCCGACCTTGAGCCGTCCGCCGTTGTGATAGACCGCGCCGGGCAGCTTGTCGAGCAGCACTTTGTCGAGGGTAGCCGTGTTGTTTTTCTCGATCAGGCGGACCAAACGGTTTTTCACCGTATTATTGGAATCCTTGTAAGTATGGTACAAGTACATGTAATGGTTGGTCTCAAAATTCGGATCGAGCGCAATCCCCAACAGCCCGCCTTCGCTTTTTGGCTGATAGTAGAACGGCGCTCCGAGCGTAATGACCGGCGTGCTGCGCACTTGGCCGTTGACGACTACGCGGACGCGGCCGCTGTTGCGTTCGGTGAAGAAGATCCGTCCGTCCGGAGCAAACGCCAAAGCCCACGGAACTTCCAGATTATCTGCTACGACTTGCAGCGTATACGGGTCGGTAGAAGTTGATGAAGTCTTCACGGAAAGCGTATTGCTGGCGGCCGATACGTTGCCCGCCAAATCTCTCGCTTTTACGGTAAAGCTGTACGTCGTATTCGCCGTAAGCCCGCTGACGGTAAAGGTCGTGCCGGTCGTGCTGTCCGCTAATTTCCCGTCCTTGTATACGTCGTATTTGAACACGCCCACATTATCCGTCGACGCCGTCCAGGCCAAGGAAACGGAGGAGGAGGTTTTGGCCGGACTGCTCAGATTGGAGGGAGCCGTCGGGCTTTGCGTATCCGGCTGCGCCGCCGTCGTCACGCTAAGCGGTGTGCTGGGTTCCGATACGTGTCCAGCCGCATCTTTCGCTTTTACGGTAAAGCTGTACGTCGTGTTCGCCTTGAGACCCGTCACCTTAAAGGAGGTTTCCGTTGTTGTGCTGCCGGCAAGCTGGCCGTCCCGGTAAACATCGTATCCGGTGACGCCGATATCATCCACCGAGGCAAGCCACGACAGGCTTACGCTGGTGTCCGTTTTGCTATCCACCGCCACATTGGTCGGAGCCGTCGGCGGGTAGACGTCCCCTGACGCGTTGACGGTCACTTTGCTTATCGTCGCCGTACTGGCCGCATTCACGTCATGGCTGGTGACCGCCAGACCGAAGTATACATTCGCGCCCATGGCGACCGTTACGCTGCCGATGTCTCCCCAGTTCATGCCGTTGTTCGAGACAAAGCCTTTGATCACGTTGCCGGTCCGCTGCAGCTTCACCCAGGCAGGGCTTGAAGACGCTTGCTTGACTGATTCCGTCGATCCTCCAGCCGCGGTCCGGTACTGGAACGTGAAGCCGTTGGATGGGGAGAGGAGCAGGTCGGCATGCTTCGCGTCGGCATTCAGGTTCTCGCGGATCATGATTCCCGCTTTCGCCCAGCCGTCGGTATTCGTTTGGGAGGTGATCAGAGCAACGATCGTCCCGTCCCCGTTCCAAGGCCGATACACATAGCGGAATTGGTCCGACGTGCTCCAAATATCTTTGCCTGCGCCGGATACGGTGAACACATCTGTATTCGCATCGTACAGAGCGCTGCCGGCTACGGCCGGGGAACCGATGTCCTTCGACTGCCACGGAGCCGGAACTTCACCCGGTCCCGGAGCGTTCGTCGTGACCGATAGCGGCTGGCTGGCGGCCGATTGGTTGCCGGCGGCATCCTTGGCCTTGACCGTAAAGCTGTACGCCGTGCTTGCGGTCAGCCCCGTCACCGTGTACGACGTTTCGGTGACACCGGCCTGAACGAGTGTCCCGTCGCGGTAGATGTCGTAAGCGGTCACGCCGACGTTATCCGTTGAAGCGGTCCAGGTCAACGTCACGGTCGTGTCCGTCTTGCCGGCCGCGGTCACGTTCGTCGGCTCGGTCGGAGCCGTCGTATCGGCCTTGGTCGTTACGCTGAGCTGGCTGCTGGCGGCCGACGAGTTGCCGGCGGCATCCTTCGCCTTGACCGTAAAGCTGTACGCCGTGCCTGGCGTCAGTCCTACGACGGAATACGAAGTACTGAGCGGGCTTCCGATCAAGGTCCCGTCCTGGAACACATCGTAGCCCGTAACCCCGACATTGTCCGTCGAAGCGCTCCATGACAGATCGACGGTCGTCTCGGTTTGGCCCGGTGAAGTCAAGCCCGTCGGTACGGAAGGCGCCGTCGTATCCGATCCGCCAAGGCTTACGTTGGTAAAGGTGGCGGTGTTCAGCTTCGAAACGTTATGGCTCGAAACAGCTAAGCCGACATAAACGCTGCTTCCCATCGTTACGCTCGTCTGGCTTACTTCCGTCCAAATCGATCCGTCCGTGGAATAAGAGCCTTTGAACGTATTGCCGTCACGCTCAAGCTTTAACCACGACGGGCTCGTTGAATTCGCCTTCACGCTGGTTGTCGCCCCGCCCACATCGTTCCGGTACTGGAACGTATACATGCCGGACGGAACCGCGGCGATATCGACGTGCTTGGCGTTCGCATCGAGCGTCTCGCGGATCATCAGGCCCGCCTTCGCAAAGTCGTCGGTATTGCCTTGCCCCGTCACTTGCGCGATGATCGCGCCGCTGCCGGTTAACGGCTGATACACATAATGGAATTGGTCGGAGGTGCCCCAGATGTCCTTGCCCGCTCCCTTCACCGTATACACGCCCGTACCGGGGTTGAAGTCTGCGCTGCCCGCCAGAGCCGGGGAGCCGATATCCTTGTTCGACCACGGGCTGGGGACGGCTGCCAGCGTTCCGATGCTTCCGCTGCCGTAGACGGCAGAGGTAGTCGATGCCGGAACGTTCGAATTCCCCGTTTCTAGGCTGCCTTGCCGCGCCTCCTGCCCGAACCCTTGAGCGGGCACCAGGAGCTGGAGCGCGAGCAGCACGGAAATTCCTAATGCTTTTGCCGCTTTGACCTTCATCCTCAAATCATGCTCCCTTCCATGAATTTTGCAAAAATAAGGCATATAAGCCGCAGCCTCCGGTTTCCCCCACCTCCCTTCATAAGCACCATCGCCTGCTTTTTTACCCTATAACGAAAAAAGAGACGGCAACCTTAGTTTTCAGAAACTTGAACTGAACGGAAAGGTGTCGTCCCTTGGACCAATAACCATATATTAACATCATCATACCTTCAAAACTGCGATTTTTCCATTTCCTTTATTGATCTATTACTTGCCGGATATTGACAAATATTATTGATCGAAAAAAACGGGCCCTTTCGGGCCCGTCGAGTTTGTTGAGAAAGTGGTCAATTGAGATAATAGAGGTTACGAGGGGGCAGGGTATCCACTTCCGACCACTCTTGTCCTCAGGAAATTGGATTGGAAGCCGCTTGTTAGCGGACATTTCCCGAAGACAAAGGCGGCCGCTATCGCTTCTTCAGTGGATACCCCGCCTCCGTCTGCATCTCTATTTTTGTAAAAACCTATTTTCTCAACGCTCTGAACGGACCCTTTCGGGCCCGTCCTTCTTTTCAAAATTTATCCGGCCCCTACTCCTCTAGCGGCTTGCCGAATTCGTACAGTTTCCCTGCCGCGGCATCGGCAGCAAGCCGTTCCAGCCAGCGCAGCTCCGTAACGGCGTGCTCCCATCGACCTTTCATCATATGCAGCACGCTGCGGGGCACGGTAGGGATATGCTCCTCGTAGATGTCATGCAGCAAGGCTACGATGCGGCGCTGCTCTTCCATCTTTTGCGTAATGATGGCATGAATCTGCTGCGCATCCCCATGAAAGGCGAACACCAGCGCCGCGTATATCGGGTGGAAGACAGGGGCGCGGCTTTCAAACTGCTCCAGCAGCAGGCGATGAAACAGCTGCCTGCCTTCTTCCGTAATCCGGTAGACGGTGCGGTCGGGACGGCCGCTCTCCTTCACGATCTCCAGCGCCTCGATATATCCCTCTTTATTCAGCGTATCGATGGCGTAGTACAGCGAGCCTTCCTGCATTTTAATGTAATGGAGCATCGCCCGCTCCTTCATTTTATGCCGCAACTCGTAGGGGTGGCTGTCTCCTTCCATGAGCAGACCCAAAATGACAAGCTTCATGGACAACCGTATTCACCTGCCTTACATATGCTGCGGGGCATGAATGCCGGAGCCTTCATCTGAACTGCCGCCTTCTTTGCGGGGGCCTTTCGCCGGGATCTCCATTTTGGCTTTGCCCATCAGCAGAATAAAGATAAGCGCGAGCACAGCCATAACGATGGTCACTTGAAATACATAGGCGATGGAATCCGCAAGACCGACCATCATTTTCTCCAGCACCGGCCTCGGAACGTTTGCCTGAAATTCCGGCGACAGCAGCGCCCGCGGATCGGCCGGCGTCTTCGCACCCGCTCCTGCGGGCAACAGCTCGGCCAACCGGCTGCTCAGCGCGGATGCTTGCATCGCGCCCAACACCGTCAGTCCGACAGCAGAGCCGATCGAACGGAAAAAGCCGACCAGCGAGGTGACGGTGCCGCGAAACCGGAAGTCGACGTTATGCAGCGAAGAAATCGACGTCACCGGGAAGCCCGTACCGATGCCAAGCCCCATGAGAATCATATAAAGCGTAATTTGCCAACGGGGCGTATCGATGGACACCAGGCTGAGCAGCGAGGTTGCGATCAGCAGCAGCAGCACGGAGCCGAGCATGATGCCCCGGTACGACAGCTTTCCGATAAAACGCCCGCCGATCGCACTGCTGGCAACCACGCCAAGCATCATCGGTGTCAGTACTAGCCCGGCGCTCGTCGCGGATCCTTGGAATACCCCTTGAATGAACAGCGGGATGTACGTCGCCGCGGACATCATCAGCGCCCCGTAGAAGAAACAGACGCCCATACTGGCGGTAAACAACCGGTTGCCGAAGAGCGGAAGCGGCACGACTGGGGCAGCGGCGCGCATCTCGATTCGAATGAACAGCAGAAGGAAGACGATCGCGATAGCGAACAAGCCGATGATCTGCACCGAATCCCATGCGTACTCCTTGCCCCCGAGCTCCAATCCGAACATCAGGCTCAAGATCGAAACGGCAAAGACGATCGTCCCAAGCCAGTCGATTCTCTGATTCGGATTGTTCGGCAGCACCGGATGATAAAACAGCGAAATAAGAATCAACGATACGATACCGAGCGGCAGATTAATGTAGAAAATCCACGTCCAGTTCACGTGATCGGTGAAATAAGCGCCGGCCAGCGGCCCGAGCACGCTCGATATGCCGAAGACGGCACCGAACAGACCTTGCATCTTACCCCGCTTCTCCGGGGGAAAAATATCGAAGATAATAGCGAACGTAATCGGCATCAGCGCGCCGCCGCCGATCCCTTGGATAGCGCGGTAGACGATCAGCTGCGTCATCGTTGTCGAGGTGCCGCAAAGCGCCGAGCCGATCATGAACACGACAAGACCGAGCAGGAAAAACAGCTTCCGGCCGTACATATCACCGAGCTTGCCGAAGATCGGCATCGATACGACGTTGGCGATCAAGTACGCAGAAAATACCCATACGTACTTGTCGAGTCCTCCGAGCTTACCGATAATCGTCGGCATGGCGGTCGAAACGATCGTCTGATCGAGCGAAGCCAGCAGCAGCCCGAGCATCAACGCGGCGACCGTCCATGCGGTATTCGTTTTTTTCTGAACCATAAATTGCTCCTTACTTTACCTGAGTGTATTTTTAGCGCTAAACTAAATTATACTCAAATTTGAGTAGGTGACAAGAGCAAGTGTGATTTTTTTCTCCGGACGTAGTTTGCCCTAATCTTTCAAGTATCATATAATGGAGTAAGTCAAGAAATTGTATTTATACTTAATCAATAAATGATAAAATTTGCTTATTTTGAGAATGCTATTGAAAGCGTTCGCGCCCCGGTGAGGAGGAACGATGTGAATCTCAATCAGTTGGAAACGCTCATTACGATATCCAAGACCATGAGCTTTCGCAAAGCGGGCGAAATTCTGAATCTGACCCAGCCGGCCGTCTCGGCGCAAATTAAAAGTCTGGAAGACGAATTCAAAACGGTGCTAATCGACCGCAACCAGCCGGTTACGCTAACCGACAGCGGCCAAGTCTTTCTTGAACATGCGGAGATTATTTTACAGACGGTCGAAGATTTGAAGCAGCGGCTTTCGGATTTGAACCAAACGCCGCAAGGACATATTCATCTGGGAACGACAACTTCGATCGCGATCCAAATTTTGCCAAGGGTGCTGTCTTATTTTCAGAACCAGTTCCCTTTGATCAAAACGACCATCCATTCGATGACCACCTCGCAAATTATGCACAGCGTCGAGAACGGAACGATCGATATCGGCATCACCTACCTGTTCGACAAGCATCCCGCGCTCGAAAGCTCCGTGCTTTATTACGATACGTTCGAGCTGGTCGTCTCTCCCGATCATCCGCTTGCACGTTTCGCACATGTGCCGATCGAGCGGCTTCACGAGCTGCCGCTGATCATGCTGTCTCCGGAAACGGCCGGACGGAGGTTCGTGGATCAAATTTTGAAGCAGCTGTACATCACTCCGCAGGTCGTGATGGAGTTGTCCAGCAGCGAAGAAGTGAAACGGATGGTGGAGCTGAATCTCGGCGCGGCGATCATCTCGAAGCTGTCGATCCAAAGCGAGCTGCGCCTCGGGACGCTCAAGATGATCAAGGTGAACGAGCTCGAGATCAGCCACCCGGTCGGGGTGGTGTACAAGTCGGGCCGCTATCTGAGCTCGGCGCTGCATCAGTTTCTGCAGGATTTGAAGGGCATGCAGGAAACTCAATTCATAGGTTCGGAGTGAGGGAACGCCATGAAATTCGATTTGCATACGCATCACGAACGGTGCGGTCACGCGACCGGAACGATCCGCGATTATATTGAAGCCGGGATCAAGAACGGCCTGCAAGTCATCGGAATTTCCGATCACTCGCCGTACTTTGCAAGCAGCGTGGACCGGGAGCAGCCCGGCATCGCGATGGCGAAGAGCGAGTTTGCCCGTTACGTGGAGGAAGTGTTGAAGCTGAAGGAGGAGTACCGCGGACGTATCGATGTCCTGCTGGGCGTCGAGTCGGACTTCTTCCCCGAGGTGGCGGACGTATACCGTAAAGTGTACGAGCAATACCCGTTCGACTATATCATCGGGTCGGTGCATTTGTCAGGCGGCGTGAGCATCTTCAACCGGAAGCGGTGGAACGGACTGACGGACCGTCAGAAGGTGGAGCAAAAGGAGCTGTACTACGATCTGATCGAGCAGTCCGCACGCAGCGGCATGTTCCAGATTCTCGGCCACATCGACGCGATGCGCGGCTTCTACCCGGCCTTCTCCGATATTCAGACCGACGCGGTAGACCGCACGCTGCAAACCATCGCGAAGTACGACATTGCTATCGAGATTAATACCTCCGGCAAAACGAAGGATTGTGGCGGCTGGTACCCGATCGACGAGATTTTGGAACGGGCGCTTCATTTCGGCGTCCAGGTTTCGTTCGGCTCGGACGCGCACGTCCCTTCCCGGGTTGGCGACGACTGGGAAGAAGTGGCGGCAAGGCTGAAGGAAATCGGATTCCGCGAATGGGTGTACTACAAGGAAAAACAAAAGCAGGTCGTCCCTTTATAGAGCAAGGGCAAAAAAATATCCGGCAAATTCCCCGAGGGCCGAGGAATTTGAGCCGGATATTTGTGCTTTGACGGCCGCTGGCCGCTAGGCCGCGCTTATCTTGCAGTCCGCTTTAGTCCCGCGGTTCGCGGAGACTTCGCAAGCGCCCGGGAACGGGTCGTGCGTACGGACTTGGCAGGAAGCTGAAGGCTCTTGACCTTCGCTCCGCCTCCGAACAAACCGCCCAAGCCCCCGAAGCTGCTGAACAGCTTGAAGATCGGGCCGACCTGCTTTACGATGGTGAACACTTTCTGTACCTTGCCTATCGTGGAAATGATGCCGTCGAGACCTCCGATCGAATTAAAAAACGAGAGGAAGCCCCCGCCGCCACCTGCGCCTTTGGCCACCTCCGCCGTACCTACGGCTCCGCCGGGTACGCCGCTGACAGTGCGGCCAATACTGGAGAAGCCGCCCAAGCCTCCGCCGATGCCGAACGGGCTGAACAGCCCCTGCACCTGTGCCGTATTCATATGGGGAGCGGGATGTAACGGACGCAGCCGGCAGGCAGCGCCTCGCTTTGCCGATTTGACTGTACGGGCCGAGGCTCTTTTGGGAGCGGCATTACGCTTTTTATTGTTCATTTGTCGATCCCTTCCTTCGCTGAGAAATGAATCCGACTTGTCTTATACATCAGCGTATGTCGGTCCGCCCTACCGCGTATGGGTAGGTAGACCGGTCGAAGGAAAATGGGTGTATATCTAGGAAAAAACACATGTCCAATAGGAGGTATTCCGAGTATGACGATACGCCGCGCTACGGCTCATGACGCGATTCCGCTCAGTGAGCTGTCATTTCGCTCGAAAGCTTATTGGGGCTATGATCCGCAGTTTATGGAAGCCTGCCGCGAAGACCTGACGCTGCGCCCCGAGCATATCCGTTCGTCGGCCGTCTACCTGCTTGAGACGGACGGCGGTGAAATCGCCGGCTTTTACAGCCTGCGGCCCCCGGGTTCGGGCGGTTCGTCCGATTCGGTGGCGGAGCTGGACAGCCTGTTTATCTCCCCCGAATACATCGGCCGCGGGTACGGCCAACGGCTGTGGAGCCATATGCTCGCTACCGCCGACGAGCTTCGCCTCCCGCGCATCCGCATTCACAGCGATCCGCATGCGGAAGCTTTTTACATCAAAATGAGCGCCGTACGAATCGGCGAAATCGAATCCACCGTTTTCCCGGACCGAAAGCTCCCGCTGATGGAACTGGTCCTTACCACCCCTTGATATCGAACGAGACTTGCAAAGGAGGAAGCACCATGCTCCATGAGATGAACGATATCGCGGGCAAAAAAATCGTCATTATCGACGATGAACCGGACCTCGTCAACCTCCTCGATGCCGTGCTGCGCAAAGAAGGCTTCCGCCTGGTGTTCAAAGCGGCCACCGGTCTGGCCGGCATCGAGCTGTGCCGCAGCGAAAAACCGGATCTGATCGTCCTCGACGTCATGCTGCCGGATCTCGACGGCTTTACCGTCTGCCAGCAGCTGCGGCAATTCACGCTTGCGCCGATCTTTTTCCTGTCCGCCAAAAATGAAGACGTGGACAAGCTGCTTGGGCTAAGCCTCGGCGGCGACGACTATATTACAAAGCCGTTCAGCCCGAAGGAGGTTGCATACCGGATGAAGGCGTATTTCCGCCGCAACCGATACGCGGCCATGCAGGAGGAAAGCCGCAGCACCTACGAATTCGGCAGCGTGACAATCGACGAGAAGCAGGGCGAAGTACGCAAGCATGGCGTTCCCGTGACGCTCACTGCCAAGGAATACCAGCTGCTGCTGTTTTTGGCCCGGCACCCGGGACAGCTGTTCAGCAAAGCGCATTTGTACGAAACGGTATGGGGCGATTCGTATACAGGGTATGACAATACAGTGATGGTACATATGCGCCACCTGCGGGAAAAGCTGGAGGACAAGCCGTCGGAGCCGGAATATTTGCTGACCGTACGGGGACTCGGTTATAAGCTGCAGCGAAAGGACGGCCATCCGTGAAGCGGAAAGTCATTATCCAATTCCTGTTATCCATGTCGACGCTGGCGATCTTGATTGTGATCGTTAACTATACGGCGCTGTATTTTCTGGCGGGCGGCCCTGCCTTCGAGAACGGAAGAACGGCCGCTTTTGCCGAACGATTTACACATGACTTCGGGCAGCGCATCGCCTTGCAGGGCGGACGTCCGTACGTCACCCAGGAAGGTCTGAAGGAATTGGACCACCAGCGAGCGTGGATTCAAATTCTGGACGAATCCGGCGCGGAAGCGTTCGCCTATCATAAGCCGCCGCATGCTCTGACGCATTACTCACCCAGCGAAATCGCATTTTTTTATAAATATGCCGTCAAAGATTTTACCGTCTTTATCAGCCGTGTGGAAGATAACGGCTATCATTGGAGCTACATGATCGGCTTCCCGGCGGAAACGGTGGCGAAATATTTTTTGTACATCAGCCCGAAAAATGTGCAGACCTTTTTTCCGAACGGTCTCTACATCCTCGTCGGGGTGACGTTGGGCGGTACGCTGATCATCGGCTATTTGTTCGCCCGGAGACTTTCCAGACCGGTGCGAACCGTCATCGACGCGATCCGCGAGCTTGCGGACGGCCGTTATGAGCTTCGCCTCACGCCGAAAGGAATCTATAAGGATGTGTACCGCAGCCTGCTTCACCTCTCCTCTACCCTGTCGTCCCTTAGACAGCACCGGGATCGCGTGGACCGCATGCGGGAGGAATGGATCGCCGGCTTGTCCCACGATTTGAAAACGCCGCTTTCCTCCATTAAAGGCTACGGAGAAGTGCTTGCCGAGACAAGCTACGACCTCAGCCCCGACGAGCGGACCGGCTATGCGGCGACGATCGTTCGCAACGCCGTTTATATGGAGGCCTTGCTGGACGATTTGCGGCTGACGTCTCAGCTTAAGCACAACCTTCTGCCGATGGATAAGCGGGAGAGCGATGTCGTCCGGCTGCTGCAGGAAACCGTCATTTTGCTGCTTAACAGCCCGGAGGGCGAGGACCGGACGATATCGTTCGATGCGAATCCGCAGACGATCCTGCTGTCCTTTGACGCCAAGCTGCTGCAGCGCGCGTTTTTGAACCTGCTCTTCAATGCGCTTGTGCACAATCCCGCCGGAACGCAGGTGCAGGTCGCCGTCTCGGGTGACGAGAGCGGCGTACGCGTCGTTATTGCCGACAACGGCGTTGGCATCTCCAAGGAGGATATGGCCAAGCTGTTCGACCGGTACTATCGCGGCACGAATACGGCGGCAAGCCATCAAGGCTCGGGGCTCGGACTTGCGATCGCCCGGCAAATTATCGAAGCGCACGACGGAAAGGTCGAAGTGGAAAGCCGGCTTGGGCACGGGACGACGATCATCGTTCATTTTCCGCAAACTTAAGGCGGATTTAAGGTAAACTGAAACGAAGCTTAAATTCCATACGATACCATGCTCTTGTCGAATGAAAGGAGCATGGTTTTTTTATGAGCGAATTCATCTTGGAAACGAAACGGTTATCAAAACAATTCAAGTCGTTTGCCGCGGTCAAAGGGGTCGACTTGCAGGTAAGGCCCGGCGAAGTATACGGCTTCCTCGGTCCGAACGGCGCAGGCAAAACGACGACGATCCGCATGCTGCTCGGGCTGATTCGTCCGACGCAGGGCGAGGTTCGCGTTTTCGGGCAAGACTTGGCCCGGCACCGGCTCGATATTTTGCGCCGGGTCGGCTCGCTGGTCGAATCTCCGTCGTATTACGGCAATCTGAGCGCCTACGACAATTTGGAGATCACCCGCAAGCTTTTAGGCGCAAGGAAAACCGACATCGACAAAGTGCTGGAAACGGTAAGGCTGTCCGATTGGCGCAACAAAAAAGTTAAAACGTTCTCCCTCGGCATGAAGCAGCGGCTCGGTATCGCGCAGGCGCTGCTGGGCAATCCGATGCTGCTCGTGCTCGACGAGCCGACCAATGGCTTGGACCCCGCCGGCATTCTCGAAATCCGCGAGCTGATCGCCCGCCTGCCGGAGGAACGCGGCTTGTCGGTGCTTGTCTCCAGCCATATTTTGAACGAAATCGAGCTGATTGCCAGCCGTGTCGGCATTATCTATAAGGGCGAGCTGCTGTTCCAAGGCTCGCTTCAGGAGCTGCGGGAGCAGAACAAAACGATGCTGCGGATCGATGCCGCTCCGCTCGTGGAGGCGGGCAATTTCCTGCTGGCCCGGGGCCACCAAGTGGAAAAGCGTCACAACAGCCTGTACGTGGATATGTCGGCAACGAGCGCTGCCCGTCTGAACCGCGAGTTGGTTACGGCCGGCTTCGACGTCTCGCACGTCAGTGAAAATACACCGTCGCTGGAAGACATTTTCCTGACGATGACGAAGGGAGCGCAAAGCTTGTGAAGGCCTGGAGTGTCATTGCGGCGGAACTGTACAAGCAGAAAAAAGGCGTCCTGTGGAAGCTTGTCTTCGGCGGTCCGGCCCTCGTATCCGTACTGGTTTTCCTGAATATGTATCTGCGCTACGATTATTTGATGCAGCGGTATGCAGGGAAAACGTCGTGGGAAGCGATGCTGAACGAAGTGTTTTTTCTATGGGCCTTCTTCCTCCCGATCGGGGTTACACTGCTGGCGGCTATCGTCCATTTCCGCGAATATAGCGAGAATGCCTGGAAGCACCTGCTGAGCCTGCCGGTGCGGCGGGGACACGTGTATGCGGCCAAATGGCTCGTCATTGTGCTCGCGACCGTCTTGTCGGTGCTGGCGCTTATGGCCGGCCTGCGGCTGAGCGGGCTCGTCATCGGATTTCCCGAGCCGTTCCCCTTCGGCCTGTATGGACAGTACGCGCTGTACCTGATCTTTTCGTCGCTCGGCATCGCCAGCGTGCAGCATTGGCTCAGCTCCCGCTTCCGCAATACGATCATTCCGGTCGCTGTCGGCGTGTCGGGCACCGTAGGCGCGATCTTCCTCGCCCAGTCGGAGTGGATGCGCTATATCCCGTATGCGGCTCCGCTGTTCGCCATGCCGGGTCCGGACGGGGACGTCAGCGTCTCCATCGTGAGTGGGCTGCTTTTCGGAACTGCAGCGCTGCTCGCCGGCATGCTCGAATTCGGGAAAAGGGATATTTTGTAATCGCAAGCCAAGGAGGTACGCTGGAGATGAAGTCGTTATTCGCCGCCGAATGGCTAAAATTAAAGCATTCGCGCATTTTGTGGATCGTTATTCTGATGCCGATCCTGCTAACCGCTCAAGGCGTCGGCAATTTTACCCGCTACAGCGACATTTGGACCCGGGACAATTGGACCGTCATTATCGAGCAGTGTCTCATTTTTTACCCGCCGATGCTGCTGCCGTTTTTTATCGCTATTGTGATCGCGCTTATGATCCGCATCGAGCACAGCCATAACGGCTGGAAGCATCTGCTGGCGCTGCCGGTGAGACGCGGACACATCTACGCGGTCAAGTTCGGCCTCGCGCTGCTGCTGGTCGTCCTGAATATCGCCGTCTTCGGCGCAAGCATCGTCGCCGCTGGCCTGCTCGCCGGAGCGGACGGCCCGATCCCGCTGGACCGGATCGCGCTGCCGCTTCTGCGCCTGATCCCGGCTGTGCTGCCGATTATGGCGATTCAATTCTGGCTCAGCCTGCGATACCACCATATCGGCATCCCGCTAGGCATCGGGATCGGGCTGGCGGTCCCCTCGCTCCTTGTGGCCAATACGAAATATTGGATTGTCTATCCGTGGACCTACCCGACGATGGCCGCGCTCGCGAGCCAAAGCAGCACCTTTAGCAAAGGCCCGCTTCTGTACGGCGCGATAGCCCTTGTCTTTCTTCTGGTCACCGTTTTCGGCTTTACCGAGTTCAGACGGCGGGACATTCTGTGAGTCTCATATCCTTTAAGCGAAGGCTTCCCGTTTCCGGGTTCCTTCGCTTTTTATTTTTCGCGAGATCATTTTCATATCGGTGTGCTGTTTATGTGATATACTTAATGAACATAGGTACATCCAAAAATGCATGTAATATACATTTATATACTGAAAGGAAATGAGCGAATGAGCAAGAAAATAAACGGCGGCTGTAGCGTTCCCAATTTAGAAGGTTGCCCTGTCGAGTTTACACTGGATGTCATCGGAGGCAAATGGAAGGGTATCCTGCTCTACCATTTGATCAACGGAACGAAACGGTTCAACGAGTTCCGCCGCATCTGCCCGGCTATTACTCAACGAATGCTGACCCTGCAGCTTCGAGAGCTGGAAGAGGACGGCATCGTGCATCGCGAAGTATACCAGCAGGTTCCGCCCAAAGTGGAATATTCGCTCACCGAATTCGGCCGGACGCTGGAACCGATCATTTTGCAGATGAAGCAGTGGGGGGAAACGTACCGGGGCCGGAAGAACGATACGGCGGAAGCTGTGGCTGCGAAGCAAGAACGGTAGCTTCATCGGCGTGGTTATTATCCAAAAAGGAAGCCCTCCATGCGAAGGGCTTCCCTTTTTATTATTGCGCAGGACCATGAACCATGACCGCTAAGCCGGGGTAAGCGGCGGCAAGCTCGGATGCCCCCTCCTCGATCCGCTTCCGCTCAAAGCCCGCCCCGAACAGCTCGCGATTCGGCCGGAACGTGACGCTCGTACCTGTCGCCTCCGTCAAGCCGACCGTCAGCAGCTCCGTCTGCGGGATGCCCTGCTTGTAGTCTTGACGGTGCACCTTCCCTTCGCGCTTGATTTCAACCGACAACGATTCGGAAAGCGCATTGACCACCGCAATGCTAATCCCTTTCTCCGCACCGGGCGAAACGAACGGCGCATTGCCGCTCGACTCGGCAATGTCGGTCAGAACGCTCTGCACGTTCGAAAGGTTCGAAGAAGGTAGGAGGCGTACCGGAATTCCCCGGCCGTTATCCGCTACGGTCACGGTATAGTCGTCATGCACAAAAATATCGACTTCGCTGCAATAGCCGGCCCGATGCTCCAGCACGCTGTTTTCCAAAACGGCCCATAACAAAATGTGCGTATCGTAACCCCCTTGCTCCCGTCCCAAGTAAGCGCCCGCATTGCTTCGAACCTCCGTCATATCCATGTAATCGCTCGTGTCAATCAGATCCGTGAGCGCTGCCAGCAGCAGCAGCAGCGGTAACATCCGATGGGCGGGAAGCGTATATCCTCCTCCCGGCTCTTGAACGAGGAGATCGGCCCCAAGCAAAGCTTTCAGATGATGATAGAGTTGTCCGGTCGTCCCCATATTCAGCCGTTCCACCAAGGCGGCCCCGGATAACGGTTCGTTCACAACAGCCCGCAAAATATCCAACCGCTGCTTATGTCCGAGCGCAGACAACACTTTGGACGCTTTGTCCGTATTCAGACGGAGCAGATCGTCCATCCGCCGCTCTTGCGGCGTCCAGTGGAAGACACGCCCCCTTCCTTCATAGTGGCCGGAATAATAAACCGTCCCTTCCCCGGATTCGCCTGTATCGGTTGCTGAACCGACCAAGCCTCCTGAAGTCCGCCCGGAAGCCGGTCCGGGTGCCGGAATAGCCTTGGACGGCTGCTCCTCCAAACAGCGCCGAACCAGCCTTTCTAGCTCCGACATGCGGACGGCCAGCTTATCGATTTCCTGAAGAGCATCTCGTTTCATGGATTCACCTTCATTTTTTTAATTTTACGTAATTACGTAATTACATTATATCAATGAAAGAAAACCATGTAAATCCCTTTTTAAATAATGGTTATGTTAAACTTGTGTTAGTCTCCTCATGCCTGTTTTCTGTCAAAAATACGAATGTAACCCTTTGGCTAACGGCTTACTGGTTGAACCATCGGGCACAATACGAAAACACAATGTCTGCTGATCGCAAAATTGAAGAGGAGTGTTTCTTGATGTCAACTAGCAAAACGAATCCCAAGGTTGATGAATTTTTAAGCAAAGCCAAAACGTGGAAGGAAGAATATGAGAAGCTGAGAAATATTGTACTTGACTGTGAGTTGACCGAAGAATTTAAGTGGATGCATCCTTGTTACACGTTTGAGAATAAAAACATAGTTTTAATACATGGTTTTAAGGAATATTGTGCGCTTCTGTTTCAAAAAGGGGTCTTGTTAAAGGATGCCCATGGGATTCTAATCCAACAAACGGAGAATGTACAGGCGGCGCGCCAGATTCGGTTCACTAATGTTCAAGAAATAGTTGAAATGGAAGGCATCTTGAAAGCCTATATTCAGGAAGCCATTGAAGTTGAGAAAGCCGGTTTGGAAGTGAATTTTAAAAAGACTACAGAATTCATAGTTCCTGAAGAACTTCAAAATAAATTCGATGAATTCCCTGCCTTGAAAACTGCTTTCGAAGCATTGACGCCGGGACGGCAAAGAGCCTACATTCTTTATTTTTCCGAACCTAAACAATCCAAAACCCGAGAGTCAAGGGTTGAAAAATATATGCAGCACATTCTCAACGGCAAGGGCTTAAATGATGAATAGCCTACATCGTAAAAAGACCGGAGAACGTCATCCGTTCGTCCGGTCTGCTTACGCCTCGCCTTACTTCTTCTTCAAATCTTCGATCGAGTTGATCTCCATATATTTCGGGACGACCAAACCGATTTTGGTCCCTTTCAGGTTCGGGCCGAGGTCCTCGAATTTGCCTTTGAACTTCTCGTAATAGTCCTTATGCGTCGTCGGCAGCCAAGCGGCAACGATCGCGTCGACGTCTCCGCCGGCGACACCGGCCCACATCGGGCCCGCTTCCACCTGCAGCATATCCACCTTATAGCCGAGGCGCGATTCGAGCACCTGCTTGACGACGTTCGTGCTGGCGATCTCCGAATCCCAAGCGACGTAAGCGAGCTTCAGCTTCCGGCCTTCGGCCTTCGGCACGTCCTTCACCCAACCGTCCACCTTGGCGGCATTCTCTTTGACCCAATCGGCCGCGGCAACTTCCGGCTTCTTGCCGTCCATGACCGCCCCCATCACTTTCTCCATATCGGCCGCGGTCCATTCGAACTTATCGAGTACCGCATAGGCGGACGGCTCCGCCGTTTTAAGCCCCATTCTTGCAATCGTATGAATCTCTTCGTCCGCCCCGTAAACGCCCTTCGGGTCCTGCAAATATTTGAGATCGTATTTGGCGAACATCCAGTGCGGCGTCCATCCGGTAATAATGATCGGCTTCTTCGCTTTATACGCCCTGTCCAGCGCCGCAGTCATCGCCGTGCTGGAGCCTTCCACAAGCTTCCAGTCGGTTAAGCCGTAATCTTTAAGCGCCTGGCTCGTTGCCTTCATAATGCCCGCGCCGGGGTCGATGCCGATAATTTCATATTTCACCTGATCCCCTACAAACGCCGAGGTGTCGGAGCTCTTGGCCCCGCACCCAACGGCAAGCAGAGCGACCCCGAGCAAACATAACGTCATCCACAGCAGATTCCGGTTTCGTTTTTTCAATGCTTCTTCTCTCCTTTGGGTTTCATCTTAATCGCATGCTGCGTCAGCCGGTCGAGCACAATCGCCAGAATGACGACGGCGAGCCCCGCTTCGAAGCCTTCGCCCGTCTTAAGCTGGGTAACGGCGCGATACACGTCCGCCCCGAGCCCCTGAGCGCCGATCATCGAAGCGATGACGACCATCGACAGCGAGAGCATGATCGTCTGGTTGACACCGGCCATCAGCGTAGGCAGCGCCAGCGGGAGCTGGACCTTCCACAGCTTCTGTCCGGGCGTCGTCCCGAAAGCGTCGGCCGCCTCGATCAGGTCGAACGGCACCTGACGGATGCCGAGGTTCGTCAGCCGGATCGTCGGAGGCACCGCAAAAATAACGGAAGCGATGACGCCCGGCACAACGCCCAGGCCGAAAAAGGTAACCGCCGGGATCAAATAAACGAAGGCCGGCATCGTCTGCATGAAATCGAGCAGCGGCGTTAACGTGTTTTGCACCGTCTTATTTCTCGCGGACCAGATGCCGAGAGGCAGGCCGACGATGACCGAGAGGAAAGCCGAGGTCATCACGAGCGCCAGCGTATCCATCGTATGGTCCCAGAACCCGAGGTTGGCGATCAGCAGCATGCCGAGCAGGGTAAAAATGCCAAGCATCAGCCCTGCCGCACGATAAGCCAGAAAAGCAACCAATACGATAAGCACCAGCGCAGGCGGAAAATGAAACAGCAGCGAAAACAAATTGACCGTTCCTTCGATTAAGGAAGAAATGAAACCGAACAGCCATTCGAAGGTGGAGCCGAGCCAATCGACGAGCCCTTCGACCCATTCGGCAATCGGAAGCTTAGGACCCATCCGTGGTCACCGCCTCTCGAACCCGGTCGTGGTTGCCGGCCAATGCCCCGAGCACCGCACCGCGAATAATGACGCCGAGCAGCCGCCCGTTCTCGGACGTAACAGCCACCGGCACCCGGCTTGTGCTGACGGTATCGAACAGATCGCTCAGCAGCGTATTCGGCGATACCGTCGGCACCTCGGAAATAATGATCGCATCCAGCGTCAAATGCTCCCGGATCGCCCGGGCCGCGTCTTCGGCCGTCAATACGCCGATCAGCCTCTTGGCGCTGTCAACGACGAACAAGTTGGAAATGCCGTTCTCCCGCATCAGCTCCAGCGCTACGCGCGGTCCCCCGCGGTCGTACGCGATCGTCTCCGGCCGGCGCATGACATGCGAAGCGTTCAATACCCGGGACAGATCGACATCTTCGATAAATTTCTCCACATATTCGTTGGCCGGGGTGATCATAATCTCCTCTGGCGTGCCGATCTGGACGATGGAGCCGTCTTTCATCAGCGCGATCCGATCCCCGATCCTCAGCGCTTCGTTCAAATCGTGCGTGATGAAAACGATCGTCTTCTTCAGCTTTTCCTGCAGCTCGCGCAGCTCTTCCTGCATGTCCTTGCGGATCAGCGGGTCAAGGGCGCTGAACGCTTCGTCCATCAAGAGGACCTGCGGCGAGTTGGCGAGCGCCCGGGCCAGGCCGACGCGCTGCTGCATGCCGCCGCTCAACTGGTCCGGATATTGATCCGCCCATTCCTCCAGTCCGACCAGCGCAAGCGCTTCCCGCGCTTTTTCCCTGCGGATTTTGACCGGTACCTTCTGTACCTCCAGCCCGAACTCGACATTTTGCACAACCGTCTTATGCGGGAACAGCGCGAACTTTTGAAACACCATGCTCATCGCCGTCCGGCGGAATTCGCGCAGCCGCTCCTCGTTCATCTCTACGATATTTTCACCGCGGAACAGGATGCTTCCGTCCGTCGGTTCAATCAGCCGGTTCAGCAGCCGGATCAAGGTCGATTTGCCGCTGCCGGACAGCCCCATAATGACGAAAATTTCTCCTTCTTTAACCGTAAAGCTCGCGCGGTTCACGCCCACGGTCTGTTTCGTCTCCGCAAAGATACGCTTCTTGCTCCAGCCTTGGTTAAGAAGCTCGAGCGCCTTCTCCGGATGCTGACCGAAAATTTTGGTCAAATGCTTTACTTCGATCAAAGCCGTATCCCCCCATTCTTTCAATGCTCTTAAGTTTACAGGTGTGCAGGGCGATGGGTCAAAAGCGAAATAAGTTTGTTTCGTACGTACAGAAAAAACTTTACAAACGTATCGTACAGAATACTCCCATTTCCTCCGAATTCCTTTCTTGCTAGTAGCTTTACTTTCAAATGCATGTTCAATACAATACAATGAGAATATTTATTTTAGGCAAAGCATTCTGCCGCGGAATGGCTACGAGCGGCGGCAGCATCCGCAGGAGGCATAATTAATTATGAACAACTGGGTTGGGATGACGGAGGAACAAGCTGGCATCGTTCAAAAAGCCCGTAAACGCGTAATCGAATCCATCGGAAAAAATATGGATTTATATGGCGTCACCCTTTCCACCGGCCATTTGTATGGCATGATGTTTTTTCAGGATAAGCCTATGACGCTTGATGAAATGGGCGAAGAGATGGGCATGAGCAAGACGAGCATGAGCACGGGCGTACGCACGCTGACGGACCTGAAGATGGTGCATAAAGTATGGGAAAAAGGAACGCGGAAAGATTTGTACGAGGTCGAGCCGGACTGGTACCAGACGTTCGCGGATTTTTTCGTCATTAAATGGCAAAAGTCCATCGAGATGAACGTGCAGGCGCTGCGCAAATCTGCGGCTGAGCTGAAGCGGCTTACAGAGAGCGATCCGGACAACGAAGCGCTGCAAAACATCGTCGCCACCGACACGAGCAAGCTGGAGGAAGCGATCCGCTACTATTTGTGGCTCGGACGCTTGATCGATACGTTCGAATCCGGGGAAATTTTCAAGCTGGTACCGAAGGAGGAGCCGCAAACGGACTCCCACTAATACGCCGTATAGGATGATAGGCCGTGCCGAGGACGATTCGGTACGGCTTTTTCGTGTCCGCAGAAATGCCCTCTCTGTCCCGATACGATTCGTCATTTTCCGGGAAATAATCTCCTGAATCGCAAGCGAATAAGGAATACGGAAACATTATCCAACAAAACCCTAAAGATTTTGGCCGAATATGCCGATATATGTACCATTGTCTGACCAGACGAATACAAACGGAACAGGAGTGAAAAAGCTTGCGCTTTAGAATGCAAAAAGTGTTCTTGTTGTTGCTTACAGTCGTCTTGAGCACATGCAGTTTTGGCGTCATGAGCGCATCGGCCGCGGATGTCATCACGAAGCTCGTTTTGAACAAAAATGAACTTTCGCTGGACATGGGCAGCACCGCCAACCTGACAGCCACTGCAATTTACGACAACGGAAAGACGGAAACGGTAACGATCAAAACCGAATGGAATTCCGAAGACCCGAACATCGCCTCGGTGTACGCCGGTGTCATTACGGCCAAAGCGGAAGGCGATGTGATCATTACAGCCAAATATATGACGGAGCAAGTTCCCGTCAAAGTAAAAGTGACCAAACGGGTCAAATCGCTCATCAAAGACAAGCAAAAGATCGATCTGCGTAAAGGCCAAGCGGAGCAGATTACGCTGAAAGCTTATTACGATGACGGCACGTCGGAAGATGTGACCGCGAAAGCGGAATGGACCATCGATAACGGCACCATCGCCACCCTCTTCAACGGAAAGGTGACCGCCCAAGGCTCCGGCTCCGGCACCATTACGGCGAAGTTCGGCAATCAATCCTTATCGATTCCGCTGACCGTCGAAGTGGTCAAACGCGTCGATGCCGACAAATCCCGGGTTTCGCTGCTGCTGAACCAATCGGACACGATCCGGCTTCTCGCCACCTATCCTGACGGAACGACGGAAGATGTGACGGAAAGCGCCGACTGGACGTCCGATAACGCGGATGTCGCCGACGCGCTCAAAGGCAAAATTACCGGCTACGGTCCGGGACAGGCGAACATTACCGCCACCTACGGAACGAAGACGGCCAAGATTAAAGTGGACGTCGACAACGCCATCAAGCTCGACCTGAGCAAGCAGAATCTTCTAATGAAGAAAAGCACGACCGAGCAGTTGAAATTGACCGCCACCTATCCAAACGGAAATACGGAAGATATTACTGATCGCGCAGAGTGGTCGTCCTCCGACGATACGATCGTTTATGTCGTCAAAGGTAAAATCAGCGCCAACAAAACGGGCGAAGTGACCGTCACCGCCAAATACGGCGAGAAATCCGTAACCGCCGTCGTTGACGTAGACGTGCCGCGCCGCCTGGAGCTGAACAAAGACACGATTACTTTGAACTCGGGCAAATCGGAGCAGCTCACGCTCGACGCCACCTACGCCGACGGCAGCAGCGAAGATGTGACCAGCCAAGCGAAGTGGTCCTCCGACAAGGAAACGATCGCCAGCGTCATTAACGGCAAAGTCACCGCCGTGAAAGCGGGCGAAGCGACAATTACAGCCCAATACGGTGAAAAAACCGTAACTGCCAAAGTACTGGTCGATATTCCTAACGTACTCGTACCAAGCAAGAAAAAAGTGAATTTCCAGATCGGAGATTCGGAGCAAATTACGCTGAAAGCCGTTTATCCGGACGGCGTCAATGAAGACGGTCTGGAGAAAAAAGCCGAATGGACGTCCTCGAACGACCAAATCGCCGAAGTGCGCGGGGGGATGATTACGGGGATCGGCACAGGTACCGCCACGATCACCGCGAAGTTCGGCAACCGTTCGACGACCATCCAAGTGTCTGTCGGCGTATTGAAAACGTTGACTGCCGACGCAACGAGCCTTGTTCTGAAAAAAGGCGACACCCGGACGATCAAATTGGACGCGATGTATACGGACGGCAAGACAAACAACGTAGCGCAGGATGCGGAATGGACGAGCTCCAATCCGGCAGTCGCTTCGGTCAGCGAAGGCACGATCAAAGCGCTCGCTTCGGGCGAAACGACGATCACCGCAAAAGTCGACACGAAGACGGTGACGATTACCGTGCAAGTCGATATGGCCAGCACGCTGAAAGCCAGCCCAGCTTCCATTCAGATGGACTTGGGCGAATCCCGCACCATCAAGCTGACTTCCACCGATGCGAACGGCAAAGCGGAGGATGTGGAGGGCACGGCCGAATGGACCTCGGTGAGCCCGACGATCGCGCAGGTTGAGAAAGGGGTCGTGACCGCCTTAGCCCGCGGTAAAACGACCATCACGGCCAAATTCGGCGGAAAAACCGTAACGATCCCGGTCGAGATCGGTTCCGTGACGGATCTGGTACCGAACAAGCGCTATATCCCGATGAAAACGGGAGGCACGTTCCAGGTTCAGCTAACGGCTACGATGGCGGACGGCACAACAAAAGACGTCACGTCCCAAGCTCAGTGGAAATCCTCCAACTACAAATTGCTTGAGGTGGAGAACGGTCTGGTGAAGGCGATCGCCTCCGGCAGCGCTTCGATCTCCGCCAACTTTAATGGTAAAAACATCGCAATCCCGGTGGACATCGACCGTCTCAAATATTTGAAGACGGATGTCGTCAGCTTGAATATGAAGTCAGGCGAAACGCTGAATGTCAAAGCGACAGCGACGTTTATGGACGGTTCGGATGAAGACGTGACCGTATCCGGACTTTGGAGCTCCACGAACATTCGGGTAGCCGACGTAAAAGATGGAGTAATTAAAGCGACCGGAAAAGGACGCGCCACCATCACCGTTGGTTATGCGAGCAAGAAAACAACCATTCTTGTGAATGTAAACTAACCGATATAAAAACAACGTTCGGAGCCTCCGTACAGGGGAACCGGACGTTGTTTTTTGTTGTACGAAAAATTAGTTATATTGATTTGAGAGCCTTGGAGTCCCGGTTCCGCTATGCTATGGTAAAAGCAATACACGCTGAAAGGGTGACCGAAAGCCAATGATCCACTAATCCTATGCCAAAAAGAAACGATCGTAATCATTTTACGAGCTTTCTGGATAGGATTCGTGCGGGCTTTTTTATATATACAAATGAAGAACATGGCTTTGCTTTGCCGACGAAGCCGTGTACTTTGATTTGTGTTCGCATGTGCGCCTCCTATCCGGAAAAAGGATAAGGAGGCTTTTTTATTTTCCAACTCGGCCATACGTTTGCTTTCTAACCCCGGTTGCTTAAAAATCCCCGGCTTCGGTACGGGCACCCTAAGGAGATCTCTATGTCACAAATCCAACCTAAAAAAATATTGCCCTTATTGATGATTAATATGTTCATCGTGATGCTCGGCGTCGGCTTGGTTACGCCCATTTTGCCGGCGCTCATTACCGATTTTGGCGCAAGCGGCCAGACGATCGGCTTCCTGGTAGCCGCGTATGGCATCACGCAATTTGTATTGTCTCCCATAACGGGAAAGCTGTCCGATCAATACGGAAGAAAATCACTCATTGTTGCGGGAGTCGCCGTATTCGCGTTAGCCAAAATCATTTTCGCGATCGGCAGCGAGCTGTGGATGCTGTACTGTTCGCGGCTTCTGGAAGGCGTGGCGGCGGCCTTGCTGGTCCCTCCGATGATGGCGTATGTCGCCGATATGACAACGACGGAGGAACGAGCCCAAGGAAACGGGCTGCTGGGCGCAGCCATGTCCTTGGGCTTTGTCATCGGTCCCGGGCTTTTCGATTATAGGTCTGCCGGAGCCTTTATCGAAGGATGACATGATCGCTGCGCGGGCCAAGGGAGCTCCAAAGCTATCGATCCTCAGACCGTACGCCGACTCGCTGAAATCCAACTATGCGGCCCTGTATATGATCGTTTTTGTGATGACGTTCGGGCTGGCCAATTTCGAATCCGTGTTCGGCTTGTACGTCACGAACCGGTTTCAGTTCACGCCCCAAGCAATCTCCGTCATTTTGACGGCGGGTGCCGTCATTGGGGTCGGGATGCAGGCATTGCTGGTCGCCAGAGTGATCAAAGCGTTCGGTGAACAGCGGGTCATCCAAGCGTCTCTTCTGTTCACCTCTTTCGCTTTTGCGGTACTACTGCTGGTTCGAGACTTTTGGACGATTTTTCTGGTGACGTCCTGCATCTTCTTCGCCATGTCCTTGCTGCGCCCCGCCCTGAATACCCGGATATCCAAAATGGCGGGAAACGAACAGGGCGCAGCAGCCGGGATGAACAACGCGTACATCAGTCTAGGCAATATTCTCGGACCTTCTTTGGCTGGGCTGCTATTCGATGTGAATGTGGTATGGCCTTTTCTTGCCGGCTGCTTCATTCTGCTGGTTACTTTTCTCATGACCTTGCGGTTGAAATAGTTTGTACAAGGCTCCGGTCAAAAAAAATACTATTCCCCCATCTTCTCCTTGGAGGAATAGCTTTAAGTTTACCCTTCGGACGCTTCCAGCGGCGCCGGCAGCTTGCCTTGGGCGGCTAGCTCGCCTGCTAACACGCGGGCCAGTGCCTTCATCGCGAACGGCGTATTCTCGTAGCATGCGAGGTAGATTTGTACCTCATCTGGCAAGACGCTGATATCGAACGGATTGCGCGCCGCAGCGACGGCCAGCTTCGCCTTCGGCAGCGCCGCGAGCGCTTTGGCAAGCTCCACCTGCCCGGGCGAGAACGAGGCGTTATAGGTCACCAGCACGATCTGCTCCGCGTCACGGGCAAGCTCAACCACGCGTGCCTGCTCCGCCGCCGATGGCTGCACGCCGATCCGCTCTTCGCGCACTTGGTAATTCAGCTGCGCCAGCCAATAGCCTGCCGTCTCGCGGCGGGCAAGCACCTCGTCGACCTCGGTGCCGACTTGCACCTCCGGCCAGATAACGAGCACCGGCTTCGCCGGGTCGAGCGGCAGCTCGGCTTCGCCTCGCAGCAGCGTCACGCTGCGCTCGGCAATGCGCTCCGCTAGCCGCTGCGACGCCTCGGTCGCCAGGCTCGTGCCCGGTGCCAGAGCCGCGGCCGC
>NZ_BIMB01000044.1 GCF_004000865.1 Paenibacillus elgii NBRC 100335 | reverse complement strand
ATTGTCGCCTCGGGCCTTTTTATTCACCAATTTATAAAAGACGGAGTGAAATTTAATACGATGAGCCATACCGCTATTACAACAACAAAAGCACCCGCAGCTATCGGCCCTTATTCGCAAGCCATCACTTTAGGAAATGCCGTCTATACGTCAGGCATGCTTCCGATTGATGCCGAAGGAAATCTGAAAGAAGGCATCGTTGACCAAACCCATCAAATATTAAAGAACCTGCAAGCCGTTTTAGCTGAAGCTGGATTATCTTTAGTAGACGTTGTAAAAACATCCGTTTTCATGACGGATTTAGAGCAATTTCAGCAGATGAACGAAGTGTACAGCCAATATTTCAGCAAGCATCACCCTGCTAGAACAACCGTAGAAGTGTCCAGACTTCCAAGAGACGCCAAGATTGAAATAGAGCTTATCGCAATCAAACCCATTTAAATCCGCTCCATTATCCCGTATTTCTGTGAAAGAAGGCGCATCTGCTTGCGAACTTATTTGCCTCTCTTGTTTTGCGCAACCCTTTACGGGAGCAATTTCGTCTTAAGTTCGCTGCTGCTGCAAGCATTTCCCGCCTTGCATCTGTCGGCATACCGGCTTATGGTTTCATCGGCGTTCCTGCTTATTTATTTGGTTGCAACCCGTGGCATGACGAAGATTACGTTCCGCGACTCCGTTTATTTGGTACCCTTCGTTCTGATTGGGATGCTGCTTCACCAAGTTTCTTTCTTTACGGGACTCCGGACAACGGATGCAACGACGGCTTCGCTCATCTTATCGTTAGCTCCAATTTTTACGGCGCTGTTTGCCCGCTTATTTTTGAAAGAGCCGTTAACGAAACGCATGGCTGCAGGCTCGATTGTCGCCCTCGCCGGTGTCTTCTTCGTGGTTGGACCCGGCGGAAGCATGGGCACAGCCATTACCGAAGGCGTCTGGATCATGTTTATCTGTATGCTGGCATTGTCGGGATCAATGATCCTCATGAAAAAGCTGACGGAACGTATGGATGCATTTGTCGCAACGGTGTATACTACCGTGCTGGGCTGCATTTCGGTATACCCGGTGGCGGTCTGGAGCGAGCCTCACGTACAGGTGGAGCCTCACTTCTGGTGGTGGGTTCTCTTGCTTGGATCGGCTCTGCTCATTCAGGGCTTATGCGCAGTTATCTGGAATGCGCAGATCCGCAAGGTAGGGGCGGCTAAAGCCTCCCTGTTTCTGAATTTACAACCGTTTGTCGCCATGATTTTAGGTTATATCACGCTTGGCACCCCGATTTCCTTAACGCAAGCGGCAGGTTCTGTTCTAATCATTTGCGGCGTAGTTCTAGCCACTGTGCAGGGACAGAGAACAAGGAAAACACAAGACGATAAACTAAAATTCTCCCCTGTGGAGAGATAATGGCCTACGCGGCAATCGAGGCTAAAGAGGAAGATTGAGGATTTACGACAAACCAAAGGAAGCGCTTTTTATCATGGCTCCTTTGAAACGTACACCTAGGGTCTGGAGTGGTTTCGGCTCACCGCGCTGTCTGTAACGGCAAGTTTTAAGGGCCATCCTTCGTTGGGATGGCCCTTTCTTTGTTCTCGCTTTGTTCAAAAATTCGCTCTTGAAGGGAAACCAGTAAGCCGTTACCGTCCAACAACTGATCTAGCTCCGCTGCAAACCGTTAGCTTGCACAATACCGTTCAAGATCACTTCAATCCCCCAATAGAACCGTTCCTTCGAAACGGTGTCTCCGGAAAACAACTCCTCTTTCAGACTGTGAATGAGCGGGAAACGAACCGGATCTGAAGCTTGGTAAGAACGTTGGATGGCATTCATCTGTTCCTCTCCATGCCTGGACCTAGCGGCCTTCTCGAAAGCGACTGAGGAAACATACAGCAATAATAGATCCATTCCCCAAGCAGCGGAAGTGGACGTAATACCACCCTTGTGCAGGACCGTAAGTAGGTATTCATTCAACCGGAATGCATGGGTCCCTACCGGAATTGCCTGAAGTGACAGCTCTGCAAGTCCAGGCTGCTCGATTAGCAACATCACATACGCATCCAAAGCCCGGAAAAGCTGTTCCTTCCAATTGCCTTCCGTTAGCTCTGGCAGCACGAGCTCCCCAAGTCCATAATCCAGCACATAGGAGCTCAACTCCTGCAAGTTCTTTACGTAAACATAGAGCGAGGAAGGTCCGGTGTCCAGTGCTTTGGCCACCTTCCGCATGCTCATGCCTGAGGTGCCTTCTTCTTTCAGCAACTCATAGGCGGTCTTTACAATCAACTCATGACTGAGCGGTTCTTTGGCCGGACGAGCCCGGCGACTTACAATTTTACGTTTAGGTTTCATCATACTTTTCTTATATCATACCGGAAGCGAATAGTAAATTCGCCCTTCGGGCACGACTACGCTTCGTTATGCTGCTCATGGTACGAATTCATAAGCTCGTTAAGCTTCCGGGCTGCATCATCCGAGAAGCACAGGACGAGATTATCGTTTGACTCACGAGCCATCTCCGAAGAATAGGCGTACATCTTCTCCTCATAATCCTCGATCGCTTTTGCTTGATCTTCATTCCGTACGATCGCAAGTGCAAGCTCCATTGCGTCCTGCATCGCCATATTAACGCCTTCGCCAGCGAACGGAGACATGACGTGGGCCGCGTCACCGATCAGCGTAACACCGGAGTTCCTTTTCCACTTGAATCCAACCGGTAACATGTAAATCCGTCTTGGAAGAACAGCATCAGCCGCGTAGCGGATATAATTTTTGAGCGACTCATCCCAATCTTGGAAGATCTCCAGTAGTTTTGCTTTCGCTTCCTGAGGATTTTCAGACCTAATACCGCTTGTTTCGAGCCACTCCCGATCCACCCACAGGCTCGCATAGACCTTAATGCGCCCATCACCATTCAACTGCCCCAAAATGCCTTTGTGATCGTCCAATGCAAACACTTTGCCACGACGGTTGAATGCAGCCAAATCAGGATAGCGGTTAGCAGCGTCCTCAACATTAAGCTCTAACATGGTTAGTCCCGAATAACTGACATCCGTATCCGAAAGCAGCCGACGAATACGGGAGAAGGCACCGTCCGCTCCAACTACAAGATGCACGGTATCGACGAACCCGTTCTCGAAATGAAGTTCTGTCATGCCACTTGGTAGTGAAACGGCCTTGTCTAGCTTATACCCATAGCGGATGATCGCTGGGTCCAACTTGCTTAAGAGTAAATCGCAAAGTACGCCACGGTCGATCTCTGGCCGCCCTCCTGGAGTATCCTCATCGGCTACTTCATCCATATAACATTTCCCCGTCTTATCAAAAAGCCGAAAGTCCTCCCCTTCATAACGAGCTACTTTTTGAAAAGCCTCATAAAGTCCGGCTTCCTTCAGCGCCTGTTGACCGGATTCCTCATGAATGTCAAGGGAACCTCCGCGTTCATGACTCTTGTCTTCCAGCTCCCGCTCATAAATGACGGACGGAATGCCATGATGTTGAAGAATGAGCGCAAGCGTTAGTCCGCCGGGGCCTCCTCCGATAATAGCGATACGTTTTTGATCTTTAGTAGTTGTTGTCATTGTAAACATCTCCTCAGCATATTTGTCGTTTATCAAAGTGAAATATCTTTATTGCGAACTCCGTTCTTTTCGTCCAAGGCCGCAGAATACAAATTCTCTCTGCTGATAAGCTAATGCTATTTCGATTGAGGTGAGGCAGTCTTATTTTCTATACGTTTTGCAAAAAATAAACTGAGTACTAATGCCGCAATCGCAAACCCCAGAGTGATCCAGAACGTGGAACCGAAAGCATACCCCAACTGATTGAGAGTATGCTGGGAAGGTAGTTCTCTAATCTTTTCAGCTAGAAAAGCCATCGTAATCGTCACTCCGAAGGATGACATGATTTGCTGGGCTGAAGTTGTTATCGGTGTCACGCGACTGACTAATTCCTTCGGAGCCGATTTGAGCACATGAGTATTGATCTGCATCATCGTCAATCCTTGGCCTAGTCCTGCAAAGGCAAAGCTACACATAATGTACAACGGACTGGTATTAGCAGTAACTTGTGTCAATGCGAGCAATGAGCCAGATAGAGACAGAATGCCCATAATGGCAACCGGCCGAACTCCGTAACGGTCAAACAATTTGCCACCGAGGTTGATTCCCACCGTTGACAAGATTGCCTGTGGAATGACATACAGTCCAGCCTCAAGCGGCGAAAGGCCCTTAACCTGCTGCAAATAAAGAGGGAACAACAGAATGCTGCCGAACAACGCAATCTGATTTAGCCACGCGACGAGAATTCCATGTACGAATGCCGGAGAGCGGAACACCCTAAGCTCCAGCAGAGGATATTTCTGCTGCAATTCATGCCAGATAAAAATTGTAAGCATGACGATACCGAATATGAGTGAACCAAGCGTCCATGCATTCGACCAGCCCTTCTCACCAGCTTGGTGAACCGCGAAGACCAGTGAGGCGAAGGAAATCGGAGCTAAGATTGCGCCGACTACATCGAGCTTGCTGTTGTGCTTCGGCTTCGCTGTAGGGAGGTATCTCCATGCCATTAGTAACGCGATAAACCCAACCGGCACATTGATGAAAAAGATCCAGTGCCAATTTATAAACTCAATAAGCCAACCAGACAGAACAGGACCGAGAATCGGTGCGAGTAGCATCGGAATCCCGAGAATCCCCATGACTGAACCACGTTTATCGGGAGGCGAAACGGAGAACACCGTTGCAATCCCAATCGGGGCAACCATGCCCCCTCCGAGTCCTTGAAGGATACGGAAGATGATCAGTTGCTCAGGCGTTTGCGCCAGGGCACACAAGACAGAAGCAAGCACAAATAACACGATGCTCGTCATAAACATCCGTTTTGACGAGAAACGGTCCGAGAACCAACCTGCGAGCGGAATAATAGCTGATAATGACAAAGTATAGGCCGTAATGACCCATTGAATGGTGCTGAGATTGGTATCAAAGGCGCTTACCAATTTCGGTACTGCCACGTTCATAATCGTACTGTCCAAGATTACAAGGAACATTCCCGAAGTCACTGCAAGCAGCACCGGTAATATTTTTTTCAATGAAAATTCTGACTGCATACTTGCTGTTTTATTTGCTGGCCCCATATCGATTATTCTCACTTCTTTCTGTATAAATTTCAGAGCATGCTTATTGAGCTCTAATAAGCACATTTCAGTTATACCATTACGAACACCGTTCGTCAAGAACGGTGTTCGTAATGGTTATACATATATCATAACCATAACCCCTTTTTCGAGGGGTTATTTTCATTTTTAGGAGGGACAGATGAATGAGAATCATCAAGACACAGCAAGACCTTGTCGTCTTACGACTTGCTGTGACACTTCCAGTGGAACTTCTCCTTCAGGTTGAGGAGTATTTACTACAACTTAGAGATGAGCAGAAGGAAAAAGAGGCAACCGAGTTTCGTTTGGTCGGAAGGGGCTACATCGTAGTTCTTGAAGCAGGTGACAACATTCGAGAGCTTGGCAACATGGGGTTAGACCATGAAAACGGAGGACTGCTTGGAAGTCACCCCGAGTACGTAGAAATACTCGATGTAGGTGATGGGCTCCAAACGTACAAAGTCGCCATACTGTACGATAACGACTACCTGATGACGTTCTTCACGCAGGCCGGAGCGCACGACGAGGAGGTGGAGAAATATATTCCACTTGCGCCTGGGCAAGTAAACCCACCACCTTCGCCGCCCCGCCGTGCTGCAGCTCCAGCGCGGCAAGCGTCAGCCGTCTCCGCCTAATGTACTCCGCCAGCGTCACGTCCGTAATGAACGAGAACATACGCTGGAACTGATACGACGAACAGCAGGCCATGCGGGCCGCTTCCCTCAACTCGATCTCCCCGGTCAGGTTTGCTTCAATATAGTCTATCGCCCGATTCATCCGCTCCAGCCACTCCATCTCATTTCCCTCTCTCGAATTCAAGTATAGGCGGGGCGGCAAATTAGCTGATGAAAAGGGAAACCCGTTCCTTGTGTATACAGCAGCAGCACTTCTTATTATAAGTTTCATCTGTTTGTCTTCAGCCGTTGGTATGTCGCCAGTATTTATTGCGATCTTTCTTATTTTCGGTGCCCTTGGTCAATCGTTCATGCAAATTGCGATGTCGAACACCGTTTCACGAACGCAATCAAAAGAGCATATAGGAGTAGGAATGGGCTTGTTCTCCATGATTACTTTTATTTCTACGGCTGCATCAACAGCTGCTATCGGCAAGATACTGGATTTGGGTACATCGACCTTTCGCTTAAATCCGATACCCCAAAATAGCACTACTTTCGTATATAGCAACATTTTCCTGGTACTTGCCATTCTGGTCGTTGTGATGTCCGCATTTTATTATGTACAATTTGGGCGTGTAGCTAAAATGGCTAAGGACGAAAAAATGGATAGGGAACCCGTTATTTAGCGACATTGATATTGGAATGATCCTTTCCTACGGACGTTTAACAATTGTAAGAGCCACTCCAGATTAAGGAGTGGCCTATTCGCTATGTTTAATAAATATCTTATTTTGGTTAGAGTTGGTCGGAGACTCCTCCTCTATAGCGAGAACCTCTCTTGCTGCTTCTATGAAAGATAATATGATTGGTGAAAGCCACTTGTCTTTATGCCATAACATCTGTGTATACACATACAAGTCCGGAATTTTCCATGGAAGAGCAACAAGTTCGCCCCGTTCCACTTCGGCTTCAGCTACGATTTCAGGAAGAAAAGCAATACCGATTCCCGAAATGGCACATTGTTTAATGGCTTCGGCACTTTGAAACTCTAAATACGTAATGCTATCGATGCCCTCTTTCTCGAATGATCGATCAAACATGGTTCGATAGGGACACCCTTTTTCATTAGTCAGGAACACTTCTCCGTGAAAATCTTCCAACTGAAGCACAGCTCGTTTAGCGAGCGGGTGGTCTGGAGCAGCAAAAAAGCGGAAAGTTTCCTCCAGCAACGGTTCCACTGCAAGTCCGCTCGAGCGAATGGGTTCGTCCAGCATAAAGACGACATCCGCGGTTCCCTCAAAGAGCGTTTGCTTGAGTTGCTGATTTGGAACGGAGCGGAAGATGAGACGAATTCCCGGATGCTGCGAACGAAATAGTTGAAAGACAGCTGGAAGCCGATAGGCGCAAATAACCTCGTTGGCACTTATCGTTAGGGTACCGCTTAGAATTTCATTGTCATGAACGACGCTGCGAGCTTCGTCCAATTTGTTTAGAACGCCCTGGACATGAGTTAAAAAGCGTTTACCTGCAGTTGTGAGAACGAGCTGCTTGCCCAAGCGGTCAAAGAGACGAACACCAAGCTCTTCCTCCAATGCTTTTATTTGCATCGTGACGTTGGAGGGTACGTAGTTTAGCACTTCCGCAGCTCGACTGAAATTTAAAGTTGATGCAACCGTGCGGAACGTATTCAGTTGACGCAATTCCATCATACGATCCCCTTTTACTTCAATATTATTGAATACTACTTTGAAATCTATTCACTTTTATTGAGAGTATCACAGATCTATACTAAACAACAAGAAATACATTCTCAATGTGTGGTTTCATTTTGAAGGGAGCGACAATACGATGGATTATGAGATTTTTGATATGGGTGACGTAACCTTGCAATCGGGAGTGACGTTACCGAGTGCTTTTCTTGCTTATAAGACTTATGGAAGATTGAATGAAAAGAAAGATAATGTCATCATCTATCCAACTGGTTTTGGCGACCAGCATGTTCAGAATGAATGGTTGATTGGAGACGGCATGGCACTCGATCCGCAGAACTATTTCATAATCGTTCCAAATCTGCTGGGCAACGGATTATCTTCGTCTCCCAGTAACACGCCTCCCCCATTCGACCGGGCTAATTTTCCGCAGGTAACCATCTATGACAACGTTCAATTCCAGCATCGGCTGGTGACCGAAAAATTCGGCATTCAAAAGATCGCTCTCGTCGTTGGTTGGTCCATGGGAGGCATTCAAGCATTCCAATGGGGGGCAAGTTATCCAGACATGGTGGAACGAATTGCACCTTTCGCCGGAGTTGCCAAGACTTGGCCCCAAACGTATGTGGTCCTGGACGGCATGAAAGCTCCGCTCATGGCCGCAATTGGTTTCGATTCAAGCAAACTAAACCAGCTGACTTCTGCAGACATGCGCGCCGTTGGTCGTGTGTATGCGGGATGGGGCGTATCGCAGGCGTTTTACAGAGAGGAACTTTATCGTGAGCTGGGATTTGATTCATTGACAGATTTTATGACTGGCGTCTGGGAAGATAGCTTTATGAAGATGGATCCGCACAATGTCCTGGCCATGTTATGGACAGGACAACATGCAGATATTAGTGCAAACCCCTCCTATAACGGAGATTTCGATAAGGCACTCAAAAGCATTAAAGCGCTTGCCTTCGTCATGCCAGGGAGCACGGATCTTTTCTGCTCGGCGGACGATAACGAATACGAGGCTAAGTTCATACCTAATGCTGTTTTTAATCCTATCGAGTCGATCTGGGGCCATTTTGCCGGTCGCGGCATCAATAGTGACGATAATAAATTTATTGATGATAACCTAAAACGCTTGTTGGCGCTTAGTACAAACGGATAGATCATCATTAGCATTGGAGTGTCCTGCCAGGGATGGTTCAATGCTAATTATAATTTCAGGGAATGTTTTATTCTTTCACAGTTATCTCGTAATTCCGGGAGTTGCCTTGAGCTCGCGCCCCTTAAAGAGCTTGGATAATCGTTGCAGGCCCCGCTGCACCTTCCATTCCAAAACGCGACTTTGACTGCGGGGTATACACATAGGGAAATCAGCCAAATCATAACCAAAATTCTGACTAATGTGGGCATCATCGTCGCTATTAGCTTGGTTCTCTTTATCGTCGTCATGCTGGCGATCTACGAGAAAACCTTCAAACCGCTGGACCACCTGGTAGCCCTCATTCAAAAAACCAGCAAGCTGGACCTGAAAGAAGACGCCTCCTATGAGAAGCTCATGAAACGAAGCGACGAAATCGGAAGAATGACGCTCGCCATCAGTGAAATGAGAAATGCATTAAGAGAGGTTGTCGGTTCGATCAAGCAAGCATCCGGCAGCGTCACCGCCACCTCCGAACATCTGACCCAGGTGTCCAACGACAATTTGGTTTCTACGACCGAACTGTCGCTTGCGATTGACAACATCGCCAAAGCAAGCGAAGAGCAAGCCAATGAAACGGAACACGGCTCCGATAAAGTTTCCGATTTGGCGCGCGGCATGGGGGACATCTTGAACAGCACCTCGGAGATCGAATCGATGGTCAATCAAACCAACAGTTTATGCCATAACGGCGTTTCGATTATTAAAGACCTGACCCTTTCTTCCGAGGAGAACAAAAGAGCTTCCGCAAATGTCGAGAGCATCGTGGTCGAGGTGGACCGCAGCTCGGTCGAGATCATTAGTCCGCGCCATGCAGAGTGACTCCCGCTTCGTTCAATTTCCGGCGAAAGATCGGCTCCGACAGGTCTTGTCGTTGATCAAGGCCTGTCTTCTCGGCCAGCGCAGGCGTCAGAACCGCCATAACCCGGCCGTCGGCGGTTTCCAGCACCATGACCCGACTGTCTTCGTCCAGGTCCGGGTTGATGGCGAGAGTAAAGACTTCATCGCTGTAGAGGACGTCTCCGTTCAAAAATTGCATCCGCCAAAAGTCGGTAATCGTTTGTGAAAATAAAGGCGTATTTTCTCCACTGGGTTGATTGGTCATCAGGTTCACTTCCTTCTACCAGCATATACTATCTAAGTTATAGCATAGCAACGTTTGTTAAGAACACGGATCGGTTGGTTAAAAAAACTTTTCCTTCCGAAACTAAAAAAATCAAACCATCTCGATCGAACCAAGACGGCTTGATTTTTTCATTTAACTAATGCTAACCAGGCATCGGGCTTCGCGCCGTGCGAAAATCCTGCGGCGTCGTCTCGTTCTGCTTCTTGAAGAAGCGAATAAACGCAAGCGCCGAGTTATAGCCCAGCGCAGCCGCGATTTCGTTGACCTTCATCGAGGTGTTCAGAAGCATGTCTTTCGCGATCACGTTCTTGTAATCGTTCACATATTTCGATAGCCCGATCCCGGTCATTTGCTTATACAGCCTGGACAAATACGACGGGTTCAAGCCTACGTAATCCGCCAGAGCGGTGAGCGAAATATCGGTAGCGATGTGCTCCTCGATATAGCGGTGCACCTTATTCACGACCTCCGTCGGCAGCTGCAAGCCCCGCTGCGCGTTCCATTCGAAGATGCAATCGGCGATTTTCCAATAGTATTCGACCAGCTCCGGCCAGGGAGCAGAATCGTCATAGCGAAACAAAATGTCGAGATCCACCTGCAAATTGACGTGATCGCGAATGTCCCGATATTTGTACAGATAGAACAAAAAGACGGACGAGAGGGAATGGTACAGCTCGCTCTTCCGCTCACAGGGCGTGTCCGGGTCGTTCCATATGGCGGTCAGCTCGACGAACAGCTTGTTGAACTGCTCGCGGTGATTGTTCTCCAGACAGGTCATGAGCAATTGTACCCGGGCGTGGAAGAATCCGTCATGATAGTTTTCCGCTTTATCGGTAGGGTCCGCCTTCTGCATGTCCTTATCGGTCATAATGACCTCGTGCAACAATCCGTGTCCTTGCATCAAGCCGTATTTGATCGAATGAAACCGGTCCGACAGACTGTTCCACGGGATCGCCTCGCTGCCGAGCAGGAACGAGACCGACAGCCGCAGCAGCTTCTTGCACGTTTCCTGCACGCTGTCCAGAATACCGCTCGTATACCGGTGGGCTCTCATCCAATCCAGACCGCCGGCATGGCCGGATAGCTCGTCAGAAGCTTTGGGCTGAATGATCCAGACGATCTTGGACAGCTCGAAGACGACGGAAAAGCTTCGTACCTGTGCCGACAAATACTCGTCGCAAATATTTTGCAGCGCATAGGTGAGCAGCGCTTTATCCGGCATGGTGAACATCTCTTTCCAGGCATCCACCCTTCCCATGAGCAAATACACCGGCATGGTCGCATCGAGCGGGATGTCGATTTCTTTGAACGCCTGTCTGAGCTCCTCCTCCGTGACCTGCTTGCCCTGCAGGAGTCCCCACATGAACTCCTTTTGCAGCGAGGGCAGGGCCTGTCTCATCTTGGATTGCGCTCTCGCAATCATCTGCACTTGATCCTGTTCCTCTTCGATTTTCTCGATGGCCCGTTCGACGGACTGAATAATTTTTTCGTCGCTTTCGACCTTCAGAATGTAATCGAACCCGCCGTAGGTAATGGCGCTTCGGGCATAGTGGAAATCGTTATAGCCGGTCAGAAAAATCACCTTGCAGGCGGGCCACTGCGACTTGATTTCCCGCAGCAGCTCGATCCCTTCAATACCGGGCATCTTAATGTCGGACACGACGATATCGATCCGGTGGTCGGACAGCACCTCCAGCGCTTCTTCGCCCGAATAAGCGCTCATCACCTCAAGCGGCAGATGGCTGGTTTGCTCGAATAGCTCAAGAAGGCCGTCGACGATAATGGGAAGATCATCCACGATCAGCAGTCGGTACATGCCGTTCCCCCTTTAGCTTACGCTCAGTTTGATGATGACTTGCAGCCCGCCCAGCTCCGAACGGGACACGGTAATGCCATATGCTTCTCCGTAGCGCAGCTGAATTCTACGATGGACGTTCATAAGGCCGGTCGTTTCCTCGATCCGGTTCGAGGAATAGCGCAGCTTCTTCTGCAGCAGGTCGATCTCCTCGTCCGTGATGCTTTGGCCGTTATCTTCGACATAGAGGAGGAAGTCATCGTCCCTCCGCTCGCTATGTACCCACAATTCGCCGGGTTGAAGCATATTGCCCAACGCATGCTTATACGCATTCTCAATAATCGGCTGTAGAATGAGCCGCGGCACGTGAATCGCAGGGACATCTCCCTCGAACAAAACCTGAATCCGTTCCCCGTAGCAGATTCGTTGCATCTCGACATACGTGCGGGAATGCTCCACCTCCAGCTCAAGCGGGATTTCATCCTCGTCGTTACGGGTGATGAACTGGAAGTATTGCCCGATATATAAGCAAAATTGATACGCCTTCTCCTTCTGGCTCTCCGATTTAATCAACCGGCATAGTACAAAAAAGCAATTATATAAAAAGTGAGGATTAATCTGCGATTGCAGCCGCTTCAGCTCCGAACGCTGATTCCGGATTTGCTGCTCGTAGTTTTCCTCTATCAACGTTTTCAAGGACCGCACCGTATCATTGAACGCCCGGTACAAATAACCGAATTCATCCGCTCCGCGATCGATGAGGATCGGCTCCAGCCGGTTCTGCTGAACGCGGCGGAAGGAATGCACCAGCTTCATCAATGGCCGGTAAATAAACCGCAATAGAAAATAAGTAAAAAACATGACGATACAAACGGCCAGCGCACACGCCCACCAGAACAACGTCCGGTACATCTGCAGCGAGCCCAGAACCATCTCTTCCGGGATGCAGGTAATGGAATACGAGTTCCAGAGCTTGGAATATTTATACACCACAAGATACCTTTTATGGTCATGAACGATCGTTTCATGGCCTTCCTCAGATTGCAATTCCCGCTTCTCCAAGGCAAAAGACTTCATTCGCTGAAGCAAAGCCGGGTCCATCCCCGTCTCCATGCTCCACCCCAGCTCCAAATTGAGCAGGACGCTCTGCCCGCCTCGCGTCCGGCCGATTTGCGCGAGTGTTTCCTTGATCTTGGCCGCCGACAGCTCGACCCCCAGAATATATAACGGACTTCGGGCCGAATTCCCGGGATATGGCATCGTAATAAACAACCGGTCGTTCCAGTAAATGAACGGCGCTTCATACAGCTTCGCATTTTGCTGCATCGCCGTATATTCCTCCGGGTCCAGACGGGTTTCATAATCGTTGCTGAGAATGCTGCGTTTGAGGAGCGGAACGTAGGCCTTCGCTTCCTCAATGAAAGGACTTGAATTTTTCATCAGCTCAAGCCGCCGCTGGATATCCAATACTTTGCGCGTCCGCTCGTACGGACTCATGTCATTGCCGGTTGCCGCAAGCTCCATCAGATCCGTATCCATCACATAGTTGGGCAAATAACGGCTGATGCGATCCGCTTCCTTGTCCAGCGAGTCCATATAGAACCGCGTCGTATTCAGTACTGACTCCGTAATTTCACTGCGGATATTGTCCGAGCCCTTCTCGTTGATCGTCCAAGTAATCGCCATCAGCGGCAGCAAAGCCGCCAGAAAAGCGGCCATCACCTTCTTGAATATCGAGGAATCACGCAAAAAGAATAAGCAGTTCATCGTATGTTCTCCTCTAATGCCTGCAGAACGCTTCGCTATTATCCTTTTACACTCCCCATGACGATTCCTTTAATGAACAGCTTCTGCAAGAACGGATACACCACCAGGATGGGAAAGGCCGCTACGAAAATTTGCGCCGCTCTGCTCGTTCGGTCGGACAGCTTAAGCATCAATTCGGCATTCTCCGCTTTAATGAAGCGGAAATCCATCTTGATAATGACCGTCTGTAAAAACGTTTGCAGCGGATAATTTTCAGTATGATTCATATACAGCATTCCGTCAAACCAGCTGTTCCAATGACCGACCATCGTGAACAGTCCCGTCGTGGCCAAGGCAGGCAAGGAAAGCGGCACGTAAATTTTCCATAAAGTCGTAAAATGGCCTGCGCCGTCGATCCGCGACGATTCCTCCAGCTCCTTCGGCAAATTGCGATAGAAATTCAGCAGCAGGATGACATTGAACACCGGAACGGCTGTCGGCAAGACCAACGCCCAGATGCTGTCGATCAAGTTCAGCGATTTTATCGTGAGAAAAGTGGGAATCAGACCGCCGCTGAACAGGATCGTAAAGACGAAGAACCAGGCGTAAAACGTTCGCAGCCGGAATTGCCGAGGCTCCTTGGACAACGGATAGGCCGTCAGAATCGTCAAAAACATGCTGAGGGTCGTTCCAAGCACGACGCGCTGGACCGATACCCAGAACGCCCGCAAATATTCGGGCTTGCCGAACACGTTATTATAGGCGGCCGTCGTGAACTCGATCGGCCACAGCGTAACCTTGCCGGCCGCGGCAGCCGTGCCGGAGCTGAACGAAATCGCCAAAATATGAATAATCGGCATCAGGCACAGGAACGACAGAAGCGCCAGGAAGATGTAATTGCACGCGATAAATAGTTTGCGGCCCAAGGATGTCTTTATCGCCACGGTAGGCCTCCTTTCTGATAACGGACGAAGCTTAGCTTAGAAAATCCGGTAATTCGCTACGCGATAGGCGAGTACATAGGAAATGGCGATCAAGATGAACGATACGACGGATTTCAATAGACCTACTGCCGTGGCGAAGCCGAATTGCGCCTGCTGCACCCCCATGCGATAGACGAAGGTATCGATAATGTCTGCGCTTTCATAGACCGGCGGGCTGTACAGGTTGAAGATTTGCTCGAAGCCGGCATTGAGGACGTTCCCGATATTCAGCGTCAGCATCAGGATGACGATCGGCATCATACCAGGCAGCGTAATATGGAAGGTCTGCTTCCACCGCCCCGCGCCGTCGATTTCCGCCGCTTCATAGAGCGACGGGTTGATGTTGGTTAGCGCCGCCAGATACACAATCGTGCCGAAGCCGAACTCCTTCCATACATCCGACAGCACCATCGCATACGGAAACCAGGCGTTGCTTCCCAAGAAGAAGATAGGCTGGATACCGAGTAATCCGAGAAATTGATTGAGAATGCCGGACGATGGAGACAATACGTCGACCAAGATCCCGCTTAACAGCACCCACGATAAAAAGTGGGGCAAGTAGACGAGCGTCTGGAACGTTCGCTTGATCCATTCTCTCCGCAGCTCGTTCAGCAGAATGGCCACCGTGATCGGCACGACCAGACCGGCGATAATTTTCATTACGGCAATATAGACGGTATTGAAGAAAATACGCCCGATATCGGGATAATCGATCAATAATTGAAAGTTTTTCATCCCGATGAAGGGTGAGCCGAACAAGCCTCTGTTCGGGATATATTTCTGGAAAGCCATGATGAGGCCCGCCATGGGAACATAGCTGAATATCACCACCAGCACGATTCCCGGAATCAGCATCATATGCAGAGGCCACTCCCGCCTCCATATCCGTATCAGTCCATTCACGCCATTCACCTCGCGTATGCCTAAGGATGTTGTTGCGGTACCATGAAAAAAAGAGGGAGGGACGGTGTACGCCCGATCCCTCGATTCGCCCGGATAGCCGTTATTTCTTCGTTTTGTACCACTCGTTCACTTCTTTGGTCATGGCATCGCCGCCAAGCTTCTTCCATTCTTCCACGAATTTATCGAATTCATCGACCGATACTTGATTCATAATGATTTTAAAATAGACCTCGTCCCGCTTCTTGAGCAAAATCTCCTGTCTTTCGGCCATGGTTGGCGTCGGCGCGCCATAAAATTTGTTTTGCAGGTACTGCTTGTTCTTCTGGATAGACGGAATAAGCGAATACACGCCATTCGGACCGGAAATCAGGTATTCCCACCACATGCTCGTATCGCCGTTCACGTACTTCATCGCACGCTCATATCGCGTTTTCTGGTCCTTCGACTCCAGAATACCCGTATCCTTGTTGGCAATCGCTTTAGGCAGCACCTCGCCGTTGTTGTCGATTTGCTTGCCGACGCGCAGCGGATTGATCAGCCAATAATTGTTGCCCTTCTCTTTGCGGTCTTTGCCGAACTCGTACACCTTCTGCTCTTCGGTCGGGTGGTTATCGACGGCGATCCATTGGTTCAGCAGCTTGATGACGCCTTCCGGATGCTTCGCTTTCTTGGAGACGACGTAATATTCATCCACGCCCAGTCCGATTTGCGATAAGGCCGGGTTGCTGTCCACCGTCGGAATCGGGAACGCGCCCCATTCCTGCACCACTTTTCCGTCCTTCACGGCGCCTTTGACGAGCTGGGCCGGCGTCCACGATGCGCCATAGACCATCCCGATGCCGTTGCTGTAGATGAGCTCAGCCTCTTTCTCGGCATCCTTCACCGCAAATTCGGGATCGATCAACCCTTTCTTGAACATGTCCTGCAATGCGGCCAGCGCCTGCTTCACCTGCGGCTGAATATCGCTGTTGACCAGCCCGCCCTTGCCATCCTCGATCCAAATATTTTCATAGGCATGGTATCCGTTGAGGAAAGCCCGTAATCCCGTAACTCCAGTTTCAATATTAAAAGGATTTTTGCTGATCGCGAGTCCGTACGGCTTCCCCGTACCGCCGGGATCTTTGGTTTTAAAAGCCTCGGCGATCGTCATCATGTCTGCCATCGTCTTCGGCTCGGGCAAATTCAGCTTCTTCAGCCAGTCCGTACGGACATATAGGAACTGGTAATTGTACGGATTATAGGTGTTCGGAATCGCCATCAGTTTATTGTCGAACATGGCCGTCTTCATCTGCATGCCGCCGTCCATCGTCAGATACTTCTTCGTTTCGTCCGTGGCATACTTGTCGTACACTTCCGTCAGGTCCATGATCATATCCGCTTCGGTCAGCTCTTTCAACTGCGTCGCGTTTACCGGGAAGAAGTCCGGAAGATCGCCGGATGCGATCGTGATTTTGACCTTTTCCTTGAATTGGCTCGTATCGGCTACCCACTTGTTGGTCACTTTGACGCCAATGTCTTTTTCGTACGCATCATACACGGCGTTCTTGGTAAAGTTCTCGCCTTCGTCGAACTTCAGATATTGATCGCTTGGCGAAACCGTCGAAACCTCAATCACACCGTTTCCTTGGCCGGACGCTGCGTTATCCGCTTTGTTTTCCGATTCGTTTGCGTTGTTGCTGCATGCCGTAACCGCCAAGCTCATCGCCAATGCGGCGAACGAAAGCGTCTTCGTTGTCTTCTTCATGCTACCCCTCCAACTTATGTTACAAGTCTCGGTTGTCTTCCTTAAGTATGGATAATGCCACCTTCATAGTTCAAGTATAGGCAGGGGACGCGCCTTCAACCATATACTACTCTTTACTTTCGTATACACCTCTTGACGTGGCCGTGCCATATACGGAAGCAAACAAGTAAACAATTGTATACAAAAGTCATAACTTATCTCTTTGAAAATAGACCCCGATTACTTATTCTTACAGTAAGAAGATTCCTGCGCGCGTCAAGCGTTGACCGCGAAGGAATCGTCAGGAAAGGAGGCTCTGCCGCATGAATGGACCCGAGGCTTGAACGAAACGTCTCCTGTAAGCTGGATTCGAACGTAATCTATTCAGAGCTTGATGCTGCATTAACTCAACGTTGGAAGGAGCGGGATTTATGGGATTGAAAATAAAATGGACAGCCGTCGTCATGACCGCCGTCATGATGTTATCACAGATCTCGGCCGTGCAAGCGGAAGAGGCGAAGCCCAAGGAACGTAACCTCGCTTTAGGGTTGAATTATACATGGTCGCAAGCGCCGGAGGCGGCCCATCCGGATACTAACCGGAAGCTGACGGACGGAAAATATGGCGCATTGGATATGTCGGACCCCGCGTGGGTAGGACATGTGCAGAAGAAGACGCGCGAGGTCGTGTTCGATCTGGGCGAGCGAAAGTCGATCTCGAAAGTTAAAGCGCATTTCTTGCAGGATTGGCCGACGAACTCGATCCTTGTGCCGTTGTCGGTGTCGATGTATGCCTCCGACGACAGCCAAAATTGGGGAGCGCTTTCACACAAAGCTACCCAGCTTCTCTGGGGAGACGGGCCTCCAAGACAAGAAACCTTCGAGTGGGACGGAAGCCGGGACGGCATCCAAAGCGACAAAACCGTTACGGGGATGGTTTACACCCGCTATGTGAAAGTTACCTTCCCGATGCATACCCGGGCGTGGAGCCTCATCGATGAAGTCGAGATTTGGGGCACGGATGGAAAAGTAGCAGGAGCGGTAACGGTTCCTCCCGATCAAGTGGGCTTCTTAAAGCCGGGAGAAGCGACAGCCGGCATCAACCACTTGGGCTTGCTGTACAACGGGCATTACAAGGATAATCTGGGCGATTGGACGAAAGAACGGATCATTCCCAACATCAGCTATGTGAATCAGGCCGGACAGCCGGTGGATCGGCTGTTTGACGGCGTGCTGTTTCTCGGTCTGACCTCGCCGGCCGGCCGGGGCTACGATGGAAAAGCCAATCTCGAGGATTGGCAATGGTATCTGAATAAGACCTTCGCCGCAACCGGCGACATGCAGCAGCTTAACGAAGCGACTAAAGAAGTCGGGGCCAAGCTGGGGCAGCCGGATTATAAGGAAAAGGTCGTCCTGATGATTCCGGACCCGGGAGAGTACTTGAACGATTTTGGCGTCGTGAACGGAGAGTCTTTAAGCTTTAACGCTTCGACGGTCGGGGAAGCGAAGGCGTTCGCCAACCGGGAAAAAGCGATCCAATGGTGGCTCGATCAAGTGAAGCAAAAATGGGAAGCGGCTCGGTACTCCAATCTGGAGCTTGTCGGCATGTACTGGCTGGAAGAGCAGATCAGCACTAGCGCGAAAGGGCCGGATTTGCTTCGTTCGACGAGTGCCAAGGTTCATAACAACGGTCTGAAGTTTTTCTGGATTCCGCATTTCTTGGCTTACAAGAGCTTTATGTGGAAGGATGTCGGTATTGATGCCGTCAATTTCCAGCCGAACTATTTCTTCGAGGAAATGGGCTATGACCGTCTGGAAGATGCCGCAAACACCGCCAAGCGGTACGGGATGTCCAACGAGCTGGAGTTCGATGATCGCATGCTGACGGATAGCGTCTTCCGCGACCGGTATATCGATTATTTGAACAGCGGTGTAGAAACAGGTCTGATGCAGGAGGGCTTCAAAGCGTATTACCAAGGCAACAATGCCGTATATAATACGGCGGTGAGCGCCGACCCGATCAACCGGGTGATGTACGACTGGCTGTATCAATTCGTCAAAGGGACGTATGTCAAAAACACAGCCGTCGCTCCGGAAGCCGAAGTGCAGATGAACGGGAAAACAATTCAAAACAAAGCCCTCGTGCCGGATACGGAGCCTGTTCAGTTTGCATGGAAAAGCAATGACGGCAGCGGGCTGACCAAGGTCACCGCTACGTTTGACGGCAAGCCTTATACGGCAGGAACCGTCATGAATCTGGCGGGCAAGCTTGGAAAGCATGAGTTGATCGTTACCGTGATTACGGCGGGCAAATCCCGGAAAACTTCTTACGTGATCGAAGCATCCACCAGCGCAGCAGCCATGAAACAATTAGCCGACCGTTTCGCGGCGGAAAACCAGATCACGAATGCCAAAGCGGCTCGCGCGCTCATCAAAGATCTGGAAATGATGACCCACCTCGAAGGGTCCAATCCAACGAAGTTTATCGATTTTCTGAAAGTATTTAACGCCCGGCTGGACCGTGTGAAGGAAGAGCATATGATTACCGATACGGCGTACAATACGCTCAAGGAAGGCGTCTATTACCTGATCGGGAATTTGGCGGAAAATAAAAAGGCCGAAGCCTCTTCGGTGGAAGGCGATAAGCCCGGCTATGCCGCAGAGAAAGCGGTCGACGGCTCCCCCGTTACGAGATGGGCGAGCGAATACAGGGACAATACGTGGTTCCAGGTCGATCTCGGTGCGCCGACAGACATCGATACGGTGAGAATGGATTGGGAATACGCCCGGGCGAAAACGTTCCGGTTGCTTGTTTCGAACGACAAGCAGAATTGGACCAACGTGACGCAGGAAAATGGCGGCATGATTACGGCAACGGACGGGAAACAAACGGTGCATTTTAACCCGGTCCAAGCCAAATACGTGAAGTTCCAAGGCATTCAAAGAGCAACGGATTACGGATACTCCTTCTATGAGTTTGGCGTATACAGCCTTTCCGGAGCTAAAAAGTTAGCGTCGTTCGACGAGTAGGAAACGTAATGTAGGGGGCGCGCTCCCCTTCCCTTTAGATTTTTTTCTGTGCAAAAACGGCTCTTGGTCGCATTCTTGCGGCAAGGGCCTTTCTTAACCCAACCAAAATATTTCCTTTTGTCGTATAAGTCTTAAGATGCGATCACGAGCATGAAACTGAGAACGGTGTAATCGGAACGCATGCAGATTCTTTCTTTGCTCCAATGTCGATAAGGAAAGGGCGCGTACATTTCGAGTATTTAATCTTACTGGCGGCACAAAGGGTCCCTTAAATGACGGCCATTTCGGAAAGTGAATCAAGTAGCTCGATTTACAATAATCGTTTTAGGTTTTACTTTTTTAAGAAGGTGTGTAACATCTTAACCAAAATAAATATAAATCATCATTTGTCCGGTCATATCGTTTTCCGAAAGCATAAGCTATGCAAGCAGAACTGAAAATCGTGAAAGGGGGGGTTGAAGAAGTGAAGGTCTTGATGTTAATTGATCGCCTTAAAACCGGGGGGACCGAGAGACATGTCTTGTCCTTGTCAAAATTTTTGCTTACTAAAGGTATTCGGGTTGGGATTGTAACAAAAGGAGGCCCGCTAACCTCTGCTGCACGAAAAATGGGGATATCCGTGCATATACTACCCATGCAAAAAGAAAAGTTGATGAAGCAGGTACAAGGCTTATACAAGATTGTTAACCGAAACAAGTACGGCATTATTCATGCTAATACTAGACTTAGATTGGCCAATCGTTTTCAACGCGCGCATCCTGGCATTCCCCTTATAGTTACAGTGCATAGTACCTACGAACCAAAGAATGATCTAAGAGCTTCCGTCGTTTCCTCCAAAAAAATCGTTTCGGTTTCACCGGGGCTGTCACAATGGTTACGGAAGAGAGGAATCCCTGCGTATAAAATTCAACTTATTCCGAACGGAATCAATACTAAGCAGTTTCAGGCCAAGCAGCCTAAAAAAAGATGGAGAAAAGCCCTCGGCTTGCCACAAGATGCTCGGCTTTTAGTCTATGCCTCAAGGTTCGAAAGGGATAAATATCCGATAGCCCAAAAAGTCATCTTGGCTGTTGAAAAGGTTGCGCGAAGCAACAAAAAGTTTGCGGCAGTGTTATATGGTCCAGGTCCTTTTCGACGACAGCTTTCACAGTTGGCCCAGAAAGTGAACCAACGTCTTGGACGAAGAGTTATTCTTGTTAAGGGACCACTGGCTTCGATTCAAAATGCTTTTTATGCAGCAGATATCGTCGTAGGAACTGGTCGTGTCGCGCTTGAAGCAATGGCATGCGCCAGACCGGTTATCGCAGCTGGAGTGTCCGGATATTGCGGGATCGTTAGACCCGGTTCCATTGCTATGATGAAAAGTTATAATTTTGGTGACCATGGCTCCATGATATCTCTCAATGCAAACAGACTTGTGAACGATATAAATTTCCTCCTGAAACGCCCACAACGACTACGGATATTAGGTGAATTCGGTTCGAAAATGATAAGGAGGGATTTCTCGATAAGTAAAGTAGGGGGACGGTATATAGTACTTTACCGAAAATTTACAAAAAAGGCATAATGATGATCGCAGCAGACCGGAGGCACATTACACAAGAATGGAGCAGCAGGCCGCGGCAGCTGCTCATTTTGATTTATTCAACGATTGGGCAGGATAACATGGAAAATATGGAACAGCGAAAACCCACCGCGTAAGGTTGGCAGCCTAACGGTGGGTTTCGCATGTCTTTGCCGTTGCAGCGGTAAAGACTCTTTTTATTTTTTGCCGAAAAAAGCTTACTTATCGATCAGATTGGTTGTCTTAAGCAATCTTGCAATCAATGCCGTCACTTCAGCACGCGTCATATTCGACTGCGGGCTCAGAAGCTGCGGCCCGTTGCCTTGCACAATTCCCGCCTCAATCATCAGAGCGATATCCTCTCTCGCCCAAGCAGATACCTTTTTCGCATCTTCATACTTCGCCAGCAGAGCATCGGTCTGCTCCTGACTCAGCGCGGCCTTCGTCTCGATCAATTTGTAAGCTCGGGCAATCATCGCCATGCCCTGTTCTCTCGTGATTTGACGGTCGCCGTAGAAGTTACCGTCCTCGTAACCGCGCACGATATCGAACTCGTTCGCAATCGCTACAGAGCTGCGGTACCAAGCGGAATCCGAAACGTCAGGGAACTTGTTCTGCGGTGCATTTTGACGTTTCAAACCGAGACCGGTCACGACAATCTCCGAGAACTCGGATCGCGTTACGTTGCGATCCGGCGAAAACGTATTGTTCCCGGTTCCGGCAAGGTCGAGTCTCGCCGCAATATTGTTCACGTCGGCTTTGCCCCAATGGCTCTTCACGTCATCGAAATCTTGCGGATTCCAGATGACCGAGTAGGAGCCGTTGCTGCGTAAGTCTTTAATGAATGCATAATAACGGCTATTGATTTTCGTTACAACCGTCGGCACATGGAACACGCTGCCGTCCGGATTAACGATAACGCCTGTCGTAATGCGGTTCGGATCGATGCCTTCCGGCAGCGCGATGTACTTCGCCGCGTATCCGTTCAATTGCCCCGCTCTTACCATCTTGCCGTCATGCGAGAAAGTCATATCCAGATCGACCGGAGTGACCAGCAGCTCGTAGCCTTCCGCTGCCGCTTTGCTCTTGGCGTTATTAATTAACGTGTCAGAAGAACGTGCGATATCGATATGAACCGCAATATCGCCGAGCGCCGCGTTGCCCAACTGCTTGGACACTGCGCTCAAATCCATTTTTCCGCCTGGAACTGGGTAGATCGCCAGCGGGTTGCTGATTTCGAGGCCTGCTCCCTTATCGGCAAGCTGCTTCACAGCTCCTGCCGTCAATCCGTCTACCTTCATATCGCCATCTTTCGAGGAATGAATCGCCAGCTTCTGTCCGTTCCCTTGCGACAAGGCTTTGTTCAGCTTGTCCAAATCCACTTGAACCGAAGTCACCTTGCGGTCTCCCGAGGTGGATTCTTTCCCCGTTGCAAACGTATCGTCTTTGCCGTTCACCGAGGTTTCGATTCCCGAGCCACTCGGTGTTGTCGAACCTCCCGACGAAGACGAGCCTGTAGAGGTTGAAGGCGTTGTGGTGCTTCCGCCGCTGCTGCTATCCGAGTCTCCGCTGTCGCTAGATTCTCTTGTAATCGTCAACGTATATTCCGTTACTTTGCCTTTGGCATCCGTAACCTTTACAACAATCGTGTTCGTTCCTACATTTAAAGGCAGATTACCGCTTGTTGTTCCGCTAGGAACTTGCTGCCAAGGGCCATTATTAACCGAGACTTCAATCTTGGCGTTCGGATCAAGCGGCAACGAGCTTACCGTCACGCTGTAAACGCTATTCGTTACGGAAGCCGTATACTTGGTCGTGCTTCCATTGAAGGCCGGCGACAACCCGATCGGCGTTCCGTTCCAGCTATTGAGCTGCAGTCCCGTCAAGGAGGATTGATCTGCGGTGTTAACCGTCAGTCCTTTGCTTACGGTGCTGGACTTCCCATCCTTCGTAGCCGTTACTTTCACCGTGTAGTTGCCATCGGCCAAATTGACTTCCGGTGTGTAGCTCCAGTTACCATACGTGTCGGCCGTAACCGTCCCTGTAATCCCATCCGCAATGTTGACCGTAACCTGAGAGCCTGGCGCTGCTGTTCCTTTGAATGCCGGCTTAGACACCGTTACTGTCCCGCTGGCCGGCTCCGTGATTTCCAATGCCGGCTCTCCGACCGAAGTCCGAATCGTGGTGGCTGGGCTAACGGCAGACGCCATCTGCGTCGCTGTCGCTTTTACCCGCGTCACAAACGTATAGTCGGTGCCTGGTGTCAGTCCGTTAAAGGTTGGGCTATCCTGCCAAGTTAACCCGCCGTCCATACTGTATTCCTGACCGCTGACTGGTTGCAGGGTAATGCTCGCAGGCGTCACGCTGCTTGCTACTGGCGCACTCGGTGCGGCCGGTCCATCCCCTTTCGTAACCACTGCCGTTGCCATACTCGTTACGCTGCCTACCGCATGCGTACCATCGGCGGTGACCGTCAGGGTGATGGTCGCGCCCAGATCATCTGCGGTTAACGTGTAGCTTGAACCCGTCGCATTCGTGATGGCGACTCCGTTTCGGTACCACTGGTAGGTCGGCACATTACCTGTCGTGTCTGGCGTATACGTGATTCCCGTTACGTTCGCCGTTAACGTCTGACCCGCCTTGGCAATGCCATCGATCGTTACGCTACCTCCCATTACTGGAAGAAGTTTGATATCTTTTGTGGTAGTGATGATGTTACTAATGACACCGGAATTATACTCGACAATAACTCCCGGATCTTTATATGCGCTAGAGCCACCGTGTGTGTTATTTACGCCTAAGTAACGTACTGTAGTATTATTGGTGTCTAGCAGAAGTGTAAGATGGACGTAGTCGGTTCCATTAAAGTAATAATAAGGCGGTGACTCAAGATTTGTATGCAGACCATTGTTTGATACATAATGTGTCGCGCTATCACTAGAAGTGCTCCAACTAGGAGCTGTAGTTTTAGTAGCGCCAATAAAGCTTATAAAGTACCAGCCTCCTGTAAAGGGACTCTTAAATTCTTTAAACATACTGGCAATCGCTAACATTTCTGCAGCACCCGCATCACCTGCTGCTGGTTCTAGAAGATGTCCTTTATTGTTCGTTGCAGCAGTCACAGCATCGTAAAAAGTCATGCTACTCTGTCTTGCCACATATACAAAATGGCGTCCATTGTAGGTACGCACAGAGGTTTTTCCATCAGTCAATGGTGCCCCTGGCGTTACATTTATTGTGACACTTTGGGTTTGCCCTGAAACTTGTGTAAATGTCATATTTCGAATTACAGCTTGAATATCTTCATAAGTATTGCCACTTGAAAAATTGAACACTCTATTCGTAGGTGTAGATTTGTCAGAAACAACGCCACTAATTTTTATGCCATTCGTTAACTCCGTAATACCGCTTGAAAGAGCTCCAACATCAATTGAGCCACTATTTACCGCCACAGTAAAGTATCCGCCTTTTGCATCAACGACGCCTGTGCTTCCAAATGCAGCATTTGGCAGCTGATAGGTTACTTCGGTTACTTTAACAGGAATACCAAGATCAAGTATTGGTGTTGCCGCTGCTCTTACTTCTAATGGATGAAAAGGGATCATCGTCAATACCATGATGATTGCCATTAGTAAAGATAACATTCTTCGATTTGTTAATTTCATCTTTTGTTCATTCCTGCTGGCGAAAGCATATAGAAATTCTATATTCGCAGATTTCTTTCTGTTCAGCAGGTTTTCTCCCTTCTTTTTAATTAATTTGTCGACTGCTTCTAACTCGAGCGCCTCTGCTTTCGCTTGAGTTACTCTGATGAGTTTTACCATTCAAATCAAATTTGTCCTGCCGTCTGCATCTAAAGGGTCCCCTGAGCCAGCGGCGACGCTTCGCCAATCAAATCAGGTGCGCGTTCCTACGGCACACTACCAGCCTCCTTTTTATTGAATCGCCAAAAAAAACATCCAAAAGCGGGCATACGCGACAGATACTCACTACAGCTCGGAATTGTGCATTACGGCTTGGAAAGTTCACCGATGCAAACGTTATTTCGAGAGCTATCTACTAGTTTACCAACTCAACCTAAACAAAACCTAGACAACTCATCCTGGGTCTGTTCAATATATCCGCATGAAAGCCGATATAAGAATTGTGAAAGCAATTACAAGAACCGACTGTCAAGGAGGACGCTCCTGTGAAAGCCATATTGGTTGACGATGAACATTTGGCATTAATAGGACTTAAAAAAGCGATTGAGCGTGAAGCAAGCGAGGTCGAGATCGTTGCCTCCTATTCCTATTCTACCGAGGTCATGGCAGGCGTATTGGCTCATCGCCCCGATGTTGTGTTTCTTGATATCCATATGCCGGATATTAACGGCCTGAATCTGGGGAAGCAGATCCAGGCGGTCGTTCCCGGTACCGAAATCGTATTTGTGACCAGTTACGACAAATATGCTGTGCAAGCTTTTGAGCTTTACGCCTTGGACTATATTGTGAAGCCGCTGCAAAAGGAGCGTCTACGCCAAACGATCCTGCGGATAAAAGAGAAATTGGCTATCAGAGCCACCAGGAAAACACAGGACGCGACTTCCCCCATGATTTGCTGCTTTAATCAAATCCAGTTTAAGCTGCCCGGCATGGACGCCCAGAACGTGAAATGGCGCACAAGCAAGGCGCAAGAATTGTTTGCCTATTTGCTCCATCATCGGGACCGGACCATCAATCGAAGCGTTTTGCTCGAACTGCTATGGCCGGAGCTGGAAGAGACTAAGGCAGCGCAGCATCTCTACACAACGATTTATCAAGTACGTCAAACCTTGAAAAATTACAACATGGATACGGTTTCCATAAACAGCGGTAGTTTGGAGGCAGGGTACAAGCTAGACATCGGGGAAGCTCGGGTAGACACAGAGGAATGGGAATATGCCATGAGGCAGTTAGGTGTCCTGGATGCAGGTACAGTTGACGCCTATGAGCATGTGTTGAATATGTACAAGGGGGACTATCTGGGAAAATACGATTACCTCTGGGCCGAACATGAACGGGAACGGTTTCGATTGCTGTGGTTATACCATATGCGAAAGTTATGTGAGTTCTACGAGCAGCAAAAAAAACCGAAAAAAGCCATTCAAGTCCATCTCCGTATTCAACAATTGCTTCCGGACGAGGAGGGAAGCTATTTCTCACTGATGAAGCTTTATGATGGGATTGGCGACAGGATCGGTGTGGAAGAGCAATATTTGCTCTTGAGAACGAAAATGGAACGGGATTTGGAGATTCCGATGAGTCCTGACATTAAGGATTGGTATACACGTTGGAAATTCGTGAGCCTTACTTCCTAAACCCGCCACTTCGAGTTTCACATGGAAGCCCCCCGGCGCCGCGCAGGCTTCGGTCCGGTGGGCTTTGATAAATTTTAAGTCGCGGAAGCGAATGCTTTCAGCTTTTCCAGCAATTGCTTCGTTGCCGCATCCTTAAACGTAAGCACATCGCTTGTCCTGCCAATCATGCCTTGCCGGATTCGATCGTCCAGCCAGTCCGTGATAAAGCCGGGAGCATACCCCCCCGTGCTGAACGACCCGCCAAAAGCGATCATTTTGCTATAATCCTTCAAATATTGTTCACGGCTTGTATTGGGGTAAGACTTGGTGTACAGCCAAAACTGCAGGTCATACATCAACGTAGAGAGCTCGTCCGCATGAAAGGCAAAGTATCCTTTTTCCTCTACAATTCGGGTACAAATTGCACGGATGATCTCCTCCATGTTGTCGACCTCGGTGACACGGGCACACAGCTCCGATAGCAGCGGGGAAAATTCCTCATGGGCCACCTTCCGCAAAGCCTCATACTTCCCTTCCTCCGAGGTATCATAGACATCGTGATGCACCAAGCTCCGGACAAAGACCTCGAAGCTTTCGGCCAAAAACGTAATTTCATAATCGCATTCCTGGTCGACATGGACCACCTCAGGCTCTCCATGTCTGCCGCATTTCCGATAATCCAGCATCACGACATCGTGACCTGCCGAGGGGCAATCGCAAATGACCACGCCAATATCGGGATAGCCCCATTCTTCAATCATAAACTTACTGCCAAATTCCGCGCAGAGCGAATAAGGCTTTTCACGCCCGATTCCCAAGATCCCCGTAATCGCAATATGGTCTTCCGCCCAAGACGTCGCTTCCTCCGTAGGGAAGCAAGTGTTGACTGGCACACCGCCGTTATGCAATTTCATCATGGCAATGTAAGAGGCCGGCAATTTGTAGCCCAGCTCTTGTTCGATCGAAGCTATAAGCTCGTCTGTAGGCGGCTCGCTGACATATTGTTTTAGCGCGTAGTCGCTATCGTCCCAAAAGCTCGTCAAGTCAAACCCTTCAAAGGGGATTTTTCCCGCCCCATACTTTCTTCCTTGCTCGTTCCGGGCCTGTAGGGCCAGCGACTGCTTGCGTTTGCGGTTCATTACGGCGAGACCATGACGGCTCTCTACTAAAAACGACAGCGTGGCCCGGTCCTTGGGAGCCAGTTGATCCGCGATTTCGAATTCTCTTACGGCATCCTCGTATTGTTCCAGATAGTAGTAGGCATAGCCCGCGCGGAAATGCCACAAAGGGTCGCTGCCGCCTTGCTTCTCAATCGTCAAAAGCTGCTGCAGCGCTTCCTCGTAACGTTCCAGATTGTTCATGGCTCTAGCCAAATGACTGATTACATCATAATCGCGGTCCTGTTCAGGAATCTCCAGAATCCGAGCGATGATTTGTTCAAATTCATCTTCTTCATGCCAGAGGTTTAGCTGCTCCAATAGGCTTTTATCCATATTCATCCTCTTCTCGTTAGTAAGGTACATGGTCTACAGGTACCAATTGAAAATAAACCTACAGAAGCGCGCCGAAGTAAAATTCCAGCGCCTCCCGGGAGTACCGGTCACTTCCCTGCCACTCCGCAACGGAGTTAAAATCGTGGCTCCCTCCCCGAAGCTTGCGGGGCGTATCCTGCTGCGCCAGCAATCCGGCATATCCCCATATTTCCATCGTTACGTCCCGCTCCTGCTTGCTTGAAGGAAACGCATCCTTCCAGCGCTTCTCCAGCTGCCGGGCACCTTCATGCTCCGCACAGTCCTGAATCGCTTCGGTCATTCGGCGGAGCATGGCAGTATCCTCCTCGGCAACCTCGAACACTTCTTCTTCCTTGCTGAACAATTCGAGATCCAGCCAGCAATACAGAAGCTGGTTCAAGCGGACGCCTCCCCATTTGACCCGCTCGAAATTCAGCACGTTCAAATCCGCATGGACATAATCCCGGTCTGCCATGAGGCCATGGAAATTGCAATCCCCGCAGCTGCTGTAATTCGGCCGTACCGCACTCCGCTGTCCGTAGGTATGTAGAGGCAATTGGGACGTCAGGGCCCAGCTCGACAGAGCGCTCCGCAGATAAACTTTTTTCGTAGACAGACTGTGCAGGAACGCAGCGGTTACCCGTTCTTTGGTCGTCTTTTGATGCAATTCGTGCAGCCGTTCGACCAATTCATCATGCGTAATCGTGATGGGATCGAACATCAGCCCTTTGCTTTTGGCATACAGGAAATCCTCGCCGGCAAAGGTATACGGCCGACCCTTCCAACCGCCGGACGACCAGAACGTGTTCATAAGTATTTTTTTCGCTTTTTTATCCACGTTTTTTCTCCAAATGAATTTCTCGTTGTAATAAAAACAACGGAAGTCCCAACGAAACGCCCACGGTTACTGTCCCAACGATCGGTACCCATAACCATTTCATTCCTTGGCGACCCCCTTCATATATGATAAAGGCGATTAAGACCGCTGCCGAAACCGCGACATCCAGCCATGCGAATGCGCCGATACGGGTCTGCCCTGCTTCTCTTATCAATAAAGAAAGGTTAGGGCCATGCTCGCTAACCCACGGTATGAACTGGGAATAGGGCAGTATGGTTCCGAGCAAAGCTAAAATACCGTACACGAATTTCAACCGCTTCACCTCCATGTCAGATATGAGTTCTCCCATATCATAGCACATTTTGGAAAAGTGTTGGCTACTCTTGCTTCAGGTTCAACCAGATGACCGAAACGACAATCATCACGCTGCCTGCGATAAATTTGGCCGTAATCTCAATTGGGAAAAAGGGATACGAATACAAAAACACAATGACGGGATTCAGCGACCGGATCAGATTGGCTACCGAGAATTTGATGTATTTAATGCTTTCATAGAACAAGATAATGCCTAGAAAGCCGCTGCAAAATGCCGCAATCACAATGAACAACAAGCTTTCTCCGGCGAAAAAAGCCTTATAATCTCCCCGAGCAATCCATATAAACGCGCCGATCAACAAGGTAGAAATGATCTGGTTGTAAAATAAAATAATGGAGGAATCGACCCGATCCACCAGCTTCTTCGCCAGCAAATTGGTTAACGCAAACAAAAAGGTATACAGCAGCCCCAGTATAATTCCCATCATATTATTGTTCGACGATCCCGTGTTCACGACCAGAAAGGAACCTAAGATACAGATGACGATCGGAACATAGCTCGACGATTTAATTTTTTCACGGAGGATGAATACGGCCAAGGCCAGCGAAAAAATAATATAAAACCGGCCGATTAAGCCAAAAGCGATCGGTCCCAGCATAAACAAGCTGAAATATTGGCACACGACGCCGATGGAGTTGGTGACCCCCAGCAGATAGATTCTTTTGTCGTTGACGAATGTCAGGCTTTTTTTTCTAATCCCTAAAAATAGCAAGCAGAATAAAGCGGAAAACAGACTGCTGTAAAAGCTGGCGACCATCGGGTCGATCGACGACAGAGAGAACATATTGGTCAGCGGCGAGAGGCTCATCACCAGAACGGAAGCAACGCTGAGTAGAACGCCTTTAACTTTCATAACCATGTTCCTTGATATGGCTGAAGATCGATTTGTAAATTCCGTCTGTAAACGACAGTTCCTCTTCGCTTGGCAGCGTTGTCGATAATCGGACTTCCGTCGTTTCGGAGAATGCGGGAATATCCTCGAAATACAAGACTTCCGCGGCGGAAATAATCACGTTCTCATGGTTGGCCAATGTATAGTAGCCTACAACCTGTATATCTTCGATAATGGCTCCGGCTTCTTCCCAGGCCTCTCTCTTGGCAACCTCCAGAATCGTTTCGCCGTCTTCCTTCTTTCCCCCTGTAAACTCCCACTTTCTTTTTTTGTTTTTCACGAAAACAAATTGATCTTTATAATGTAAAACAACCAAAACATACTGATAGCTCTCAGGACATTGGTTGTAATGAATTTCCATGTCGTCGATTATCATGACCTTCACCTTCTTATCGTTTTTAAGCGAGCATCAAGCGTTTCTCTATTGCTTCTTCTTCAGGTGAAGAAATAAATATCTGCCGCTCTGTTTATTGAATTTGTGAATCACATTATCCAGCAAGGTCCAGACGCCCTTATCTCCGACGCACGGAACGACTTTGCAGCACAGCACATCGAATTTGCCGTCCAGAAATTGATAGATTTCCTTTACGGTCATCTCCTTCTGAAAGCCATAGTTCCACAGGTTTAGCTTCTCATACCATTGACGCTGCCACTTAAAAATCGAATTCGCATGGGACCAGACCATGATGGCTTCCCCGGAGCTTTCCAAATGGTCGAACAACGTCTGCAGGCCTGTCTCATAATTATGAATATGCTCCAGCACGCTGAACGCCATAATAAAATCATGTTGTTCGGCATGATCCGTCATCGGAACATTCAAGTCATGCTGCTTAAAGCTGACATGGCTGTAATTCGCCAGATTTTCTTTGGACTTGAGCAGCGCATCTTCCGAATAATCGTATAATCTCACGCTTTCAATACTGGGGTAACGGTTGATCAATTCCAACGTCATATAGCCCCCGCCCGCCCCGAAATCACCGACTTTTTTATATTTATGAAAGTTGACTCCCAGGCTTTCGTAGATATTAAATTTTTTCAGCGCCTTATTGTTCCTTACTTTCTCCAATGCGTAGTTATCTTTTTTCCATACGACATTCCACACCTTTTCCATACTTGGAATCACCCTCCAATTTTTTCTATCTGCATTATAGCCTTAGCCATGGAAGGTGTATATAGCAAATGTAGTAGATTTATGTCGATTTTGTAATTTTATGCTCTTTTTCATTTATTAGTTAAAACATAGTTTATTTTAAGTGAATTAATTTGAATAAGGCGCGATCTGAGAAAAACAAAAAGGATGCTTCCCCATAGGAAGCACCCCTATCACCGTTCGGTTATATCGCCTCATAAGTTCGATTGTTCAGCCGCATTCATCTCCAAATCATCACTCTGATTTACCCTTTCCTCGTAGTGGTCCCCCCATTCTTTCATTAGCAAAATAATCGGTTCCAGCGTTCTCCCAAACTCCGTTAACGAATACTCTACCTTAGGCGGTACTTGATTATATATCTTTCGTGTAACAATACCTTCTCGTTCAAGATCTCTCAATTGGAGCGTAAGGGTATGATGAGTGACTTGGGGGTATATCCTTCGGAGCTCATTGAACCGCTTTGTCCCGCTCAGCAGATGATAAATAATGACCCCCTTCCATTTTCCGCCGATAACACCCAAGGTTGTTTCAACCGGACATTTTTTTATTGGACTTAGCATATAGAACATCCCTTCTAGGTATGGTTTCTGATACTTAATATTATTTATTTGCGTACTTTTAGTATATTACTTATTAAAATATAATGAAATAGCTGGCAGCAATGAATATGAGAAGGGATGATAGAATTTGAGTACAAAGCCAGAAACGATGAAAGCAGTCGGTTATTATAAGTATTTACCAATCGAACATCCGGAGAGTCTGTTAGATCTTGAGGTGCCCAAGCCTTCCCCACAAGGACGCGATATTCTCGTTGAAGTAAAAGCCATCTCGGTCAACCCGGCCGATCCGATCGTACGCGCCTACGATAATAAAGTTGGAGAGCCTCCTTATATCCTTGGTTGGGATGTAGCTGGAGTTGTCCAGCAAGTCGGACCGGAATGCACGATTTTTCATCCGGGGGACGAGGTATTTTATGCAGGGAGCCTCATTCGGCCGGGAGGTAACAGCGAATTTCATTTGGTGGACGAGCGGATCGTCGGAAGAAAGCCGTCGACACTGGATTTTGCCAATGCCGCATCCTTGCCGTTAACAACGATTACGGCTTGGGAGAGTCTTTTTGATCGGCTTCTCATTTCCCAGTCTCCTGAAGCAAACCGGAACAAATCGATTCTGATGATCGGCGCCGCGGGAGGCGTAGGCTCCATCGCCTTGCAGCTTGCCAAGCTGGCTGGACTTACCGTCATCGGAACGGCTTCCCGACCTGAATCGGTTCAATGGGTGAAGGAGCTGGGAGCGGATTTTGTGATTAATCATTATGAGCCCTTCCTCCCGCAATTGCAGAAGATCGGCTTCGACCATGTCGATTATATCTTCTGCATGAACAATACGGATCAACATTGGAATAACATGACAGAAGTTATTGCTCCGCAAGGGAAAATCTGTCTCATCGTGGAAAATGAAGCACCCATTGCACTAGGCTTGTTGAAGAGCAAGAGCGTTACGGTGGTCTGGGAGACGATGTTTACGAGATCGACTTTTCAGACCGAGGACATCGAAGAACAGCATCGTTTGTTGAATCGGTTAGCGGAGCTTGTCGATGAGAGAAAAATCCGCACCGCGGTTACTGAGCGGATGTCGCCAATTAACGCTGCGAACTTGAAGCTTGCCCATGCCAAGATCGAATCTGGACAAGCCATCGGCAAAATCGTATTGGAGCATTTCAGTTAAGCTATCTGGACCAGCATGGCGGCTTGGACAATCTACACCGGCCGCCATGTTGGTTAACTGCCTTCCAGAAAACGAATTAGTCGCTTACTTTCCAAACTTCCGAATAATGGGTATATGGAGTTTATGAAGAGTTTTATTGACATAAAAAAAGCATTCTGCTTTGTGCAGAATGCCTCAAGGTATGGATGTTAATTGTTCAAAATGTTATTCTGTTCCATGGTCAAGCAGCTTGATTACCGCGCCATCACTTGGACCTGGCACAAAAGACCCGATTGTACCAAATAGCCCCAAGGCGATAACCAGGGCCAGGAAATAAGCCTTCATTCTAAATACACCTCCTCTCTCACGCCCATGGCTGACCGATACATTTTCAATTGCTGAGCCGAGGCCCGTTCTCGATAAGATTCAAATAACGTGACGCATTGAAAACCATCTTCATACTTTTTCATATCGTTGGCTAAGGAAAGACAATGTAATGTCTCATCAAGTCCCTCTCGAATTCGGCCATGCCTGAACTCATAAATAGCTTTATGATACCTGTATCGAAGATGTCGTTCTGAAAGAATCGGATCATGATTAAATAAATCGAAACGTGCAATAGAGCCAGAAAAACGCGCCAGCACATGATCAACATTGAACTCATATGTATTCGCTGACGCAATGATAGCATTCAATCCGGCCACAACGTCGTTTAATCGGTTAAGGCCTGCTAGATAGTCGGCATATTCATTAATAATGCCTTTGTTTCCAGACAATACTTCAAGCGTGTATAAATTCGCTTTCCCCCAAATCTTAAACTGTTCCACTTCTTTTTGGCCAGATTCATCGAGAGGATCTGGCCATTCTAAATTCATGTAATTAAGCACATATTCTTTTGCTCGGTCATATACCCCTCGTCTTTCCAACACAGCTCCTTTATACAAGAGTCCCTTACCGTAATAATACACGGGATGCCGTTTAGGCGCTACCTCTTCATCGCCGCATAGAACAGTACTTAGCTCCACCAGCTCGCCCGCATATTCTTCAACCTCGCTCCACTTTTTCAATGAATAACAAACTCGCGCTAATTGGTACAACGCGTCCAAACGATAACTCTCCGGCAACCGGTTTCGAAACGGATCAAATCGGATAACGGCCTTCCAATTCTTTTCCGCATCCGTACCTTGCGTGACCGTAAATAACCTATAGTGACTCATCACCAGCATTTCGGAAAAGCTGTCTTTGACGTTCTCCACAACAATTTCATAAAAGCGTTCCGATTCTTTTTGTTTTCCCTTATTGAATAGCTTCTCTGCCGCAGCAAAGATGATTTGCACGTTTTTTGGGTTATCAAGAATTTTAGATACGACCGCATCAATACAATCGTTTCTGCCAACCTCGGCACTTCGTACCAAATACGGAACTAACCGCGGCCGGGACAATTTATCTTCGGAGATACATTCTTCCGTGTACAGCTCATACAACCATCCGGGCACCTTTCCGAAAACTTTGGCCAGGGCATCCAGTTGGTTGATCGTCATTGATCGGGAAATGCCATTCAAGGCCATGCTTAGATTGCCTGTATTAATCCCAGAGAGTTCCGCCAATTGATTGATATTATAACCATGCAGCTTCATTTGGTCTTCAATTTCCCAACGCAAAGAGCGATTAACGACCCGCACGAAAAAACCAACCTCCCCTAAGAATATAAAACAATATTCCATAACAATAAAATAAAAAATTTACATTTGTTAAAATGACAAGATTGATGTTTACATATAGTAAAAACTCGATCCTTCTATACCCTTCGGCCACTCTTGAAAGATCTAGCTGTTTTTGCATAGGATGGAGGTTGCGAAAGGGGCATCACGAAAAAATTAACCTTTGGTGAATCTATCGAAACGATAGACGGCAGCCATTCTAAAATGCCCAGAAAGACTGAATGTGTATTACAAAATAGTTAAAAAGCCGGGTTTTTCCTATTCCAAGGTCGTTAACAACGTGAATTCCTTGTATGAAGTGATAGGTTATTTTCAGCCGTCTATATAGTATTATTGGGCGAACGGTCATATCTCGATTGGGGATGATCGGATTATAATGAGCTTGCGGTACTTTTTTTGTTATACTAATGAAATGAAAAGTCATAGCAAGCGTGGAAAGGATTGTTCATTATAAATCATTCAATATTCATTATGGAAGATGATCAAGCCATTGTAGAAATGGTTGAGACTTATTTAACGAAAGAAGGATATGCGGTGACCGTTGCCGGGGATGGCGACGAGGGACTTCGGAAATTCGAGCAGGCGCAGGGGCGATTTGATCTGTTACTCGTCGATCTTATGATGCCCAAGATCGATGGAATGGAAGTCATCCGCCGCATTCGGACTTACAGCCATGTGCCGATCTTGATTATGTCCGCGAAGGACAGCGACATCGACAAGGCGTTAGGCCTCGGGTTCGGTGCAGACGACTACATTGAGAAACCTTTCTCGATGATCGAATTGTCTGCGAGACTGAAGGCGATCATCCGGCGGGCGACGCAATACGCGAGCGTTGAGACGAAGGTTGCGCCGATGCATAACATCCTGAACATGGGCGATTTACGGATCGATTCCGACAATTTTGCCGTCTTCAAGCACGAGGAGCCGATAAAATTAACATCCAAAGAGTTCGAGATTCTGCGACTATTCGCAGCGCATCCCAATCGCGTCTTTACGAAAGCACAAATTTACGCGAAGGTATGGAACGATGACTATTACGGCGACGAGAACGTCATTAATGTTCATATGAGCAGGCTGCGGGACAAGATAGAAGATAACCCGTCAGAGCCGCGGTATATTAAGACGCTATGGGGCATTGGCTACAAGTGGGAAGGCCGCTAAGATGACGCTCATTCTATTGATGATGATCGCGATTCTTATCTGTTTAGTCATCTATCAGGCGGTTAATCGCGCGGGCCACCGCAAGCAATTGCGCCGGTTGCGATCAGAGATCGAACGTATATCATCCCACGCTACCCATGAGAAGTTATTGCTCATGACGAACGACCGGGAGTTCAAAGCGCTGCTGATGGAGATCAACCGGCTCTTGGAGGCGCAGCATCAGATGTACTCTGACTATGCCAAGATGGAAATATCGATGAAAAAGATGGTATCGAATATTTCGCACGATCTGAGGACCCCCTTGACTGTCGTACTGGGTTATATTGAGATGCTCCATCTCGATCCGGCGATGCATGCAGAGGAGCGCGAACGTTTGCTGGGCAAAGTGTCTGTCAAAACCCAAGAGACGTTGGCGCTCATTCACGATTTCTTCGATTTGGCTAAGCTGGAGTCCGGGGATCAAGATATGCCGATGACCCGAATTCTCATGAATGAACGTTGCGGCACGACGATTCTGGCTTATTACGACATTCTTACGGAGCAAGGTTACCTCGTCCATATCGAGATCCCGGATCATCCGATTTATGGCTTCGGTAATGATGAGGCGCTGCACCGCGTGCTGAACAATCTGATCTCGAACAGTATTAAATATGGCAATCACGGCAAGCAGCTCGGTTTGACGCTCCGGGAAGATGAATCTTCTGTCTATGTGGATATATGGGACCGGGGAAAGGGCATTGATGCGATGCATATCGATCATGTGTTTGAACGGATGTATACGCTGGAAGATTCGCGGAATAAGTTCTATCAAGGCAGCGGACTGGGTCTTACCATTACGAAGCGGTTGGTGGAGAGTATGGGCGGGTCCATCCACCTCCGCAGCAAGCCTTATGAGTTAACGGTGTTTACCGTTCAATTGAAAAAAGTACAATACTAGCTCATGAATTGAGGAGGGTTAACTCATTTCATGAGTTTTTTCATGCATCATCACACATAGAGTCCGCTTAAGAAATTCGTAAGAGTGAAGTAAGAAAAAAGAAGATAACGTCCTGTAAGATATAGTTATGAGTGAGCGAGGGGAGAAAAGAGTATGGAGCATATCGTACGAACGAATCGATTGACCAAGGCTTTTCAAGGGCAGGAAGTCATCTCGAATGTCAATATGAATATGAAGAAAGGCGAAATCTACGGATTCTTGGGTCCCAACGGCGCGGGAAAAACGACAGTGATGAAGATGATTACGAATCTCGTCAAGCCGACGAGTGGGGAGATCGAGCTATTTGGAGAGAAGCTAATGCCGAATTCCTATCATCTTCTGGGACGCATGGGAACAATTATTGAATACCCGGTGTTCTATGATAAGCTGACTGCCCGCGAGAATCTGGAACTGCATTGCGATTATATGGGGTACTACAACAAGAAGGCGATTGATGAAGCGCTGGAACTTGTGAATCTGGTCGATACGGGCAAGAAGAAAGTAAAGACCTTCTCGCTCGGGATGAAACAGCGCCTGGGGATCGCCCGCGCTATTACGACCAAACCGGAGCTGCTTATTTTCGACGAACCGATCAATGGACTCGATCCGCTAGGGATCAAAGAGTTAAGAGACGTATTCCGCATGTTGTGCAAGGAATATGGCACGACGCTATTGATCTCCAGCCACATTCTAGGCGAGATCGAGCAAATTGCGGATACAATTGGCGTCATTCAAGGCGGTCGGTTACTGCGAGAGATCGCGATGGACGAAATTCGCGGCATGACGACGAATTACATCGAGATCATGACGACGAATTGCAGCCGGGCTGCTTATGTCTTAACGGATAAACTTCAATTGAACAATATCCGAGTCATCGACAATCAATTCATACGAATCTATGACCAGCATATAGCACAAAGCGAAATTACTAAAACCTTGATCATGAATGAAGTGGTTATTGATTCGATTCATAAACGAAGCGGCTCGTTAGAGGATTACTTTTTGCAAGTGTTGAATGGAGGTGGAGTACATGCTTAATTTGATGAAGCTGGAGCTAAGAAAATTTAAAATCATGGGGTATATTCGCAGCGCGGCGATCGCTACTCTGATCATTTTCGGATTCATGATGTTAATAAGCTATTCGCCGAAGATGTACGGCATAAACGTATTTGAAAATTATAGCAGGGTGTTTTCTATGATAGATGTATTTGCGAGAGGGACATTTATTATTTTCGCCGCCGTCTTGCTGGGGCGATTCGTCATCGATGAGTTCAACCATAAGACGATTACCGTCTTGTTCATGTACCCGATCAAACGTCACAAAATCATTGCGGCTAAGCTTATGGTCGTAATCGCGTTCACTTTTCTATGTACCGTGGTTTCCATGATTATTTTGAGTACGTTGTATGTTGTCATCAACTCATTCACACATTTCGTGCCGGGTGAACTGACGCTGACGCTCGTGTTGCAGCACGCCGCGAAATTAGGCTTCCATGCGCTGGCGGCAAGCTTCATGGCGCTGATTCCGCTCTACTTCGGGATGCGCAAATATTCTAGTCCGACGACCATTGTATCCTCCGTCATCATCGTATTGCTGACCTGCTCGGACAGTGGCGGATTCAACTTGAATGACATTATTATCGTTCCAATTCTGCTAGCCGCGATTGGCCTAGCGGTCGGATACATGGCGATTCGCAAAATTGATCAAATCGATATACGTTAACTTGGGAGAGTATATTCAACACATCTAATGCAGAAGAAAGGAAGATACACATTTGAATAACAACATGAAGTTAACTATGATACTCCTGGCCGCTGCCAGTATCGTACTCGCCGGATGTACGAAAGAATCCTCCGTCACCAGTACACCAAGTTCGTCCCAGCAAAACTCTTCTATACCGACGAACACAATTGTAAACTCAGAAACATCGGACAATGGAAATGTCTCGAATACAGTAAAAGGGGATATTTCTCAAATTGATGTAAATAACATTCATTCCCTAAAAATCAAGAGTAGCGCTGCTACAGTTACAGTCATAGGCGACAAACAAATCAATCAAGCAGAATGGGAACTATCCAAGGGCAATTCAAAAGGAATGGACACCAAGGTGACTACGTCGATCCAAGATGGAACATTACTGATTATGCTTAAACAGGAACAAAAGAAGAGCATAAATACGGGGCCATTGCCATCGTTAACCATCCGTCTTCCTTATAAAGACTTCAACTCCCTTGAGATAGATAACGGATTTGGCAACATATCCGTTGAGTCAGAATTGTCGGTCCAACACTTAAATGTGAGCAGCAGTGCCGGCAACATCACCGTAAGGGATGTACTTGGCAAGAAAAGCAGTAACATATCTACGAACCTTGGTAACGTTGAATTCAATCTACCTGATCAATCAGCGCCTCTATATGTAAATCTATCAACGAAACTAGGGAATATTGATAATCAGGTTTCTCTTGAAAAAGCAACAAATACCACAACGGTTGTTTCCAAAGAACTTCATGGATATGTGGGTGAGGCTCAATCCGAGAGTGCAACGCTCAACATTTCCGCACAGACGGGCGATATTCTGTTCAAAAAATGAAAAGAGGGCCTCACCTGAAAAGGATTACCCCATTTACGATTTATGGGCAAGTGAAAGCCATCCGACCTCAAGGCCTACCTTGTTGCTGGGATCAAACGTTCATAAGCGAAGCAAGCAGGAATAAAAAGTCTGTCTAGCGCAGACAAAGGAAAACTCCACTCGACGAGCTGGCGCCCGCACTTTAGCGGTCGTCAGCTTTTTTAGCAAGAGCATCCTTGTCCACCTCTATGATCTCTCAACTCTTCCGATCGTCGCCAAGCCAATTCCGGCCAACACCATGGCCATCCCGAGCACTTGCTGCCATGTCATCATCGTGTCATATAGTACGACAGAGAACAAGGTTGTCACAATGGGCGTCAGGTTCAGGTAAATACTGGCCCGGCTCGCCCCGATCTGTTCAACCCCTTTATTAAAGATGACATAGCCGACCAGCGTACCGAACAGGACCATATATACCATTTCCAGCCACCCATGAGATGATAGAGAAGGAACCTTTCCCCATCCTCCTTCAACCAACGAGCTGCCCCCAAGAAACACGGAGCCGATCAAAGTCATCAGAGTCGTTGCCAATAGCGGGGATACCTCCTTCATGACTGCTTTTCCAAGCAAACCATACATAACCCCACAAGCTAACGCGGCAAAAAACAAAATGTCTCCCGTATTAAAAGATAGGGTGCTCATCGTATGGAAAGACCCTTTCGTAATGACAACGACCACGCCAACCAGCGATAAAACCAAGCTGAGTCCTGTCCTGCCGCTCCACGCTTCCTTCAAGAAGAACACGGCTCCTACCGTAACAAAAACAGGCATGGTCGCGATGATCAACGACCCATTAATCGCAGACGTATATTTCAGACCCAAAAAGAACAAAGCATTATAGCCAAAAATCCCGGTTAACGATACAAAAAGCAGTCCCTTCCATCTTCGCTTTAACACGGACATGTTCCATTCCGATTTCAAAGTGACGACCAGCATTAACAGCAAGCCTGCGAGAGCAAAACGAAGGGTCGCAGCGACAAGCGGCGGAATTTCCGATACGACATGCTCCGCCATCGAAAAAGATCCACCCCAAAATAAAGGTACCGCCAGCATCAGCCAATAGATGCCCTTCCACGGTTTACTGCTACTGCTCTTCATAACCATTCTCCTAACATCATATCGTTTATATGTTTAAAAATTTAAACATAGACTTCAAAAAATTTTTATATCCCTGCTTCAATCGCCGTAATGAGGTTTTTAATTTTGACCAGGAATTCACCCGAGCTTATCGAATAAAACTTCTCATTCCCATTCCTGTCGAAGGTAATCAAGCCGGCTTGTCGCAATATTTTCAGGTGATGCGAAACGGCCGGTCTGGAGATTGCCATCTGATCGGTGATTTGATTTACGTTCAGGCTGCCGTGCTCCAGCAAGAGCATAATGATATGCTGCCGATTCTCATCGCCTAAGGCTTGAAAAATCGCCGTCGTTAATTGGAATGTTTCCAACACACGCTCTCTGTTTTGACAATTCGAGGCTTCCATCGCAATCACCCTTATATGTTTAAGCTTTTAAACATGTTTATTATGGCCCTAGGCGCTTATTTTGTCAAATAAAAACCGTTTAGACGATCCGCTAACATCCGTCTTCTATTTTGTAAAAATCGATAAATTTCATGATTTCCGCGATTCCCCCGAATTTCATGGTAAGCTGCTGGTTTAAATTTTGCAGCGCAAGCTGAAGCGATCGATCGATTTTGGAATAACTGTGTACGTCCAAATCATGTAGAAGCTGCTTCATATTTTCAATATAATAGACGGTTCTTCTTAAGCTGCTTATGACCAATATTTTTCTTAATTCAGGTACGGTAAAGATCCTGTACCCATTGTCCTTATCTCTTTCGGAGCGAATCAGCCCCTCTTTCTCCCAATGTCTGATCGCAGAAGTGTTTACTCCGGCAATCTCCGCTACTTTTCCAATCGACATCGCATTCGTTATTTTCACATTCCTATACATGGTGAAATCGGCGTTTTTGACCATGGCAAGTATTTCTTCCACTCGTTGCTTTTCTTCTTGAATCTGATGCAGCTCGTGATTCACTAACCAAAGTGCCTGAATCCTATCTCCGTTCTTAATTCTTCTCATTGCATCATAAACAACGGGGATCTCATATCCTTTCAACAAGGATCTGATCGTCCTAAAAGCTTGAACATGAATGGGCATGTAGGTTCGATGGTTTCCTGCGGTTCTCGGCACATCGGGAATTAATCCTTGCTCTTCATATCTCCTCAATGTGGTCGTGCTGACGTTTAGTGCATTCGCAATTTGTGTAGGCGTATAAGTTATTTGCACCTTCCCACTCCTTACCCTTGAAGTGAAACCTTCAAGTACTACGTTAACATAGAACCATCAAATGAGCACGCCCCTAGCTGTTGCATTCATGTGAAACCGAAGGATTGCATGAATGTTGTATGGTAGTAGTATAAACCGGTTAGGAGTGATTATCGTGAAAAAAATCGTAGAATTACATGACGGCTCAACATTGGAGGTCGGTTTAACGGGAAACCCTTCCGCCAAGGTCATCATGCTGCCTGTAGCGAAAAAATCCGTTTACGGCCAGGAAGCTGAGAGCTTGAAATTGTGGGGTGTAGATCCTGAACTAGGAAAAAACTTCGTTGAAGGACTTTCCGACACGTTTCAAGTTATGTATTTTGACTATGAAAGTCACCTATTTGCACATCCCCAACCGAACAGTCTCACACCTGAAAACATGGCACAAGATCTTCTGCGCATCGCGGATGAAATGAATGTTGGGAAGTTTAGTTATTACGGTTACTCCTGGTTAGCTTTGGTCGGATTGCAATTGGCGATTAGAACCAACCGGCTGGAAAGTCTGATTATGGGCGGATACCCGCCGTATGAAGGACCCTATCAAGAAATGTTAGCCGTAACGGAAAAAACTTACGAGCAAGCAATGAATCATCAAAACATCCCTGAATATGCACACGAAGAACCTACCAGCCCTGAGGAAATCGATTGGAATACCATCCAGGTGAAAATCGATCCCAATCAAACGAAGCAATTTTTCACGATGTATCAAAGCTTAATGGATTTTGACGACAAAAAAATTCAAGACAGCTTGAGCTTCCCTAAACTGGCTTTTGCAGGTGAAAAAGATACCATCGTGTATGGCGAGAGCTTTGGAAGCGTCACGGTGGATATTATCGGTTTGTTGCAAAAAAATGAGAAGCAATTAAAATCCTTCGGCTGGGACGTCGAAATTTTAAAAGGAAACGGCATGGATCATACCAAAGCCATGCAGCCTGCCACCGTCTTGCCCTTGATAAAACCGTGGTTAATCGAAGCATTTCTTGACTTAAGTCAATGACCGGCCAACCTCCTCCTAATACAATGAACATAAATCATGTCATCTAGGAGGCTATCTTATGGCTGAGCGAAAATCGGCTTTAACCGCGGGTATATCCCTTATCATCATGGCGCTTGTCTCGTTTTTTTCCTACGGTTTTGTCCATGGAAGCCTTGTGGTGAAAGGCAACGCTGGCGCCACATTTAACAACATCGTATCATCAAGCGGCCTGTTCAAAGCCGAAATTTTCGGATGGGTCATCATCCTGATCAGTGACATCGTCGTCGCATGGGCTCTCTATATTTTCCTGAAGCCCATGAATAAAAACCTTTCCTTGCTCGGCGCATGGCTCCGTCTTACCTATTCGGCTATATTGGGAATAGCCATCCTGAACTTGATCGTGGTGCTGCATCTCTCGGGGTCTGGAACTTATTTAGCCTCATTTCAAACCGAACAAATTCAATCCCTTATGATGCTGTTTCTTGAAGCGTTCGAATCGATTTGGTCCATCGGTTTGATCGTTTTTGGCGGGCATTTGTTGATAATTGGCTATGTGGCTTTGAAATCCGGCAGCATTCCTAAAGTGATCGGCATTTTATTGCTGCTTGCTGCAATTGGCTACATCATCATTCACCTCAGCAAAACGTTTCTTCCCCAATATGACGGGGCTATTGCCATACTTAATCTTGTTTTTGCTATACCTATGATTGCCGGAGAACTGGGCTTTGGAATATGGCTGCTGCTCAGAGGAGGAAAATTCCCCAAAAGCGCATGATAGCTTTCCTATCAGCCGTTGGTATGTATTCGCTTTTTGATTCTGCTTAATGACTCTGGAGTCATACCAAGATAACTCGCCAATTGATGCTGTGGTACACGACTAACCAGATGGGGTCTTTTTCGTAATAGCGCTCTGTAGCGTTCTTCGGGTGTCGAAGCGATAAAGGAAGTCCATTCGTCTTGTACCTCGCCCAGGGTTTCTTCTACCATCATACGTATCATGGTTTCCAATTGGGAGTGCTTGTGAAGCATGTCCTTTTCCGCATCAAGATCGCCAACGACCAATACACAGTCTTCCAGACAAGTTAAAGTGTACGCAGACGGGTTGTTTTGTTGATGACGATTGAAAATCGAGAGCCCTTGCTCTTCCGTGTAGAAATTGGATGTGACTTCTTTTCCCGCTTCATCAATTGAGTACTGCCTTACACATCCCTTCAGCACGAAATAGCATTTCGTAGGGACATCCCCTTGTCTAAGGAGCACGGTTCCCTTTTTATATTCCTCCACAAGGATATCTTCAGCGATCGCCCGTTGTTCCTCATCGGTAAGCGAGGTAAATTTAGTCATCAACTTGAACAATATGCTTTTCATGTTTCGTTCCTTTCCTCTCATCCTAACCGAATCCCTTGTTTATATTATAAACCTACACCAAAAAGCCCCTAAAATAAAATAGGGGCTTTTCATAGTATACGCAAAATGTATTATTAATTTCGTATAAGATAATCGAATGCGCCCAAGGCTGCGTTTGCGCCCGATCCCATGGAAATGATGATCTGCTTATAAGGACTATTGGTGCAGTCGCCTGCCGCAAACACACCGGGTACGTTTGTAGCGCCATGACGGTCTACGACGATCTCGCCGAAGCGCGTGCGCTCAACCGTATCCGCTAACCAATCGGTATTGGGAACAAGTCCGATCTGAACAAACACGCCCTGCAATTCGACATGATGCTCTTCCCCCGAATCGCGGTCGACATACGTAATCCCGTTGACTTTGTCCGTGCCGGTAATTTCTTTGGTTTGAACGTTCTTGTGCACCGTCACATTCGGGAGGCTGTACAGTCGCTTCTGCAGGACAGCATCGGCTTTCAGCTCGGGCATGAACTCCAGCACCGTCACGTGCTTCACGATACCTGCAAGATCAATGGCCGCCTCGATGCCGGAGTTGCCGCCGCCGATCACGGCTACGTCTTTCCCTGTAAATAAGGGGCCGTCACAGTGAGGGCAGTAAGCAACGCCTTTGTTCTTGAATTCCGCTTCGCCGGGAACGCCGACATTACGCCAACGAGCACCAGTGGAGAGAATGACGGTCTTGCTCTTTAACACAGCCCCGTTTTCGAGTTCGATTTCGACGAGATCCTTCTTCTCCAAACGCTTCGCACGCTGGAGCTTCATCACGTCGATGCCGTATTCTTTGACATGCTCCTCAAGGCTCGCTACAAGCTTAGGGCCTTCGGTGTATTTCACGCTAATGAAGTTCTCGATGCCCATCGTATCCATGACCTGACCGCCAAAGCGTTCGGCGACAATCCCGGTACGAATGCCTTTGCGTGCCGCATAGATCGCCGCGCTGGCGCCAGCGGGACCCCCGCCGACGACAAGCACGTCGTACGGTTCCTTGTCCGCAAATTCGGATGCGTCCGGAGCCGTCCCCAGCTTGGCGAGAATCTCTTCAAGCGACATGCGACCGCTGCCGAAAAATTCGCCATTGAGGTAAACGGAAGGCACAGCCATAACGTCTTTGCTCTCGACCTCGGCTTTGTACGCCGCACCGTCGATCATCGTATGCGAGATGCCAGGGTTTAGGACGCTCATGACGTTCAGGGCCTGTACGACGTCGGGACAATTGTGACAGCTCAAGCTGACGTAGGTCTCGAAACGATATTCGCCGCGGATGTTCTTGATCTGATCAATGAGGTGCTGTTCCACCTTGGGCGGCCTTCCGCTCGCTTGCAGCAGCGCAAGGACCAAGGAAGTGAACTCATGTCCTAAGGGGATGCCGGCAAAAGCAATCCCCGTGTCTTCCCCCGCGCGGTTCACATGGAAGCTCGGCGTTCGGGACAATTCGGTTCTTTCCACCGTAATTTTGGAGGATAAGCTGGCGATTTCATCCACCAGCTCCAGCATTTCATGGGATACGGCATCGGACCCCGCACTCACTTGGATCTGCACATCGCCTTCCATGAGCTGCAGGTATTGACTTAGTTGTTCTCTAATATCTGCGTCCAGTGCCATAAGTTTTCACTCCTTAGATCTTTCCGACAAGATCGAGGCTCGGCTTCAGCGTTGCGGAACCTTCTTGCCATTTTGCAGGGCACACTTCGCCCGGGTTGTTGCGAACATATTGAGCAGCTTTGATCTTGTTCACCAGAATGCTTGCATCGCGGCCGATACCGCCTGCATTGATTTCAACAGCTTGGATCACGCCATCCGGATCGATAATGAACGTGCCACGATCCGCCAGACCGTCAGCTTCGATCAACACGTCGAAGTTGCGGGAGATCGTATGCGAAGGATCGCCGATCATGATGTAAGTGATTTTGCCGATTGTCTCGGAGCTGTCGTGCCATGCTTTATGCGTAAAGTGAGTATCCGTGGAAACGGAGTATACTTCAACGCCGAGGCCTTTCAACGTTTCGTATTGGTTTTGCAGATCTTCAAGCTCCGTCGGGCATACGAACGTGAAGTCGGCCGGGTAGAAGCAAACGACGCTCCATTTTCCTTTGAAGTCAGCTTCCGTTACATCGATAAACTTCCCGTTGTGATAAGCCGATGCTTTGAATGGTTTTACTTCTGTTCCGATAAGAGACATACTGATTTTTCCTCCTTAGATTTGGGTTGAATTTTCGCTTATGTATAAATAATACCATAGACCGTCGTTTTGATCATGAAGCTACAATGAGGATATTATGAAGGTATGATGAAGATCGTGAGGCTAGACCTGCGCCCTTCGGCAGAACCGGAAAAAGGAGATGTAACTGGTCCTGTTGAACAGCGGTCATGGCTTACTTGTTTTTTTCCTTCAAGATACTCTCCAGCACGTTGTCGATCATCTGGCGATTCGCAATGGCACCTGTATACAGCCAGCTTGAGGTACGATCATATTCGAATACGTGCTCGTTTTTGACTGCAGGAATACCGGACCAAACCGGATCCTTTAGTATCTGCTCTTTCGTTGCGCCCTTGCTGTTCACAATAAACAGATAGTCAATGTTCATTTGAGCAAGCTTCTCCATCGTAATGGGATTCCAATTGGCTTTAGCCGTTTCGGAAATTTTCTTAATTTCTTCCGGCACGGTTAGCCCCAGGTCCCGGTACAGAACGTCGCCGCTGGATAGATGCTCGTTAGGCACATATACCGTTTTCTCGGTTACCCAGAGAACAGCCACGGATTTGTTTCCGATGGCCTGCTTTAATTTCTCCTTGGCTTCCTTCACCTTCACATCGTAATTCTCCAAAACCTTCTTAGCTTCCTCGCTTTTATTCAACACCTCGGCCACAGTCATGAATTCCTGCCGCCAGTCATTGTTGACTCCGTTCCCCACGGTGAATGTCGGAGCAATCTTGGCATATTGGGCGTATTTGTCCCCAGCTACCTGCTCCGCACTATCTATGAGGATTAAGTCCGGAGCAAAGCTCATGACCGATTCAAAGGGAAGATCGCTTGGAATGGTCGGAATCCCGTAAAGCTCCTTCTGGAGGTAGCTTTGAACCGATTTTCCGTTGCCGACGGACCATTGGGCGACCGGCTTCACCCCAAGAGCAACCAGATGATCCTCCAAATAGGATGCTACAATCCTCTGGGGGTTAGACGGTATTTTCACTTCGTGCCCCAACGCATCCTTCAGCACACGCTCAGCGGCGGGCTTCACTGTTGAAGAATCATCCGGAGAGGATGCCGACGGAGAAGTGCTGGAGACTGCGCCGTGATCCGTTGTGTTTGAGCATCCGCTTCCCGCTATTACAGCTCCTAACAGCAGTCCTACCCATGGATATGTACGTTTCCAGTTCATAGGATGCCCTCCCTCCGTTTATTTATGATGGATGTTGCCGCAAACATCTTCAACCGAACAATAGATTGATCAGCAATCTAATTGATAACTATAATCATTATCAATTAGCCTGTCAAATGGATTGTCCGTTGACCCGTTACGAAGGATTGCAGGCAAAACTAAACGGCCTCCGTCCCAGGGACGAAGGCCGCTACATTCATTTTTATTTTTTCCGTCTATATGGCAGGCTGCAGTTCGTTGCTTAGACCAAGCGCCCGCCCTGTCGAAGTATGAATTTCTTCGATAAGCTCCGGGTTTTTCAGCAGTGATACGCCATAAGAAGGAATCATTTCTTTGATTTTCGGTTCCCACGCTTTTAATTGCTGCGGGAAGCATCTTTTGATTAACTCAAGCATAACGGAAACGGCGGTCGAAGCTCCCGGGGAGGCCCCGAGCAATGCAGCGATCGAGCCATCCGCGGCATTAACCACTTCCGTACCGAATTGAAGCGTTCCTTTGCCGGCAGCCGTATCTTTGATAACCTGCACACGCTGTCCCGCTACCACGATATCCCAATCCTCGCTTTTGGCGTTCGGGATAAACTCGCGCAGCTCTTCCATGCGCTGTTCTTTCGATAACATCACTTGCTGGATCAGGTATTTCGTCAATGGAACGTTTTTGGCACCTGCCGCCAACATCGTGAAGACGTTATTCGGCTTTACGGAGCCTATCAAATCGAACATGGAGCCGGTTTTCAAAAACTTAGGCGAGAAGCCGGCAAACGGTCCAAAGAGCAACGATTTTTTGTTGTCGATAAATCTGGTGTCCAGATGCGGAACAGACATCGGAGGAGCGCCGACTTTAGCCTTACCGTATACTTTGGCATGATGCTGCGCTACGACATCCGGATTTTTGCACACCATAAATAGTCCGCTTACCGGGAATCCTCCGATATGCTTCCCTTCGGGAATACCGGATTTTTGCAGCAAAGGCAAGCTTCCTCCACCGCCGCCGATAAAGACGAATTTCGCCGTATGGCGTTCGACGGTACCGCTATCGACATTGCGTACTTTCAATTCCCACGAGCCGTCGCTGGCACGTTTAATATCATCTACACTATGCTTGTATTTGATATCGACGTTCTTGCTCTTTAAGTGATCGAACAGCATACGCGTTAAAGCGCCAAAGTTGACATCCGTTCCAGATTCGATTCTTGTGGCCGCCATAGGTTCATCCGTGGTCCGGCCGTTCATAATCAGCGGAATCCATTCCATCAGTTTTTCCGGGTCATCGGAAAACTCCATCCCTTGGAACAGAGGATTGTCGGACATCGCTTCGAAACGCTTTTTCAAAAACGTTACATTATCTTCCCCTTGCACTAAACTCAAATGAGGCAAGGGCATGATAAAGTCCTGCGGATTGCGAATCAGGTTGCTTTTTACAAGATAAGACCAAAACTGCTTTGAAATCTGATACTCTTCGTTAATTTTGATCGCTTTGCTAATATCTATGGATCCGTCCTGTTTTTCGACGGTGTAGTTAAGCTCGCACAGTGCAGCATGCCCCGTTCCCGCATTATTCCATTCGTTAGAGCTTTCTTCTCCTGCGGTTGCGAGCTTCTCAAAAACTGTAATGTTCCAGTCCGGTACTAATTCCTTCAGCAGCGTTCCTAAAGTCGCACTCATGATTCCAGCACCAATTAAGATAACGTCTGTTTTGGTTTGTCTGTTACTCATTTTAACCGTCCTTACGCGCTATTATTTGAAGAAAAGATGTGGCACTCTTGCTTTAGGCTACACAGCAAGCTAGGGCGCGACCTAGTCACACCCTTTTCTGGATCAATTATAACCTGTCATTCTTAAATCAAGATTAATATATCTACTATTATATGATAGTTGCCTGCTATTTAAAAGCCGGAAAATTCAAGTGATTGCAGTTAAGAAGTGAGAAATCGTCCATAAAACCCTAGGAATACACAAAAAACCAAAGCCTTACCCCCGCTAATTACCAGGGTTATGGCTTTGGTTTATCATTTTCAGCACTGATCTCCATGCTGATTTTGGATGAATCGCTACGCCTGATTGCGTTTTTCCGCATAATGGTTCTTGAGCGGTTCATACCACCAGTCGAGAAACTGCCCCCATCCCTGTTCCGCCAGACTGTCGTCCAGTATTTGGAACCCTTTCTCAAAATCCTCTTCGGCCGGTAATCGGGTGAGACCGTAATCGTTGTTGTATTCATAAGCGCGAGTTTCAATGATCAGGCTCCGTATCGCTTGAAAATGTGGATTTGCCATCACCATCTGGGCGCTGTAGCCGTCCTGCGGCATGCCGCTCTCCGTTTGCCAGGCCTTATCCATCGCATTCAAGATCACATAGGCAGCCATGAGAGGATACCAGATGCTGATCAGAAACTTCTCATTCTGCTTGCGCGCTTCCGACAGCGTCATGCTGATGATCTCCTCCAAAGGAATATCCCGAGGCGGTTCCGTGTCTTTGCCGGTCAATTTGCCAGCGTCCACGAACATCTGCCAAAGCTCGCTGCCCGCATCAACGTAGATCATGCCGACATTCCGCAGATGCTCCGGTATTTGGTCCAAATATTGCCCTCCCCAAGCTTCCATCGGATGGCAGTAGGTGCCTACTTCACGATTGGTCTCCCAGTCCCACTCGCGGTCGGGATGACGCAGCAGGGATTTCTGCTTTCTTAGCCCGTCAAAGTACGCCTGATGCCGCTCGTATTCGGGGTGCTCCGTTACCGGAAACGCATAGGTATACCTGTGCTTCACCAAAGGCGCAAGTACGTGAAAATGTTGAAACGAAGCGTCCCATCTTCCCACAAAACGAGCCAGGGAATCGTAAATGGAGCGCATATCCAAAGCCGCGCTGAGAGGACTTTCATCCAATACAAGAACAACGCCATCAACAGCGCCTTCAATTTCGTGCATACCCATCTATGCTTCCAACCTTTCTATTGGTAAGTTCTACGAAACCAATTCCCAGCCTTCTCTCGCTTACTGGCCTCTCAGAGCATGCTCGATTCGCTTATCCGGCACGAACCAGATGATGGCAACGAGTACGAAAAAGAAGCACGATATCCAAGGACTCACATAGGCGGTCAGTACCGCGATCAAGTAGAGAAAAGGAGATAATTTCACCTTCCAGTCTTTGCCCATCGATACGACGAAGGAGGAATCGCCGGAATGCTGTTGAATAATCGCGAGCTGAAGCAGCCGGTACGAGAGCGCTGATAGCAGTAAAATAATGCCGTACAGCGCCGTTGGAGTAGGTGCAAAATGGCTTTCCCCCATCCAAGCCGTCGTGAACGGTATAAGAGATAGCCAGAAGAGCAGCAGCAGGTTAAGCCACATCAACCGCCCGTGCACCGTTCGAACCATGTGCAGCAGGTGATGATGATTATTCCAGTAGATGCCGATATAGACGAAGCTGAAGATGTAGCTGAGAATTTTCGGGCCAAGTCCGATTAGCGCATACCAGTCATGGCCTTCCGGCAATTTGAATTCCAGCACCATGATCGTAATAATAATCGCCAACACGCCATCGCTGAACGCTTCCATCCGGTTCGCTTTCATAAGGTTCACCTTTCTCGCTTCTCGCGCTCTTTTAGCCTTTTGACACCAGTAACTTTGCATAAAACGGTACATCTTGTCAAGCTTAACTTGCACGTACTCGAACAGTACCCGCTCCAAGCATATATTTGACAGGTCAGTACAAAATTATTATGATGTTTTTATTAGATTGTGCAGGAAGGGAGTGGACTAAGGTGAGTAAAAGCGGAAGACCACGGGAGTTTAAAGATACCGCTGTGATCGATGCGGCTATGGAATTGTTCTGGGAACATGGTTACGAAGCTTGCTCGACAGAGGATCTGTGCAAACAAACCGGTCTTGGAAGAGGAAGCTTATACAATGCCTACGGAAGCAAGCACGAGCTTTATGAACAAGCCCTCTTACGTTACCATGAGACCGGCATCCAAGCCCAGATTGAGATCCTTAACCAGCAAGGACCTGTAAAAGACCGGCTTCGTGCTTTGCTCGATTGGGCGATCCAAGAGGACTTTTCATACGAGAATCGAAGAGGCTGCCTATTGATCAATGCTGCCATGGAGCGCGCACAAAGAGATCCGGCGGTCGAAAGCCTATTCAAGCGTCACGTGGATTTGCTGGAGCAGGCTCTGCAACAGGCGATTGAGGCAGGGCAGATGTCGGGAGAAATCTCGCGGACACATCAGGCTTCGGATTTAGCCCACCTCTTTCTAAGCAATTATTATGGACTCCGGGTACTCAATGCCGCTGCTCAGAATCGTGAAAGGGCCGTTCAGATGGCCAAAGCAACGTTGGAAGTCTTGTTCTAGCGTTGCGCTTTTTTATGGCTAATTTTGTACTGATTAATAAAAAAGTGAGGGCGCCTGAACAGAACTCCATAGAAGCATTACCACGCCCAATTTTGTACTAACCATTACAATTTGTTTGAAAACTGGAGGTTACTTGTATGCCGTTTGCTATTTACGTACTGGGAATGATGATCTTTTCCATGACCACTGCCGAATTTACGGTGGCCGGAATCATGACTTCGTTATCGAAGGAATTTGACGTATCCATTGCTTCCATCGGCTACCTTATATCCGCTTATGCTGCGGGAATGATTGTGGGGGGGCCTTTGTTAGCGATTGGTTTGTCCAAAGTGTCGAAGAAAAGGGCTTTCTTATGGATTTCAGCCCTATTCCTCTTCGGTCAGACGCTTGGCGCGTTAGCCATCGGTTATGAGATGATGATGATTGCCCGGATCATTACCGGCGTCTCCTCCGCTGCTTGCTTCGGCGTTTCGCTTGGCATTTGCTTTGACTTCGTCAGTCCTCAGTACCGCGGTCGTGCCGCATCGATCGTCCTTGGCGGTTTAATGGTGGCCACGGCGCTCGGCTTGCCCGCGGCGATGCTCTTCAACCAATACTTCGGATGGCGCTCCAGTTTTTGGGCAGTTGTCGTGCTGGTTTTGCTGTCTGGCCTTTTGGGCATGAAAGTGATCCCCGCTGCGGCTAAGCCGGAATCCGTTAGTTTGCGCAGCGAACTGGCGAGCTTCAAAAATCCAAATCTATGGGCTGCCTATGCGACCAGCCTTCTCATTATCGGCGCGACGTTTGCCGCATTCAGCTATTTTGCGCCTATCTTGACCGACCTCTCCGGCTTCGACACAGTGACGATTCCGCTTCTGTTAGGGATATACGGCATCGCGACGGTGGCTGGAAACCTGGTTACCGGCAGATTTGCGGATCGGTATATGATGCCAACCCTAACCATAGGATTGATACTCTTGACTGCCACGCTGATGATGTTTGGAATCTATGCCCACAGTCCGTACGTTTCTGTCATTGCCGTCATACTGATCGGACTAACGGGAGTAACCCTGAATCCCGCGATGTCGACCCGCATTACCCGCGTTGCAGGGACCGGCACGCTGGTTACAACCGTTCACGGGTCCGTTATTAGCCTCGGCGTCGTCGCCGGCTCTTCCATCGGAGGATTGGTCATCGACGCTGGATACGGACTCCGTTCTCCGTTATGGGTAGGTTTCATTCTGGCGATTCTGGGCTTGATTTCATTGCTGCCTTACTTCAAGAGGGATGAAACGCCAGCCATCGCGGTGAAGAGTAAGTGTTAGTTTTTCTATTGGATATATGTGAAGGAGCTTGTCACGGTGTGACAGCTCCTAGTTTCTCCCCGCCCCCTTAACTTGCAGCTCTACATCGTAAACGTGCTAAGTAAAGACGGCCATATAGAAATTTTCTCGCGGCAGGACGGGCATGATGTTTCCCCCGCTAAATAATGCAGATGCCCGGCTAACGTCGGCTCTCCGATCACCTCCGCCCGCTCCGCCAATGTTCGTATTTCTTCATCTGCCAAGGACGTTGCCGGAACGATGACGTGTGATTCCTGGCCAGTGTGAAAGACGGGATCGTGTTCGTAGGCTTGAAGGATTTCTGTATTGTCTTCATTAGGCCATAGGAATACATCTTCCTCGCAGGCAGGACACACGGCCACATACTCATCCCCGTGAATAAACGTCATCAGCATGTTGGCAACGTTATACGAACCTCGATAAGCGGCGTCCGCGACAAGAATATAACGTTTCTCCGTCTCATCGATGGAATGGTGGGCTGTATAGGCGAATACTTCCTTTGTAAGCACCTTGAGTTTGCCAATGGCCTCTATATATTCGCGATACAATTCGGTACAAACGGAGCTGCCTGCATCTTCGGCCAGTTCCGCCCAAGATTCCGGAAATGGCGCCCCATCGCGCCCATCACGGCTTGCCTCGATGATACCGCAATTGATAAACAGCTCTTTGCGCACTTCCGCATCCGATGTAGAACAGGCAATTTGCGCCAAAAACGGCATCGCCGCGTAGGTAGCCGTATAGATCGTATTTTGATGGAACAAATGCTCCTGAAAGAGTTCGTCAAAAATCTCCTGGCTATATTCCCCCATGAGCTGCTGCAATAACACAGGTACGTTCTCGGCAGATCCGTACGGGCCTGTCAGCTTTCTCCATACATCGCTATTCCACTTAAGCAAGCTCTCCCTCCGTTCATAAAGTTATTTCGAATTTATTCTTTATCAAAATAATCATCCGGCAAATTTAATTCTTTCAAACAATCTATAAATTTTTCCCTGAAATTATTATTGTTTTTATATTCCGGCCATGCAGCCTTATAATAAGGCAATAACTTCTCATGAGGGACAATGCCCCAAAATAGAATAGAGTTTTTCACAACCTCCTTGTTGCCACCCATTAACACCTGTTCAATGATCTCCCAATTATCCGATTTGTCATTGCAACTGCGTGTGGCATAGATTGCAGCGGTTTGTATATCCGAGTCGGCGTGGCACAAAAAGGGCGCAAAGTTTTGGAATGTAATCGCGCCGGAAGGCTCCAAAACATACCCCACATGACGTAACGTTTCCGGGTCGTGTACCCTGTCGAGACTTTGCACTATCACTTTTATAAATTCCGATAAATCGACAGATTTACCATACCAATTCAGAATCTGTAAAGCGTGTAATAAATCCTCAGTTCTATCCGAATGCAGCAGCTCCAAAAGATAGTCTCTTCCCGCGTCAACAGAGGTTTTGCAGATGAGCTGAATGGCGGTGATGCGATCTTTTTGTCCTTGATCCGCAACGTTTTTTAAAAAATCAATGGTTGGCTGCGAGATTTTCTTAAACTTGAACATTCCGTCAAGCGCTTTTGATTTGATTTCTTCGTTTGGGGCGTTGTGATAAACCTGGATCAACGCATTTTCATCGCCCGGCATTTTGCTGCCAAACCACGCGATGTCATAATCCAGAATAATTTCATCCAGCCAGCGCTCATACCAGTCCAGAAAGTTGTCTTCATAGACAAAGAAAAAGGGATGATCAGGATAAAAACCTGAAGTGTAAACGATTTTCCCTCTGTGTTCTCCTTCAAGCACGAGATACATATCGTATTCGCAGCCTTGTGTGCCGATGCACAGCATGCCGCCCATCACCATATTACAGGCGGCGTCGTATTCCGAGTCGGAGATGTCCTCATCATTGGTCAAGGGTTCGGTTAGACGGTTCCATTCCTCTTTTGTCATTCTGGGGTGCAGAACGCATTTTGCAGTGAGTGCATTTCTTTCGGTATAGGAAGTGGCCTTTTCAATCGAATAAATTCCGTAATACGGCCCGGCGCCTCCATTTCCGACTTTCGTTAAAAACTGCGTATAAGGCTCCGGGAGTGAGACCTGATTTTTTGCTTGCCAGTCCGCAAGCTCTTTTGCTGTAAGCTTTTCATAAACCCTGTATTTGTGTGAGGACGCCCCAAACACCAAAAAATCCGTGTCTTTGCGCATGGCCTTTTCGAGTTTGTTTTTTATTCGATCAAGCTGCGTTTCTTTCTTCCAAAACAACCTATTGACCTCCCTTGTCACTCTACCTTCTCGTAGCGATTATTCTGCATCGCCTGCTTGATCCATTCCTCCATTTGATGCTTAGGTAACAGGATGTTGCCTCCAAAAGCATTGTTTTTATGAAAGCCCCAATCTCCATATACTAGCATATGATACTGACTATCCATTTGTTTTACGAGTCCCCATACGCCAAAATCTCCCTGTGCGCCTGCGCTGATAAATAGCCATTTCCGGTAAAGGTATATGTACGGGTTCCCAAACATCTTAAAATCATCCAAATACCCGCTGCTCCCATTTCGGGCCGGAAGACGATTATTAAAATCTTTAATCATCCATACCTCTAAGACCTTAACTCGCAACCACGCTTTTAAATCATTCCGTTCAAGCACACATTCAATGGAACACTGAACAAAAGAAGAAAGCTCAATCTCTTCCGGATGAGAATCCCACCCATTGAGACTGGAAGATACCGGAGTGTATAACATCCAAAAGGGTTCTCCTGCCTTCATATGGAAAGGATGACGTACTTTCACTGTTCTAACCTGACCTTGCACAGGCGGGCGATCTGACCATACCCAATGGGGAGCATCTAGCGAAGGAACTTCGTTTTCGTAATCAGACCATTCCATAACATCATTTTCGAAACCAACGATATCAAAAAACTCACTCTCCATCTTGACCGGCTCCGATAAACTGCCGCATGTCCCGCACACCAAGGAGATTACTTCTTGTACCATTGTTTCAACTCCATTCTATTAACTACCTATTTTATGAAACTGTGTGCTCGTCTGCAACTTGCCACCTCAGGAGGCTATAAAAGAAAAAGGCATTATCATGAGCATGTCCCGCAAAGGAACGCCCGCTGATAATGCCCTTGATCCCTGTCTCACAAACGGGGGTCCGTCCCCCACCGCTGTGCTTGCGCTTTTTCTTACTTTAATATTCTCCCTTAATCACAAAATACGAACCTCGAATTGTTCCAGCTAGTTTAGACTTCTGTCTAGCAAACTTAAACTTCTCTTCTAACTCCTTCGGTATCTCCATCCCCTCAGAAAGCTTAAAACCAACGGCCCGCTTCTTAGGGTCATCAACCGTATACAAGACGTTGACCTCTAGACCATCCTCATAAAAGACGAAGGCCCATTTAATATTTTCCACTTGAAAACGCGACGTTTCTAATGGCTTGGCCGCAAACGTAATATCACGTTCTTCTTTCAAAATTCGGTTCACATAATCAAGGGTCTCCTGGCTTTCGCTAGCTGGTATAACCGTAAATTCATGCTTGTACTTGTTCATGAAGTAACGGGCTTCATTAGCACGTAAACCGGCAAGCGCATCTACTACAGGCGAAGACTCTAAACCAACCGTAGAAACATTTTTAAAATCAACGATATAGGACATTTCCTTTCCTCCCATTATTTATTATACAATGCGGAACTGAAAACGTGTGGTGCAGCCGCGCCCATCATATCAAAGAAAATCCCTGTGTATGCCCATTCTTTTAGCCGCGGAAAACCCTGCACGAGTATGGCTATCGCCCCAAGTACTTTCCAATACCTAGAATGGTTACACTCATTTGTTTCCTCCTTATCATTTTGATTCAAGTGTAGCTTGTTCATACTGCAATATTTCAAGATTCCAAAGTTTCAAAATTCCAATCCAGAATCGGCCACCCTTTGGTGTCTCTTTTGATTATAGGACACTGTTTGGTGTCATGTCAACAATATTTATAAGCATCTCATTAAACCGTGCTCCGTTAGTCGAAACAAGCTGCCGCCGAGGCCATATTCAAAAAAATCACGTCCTCCAAGGGAGAACGTGATATGAAGCAAGACTCTGTATTTCAATATCGTCATTTACGCTTTCGGGCGACCACCGCTAACCGACCGTTTTCAGTCGAGTACTCACACGTAGACAGTACAATAAGCTTGTCGCCATACCGGGCTGTCACGCCCGTGTCGTAAAGAGCGAGTTTTTTGATGTTCTGAACATACGAATCGAACTCTGCGGATGTACTTACCTTCTCAATCTGGTAGTATTTAAAAACGTCGTCTGATTTGCGATAAACTTCTGACTCAATAACGGCGACAATCTCATACTCTTCCTTTTCGTAAAGCGTACTGAACTGGAACGTAGCATGCTCCTTATAAAAGCTTTCTTTCTTGTATTTCAACAAATCTGCGAACATCCAGCCGTTTTTCATGTGATGCCCGTGAATCAGCAAAATATCCGAACCGTTAATCCGGCTGTGCGCGTCCAAAAAGGGGAGGCCGCTTTTGCTTTCATTTTTATCGAAATCATGATTGAGATAGTACTCCGCATCCTGCGGGTTCTGCATAATCGGGTAATTAATTCGGGTATCGTCAATCTTCAGCCAACCGACGATGTCCGGGTTTCTCTCATGAAGCTCGCGAAATTCGGGAAGCATGACCGGCTCATGCGCCTTCGTAATCAAAGCGGAGGGGATTGCCTCCCCTCCGCCTTTGTCCGACTCTTCCTTCCGAATTTTGGCAATATCTTCTATTTTCTGTTGCTCGGCATAATCCCGCAGGAGAGTTCTCGCAACAGTGGCAAGAGAAAATACCAACAGAAGGAAGGAAACGGCGATAAGAAATTTTTTGATTTTACTCATTTTCTTACCGCCTTTCCGGTTACTGGATGTGCTTTTTCTTCTTTCTGTCGAGCAGACAGAGTCCGATCGTAATCAAGGACATCAGCGCCAAAGCCATATAGAAGATTGGCGATACGCTGCTATCCCCTGTTTTCGGAACATCGTCCAGCTCGTTGTCGACGTTGCCAGGTCCCTTATTGCCTTCGCGGCTTCCGTTGTCGACGTTGCCCGGTCCCTTGTTGCCTTCGCGGCTTCCGTTGTCGACGTT
>NZ_BIMB01000043.1 GCF_004000865.1 Paenibacillus elgii NBRC 100335 | reverse complement strand
GATGTTCAGTTTTCAAAGGACAATTTCCTTCAACAAATGCTGCCTTGTCAAGCTTTGCAGCCTTTGTTTCTTGTTGTCACCTCGTTTAGCGGCGACTTTTATAATATATCACATTCGCCTATCGAAAAGCAAGCATTTTTTTATTTCTTTTTGTTTCCAGAGGTGAAGCTGCTTGCTTGCAAAAGGAGAACGAGTAATAAAATATCATAAGAGCGTACCGGAAGTCAAGCGATTTTTCGATTTTATTTTAATGGTACATCCGGTTTCTTGCATATTTCGAAATTTCCTTTGGCGAGGCCAGGCGGGCATACATGCGGAAAATGACTTTGTACCGCGATTCGATCGCCGTTTTGATGTCCGCATCGATTCTCTTGTCATTCAAGTCGAAGAGCATTTCATCCAGTTCCTTGCGCAGGACGTAATCCAGTTCTCTGCATTCCCGTTCGTTAAACAAAAAGCCAAGCATGCCGATATGGCCCCTTTCCAAAATGAAGTGCGCAAATGTAAAAAAGATATGCAGCTTAAGCGTCATCGAATCCAAACCAAGAAAGGTCGGCGCTTGTCTGCATACCTCTTTATATCGCCAAAACCGTCTTGTGTTTTACTGTTATGCACAGTTTTGGGCAATTTTATGAGTTTGCGTTTCATTTATTTTTATCCGCGGGCCAGCCATAAGGTTAACGTGCTTTCGATTAACGCGGCTACGAACAGCACGGCTACGAGCATGACACTGACAGGCAGCAAGGCTTTGATAAACAGAATGAACTGTTCTCTTGTTTTGGCGGAACGGGTCGGACTAAGTGCGGAAAGCAGCATCTTCAGTACCATGACGCCCAACCGCAGCCCGAAGGCGCAGGCCACGATAATCGCCGGAATCTCCAGGATTCCGTGAGGGAGAATTGTTTTGATCACATACAACCAGGATTGCTTCTGGGCCGACACCATACATACGTAGCCAAGCAGCAAGCCATTGGCAAGAAGAAAAAACAGCGGGAATACCCCGAAAAACAATCCCAAGGCAATGATCAATAACGATTTGGAAGCATTGTTCCAAAAAATGAGCCAAAATAACGACCATTGCTGATTCGGCTTGCTTGCAATGGAATCCGAGATTTGTTTTAAAGCTTCGAGCTGGCCGTTAATGAACGCATGAAACTGACTTGAGTACAGAGCCCCCATCACAATGCCCGTGACAAATACCAGGGTGGATGCAATAAAGTAATGTTTCATCAGCTTCATTTGCAAAATTGCATTTTTCCAATTCAAAAGAGAGTCCCTCCTTTTAAGCATAAGATATGGGTACGAGCATACACATCTATTAATACAAGCCTTTCCGGACGAGATGGGCAAAGGAGGCCTCGCCAGTGAATTACTTTTATGTCATGAACGGCAAAAAGCTAAAACAAGCGCTAATTATTACCGTTGCTGTCCTGTTCGCCATCGGCATTATTTATTCGGAAAGGGAAAACGTTTCGGTCTTCTCCCAATACGAACCCGCCGCGGTCTACAGCATTCCCACGGAAAGGAAGCTGATTGCTCTCACCTTCGATATCAGCTGGGGGGATACGCGCACGGAACCGATTCTTCAGATTCTGGAAAATAAGGGGATTCGAAACGCAACCTTTTTCTTATCATCCCCTTGGACCAAAAGCCATCCCGATACCGTGAACAAAATCGTCAAAGGCGGGTGGGAAATCGGCAGCCACGGACATAAGCACGTGAACTACAGCAGCTTGAACGATGATGAAATTCGCGCCCAAATTAAGACGGCTCACCAAATCATTCAAGAAGTTACCGGTACAAATCCGAACTTGCTGCGGCTTCCGAACGGTGATTTTGACAAACGCGTGCTGCGGATCGCTAACGAGCTTCGTTATACGGTCATTCAATGGGATACGGATTCTCAGGATTGGATGAATAAAGGAGTCGATACGATCGTCAACCGCGTCTTATCTAAAGCGCATCCCGGCGATATCGTTTTATTTCACGCCAGCGACTCCGTGAAGCAAACCCACGAAGCGCTCCCCGTTATTATCGACAAATTACGCGAAAAAGGTTACGAGTTCGTGACCGTCAGTCAATTGATGAAGCAAACAAAGGTTAGCAATCAGCCGCCTGTCGAAGATCAAACGATGAAACCTGTACGTTAATCCCGCTACTCATGTAAAAAAACAGCAAGAGCCGTTACATCGGCTCTTTATTTGTGTTCAGCACTTTGCTAAGGATCAATATTTGCCAAGCATTACACAAGTACAGCGGAACCATCATAAAGATGGTGGAAGCGGCGTTGTCGAGCCGAAGGGAAGGAATAGCCTCGATCGCCGTGACCGCGATCATAAAAAATAATGTCGGAATAGCTGCGCTCCGATTCGTCATTTTTACTTTCCACCAAGCTACGCCGATCGACACTATAATTAGCGAAAGCGGAAGAATCATGTACACGCCCCAGCTCATCTGCTGCTCACTGCTAACATAACGCAAATAGATCAGATCGAACAAGACGATCACCGTAATGATCACTTGGACGATATCCCAGGCCCATTTTCGAAGGATGCCGCCTATAATATACCGAACAATCAAATAAGCGAAAAATCCCATCTGGCTCAACACACTGATCGTGGCACCGCCAAGGATCATCGTGATCATGCTAAAGCCGATTTGTTTTCCACCAAGCTCAACCTGTTGGTCCGTCAATTGTAGTACAAGCCCGGCAATAACAGCCGTCACCGCACCGATCAGCAGCGTGGTCCAAAATAAATAAAACCATTTTCTTAACGTCACGACCGCTATACCCCCAATAAGTCATTTCAACAGTTAATTGTACCAACCTTCACAATAAAAAGCTAACAACAATTGTGTTAATCCCCGGGTGCGTAACAAATACTAACGGCAAAACAATGAAAGGAGCCCGAACTGATGATAGCGCGATGGATTCGTTTTTTACCCGCCGTCCTAATCGTCGGCTTCTTAACTTCCTGCGGTTCCGAATCTAAAGCTTCGTCCGCCGGTGGCGGGAATACTTACAAAGACACCAAGTCGATGGTTCTCGATATTTTGAAGACCGAAGACGGGCGGAAAGCTATCCAAGAAGCTACCATACATGAGAACAGCAAGCTCCAATTATTATCTGCCGGCGATACGCAGCAGCTCCAGCTGGCGGTAAAAGATGTGCTGACCGATACACAGAGCAACCAGTTTCTGCAAAAAATGATTAGCGACCCGAAGTTCGCCGGCCAATTCGCGAAAGCCATTCAAAAAGATACCAAGCAGATTCATAAAGATTTATTAAAGGACCCCGAATATCAAAAAGCGATGATGGATGCCATGAAGAGCCCGGATTTTGAAGCAATGCTAATGGATACGTTGAAGGGAACAGCCTACCGCACTCAAACCAAAGCTGTTATTCAGGAATCACTGCAAAGTCCGATTTTCCGCTTGGAAATGATGGATTTAATGAAGAAGGTGCTGCAGGAAGAGTCGATGCCGAAGCAAGAAGGACAAAAAGGAAAAGGCGGCGAAGGCAAGGGGCAGAAACAAGGAGGAGGAAAAGGAAAGCAAGGCGGAGGATCTAAGCAAGGGGGCGGAGGTGGTGGAGGTGGAGGCGGCGGTTAAGCATCCACCTCATAAAAAAAGGATCGGCCTGATCAGGCTGATCCTTTTTCCTCTAGCTGCTGAATAACTTGCTCCGCCATATCGCGGTAAATGAGCCCTGTTTCGGTATCAGCCTTGTAAACCGATGGAGAATAATCCGGTTCGGCCACATGGTTGTCCGGAACGCCAAGAGGAATTTGCGCCAGCAGCTTCGTATGCAGCTCCTCAGCCAGCTTGCCGCCGCCTCCGCGGCCGAACACATAATCCTTATTGCCGCATTTGCTGCACGCATAATACGACATATTTTCGACGACGCCGATAATCTCATGCTCTGTATGAATGGCCATCGCTCCGGCCCGAGCCGCTACAAAAGCTGCTGTAGCATGAGGCGTGGTAACGATAATTTCTTTGCTGTGCGGAATCATCTGATGAACGTCAAGGGCTACATCTCCTGTCCCTGGCGGCAGGTCCAGCAAAATGTAGTCAAGCTCACCCCACTCCACTTCGTTAAAGAAGTTGCGGAGCATTTTCCCCAGCATCGGGCCTCGCCAAATGACCGGAGTATTTTCTTCGACAAAAAAGCCCATGGAAATCACTTTAACGCCGAACCGCTCAACCGGAATAATGCGGTTGTCCACGAGCTGCGGCCGTTCTTCGATGCCCATCATATCGGGAACGCTAAATCCGTAAATGTCGGCATCGACCAAGCCGACTTTTTTTCCTAATCTTGCTAACGCTACGGCTAAGTTGACGGTGACTGTCGATTTCCCAACGCCGCCTTTTCCACTGGCGATAGCAATAAAACGTACTCCCGATTGCGGATCAAGCACGTTGACGGAAGGCTCGGAAGGTTGTTCGTTTTGTTCGTGAGCAGAAGCGGATTCTTGAACCTTACGCGCTGCTTCGTTGCGCTCGAAATCGGACAAAAGCCGAAAGCGCAGGTGAACGTCCGTGGCGCCTGCTTGCTTGAAAGCTTCAGCAATCTGGGCTTGCAGCTGCTGCTTGTACGATTCGTTATCGCTGGACAGCAGTACGGTAGCCGACACATGTTGTTCTTTGATCATGATATCGCGAATAAAATTCAAATCGGCTAAGCTTAAGCCGAATTCCAGGTCCTTCAGCGGGCTTACGGAAGCCAGCAATTGTTCTTTGGTTAGCACGATGTCACCTCGGCGATCCATTGTTTAAGTTGTACTGCGGTATATTATACCACAAATTCATCAGGAACCCACTTTTTCACCCGAGTAGTACCGAAGAATGCCTTGGTAAATGGAGGTCGCGATCTTTTTCTGGTACGTCGGGTCCCGAAGGAGCTGAGCCTCTCCCGGATTGGATAAAAATCCGACTTCGACAAGAGCGCTTGGAATGGTCATCGCTTTAAGCAAATAGATTTCTTTGTCGGCCTGCTTCGCGACCCGATCCGTATTTTTCAAATTCCTTTTCATTTCTTCCTGAATCAACGTTGCTAAGGTCGCATTGTCCGCATGATTCGGATAAAAGAATGTCTGTGCACCCGACCAGCGGGGGGACGGGATGCTGTTCAGATGGATGCTGACGAATAGATTGGACTTTTGCTTGGAAACAAATTCAGCTCGTTTCAGCAAATCTTCGGTTTTGCGCTTACTGTACCCCTTCGTACTTGGAGAGGCCAGGTCCCGATCGTCCTCCCGGGTCATGACCACCAATGCTCCCGACTGCTGCAAATAATCCCGAAGGTGCAAGGCAATGGCCAAATTGACATCCTTCTCCTCCAGCCCGTCCTTACTTCGAGCGCCTCCATCCGGCCCGCCATGCCCGGCATCCAATGCGATGATTTTGCCGGACAGCGGCATCGTCCAATACGTCCATGTTTTGGTGGATGGGAGCTCGTAGGTGAACATGAACAGCATGAGCGCCACCAACAAGGCTGACATCACGATTTTGATCCCGCTATGCATGGTCAGCCAAACGACGACCCTCTTTCTTTTTCCGAACATGAAAAAATCCACCTCACATCCCTAGACTCTCTTTCATCTTATGGGACGAGGTGGACAATTATACCTTGCTTACACCTGATATTCTGGTTCTTTCATACCTTCGATCAACACTTTCGCCACTTCCGGCCGCGTAAACTGTGGCGGCGGGCATTGGCCGTCACGCAGCAGCGCACGAACCTTTGTTCCTGAGAGATGCAAATGGTCTTCTTTGCCGTGCGGACACGTCTTGCTGGAAGCCATGTTGCCGCATTTCGTACAAAAGAAGCTGTGCTCGAAGAACAGCGGCGTGATGCCCAACTCCTCGGGAGTGAAGTTGCTGAAGATTTCCTGCGCTTCATACGTTCCGTAATAGTCGCCTACGCCCGCATGATCGCGGCCTACAATAAAATGCGTGCAACCGTAGTTTTTCCGGACCATCGCATGGAAAATCGCTTCGCGCGGCCCGGCATAGCGCATTGCTGCAGGGAATACGCCCAAAAATACGCGGTCCTTCGGATAGTAATTTTCCAGCAGGACCAAATAGCTGCGCATTCGGACGTCGGCCGATATATCGTCAGATTTGGTCTCGCCCACAAGCGGGTTCAAAAAGAGGGCATCGACGATTTCCATCGCGCTTTTTTGAATATACTCGTGCGCCCGATGAACTGGATTCCGGGTTTGAAAGCCGACTACGCTCTTCCAGCCCTTTCCGGAGAAAAGCCGCCGCGTCTCAGCCGGATCGTAGTAAAATTCTTCGAATTTATCCGGCTTCGGACGGTTCAATACTTGGATCGGCCCGCCGACATAAGTCGATGGTCTGGAGAATAGCTTCTGGACGCCGGGATGCGCTTCGTCGTCGGTTTTAAACACGCTCAGCGCTTCTTTGCGCTGGTCGACATGATAAATGCTTCGGACTTCAATAATGCCGTAAATGATGCCGTCTTGCGCCCCTACAAGCGCTACTTCCTGCCCGATGGCGAGGCCACTGGCGATTTGCGGCTCGACGGCTAACGTAATCGGAATGCTCCAGACCGTTCCGTCTTCCAAGCGCATACGTTCCACGACCGAATGATAATCCTGTTCGCCCAAAAAGCCAGTAAGCGGTGAAAATGCGCCGACACCGATCAAATCGAGATCGGAGATCGTCCAGGCGTCGATCTTAAGCGAATATAACGTTGCGGCATGCTCCAGCAGACTCGTTCTTTTCTCGCCCTCAATCACCCGATTAATGAGCGTCCCGCCATGCGGTCGAATGGTTTCTCTCATCACTATTGCCCCTCCTAGTACCCTCTCTGCTTATTTATGAAGTCCGCATTCCGTCTTCTCGAAGCCGGCCCAACGGCCCGCTCTCGGGTCCTCACCCACCGCTACCGGACGAGTACAGTGCTCGCAGCCGATACTAGGGTAGTTCCGATCATGAAGGGGATTGTAAATAATGTTGTTGCTTCGAATATAATTCCAAACGTCTTCAGATGTCCAGCCGGCGAGCGGATTGAATTTGACAAGTCCGAACTTGACGTCGTACTCCACCTTCTTGGAGTTGGCACGTGTCGGCGCCTGATCACGGCGAATTCCTGTGATCCAGGCATCGTAGTTTTTGAGGATATCCGTTAAGGGATCGACTTTGCGGATGTTACAGCATTGGTTCGGAGCGTTCTTCCACAGTTCTTCACCAAACTGCTGCGCCTGCTCCTCCAGCGTAAGCTTCGGAAGCACTTGAACGAACTCGACTCCATAGTGCTGCTGCAGGCGGTCGCGGGTTTCGTAGGTTTCCTGAAAATGCACGTTTGTATCGAGGTAAAAGATATCGGTCTTGGGGCTGATCTTCTGGAGCATATCGACCAATACGACGTCCTCTGCTCCGAAACTACAGGCTAAAGTGATATTGGGGAATCTTTCTACCGCCCAGGATAAAAGTACCTCCGGGCCCTGGAATTCAAAATCCTCTGCTGCTTGGCGGATTAACTCTTCTTTCTCAAACAAATTCATAGATTTTCGCACCTCCGTTAATTTAATTCCGAGTATGATTATGTGTTTTGTTTTATTTAATTTTATTATAAACGAAGGACCCTTTTTGTCAATTTAAAATTTTGTCTAGGCTTCTTCCTTATTTTATTGCTCTTAGGCTTGTTCGGTGAAAATAAAAAAACCTTTCCGAAATGAATCGGAAAGGTTCGTTGAGTCGATATTAACGTTTGGAGAATTGAGGAGCGCGACGAGCAGCTTTCAAGCCGTACTTTTTACGCTCTTTCATCCGCGGGTCACGAGTCAGGAAGCCCGCTTTTTTCAGGGCGCCGCGGAATTCCGGATCTGCTTTGAGCAGAGCACGGGAAATTCCGTGACGGATCGCGCCGGCTTGTCCGGAGATCCCGCCGCCATGAGCCAAAACCAATACATCGTACTTGGACAATGTTTCAGTCAGGTTCAGCGGTTGTTTTACGATCAATTTCAGCGTTTCCAGACCAAAGTATTCGTCCAGCTCGCGCTTATTAATAACGATACGGCCTTCGCCCGGTACCAAACGTACACGCGCTACCGAATGCTTACGACGACCGGTGCCATAATATTGTACTTGTGCCACAAGACAGTCCTCCCTTTATTAACCGCGAAGTTCCCAAACTTCAGGTTGTTGTGCTTGATGCGGATGTTCCGAACCTGCATACACTTTCAGCTTCGTTTTCAGACGGTTGCCCAAACGGTTTTTCGGAAGCATACCGTGAATCGCCAGTTCCAACATACGCTCAGGCTTGTTGTTCAGCATATCTTGAGCCGAAGTTACTTTCAGACCGCCCGGATGCAGGGAGTGACGATAGTACATTTTGTTTTGCAGTTTTTTACCTGTCAAAACGATTTTCTCAGCATTGATGACAACGACGAAATCGCCAGTGTCTACATGCGGAGTAAATTGAGGCTTATGTTTGCCGCGCAGAATGCTTGCCGCTTCGCTGGCCAGACGTCCAAGCGTCTTGTCGGTAGCATCGATGATGTACCATTTGCGTTCAACTTCATTAGGCTTCGCCATATATGTGGTACGCATGTTAATGTTCCTCCTAAATCTATCTTCATCACAGGTCATTCATAGTCATGGTTATAGGTTTAAAACAAGTTGGTTGGCCGTTTCATTGACCCGGGGCCGTGGGGTAGCCAGTCATAAGAAACACCATCTGTTATTTTACTACATCGGCATGTAGTAATCAAGCATTTGGCGCAACTTTTCCATAAAAAACTTCCCACAACATCAGCCCGTGCGCCATCGCCGTTGGCCCTGCCAAAGCCCTGTCTTTTGCCGACAATACGTCACGAATACTAGAGGGGCTCCGCTTCCCTTCGCCAACCTCAATCAAGGTACCTACAATGATCCGCACCATATTATATAAAAAACCGCTGCCGGTCAAATAAATGTGGATAGCGTACGACTGCAAGTGCGGCTCCATCGGTTCGCACTCTAAACGAGCTTCGAAGATCGTACGAACATGGCTTTCCGCCGAAGATCGGCTCGAACAAAACGAAGTGAAGTCGTGCTCGCCGACAAAGCAGCTCAGCGCGTCCTGCATGGCCGTTATATCAAGGGGAGTCGGATGGTGAAACTCCGTGTTCTGCTTAAACAGGTCCGGATATTTCCCGCATCGCATCGTATATCGGTACGTCTTGCGCTTGGCAGACCTTCGGGCATGAAAATCATCCGGCACCACCCTGGCTTCCCATACCACAATATCATCCGGCAATCGCGAGTTCATCGCCATACACCAGCGTTCAATCGGGATTTGAGAACCGGTTTGAAAATTAAAGACCTGTCCTCGCGCATGAACCCCCGCATCAGTCCGCCCTGAAGCCGTCACTTTGATCTCCTCAAAGGTGAGCTGATACAAAGCTTGCTCCAGCTGCTGCTGAATCGTAATCTTCTGAGGCTGCGTTTGGAAGCCATGATAGCTCGCCCCGTTGTAGGATACCGTCATGCAGATGTTTCTCACGGCAGTCCTCCGTGCTTGGAAAAACGAATTTTCGATCCTACAAAAAAAAGGGTTTCATCAGAATCGTAAGATCCCGTCCACCCTTTCCCATCCTTTTTCTCTTAAGCCCGGTCTACAAGCTCCAAGTAAACCATAGGAGCAGCATCGCCGCGACGAGGTCCAAGCTTCAAAATGCGGGTATAGCCGCCTTGACGCTCAGCGTAGCGAGGAGCCAGATCGGAGAAAAGCTTTTGAATCGCATCTTGGTTTTCGTTTGCCGCTTCGCGACGAACGAAGGAAGCCACTTGCCGACGTGCATGCAAGTCACCACGTTTTGCCAAGGTGATCAATTTTTCTGCGATGGAACGAAGTTCTTTGGCTTTCGCTTCCGTCGTTTGAATGCGCTCATGTATGAACAAGTCGGTTACCAGATCGCGAAACAAAGCTTTACGCGCGCTGGAGTCACGACCCAACTTTTGGTATGCCATGTGAGCAACCTCCTTCTGCTTGATTGGTCAGAGGTGCGCGACTTAAGACTTAATCTTCCATTCTCAGGCCAAGACCAAGCTCTTCGAGCTTCTCTTGAACTTCCTCCAGAGATTTGCGTCCCAAGTTGCGGACCTTCATCATGTCTTCTTCCGTTTTCGTAATCAATTCCTGCACCGTATTGATGCCGGCGCGCTTCAGGCAGTTGTAGGAACGAACCGAGAGATCGAGTTCTTCGATAGTCATCTCCAGAACTTTCTCCTTCTTGTCCTCTTCCTTCTCCACCATAATCTCGGCGTCCTTGGCTTCGTCGGTCAGACCGACGAACAGCATCAGATGCTCCGTCAAAATTTTGGCGCCCAAGCTTACGGCTTCTTCCGGGCGGATGCTTCCATCCGTCCAAACTTCAAGGGTCAACTTATCATAGTTGGTAACTTGACCGACGCGAGTGTTTTCTACGCTGTAATTGACACGAGTAATCGGAGTGTAGATCGAATCGATCGGAATCACGCCGATCGGCTGATCCTCTTTTTTGTTCTTATCTGCCGATACGTATCCCCGGCCGCGGCTCGCATGAATTCTCATATGCAGCCTTGCATCGGAGGACAGCGTAGCAATGTGCAAATCCGGGTTTAAGATCTCCACATCGCTATCGCCGCGAATATCGCCAGCCACAACAGCCCCTTCGCCTTCAGCATCGATCTCAAGCACTTTCTCCTCGTCGGAGTGAATCTTGAGCGACAGCCCTTTCAGGTTCAGGATAATCTCCGTAACATCTTCCATGATGCCAGGAACCGTGGAGAACTCATGCAGCACGCCGTCGATTTGCACGGACGTCACAGCGGCGCCCGGCAAAGACGAAAGCAAAATTCTGCGAAGCGAGTTCCCAAGAGTCGTTCCGTAGCCTCGTTCCAATGGCTCTACGACAAACTTGCCGTAGGTGCCGTCTTCGCTCAATGATACGGTTTCTATTTTCGGCTTTTCGATTTCGATCATGGTTACACCCTCCTTCAAAACGTCGTTTCCCTTTTGGATAACTTAAGACGTATAAACGCGCAGTATGCCTATCCAAATAGTATTCACAACTTTTGGAAAAATATACCGCATGACTTAGGAATCCTAATTAGACACGACGACGTTTCGGAGGACGGCAACCGTTATGAGGAATCGGTGTAACGTCTTTAATCAGGTTAACTTCCAAACCTGCAGCTTGCAGCGAACGAATCGCAGCTTCGCGACCTGCACCCGGTCCTTTAACCATAACCTCAACTGCTCTCATGCCATGCTCCATTGCAGCTTTTGCCGCAGATTCGGCAGCCATTTGCGCAGCAAACGGAGTGCTTTTACGCGAGCCTTTGAACCCGAGGTTACCGGCGCTTGCCCAGGAGATTGCATTCCCGTGCGGGTCGGTGATGGTTACGATAGTGTTGTTGAACGTAGAGCGGATATGAGCCACTCCGGAGTCGATATTTTTCCGATCACGACGTTTTGTACGAACGACTTTTTTAGGTTTAGCCATTTAAAGGTTACCCCCCTTTACTATTTTTTCTTATTAGCTACCGTACGACGAGGACCTTTGCGCGTACGAGCATTTGTTTTAGTACGTTGACCGCGAACAGGCAGGCCGCGGCGGTGACGAACACCACGATAGCAGCCGATCTCGATCAGGCGCTTAATGTTCAGTGCGATTTCACGACGCAGGTCGCCTTCTACTTTCAGCGTTTTGTCGATGACGTCGCGGATTTTGCTTACTTCGTCTTCTGTCAAATCGCGAACGCGAGTATCGGCATTGATACCGGTTTGAGCGACAATTTTCTGAGCAGTCGTGTTACCGATCCCGAAAATGTAGGTCAGCGCGATTACTACCCGTTTGTCACGAGGCAAGTCTACACCAGCAATACGTGCCATTTAACACAGCACCTCCTTAACCTTGTTTTTGTTTGTGTTTCGGATTTTCGCAGATTACCATAACGTTCCCTTTGCGGCGAATGACTTTGCATTTTTCGCAAATCGGCTTGACCGACGGTCTAACCTTCATGGTGTTAACCTCCTAAGAGTTTTCGTATAGAAAACTTACTTCGTAAGCGTTGCTTAGTTTTCGTGAGAAAACTTACATCGTAAGAGTTAGCTGAGCTTTGTGAGAAAACTGACTTATTACATTTATTTAAAACGATAGGTTATACGGCCTCTGGTTAAATCATAGGGCGAGAGCTCGACCGTCACTTTATCGCCGGGCAGGATCCGGATAAAGTGCATTCTGATTTTACCGGATACGTGAGCAAGTATCTTATGACCGTTCTCCAGTTCAACCTTAAACATTGCATTCGGAAGAGGTTCAATCACTGTACCTTCAACTTCAATCACATCTTCTTTGGCCACAGTCATTCTCCTTTCTCTTGCGCTTTCGCTGATTCATGGTCCGCATACTTCGTCAATGCAAACCGCAGCTTTCCGTTGGTGACTCGACCGGTAGTCATAATACTATCAGCCACTTCGCTGCTGATCGCCGGCAGAAGCTCAAGATGAATCACGTTTTTCTTTTTGGGTGCGTCTGATTTCCGTTTTCCGCCGTCTGCAATCCACACGTACCGTTGGTCTACGACGCCGATTATGACAGCGTACGATCCGGATTCCCGTCCCCGATTCACCCTTACGATTTGTCCGATCTGGGGCATGTTCGATGTTGCCATCGTGCTTTACTTACCGGGCAGCGTAAAAATCTCGTAGCCGTCCGGCGTAATCGCTATGGTATGCTCAAAATGCGCGCACAGTGTGCCATCCACCGTCACAACCGTCCAATTGTCTGCGAGGGTCTTCACGTAACGTTCGCCCACGTTGACCATCGGTTCGATTGCAAGTACCATACCGGGCTTCAGCCGCGGACCGCGCCCTGGAATCCCGTAGTTCGGAATCTGCGGCTCCTCGTGGAGCTTCGTTCCGATGCCATGTCCTACGTATTCACGAACAACCGAAAAACCTTCATCTTCAATCACTTTTTGAATGGCGTGGGATATCGTGTACAGTCTGGCGTCCGGCTTGGCTTCGGCAAGTCCTGCATAAAGCGACCTTTCGGTTACTTCGAGCAGCTTGCGGGCCGTATCGGAAATCTCGCCAACACCGTAGGTCCATGCGGAATCTCCATGATATCCTTTGTACTCTGCACCGATGTCGATACTGATGATGTCACCGTCTTTAAGCTTTCGTTGACTGGGTATGCCGTGAACCAGTTCGTCGTTGACCGAAGCGCAAATACTGCCAGGAAAACCATTGTAGCCTTTAAAAGACGGAATTGCGCCCTGACTGCGAATAAAATCTTCTGCGATCTGGTCGAGCTGTTTCGTTGTAATATCGGGCTGAATGGCTTGCCGCAGCACCCGATGCGTTTCGGCGACAATCCGTCCCGCCTCCCGCATCAATTCCAATTCAGCAGCTGACTTACAGATGATCATTACGCAAGCCCCCGCAATTGTGAACTGATTTGTGCAGTAACCGTATTAATCTCTTGCTCACCGTTAACCTCACGCAATATTCCCTTGTTACGATAATACTCCAAAAGCGGAGCGGTTTTATTGGTATACTCGTCCAAACGAGTCCCTACCTTTTCTTCGGTGTCATCCGAACGTTGATACAACTCACCAGAACATTTGTCGCAAACATGCTCACGTGCAGGAGGGTTAAACAAGACATGATACGTAGCACCGCAGGATTTACAGATCCGGCGACCTGTCAAACGGGCAAGCAGCAAGTCCCGATCCACTTTCAGATTGATCACGTGCTCGATGGTTTTACCCAGCGTTGCCGCAATCTCATCCAAAGCTTCGGCTTGGGAAATGGTTCTTGGAAAACCGTCCAGCAAAAAGCCTTTGCTGCAGTCCGGCTGCTGAAGGCGTTCGCGAACGATCCCGATCGTAATTTCATCCGGTACGAGCAAACCTTGATCCACATACTTCTTCGCTTCGAGCCCGAGCGGCGTTTCCTGCTTCATCGCCAGCCGAAAGGCGTCTCCCGTAGAAATATGCGGAATTTGAAACTCATCAACGATTCGTTCCGCCTGAGTACCTTTTCCTGCACCCGGGGGCCCCATAAAGATGACGTTCATCAGACTTCCTCCCCACTGGCATCTATCGATACTAACAGCACAATAGGTGCCGATAGCAAAAAGCTCACTATCAGTACCTATTTGCTATTTATTAATGAAGCCTTTGTAGTGGCGTTTGATCAGTTGGCTCTCGATTTGTTTCATCGTCTCAAGTCCTACACCGATAACGATCAGCAAAGACGTTCCGCCAATGGTAACCGAGTTCGGCAGTCCAGCTACAGAACCGATAATCATAGGAAGGATCGAGATGGCAGCCAGGAAGAACGCACCGGACAATGTAATTCGGCTCATGACTCGCGTCAGGTAGACCGAAGTCGTTTTGCCGGGACGGATGCCTGGAACATATCCACCGTTTTTCTTCATCTGATCCGCCATTTGCACAGGATTCATCTGTACAAACGTGTAGAAATACGTAAAGCCGATGATCAACAAAACGTACAGCACCATACCGAGCGGATGCGTGTAGTTCAAGTTGGTGATAATCCATTCCGCCACCGCGTTGCCTCTCCAGAAGCTAGCGATCGTCGGAGGAAACATCAACAACGAAAGCGAGAAGATGACCGGAATGACGCCCGCCGCATTCACTTTAAGCGGAATGTGCGTCGACTGTCCTCCGAACATTTTACGGCCTACCACCCGTTTTGCATACTGCACCGGAATTTTACGAACGCCCTGCTGGACGAAAATCACACCGGCGATCAAAGCAATGACCACGACGGCAATAATAACGATCTTCAAGATGTTAAGGAAGAGCGCGCCGCCTGCATCTGCAAATTGCGTTTGGTATATTTGTCTGATGCCAGTCGGGATTGCCGCGACAATCCCTGCGAAGATGATAATGGAAATACCATTTCCAATGCCATTTTCGGTGATTTGTTCCCCTAACCACATCAGAAAAGCAGTCCCAGCCGTAAGCACGATCGCGATCAACGCATACGTCGTAAAGTTCGGATTGATCACAAGACCGGCATATAGACGGTTAAATCCGATCGCCAGACCAAAGGCTTGCACAATTCCCAGCACAATGGTCCCGTAACGGGTAATCTGGCTTAACTTCTTTCTGCCGACTTCTCCTTCTTTAGCCCATTGCGTGAATGTCGGAATGACATCCATGGAAAGAAGCTGCACGATGATGGATGCCGTGATATACGGCATAATCCCCATCGCGAAGATGGAGAATTGGAACAACGCGCCGCCGGAGAATGTATTCAGCAAGCCGAATACACCACCTGCGTTAGCTTGGTCTTGAAGCTTGAGAATGTCTGTGTTGATGTTAGGTACCGGAATAAAAGCACCAATTCTGTAGACGATCAGCACCAGAAGGGTGAAAAGGATCCGTCTCCTCAGATCGTCTACTTTCATAATATTGGATATGGTACGAAACATTAAATCACCTCGGTTTTACCGCCGGCAGCCTGGATTTTCTCTACCGCAGATTGGGAGAACTTGCTAGCCTTAACGTTCAACTGAACCGTGATTTCACCGTTACCCAAGATTTTGATGCCATCTTTAGGGTTTTTCACGATGCCGGATTCCAAAAGAACTTCAGGAGTTACTTCCGTACCTGCTGCAAACTTGTTCAAATCCTCTACGTTGATAACCGCATATTCCGTACGGAATCTGTTGTTAAATCCACGTTTTGGCAAGCGACGATAAAGCGGGTTCTGACCGCCTTCGAAGCCCGGACGGACACCGCCGCCGGAACGGGCGTTTTGACCTTTGTGACCGCGAGTAGCTGTTTTACCCATCCCACTACCGATACCACGACCTACACGCTTGCGCGTATCGCGGGAACCTGGAGCGGAAGAAAGCTCATGCAATTTCATCGTTTGCACCTCCTCTAGCTATATGTTAAAACCTTAAGCTTCAATTTCTTTAACTTCGACCAAGTGGCTTACTTGGTTAACCATGCCGCGGATTGCAGCATTGTCTTGTTGTGTAACGGATTGATGCAATTTGCGAAGTCCGAGAGCCGTAACCGTACGACGCTGAGTTTCAGGACGACCGATCAGGCTGCGCTTGAGGGTAATTTGCAGTTGCTTAGCCATGGTATCCCTCCTAACCTAAGAGTTCTTCTACGGTTTTACCGCGAAGCTTAGCAACCTCTTCCGCACGCTTCAGGCGCTGTAAGCCTTCCAGAGTAGCGTTAACCATGTTGATGGAGTTCGAAGACCCGAGGGACTTCGTCAGAATGTCGCCTACGCCTGCCAGTTCAAGAACCGCACGAACCGGGCCGCCGGCGATAACTCCGGTACCTTTCGAAGCAGGCTTAAGCAATACGCGTCCTGCGCCGAAATGTCCGATCACCATGTGAGGAATTGTCGTTCCGACGATAGGAACGTGAATCAGGTTTTTCTTCGCATCTTCGATACCTTTGCGAATCGCATCTGGTACCTCGGAAGCTTTACCGATTCCCGCGCCTACCCAACCTTTGCCGTCGCCCACAACCACGAGTGCGCTAAAGCTGAAACGGCGACCGCCCTTTACGACTTTAGCTACGCGGTTAATATGAACGACTTTTTCAGTCAGTTCTAATGTATTGGGATCAATACGCAAGTCCTTTACCTCCTTATTGATGATTTGGATTAGAATTCAAGACCTGCTTCACGAGCAGCGTCTGCAAGTGCTTTAACACGTCCATGGTACAGGTAACCGCCGCGGTCGAAAACGACTTTCTCGATTCCTGCTTTTTTTGCACGCTCAGCGATCAGAGCGCCGACTTTCGAAGCTGCTTCTGCGTTCCCGCCGTTTCCGAGCCCTTCTCTGAGCTCTTTGTCCTGCGTAGAAGCCGCTGCGATCGTTACGCCTTTAACGTCGTCGATCAGTTGTGCGTACATATGCTTAGAGGAACGGAAAATGTTCAGACGAGGACGTTCCGTCGTTCCTTGAATTTTCTTACGAACGCGAAGATGTCTTTTCAAACGCGCTTTGTTTTTATCGCCTTTAGTAATCATTCGAGGTTCACTCCTTTCGAGTTGGATCATCCGATGTTCGGATTATGCGATCAGCTTAAGCAGCCTTATTTCTTCTTACCGGCTTTACCTTCTTTGCGAAGGATACGCTCGCCTTCGTACTTGATACCTTTACCTTTGTACGGCTCAGGCTCACGAACGGAACGAACTTTTGCTGCTGTAGCTCCAACCAACTCTTTGTCGATCCCTTTAACGATGATCTTCGTGTTGGAAGGAACTTCGAACTCGATACCGTTCTCCGGCTCGATTTCAACCGGGTGGGAGTAACCTACGTTCAGAACCAGCTTGTTGCCGGATTTGTTCGCACGGTAACCTACGCCGACGAGATCGAGAGATTTTGCAAAACCATCAGTTACTCCGCTAACCATGTTTTGTACGACACTGCGGGTCGTACCATGCAGAGAGCGGTGCAATTTATTGTCGGAAGGACGTTCTACAGTCAGAACATTGTCCTCAACGCTGATCTTCATATCTCTATGCAATTCACGGCTCAAAGTGCCTTTCGGACCTTTTACCGTAATGAGTGTATTGTCAATAGTCACGTTTACTCCGCTTGGGATCGTGATCGGTTTGCGACCAATACGGGACATGTTGTGCACCTCCGTTCATTCAAAATCTAGATTACCAAACGTAGCAGATTACCTCTCCGCCAGCTTTGGATTGACGAGCTTCTTTATCCGTCATCACGCCTTTGGACGTGGACAGAATTGCGATTCCCAAACCGCCAAGTACGCGAGGCACTTCTTGGCTTTTCGCGTAAACGCGAAGTCCCGGTTTGCTGATTCTTTTGAGTCCTGTAATAACGCGCTCATTGTTAGGGCCGTATTTCAGGAACAAGCGGATGATGCCTTGCTTGCTGTCTTCGATATATTCAGCGTCACGAATGAAGCCTTCCTTCTTGAGGATCTCAGCGATTTCTCTTTTGACCTTCGAAGCCGGAATTTCGACAGTTTCATGACGAACGACGTTAGCGTTGCGGATGCGTGTAAGCATATCTGCAATTGGATCGGACATAACCATTGTGTAATGAACCTCCTTCCCGAGAGCTTAAAGTTTACCAGCTTGCTTTCTTCACGCCAGGAATCTGGCCTTTGTATGCCAATTCGCGGAAGCAAATTCTGCAAATTTTGAATTTCCGTAGTACGGAATGCGGGCGACCGCAGCGTTCGCAGCGTGTGTAAGCCTGCACCTTGAATTTCGGAGGACGCTGCTGCTTAATCTTCATCGAAGTTTTTGCCACTTCAGTTTACACCTCCAAAGTCTCCATTAGGAAACTTGCTTCGTAAGCATGTTATTATTTGGAAAACGGCATGCCCAATTGAGCCAACAATTCGCGGGACTCTTCGTCCGTTTTAGCCGTTGTGACGATAACGATATCCATACCGCGCACTTTATCCACTTTATCGTACTCAACCTCTGGGAAGATGAGTTGTTCTTTCAAACCGAGCGTGTAGTTACCGCGGCCGTCAAAAGCCTTGGTGGAAACGCCGCGGAAGTCGCGTACGCGAGGAAGAGCAACGTTGAACAATTTATCCAAGAAGTGATACATACGCTCGCCGCGAAGTGTAACTTTCACACCGATCGGCATATTTTCACGCAGCTTGAAGCCTGCGATCGATTTTTTCGCTCTGGTGATAACCGGCTTTTGTCCGGAGATCAACTGCAGATCGGAAACAGCGGTATCGAGCACTTTGGAGTTAGCAACTGCTTCACCAACACCCATGTTGATAACCACTTTTTCAATTTTCGGAACCTGCATCACCGTGGTGTAGTTGAATTTCTGCATCAGGCCAGGCGTAATTTCGTTCAAAAAACGATCTTTCATTCTTGCAGCCATGAATCCGTGTACCTCCTTTCTTACTTATACGATTAGTCGATAACTTCGCCGGATTTTTTCGCAACGCGAACTTTTTTACCATTGTCCAGCACTTTGTAACCTACGCGAGTAGGTTGGCCGCTCTTCGGATCAACCAGCATCACGTTGGATGCGTGGATCGGAGCTTCTTGCGTGATAATGCCGCCTTGCGGATTTTGTTGGGAAGGCTTCGAATGCTTCTTGATCATGTTCACGCCTTCGACCAGCACACGGTTTTCACGAGGGAATGCAGCGATAACGCGGCCTTTTTTCCCTTTGTCTTTACCCGTGATAACAAAAACCGTATCGTCTTTTTTCACGTGCAATTTATTGTTGTGAGACTCGAGTTTCTTCGGTTGTTTTGGCACTGTGTACACCTCCTACAAACTTTCCTATGAAAGCCGACTTCGTTAGCAGCTGGTTTATTAGATAACTTCCGGAGCCAGAGAAACGATCTTCATGAAGTCTCTGTCGCGAAGTTCGCGAGCAACTGGTCCGAAGATACGTGTGCCGCGCGGGCTCTTATCTTCTTTTACAACTACGGCTGCGTTCTCGTCAAAGCTGATGTAGGAACCGTCCTTACGGCGAGCACCACGTCTCGTACGTACGACTACCGCTTTAACAACGTCGCCCTTTTTGACAACGCCACCTGGTGTTGCTTCTTTCACGGAGCAGATGATCAGATCACCGATGTTAGCCGTACGACGACCCGTACCACCCAACACGCGGATACACATCAGTTGCTTCGCACCAGAGTTGTCAGCTACGTTCAAACGAGTAAATGGTTGAATCATTGTGTATTCCCTCCTTCCGGAATTGATGCCCGATGCTTATATTAAACGATAACCGCTTTTTCTACGACTTCGACCAGTCTCCAACGCTTGTCTTTGGAAAGCGGACGAGTTTCCATGATTTTAACAACATCGCCGATTTTCGCTTCGTTGTTTTCGTCATGAGCTTTGAATTTTTTCGTATATTTAATGCGTTTGTGGTACAAGTCGTGTTTTTTGTAGGTTTCTACAGCCACAACGATGGTTTTGTCCATTTTGTCGCTTACGACTTTACCCAGCTGCGTTTTACGCTCGTTGCGTTCAGCCATTCTGAGATCCTCCTCTCTCATTCATTAACTAGTGATTCCCAATTCTCTTTCACGCAAAACAGTCTTTGCCCGGGCAATCTCTTTGCGGACTTTTTGAATTTGTACGGGATTATCCAGTTGACCTGTAGCCAGTTGAAAACGGAGGTTAAAGAGCTGCTCTTTAAATCCGGAAATCTTTTGTTCGATCTCAGCAGTGGTTAAGTTGCGAAATTCACTAGCTTTCATTTGCTTCACCACCTACTTCTTCTCTTTTCACAAACTTCGTCTTGATCGGCAGCTTGTGAGAGGCGAGACGCATAGCTTCACGGGCGATTTCTTCGCTTACGCCGGCCAGTTCGAACATAACTTTGCCTGGCTTAACGACAGCAACCCATTTTTCTACGTTACCTTTACCGCTACCCATCCGAACTTCAAGCGGCTTTTGGGTGATCGGCTTGGAAGGGAAAATCTTGATCCAAACTTTACCGCCCCGCTTGATGTAACGAGTCATCGCAATACGGGCAGCTTCGATTTGACGGTTGGTTACCCAAGCCGGCTCCATCGCTTGCAAGCCGTATTCACCGAAATGAACTTCCGTGCCGCCTTTAGCGCGACCGCGCATATTGCCGCGGTGCTCTTTGCGGTGTTTCACACGTTTAGGAACTAACATGATTAGTTGCCTCCTTCCGTAGCAGCCTTTTTCTTAGCCGTTGGAAGAACTTCGCCACGATAGATCCATACTTTTACGCCGATCCGACCGTAAGTGGTGTGAGCTTCTGCCGTACCATAGTCGATGTCCGCACGCAATGTATGAAGAGGAACCGTACCCTCGCTGTAACCTTCCGTTCTGGCGATTTCCGCTCCGCCCAAACGACCGCTAACCGATGTTTTAATCCCTTTTGCACCGGATCTCATCGTTCTTTGAATCGATTGTTTCAATGCACGACGGAACGATACGCGACGCTCCAATTGTTGTGCAATGCTTTCTGCAACCAAGATTGCGTCCAGCTCTGGATGTTTTACTTCAGAGATGTTGATGTGTACTTTTTTGCCGTTCGTCAGCTTAGTCAGGTAACCGCGAATCACTTCAACCTCGGAACCGCCTTTACCGATAACCATGCCTGGCTTCGCCGTATGAATCGTCACGTTCACGCGATTAGCGGCACGTTCGATTTCAATGCGGGAAACGGCAGACTCTTTCAACTTTTGTTTCAAATATTCACGGATTTTTACGTCTTCCATCAGCAAGTCGCCGAAATCTTTGCCGGCGTACCATTTGGATTCCCAATCACGGATAATACCGATGCGAAGTCCTACCGGGTTTACTTTTTGACCCACACGTTGTCCCTCCTTATTTCTCAGATACCACTAATGTAATGTGGCTGGTACGTTTATTGATGCGGCTCGCACGACCCATCGCACGAGGGCGGAATCTTTTCAAAGTCGGGCCTTGGTCCACAAATACTTGCGAAACCACCAGACTGTTAGGATCCATGGAGTAGTTATGCTCCGCGTTGGCAATAGCCGAGTTGAGCAATTTCTCAACGATCGGGGAAGCTGCTTTCGGCGTGTGACGCAGGATTGCGATCGCTTCGCCCACTTGCTTGCCGCGGATCAAGTCAACAACGAGTTGAGCTTTGCGCGGAGCAATGCGAACGTATCTTACAATAGCTTTAGCTTGTTGCATGGATGTACCTCCTCTCATTCACAAACTGATCTGTAGGTTCCGAACCTAGCGTTTACCCGTCTTCTTGTCGTCGTCGTGTCCTTTGTAAGTACGGGTTGGTGCAAACTCACCGAGTTTATGTCCGACCATATCTTCCGTTACGTATACCGGAACATGCTTTCTGCCGTCATACACACCGAACGTGTGACCGATGAATTGCGGGAAAATCGTGGAGCGGCGAGACCAAGTTTTGATCACTTGCCTCTTCGCGCCCTCAACGTTCATGCCTTCGACTTTCTTCAAAAGGTAGCCATCTACGAAAGGCCCTTTTTTCAAACTGCGACCCATGTTTCGTTCCTCCCTTCTTTAACCGAACCGAAAAAGTAATTACTTCGTGCGGCGACGTACAATATATTGATTGGAAGCTTTGTTCTTCTTCCGCGTTTTGTATCCGAGCGTCGGTTTGCCCCAAGGAGACATCGGGGATTTGCGTCCGATCGGGGAGCGACCTTCACCACCACCGTGCGGGTGATCGTTCGGGTTCATTACGGAACCGCGAACTTCCGGTCTTTGACCCAGCCAACGGGAACGGCCGGCTTTACCGATCTTCACGAGTTCGTAATCTTCGTTACCTACGGAACCGATTGTCGCGCGGCAAACTTTGAGGATTTTTCTCATTTCGCCGGAAGACAAACGAACCGTTACATATTGCTCTTCTTTACCGAGCAATTGAGCTTCCGTACCGGCTGCGCGAACCAATTGTCCGCCTTTGCCAGGCTTCAGCTCGATGTTGTGGATAACCGTACCTACCGGAATGTTTTCCAGAGGAAGTGCGTTACCGATTTTGATGTCGGCATTCGGACCGGATACGATTTGATCGCCCACTTTCAAGCCTTTCGGAGCGATGATATAGCGCTTCTCGCCATCCACGTAGTGGATCAGTGCGATGTTAGCGGAACGGTTCGGGTCGTACTCGATTGTAGCAACGCGACCTGGTATTCCATCTTTGTTCCGTTTAAAATCGATGATGCGGTATTTACGTTTGTGTCCGCCGCCTTGATGACGAACCGTAATTTTACCTTGGTTGTTCCGACCCGCTTTTTTGCTCAAAGGAGCCAAAAGCGATTTCTCCGGTGTGGATGTTGTGATTTCTTCAAAAGTAGAAACCGACATCGCACGTCTTGCAGGAGAGGTTGGTTTATATTTTTTAATTGGCACGTGGATTCCCTCCTTACTTCAAAAAATTAAACTTGCGAGTTTTCAAAGAACTCCAGTTCTTTGCTGTCTGCGCTTAAAGTGACGATCGCTTTTTTCCATTCGGACGTATATCCGGAATAGCGGCCATAACGCTTCGGCTTCGCCGGCATTCTGAGCGTATTCACGTTCGTTACTTTTACTTTGAAGATTTGCTCGATCGCTTGCTTGACTTCCGTTTTATTCGAACGGATGTCCACTTCGAACACATATTTCTTTTCCGCCATCATTTCGCTGGAACGTTCGGTAATGACCGGGCGCTTAATAATATCGCGAGGGTTTTTCATTACGCAAACACCTCCTCTACCTTTTGCACGGCATCCTTCGTAATGATCAGCTTGTCGTAAACCATAACATCAAGGACGTTGATTCCTTCGGCAGCAACAAACTTCACGCCAGGGATGTTACGCGCAGACAATGCTACGTTCTCGTCATACGCAGCCGTCACAACCAAAGCTTTACGATCCACTTTGAGGTTATTCAAAATCGCTGCAAATTCTTTTGTTTTCGGTTGAGCCAATTGCAATTGGTCAAGCACGATAATTTCGCTCGCCTTCACCTTGGAAGACAACGCGGATTTGATCGCCAGACGACGAACTTTCTTAGGCAGTTTGTAGGCATAGCTGCGAGGTGTCGGACCAAAGACGGTACCGCCGCCTTTCCATTGCGGAGAGCGAATGCTACCTTGACGAGCACGGCCTGTGCCTTTTTGTTTCCACGGTTTACGGCCACCGCCGCGAACTTCGGAACGACCTTTCGTTTTATGCGTACCTGCACGAAGGGAAGCACGCTGCATCAATACCGCTTCATTCAACACATGAACATGCGGCTCGATTCCGAACACGCTATCCGCGAGTTCCACTTCGCCTACTTGGGCACCACTAACGTTAAACACTGCTACTTTTGGCATTTGTTATCCTCCTTTCCTACTTTCTTACTTCTTCACCGAAGACTTTATCGAAACGAAGCTGTTTTTAGGACCCGGAATGGAGCCTTTGATCAGAAGAACGTTGCGCTCAACGTCTACTTTCACAACTTCGAGCTTTTGAATCGTAACGGTTTCCGTACCCATGTGACCCGGCAATTTCTTACCTTTAGGAACACGGTTAGCTTGGATGGAACCCATCGAACCAGGACCGCGGTGGTAACGGGAACCGTGAGCCATCGGACCAGTGGATTGGTTATGTCTTTTGATAACGCCTTGGAATCCTTTACCCTTGGACGTTCCTGTTACATCAACGAATTCACCTTCGGAGAATACGTCAGCTTTGATTTCTTGGCCAACTTCATACTCGGAAATCTGAACGCCGCGAAACTCCTTAACGTAGCGCTTAGGTGTTGCGCCTGCTTTTTTCGCATGGCCCAACTCAGGTTTGTTCGCGTTCTTTTCTTTCTTATCGGCAAAACCGATTTGGATGGCTTCGTAACCGTCGTTCTCCGAATCCTTCTTCTGCAGCACTGTGCAAGGACCCGCTTGAATTACAGTTACCGGTACAACCAGTCCTTCTGGTGTAAATACTTGAGTCATCCCAAGCTTTTTACCTAAGATACCTTTTGTCATCGTTGACACCTCTTTTCCTCTCTTGCTTGTCGCTTATTTATCCACAATCGTATATTACAGTTTGATTTCGATATCCACACCGGACGGCAGATCCAGACGCATCAGCGCATCAACGGTTTGCGGCGTCGGATTAACGATATCGATCAAACGCTTATGTGTGCGCATTTCGAATTGCTCACGCGAATCTTTGTACTTGTGAACCGCACGCAGAATCGTGATGATTTGCTTCTCAGTCGGAAGCGGAATCGGACCAGACACTCCTGCACCGGAACGTTTGGCTGTTTCCACAATCTTCTCTGCGGATTGATCCAGCACTCTGTGATCATAAGCCTTCAAACGAATACGAATCTTTTGCTTTGCCATAGTATTCCCTCCTTTTATCGCCCAATTTAGTATCGGACATACTCCGTGAAAATCTCCTGACGCCGTCCCTATGGCAAAGGGGCCGGGTGTGTCAGCAACCTCTCACATCATCGCAACGTCACAGACCAACGTTCACTATTATATTAAATACAGAACCAAAAAGCAAGAAGAAAATCGACATTTGCCTAAAAAAATTAAAAGCCCTTCATCTGATAGATGAAGGGCAAAGTCCGGAGACTAAAATTACTTCGTGATGGAAGCAACGGCACCGGCACCAACGGTACGGCCGCCTTCGCGGATAGCGAAGCGAGTACCTTCTTCGATAGCGATCGGAGCGATCAGCTCAACCGTTACCGTGATGTTGTCGCCAGGCATAACCATCTCTGTGCCTTCCGGCAGGTTGATGATACCCGTAACGTCCGTTGTACGGAAGTAGAATTGCGGACGGTAGCCAGTAAAGAACGGCTTATGACGTCCACCTTCTTCTTTAGTCAAAACGTAGATTTGAGCGGAGAAGTTCGTGTGCGGTTTAACCGAACCCGGTTTAGCCAAAACTTGTCCACGCTCGATGTCTTTACGGTCTACACCGCGAAGCAGTGCGCCGATGTTGTCGCCCGCTTGAGCGGAATCCAGAAGCTTACGGAACATTTCTACGCCCGTAACAACGGATTTGCGAGTTTCTTCAACCAGACCGATGATTTCGATCTCGTCGCCGACTTTAACTACACCGCGCTCTACACGACCTGTAGCAACGGTACCACGACCAGTGATCGTGAACACGTCCTCTACCGGCATCAAGAAAGGCTTGTCAGTGTCGCGCTCAGGCGTCGGGATGTAGGAATCGATGTGCTCGAACAGCTCAACGATTTTGTCAGCCCAAGGACCGTCTGGGTTTTGCAGTGCTTCACGAGCTGCGCCGCGAACGATCGGAGTGTCGTCGCCCGGGAACTCGTACTCGTTGAGCAGGTCGCGAACTTCCATTTCAACCAGTTCAAGAAGCTCTTCGTCTTCAACCATGTCGCATTTGTTGAGGAATACGACGATGTAAGGTACGCCTACCTGACGGGAGAGCAGGATGTGTTCGCGAGTTTGCGGCATTGGGCCGTCAGCTGCGGATACAACCAGGATCGCGCCGTCCATTTGAGCTGCGCCAGTGATCATGTTTTTAACGTAGTCGGCGTGGCCTGGGCAGTCAACGTGTGCGTAGTGACGGTTAGGAGTTTCATATTCAACGTGCGCAGTGGAGATCGTGATACCGCGCTCGCGCTCTTCTGGAGCTTTGTCGATTTGATCGAATGCTACAGCAGCACCGCCGTATTTTTTGGACAATACAGTCGTGATTGCCGCCGTCAAAGTTGTTTTACCATGGTCAACGTGACCGATGGTACCAATGTTAACGTGCGGTTTATTACGCTCAAATTTCGCTTTTGCCATGAGTAGATTGCCTCCTTAAATAATCTAAATATATTAGGCGCCTTTGTTCTTTGCGACGATTTCGTCAGCAATGGACTTAGGCACTTCTTCATAATGGGAAATTTCCATCGAGTATACGCCGCGACCTTGCGTACGAGAACGCAGTGTCGTGGAGTAACCGAACATTTCGGAGAGAGGCACTTTCGCACGAATAACTTGAGCTCCGTGACGAGTGTCCATACCCTCGATCCGTCCGCGGCGGGAGTTCAGGTCGCCCATAACGTCGCCCATGTACTCTTCCGGTACGGTAACTTCCACTTTCATGATTGGCTCAAGCAGAACCGGGCGGCATTTGTCAGCAGCGGCTTTGAGGGCCATGGAACCTGCGATTTTAAACGCCATCTCGGAGGAGTCAACATCATGGTAAGATCCGTCGACTACAGTAGCTTTGATGTCTACAAGCGGGAATCCTGCATACACGCCGTTTTTCATCGACTCTTCGATACCAGCTTGGATCGGAGCAATGTATTCTCTCGGAATCGCACCGCCGACGATCTTGCTTTCGAATTGGAAGCCTGTTCCCGGCTCAAGCGGTTGGAACTCCACCCAACAGTGTCCGTATTGACCACGGCCACCGGATTGGCGAACGAATTTACCTTCAACTTTAGCCGCTTGACGGAACGTTTCGCGGTAAGCAACCTGCGGTTTACCCACATTGGTTTCTACCTTGAACTCGCGAAGCATACGGTCAACGAGGATCTCCAGGTGAAGCTCACCCATACCGGCGATGATCGTTTGACCTGTTTCTTCGTTCGTTTTTGCACGGAACGTCGGGTCTTCTTCGGCCAGTTTCGCCAAAGCAATACCCATTTTGTCTTGGTCGGCTTTCGTTTTCGGCTCAACCGCGAGTTCGATAACCGGCTCAGGGAAGTTCATCGACTCCAGAATAACCGGATTTTTCTCGTCGCAAAGCGTATCGCCTGTCGTCGTATCTTTCAAGCCTACGGCAGCTGCAATGTCACCAGCGTAAACGACGCTGATTTCTTGACGGCTGTTCGCGTGCATTTGAAGAATACGGCCGATCCGTTCACGCTTGCCTTTCGTTGCATTGACCACATAGGAACCGGAGTTCAGGATACCGGAGTATACGCGGAAGAATGTCAACTTACCGACAAACGGGTCTGTCATGATTTTGAACGCAAGCGCCGCGAACGGCTCTTCATCAGACGATTTGCGTACAACTTCCGATCCGTCTTCCAGCGTACCTTTGATATCCGGTACGTCGAGTGGGGATGGAAGGTAAGCAACAACGGCATCCAACATAGGCTGTACGCCTTTGTTTCTGTACGAAGATCCGCAGATAACCGGGAAGATTTTCACTTCGCACACGCCTTTGCGGAGTGCGGCTTTGATTTCATCAACGGTAAGCTCTTCGCCTTCGAGGTATTTCATTGTGAGCTCTTCGTCCAGCTCGGCAACTTTCTCGATCAGCTCTGTACGGAGCTCCTCGACTTTTCCCTTATATTCTTCCGGGATTTCGCTTTGCTCAACGTCTTTGCCAAGGTCGTCTTTATAAATATAGGCGACTTGTTCAACCAGATCGATAATGCCTCTGAAATCACTTTCAGCACCGATCGGCAGTTGAATGGCAACGGCATTTGCGCCCAATTTGTCGCGCATTTGCTGTACGGCACCCAGGAAATCTGCACCAATGATATCCATCTTGTTAACGTAAGCAATCCGAGGAACGCCGTAACGGTCCGCTTGACGCCAAACGGTTTCCGACTGAGGCTCAACGCCTTCCTTGGCACTGAATACGCCAACTGCTCCATCCAATACGCGCAGGGAACGTTCAACTTCAACGGTGAAGTCAACGTGACCCGGGGTGTCGATAATATTGATGCGGTGACCTTTCCATTGAGCGGTCGTAGCGGCGGACGTGATCGTGATTCCGCGCTCCTGTTCCTGCTCCATCCAGTCCATCGTTGCGCCACCTTCGTGAACTTCACCGATTTTGTGCAAACGGCCTGTGTAGAACAGAATACGCTCGGTCGTGGTCGTCTTACCGGCATCGATATGCGCCATGATCCCGATGTTACGCGTATCTTTTAAGGAGAACTCTCTTGCCATCAGGTTGTCTCCTTCCTATTGATAGGAATAAAATTTTACCAACGATAGTGAGCGAACGCTCTGTTGGCTTCAGCCATTTTGTGCGTGTCTTCACGTTTTTTAACGGAAGCGCCCGTGTTGTTGCTTGCATCGATGATCTCTTGCGCCAATCTTTCTTCCATCGTCTTCTCACCGCGCAGGCGGGAGTAGTTGACGAGCCAACGAAGTCCGAGCGTCGTGCGGCGTTCAGGTCTAACTTCAATCGGTACTTGGTAGTTAGCTCCCCCCACACGGCGGGCTTTGACTTCGAGAACAGGCATGATATTTTTGATGGCTTGTTCGAAAACTTCCATCGGCTCTTTGCCTGTACGCTCTTGGATCAGATTGAAAGCATTGTAAAGCAGCTGTTGAGCTACTCCTCTTTTACCATCAATCATGATGCGGTTGATCAAACGGGTAACAAGCTTGCTGTTATACACCGGATCTGGCAATACGTCTCTGCGAGTAACTGGACCTTTACGAGGCATAGTTATCCCCCTTTCTCTGAAAGTTCATTAGATTCCTACTCATTATTTCTTCACTTTCGGGCGTTTCGCGCCGTACTTGGAACGAGCTTGTTTACGGTTGTTCACGCCTGCAGTATCAAGCGCACCGCGAACGATATGGTAACGTACCCCCGGAAGGTCTTTTACCCGGCCTCCGCGGATCAGTACCACGCTGTGCTCTTGCAGGTTGTGTCCGATACCCGGGATGTAAGCTGTAACCTCGACACGGTTAGTCAAACGAACACGCGCATATTTACGAAGTGCGGAGTTCGGTTTCTTCGGCGTCATCGTACCTACACGAGTACACACACCGCGTTTTTGAGGGGAGCTCAGATCCGTCGCTTCTCTTTTCAGAGCGTTGAAGCCTCTTTGAAGAGCAGGGGATTTGGATTTTACAACTTTAGCTTGACGTCCTTTACGAACGAGCTGGTTAATTGTTGGCATATTGGCCACCTCCTTCATCATAATTGATGTTGCAATTTTCAAGCCCACAGATCCAGGCGAGTCGTAAATGAACAAAGGAAAAGTTTTTGCCTTCGATCCATCACTGTTTCTCAGACAAAAACGTCTATTCATTCACCACCGCAGCCACAGCTGCGCCTACATCGATTCCACACGCTTTACCTAACATTTTCATGGAGTCCACGTATGTCACTTTAACCCCGCATTTTTTGCAGAGGTTAACTATTTTTATCGTAATTCGCGGATCTGCATCTTTTGCAATGAATACTTCCGTGGCTTGGCATTGCTCCACCGTCTTCATCGCTTGCTTCGTGCCGATAGTCAGTTTCGCAGCCTGCTTCACTCTATCATAAGACATGTGACAACCCCTCCAAGGGACAGGTGACGAGCCTCTAAAATGGCACACTTTGATATATTAGCACTTCAATTATACCCTGTCAAGAATAAAGACTTGCCTTTAAACAAGATTTTTCAATCCAAATTTTAAAGGCAAGTCTATGACATGCTCTATTCTACCGTTACGGCTTCCGCCTCGGTCATTTCTTCATCCAGCGGAACGGCGTTCGGGTCGGTGATACGGATGTTGCGGTATCTCGACATCCCCGTACCGGCCGGAATCAGCTTCCCGATGATGACATTCTCTTTTAAGCCGAGCAATTGGTCGACTTTGCCTTTGATCGCCGCATCGGTAAGAACCCGGGTGGTTTCTTGGAACGATGCCGCAGACAGGAACGAGTCGGTCTCCAGCGACGCTTTGGTGATCCCGAGGAGCACCGGCTTCGCAACCGCAGGCTCTTCGCCCGCGAAGAGAGCCACTTTGTTCGCTTCCTCGTATTCGTGGATATCCACGAACGAACCCGGAAGCAGCGTCGTATTACCCGCATCGACGATACGGATTTTACGCAGCATCTGGCGGATCATAACCTCAACGTGCTTGTCGTTGATTTCTACCCCTTGGTTCCGGTATACGCGCTGAACCTCTTGCAGAATATAGTTCTGCACGCCGCGGATCCCTTTGATGCGCAGCATTTCTTTCGGGTCGATCGAACCCTCGGTCAGCTCGTCGCCAGCCTCTACGGTCTGGTTGACGGAGACCCGGATACGGGAACCGTAAGAGATGGAGTACACCTTGGATTCCGCTTCGCCTTGAACCTCGATCTCCCGGCGGTCTTTGGCTTCGCGAATTTCTTTTACCACGCCGTCGATCTCGGAAATCGTCGCTTGCCCTTTCGGATTCCGCGCTTCGAAAAGCTCCTGAATCCGCGGCAAACCTTGGGTAATATCGTCGCCCGCAACGCCCCCGGTATGGAACGTACGCATCGTCAGCTGCGTTCCCGGTTCCCCGATGGATTGCGCCGCGATAATACCTACGGCTTCACCGATCTCGACGTGTTGGCCTGTTGCCAAGTTACGTCCGTAACATTTCTTACATACGCCGTGTCTGGAGCGGCAGCTAAGGACGGAACGAATCTGTATTTTTTCAATGCCGGCTTCAATAATCCGGTCGGCTTTCCCAGCTTCAATGAGATCGTTGCGGGAAACAATAACTTCACCGGTCTTCGGATCGCGGATCGTTTCGAAGGAATAACGGCCTTCGATCCGGTCGTACAGATCCTCAATAACCTCTTTACCGTCTTGAATACGGCTAACCAGGAACCCTTTGTCCGTGCCGCAATCCTCATCGCGTACGATGACGTCCTGCGCCACGTCGACAAGACGACGGGTCAAGTAACCGGAGTCGGCGGTACGAAGCGCCGTATCGGCCAAACCTTTCCGCGCGCCGTGCGTGGAGATGAAGTACTCCAAGACCGTCAGGCCTTCGCGGAAGTTCGATTTAATCGGCAATTCGTAGATCCGGCCTGTCGGCGTCGCCATCAGACCGCGCATCCCGCCCAGCTGGGTGATCTGCGATTTGTTACCGCGCGCCTTGGACTCGACCATCATGTTGATCGAGTTGTATTTATCAAGCGACTTCATCAAAATGTCGGTGATTTCGTCCTTGGCCTTACTCCAGATCGCAATGACACGTTCATACCGCTCGTCGTCCGTAATCAGACCACGGCGGTATTGGTTTGTCACGACCTTGACTTTCTCGTCGGACTCTAGAAGAATTTCATCCTTCTCCTGCGGAACGGTAACGTCCGCCACCGCGATCGTGATCCCTGCCCGCGTGGAGTAGGTAAAGCCAAGCTGCTTAATGTTATCCAGCGTAACCGACGTTTGCGTCGTATGGTAACGGCGGAAGCATTCGGCGATGATCGTACCGAGGTAGTCTTTACCTACAGCCTTCGTCTCCGGCAGCTCTTCCATCTTTTTGCGGATGTCTCCGCCTTTCTCGAATACGAAATAGTTATCCGACGCACCATTCAATAAGTTCGCTTTTGTCGCTTCGTTAATGAACGGGAAGTCAACGGGATAAATCTCGTTAAAGATGATTTTTCCGATCGTCGTAATAAGCATCGCTTCTTGCTGCTCCGGCGTAAAGCTCGTTTTCCCGAGCGCCTTAGCCGGAATGGCTACGCGGGCATGAAGCGAAGCGTCTCCGCGATGATACAGGGATACGGCTTCAGCAACGGTACGAAGAATCGTCATCGAACCCTTTGCGTGTTTATTCTCGGTCGTCAAGTAGAAGCTGCCGAGAACCATATCCTGCGAAGGCGTAACGACAGGTTTACCGTCTTTCGGGTTCAAAATGTTCCCCGAAGCCAGCATCAAGACGCGAGCTTCCGCTTGCGCTTCTGCGGACAGCGGAACGTGAACAGCCATCTGGTCACCGTCGAAGTCGGCGTTATAAGCCGTACATACGAGCGGATGCAGCTTGATCGCGCGCCCTTCGACCAGGATTGGCTCGAACGCCTGAATCCCGAGACGGTGAAGCGTGGGGGCGCGGTTAAGCAGTACCGGATGCTCTTTGATTACTTCTTCGAGCACGTCCCATACTTCCGGGCTGACGCGTTCTACTTTGCGCTTCGCACTCTTGATGTTATGTGCAAGACCTTTATTGACAAGCTCCTTCATGACGAAAGGCTTAAACAGCTCAAGCGCCATTTCTTTCGGGAGCCCGCATTGGTACATCTTCAGGCTCGGTCCTACGACGATAACGGAACGGCCGGAATAGTCAACCCGCTTACCGAGCAGGTTTTGACGGAAACGGCCTTGCTTCCCTTTCAGCATATGGCTGAGCGATTTGAGCGGACGGTTGCCCGGGCCCGTTACCGGACGGCCGCGGCGGCCGTTGTCGATCAAGGCGTCAACGGCTTCCTGCAGCATCCGTTTCTCGTTCTGCACAATGATATCGGGAGCGCCCAAGTCGAGCAGTCTTTTCAGACGGTTGTTCCGGTTAATGACCCGGCGGTACAGGTCGTTCAAGTCGGAGGTCGCGAAACGACCGCCGTCCAGCTGTACCATCGGACGGAGCTCCGGAGGAATGACCGGCAGCACGTCCAGCACCATCCACTCCGGCATATTTTTCGAGTTACGGAAAGCTTCCATGACTTCCAACCGCTTAATTGCGCGGTTGCGGCGTTGACCTTGTGCGGTTTTCAGCTCTTCCTTCAGCATATCGACTTCTTTCTCGATGTCGATGTCCTGCAGAAGCTTCTTCACCGCTTCGGCGCCCATACCAGCTTGGAACGCGTAGCCGTACTTTTCGCGATAGCTGCGGTATTCTTTCTCGGAGAGCAGCTGTTTTTTCTCCAGCGGCGTGTCTCCCGGATCCGTTACGACATAGGATGCGAAATAGATGATCTCCTCCAGCGAACGGGGAGACATATCAAGCGCAAGCCCCATACGGCTCGGAATGCCTTTGAAGTACCAAATATGTGAAACCGGTGCAGCCAATTCGATATGGCCCATACGCTCGCGGCGCACTTTTTGGCGAGTAACTTCTACACCGCATCGGTCACAGACGACGCCTTTGTAACGGACGCGTTTATATTTACCGCAATGACATTCCCAGTCTTTGGTTGGCCCGAAGATTTTCTCGCAGAACAAGCCTTCCTTTTCCGGCTTCAACGTTCGGTAGTTGATCGTTTCTGGCTTCTTCACTTCGCCTCTGGACCACGAACGTATTTTGTCGGGGGAAGCCAATCCGATTTTCATGTACTCAAAATTGTTGACGTCGATCAAGGAGCAACCCTCCTCCATGTTTTGTGCAGCAAAATCTGTGTGCGGGCATAGGCCCATGACTTACGTCTGTAAAGCATTCCATCACAGCCTTACTCTACACCAAGCTCCGCGCCTTCGAGATTCAGGTTCAGCTTGTCGCTGGTTACCTCATCTTCGTCGTCCATTTCCTTCATTTCGATCTCTTCTTCGTTCTCGGACAAGATTTTGACATCCATACCCAAGCTTTGAAGCTCTTTGATCAATACTTTGAAGGATTCCGGAACGCCCGGCTCCGGAACGTTCTCGCCCTTGACGATCGACTCGTACGTCTTCACGCGGCCGACGACATCGTCAGACTTGACCGTCAAGATTTCCTGCAGCGTATAAGCTGCGCCGTACGCCTCAAGTGCCCAAACCTCCATCTCCCCGAAGCGCTGGCCGCCGAACTGCGCTTTACCGCCGAGCGGCTGCTGCGTAACGAGAGAGTATGGCCCAGTGGAACGGGCGTGGATTTTATCGTCGACCATGTGCGCCAATTTGATCATGTACATGACGCCAACGGTAACTTCGCGTTCAAATGCTTCTCCGGTCCGGCCGTCATACAGCATCGTTTTACCGTTGCGCTGCATTCCGGCTTCTTCCATTGTATCGAAAACGTCGTATTCACGAGCACCATCGAATACTGGTGTAGCTGTGTGAATGCCGAGATATTTCGCGGCCATCCCCAAGTGGACTTCCAACACCTGTCCGATGTTCATCCGGGAAGGAACACCCAGCGGGTTCAGTACGACTTCAACCGGCGTCCCGTCCGGCAGGAACGGCATGTCCTCTTCCGGCAAAATGCGTGCGATAACCCCTTTGTTACCATGGCGTCCCGCCATTTTGTCGCCTTCGGAAATTTTCCGTTTTTGGGCGATATAGACGCGTACCAATTGATTAACGCCTGGAGGAAGCTCGTCGCCATTCTCGCGGGTGAACACCTTCACGTCGACTACGATTCCGTCCGTACCATGAGGCACGCGAAGCGAAGTGTCGCGGACTTCGCGGGCTTTCTCACCGAAGATCGCATGCAGAAGACGTTCTTCCGCAGTCAGTTCGGTTACCCCTTTAGGTGTTACTTTACCGACCAGGATATCACCGGCGGCAATCTCGGCGCCAACGCGGATAATGCCGCGTTCGTCCAAGTTCTTCAGCGCGTCTTCGCCCACGTTCGGAATATCACGGGTGATTTCTTCCGGTCCGAGCTTCGTGTCGCGCGCTTCGGATTCATATTCTTCAATGTGAATGGAAGTATAGACGTCTTCCTTCACTAATTTTTCACTAAGCAGAATGGCATCCTCGTAGTTGTAGCCTTCCCAAGTCATGAAGGCAACGACGACGTTGCGGCCAAGTGCAAGCTCTCCCTGCTCGGTCGAAGGACCGTCGGCCAAAATGTCACCGACGCGAACCTGTTCGCCTTTATGGCAAATCGGACGCTGGTTGATGCAAGTTCCTTGGTTGGAGCGCAAAAACTTGTGCAGCTTATGCTTGATAATATCTCCATTAACCAGACGGCCGTCCACCATCTCTTGACGGCGCACCCAGATTTCGTTAGCCGAAACCCGTTCGACGACACCGTTCACTTTGGAAACGATACATACGCCGGAATCTTTGGCCGATTTATGCTCCATCCCGGTACCGACAAGCGGCGACTTCGGAATAAGAAGCGGTACCGCCTGACGCTGCATGTTCGAACCCATCAGGGCGCGGTTGGAGTCGTCATTTTCAAGGAACGGAATCAAAGCGGTCGCCACGGACACAACCTGTTTCGGGGAGACGTCCATGTAGTCGACTCGCTCTTTCGGAAGCGTCAAAATGTCGTCTTTGTAACGCACGATGACGGAGTCGTTCGCGAACTTGCCTTCCTCGGTCAGTTCGGCGTTCGCCTGAGCGACCACGTAATTATCCTCTTCATCGGCCGTCAGGTAGGAGATTTCATCCGTCACAACGTCCGTGTGCGGATCGACGCGCCGATACGGAGCTTCGATAAAGCCGAACTCATTGACACGCGCAAAGGTCGACAGGGAGTTGATCAACCCGATGTTCGGTCCCTCCGGCGTCTCAATCGGACACATCCGTCCATAGTGAGAGTGGTGAACGTCCCGGACTTCGAAGCCGGCGCGCTCCCGCGTCAAACCGCCGGGTCCTAGTGCAGACAAACGACGTTTGTGCGTAAGCTCGGCAAGCGGGTTCGTTTGGTCCATAAACTGCGAAAGCTGGGAGCTTCCGAAAAACTCCTTGATGGACGCAATGACCGGACGAATATTGATCAGCTGCTGCGGAGTGATGGTATTCACGTCTTGAATCGACATCCGCTCGCGCACAACGCGTTCCATCCGGGACAAACCGATCCGGAACTGGTTCTGCAGAAGCTCGCCGACGGAGCGCAAACGACGGTTCCCCAAGTGGTCAATGTCGTCCGTGCTGCCGATACCGTGCAGCAGGTTAATGAAATAGTTAATGGATGAGATAATATCGGCCGGGGTAATGTTTTTGACCGTTTTATCGATCTTGCCGTTGGCAATAACCTTAACGACCTTCCCATCCTCAAGCGGAGAATATACGCTGACGCATTGCAGCGGAATTTTATCCGACTCGGTCACACCATTAACTACATTGTATTCCGTGAAGCCGACGCTTTCTTCCAGATATGGAATGATCGTGTCAAGCAGACGGCGGTCGAGCAATTGACCGGCCTCGGCGACGATTTCTCCGGTATTCGTATCGACAAGCGTCTCTGCCAGCCGCTGATTGAACAGACGGTTTTTGATATGCAGCTTCTTGTTGATTTTGTACCGGCCGACGTTCGCCAGATCGTACCGTTTCGGATCGAAAAAGCGCGCAACAAGCAAGCTTCTCGCATTATCCAGCGTAGGCGGCTCGCCCGGACGCAGACGCTCGTAGATCTCGATCAAGGCCTTGTCCGTCGAATCGGTATTGTCCTTGTCCAGCGTGTTGCGGATATACTCGTTATCGCCGAGCAAATCTATGATTTCTGCATCGGTACCGAAACCAAGGGCGCGAAGCAGCACCGTCACCGGAATTTTCCGCGTACGGTCGATCCGCACGTAGATAATGTCCTTCGCGTCGGTCTCCAGCTCCAGCCAAGCTCCGCGGTTCGGGATAACGGTTGCGGTATATGTTTTCTTTCCGTTCTTATCGACTTTCGTGCTAAAATAAACGCTAGGGGAACGAACCAGCTGGCTGACGATAACCCGTTCAGCGCCGTTGATAATAAAGGTGCCCGTCTCGGTCATTAAAGGGAAGTCGCCCATAAACACTTCCTGCTCTTTAACCTCGCCGGTTTCTTTATTGATCAAGCGTACTTTCACACGAAGCGGTGCAGCAAAGGTGACGTCGCGTTCCTTGGATTCGTCGACCGAATACTTAGGCTCTCCCAAGCTGTAGTCGATAAATTCCAACACCAAATTCCCCGTAAAGTCTTGGATCGGGGAAATATCTTGAAACATTTCACGCAATCCCTCATCCAAAAACCATTGATATGATTTTTGTTGGATTTCAATCAGGTTCGGAACCTCCAAAACCTCATGAATCCGAGCGTATGACCTGCGTTTACGTCTACCTAATTGAACAAGATGTCCCGCCAACTTAGATTCACCCCTCATGTCTACTCAATAGAACAAAATAAAAGCCTCTTTGGGAAGCCTTCTCGAGTAAATAACTGCGCGAAGTGTCACTTCTTCAGGAAGCTTCTAAATGACTAAATACAAATAGTAATATGGGCGCTACCCTTTCGACTTGCCATATATTTCCTTATACCTTGTATGGTTTACCTAAAATTTTAACATTATACGTCAAATGGAAAAATTTTATTCATACCTGTATAAAAAAATCTTGACATTTTAGTCGACTAAAGAGATTTCACCCTATCTTAATGCTGACATTTTATAATAATATCACAAAGCGAAAGTCAAGTCAACATATTTCCAACTCCAGAGTATAACCATTTACCTAACCTCAAACACGTTTTGCAAGCTTCCTTTTTAATTACACCAATAGGTCTGGAAGCTTGCAAAAAAACTCGCGGTAAATGGCCATACTCCTCCGTCCCACTAAATCAAACTCGCCGCCGACCGATATATTCCTCCGCTAGCACAGGTCTATTCACGTCTCTCCGGGGAATATCACTTCACGGCCTTAATAATCCAATAGCCCTTGTTGCGCTCGACCTCTTCTACTTGGGAGTAGAGAGACTCAAGCTTGGCGTAAGCGGAAGGCGCCCCCTGCTTTTTCTGGATGACTACCCAAAGCGCTCCGCCGGGAGCTAATACATGGTGAGCCTGCTCAAACACGCGGTGTACCGTCTCTTTGCCGGCGCGAATGGGCGGATTGGTCAGCACCGCATCAAAAGTCTGGTCCATCACCTCTGCCAGCAAATCGCTTTGCAAAATCCGGACGTTTGCGATCCGGTTGCGCTCGGCGTTTCGTTTCGCGAGTTCAATGGCACGCTCGTTAATGTCCACCATCGTGACGCTTCCCTGCTCCGCTGCCACCGCGGCCGCCAATCCAATCGGGCCGTACCCGCAGCCTACATCCAGCACCTTGGCTTGCTTCGACAATTCCATAGTCTGCACAAGCAGCTTCGATCCGTAATCAACCCCCTTTTTGGAGAAGACCCCGGCATCCGTCCAAAAAACAAAGCTGCGGCCGCGCAGCGTTTCCTCGATCGTATGCAAATCGTGCTCTACGCTGGGTCTCGGGGTATAGTAATGCTCGGACACGTATCCACCGCCTCCCGGTTCGAATTAAAAAGGAAAACCCCTTGAAGAGGATCGCCTCTGCAAGGGGTGCTGTAGCTAGAATTACTTCACTTCTACGGAAGCGCCAGCTTCTTCCAATTTTGCTTTAACGGATTCAGCATCTTCTTTGGATACTTTCTCTTTAAGCGGCTTCGGTGCGTTGTCTACGAGATCTTTTGCTTCTTTCAGGCCGAGACCCGTGATTTCGCGAACAACTTTGATAACGTTGATTTTGGACGCGCCAGCGTTGGTCAGAATTACGTCGAATTCTGTTTGCTCTGCAGCTTCTGCCGCAGCGCCGCCTGCTACAACAGCTACCGGAGCTGCTGCGGTTACGCCGAACTCTTCTTCGATTGCTTTAACCAGATCGTTCAGTTCCAAAACAGTCATGCCTTTAATGGCTTCCAAGATTTGCTCTTTGCTCATGGTTAAACCTCCATTATCTTCAATTAAGAATGTTTTGTAATCATTTCAAACGGCACAATTACGCTTGCGCGCCGCCTTCTTGCTTATCGGACACAGCTTTAACCGCAAGGGCGAAGTTGCGAACCGGAGCTTGAAGCACGCTGAGCAACATGGACAGAAGACCTTCTCTGGAAGGCAGTTCCGCCAGCGCTTTGATTTGGTTGAAATCAACCACTTTACCTTCAACGACACCCGCTTTTACGCTGAGCTGGTCGTTTTTCTTGGCGAACTCGGTCAAAATTTTGGCCGGAGTTATAATGTCGTCTTTGCTGAATGCAATCGCGGTAGGACCGGTCAAGTACTCATCCAGATCAGACAATTCCGCAGTAGCTGTCGCACGACGAATCAGCGTGTTTTTCAACACTTGGAATTCTACGCCCGCTTCACGCAGTTGTTTGCGAAGCTCGGTTACTTGCTTCACGTTCAAACCGCGGTAGTCAGCTACGATGGAGCAAGAGTTCTCTTTCAGCTTATCAGATACTTCCGTTACCTGCTGAGCTTTTTGCTCGATAATTTTTACGTTTGCCATTCTGCACCTCCTACAAGTTTTCGTGAGAAAACTATTTCGTAAGCATCAGCTCTCATGAGAAAACTGCTTCTTAAGCGTCCGAAAACTTACTTCGTAAACACGTTCTCGAGGTCGTTCCCTTTCTTCGCCGCCACTCTCCGCCGACATTCCCGCTAAAAGCGAAAATGCCTTCGCAGACACGGCGAAGGCATGACGATTCATATATTCCGTACAGAATATCGAATTTATATCACAACACCTCGGCAGGAAATTAAGCTCGAACGAGCACCTGCTGTCTACGGTAAGCATATTCGTTTGTCAACCTAAAACAGGTTAGCATGGATGACTTCAAAAGTCAACTACCAAGCTTTACCTTATCTCAGGGCTGTTGCATTGACACGAGCGCTTGGCCCCATCGTCGAGGATACCGCGATGTTTTTCAGGTATACCCCTTTGGCTGCAGCCGGTTTTGCTCTGTTGAGCGCATCGATCAAAGCTTTGAAGTTCTCAGCAAGCTTATCGGCGTCGAAGGATACTTTACCGATCGGCGCATGGATTTGTCCGGCTTTATCCAGACGGTATTCGATTTTACCTGCCTTAATCTCCTGAACGGCTTTTGCTACGTCGAACGTAACAGTGCCCGCTTTCGGGTTCGGCATCAAACCTTTACCACCCAAGATACGACCGAGTTTACCCACTTCGCTCATCATGTCCGGCGTAGCTACGCAGACATCGAAGTCGAACCAGCCTTGCTGAATTTTGTTGATCATGTCTTGATCGCCTACGAAATCAGCGCCTGCCGCTTCCGCTTCTTTGGCTTTATCGCCTTTGGCAAATACAAGAACGCGTTTCGTTTTACCTGTGCCGTGAGGCAGTACAACCACACCGCGAACGGCTTGGTCTTGTTTTCTCGGGTCTACGCCCAGACGCACAGCTACTTCAACGGTTTCGTCGAATTTAGCGCGTGCCGTTTTCTTAACGAGTTCGATGGCTTCGAGCGGTTCGTAGAACGTCTCAGCATCGATTTGCTTAGCAACTTCAAGGTATTTCTTACCGTGTTTAGCCACTTTTATGTCCTCCTACGTGGTATTAGCGGAATATCCTCCCACCGATGCAACAAGCGATTAGTCTTCGATGACTACGCCCATGCTGCGAGCCGTACCTTCGACCATGCGCATAGCAGCCTCAACGGATGCAGCGTTCAGGTCAGGCATTTTTTGCTCGGCGATTTCACGCACTTTCGCGCGTTTTACAGTTGCAACCTTCTTCTTGTTCGGTTCGCCGGATCCTTTTTCGATCCCAGCAGCTACGCGCAGCAATACGGCAGCCGGCGGAGTTTTCGTGATGAACGTGAAAGAACGGTCCTCGAATACGGAGATCTCAACCGGAATGATAAGACCTGCTTGATCGGCAGTACGAGCGTTGAACTCTTTGCAGAATGCCATGATGTTCACGCCTGCTTGACCGAGAGCCGGACCGATCGGCGGAGCCGGATTCGCTTTCCCTGCAGGAACCTGCAGTTTCACAACTTTAATAACCTTTTTTGCCATTGTGTGACACCTCCTCGCCCGTAGTATGGCAGTGTTTCACGCTACAGCTTTTCCACCTGGTGGTAGTCGAGCTCAAGCGGTGTTTCTCTGCCGAACATGTTGACATGGACCTTCAGCTTGCTTTTGTCGAGCAGAATTTCTTCCACGGAACCGACGAAGTTAGCGAACGGTCCGACTTTTACGCGCACGGTCTCTTTGAGTTCGAAGTCGATTTTCGGCTTCGGCTCTTCGATACCCATATGCTTGAGAATAGAATCGACTTCCTCCGGAAGCAAAGCCGTCGGCTTCGACCCCGAACCGGTTGAACCCACGAACCCGGTAACGCCGGGCGTGTTGCGCACCACGTACCAAGAGTCGTCCGTTTGGATCATCTCCACAAGAACGTACCCCGGATACACTTTGCGCATAACCGTTTTTTTCTTGCCATCCTTATTCACAAGCTCCTCCTCCATGGGAACGAGCACACGAAAGATCTTGTCCTTCATATCCATGGATTCGACGCGTTTCTCCAAATTGGCCTTTACCTTGTTTTCATACCCGGAGTAGGTATGAACGACGTACCATCTTTTTTCCATTTCCATAGCGCCACCCGTCAGCTTTATTTAAACACGAGTCGAAGCAGCTCAGAAATTCCTAAGTCCAGAACGTAGAAGTACACCGTCACGAAGGCAACCGTAAACAACACGACTAGCGTATAGCTAATCAGCTCTTTACGGGTAGGCCATTTCACTTTTTTCAGCTCAGACCAGCTGTCGCCGAAAAAGGAAAATGTGTTGCCGAATCCCTGCTTCATTTTAGCCAAAAAGGACACAACTACACCTCCAAAAACTAGCGAGTCTCGCGATGAGCAGTTTGTTCATTGCAAAACTTGCAATATTTCTTGAGCTCCATGCGGTCAGGATGGTTGCGCTTATTTTTGGTGGATGTATAGTTTCTTTGCTTGCAGTTTGTGCACGCTAACGTGATGATCACCCGCATGATGTACACCTCCTACGGACCAGCCTCGAAATTTACAACCTTACACGACCAGCAAAAAAAACGCCTTTTCGTCTAAGGCTACCCGATATACTTTAGCATACGGCCTATCTTCTGTCAAGGAAAAAGGATTAACATAACGCTTGTCTCGTCCCATCCATTATTGACCAGACGGCTCGCCTCTAAACGAAAACTTGATCATTTTTTTACAAAAGGACATCTTGTCACGCGCGAACATTCGTTCTATAATAATCTCTAAACCTATATAAAACAAAAAAAGCACCTTGCTTCGCAGCAATAAAGGCGCTTATCTACGTTTTATGCGTCGCGTACTTCCAGATACCTCTCCAGCTTGCGCTTCACGCGCTGCAATGCATTGTCAATCGACTTTACATGCCTGTCCAAATCGACGGCGATTTCCTGATAGGACCGCCCGTCCAAATACAGCATCAGCACCCTGCGTTCCAGGTCGCTTAATATCTCTCCCATTTTATCTTCCAGCCCGCTGAACTCCTCTTGATTAATGATCAATTCCTCGGGATCGGATACGCGGGAGCCACAAATGACATCAAGCAGCGTCCTGTCGGAATCTTCATCATAGATGGGCTTGTCCAACGAAACGTAGGAATTTAGGGGGATATGCTTCTGGCGAGTGGCGGTTTTGATGGCCGTAATGATTTGGCGGGTAATGCAAAGCTCGGCAAACGCTTTGAAGGAGGCTAGCTTATCGCCGCGGAAGTCGCGGATCGATTTATACAGGCCGATCATTCCCTCTTGTACGATATCCTCTCTATCAGCGCCGATAAGAAAATAAGAGCGCGCTTTGGCGCGAACGAAGTTCTTGTACTTGTTGATCAAGTACTCCAAGGCGTCGCTGTCCCCTTCACGGACGGCTTCGACCACATCTTCGTCTGCCTTGAGGTCGTATTCGTACATTCTCAACTCTTTGAGGTCGACACTCACTACAATCCCTCCGGCCCAACGCTTGAAAGATAGGACTAGTATACATTATGTAATCTAGCGCCGTCAACCGGATTCCCGCTACAAAAAGCTAGATTGTTGCCGGATTCGCAGGCTTTACCTTCACAGCCCCTAATTCCCCCTGCGCCATTTCTCCAGCTGATCCCGTATATCTCCGCTAAGTCTGCTGTCAAACGAATTGCGCTTCGGCGATGCTTCAGTGTCGATCGTCCGGCGGATTTCCTGGCGGACCTGCCTCACTTTAACCAAAAGCTCGCTTGCCGGAATCCGGAAAGCCCCTTTGCCGAAAATTACATGCTGCTCCGTCATATCGGAGGTCGCGACGTATACCTGCTTGCGCCGTCCGATATGGGTGGTGACGAGCCTTTCGATCAGCTCGTCCGCCGTTTCCTTTTCCTTGGTGTAATAAACCGGGAGCTTGCTTTGCAAATATTTGCCGCCAAGCCCCGGAACGTAGTAAGCGTCAAACACCACGATAACCTTCATCCCGGAGAACGACTGGTACTCGGCCATCGTTTCGATCAGCCGGTCGCGTGCTTCCTCCAGCCGGATCTCCTTCAGCCTTTGCAATTCCGGCCATGATCCGATGATGTTGTAACCGTCTACGATGAGGATCTCCTGAATCATGCCGCATCGCCCCGCAGCATGACGTTATTCCGCAGCCATTCGCTGCCGGACGACTTCATACATGAATACCGACGCCGCGACCGAGGCATTAAGCGAGTTGATTTGACCGAACATCGGCAGCTTCAACAAAAAGTCGCATTTTTCGCGAATGAGCCGTCCGATGCCTTTGTTCTCATTGCCGATCACGATAGCCAGAGGCAGATTCAGGTTCGTCTGATAGACCGGCTGCTGCGCCCCGACATCAGCTCCGGCGATCCAAACGCCCTGCTCCTTAAGCTGTTCGATCGTCTGGGCGAGGTTGGTGACGCGGGCCACGGGCACGTATTCAACCGCGCCTGCGGAAGTTTTGGATACCGTTGCGGTCAGTCCTACGGAACGCCGCTTCGGAATGATGACCCCGTGGACGCCGGTACAGTCCGCCGTCCGCAGGATGGATCCCAAGTTATGCGGGTCCTCGATTTCGTCGAGAATGAGCAGGAACGGCATTTCGTTGCGTTCCGCGGCTAGAGCCAGCAGATCCTCCACTTCGACATACGCATACGCCGCTACTTGGGCAACGACGCCTTGATGCTGCACGCCCCCAGCCATTTGATCCAGCTTGCGCTTGTCCGCAAATTGCACGATGACGCCGTTCTGCTTCGCTTCCGCGAGGATGGGTTGAGTAAGTTGTTTTTGAGCCTGCTCGGCGATCCAAATCTTATTAATGGTCCGCCCGGAACGCAGCGCTTCGAGTACGGAATGCTTGCCTCCGATAAATTCTTCCACGTCAGGCGTCCCCCTTTCCTGTTGTCGTTGATGTTTCGTCCCGCTCCAAGGAGAGCATCAGCAGCTGCTGAAGCCTCTCCCATCGCTGCGTATAATACAAGTAGCCGATCAGGCACTCGAACGCCGTGCTGTGGCGGTATTCGAGCACATCGGCATTTTTGGCCGTTGTGCCCGATTTGGCGTTTCTTCCCCGCTTGACGATATCCGTCTCCTCTTCGGTCAGGATCGGCAGCCAGCGCTGCAGCGCCTTCGCCTGTGCCTTGGCCGAGACGTACCGGGTAGACAGCCGGTGAAGATGGTTCGGCCTATGATTCGTCTGTGAGACGACATATTGCCGGATAAAGACCTCATAGACGGCATCGCCCACATAGGCCAGCACGAGGGGGTTCAACAGCCTCGGCTCGCGCGAAGGCGGAAAAGAAAACAAATTCGCTTGCAAATAAGGCAGTGCCTGTTCATCTCGTTCCATCGCTCTAGCTCCGCCGCCAACGAATGCCTTGGGCCGTATCCTCAAGCACGATGCCGCGCTCGGTCAACAGATTACGGATTTCGTCGGCACGCGCCCAATTTTTCGCTTTGCGGGCTTCCGTCCGCTCGACGATCAATTGTTCGATTTCTTCATCCAGCAGGTCCTCGGCTTCAGGTGCTAGTATGCCCAGCACTTGATCCATCGCTTCAAACTGCTTCAGCAGCAGCTCCAAGGTGGGTGCCGTCACTTGCTCGCGGTTGATGTACGGATTCGCCGCATTGACAAGCTCGAATACTGCCGTGATTGCGTCCGGCGTATTGAAATCATCGTTCATCTTGCTTTCGAACTGCTGCTGAGCGTTACGCACCGCCGCCGCGATTTCAGGATCGACTTCCCCTGCTTCCGCCGTCTTGAGACGGTGCTTCAGCGCGGAAAGGCAGTTCTCAATCCGGGCCAAGCTTCCTCTCGCCTGCTCCACAGCTTCGTCGCTGAAATTGAGCGGATTGCGGTAGTGACCTGACAACATGAAATACCGGATCACCTCGCCCGGAATCGACTTCAGCAGCTCATGTACATTGATTCCATTGCCGAGCGATTTCGACATCTTCTCATCATTGACGTTCACGAATCCGTTATGCATCCAGTAGTTCGTCATCCGCTGTCCCGTCAAGCCTTCGGATTGGGCAATTTCGCATTCATGGTGCGGGAAGGTCAGGTCCAGTCCGCCTCCGTGAATGTCGATGGAATCGCCCAAATATTTGCGGATCATCGCCGAGCATTCGATGTGCCAGCCCGGACGGCCTTCGCCCCACGGACTTGACCAGCTGATTTCGCCCGGCTTCGCCGCCTTCCAGAGCACGAAATCTTGCGGGCTTTCCTTCCGCTCATCGACATCTACGCGAATGCCGTATTGCAGCTCTTCCAAGTTTTGGTGGGACAACTTACCGTACTCCGGAAATTTGGCCGTCCGGAAGAAGACGTCCCCGCCCGCCTCGTAGGCATAATCCTTCTCCACCAGTCCGGAGATGAAATCGATGATCTCGGTCATGTTCTGGGTGACGCGCGGATGAAGCGTTGCTTCCCGCACCCCCAGCCCTTTGGTATCTTCGTAATATTTTTGCACGAACAGGTCGGCAACCTCCGGCACGGTTACGCCCATTTCGGCCGCTTTTTTAATCAGCTTGTCGTCCACATCCGTAAAGTTGACGGCATACGTCACTTCGTAGCCGACCGATTCCAAATAACGTCGCACGACGTCGAAAAAGATGACCGGACGCGCGTTTCCAATGTGAATGTAGCCGTACACGGTGGGACCGCAGACGTACATTTTCACTTTACCCGGCTCCAGAGGCTTGAACTCTTCTTTTGTCCGAGTCAACGTATTATAAATCTTAAGACTCATGTTTCACGGCTCCTCCAATTCTGGTCTTTTCTTTATGAGCCTCAACCTTCAGCTCGTCGATTTGCTGCTGCATTTGGCGAATCATATCGAGAACAGGGTCCGAAAGCTTATCATGCTCCAGCCGTCCGACGCGCACGCCGTCCCGCTTGACGATTTTTCCCGGGATTCCGACGACGGTGCTGTTGGCCGGAACTTCGCTTAATACGACAGAGTTCGACCCGATCCGCGAGTTAGCCCCGACCGTGAAGGACCCGAGCACCTTCGCCCCGGCCGAGATGACCACGTTGTTACCGATGGTCGGATGCCGCTTCCCCCGCTCCTTGCCGGTGCCCCCGAGCGTTACGCCGTGATAGAGCAGCACGTCGTCGCCGATCTCGCACGTTTCTCCAATGACGACGCCCATGCCATGGTCGATGAAGAAACGCCTCCCGATCTCAGCGCCGGGATGAATTTCGATCCCGGTCATAAAGCGGCTCGCTTGCGAAATGATGCGCGCGACGGTGAACCAGCTTTTTTTATAAAACCAGTGCGCCACGCGATGCGCCCAGAGGGCGTGCAGACCGGAATAGGTGAACACGACCTCAAACCAGCTTCTCGCCGCCGGATCGTTCTCAAAGATCGTTTCGATGTCTTCTTTCATTCTGGCAAACACGTATCATCCCCCCGTTCCTGTGCGACGCCTTCGTCTACTCTACGCATCACGCAAAAAAACGCCTTCCACAGCCGTTCCGGCTGCAGAGGCGTCTTCTTTCGCGGTTCCACTCTGCTTGGATAAACGTACAAGGGGCAGCACATGGCCCGACGTCTATCCGTCTCAATCGTTCGTATCGTGAACGTCACGGTAAAGACTACCCTGCCGCTGCACCGGAGCGCTCGCGTCAGATCGTCTTTACGGCTCCCGGGTGCACTTCCGCAAAAGGGGAATTGGACGACTCGCAGCCGGTTCGTTGCCGAACCGATCGTCCTCTCTGGGAATCCCGACACTTTTCCGTACTTTCCCGTTCGTCGCCGTAGATGTATGTTATCGATGGTTGATCTTATTTTTTTCTAAGTATATAAGAAAACCGTAGGTATTACAATAACTTCTTAATGCGTGCGGATACCGTTTCTTTTCCCAGCAAATGCAGCGCCATGTTCAGGTCGGGCCCGTGCATTTGTCCCGTCAGGGCTACGCGGATCGTCATGAACAGCTGCTTTCCTTTATAGCCGGTCTCCGTCTGCACCGCCTTGATCATCGCTTTCAGCGCATCCACGGTAAACTCGGCTGCGGCCTCAACCTGCTTCAAGAAGCTGCCAAGGACGACCGGCGCATGCTCTTCGGCAAGCATCGCTTTGGCCTCGTCGTCGTAGTTGACGTCCTCACGGAAGAACAACTCGGACAACGTCACGATTTCCGCGGCGTAGCGCAGCTGCTCCTGATAGAGCCCGACGAGCTCGTGAGCCCACTGCTCCTGCTCGGGACTGAGCGTCTCCGGCAGCTTCCCTGCTTTCTGCAAATGAGGCAGCGCCAGCTTTGTAATCCGCGCGGTATCGGCTTTTTTAATATATACATTATTCATCCAATTGAGCTTATCCATGTCGAATACGGCCGGACTTTTGGACACCCGGTCCAGATCGAACTGCTCGATCAGCTCTTCTCTGGTGAAAATTTCTTCCTCGCCTTTAGGCGACCAGCCGAGCAGAGCGATAAAGTTCATGACCGCTTCCGGCAAATACCCGAGCTCTTTGTACTGCTCGATGAATTGGATGATGGACTCGTCCCGCTTGCTCATCTTCTTGCGGTCCGGGTTCAAAATAAGCGCCAAGTGAGCAAACTCCGGCACAGGCAGCCCAAGCGCCTCGTACATCATAATTTGCCGCGGCGTATTGGTCAGATGCTCTTCGCCACGGATAACCAACGAAATTTTCATCAGATGGTCGTCCAAAATAACGGCAAAATTATACGTCGGAATCCCGTCCGGACGCACGATGATAAAGTCGCCGATCCCATTGCTCTCAAATTCGACATGCTCGCGGATGCGGTCCTCGAAGGCGATTACCCGGTTCTCCGGTACGCGAAAACGAATCGACGGCTTGCGGCCCTCGGCCACAAACGCTTCGACTTGCTCCGGCGTCAAATGACGGCATCTGCCGGAGTACATCGGCATCTGTCCTGCCGCTTCCTGCTCTCCGCGTTCCTTCTCCAGATCCGCCTCCGAGCAGTAGCAACGGTACGCAGCGCCGCTCTCCAGCAGCTGATCGACAAACGGCTGATACAAGTGCAGCCGCTCCGTTTGCCGGTACGGCCCGTACGGTCCGCCGATGTCCACGCTCTCGTCCCAATCCACGCCGAGCCACTTGAGACCGTTAAGCTGGCTGTCGACGCCCGATTCCACATGTCTCGTCTGATCCGTATCCTCGAAACGGACAACGAATTTCCCGCTCTGCTTGCGGGCAATCAAATAATCGAACAATGCCGTCCGTGCTCCGCCGATGTGCAAATGTCCCGTCGGACTCGGCGCGTATCTTACGCGAAACTCTGCCATAATGCCCTCTCCTCCCGTACTCCCGGGCCAACCGCTCGCCGGAAGCCATTTCGATCCGTAAAAAGATTATTTGTTATGATAGCACATCTTTCACAAGACAAACAACCGCCTGTGCGGCAATTCCTTCGCCCCGCCCGGTGAAGCCGAGCTGCTCTGTCGTCGTCGCTTTCACATTAATCTGCGACGGCTCCGCTTCAAGCGCGGTTGCGATCCGCTCGATCATTGCGGGAATGTACGGCGCCATCTTCGGCTTCTGCGCGATGATCGTGCAGTCCGCATTGCCCAGACGGTATCCCGCTTGCTTGGCGCTCTCCCATACCTGCACAAGCAGCTTATAGCTGTCCGCATCCTTATACGCGGCATCCGTGTCGGGAAAATGCTTTCCGATATCCCCAAGCCCCAGTGCGCCAAGAATCGCATCGGTCAGCGCGTGCAGCAGCACGTCCGCGTCGGAATGCCCGAGCAGCCCTTTTTCAAAAGGAATGTCCACGCCGCCGATAATGCACTTGCGTCCTTCCACCAGTTGATGCACGTCGAACCCTTGCCCCACTCGTATCATGACTCTCGCTCTCCCCTGACATGTCGAATGATCCACTCGGCCCAAGGCAAGTCCTCGGGCGTCGTGATTTTGATATTGTAATAGTCGGCTTCGACGACGGCGACCCGTACGCCGAGCCGCTCGACCAGCATGGCGTCGTCCGTCCCGACGAAGCCTTCCTCCCGTGCCCGCTCGTGCGCTTCGCGCAGCAAAGAAAAACGAAAAGCCTGCGGGGTCTGAATCGCCCACAAGCTGCGTCGGTCCGGAGTCGCTTGGATCAACCCTTCGCCGTCCACGATTTTAATCGTATCTTTTACGGGTACGGCCAGAACAGCCGCTTCTGTCTCTATCGCTTTATCCAGGCATGCCGCGATATGCTCCCGGGCGGCAAACGGCCGGACGCCGTCGTGTACCATCACCCAACGGACGGTGCCATCTAAGGCCAACAGCCCTTGGTACACGGAGTCTTGACGTTCCTTCCCCCCGGGAATGACTCGCTTCACCTTTCTTAGCCCGTAAGCCTCGATATAGCCCTGACACCGCTCTACATCGTCCGCCCCCGTAACCAACACCACGTCGCTCACGGCTTCGAGCCGATCAAACAGTTCCAGCGTATGTACCAGAATCGGTTTGCCGTCCAGCAGCAAATATTGCTTGCTTTCTTGCGTCCGCATACGTGAGCCTCGGCCCGCCGCTACGATTACGACCCCCAGTTTATCCGTCAACTTGTCCACCTGCCACTATGGTTCGGCACCGAATGAAGCAAACCCGTTTGCCTTATTCTAAGCGCATCTCTCTTATCATACCGTGTTAGAGCGCTTTTTCCAATAGCTTCGGCTTGGCAAATATCATTCGACCGGCTGACGTTTGAAGAACGCTCGTCACCAGCACATCGAGCGTCATGCCGATAAAGTCCCGGCCGCCTTCCACGACAATCATCGTGCCGTCATCCAAATAGGCGACGCCCTGCCCGTGCTCCTTGCCGTCCTTGATGACTTGCACCAAGATTTCCTCTCCGGGCAGTACGACCGGCTTCACCGCATTCGCCAGATCGTTGATGTTCAGCACCGATACGCCCTGCAGCTCGCATACTTTGTTGAGATTGAAATCGTTCGTAATTACTTTCCCCTGCAAAGCTTTGGCCAGACGCACCAGCTTGCTGTCTACCTCGGAAATTTCTTCAAAATCCCCTTCGTAGATCAGCACTTTGACATCAAGCTCCTTCTGGATTTTGTTCAAAATATCCAGCCCCCGACGGCCGCGGTTGCGCTTGAGCAAGTCCGACGAATCGGCAATATGCTGCAGCTCCTCCAGCACAAATTCGGGAATGACGAGGGTTCCCTCAATAAATCCGGTTTTGCAAATATCCGCAATCCGCCCGTCGATAATTACGCTCGTATCGAGAATTTTATGCTCCTCGAACCCTTTGGGCTCCCCGGACGCTCCCTTCCCGCGATCCGAACGTCGTGCATCCAGCACGGTGAACAGCTCCTCCTGCTTCACTGCGCCAAGCCGATAGCCCGCGTACGAAAATGCCGCGATCAGCAGCATATGCAGCAGGGGGCTGAATACGCCTGCCTGGCTGAACGGATGGAGCAGCACCGACGAAAAGAGCAAGCCGACGACCATTCCGATCGAGCCCGCGAGCAGATCGGTCACCGGTACGTTGGCAATGCGTTCCTCTCCCCGCTGCACCACTTTCAGCAAATACGTTAATGCCCAAGAACTGATCGAGTAGAAGAGCAGCGCGCCGGCCCCCAGCATCCAGAGGGCTTGTCCTTGAATTTCTTCCCGTCCCAAAACCGATGCTATGAATTCAAAACATGGTTTCCCTACCGTATCAGTCCACCGTACACCAAGCGCACCGCCGATAACTGCAAACAGAAGCTGGAACCATTTTTTCATCATAGACTTTCACCTCCATAAAAATAACAAATTCTGCCTTCCGTTACAATTATGAACCAAATTACTCCAGCCTAATCGTATCAGTTGAAGAAAATGAAAAAAAGCATTCATTTTCCTTGCGGAAAACAAATGCTTTTCATTTTCATAGCCTAGTGCAGTTATGCGGTTTTAGAGGCTCGTTGTTTTGGACTCCGGCTCTTCTACGGACGGACGTTTTCTTCGTTTCCAGAAGAACAGCCGATCAACGTTTTTTTTTAAGCCGTACAGCGCGTAAAGAAGCAGCGGTACGAAGATGAGCTTGGACAACAGCCCCGGATACATGACAGCCAGTACAACGGCAGCCACGACGACAACGGGCGTAATCCAGATGGCGGCTTTCGGGATGCCGACCTTTTTGAAGTTCGGGTATTTGACGGTGCTGACCATCAAGTAGGACAACAGAAGCGTCGACAAGACGAGTACGACGGTGTTCAATTCTTTATGGAACAGCGCGAGCGTACACAATACGCCGCCGGCTGCAGGAATCGGCAAGCCGATAAAATATCCCGGTGTCCCGGCAACGACATTGAAGCGGGCCAGACGAAGCGCGCCGCAGATCGGGAAGATCGCTGTGACGATCCAGGCTGCCGCTGCATTCATCTCGGTGAAAGCCACCACGTACATGATGAACGCCGGTGCTACACCGAACGAGATGACATCGGACAGCGAGTCCAGCTCTTTGCCGAATTCGCTCTGCGCATTGAGCGCACGGGCAACGCGCCCGTCCAATCCATCCAGAAGCATTGCGACGATGACCATGATCGCGGCAAGCTCGGGCTTACTATTAAACACGGAAATAATTGCAATAATACCTAAGAACAAGTTCCCAATCGTAAACAAGTTCGGAAGGGATTTTGTTATCATTGTTTAGTCCACCTCTGGTTTTACTGTGCCCTAATATCGTAATAATATTTGGCTATCCTCTGATTGTATGCAACTTAAATATGTCTGTCAATGAGCACCTGATCTTGGATCCTCTTTAATCCTTCTTTAATCGTACGTGCGCGCACTTCCCCGATGCCGTCCACTTCATCCAATTCTTCAATCGTCGCCATCATTAGATGCGGGAGCTGACAAAACCGTTCCACCAAATTATGTATAATGACGGAAGGAAGACGCGGTATTTTGTTCAGTACCCGGTAACCTCTCGGCGAGATCGTCTCCTCCGCGCTGCCAGGCGTAGGCGGGTAGCCAAGCGCCCGTGCAATGTGCGAATGATCGAGCATCTCGTCGGTCGAATGCTTCTTGAGCGTCGCTTGGACTTCTTTTACCTTCTCTTCGGACAGTTCTTTGACGTAATCCTTAATCAGCAGGTAAGCCTCATTCTCGGTGTTGCCAACCAATTCCTCCAACTGCATGCTGATCAACCGGCCTTCGTTGCCGAGCTCGTTAATGTAACGCTTGATCTCTGCTTTAATACGTAAAACCATCTCAATACGTTGCATGACACCGGTCACATCGTGCAAAGTGACCAGCTCCTCAAATTCGGAAGCACCCAGATTGGTCATATCCTGGTCCAATACAGACTTGTATTTCTCCAGCGTTTGAATCGCCTGATTCGCTTTCGTCAAAATGACGCCGATATCTTTCAACGAATAGCGCAAGCTGCCTTGATACAAGGTAATGACATTGCGCCGCTGCGAGATGGACACCACAAGCTTGGAGGTCTGCTTCGCGACGCGTTCCGCCGTCCGGTGCCGAATGCCCGTTTCGGTAGACGTAATCGAAGAGTCCGGAATCAGCTGCGTATTCGCATACAGGATACGCTTCAAATCCTCACTGAGGATGATCGCGCCGTCCATTTTGGCCAGCTCATATAAGTAGTTCGGGGAAAAGTCGCAGTTGATCGAAAAGCCGCCGTCTACAATCTCCATCACTTCCGGGCTGTAGCCGACGACGATTAAGCCGCCCGTTTTGGCGCGCAGCACGTTCTCCAGCCCTTCCCGGAACGGCGTGCCTGGCGCAACGAGCTGCAGCAGCTGGCTCATGACGTCGCGTTTTGCTTCTTCCTTGCTCAATGGTGTCCCTCCTGACGAATTTTTTGAAGCAAAGGGAGGTTGATTGCGCAGCAGGGAGAACTGCCTCCGGCCGCTCTTGAACTCGGAAAGTTCGAATTATAATTTAAGGTAGCTTTCCGAGTTCAAAGGCGGCACGTAAACTCTCCGGCAGTTCCCCTGCGCTCCATCAAAACCTTTGATTCAAAAAATATATTATACTAAAGCAGCCGATAGCGCCTCGGCTACGGTGTTGACGCCGATAATTTGAATGCCTGCCGGGGGCGTCCAGCCTTTCAGGCTTTTTTGCGGGAGAATGACGCGGCGAAAGCCGAGCTTCTCCGCTTCCCGCACCCGCTGGTCGACACGCGAGACGCCGCGCACCTCGCCCGTTAAGCCGACTTCACCGAAGACGACGTCGAACGGCTGCGTCGGCTGTTCGCGGAAGCTTGAGGCGATGCTGACTGCAACCGCAAGATCGACGGCTGGCTCATCCAGCTTCACGCCGCCCGCAACGTTAAGGTAAGCGTCCTGGTTTTGCAAAAACATGCCCATCCGCTTCTCCAGCACCGCGATAATGAGGGATAGTCGATTATGGTCGAAACCGGTCGCCATCCGCCGAGGAGATGGAAAGTTCGTGGACGAGACGAGAGCTTGAAGCTCTACGAGGACCGGACGTGTTCCCTCCATGCTGGCGACGACAGTCGAGCCGGCGACACCCAGCGGGCGCTCGGACAAAAACAGCTCCGATGGGTTGTTGACCTCGACCAGGCCGCTTTCCCGCATCTCGAAAATCCCGATTTCGTTGGTCGAACCGAACCGATTTTTAACGGCGCGAAGCACCCGGTACGAATGATGCCGCTCCCCTTCGAAATAAAGTACGCAATCGACCATATGTTCGAGTAATCGCGGTCCTGCAATGGCGCCCTCTTTAGTAACATGACCAACGAGGACGGTTGCGATTCCTTTCATTTTGGCAATCCGCATAAAATGCCCCGTGCATTCCCGCACCTGAGAAACCGAACCGGGAGCGGAAGCTACGGCGCCGTGGTATACCGTTTGGATCGAGTCGATGACGATGAAATCCGGTTCGATCTCGTCAATCGCCGCCTCGATATGCTCCACATTCGTTTCGCACAGCACGAACAACTGTGGGGAAACGGCTTGCAGCCGGTCTGCCCTCAGCTTCGTCTGGCGGACGGATTCCTCTCCGGAAATGTACAGCACCTTCAAGTCCAGCTGCGTCAGCAAATGCGACGTTTGCAGAAGCAGCGTCGACTTCCCGATTCCCGGGTCCCCGCCGACCAGAATCAAGGAGCCAGGCACGATGCCGCCACCAAGCACGCGGTTCAACTCCCGATTATCCGTCACGATCCGCTCTTCTTGACTGCTTTCTATGTTTATGATAGAAACCGCTTTTTCTTTCTTGTTCAAAAAATTTGTGTGCAGCCCTTTGCTCTTAACAACGGTCTCCACTTCTTCCACAAATGTATTCCAGGCTTCGCAGCCCGGACATTTGCCGAGCCATTTCGGCGATTCGTAGCCGCATGACTGGCAGAAAAACTTTGTTTTTGTTTTCGCCATCATTTAACCTGCTTTCTGATCCCAACTCAAAGTTTACCATTTTGACCCTGTCTTGAAAACCCTTGCCGCCGCTGAAAAGAAAAAAAGCTTTAACAGTAAAGAAAAAAAAGCATCCCTCCGGCCCAACTTGCAGCCGTGGAATGCTTATTGAAGGAGCCTGCGCTCCTAAACCTTTTTGACTTAAGCCTGCGTACCGACGCCTTGGTTACGGTGAACGATCAGTTCGCCGTCCTTCTCATCGATCGTAAGCGAGTCGCCTTTGGAAATGTTGCCGCGCAGCAATTCTTCGGACAACCGGTCTTCGATGTGCTTCTGAATCGCTCTGCGCAGCGGTCTCGCACCGAAGGTCGGATCGTAGCCTTCTTTGGCCAGGAACGCTTTGGCCGAATCGGTCAGGAAGAATTCGACTTCCTGCTCTTTCAACCGTTTGCGAAGCTCTTCGGCCATCAACGTCACGATTTCGGCGATATGCTGCTCTTCCAAGGAGTGGAACACGATAATCTCGTCGATCCGGTTCAAGAACTCCGGACGGAAGCTTTTCTTCAGCTCGCCCATTACTTTTTCTTTCATATTGTTATAGTCTTTGCCTGCATCATGCGCGGCGGTGAAGCCGAGCGTCGAGTTTCTCTTGATCGTGTCGGCCCCGACGTTCGATGTCATGATGATCAGCGTATTTCGGAAATCGACCGTACGGCCTTTGGAATCCGTCAGGCGGCCGTCTTCAAGTACCTGCAGCAAAATGTTGAATACTTCAGGATGCGCTTTTTCGATTTCGTCCAGCAGGACAACGGAATACGGCTTGCGGCGTACTTTTTCGGTCAATTGACCGCCTTCTTCGTATCCGACGTATCCCGGAGGCGCTCCGACCAAACGAGACGTAGAATGCTTCTCCATGTACTCCGACATATCGATCCGAATGACGGCATTTTCGTCACCGAAGAGAGACTCGGCAAGCGCACGGGCCAGCTCGGTTTTCCCGACACCGGTCGGACCAAGGAAGATGAACGAGCCCATCGGTCGTTTCGGATCTTTCAGACCCGCTCTCGCCCGGCGAATTGCGCGGCTGACCGCCTTGACCGCTTCGTCTTGGCCGATAACCCGGTTATGCAGGATGGATTCCATTTTCAGAAGGCGCTGAGTTTCTTCCTCGGCCAGCTTCACGACAGGAATCCCGGTCCAGCTTGCTACGACCTGAGCAATATCGTCCGGCGTCACTTCGGAATCGGTGCGTCCTTGCTTCTCTTTCCATTCGTTTTTCGTCGAATCGAGCTCTTCGCGCAGCTTCTGCTCCGTATCACGCAGCGATGCCGCTTTCTCGAATTCCTGACTTTGCACGGCAGCGTCTTTTTCCTTGCGGATGTCTTCAAGATGGCTTTCCAGCTTTTTCAGATCCGGCGGTACCGTATACGAACGGAGCCTTACTTTGGAGCTAGCTTCGTCGATCAAGTCGATCGCTTTATCCGGAAGGAACCGGTCTGTAATATAACGGTCGGACAGCTTCACGGCTTGCTCGATAGCTTCGTCCGTAATTTTCACGCGGTGATGCGCTTCATAGCGGTCACGCAGTCCATGCAAAATCTGAATCGCTTCTTCCGGCGACGGTTGGTCGACCGTAATCGGCTGGAAGCGTCTTTCCAGCGCTGCGTCCTTTTCGATATATTTGCGGTACTCGTCAAGCGTCGTAGCCCCGATGCACTGGAGCTCCCCGCGAGCCAGAGCCGGCTTCAAAATATTCGAAGCGTCGATCGCGCCTTCCGCCCCGCCAGCACCGATCAGCGTATGCAGCTCGTCAATGAACAGGACGATATTTCCGGCTTGCCGGATTTCATCCATAATTTTTTTCAAGCGGTCTTCGAATTCGCCGCGGTATTTCGTACCGGCGACGACCGAGCCCATATCCAAGGTCATGACGCGCTTATCGCGCAACGTTTCCGGAATTTCGTTTGCGACGATTTTTTGCGCCAACCCTTCGGCAATCGCCGTCTTACCTACGCCGGGCTCCCCAATGAGAACCGGATTGTTTTTCGTACGGCGGCTGAGCACTTGAATCACGCGCTCAATCTCTTTGCTGCGGCCGATGACCGGGTCCAGGTTGCCTTCCTTGGCATAAGCCGTCAGGTCGCGAGCCAGACCGTCCAACGTCGGTGTATTCACATTCGTCGGGTTACCATGGTTAGGCGAGACCACCTCGCTGCTGCCAAGCAGTTGAAGTACTTGCTGACGGGCCTTGTTCAGGCTCACGCCCAAATTGTTCAATACGCGTGCAGCAACGCCCTCGCCTTCACGAATCAAGCCGAGCAGAATGTGCTCCGTTCCGACGTACGTGTGTCCCAGCTTGCGGGCTTCGTCCATCGACAGCTCGATTACTTTTTTCGCCCGAGGCGTGTATGCGATATTCGATGGCTGCTCTTGTCCCCGTCCGATCAGCGATTCGACTTCGTCTTGAATTTTCTCAAGACCGAGTCCGAGCGCAATGAGCGCCTTCGCGGCAATGCCTTCGCCTTCACGAATCAGACCGAGCAGAATGTGCTCTGTTCCGATATTGTTGTGTCCCAAACGAACTGCTTCCTCCTGCGCCAAGGACAATACCTTTTGCGCGCGTTCCGTAAATCTGCCAAACATCATGTGTAACACCTCCAAAGATTGGTATAGCGTATGCTTATTATGCGGTTTCGTATGTTGACGGCTAGCCCGTTTCCGCAATTTTTTCCCGGATGAGCTGTGCCCGTCTAATGTCTCTTTCTTCAGGTGTCAGCTTTTCTCCTGCCGTCTGCTGTAAAAAACCGGGCTGGGTCATCACCAAAAGCTCGTTGAGCACTTGCGGAGAGACGTTTTTGATGAACCCGAGATCAATCCCGAGCCTCACGTCCGACAGCCGCTGCGCCGCTTCTTTGGAATCCATAATCGCCGCATACGACAAAACGCCGTAAGAGCGGCTGACCCGGTCCAAAATTTTAGCTCTTGTCTCATAGATTAGCTTCTGTCTGGCCGCTCGTTCGTGCTCGATAATTTGCCGTACGACGCTGTACAGGTTATCGATAATTTCCTCTTCGGATTGTCCCAGCGTAATCTGGTTCGAAATCTGAAACAGGTTGCCGAGCGCTTCGCTGCCTTCGCCATACAACCCCCGCACGGCCAGCCCAACTTGGGTAATAGCCGATAATATGCGGTTAATCTGCTGCGTCAGAACTAGCGCAGGAAGATGGATCATCACCGAAGCGCGAATCCCCGTGCCCACGTTCGTAGGACAGCTCGTCATGTACCCGTGTTTTTCATCAAAAGCATAATTCAAATGCGTTTCGAAAATATCGTCGATCTGGTTGGCCAGATCCCAAGCTTCTTTAATCTGAAAACCAGGACACAAGCACTGAATCCGAAGATGGTCTTCTTCATTGACCATAATGCTAACGGACTCGTTGTCACTGAGAATGACGGCTCCGTTGCGCGATTCGTTAGCCAGTGCCGGGCTAATCAGATGCTTTTCGACCAGCACCCGTCTCTCCAGTTCATTCAATTCGGAAAGCGGCACCATCGAAAACCGGCTGATCGTCTCCAGATCTTCGTTATGAACGACTTGGGCTACCTGCTCCAGCACTTCCTTCGATTGCTGGTTCGTGGCCAACATAGGGAAGGGGTACGCCTGCATATTTCGCGCGATGCGTATGCGGCTGCTGATGACGATATCCGAATCCGGCCCTTCCCCCTTCATCCAATCGCTAAGCGCATTCTCTGTAAAACGGCTTGCTTCCGTCATAAGCACTCCTCCTTACCTCACCCGTTTAGCCTTCGGCAACCTTTTTTTCAAGCTCGCGGATTTGATCCCGCAGACGGGCTGCTTCTTCGAATTCCTCGTTATCGATACGGATCAGCAATTCTTTTTTCAACTGATCAATTTCACGCTTATGTTTAATTAACCCGCCGGATCGCTTGGGAACCTTGCCGGTATGAACAATATTGCCATGGACGCGTTTGAACAGCGGGTCCAGCTTCTCCCCAAAATGCTTATAGCACTCGCTGCAGCCGAAACGGCCGATTTTGCTGAACTGCGTATACGTTAGTCCGCAATGCTCGCAGCGGCTGGGCTGTACTTTGTTCGCGAGCGTACTGTGCGCCGACGGTTCGAAATCAAGCAGTCCGCTGAGCAGATTATGAATGGAGAACCCATTGGCCGTCCCCGGGATAAGCTCCCCTTTTTCTCTGGCGCACGATTCGCAAATGTGAAACTCCGTCTTCTCGCCATTCAAAATTTTCGTAAAATGAAGCGTTGCTTGCTTCTTGCCACATTCCTGACAAATCATCTGGGTCCCTCCTTTAATCTTGCCCTGGGACGGCAGGATACGAATATCATTTGCTTAGCAAAGAAATCAACATCGCTTTCAATATTCTTGCCCTGATTTCATCCCTTAGAGGCAGCTTCAAGATCAGAACCTCCCGGGTAATGGCTCCTTTCATCAATGCCGCTTCCCGCGAAGTGATGAAGCCCCCTTCTTCCAGCTGATACAGCAGTCCCTCGGATGCAAGCTGATCCATGTGCGTACCGATAGTTTGGAAAATATGGTCCATCACCGCGCCATGCGATTGCAGCTCGATTCTTTGAATTCGAATGTAACCGCCGCCGCCCCGCTTGCTCTCGACAATGTACCCTTTTTCCAATGTAAAACGGGTACTAATGACGTAATTGATTTGCGAGGGAACGCAGTTGAATTGATCGGCCAGCTCATTACGTTGGATCTCGATCACACCGTCGGGGCTCTGCTGCAAAGTCTGCTTCAGATATTGCTCAATAATTTCTGAAACATTGCGCATCTATTCGACCTCCCGCGACAGAAGTTAAACCATACTTAAAGTGAAGAAAGCCAAGACTATCCAATTCAAGTCTTGCTGCAAATCATTGACTTTGACTTTCTTTGACTTTAACTACATTATAGCAGATTTGCGTAAGATTGCAACACCCGGACCTTTTTGCGTATTACAACTTATGTTGAATTATTCAGCTGATTTACAGTCCTTTTTTTAAGTATTAACATAAAACCATCCGCTTATTATGAGTGCAGGATTTTAACTTCGCTCAAAACGAGAGGGTGAGAATATTGGCGCTGTGTAAATCACCTCTTACACAAAAAGAGCCGCTTACGCAGCTCTCCGGAATCAAATCATAAAGATAGTATATTATGCAAAAATATGTATAGCGCGGAGATGTTAGTTTGTTCCTGTACTCCAGATAGCTAGACGCCCAATGTAGATCACCACATTCCCATCGTCTTGAACAAACAAAGAAGAGCCCGGGTAGCCGTGCGTGTTCGAACTCCATAAAACACCTGAATACCCGTATAGCACCAGGTTTCCGTCAGATTGCATAACAAGCTCCTTTGCAGCAAGTCCATTCGTCTTAGAATCCCAAAGCGCTTTTCCACGACCATACAGCACCAGATTTCCGTCATCTTGCAAAATTAACGTATACTGTCCATTGTTTGATTGAAGCCACTGTCCCTTTGCTAAGGATTGACCTTCTGAAAGAAAGTTCTGACCGGCAGCAGCAAAACTGGGGACACTAAACAAAAACAGCATGCACACAACCGACAACAAGACAAACATCTTTCTCATAAACTATCAACCTCTTTTCCTAAAATATAGTAATAACAATCAAATAATACCATTAATATACTTTATTGTAAATATGATGCTTAGCTTTTTTCTTCACATGGATAAACATCCTTCTTTTGAGAGAAAAGGACCGTGCAGATCATCTAGGATCGCTCCAGGAGTCAATACA
>NZ_BIMB01000042.1 GCF_004000865.1 Paenibacillus elgii NBRC 100335 | reverse complement strand
GGGTCAAGGCGGCGGCTATCGCGGCGGTCAAGGTCAAGGTCAGGGTCAAGGAGGCCAGGGCGGCGGTTATCGCGGTGGTCAAGGCCAGGGCCAAGGAGGCCAAGGCGGCGGCAATCGTGGAGGTCAAGGCGGCGGCCAGCAGGGCCAGCGTCCGGATCAACGCAGAGGCGGCGGCTTCGAGCAGCGCAATAACAGCGGCAACCGCCAGGCGTCCATTCCTCCGAAGCCGACGGCAGCTACTATCGGTATGGATGTAGACGATTCGGCAGCCAACAGAGGCGCAAAGAAATCGAAACCGAATAATAATAATAAACGCTTTGAAGATAACCGGGGCGGTGGAAGAGGCCAACAAAACCGCGGCAGAGCCCAAGGTCGTGGCGGTAGGAATCAGGAGCCTCCGAAACCGAAAATCGATAATACGCCGAAGAAAATTATCGTGCGTGGAACGATGACTGTAGGCGAGATGGCCAAAGCGCTGCATAAGGATGCTTCCGAAGTCATTAAGAAGCTTCTGTTCCTCGGCGTCATGGCAACCATCAATCAGGAGCTTGATTTGGATGCGATCCAACTACTTGCATCCGATTACGGTGTGGAAGTCGAGCTGAAAATTCCGGTCGAGGAAGACAAATTCGAACAATTCGAAGAGCAGGACGAAGAAGCGGATCTGATGGAGCGTCCTCCGGTGGTCACCATCATGGGTCACGTCGACCACGGAAAAACGACTCTTCTCGATGCGATCCGCAAGACAAGCGTAACCGAAGGCGAAGCGGGCGGTATCACGCAGCATATCGGCGCTTACCAGGTAGAAACTCACAACAAAAAGATCACGTTCCTTGATACGCCGGGTCACGAAGCGTTTACGTCTATGCGTGCCCGCGGCGCACAGGTGACAGATATCACCATTATCGTGGTTGCAGCCGATGACGGCGTCATGCCGCAAACGGTAGAGGCGATCAGTCACGCCAAAGCGGCGAAAGTGCCGATTATCGTTGCGGTGAACAAAATCGATAAGCCGGATGCGAACCCGGATCGGGTCAAGCAAGAGTTGACCGAATACGAGCTTGTTCCTGAAGAGTGGGGCGGCGATACGATTTTCTGCAACATTTCCGCGAAGCAAGGGATCGGGCTGGAAAATCTGCTCGATATGATTTTGCTTGTAGCCGAAGTGCAGGAGCTTAAAGCCAATCCGAACAAGCGTGCCAGAGGAACGGTCATCGAAGCTGAGCTGGACAAAGGCAAAGGACCGGTGGCGCGCATCTTGATCCAACACGGTACGCTTAAAGTGGGCGACAGCTTCGTCGCAGGCGTATGCTTCGGGCGTGTGCGGGCCATGATGAACGATAAAGGACGCAAGCTGAAAGAAGCCGGGCCTTCGACGCCGGTGGAAATTACCGGTTTGACCGAAGTGCCTCAAGCCGGCGATCCGTTCCTGGCCTTCGAGGACGAGCGTAAAGCGAGAGATATCGCCGAGAAGCGTGCTATCACGCTGCGCCAATCCGAGATGGGCGCGAACGCCCGCGTTACGCTGGACGATCTGTACAAACAGATTAAAGAAGGCGAAGTTAAGGATCTTAACGTCATCATTAAAGCGGACGTTCAAGGTTCTGCCGAGGCGCTCAAAGGCTCTTTGGAGAAAATCGACGTCGAAGGCGCGCGCGTTAAAATTTTGCATAGCGGCGTAGGGGCTATCACCGAGTCCGACGTTATTCTGGCATCGGCTTCCAATGCGATCGTCATCGGCTTTAACGTCCGTCCGGAGCCGCAAGCGAAAAATACCGCGGAGCAGGAAAAAGTTGATATTCGTCTGCACAGCATCATTTACAAAGTCATGGAAGAAATCGAGCAAGCGATGAAGGGGCTTCTCGATCCGGAATATAAAGAAGTCGTTATCGGGCATGCTGAAGTCCGCAACATCTTTAAAGTGTCCAAGGTCGGCACGATTGCGGGCTGCATGGTGACGGACGGCAAAATCGTCCGCTCTGCCGAAGTGCGGATTGTCCGCAGCGGAATCGTCGTTTTCGAAGGCAAGATCGACTCGCTGAAACGATTCAAGGATGATGCGAAAGAAGTGGCGCAAGGCTACGAATGCGGTATATCTTTGGAGCGTTTTAATGATCTTAAAGAGGGAGACACGATTGAAGCCTTCGTTATGGAAACTGTAGAGAGGTGATCCGCTATGGCAAAAATTCGCGTGGGCAGAGTCGGGGAACAAATCAAGAAGGAATTAAGCCAGATCATTCAATCCGAACTGAAAGACCCGCGCATCGGTTTCATTACCGTGACCGGCGTCGATGTGACGAATGATTTTTCCCAGGCCAAAGTATACTTGAGCGTGCTCGGCAGCGACGAACAGAAGGAAGAAACGCTGAAGGCACTCGCCCGCGGCACCGGCTTTATCCGTTCCGAGCTCGGCAAACGAATTCGGATGCGTAAAATTCCGGAACTGCTGTTTAAGTTCGACGCCTCGATCGATTACGGCAGCAAGATCGAAACGCTTATTCACCAAATTAACGACGGGAATGCGGAAGAATGACCGCAGCGGAATATGCCGTTCAGCTTCAAGCGGCGGCCGGGTTTATCCGCGAGCAGGATGATTTTCTGGTCGTAGCCCACGTGCAACCCGACGGCGATGCCGCCGGGTCCACGTTTGCGGTCGCTTGGATGCTGCAGTCGTTAAACAAACGATTCACACTGATCAACGAAGGCCGGATCCCGGATAAGTTCATGTATATGGCCGGCCCTCATACGGTCATCGAATACGTGAAAGATCCGCCCGAACGCAAGTTCTCGGCAGTGATCTCGGTCGATTGCGCGGATTTCGGACGAATCGGCTTGGTGAGCGAATGCTTCGCGCAGGAGCGGAAGCTGCTGAACATCGATCATCACGCCACCAATGACGGTTTCGGAACCGTGAATCTGGTGCGTTCCGATGCCGCGGCTACCGTAGAGGTGCTGTACGATCTGGCGCTAGAGCTGAACCTGGAGTTCACGCCGGAGCTGAACGATTGTATTTACACCGGTTTGCTGACCGATACGGGAGGCTTCCGTTATTCCAATACGACGCCCAAAGTGATGCAGATTGCGGCAGATATGCTGGCACGAGGTGTGAAAGGGTATGAGCTTGCCGAAAGGCTGCTCGAAACGATGACGCTCGGTCAGGTATCCTTGCTGAAGCGAAGCCTTAATACATTGTCCTTTGCCCATGACAACAAGGTTGCCTGGCTGTCCGTCACTTTGGACGATTTGTCCGCTACCGATGCATCCAGCGAAGATATGGACGGACTCGTCAACTATGCCCGCAATGTCGAAGGGGTTGAAGTCGGCATGCTGTTCAAGGAAAAAGAGCCCGGCATCGTTAAAGTCAGCTTCCGTTCCGGAGGTTTGGCCGATGTCGCGGCGCTTGCCCAAAAATTCGGCGGCGGCGGGCATGTCAAAGCGGCCGGGTGCACGATTCGCGGTTCGATGTCCGAAGCGGTTGAACGGGTTGTTCGGGAAGTAGGGATGGCACTCGCATGACAACGGAATTGGAAGGTATTTTGCCCGTGTGGAAGCCGAAAGGCTTTACTTCCCACGATGTGGTAGCTAAAGTGCGCCGCATCGTTAGAATAAAGCGGATCGGCCATACGGGAACGCTCGATCCCCAAGTGACTGGCGTCCTGCCGCTTTGCATCGGCAGGGCAACCCGGCTTGTGGAGTACATCCAGGAGCTGCCGAAAGCGTATGAAGCGACGCTGCTCTTGGGACTTGCCACCGATACGGAAGACCTGTCGGGGGAAGTGCTGGAGCGGGTGGAGCGTCTTGGAGAACGGTTAACGCCGGAGCAAGTGACAGCGGCGGTTTTACGCTTTATCGGCGACATCGAACAGGTGCCGCCGATGTATTCTGCCGTCAAGGTGGACGGCAAACGATTGTACGAGTTGGCGCGGCAGGGCGTCCAAGTGGAGCGGAAATCCCGGACGGTCACGATTTACGGCATCGAAGTGCTGGAGACGGATTGGTCGGGAGATTATCCGAAAGTCAAATTTCGCGTCGACTGCTCCAAGGGAACGTATATTCGCACGTTGTGTGCGGATATCGGAAAAGCTCTTGGCGTTCCGGCCGTTATGGCAGAGCTGGTGCGAACCTCAACCGGACATATTGGGCCGGAACGATGCCTAACGCTTGAACAGATCGAAGCTCTTCACCAAAACGGAGAGCTTGCCGGACGGTTGATTCCGATGGAGCAGGCCGTTGCCCATTTACCGTCCGTCCAGCTTTCTTCCGTTCAAGCGCAGAAGGCGCTGCAGGGGCAAAAGATTCGCGTCAGCGAGGGGCAGAAGGCAGCCTTAAACGCCTTTTCGTTCATCGGTGAGCCGACGGTCGCCTGCTTCGCGGAAGAGACGGGCGCGTTAATCGGGCTTTTTGAATGGGATTCGGAACCGGGATTGCTGCTGCCGGTCAAAATATTTTCTTGAGCTTGAGCGGTCAAACGCACCAAAGAAATGTAGGTGAAAGACATCCATGGAAACGGTACAGCTATCGTATCCGCTGCCGCAGGACGGCCGTCCCGACGATTCCGCCAAGGTGCTGGCGATCGGAGATTTTGACGGCGTTCACCTCGGTCACCGGGAAGTGATTCAGAGGGCGGTCGAACGCGGGGCCGAGCTTCAACTGCCGGCTGCCATCATGACGTTTCATCCGCATCCCAGACAAGTGCTCGGGATGGACAAATACACCAAGCTGCTTACGCCGCTCGCGGCCAAGCAGGAATTGCTGCGGCAGCTTCAGGTCGACACGACCTATGTCGTGGATTTTAGCGAATCGTTTATGCGCGTAACGCCCGAACAGTTTGTCGAGCGTATGCTCGTGCCGATGAAGGTCAGTACGGTTTTCGTCGGATTTGACTTCACCTTCGGCTACAAGGGCGCAGGGACGCCGGATACGCTGTGCGATTTGGCCAAGGGGAGATTTGCGGTCGAGGTGGTTCGTCCGTTTCACAGGAACGGCGAGAAAGTTAGCAGCACGTTGATTCGCGAATGCTTGCTGCGCGGCGATATTGCCGAAGCGAATGCGCTGCTTGCCCGGCCTTACCGGCTGGAAGGAACAGTCGTGCACGGAGACGGGCGGGGCCGTACAATAGGTTTCCCGACCGCGAATCTTGAGGTGAGCCAGCCTTACGTTATTCCAGCCAATGGCGTCTATGCCGTACAGGTCACTGTTGGGGGGCGCAAAGTAGGCGGGGTTATGAATGTCGGAGTGAAGCCTACCTTCGTTACCGGCCTGACGCAGCCCGCGCTGGAGGCGCATTTGTTCGATTTCCACGAAACGATCTATGGAGAGGACGTACAGGTGGAACTGCTCGCGTTTATTCGTGAAGAACGGAGATTCGCTTCGGTTCAAGAGCTGATTTCCCAGATCGGTCAAGATGCGGATCAAGCGCGTTCGATCCTTGCGGCTCGAAAAACGATTCAAAACTCGTAATTGTATTTTACTTTTATAAACAAACTATGGTATACTATGAAGCGTTGTCGATTCAACATGCTATCGCATGAGGAATACAGGACATCGCATGAACCTTGGCATGGAGAATCGAGTACTCCATCGGTCTCTGGGCCACAGGGGATATACTTATTATTTTCGGAGGTGACTTAATCATGGCATTGACACAAGAACGCAAGCAGGAACTGATCCAAACGCACAAGACGCATGAAAGCGACACGGGATCTCCAGAAGTGCAAGTTGCAATTCTTACGGAAAACATTGTGAACCTGACCAGCCACTTGAAGACGCACAAGAAAGATCATCATTCTCGTCGCGGTCTGCTCAAAATGGTCGGCCAACGCCGTAAGCTTCTGACGTACTTGAAAAACAAAGACGTCAAACGTTACAGCGCTTTGATCGAAAAACTCGGTCTGCGCCGTTAATTCAGCCTTACAACTAAAGCAACCACGTTTGTCCTTTGTGCACGCCGGAACGCCTGGCGTACGGATGCACGGGCTGCGGGGTTGCTTTTTTAAAATATCGGGATAGCACTATTTTCATAAAAAGCAGGAAATACTGACTAATATGCAGAATGGTTAAGGAAGACCTCGGTCGAATAATTCTACATAACCGAATTCCGGGTAAGAAGTTTCAAAAGCTTTGAACGAAAATTGAGGAGGTTGAATATGGAGAAGCAAGTGCAGATGGATCTCGGCGGCCGTCCGTTGATTCTGGAAACCGGACGTCTGGCGAAGCAGGCGAACGGCGCTGTCGTTGCGCGTTACGGCGAAACTGTCGTGCTTTGTACGGTAACGGCTTCCGCCGAGCCGAAAGATTTGGATTTTTTCCCTCTAACCGTGAACTACGAGGAGCGTCTTTATTCGGTAGGTAAAATCCCCGGAGGCTTTATTAAAAGGGAAGGACGTCCCAGCGAGAAAGCGATTTTGTCCAGCCGTTTGACGGACCGTCCGATTCGTCCGTTGTTTCCGGAAGGATTCCGCAATGACGTGCAGATCGTTGCGATCGTCATGAGTGTGGATCAGGAATGTGCGCCGGAAATTGCGGCCATGATCGGAACCTCCGCAGCGCTCAGCATCTCGGATGTACCATTTAACGGTCCGGTGGGCGGAGTCATAGTCGGACGGGTAGACGGGCAGTTCGTCATTAATCCGACCCTCGAGCAATCGGAAAAAAGTGATATCCACCTCGTCGTTGCAGGCACGAAGGATGCTATCATGATGGTTGAAGCCGGTGCGGAAGAAGTGCCGGAGGAAGTGATGCTGGAAGCGATCATGTTCGGTCATGACGAAATCCGCAAAATCGTTGCCGTTCAGGAGCAATTCGTGCAGGAAGTCGGCAAGCCGAAAATGGAAGTCAAGCTTCACAGCGTCGATAGCGACGTAAACCAAGCGGTTCGCGAGTTCGCTCAAGCCCGTCTGGTGGAAGCGGTCAAAATTCCGGAGAAGCACGCAAGACAAGATGCGATCGACGCGATTAATAGCGAAGCGAAGGAGCATTTTGCCGCGGTTTACGCCGAAACGCCGGAGAAAATGGCCGACGTCAAAGAAACGCTGTACGATATCGTGAAAGAAGAAGTGCGCCGCTTGATTACGCACGATAAAGTTCGTCCGGACGGACGCGGACTCGATGAAATCAGACCGATCGAATGCGATATCAACCTGCTGCCGCGTACGCACGGTTCCGGTTTGTTTACCCGCGGCCAAACGCAAGCACTCAGCATATGTACGCTTGGAGCGCTCGGCGACGTGCAAATTCTCGACGGTCTCGACCTGGAAGAATCGAAACGGTTTATGCATCATTATAACTTCCCGCCGTTCAGCGTAGGCGAAGCCCGTCCGCTGCGTGCGCCGGGACGGCGTGAAATCGGACACGGGGCGCTCGGCGAACGTGCGCTGGAGCCGGTTATTCCTTCTGAAGTCGACTTCCCGTATACGATCCGTCTGGTTTCCGAGGTGCTGGAATCGAACGGCTCCACTTCGCAGGCGAGCATTTGCGCGAGCACGCTGGCGATGATGGATGCAGGCGTTCCGATCAAAGCTCCGGTAGCTGGCGTAGCTATGGGTCTGATCAAAGACGGGGAGCATTACTCGATCTTGACGGACATCCAAGGGATGGAAGACCACCTTGGCGATATGGACTTTAAAGTGGCAGGTACCGCTAAAGGGGTTACCGCGCTGCAGATGGATATCAAAATCGACGGAATCGACCGGGCTATTTTGACGGATGCGTTGGAGCAGGCGAAAAAAGGTCGCATGCACATTTTGAACAAAATGCTGGATCGCATTTCGCAGCCGAAATCGGACCTGTCGCCTTATGCGCCGAAAATCGTCACGATGCAGATCAACCCGGACAAAATCCGCGATGTCATCGGAGCGGGCGGCAAAATCATCAACAAAATCATCGAAGAAACCGGCGTGAAAATCGACATCGAGCAGGATGGCCGCGTCTTCATCGCTTCGTCCAACAGCGAGATGAATGAAAAAGCGCGTCAAATCATCGAAGGCATCGTCCGCGAAGTCATCGTCGGGGAAACGTATCTCGGCACCGTGAAGCGGATCGAAAAGTTTGGCGCTTTCGTCGAAATTTTACCGGGCAAAGAAGGCTTGGTGCACATTTCCCAGTTGTCGACCGAGCGGGTAGGCAAGGTGGAAGATGTCGTCAAGATTGGCGATACGATTACCGTGAAAGTTACGGAGATCGACAACCAAGGCCGTGTCAATTTGTCGCGTAAAGCGGTATTGACGGCGCAAGTTCCAGCCCAATCCTAATTTAACGCTTGAGTTTTTCAAGCGAGCATGCAGAAAGAGCCAGAGTAGTCTGTCTCTTTTTTGTTTGCCCGAAAATCCGGATTTCAGCCGCGTCACTCTCTATATGTTGGTCTAAACCTGTCCCGCAGGGCATAAGATGGGGACAAACAGGTGTGGACAGGAGAATGGGCATGAAACGCAAACGATGGTTAGCTGCGTCATTATGCTTTGGAGCGCTGCTGCTCGTCCTGCAGTTCTCTCCGGCGGTCGACCGATTTGTACAGCATGCCAGAGAGAAGAACGGTAATGAACGGGCCGCTGACGATGTACGGACGTTCTCCTCTTTGCTGTCGCTAAGGGTATGGAATGACGTAGGGAAAGATCGGCGGGCCAGAGTGTTTGAGAGAATCAAGGCCGAGGCGGCGAAGCGCAATATCCCGCCGGTGGACGCCAAGATCGATCGCGTCTGGAAAGCGATACCGGGATACAACGGGCTGGAAGTCGATGTCGAGAAGTCGCTGGAGCTGGCAGAACGGCAGTCGTTTCCGGAAACGCCGCAGCTCGTATTCCGCGAAGTGCCGCCTCAAGTCGATCTGGATCAACTCGGACCGAATCCGATCTACAAGGGCAACCCGGCGAAGCCGATGGCTGCGCTCATGATCAATGTGGCGTGGGGCGACGAGTTTTTGCCGCGAATGCTGGACATTCTTCGCAAGGAGCAGGTGCATGCGACCTTTTTTTTCGACGGAACGTGGCTGAAAAAAAATATTCCGACCGCCCGCGCAATTATGGGAGAAGGGCACGAAGTTTCCAATCATGCCTACTCTCACCGGGACATGAGCAAGCTCAGCCGGACGCAAGCCGCAGCCGAAATCAGCAAGACCGAGGCGATGCTGAAGCAAGAGCTGGGCGTGCAGAACCGTCTGTTTGCCCCGCCTTCGGGCGATTACAATCAAATGACCGTAGACGTCGCGCACGAGATGAAGCTGCGCACCATTCTCTGGACGATCGATACGGTAGATTGGAAAAAGCCGGAGCCATCTTCCATCGTACATAAAGTAGCTACACGGATCGAGCCCGGCTCGCTGATCCTGATGCATCCTACGTCATCGAGTAGCGCCGCGTTGCAGGGCATGATTCGCGCAATCCGGGCCAAAGGGCTGTCTTTGGGCACCGTCAGCGAGGTCATCTCGCCCGCACGGGTTCCGAAGGTTGAGTCCGCCGGACAATAATGGTAATATCAGAATGTTATACCTATGTAGGGAATCAAGACTTCGCCGTACCGAGGAGGCTTAAAGCGTTTGGACAAATACACACTTACCAACGGACTGCGGCTCGTCATCGAGAAAATTCCGACGTGCCGCTCCGTTGCTTTCGGCATCTGGGTCAAAACCGGATCGCGCAGCGAAAACGAGACGAACAACGGCATTTCGCATTTTATCGAGCATATGCTCTTCAAGGGCACGGAAAAATACTCCGCTAAAGATATCGCCGAAATTTTTGACGGCATCGGAGGCAACGTGAACGCCTTCACTTCCAAGGAGTACACATGCTATTATTGCAAGGTGCTGGACGAGCATCTGCCGCTCGCGGTGGAGGTGCTCTCCGATATGTTTTTCGGTTCGGTATTCGATGAGACGGAATTGGAAAAAGAAAAAAATGTCATTTATGAAGAAATAGCGATGTATGAAGATACCCCGGACGATATGGTGCATGATCTGATTGCCCGGGCCGCTTTCGGCGGGCATTCGCTCGGACGTACGATCATCGGCACGCAAAGCAATCTGGCGGCGATGACCTCCGATACGCTCAAGGAGTACATGAAGTCGCACTATACGATTGCCAATACGGTCATCAGCATCGCCGGTAACATTAACGACGATGTTGTCGGCTTGATCGAGAAGCATTTCGGCAGCTTCGCAAATGCGGGCTCGCAGGCCACACTCGAGCCTTTGGCGTTCCGGAGCGATTCCGAATACCATCAGAAGAAAACCGAGCAAAATCATATCTGTCTATCGCTGCCCGGGCTGGCTGCGAAGGACGACCGGCTATATGCGATGATCCTGCTGAACAATGCGATCGGCGGCGGAATGAGCTCCCGGTTATTCCAGGAAATTCGCGAGAAACGCGGGCTGGCCTACTCGGTATATTCCTATCATTCTTCCTACCAGGACGGGGGGCTTTTTACCGTCTATACCGGTACGGCTCCTAAGCAGACCGAAGAAGTGCTTAAGGTGACGCTGGAGCTGCTGGCCGACATCAAAGAGAAGGGATTGACCCCGACCGAGCTGAAGAAGGGCAAGGAACAGATGAAAGGCAGCTTGATTCTGAGCCTGGAGAGCACCAGCAGCCGGATGAACCGGATCGGGAAGAATGAATTGATGCTTGGCCGACATTACAATCTGGATGAAATGATACAGCGTATCGAAAGCGTGGAGATGGAGCACGTTCAAGCGCTGACGGCGGAGCTGCTGTCCGTTCCGTTCGCATTGGCTATGGTCGGGCAGACGAATGAGGCCATCGCCGGATTTAGGAGGGATCAGCTTGTCTGAACGAATCGAAGTATTCATTAAACGGCTGCCGGGGAACGAAGATATCGCGCTGCCGCAAAAAATGTCCGAGCTTGCCAGCGGCTTCGACCTGTATGCGGCCGTAAGCGAGCCGCTTGATCTCGGGCCGGGCGAACGGGCGCTCATTCCGACCGGATTTGCGCTTGCCATGCCGGCAGGGCTGGAAGCTCAAATTCGTCCGCGAAGCGGGCTTGCTTTTAAACACGGAATCACCTCCTTGAACACGCCGGGCACGATTGATGCTGATTACCGCGGCGAAGTCAAGGTGCTGCTGATCAATCACGGCAAAGAAACGTTCACCATTAACCGTAACGAGCGTATTGCGCAGATGGTGTTCCAAACGGTGCCGCTCATTACGCTGACCGAGGTAAGCGAGCTGGACGAGACGGAACGCGGAGCAGGTGGCTTCGGACATACGGGAACAAAATAGGGAAAACGGACGCTCTAAGCGCTTTTCCGCAGGCCGGCATTTCGGCCCGGTGGAAGAGCGCTTTTTTGCTGGCGCCGAGCGTTGCGTGCCGCCGGCGTTTGAGGGCTTGATCTGCTGGAACCCATCTCTGGGCTGTCGCATAAGATGATTTATCGAGAGCGACATGGAAAGAGGTGAGAATGAATGCTGACCGGGATTCAAGTAGCGTTGATCGGCGGCGATGCCAGGCAGCTCGAGGTGATTCAAAAATGCTCCGAACTCGACGCATCCGTCGTTTTGTTCGGCTTTGATAATTTGCAGAACGGTTCAAGCGGGATTACCAAGGCAGAATTGACGCCCGAAGCGCTTGTGGCTTTGGATGCCGTCATTTTGCCTGCTGTTGGGACGGACGATCAAGGAAATGTGGACAGTCTGTTTTCATCCAAAGAATTGCGACTCAACCATGAACATATAGCTGCTCTGCCGAAACATGCCATCGTCTTTACGGGCATGGCCAAACCTTACTTACGCGAATTGTGTTCGAACGAAGGCATCACACTGATCGAATTGTTCGACCGCGACGATGTGGCGATTTACAACTCCATTCCGACAGCCGAAGGCGCGGTGATGATGGCGATTCAGAACACGGATATCACCATTCACGGCTCGGAATCCATGGTGCTTGGCTTCGGCAGAACCGGAGCGACGCTTGCCCGCACGCTGCAAGGCATGGGCGCGAAGGTCAAGGTAGGCGTCAACAAGCCCGAATATTATGCGCGCGCGATCGAGATGGGAATGAACCCCTTTTATACCCAAGACCTGATTTCCCATGTATCCCAAACGGATTTGTTGTTCAATACCATCCCGGCCATGGTGGTCACCGCTCAAGTCATCGCTAATATCCCGCATCGCGCCATTATTATCGATCTTGCCTCCAAGCCGGGCGGAACCGATTTCCGCTATGCCGAAAAGCGCGGCGTGAAGGCGATGCTCGCACCAGGGCTGCCCGGGATCGTCGCCCCGAAGACGGCCGGACGCATCATTGCCGACACGTTGACCCGCATCATTATGGAGGATGCAAGACGAAGGAGGAACGGGGAATGAATTGGGATCAATTGACGGTAGGCTTTGCATTGACCGGCTCTCATTGCACGTTTGAAGAAACGATGCCGCAAATCCGGCGTTTTGTCAACGCCGGGGCTAAGGTCGTGCCCATCGTATCTAATACGATCATGACCACGGACACCCGTTTCGGCACGTCGGCAAATTGGCAAAAAGAGTTGAAAGAGATCACAGGAAATGATATTATTTCTTCAATTGTAGATGCAGAACCGCTCGGTCCTTCGAAACTCCTCGACATAATGGTGATTGCTCCCTGTACCGGGAATACGACCAGCAAGCTTGCCAACGCCATGACGGAAAGTCCCGTGCTGATGGCGGCCAAAGCGCAGATGCGCAACGGGAGGCCGCTTGTGCTGGCGATTTCGACAAATGACGGACTGGGACTGAACGCCACGAATATTGGTAAGCTGCTGATTACCAAAAATATTTATTTCGTCCCGTTCGGACAGGATGCGCCGACGGTCAAGCCGAATTCGCTTGTGGCGCGTATGGATTTGATTATGGAAGCTTGCGAGGCGGCCCTTCAGGGCAAGCAGCTGCAGCCGATGCTGATTGAACGGTTTAATTACTGATCCTGCATTTTTTATCATTTATTCTTTAGGGGAGAGGACAATACATGTCGAATCAAAAGTTGTTTAACGTCGCAGTAGTAGGCGCGACAGGTGCCGTAGGAGAACAGATCCTCCGTTTGCTGGCTGAACGGAATTTCCCCATCCAAGAGCTGAAGCTCTTGTCCTCGGCCCGGTCCGCAGGCAAGAAACTTCAGTTCAAAGGCCGTGAAGTGACGATTGAAGAAGCAACGCCGGACAGCTTCAAAGGCGTAGACATTGCCCTGTTCAGCGCAGGAGGCGACGTCAGCCGGGAACTGGTTCCGGAAGCGATCAAGCATGGAACCGTATGTATCGACAACACCAGCGCGTTCCGGATGGACCCGGAAACGCCGCTTGTCGTGCCTGAGGTAAATATCGACAAAGTCAGCGACCACAAAGGGGTCATTGCCAACCCGAACTGCTCTACGATTCAAATGGTGCAAACGTTGAAGCCACTTTACGACCGTTACGGCATTTCCCGCATCATCGTTTCCACTTACCAAGCGGTATCGGGCGCAGGCGCCAGCGCAATTAACGAAATGCTTCGCCAGTCTCGCGAAGTGCTGGAAGGAAATGCTGTGGATCCGCAAATTTTGCCGGTAGGCTCTTTGCCGGTCAAGCATCAAATCGCATTCAACGCTATTCCGCAAATCGACAAATTTGTGGACAATGGCTTTACGTATGAAGAAATGAAAATGATCAACGAAACGAAAAAAATTATGGGTGACGAATCTCTGGAAGTTACCGCGACTTGCGTGCGGATTCCGGTCGTTTACGGCCACTCCGAATCGGTTTATGTCGAACTTAAGCAAGATTTCGATATCGAAGAGGTGAAACGCCTGCTGGCTGATTCGCCGGGAATCGTGGTACAGGATAACGCTGCCGAGCAGTTGTATCCGCTGGCTACGGAAGCGACAGGTAAGCTGGAAACGTTCGTCGGACGTATTCGCCGCGATCTTAGCAACCCGAGAGCCCTCAATCTGTGGATCGTATCCGACAACCTGCTCAAGGGAGCGGCTTGGAATGCCGTCCAAATTGCCGAATACATCGCAATCGAGCAGCAATAATGGAACCAAACTGGCTTTCTGAGATATTCAGGAAGCCAGAATTATGCTATTAACTATGGCACATGGATAAGGGGAGAGATCACATGAGGATCTTGGTGCAAAAATTCGGAGGCACATCTCTTTCCACAGCCGAGGCTAGAACACACGTTATTGAACACATCCAAGATGCTTTGAACCAAGAATACAAAACGGTTGTTGTTGTTTCGGCTATGGGTCGCAGAGGGGAGCCTTACGCAACGGACACGCTGCTGGATTGGATTGGTCAAAATGGAAATAACCTGCCTGCGCGCGAAAGGGATATGCTGCTATGCTGCGGCGAATTCATCTCGGCCGCTACGCTGTGCAGTTTACTAAACGCCGAAGGGATTCCTGCCGTTGCTTTAACCGGCGCGCAAGCGGGAATTTTGACGAATGACGAATTTGGCAATGCCCAGATCGTCTCGATTCGGCCGGGGCGGATGCTTGAGCTGCTGGAGCAGGGGAACGTCGTCATCGTCGCCGGATTTCAAGGCGAGTCGGCGACAGGCGATTTTACGACGCTCGGCCGGGGCGGAAGCGATACGTCGGCTACCGCGCTTGGAGCGGCTTTAAATGCGGAGCTCGTAGAAATTTTCACGGATGTGAGCGGTATTTTGACGGCAGATCCGAGGATCGTGGAAGATGCAAAACCGCTTTCGGTCGTCTCTTATATGGAAATCTGCAACATGGCGCATTTAGGGGCGAAGGTCATTCATCCCAGAGCGGTAGAAGTCGCAATGAATGCTGGTATTCCGGTAAGGGTACGCTCCACGTTTTCCAAAGATAAAGGAACGCTTGTTACGCATGCCGACGCGCTTCGGAACGAATCTGGCGCCGTGCAGGACCGGTTTGTGACGGGCATCGCTCATGTGGCGCATATTTCGCAAATTCGGGTAGCGCCTCAGGAAGGCAGCTACGATCTTCAGCTTAACGTCTTTAAAGCGATGGCGCGGCAGCGAATCAGCGTCGATTTTATTAACGTCAACCCGTCCGGCGTCGTGTACACGGTCTTTGACCATGAGGCGGAGCGGGCGGCCGAAACGCTTCAGGGAATGGGTTATACGCCGCACATCACGCCGAACTGCGCTAAAGTTTCGATCATCGGGGCCGGAATGAACGGCGTACCCGGCATCATGGCCCACATTGTCGAAGCGCTTACGGAAGAGGACATCCAAATTTTGCAATCTGCCGATTCGAACACTACAATCTGGGTACTGGTGCAAGGCGACGATATGGTCAAAGCCGTCCGTGCGCTGCACCGCAAATTCGAGCTCCATAGATAACGCATAATGTTTTAGGAGGAGACAACACGTGGATTTTGGCACAATGATAACCGCCATGGTTACACCGTTCGATGACAAACTTAACATCGACTGGGCGCAATTTGAGAACGTGATGGACTACTTGATCGAGGAGCAGCAAAGCGACAGTCTCGTTATCTGCGGCACAACCGGCGAATCTCCTACACTAACGGAAGAAGAGAAGCTCGAAAGTTTTCAAAGGGCCGTAAAATACGCGCGCGGCCGCTGCAAAATTATTGCAGGGACCGGCAGCTACGATACCGCTCATTCCATTCATTTGTCACAAGCGGCTGAAAAGCTTGGTGTCGATGCGCTGCTACTGGTGGCGCCGTACTACAATCGACCTTCGCAAGAAGGACTGTATCAGCATTACAAAGCCATTGCCGAGTCGGTTAACATACCGATCATCCTTTATAACGTGCCCGGGCGTACCGGTGTCAACATCGAGCCGGAAACGACGATTCGTTTATCGCACATTCCGAACATCGTTGCGACGAAGGACTGCACGGATACAGACCAGTTGACGCAGATCATTACCGGAGCCGCCCCGGGCTTTCTAGTCTACAGCGGCGACGATAGCGCTACGCTCCCCGCTATGGCGGTCGGAGCACGGGGAATCGTCAGCGTTGCGAGCCATGTGATCGGCAAAGAAATGAGAACGATGATCGATTGCTATTTGCAGGGTGAAGTAAAAGAGGCGGCGAGGCTTCATGGCCGACTGCTTCCGGTATTCCGCGGGCTGTTCCTGTGCCCTCATCGCGTACCGAGCCCGGCTCCGGTCAAGCATGCGCTTAACCTGAAAGGATTGCGTGTGGGCGGGGTTCGACTGCCACTCGTGGACGTCACGGAGCAAGAAAAACAATTTATCGCTTCGCTTTTTGCATAAGCTTTACGACAACCGGTGCCCTGTGGCATCGGTTTTTTTGTTTTGGGAATAATACGCTATACGCAAGGTGGATAGCCGAGTTGACCGGCTCACTTGTAAAGAGTCATTTTTTTCATGTATAATGATGTCAAGTGACTGGTGCGGTTAAAATTTGGTTTTGAATAATCATATGGAAATCGTCGTCAATTACATTGAGGAGGTTTAGTTACTTGTCCAAGAAAAATATAGACAAATTAACGATTTTTGCCCTGGGCGGCGTGGGTGAAATCGGGAAGAACATGTATGTCGTTCAATATGCGAACGATATTGTAGTCGTAGACTGCGGATTGAAATTTCCGGAGGAAGATATGCTCGGGATCGATATCGTCATTCCCGATATTTCTTACTTGACGGAAAATCGCGATAAAGTGCGCGGAATCGTCATTACACACGGCCACGAGGATCATATCGGCGGCTTGCCTTACGTTCTTAAGCACCTGAACGTTCCGGTGTATGGAACAAGGCTGACCATGGGTCTGATCGAGATGAAGCTGAAGGAAGCGAATCTGCTCGGTGAAACGAAACGGATCGTCATTACGGCCGATTCGGAATTGACGCTCGGCTGCATGACCGCGACGTTCTTTAAGACGAACCACAGTATTCCCGACTCGGTGGGGGTATGTCTGGAGACGCCGGAAGGTAACGTGGTTCATACCGGCGACTTCAAGTTCGATCAGACGCCGGTCAACGAGCAGTATGCAGATCTTCACCAGATGGCAGCGATTGGCCGTAGAGGCGTTATTGCATTGTTGTCGGATAGTACGAATGCGGAACGTCCGGGATATACCGGTTCGGAGCGCAGCGTAGGCGCGGAAATCGAAGACGTATTCCGTAAAGCGAAGCAGCGTGTCGTTATTGCGACCTTCGCCTCCAACATTCACCGGATTCAGCAGGTCATTGACGCGTGCGAATCGACACGCCGCAAGCTGACCGTAATCGGGCGGAGCATGGTGAATGTAGTAGGTATCGCCAGCGAACTGGGCTACTTGCGTGTTCCGGATGGCATGCTGATCGAACCGGAGGAAGTGAACAAACTCGCGGCCGATCGTGTAGCCATTCTATCTACAGGGTCCCAGGGCGAGCCGATGTCGGCACTGACCCGGATGGCCCGCTCTACGCATCGCAAGATGGACATTTTGCCCGGCGATACCGTCATCATCGCCGCTACGCCGATTCCCGGGAATGAGCGGTACGTGGGGCGGACGGTGGACGAACTGATGCGCATTGGTGCGCATGTTATTTACGGGCCTGGCTCGATCACAGGGGTACACGTATCCGGACACGGCAGCCAGGAAGAATTAAAGCTGATGCTGAATATTATGCGTCCAAAATATTTTATTCCGATTCACGGGGAATACCGGATGCTTCGCCAGCACGGGATGCTTGCCGAATCGGTCGGCATCGCACGTGAAGATATTTTTATCGTGGATAACGGCGATACGGTGGAAATTCAGGACGGCGTTGCCCGCAAAGGGTCCAAAGTGCAGGCAGGCAACGTTCTCATCGACGGCCTCGGGGTTGGCGACGTTGGCAACATTGTGCTGCGCGACCGTAAGCTGTTGTCCCAAGACGGCATTCTGGTCGTCGTCGTAACGCTCAGCAAGCAGGATGGGACCATTCTGTCAGGTCCAGACATCATTTCCCGCGGCTTCGTCTACGTTCGGGAGTCGGAAGGATTGCTGGAAGAAGCGAACCGGATCGTGACGAGCACGCTCCATCGCTTAATGAACGAAAATGTCAATGAATGGGCTTCGCTTAAAACCCATGTCAAAGACGCACTCGGCCGATTTTTATATGAGCAAACCCGAAGAAGACCGATGATTTTGCCAATCATCATGGAAGTGTAAAACTTCCCACCAGTCATACAAAATCACTTGAGGATAGAGTGTATAAAAGCAGTTTTTGTGTAAAGACCACGTAAACGGCGGGAAAATTCCCACCGGTTTACGCGGTCTTTTTTTCGTACATCCATCCCTGATCTCCCGCATAGTTTTGCCCGACTGCACCATACTAACAAGGACATTTCAGCTAACGGAGGGATGTTCTTCATGCAATCCAACGAAAAACAAGAGCAGCAGCCCGTGCAGCCGCCGCAAGCGCCGACAACGGAAGAAGGACGCAAAAGCGCAACGGTCGATGCGATTCAGCAGTTGGGACAGACAGGTGCGCCTACTACCGAATCCAACATTTTCTGCATGACTATCATCGGGCAGGTGGAGGGTCATATCGTTCTGCCGCCTCAAAACAAAACGACCAAATACGAGCATTTGATTCCGCAGCTTGTAGCTGCGGAGCAGAACGCGAAAATCGAAGGCGTGCTTATTATTTTGAATACCGTAGGCGGAGACGTGGAAGCCGGGCTGGCGATCGCCGAAATGATCGCTACGTTGTCCAAGCCGACGGTAACGCTTGTGCTCGGGGGCGGGCACAGCATTGGAGTTCCGATTGCCGTTTCGGCCAACTATTCGATCATTGCCGAAACCGCGACGATGACGATTCACCCGATCCGTCTGAACGGTCTGGTGATCGGCGTCCCCCAGACCTTCGAATATTTGGATAAAATGCAGGAACGGGTCATCCGGTTCGTCACCCGGCATTCCCGGGTCGACGAGGACAAATTTAAAGAGCTGATGTTCAAAACGGGCGAGCTCACGCGTGACATCGGCACAACGGTCATCGGTGCGGATGCCGTCAGGTACGGACTCATCAACTCGCTGGGCGGCATTGGGGAAGCCATTAGCAAGCTCAACGCCTTGATCGATGAGCGGCGAGCCGGCAATGCGGGAGGTATGATCCAATGATTCATTATTCGATACTGCCATTGGAAACTGTCTACGAAGGAATTGAAGAGATGAAGTCGTCCACCGTCGATATCGTGATGAACGGGGTCAGGATGCAGGTTGAGCCCGTCAACGCACAGCAAGCGAAGATCGTCCGGCTGATCAGCTGCAACCCGCAGGATTTTTTGAATCCCCAGTACACTCCGGGGCGAATGATCGAGTTTCAGCCGATGGCTCGGGAATCCGGCGAATAAAGGGGGATCTGCACGGTCGATCAGTGCTTCTTTCCATACCTTAATTGCCGGAGGGGAATATATTTTCGCATTTTTCGTTTAGCTTCACCCCAGTTTATGGTATAATGAAAGCTCGGGGGTGAGCGGCCTTGGCCAGGAAAAGGAAAAAGGGCAAGGGAATCAAATCAAATCTCAAATTTGAACTGTACGGCATCGTTGTTTTGATTTTTTCGATCATCGCTTTATCCCGTGAAGGATCGGTAGCACGTTCGTTGACCTATCTGTTTCGATTTGTGATCGGAACTTGGGATTTTCTCATTCCGCTCGTGTTTATATACGCCGGATTGTACGCGATGATGAAAAGGGAATGGCCGGTTTGGCGGACTCACCGCAAGCTCGGGGTGCTTCTGATCATCCTGTCGCTGCTGCTGATGAGCCATATCAGCCTGTTCTCGCAGCTTTACCCGAAAGGGAATTTCACGGAAGGCCAAGTGCTGTCCCAAACTTGGGCAAGCATGGTGGACGGATTGGATCCGACGGAAAAAGGAATGGCGATCCTGACCGACGGCGTCGGCGGGGGAATGATCGGGGCGGTGCTCTACGCGGTGCTGCACTTTTTGTTCAGCAACCTCGGCGCCCGACTGATTCAATATACGCTGTTCGTTGTGGGATTCATTCTCATTACGGGATTATCGGTCGGCGATATCATGAACAAAATCAGCGGGCGCAAGCCGTTTGCCGAGACGCTGCTTGGCCAATACATAAAGCGCAAGCTGCTGGAGAGAAGCCGTGCGAAGGCGGCGGCAGCGAGCGCGCAGCGCAAGAAGAAGCCGTCGGTCGCAGCGGTCTATGTGCCGCCGCCGGAGGACGAGTTCGACGAAGAGACTTTGAAGCCGGAACGCAAGGAACGGAAGCCGGGAAAAATGCGTACCCTATTCTTCGAGCTGCTTAATCCGTCTGAAGCGCCGGAGAAGAACAAGACGGAAGGCAAAGCGAAAAAAGGACGTGTTCAGCCGGAAGAGGGTGATGAAGCGGTCACGGTCTATTCCGCAGCTCAGGATTCGCACGACAGCGACTCCGGCTTCCCGGAACAGCATATCCCTTCCGAAGAACAACACGAGCCGGCAATCCCGGTGATCCGTGATTTTCAAGAGCAGGTTCATCAGGAGGCGGCGCGAACGTCCGACAGTTCCGTTTCGACTGAAAATGCCGCGGAACGCAAACCTGATCCGGTGGCTAATGAGCAAGAAGGGGCGGAAGGGACGGACGATTTTGACATCAAAAACAAACCGCTCGCGGTCCCGTATGAGCTGCCTTCTTTGCAACTTCTGGCCAAGCCCGCTTCGGGCAAAGGAAGCGACTCGCTGGATTACAAGGCGGTTGCCCGCAAGCTGGAAGCGACACTCGAAAGCTTCGGCGTGCGTGCCAAAGTGCTGGAGGTCGTCCGCGGCCCTGCGGTTACCCGTTACGAAATCCAGCCGGACGTCGGGGTGAAGGTGAGCCGCATCGTCAGCTTGACGGATGATATCGCACTCGCTCTGGCTGCGAAGGATATCCGTATGGAAGCGCCGATTCCGGGCAAGTCCGCCATCGGGATCGAGGTGCCGAATACCGAGGTATCCGTTGTTACGATGCGCGAAGTTATGGAAAGTCCGGCCTTCCAGGACGCGGCGTCCAAATTGTCGATCACGCTGGGACGCGATATTTCCGGGCAGCCGATCGTCGGCAATCTCGCAAGAATGCCGCACATGCTCGTCGCAGGGGCGACCGGCTCGGGGAAATCCGTTTGTATTAACGGGATCATCACGAGTGTTCTTTATAAAGCCAAGCCCGATGAAGTCAAGTTTCTGATGATCGACCCGAAGATGGTCGAGCTGAACGTTTACAACGGGATTCCGCACTTACTGGCTCCGGTTGTAACCGATCCGAAACGGGCGTCGCTTGCGCTCAAAAAAGTCGTCGTCGAGATGGAAAAACGGTACGAGCTTTTTTCCAAAAGCGGGACGCGCAATATCGAAGGCTATAACTCGATGCTGGTGGAAACGCAAACGGGAGCGCCGCTGCCTTACATTGTCGTCATCGTGGACGAGCTGGCCGACCTGATGATGGTTGCTGCCAACGACGTGGAGGATGCGATCTGCCGTCTCGCCCAGATGGCGCGCGCCGCAGGCATCCACCTCATCATCGCTACGCAGCGGCCGTCGGTTGACGTTATCACCGGCGTCATCAAAGCGAACATTCCTTCGCGGATCGCCTTCGGTGTCTCCTCGCAGGTAGACTCGCGGACCATTCTTGATTCTGCGGGCGCGGAGAAGCTGCTTGGCCGCGGGGATATGTTGTACTTGCCGATGGGCGCTTCGAAGCCTGTCCGGGTTCAGGGAGCCTTCCTTTCCGATCAGGAGGTCGAATCGGTGGTTGGCTTCGTCCGGACGCAAAGGCAGGCGGAATACGTGGAAGACATGGTTCCGCATGTCGAGGATAAACAAGAGGAAACGGAAACGTTTGAGGACGAATTGTACGATCAAGCGGTCCAAATTATTCTTGAGGCGAAGCAAGCGTCCGTATCGCTGCTTCAGCGCCGCATGCGCGTCGGTTATACGCGTGCCGCCCGTTTGATCGATACGATGGAAGCGCGCGGCATCGTAGGTCCGTACGAAGGCAGCAAGCCGCGTGAGGTATTGATGTCGCTTGAGCAGTATCAAATGAACCGAATGAGCTCCTGAGCGGCTTCCGGATGCGTTATCCGGGCCCAGCGATTCCCAGTTTAGGCTGAATAGAAGCTGACTCCCTTTCTCATAATAACCTTAAAAAGGTTGCCACAACGAAGGCGGGAAAGGTGAGGTTACCAGAATGAATAAACGATTGATCATGATCACGCTTGGCCTGGTGTTTATTTTGTTCGCCGGACTTCAGCTCAAGCAGCATCTGAAGGTACAGCAGACATTCAGCAAGAACGAAATCCGCTATGGAGCGTCCGGCACGGCTGACGTATACGAGCTCCAAGGACGTTTGAAGCATCTCGGGTTTTATTACGGCAAGGTTGACGGCGATTTCGGCTATCAAACCTTAAAGTCGCTTAAATGGTTCCAGTCCGAATTCGGGTTGAATGTGGACGGCATCGCCGGGGATAAAACGAAGCTGAAGCTGTGGGAAGCAACGAAAGCATGGAAGGCTAAAGCCGAAGAACTGCCTCCTTGGGTAACCGGCGCCGGACAAGGGCAAGCCGCCCCAAGCACACCCGCGCCCGAAAGCGCTGCGCCGCCGGCGAACGCAGGCATACCGCGTTCCGACCGGCTCGGTCTTTCCGAGCAGGACCTGACCCTAATGGCTAATGCGGTACACGGTGAAGCACGCGGGGAGCCGTATATCGGCCAAGTCGCCGTTGCCGCCGTGATTCTCAATCGCGTCAAAGCGCCAAGCTTTCCGAATACGGTCTCGGGCGTTATTTTCCAGCCTGGAGCGTTTACGGCCGTAGCGGACGGACAAATATGGCTGACACCGAACGAAACGTCCCGCAGGGCGGTGCAAGACGCGCTGAACGGGTCGGACCCATCCGGCGGATGCCTTTATTATTTCAATCCGGTGACCGCCACGTCCAAATGGATCTGGACCCGTCCGCAAGTCAAGCAAATCGGTAAACATATTTTCTGCAAATAGCGCATGTAGTAGAAGTAACCATCTTCACGGTTGCTTCTTCTGTTTATAGAGGAATATAATGGAATATACCCGGGAAGGCGAAAGTGAAGCCATGATGATGAGAGGAGTTGTTTCGTCTTTGAAGCAAATACAATTCGAACGGGGAACGGTGCAGGGCGTGCGTGTGCATGTGCTGCCGACGGAGCAGTTCAAAACTTATGCATTATCGGTCTATGTGGGCAGTCCGCTTCAAGAGGACACAGTTACGCCTAACGCGCTGATTCCTTTTGTGCTGCGGCGCGGCAGCAAGGCCTACCCGGAAACGAAGCAGTTCCGCGAGAAGCTGGACGATTTGTACGGGGCCGGATTCGGGTACGACGTGTACAAGCGCGGGGATTACCAGATGCTTCAATTCCGTATGGATGTCATTCAGGACGATTTCGTTTCCAGTCCGCAGCCGCTGTTTGATCAAGCCATTCAATTTTTAGGCGAAGCGATTACGCAGCCGGCGATGGAAGGCGGAACTTTGGTCCGCAAATATATCGATTCCGAGAAAACGACGCTGCAGAAGCGGCTGGAATCTATCGTTAACGACAAAATCCGCTACGCTGCGGAACGATGCATCGCCGAAATGTGTAGCAGCGAGCCTTACCGGCTCCATCCGCTCGGTTCCATTGATCGCATCCCTTCGATCGAAGCGGAGGCTTTGACCGAACGGTATGAAGCTTTGCTGCGGCAATCGCCGATTGATATTTACGTAGTAGGCAATACGAATCTGGAGCAGGTGCTGCCGTTGATTGAGCGCTATTTTGCTGCCAGGAGCGAGCGGACTTCGGACTATTCGCTCAGAGCCGAGCATCGCAGCGTCGGTCAAGTGAAGGAAGTCGTCGAGCGTCTTGATGTCAATCAAGGGAAGCTCAATATGGGGCTTCGCGTGCGAACCTCTTATGCGGACGATTCGTATCCGTCGGCGCTGCTTTATAACGGTATTTTGGGCGGATATCCGCATTCCAAGCTGTTCACCAACGTCCGCGAAAAGGCAAGCTTGGCCTATTACGCCTCTTCCCGCTTGGACGGGCACAAGGGCATTCTGACGATCCAATCGGGCATCGAAATCGCAAATTACGAGAAAGCCGTCTCGATTATTAAGGAACAACTGAAAGCGATGGAAGAGGGGCAGATCAACGACACGGAGCTGCAGCAGACGAAAGCGATGATTACGGGACATTTGCGTGAGCTGCAGGACTCGGCCTTCGAGCTGATCGCTTTCGATTTCAACAACCGTCTGTCCGGCGCCGATCGTACGGTTCCGGCACTGATCGAAGCGGTGGAGCAAACGGATAAAGAACAGATCCGCCGGATGGCCCGCCAGGTGCAACTGGATACGATTTATTTTTTACGCGACAACAAAGGGGGGCAATAAATGCGCACGATCCCTTATCCGCATGTGAAGGAAACGCTGTACGCGGAAGAGCTTCCGAACGGACTGAGCGTCTTTATTTTGCCGAAGGAAGGCTTCCAGAAAACGTATGCCACCTTCACGACAAAATACGGTTCGATCGATAACGATTTTCAGGTCGAAGGCGAAGCGCGGCGCAAAGTGCCTGACGGCATCGCGCATTTTTTGGAGCACAAAATGTTCGAGGAGCCGACAGGGGACATCTTTTCCGTGTTCGCAGCCCAAGGAGCTTCCGCCAATGCGTTCACAAGCTTCGACCGTACGGCTTATTTATTTTCCGCCACCGAGCATATCGAGGACAACTTATCGACGCTGCTTAATTTCGTACAAAATCCGTATTTTACGGATGCAAACGTCGAGAAGGAGAAAGGCATTATCGGCCAGGAAATCAACATGTACCGGGATAATCCGGACTGGCGGGCGTATTTCGGGCTGATCGAAACGATGTATCATAATCATCCGGTTCATATCGATATCGCCGGAACGATCGAATCCATCGGTGAAATTACGAAAGAAATGCTGTACGAGTGTTACCATACGTTTTATCATCCGAGCAATATGAGCTTGTTTGTCGTAGGCGGGGTGAATCCGCAGGAAATTATGGAGCTCGTCAAACGGAACCAAGCGGAGAAAACGTTCAAGCCGCAGGGAACGATCAACCGTTACTTTGAAGACGAGCCGCACCAGGTGAAGGCCGCGCGCAAAGTGACCGTGCTGCCGGTCTCGCTGCCCAAGTGCTTGTTCGGCTGCAAGGAGCCGGGCCAGGCTTTGCGGGGGCGGGAGCTGCTGAAGCGGGAGCTGACCATGAAGGTGCTGCTTGACGTGCTGGTAAGCCCCAGCTCGGCCATTTACCAGAAGCTGTATGACGAGCAGCTGATTTCCGACAGCTTCGGCTCCGAGTATAATATTGCCGAAAATTATGCGTTCACCGTGATCGGCGGAGATACGAAAGACCCCGAACGTTTGATCGGCCGCGTGCAGGAGGAAATCGACCGGGTCAAAGCGGACGGCATTGCCTCAGCCGATTTCGAGCGTAGCAAGAAGAAAAAAATCGGCGCTTTCCTGCGCCAGCTCAACTCGCCTGAAGCGATCGCCAATGAATTTACGAAGTACCGGTTTAAGGGCATCGATTTATTCGATATTTTGCCGGTGTATGAAGAGCTGACCCTGGAGGATGTCAACGAGCGGCTGCGCGAGCATTTCGATTGGAGCCGTCTGGCGGCTTCCATTGTAACAAGTGAAGCGAATGGAACCTAGTCAGTGCAAGCCGTTTCCGGAGCAAACGGTGCTCGTTACGGGGGCGAGCCGCGGGATTGGCGCCGCGATCGCCTGCCGTTTCGCTTCGGTGGGCATGAATGTGATCATTCATTACTTGAATTCGCACGAAGGGGCGAATGAAACGGCCCGCAGCTGCATGAAGCTGGGGAGCCGGGTGTTAACGGTAACGGCCGACCTGCGGTCGAGGGAGCAGATCGAGCGGATGCAGGAGAAGCTGACACAGCACGGCCTCGTTCCGGATATTTTGGTTAACAATGCGGGCATTTCGCATTACGGCCTGTTCTCCGATCTGGAGGAGGCCCAGTGGGACGAAATTATGGACATTAACTTGAAAGGCGCGTTCCTGATGACGCGTCAATTTATGCCGGCGATGATCCGTCAAAAGTACGGAAGAATCATCAACGTGTCCTCGATTTGGGGCATCTCCGGTGCTTCCTGTGAGGTGGCCTATTCGACCGCCAAGGGCGGCATCAATGCTTTTACGAAGGCGTTGGCGAAGGAGCTTGCACCGTCCGGGGTCACCGTGAACGCCGTCGCTCCCGGCGCGGTCGATACGTTGATGATGGCAGGCTTCGACGAACGGGAAAAAGAGATGATCGAGAACGATATTCCCGTCGGCCGCCTCGGTAAACCTGATGAGATCGCGTCGCTCGTTTATTTCCTCGCGCTTCCCGAATCCAGCTACATCACAGGTCAAATCATCAGTCCCAACGGGGGCTGGCTGACCTGACGGCCGTATAAATCCTTACCGAAATGCAAACATTAACGTCGTACCGACATTCATTTCGATAAGGAGGATGCATACATGGCTACGATGCTTAAAGTGTTCGATCGTTGGAAAGAGTTTCTGGGAGAGCGTGTGGAGCAAGCGGAACGGGCAGGGATGACGGAAGAGACGATCTCGCAGCTCGCTTTTCAAATCGGTGAATTTTTGTCTAACAAAATCGATCCGGAAAATAAAGAAGAACGCGTACTGAAGGACCTGTGGGACGTATGCGACGAAGAGGAGCGCAAAGTCCTGGCAAGGGCTATGGTCAAATTAGCTAAAGCACATCATTAATTATCCGGCATTGTACACGAGCCTCCTGTTCTGGGAGGCTTTTCTCTTTTTCCGCAGCAACCATTTGCCGAGTTGGCTTCGCAGCCGGTTTTCTTATATACTGGTATAGACGAACGGGAGAAAGAGGTTGAACCGCAAGTGAAGAAGCTAAAACGTTTGTTTGTAGGAATAGGCATTCTAGGTTTGCTTAGCGGCTGCGGCAAAAACATCCCGGCAATCGATCCTGTCTTGCTTCAAGGAAAATCGTCGATTCTCGTCGTAACGGGACAGGAAATGCCGGACAATGTAAAAGCCGCCCTGCAAACGACACTCGTCAATTGGCGCGATAAAAAGCAGACGGCCTTCGAGTGGATGGACAACACGACCGCGCTGACGGAAGAACAACTGACCAAAATTAAAACCAGATCTTATGACTATATCCTTGTTGCCGGACATAATTTAGTACAAAATACGCTTCCGACCGCAGCGAACATCCCGGAACGCAAATGGGTGATGCTGGACGACCAATTGGCGCGGCAATCCCCTGTTGTGAGCGGTAGTAACATCATGGTGAAGCTGGTCCCGGAAGACCGGTTCCGGCAGGAGTGGAACGAATGGGTAGGACAGCAGCTTGACAACGGCCGGCCGATCGAATGGGTAACGACTTCGGCTTACCCGATTCCGTCCGAATGGGCGCCTTCCGAAGAAGCGGATTATATTAATCTGGCCGACGCTGACGGCTGGTATACGCAGTTTCAATTCCAGGTACGCAGTCACGGGCCGGCGTGGATCGCCGTATTCGCTCCGCTGGAAGCAGGGCAATTGCAAAGACTGAAGAATATGCAGGTTCCGGTGATCAACATGGCTTCCACCGGCATTGAGCTGCAGTGGGGAGGCATCCTTGCATCCATCGAAGACATGATGGCAAAGAAAGCATGGACGCCGGGGATTCAGACATATTCCAACACCGAAGCGAAGATCAATAAAAATTTGTGACTTTATGCCCTGAAACGGGGAGGAATTTATCGAATATTGTAGAATTCTTTTGTAAACAATCACAAATCTAGGATCGGAGAACGAAGGATGATAGCGGAAACAACCGAAATCAAGCAATGGTACATGGAATACCGAATCCACAAAAACCGTCCCGGGCTTCTCGGGGACATCGCCTCCCTGATGGGGATGCTCGATATCAATATCGTCACCATTAACGGGGTGGATAACCGTACTCGCGGCATGCTTTTGCAGACGAACGATGAAGAAAAAGTTGAATTAATGGGTAAAATGTTGAAAAAAGTGGATAATATAACTATAACGGCATTGCGTCCGCCCAAGCTGGTCGATATTCTTGCCGTCCGGCACGGCCGCTATATCGAGCGGGACTCCGACGACCGGAAAACGTTCCGCTTCACCAGGGACGAACTGGGACTTTTGGTCGATTTTCTGGGCGAGCTGTTCAAACGTGACGGCAACCATGTTGTCGGACTGCGCGGGATGCCGCGCGTCGGCAAGACCGAGTCGATTATCGCCGGAAGCGTCTGCTCCAACAAGCGGTGGACATTCGTCTCCTCGACTTTGCTTCGCCAGACCGTGCGCAGCCAGCTTTCCGAGGATGAAATGAATCCGAATAACGTATTTATTATCGACGGGATTGTCTCGACGCTCCGTTCCAATGAGAAGCATCATATGCTGCTGCAGGAAATTATGGCGATGCCTTCCACGAAGGTGATCGAGCATCCGGATATTTTTATCCGGGAATCGCAGTATACCTACGATCATTTTGACTGCATCGTGGAGCTTAGAAATACACCGGACGAAGAAATTACATACGAGACGTTCACGGCCGGATTTGACGAATATTAATGCCCTGTCCAGGTTCTGAACGTCGGAAAGGGGTGACCACGTGTCCGATCTGGGTCAATTGCTAAGAAAAGCCAGAATCGAAAAGAAAATATCTCTCGATGACTTGCAGGAAACAACCAAGATTCGCAAACGGTATCTGGAAGCGATTGAGGATGGCAACTATAAAGTGCTGCCTGGGAACTTTTACGTCCGAGCTTTTATAAAGAGCTATGCCGAAGCGGTCGGGCTGGACCCGAACGAAGTGTTGAACATGTACCAGAATGTCATCCCGCAACCGGAGCCGGAGCAAATCGAACCGATCCGCACCAAGCGGACGACCCGCAATACGGAATGGCTCGGGAAGTGGGCGTCCAATGTGATGGTCATTTCCTTCGTCGTGCTTATTCTTGGGGTCATCTACTACTACATGAGCCAAAGCTATACCGGCAACACAAATGATGCGACCAAAGATTTGCCGAAGAAAATTACCGAAAAGGTCGAACCCGCCGCGCAGACGCCCAATCCTGGAAATGCCGGAGCGAATGGAGCTAACGGAACGAATGGAGCGCTTGCGGATAACAAGCCGGTGCAGGTGCCTACGCCGCCTCCAACACCGCCTCCGACAACGGAGGTCAAACTGGTCAAAAGCGAGCGGGGAACCGATTATTACGCGGTTACGGGTTCGGATAAACTGAAAATCGAAATGAAAGTGACCGGGGATTCCTGCTGGATCGAAGTCGATTCGCCACCTGGCGGGAACAAAAAGGTGATCGACTCCATGACGTTCAATAACGGGGAAACGAAAACGTGGGAATTGACCGATACGGCTTTCTTGATTTTCGGAAAAGCCAATGCGGTTGAGTTGAGTGTTAACGGCTCGCCGATTGTCGTAGGCGATCAGCCGAACGTGAAAAAAATTCAAGTCGATATTCAAAAGTCATAGACTAAGCCGCCGGAAAAACGGTAATACTGGACATCGTATACATCTGGTTCATCTTTTCGCTTGAAGAATTTGCGGACATGACTGCTGGTTGGATTTTTCGGTTTCGGTTTGGCCCGCATCCTGCTGGGTCTTCTTGACATGTTTTGGCGATCAGTCGACACCAGCAACGCTTAAGTTTCCGGCGCATTTGAACAATACGGCTTCAAGACACGCGAAAGCTTTGTGCTGAGGGTGTCTTTTTTGTTACAATAGAGGGCGTGGAATTTAGAAATGAAAGGGGAGCGGATTTTGTGAGCAGTGAAAACTCGTTTGATATCGTATCGAAGCTGGATCTTCAAGAGATGAACAATGCCATTAACCAGGCAGAAAAGGAGATCGCGACACGCTTTGATTTCAAAGGAAGCAAGAGCAGCATCTCGTTAGAGAAAGAAGAACTGGTAGTCGTCTCCGACGACGATTTCAAGCTTCAAAACGTGTTGGACATTTTGCAGTCCAAGATGGCGAAGCGCGGCATATCGCTTAAAAATTTGGAATACGGCAAGGTCGAGCCTGCTGCAGGCAGTACGGTGCGTCAGCGGATTAAACTCAAGCAGGGGGTTGATCAGGACAACGCCAAAAAAATCAACGTGTTGATCCGCGATTCCAAGCTAAAGGTAAAAAGCCAGATTCAAGGGGATCAAATTCGCGTAACCGGAAAAAGCAAAGACGACCTGCAGCAGGTGATGGCGCTGCTCCGAAAAGCGGATCTTTCGCTTGACCTTCAGTTTATCAATTTCAGGTAAGGCCAAAGAACGCTTCGGCTGCCTTGCGGAAACGGGTCCGTAAGGTATTTTGCTGCTTTTGACACCTTTTCACGCGGTATATTATACTTGAACCAAACCGTTTAGTAGTAAAAGGTACTAACCATGGTGGAGGATTTTAGACATGACAGAGAAAGTGAAAGTGGTTACCTTAGGATGTGAGAAAAACCTGGTCGATTCGGAGATCATGTCCGGGCTCGTGCATGAGCGCGGGTATTCCCTAGTTAACGAAAAAGAAGAAGCGACCATCATTATTGTAAATACATGCGGCTTTATCGACGCGGCCAAAGAGGAATCGGTCAATACGATTCTCGATCTGGCGGAGCTGAAGCAGACGGCCAATCTCAAGGCGCTGATCGTATCGGGCTGCTTGACCCAGCGATATAAGGAAGAATTGATGAAGGAGATGCCGGAGATCGACGGAATCGTCGGTACCGGGGATTTCCATAATATCAACGACATTATCGACCAAGCGCTGGTCGGCCGTAAGCCAGTGATGGTCGGCAATCCGGTGTTCAACTACGAGCAGAAGCTGCCGAGACGAATGGCGACTCCGCGCTATACGGCTTATGTGAAAATTGCGGAGGGCTGCGACAACGCCTGTACGTTCTGCAGTATTCCGATCATGCGGGGCAAGTTCCGCAGCCGTTCCATTGAATCGATTCTGGACGAAGTGGCTCAGCTGGCATCGCAAGGTGTTCGGGAGATCAGCCTGATCGCGCAGGATTCGACCAACTACGGGACGGATCTGTACGATACGTTCATGCTGCCGGAGCTGATGAACCGGGTAAGCGCCGTGCCGGGCATCGAATGGGTGCGTCTGCATTATGCGTATCCCGGCTTCTTTACGGACGAGCTGATCGACGTCATCGCGAACAACCCTAAAGTGTGCAAATACATCGATATGCCTTTGCAGCACAGCGAAGACAGCATCTTGAAGCGGATGCGTCGTCCGGGACGTCAGCGGGACGCACGGGAGCTGATTCGCAAAATCCGCGACCGCATTCCGGGCGTATCGCTTCGTACGTCGCTTATTGTCGGTTTCCCGGGGGAAACGGAAGAAGATTTCGAGAATCTGAAATCGTTTATCCGCGACGTGAAGTTCGACCGTCTAGGCGTGTTCACTTACTCTAAGGAGGAAGATACGCCGGCTTCCCGTCTGCCGGACCAGGTGCCGGATGAAGTCAAAGAGTACCGCTCGAACGTGCTCATGGAGCTGCAGCGCGAGATTGCAAATGAACGCAACGGCGAGCGCATCGGTCAAGTGCTTGACGTTCTGATCGAAAAATACGACGGACGCAACGACGTCTATGTCGGCCGTTCGCAGTACGATGCTCCTGAGATCGACGGGGAAGTGTTTGTCGGCGGCGGGCAGCTTAAAATCGGCGAAATTGCCAAGGTCCGCATCACCCACTCCTTCGAGTTTGACTTGTCCGGGGAGGTCGTGGCATGAATCTGGCCAACCGGATCACTCTGGCGAGAATATTTCTGGTTCCGATCATCATGTTATTTCTGCTCGTCAACGTTAAGTTTCCGCACATTCGCATCGAGCAGTTCAGCATTACGTACAACCAGATCATTGCGGCGCTGATCTTTATCATCGCCGCCAGCACCGACAGTTTGGACGGGTATATCGCCAGAAAACGGAAGCTTGTCACCAATCTGGGCAAGCTTCTCGATCCGCTGGCCGACAAGCTTTTGGTGTCTGCCGTATTGATCTCGCTCGTTGAAATGAACAAGGTTGACGCCTGGATCGTCATTGTGATTATCAGCCGCGAGTTTGCCGTTACCGGATTGCGGCAAATCGCTTTGCTCGAAGGGTCCGTCATAGCGGCCAGCAAATGGGGGAAATGGAAGACGGCGGCGCAGATTACGGCAATTATCGCACTGCTTATCAACAATTTTCCGTTTGCGTTCATCAACTTCCGCTTCGACATCGTGGCCAGTTGGATTGCCGCTATCATCACGATTTATTCGGGCTTCGACTATTTTATCAAAAACAAGCATGTCATTAATTTTAGCGATCAAAAACAGTAGGGACAGCCTATTGTTTTTGTGCTGTTTGGAGGCGTACCGTGAGAGCTGAGATCATAGCCGTCGGCACCGAGCTGCTGATGGGACAAATCGTAAATACGAATGCGCAGTACTTAGCCAAAGGCCTTGCGGATATCGGCGTGGGCGTTTATTTCCAGACGGTCGTCGGCGACAACGTCTCGCGGATCAAAGAGTCGCTGCATATCGCCAAAGGCCGTGCGGATCTCATCATTTGCACGGGCGGTCTCGGACCGACGCAGGACGATTTGACGAAGAACGTGCTGGGCGAGGTGCTCGGACAAAAGCTTGTCATTCATGAGCCCTCGATGAACACGATGACCGAGATGTTCCAGCGGCGGGGCATCCCGATGGTGGAAAGCAATGCGCGGCAGGCGCTGATGCTGGAGCAAAGCGATCCGCTGCCGAACGATACGGGGCTTGCGGTAGGCGTAGCGGTGATGCACGAGGGCACGCATTACATTTTGCTTCCCGGCCCACCCAAAGAAATGAAGCCGATGTTCGACCGGTATGCCAAGCCTTGGATTGAATCCAAGTTGGACCACGTACAGCCGCTTTACTCGATCATGCTGAAGTTCGCGGGGATCGGAGAGTCGGCGCTGGAGCATGCCTTGATCGATTTGATCGAAGCTCAGACGGACCCGACCATTGCCCCTTATGCCAAGGAGGGCGAGGTGGCGATCCGGCTTACGACGCGCGCCTCTTCACCTGACGAGGCGATGACCAGACTGCGTCCGCTGGAAGCGGAAATCCGGGGCCGGCTGGACGAGCATATTTACGCGGCTGAGGACATCACCCTCGAGCATCAGGTGCTGCGTATGCTTGCGGAGAGCGGGCAAAAGCTTGCCGTAGCCGAGAGCTGCACGGGGGGCTTGCTCAGCGATCTGCTGACAGCCGTTCCGGGGAGCTCGCAATCGTTTTTGGGCGGCGTCATTTGTTACTCCTCGGCATTAAAGCATAAGTTGCTCGGCGTGCCGATGGAGATGTTGGAAGGACCGGACGCACCCGGTGCCGTTAGCGAGGAGACCGCGGCGGAGCTTGCGCGCAATACGCTTCGTCTGCTGGAAGCGGACGTTGCCGTGTCGATTACCGGCGTCGCTGGGCCGGGCGAGTCGGAAGGCAAGCCGGTAGGTTTGGTCTACGTAGGTCTCGCGCACCGGAGCGGTCAAGCCTTTGCCGTGATGCTCCAGCTGTCCGGCAACCGCGAAACGATCAAGCTGCGGGCAGCAAAAAGTGCACTCTATCATTTATGGAAAACGATAAAATCATAGTTGCCAGAATACCCAGAATAAAGTATAATAGATGTTAGCGGAAGAACCGTAACATTTTTGAACCAAACGTGTTACGGTTTTTCTTTTGCCAAGCAAGCGAATGTATGTTCGGAAAAATGCTTGTCAGCCGATTCAAAACACGGTAATATGGTATCAGCAGATAAATAAAAAAGGACGTGATTCTTTTGTCAGATCGGCGCGCAGCCTTGGAAAATGCCCTTCGTCAAATTGAAAAGCAATTCGGGAAAGGTTCGATCATGAAATTGGGCGAATCGACCCATATGCAGGTAGAGACGATCCCGAGCGGATCGCTGGCCTTGGATATCGCCCTGGGCATCGGCGGATTTCCGCGAGGTAGAATTATAGAGGTATACGGACCGGAATCGTCCGGTAAAACGACGGTAGCGCTTCACGCCATCGCCGAAGTTCAGAGAGCCGGCGGCACCGCGGCGTTCATCGATGCGGAGCATGCGCTGGACCCGTTGTATGCGAGCAAGCTCGGCATCAACATCGACGAGCTGCTGCTCTCCCAGCCTGATACAGGCGAGCAGGCGTTGGAAATTGCGGAAGCGCTGGTACGCAGCGGCGCGGTCGACATCATCGTCATCGACTCGGTTGCGGCTCTCGTGCCGAAGGCCGAAATCGAAGGCGAGATGGGAGACTCCCACGTCGGCTTGCAAGCCCGCCTTATGTCGCAGGCGCTGCGGAAGCTGTCCGGGGCGATCAACAAGTCGAAAACGATCGCTATCTTTATCAACCAATTGCGCGAGAAAGTCGGCGTCATGTTCGGCAACCCGGAAACGACTCCAGGGGGCCGCGCGCTCAAGTTTTATTCGTCCGTCCGGCTTGACGTACGCCGCGTAGAGACGATTAAGCAAGGCAATGATATGGTCGGTAACCGGACCCGGATCAAAGTCGTTAAGAACAAAGTAGCGCCTCCGTTCAAGCAAGCGGATATCGATATTATGTACGGCGAAGGCATTTCCAGGGAAGGCAGTATCGTCGATATCGCCACCGAGATGGATGTCATCCAAAAGAGCGGCGCGTGGTACTCTTACAATAACGACCGCCTGGGCCAAGGACGTGAAAATGCGAAACAGTTCCTGAAGGAAAACCCGCATATTGCCGATGTCATCGAGAAGAAAATTCGCGAGAACAGCAACCTGATTCCGGTAGTAGGGCCGAATACGGATGACGACGAAGAAGAGGAAGAATTGGCGCTGTTTGAAGAGAAAGAATAAACGTTCCGGCACCTTTAATCCCGATTAAAGGTGCCTTTTCCATTTTCAAGGGGGTACTTGGATTCATGACCGAACAGGAAAGGCCGCCGCTTCAATCGGGGCAGATTACGAAGGTGGAACGACAGCGCAGGGGGCCGCACCGTTATAACATTTATATCGACGACACCTTTGCGTTTTCGGTCCATGAGGACTTGATGATCAAGTACAGGCTGCTCAAAGGCGAAGCCGTCGAAGCGGCGCAGCTTGAGCAGATTTTAGCCGAGGACGAAGCGCATAAAGCTTATTTGGATGCGATCCGTCTGCTGTCCAGCCGGCTCAGGTCCGAACACGAGATGAAGGCCCGGCTGAAGCAAAAAGGATATACGCCGGAAATCACGGCATCGACGGTCGAGCGTCTGGCGAAGGAAGGCTACTTGAACGACGAGCAATTTGCCGAGCAGTTGGCCAAACAGCGCCTCGAATCGCAAAAAAAAGGACGGCACTGGATCAAGCAGGAGCTGCAGCAAAAAGGGATTCGCAAAGATCATATCCAAGCGGCGATGGAGCAGGTGGACGAAGAAACGGAATTTGCTATGGCGTACAGTCTTGCCTCGAAACGGTATCGTTCGGAGCTGGAGAAAGATCCGGTGAAGGCAAGGCGGAAAATTGCCGGCTTCCTGCAGCGCCGGGGTTATCCGGGGGTGGTCGTTAGCAAAGTGCTGGCGCGTTTGCCTCGAAAAGGACCGGAAGGGGATTGGGATGAAGAGATGTTCCCGGAGGACGAGCAATTCTAGAATATGGAAAACGTAATCATGCGCGCACGGAATATCGATTCATTCGGACCCAACACCTTGACAAGCTTCTTTATCAAAAGATAAAATAATCATGTAAACGCGATACACAGAATCTTCCTGAGCAGCCTGAGGGAGATTCGAACAAAGTAAAATCGCCAATATTTTACTTTTTACTAGCGCTTGTAGAATGGATCAAACAACCTGATTATCCCAAGCTTACCCCTTGGAGAAACAACGAGGAGGTGAACTGGATGCCTATGACAGTCATCTGGATCATAGTCGTTCTCGTTGTTGGTGCTCTATGCTTCGGGATCGGTTATTTTATCCGCAAGTCCCTTGCAGAGGCGAAGATTTCCAGTGCTGAACATGCTGCCGAGCAGATCAAGGAAAATGCCCGTAAAGAGGCAGAAGCACTGAAGAAAGAAGCGGTTCTGGAGGCGAAAGATGAGATCCACAAGCTCAGAACCGAAGCTGAAAAAGACATTCGTGACCGTCGAAATGAAACTCAACGACAAGAGAGACGATTGTTGCAAAAAGAGGAATCGCTGGATAAAAAATTAGAATCTCTTGAGAAAAAAGAGGAGCAGGTCGCCAACAAGGAGAAACGAATCGAAGAAACCCAAACGCAAATTGATCAGATTTATAAAGATCAAGTTGCCGAGCTGGAGCGAATTTCTGCGTTGACGATGGACGATGCCAAACAAATCATTTTGACCAACGTAGAGCAGGAAGTTCGCCATGAAACCGCTCAATTGATCAAGGAAATCGAACAGCAAGCGAAAGAAGAAGGCGACAAAAAGGCCAGAGAAATCATCACTCTTGCTATTCAACGCTGTGCGGCCGACCATGTGGCTGAAACGACCGTATCGGTCGTAGCGCTTCCGAATGAAGAGATGAAAGGCCGGATTATCGGCCGGGAAGGCCGCAATATCCGGGCACTTGAGACGCTCACCGGTATCGATTTGATCATCGACGACACGCCGGAAGCCGTCATTTTGTCCGGGTTTGACCCGATTCGTCGGGAGATCGCCCGAACTTCCCTTGAGAAGCTTGTAGCGGACGGACGAATCCATCCGGCCCGCATTGAAGAAATGGTCGAGAAGTCCCGCAAGGAAGTCGACGAGCGGATCCGCGAATACGGGGAGCAAGCAACGTTCGAAACTGGCGTACACGGTCTTCACCCTGACTTGATCAAAATTTTGGGCCGACTCAAATTCCGTACAAGCTACGGACAAAACGTGCTCAAGCATTCCATGGAAGTGGCTTACCTTGCCGGACTGATGGCAGGAGAACTCGGAGAAGACGTGACATTGGCGAAACGTGCCGGTCTCCTTCATGACATCGGGAAAGCATTGGATCACGAAGTGGAAGGCTCTCACGTCGAGATCGGCGTTGAGATCGCCAAGAAGTACAAGGAGCATCCGGTGGTCATTAACAGTATCGCTTCGCATCACGGCGACTGTGAAGCGACTTCGGTCATCGCTATGCTGGTCGGCGCGGCTGATGCGCTGTCCGCAGCAAGACCGGGCGCGCGCCGGGAAACGCTCGAGACCTACATCAAAAGGCTCGAGAAGCTCGAAGAGATCTCCGAATCGTTCGAGGGCGTCGAGAAATCGTATGCGATCCAAGCCGGACGCGAAGTGCGCGTAATGGTTCAACCTGAAAAGGTGGACGATACCGAGGCATTCCGCTTGGCAAGGGACATTACGAAGAAAATCGAAGGCGAGCTCGATTATCCGGGCCATATCAAGGTCACGGTCATTCGAGAAACGCGCGCTGTAGAATACGCCAAATAATTGCATACACTACAGAGGGAAGTGGCGATTATGCCACTTCCCTCTCTAATTCAGCGGAAAGTTGCAGTAAATTTAAAGAGAGGTAGGGGGAGAGTCCCGATGAAAATACTGTTCATTGGAGATATTGTCGGTTCGGTGGGCCGCAAAGCGTTGAAAACGTGCTTACCGGCCCTCAAAAATAAATATAACCCGCATTGGATCATCGCGAACGGAGAGAACGCGGCGGCAGGGCGGGGCATTACGGCCGCTATCGCCAAAGACTTCTTCGAGCTTGGCGTGCATGGGATCACGATGGGCAATCATACGTGGGACCAGAAAGAAATTTTCGATTTCATCGACAAGGAAGACCGGCTGGTCCGGCCGGCCAATTTCCCGCAGGGAACGCCCGGAAAAGGGATGACGTTCATCAAAGTGAAAGACATCGAGCTGGCGCTCGTCAATTTGCAGGGACGCACTTTTTTGCCTCCGCTCGACTGTCCGTTTGAGAAGGCGAATGAGCTGGTAGAGCAGGCGAAGAAGAGAACGAAGTACGTCTTCGTGGATTTTCATGCCGAGGCGACTTCAGAGAAGCTGGCGATGGGCTGGCATCTGGACGGCAAAGTGTCCGCCGTCGTTGGGACGCATACGCACGTGCAGACGAACGACGAACGGCTGCTGCCCCAGGGCACGGCTTATGTGACGGACGTAGGCATGGTCGGCCCGCGGGACGGTATTCTCGGGATGGAGCGGAACGCCGTGCTGCAAAAATTTAAAACTCAGCTTCCCGTCCGCTTTGTTGTGGACGAAGGCAAATGGCATTTTCATGCCGTCAGCATTGAGCTGGACCCGGCGACAGGGCTCGGAAAAAAGATTCAATTGATTCGCATGGATGAAGACACGATCTTGTTCGAGTAAATTGACGAACAATTCAAATATTTTAGAAAATACCATCTTCGGGTAGAAGGAATTAACCGCAAATTCCTAGAATATGATTAGTACTGGAAGCAATCATCATTCCCGAGGAGGTACTTTTCATGGAAGTATTAAAAGTGTCAGCAAAATCCAACCCAAATTCCGTCGCAGGCGCGTTGGCTGGAGTATTGCGTGAACGCGGGGCTGCTGAGCTCCAGGCCATCGGGGCGGGAGCCCTCAACCAAGCGATCAAAGCCGTAGCCATCGCGCGAGGATTTGTGGCTCCAAGCGGGGTTGATTTGATCTGCATACCAGCATTTACCGATATTGTCATCGACGGCGAAGACCGGACAGCCATTAAACTGATTGTAGAACCGAGATAATGGCTTTGCAGCTTATAACCGAATGACCAAAGCACCTGTTTACTTCTGTAGACAGGTTTTTTTTGGTTTTATTTATTTTGGCCCAGCCCAAGTCTGCTCCCAAGGAGGGGTTAGCCGATGTATGTGATCGATGGGCACTGTGATGCTTTGCTCAAAATGGTTGAGAACCCGGCCATTGATTTTTTCGATCCTCAGGCGAGCGCATTGGACGTATCTTATGCGAAAATGGCGCAAGGGGGTGTAAAGCTGCAATTTTTTGCGATTTACTTGTCTGAACGTATAACTCAGCCGCAATTTGACCATTACTTGGAATATATAAATATTTTTTATCAAAAAGTGATGAGGGACCCGCGTATGCGGCAGGTTAAAAATCGAACCGATTTGGAAGCGGTCCTGACGGGTAATCAGACCGGGGCGATGCTGACGCTCGAAGGCGCGGATGCGCTGCAGGGAAACCCCTTATATCTCCGGACGTTATACCATTTGGGCGTCCGAATGATCGGAACGACATGGAATTACGCCAATTGGGCGGCCGATGGTGTACTTGAGCCCAGGCAGGGCGGATTTACGCGGCGCGGCAAAACGTTTATTAAAGACTGCAACGATTTGGGTATGCTATTGGATGCGTCCCATTTGTCCGAGCCGGCGTTCTGGGATTTGACGGCGGCTTCGGCCAAACCGTTCGTGGCGACGCATTCCAATGCAAGGGCCGTGTGCGGACATCCAAGAAACCTGAACGACGGGCAAATCCGGGAAATTATCCGGCGGGACGGACGTATCGGCGTTACGTTCGTGCCCTGGTTCGTGCAGCAAGGCCAAGCTTCCATTGACGGTGTCCTGCTGCATGTCGAACATATTTGCTCGCTCGGGGGCGGCAGCCAGCTTGTGTTCGGATCGGATTTTGACGGCATCGATCAATGGATTCCGGGACTGGAGCATGCAGGGAAGATCCGGTGCCTGACGGAAGCTTTGCTTAGACGGTTTCCGGAGGAACTGGTCAGAGGATTCATGTACCGCAACTGGGTTACCTTTTTGCATCGTCATTTGCCGATTCATTAAAAATTAACATCTGATTTGTAGATATAAGACAACTAAATTATTCTCTAATCGATATGGATTTGATCTAAAAAAGCTATCTATGCATTTTGTCGAAAACCCTTGCTTTTTATGTGTATTAGTCATAGAATTTGATGAGACAACTGAAAGATTTTTTTTATATGAAATCTTTACAGTTCATGGTTTAGCTGCATGTCAGCGAATTTAAAAGGAGTGGACAACGTTGATTAGCCAATTATCTTGGAAGGTCGGAGGACAACAGGGGGAAGGCGTGGAAAGTACCGACAAAATCTTTTCCACGGCATTGACCAGACTGGGGTACTACTTGTATGGGTACCGCCATTTTTCCTCGCGGATCAAAGGCGGCCACACAAACAATAAGATCAGAATCAGTACGAAACCGATTCGCTCCATTTCCGACGATTTGGACATTCTCGTGGCCTTTGACCAAGAGACGATTGATGTGAATGCGCACGAGCTGCGCGAGAACGGCGTAATCATCGCCGACGCTAAGGTTAATCCGGTCGTTCCGGAAGGCGTTAAAGCAAGACTGTTCCCGGTACCGATTACGGCGATCGCGGAAGAGCTTGGCACTTCCTTGTTTAAGAATATGGCTGCTTCTGGCGCATCTTGGGCTTTGCTTGGTTTGCCGCTTGAAGTGTTTAATAAAGCAGTAGAAGAAGAGTTCGGCCGCAAAGGCGCTGCCGTGGTGGAGAAAAACGTGGAAGCGGTTCGCAAAGCTGCCGAGTTCGTTCTTGAATTGACTGGGGGTCCGCTGCCGGAATTCCAACTGGAGCCTGCCGACGGCAGACAAAAGCTGTTCATGATCGGCAACGACGCTATCGCTCTTGGCGCAGTCGCCGCAGGCTGCCGCTTCATGCCTGCCTACCCGATCACGCCGGCTTCCGAAATTATGGAATACCTGATCAAGACGCTGCCGAAATTCGGCGGAACGGTTATCCAAACCGAAGACGAGATCGCAGCATGTACGATGGCCATTGGGGCCAATTACGGCGGCGTTCGCGCCCTGACGGCTTCTGCTGGCCCTGGTCTTTCCTTGATGATGGAAGCGATCGGCTTGGCCGGTATGACAGAAACGCCTGTCGTTATCGTCGATACGCAGCGTGGCGGTCCAAGTACGGGACTTCCGACGAAGCAGGAGCAATCCGACGTGCTTGCCATGATTCACGGGACGCACGGCGAAATTCCGAAAATCGTTCTGTCGCCTTCGACGATCGAAGAGTGCTTCTACGATGCGATCGAAGCGTTCAACTTGGCGGAAGAATATCAGGTTCCGGTTATTTTGCTGACGGACCTGCAGCTTTCCTTGGGTAAACAAACAAGCGAATTGCTCGATTACAATAAAATCCAGATCAAACGCGGCGAGCTGCAAACGGGTGAACTGCCTGCTCTGGCTGAGAACCAAATGTTTAAACGTTACGAATTCACCGAGAACGGTATTTCCAAGCGTTCGATGCCGGGTCAAAAATACGGCATCCACCATGTAACCGGGGTTGAGCACGCCGAAGACGGACGTCCGTCGGAAAGCCCGATCAACCGTAAGAAAATGATGGACAAACGTTTGGGCAAAATGAAGCAAGTAAAAGTAACCAATCCGATTCTGGTCGACGCTCCTCATGAAGAGCCGGATCTGCTCATCATCGGTATGGGCTCCACGGGCGGCACGATCGACGAAGCAAGACGCCGTCTGGCGGACAAAGGTATGAAAACGAACCACATTACCGTTCGTTTGCTGCATCCGTTCCCGGTGGAAGAAATCAAGCCGTACCTGGAAAAAGCGAAAACGGTCGTCGTTGTTGAAAACAATGCTACCGCTCAGCTCGCTTCCTTGATTAAGCTGAACGTTGGCTACGCTGATAAAATTAAGAGCATGTTGAAATATGACGGTAATCCGTTCTTGCCTGCTGAAATCACTAAATACTGTCAGGAGTTGAACCTTGTATGGCAACGTTAAAAGATTTCCGTAACAATATCAAACCGAACTGGTGCCCAGGTTGCGGCGACTTCTCCGTGCAAGCGGCTATCCAAAGAGCGGCTGCCAATGTCGGTCTGGAACCGGAACAGCTTGCGGTTGTCTCGGGGATCGGCTGTTCCGGCCGGATTTCCGGATACATCAACGCTTACGGATTCCACGGTGTTCACGGACGTTCGTTGCCAATCGCGCAAGGTCTCAAAATGGCTAACCGCGAGCTGACCGTTATCGCCGCAGGCGGCGACGGCGACGGCTTCGCGATCGGGATGGGTCATACGGTTCATGCGATCCGCCGCAACATCAACATCACCTATATCGTTATGGATAACCAAATCTACGGCTTGACCAAAGGCCAAACGTCGCCCCGCAGCGCCGAGGGCTTCAAGACGAAATCGACACCGTCCGGCTCCATCGAGTCCGCATTGTCGCCGCTTGAAGTAGCGCTGGCTGCAGGAGCTACGTTTATCGGTCAATCGTTCTCCAGCAACTTGAAACAGCTGACTTCCTTGATCGAAGAAGGCATGAAGCATGAAGGCTTCTCCTTCATCAACGTATTCAGCCCATGCGTAACGTTCAACAAAGTGAACACGTACGAGTGGTTTAAAGAGCATATCGTCGATCTGGAAGAAACACCGGACTACGATGCTTCCAACCGTGTGGCAGCCATGACGAAAATCATGGAAACCAACAGCCTCGTGACAGGACTTATCTATCAAGACAAGAGCAGAAAAAGCTACGAGGATATGGTTGCTGGCTTCAAGCCGGAAGGTCTTGCGAAGCAAAACATTCAAATCACCGAGCAAGAATTTGAAAAATTGGTGGCGGAATTTAAATAATTTTCCGAATTTTCATAAGCATGCGGCCTTGGGCCGTATGCTTTTTTTATGCCGTGCGGGTATAATAGACTTGAGCTTCATGGTATCTTTTGCATAAGAGAGGGGCACACGGACATGAAACAAGTACCAATCGGCGTTTCCGCCAGACATATTCATTTGTCGAAAGAACATATCGCTATGCTTTTTGGCGCAGGGTATGAATTAAAAGAGATGAAGGCGTTGTCGCAGCCGGGGCAGTACGCCGCCGAGGAAACGGTCGCGGTCGTCGGACCGAAAGGCCGCTTCGATAAGGTTCGCATTTTGGGACCGGCCCGCAGTAAATCCCAGCTTGAAGTATCCCGTACCGATGCGTTCGCTCTCGGGGTAAATCCGCCAGTACGCGAGTCTGGCCATACGGCCGGAACACCCGGCATTAAGGTCATCGGACCGGCTGGCGAAGTGGAACTGGAGGAGGGCGTGATCGTGGCGGCACGTCATATTCATTTTCATACGGACGATGCGGCCAAGTGGGGCATTGCGGATAAACAGGAGCTCACCGTGCGCTTCGAAGGAGAGCGCGGCGTAACGTTCGAGCACGTGATTGCCCGGGTATCCGATCAATTCGCGTTGGACATGCATATCGATACGGACGAAGCGAATGCTGCCGGAATTAAAACCGGCGATATCGGCGTGATTTTAGCCTAAAAAGTCCGGTGAATAAAAAGCGGAGGAGCGGAATCGTTCTGGAGAAGCGGTAGCGTTCGCCTTTGTCTCCGGATTCTAACCACTAAGTGGGTTATAAAATTTTAAGAATCCGGGGACAACAGCGATCGGAAGAATGATACCGCTCACGTAGCGGGGGTCTTATTCACCGGTCTTCTCTCCCCACTCATGAATTTCTTTGAAATGCAGGCTGCAAGCATGATATAATGAAAGGTATGATCTTTGCAGCATACTGCAAGCTTCAGGAGGAATTCATTTCATGACGACAAAAAATAAATCCGAGAAAGATTACTCGATATATTTCCAGCCGCCGTCTCTCAGCGATGCGAAGAAGCGGGGGAAAGAAGACATTCAAGTGCATTACGATTTCGACATTCCGGAAGAGATGCGCGAGATCGGCAAGGACAAGTACTACTTGATTCAAACGTACGGCTGTCAAATGAACGAGCACGACACCGAGACGATCAAAGGGCTGCTGGAGCAGATGGGTTACCGGTCCACCGATGACCGCAAGCAAGCGGATATCATTCTGCTCAACACCTGTGCGGTACGGGAAAATGCCGAAGATAAAGTGTTCGGCGAGCTGGGCCATCTCAAACATCTGAAGATTGAGAAGCCGTCGCTCATCCTGGGCGTGTGCGGCTGTATGTCGCAGGAAGAATCGGTCGTGAACCGGATTTTGAAGAAGCATCCGTTCGTCGATCTGATCTTCGGCACGCATAACATCCACCGTCTTCCGTTCCTGTTGAAGGAAGCGATGTTCAGCAAGGAAATGGTGATCGAGGTATGGTCCAAGGAAGGCGATATCATCGAAAACCTGCCGAAGAAGCGCGAAGGCATCAAAGCATGGGTTAACATCATGTACGGCTGTGATAAGTTCTGCACGTACTGTATCGTGCCGTATACCCGGGGCAAGGAGCGCAGCCGCCTTCCGCAGGACGTGATTGCCGAGGTGCGCGACTTGGCGCGTCAGGGCTTCAAGGAAATTATGCTGCTCGGCCAGAACGTAAACGCCTACGGCAAAGATTTCGACGATATGAAATACGGGCTCGGCGATTTGATGGATGAAGTGCGCAAGATCGACATTCCGCGTGTCCGCTTCACGACGTCGCACCCGCGCGATTTTGACGACCACTTGATCGAGGTACTGGCTAAAAAAGGCAACCTGATGGAGCATATCCATCTGCCGGTGCAGTCGGGCAGCAACGAGATTTTGAAGCGGATGAGCCGCAAATATACGCGCGAGCATTACTTGGAGCTCGTCGCCAAAATTAAAAAGGCGATTCCGGATGTCGTGCTGACGACGGATATCATCGTAGGTTTTCCGGGCGAAACTGACGAGCAGTTCGAGGAAACGATCTCGCTCGTGCAGGAAGTCGGCTACGACAGCGCCTTTACGTTCATCTATTCCCCGCGGGAAGGCACGCCGGCAGCAGGCATGGAGGATAACGTGCCTTATGAGGTGAAGCGGGACCGTCTCATTCGTTTGAACGACGTGCTTAACGTCTACGCCAAGCAGAGCAATGAGCGGTTAAAAGGACAGACGCTGGAAGTGCTGGTCGAGGGCGAAAGCAAGAACAATGCCGCTGTATTGGCCGGCCGGAGTCGCACGAACAAGCTTGTCCATTTCGAAGGGCCGAAGGAATTGGTAGGCCGGTTTGTCCAAGTGAAAATAACGGAAACCCCGACATTCTACATCAAAGGCGAATTGGTCGGAGAAGCCGTGGCTCAATAAATCGAATGCAGGGGCGTGACGAATTCTAATGGCAGAGCAAAAATTTACGAATTGCGGCATGGAGCTGTATACGAATACCGAAATGATCGTGCGCGAAGACATTTTGGATAAGGCCAAGGAGCTGGCGGGGCTGCTGGCTACCTCGAACGAGGTGCAGTTTTTCCAGCAGGCGGAGCAGCAAATTGCCGGAAACGATCACATTCAGACGCTAATTAGCGCGATCAAAAAGAAGCAGAAGGAAATCGTCGCTTTCGAGTCGTTTGAGAATAAGAAGATGGTTGAAAAAATCGAGAAGGAAATCGACGAGCTGCAGGATCAGCTCGATTCGATCCCGATCGTCAGCCAGTTCAAACAATCGCAGGAAGATATCAATTACTTGCTGCAGCTCGTCATGAGTGTCATTCGCGACACCATCTCCGATACGATTACGGTGGAACAAGGAACGGTAGCCCGTTCGGGTTGCAGCGAGTAAACAACATTAATAGGTACACCCAATTAGCTCGAAGACCGGCGTGCAGCCCCGAATGGGGGAGGCAGGCCGGTTTTTTATCGGTTTCAGCTGGTATAATGTGGGGGCGATCACCGGATAATAAGTCGAAAAACTCCTAAGGAGGCACCGCCTGATGTCATTGACAACCCACATTCCCGGTCCGAAAGGCCTGCCCCTTTCCGGCAACTTGCTTGCATTCCGCAAAGATCCGTTAGCGTTTCTCATGAAGGCGCGACAGCAGTACGGAGACGTGGCGCATATTCGCTTCGGACCGTCCCGGCACGTCTATTTGATCAGCGATCCGGAGCAAATTAAAGAGGTGCTGCTCACGAAGCAAAGCGCTTTCCGCAAGGCAAAAGGTTTGCAGACGGCCAAAGCGGTCGTAGGCGAAGGCATTCTGACAAGCGAGGGCGAGAAGCATATGCGGCAGCGCCGCTTGATGCAGCCATCGTTCCGCAAGGATCGAATCGGCAGCTACGCCGAGGCGATGATCGATTACGGTGAAAAGATGCTGGCGTCGTGGAAATCCGGAGAAACCCGGGACATTATGGACGATATGATGCAGCTGACGCTGGATATTATTACGCATACGATGTTTGGGACAAGCATTACGAATGGCGTGAACGATATCAGCCATGCGATTGACGTGGGAATGAAATATGTCACGCATAAAGCGACTTCCGTGATCGACATTCCGGAAAGCTTTCCGACAAAGAGCAATCTGGAATTCAAGCAGTCGGCCGCGACGTTGGACAAGGTGATCTTCGGGATTATTGAAGAACGCCGGAAAAATCCGGACGCAAGCCGCGGCGATCTGCTTTCCATGCTTCTTGCGGCCCGGGATGAGGAAGACGGCTCGGGGATGAGCGACCAGCAAGTGCGGGATGAAGTGATGACGATTTTTCTCGCGGGCCACGAAACGACGGCCAACACGCTCTCTTGGACGTGGTATTTGCTGTCTCAAAACCCAGAGGCGGAAGAGGCGTTTCATGAGGAGCTGGATCAGGTCTTAGACGGCCGTAGACCGACCCATAGCGACTTGGAGAAGCTTCCCTATACGCAGCATGTGGTCTCGGAGTCGATGCGGCTGTACCCGGCGGCATGGGCGATCAACCGGGAGGCGCAGCAGGAAGTGGAGATCGGCGGAAATACATACATGCCGGGAGATACGCTCATGATGAGCCAATATGTCATGCACCGCAGGCCGGACTACTTCGAGGAGCCCGAACGATTCAAGCCCGAACGTTTTGCAGGAGATCTGCTTAAAAAAATTCCGGCATTTGCCTATTTTCCGTTTGGCGGCGGTCCGCGGGTATGCATCGGCAACAACTTCGCGCTGATGGAGGCGGCCCTGCTGCTCGCGACAATCGGCAGCCGTTACACGCTTAGGCTGACGCCCGATCATCCTCCGGTAGAGCCTGAACCGCTTGTTACGCTGCGGCCGAAGGGCGGCTTGCGGATGGTCGTAACGGCAAGAGGGTAGATATGGGCCATGACCGGCGGCGGTCGTTCTAGACATTGGTTCTGGGGCGGGATAGACTGCGCCGGTTCCGGGGAAGCTTTGGGATGTCGGTAACGTTGGCGAAAAGGAGGAGCGGAGGTTGGATATCGTTAAATTTACGATTGATCCGCGCAATGAGGAAGAACGTGAAGCGCTGCTGGAGGAGATTCGCGAACACGGCGCATTGTCGGAAGTGGAGAAGCAGCAACTTGCGGAGGAGCTGAAAGAGCTGCAGCCCGAAGTCACACCCTGAGGCAGTTTAGCAAGCCTGTATCAAACGAAACTGCATACGATAACTGCCCAGAAGCCTCCTTCGCCGATTGCCGGCGGAGGGGCTATTTCATTTGCGGCTGAATTCAGTTTGGGCGGCGGGTATGCTACAATAATCGGAAGAGCGTGCGGATTGAGGTGAACCATAGTTGGAGAAAGACGTATTGACCCGGTTTGGCGTGTCCATGCCGGAGGAACTGATCAAGCGGTTTGATCAATATATTACGGAGCAGGGCTACACGAACCGCTCGGAAGCAATCCGGGATCTCGTACGTAAAGTGCTATTGGAGCCGGGCGGCTTGAAGGCCGATCAGCTCGTAGCGGGAACGATCGTTATGGTGTACGATCACCATGCGGCCGATCTTCCTTTGCAGCTTATTGAGCTGCAGCATCATTACCATCACGACATTATTTCGACGATGCATGTGCATCTGAATCACGATCAATGTCTCGAAATCATTGTCGTTCGCGGCTTGCTATCCAAGCTTCGGGAGCTGCAGCACAAAATTCAAGTACAGAAGGGTGTGCTTTACGCCGAGCTTTCCGTCACGTATTTAGACGAGCGGGGGACCGGACAGGATCACGCCGATGCCGCGGAGCATCATCATAAGTAGCCATTTTTCAAGCGGTGGCCGTTTTCTTTGTTCGCAAAGAAGCGGCCGCCGTTTTTATTGGCCGGCTTCGTTTGAAAGTCTTCAATATCGATTTAAAAAAAGAGAACGAGCGACCGATAAACTAATGGTATGGAAAAGAAAGGTGTTTTTTTCTAAGCCATTAACACATGGAAAAGAGGTAACCGGGAATGACGATGATTGGCATTGATCTAGGAACGACGAACAGTCTGGTCGCTTATTGGACGGAGGACGGTCCTGCAATTATTCCGAATGTGCTCGGGGAGCGTTTGACCCCTTCGATAGTAAGTGTGGACGAAAACGGCGAGATACTGATCGGTCAAATCGCAAAAGAACGATTAATTACTCATCCGGATCTTACGGCAGCTACCTTCAAGCGCTATATGGGAACGGAGAAAACGTATCGTCTGGGACCGTATACTTTTTCTCCGGAAGAGCTGTCTTCGTTCGTCATCAAATCGCTTAAGGCAGACGCGGAGGCTTTTTTCGGACATCCCGTGACGGAGGCTGTAATCAGCGTTCCAGCGTATTTCAACGATACTCAGCGCAAGGCGACGAAGCGTGCGGCTGAATTCGCTGGCTTGAAGGTGGAGCGGCTGATCAGCGAACCGACGGCTGCGGCGATTTCCTACGGTCTTCATCAGCAGCAGGACAATACCAAGTTTCTCGTCTTCGACTTGGGCGGCGGCACGTTCGACGTTTCCATCCTGGAGTTTTTCGAGGGCGTGATGGAAGTGCAGTCGATAGCCGGTGACAACTACTTGGGCGGAGAGGATTTTACCCAACTGCTTGTTTCTTACTTTATCGAAACCCATGGGATCGACTTCCAAGAGCTGGATTTTAAAGCCCGTTCCGCGCTGTTCAAGCAGGCTGAAATATGCAAAAGGCTTTTAGGCTCGGACAACGAAGGGAAAATGAGCTTCACGCTGGAAGATCGTACGTACGAGGTGACTTTGAACCGCAACGATTTTGAGAAAATTGCCGGGCAGCTTATGCTGCGGCTGCGTCATCCGATCGAGCGCGCACTGCGGGACGCTTCCTTGTCGCCGGACGATCTGGATGCGGTTATTTTGATCGGAGGGGCGACCCGAATGCCGATCATCAAATCGGTGGTTAGCAAAATGTTCGGCCGGCTGCCATTTACCCAAATCAATCCCGATGAGGCCGTTGCCTTGGGAGCTGCCATTCAAGTTGCACTGAAGGAAAGAAACGAAGCGTTGAAAGAGGTTGTTTTGACGGACGTATGTCCTTATACCCTTGGTATTGAAACCACGAAGCGGATGGGGAACGATAAATTTGACGACGGTCATTTCTGCCCGATTATCGAGCGGAACACCCCGATTCCTGTTAGTAAAGTAGAGTCGTTTTGGACGCTTCACGATAATCAGTCAAGCATACGCGTGATCGTTTATCAAGGGGAAAGCCGGCGGGTGGAAAATAACCTGAAGTTGGGCGAGCTGCTTGTCGAGGTGCCTCCCGACAAAGCCGGTGAGCAATCCATCGACGTCCGGTTTACGTATGATATTAACGGCATTCTGGAGGTCGAAGTCACTACGGTCAGCACGGGCGTGAAAAAGAAGACGATTATTCAGAAAAATTCGGGCAAGCTGTCGGAGCTGGAAATTGAGGAAAGATTGAACCAACTGAAAGACATCAAAATCCATCCCCGCGAAAGAACGGAGAATCGGCTGCTGCTTGCCAAGGGCGAACGGCTGTACGAGGAAGCGCTCGGGGAGAAACGGTCGGAGATTGCGTTTTTGCTAGAGCAGTTCGAACGGGTTCTCGCCTCTCAAAATGAGTACGAAATCAAAAAGGCATCCTCGGTTCTCCGGAAGCAGCTGGAGCATTTGGAGAGGTGGCGTGACTATTAATGCGGATGTGGGAAATACTGGGAATTTACCCGACGCATGAGGTATCGGCGATTAAGAAAGCTTATGCCGCTAAGCTGAAAGTCCATCATCCCGAGGACGATCCGACCGGTTATCAGCAGCTAAGGGAAGCGTATGACCAGGCGATAAAGCTGGCGAAGCGGCAACAGAAACAGACGAGTCGATCGGACGAAGAGCCGGAAGCTTTCGAGAGATCAGTCGTCAGGGAGGAAGACGGGAGCGAAGCGGAAGACGTCGCAGAGCATGAGGAAGACGAGCTGTATGATGAAGACGACGGACCGCAGCGCATTCCCCGTATGGTCATTTGGCAAGAGCAGGGCAAGGAAAGAGACGCCCCCGAAAGCCAAGCGGAGCATTTTATGGAGCGGGTAGAGGAGCTTTACGGCAAATTTCCGTCGCGAATCGATCCGAACCAATGGGCTGAGCTGTTGAATTCCGACGTCGTATGGAACATCAACCTGCAAAACGGCATTTCTGGCCGGCTGCTTGATTTTTTGGAAGAACATTATTTTTTGCCTAAAGAGGTTTGGAAGCTTCTGGACAGCGCGTTTCATTGGAATGGGCTGGTTGCGGAAGACAAGGAAAGCTTCTTGGAACAATACCCCCAAGTATACAGTTACGCTTTTGCGGAATCGTACGAAGTGGCAAACATGGGGTATTCCCTTCTGCTGGGTGCGGGGGAGGTCGATCATGAAGCCTATCTTCATTATCGCGAGGATGCCTGGTTGGCTTTGATGAATAACGATATGCAGGCTGCCAATCATTCGCTGCAGAAGGCTAGGGAACTTTTCGATGCGGACCCGGCCGTGATTCGTTTAGAGGCCGAATACGGCTGGCGCAGCGGGGAGTCGGAGAGGACGCTTGCTATGAGCAATCGTCTGATTCAGTTGTGTCCCGACCAGGTAGACGGCTATTTATACCGTTCGCGCATATGGATGCAGTCTGGAAAACTGCCTGAGGCGGTACAAGACCTGCAGCACATTCTTACACAATTTCCGGACCACATGCCCGCGCTCTCGCTGGCAGGGACCTGTTATAAAAGACAGGGTGATCTGGAAAAGGCCAAGGAGATGTTCCAACGCATTCTTGCTTTGGATGCGAACGATATCGAAGCGGTTTTGGCTTTGGCGGAAATCAATGCGCTAATTATAAAAGAGTTGAGAGTACGGCGTGAAAAAGGCAGCGGACGCGTTGTTCGGCGGCTTTACGGAGAGTTGGGAAAAGTGCCTCTGCATAAGCGTTTGAAGAATGCCGCTTATTTTTTTGTTTCTCATAAATGGTTCAGCCTGATTTGCATTGTGGCGCTGCATTTCTGGATAGCGAGTTCGTTTGTGAAGCATACGGGGGAGACGCCCTTGGCCTATTGGAGTGAAACTATGAGGCCGGTGAACGTCATGAACGTATCTTCTGCGTCCGATTGGGAGCTTCTGTCTCCGAGAGCGGCTGCCGTGCGGGTCAAGCTCGCCGATGCGTCTTATATGGCTATTCAAGAAGTAAAGGTCAAAGACAACAGCGGTAAGGAGACGACGAAGTACCTTTCCTTGGACGAGGCGAAGAAGCAGGGACTCCAATCGAACATTACAGGTCATATTTGTATGGGCTATCTCGATGGAGAAGCGATCCTTGTAGTCGGCAATTATAAGCAAGCCAAAGAAATTTACGATTCTCGAAGGATAGAGCTTGAAGGCACTGTTCGCCCCATGCCTGACGAGCTTAAGACGGAAATCGAGAAATGGAAAAACCGAAGCTCGAAGAGCGGGATTTCGAAGCCGCTTTCCCTGTCCGACAACTATATCGACGCCACAACGAAGCCGAGCAAGAAGGCTCTCCCAAGCCTGCCATGGCGGATTTATTTTTATTTGTTCATTTTAGGGTTGTTTTATATTTCGGTGCTGCGGGAGTTGCGGAGAGTTAGCAGGTTCTTCGGCTATAACTGATAAGTGGGGAGAGAACATGTCTATGACCACGGCGGCGGAGAAGGTAATGAACGATTACGTTGAGGCGATGACTTCGTTATGTATCGTCGGGAAATTCGGTGACTATTTTTTGCACAATCCTGAGATGATCTTCGAGCGGCGAAGCATTTTACGGGGGCTGCTCAGGTTTTGGAACCTCGAAAATGCAGAGGACCTTAAACAAAATATAGAGTGGACGATAGCGGAAGGAGCCAGAAAGGAATTTGCGGAGCTGTACAGTAGGCTATTATCCGTTTCGGAGGCCGAACGAGCTTCGATCGGACAAAATACCGACGATCCTACACGCAAACATAGGCTGTCCGTTGTCACGCAATATTTGTGGCGCATGCCAACCGTCGGCATAGCGGCGCACGATTATTCCATGGCGGTATACAGGGCCTGTGCCGGACGGAAGCTGGGTTATTTAACGGAACCGGAGAAGTGGGCTTATATCGAAAAGGTCATCCCGATGGTCAAGGGCGATTTTTCCAGTTGGAAGGACTACCTATTTAGCTTTCATGTGGGCGCCGTCTTTACATCCCATCTCTTGAATGGAGATTATGTAAGTGAAAACAGCGTATTGCTGACGAAGCTGCTATTTTCGCGTAACGATTCCTTTCGGAGGGCGACCTTGGGCTAGACTTTGGTCGGAAAGAGAGCGTGAAGTCCGATACAAATGTGGAAAATTCTAGATATCAAACCAACGAATGAACTATCCGTCATCAAAAAGGCTTATGCGCGGAAATTAAAGCAGCACCATCCCGAGGACGATCCGGAAGGCTATCAGCGGCTTCGGGAAGCTTACGATCAAGCGGTTCGCGCGGCAAAACGAAATCTTAAGTTCGATTCATTTCGTGATTTGACGGAGGAGGCTGCCGTCGAGCGAGGAGAGAGCGGGCAGAGCGATACCGGGCAAGATGAGCAAAAAGAGGAAGGTCAGCCGGTTGTTATTCCCTCCCGGATGCTGTTTGCGGACCCGGCCGCTAGGGTGAAGAGCACTGAAGAACGGTTAAATGAGTTTATAGAAAAAGTAACCGGCGTATACCGCGACATCGCGCAAAGGATCGACAGCGACTCGTGGCTGAAGCTGCTCAATGACGATATGATGTGGGATGTCAAGCTTCAACGCGAGGTCTACAAACGAATGACCGTGTTTTTGGATCGGCAGCCCTATTTGCCCAGGGACGTCTGGCAGCTGCTCGAAAGCAGCTTCTGCTGGAAAGAAAGGGCGCAGGACGATCCCGAATCGTTTTCCAGGCAGTTTCCCAACGTGTTTCTTCACGTGTTTGCCGAACCTTATTACGCCACGAGCCTGCGCTTCACTTTCCTTACCAAGGCGGGTGACATCGATTGCGAGGCTTTTCTGAGGTATCGGCTGGGCGCGCTGCTGGCCTTGAAACATCATCACATGGAACAAGCCGAAGAGATGTTGGAGCGGGCATATGAGCTGTTTCCCGACGATCCGGACTTGCTGCGGCTGCAAGCAGAATATTATCTCCGGCTTGGCAGCTTGAGCCGTGCGCTGACTGCCATCGACCGCTGGATGGCTTTGACTCCCGACGATCCGGAGCTGTATTGGTACCGTGCCCGAATTTATGTTAAAAGCAACCGGCTGACCGAGGCGATTCATGATGTGACATACTTTCTTTCGCACGATCCGGGTCATCTCGCCGCGTTGTCTCTTGCGGCAAAATGCTATACAAAGCTGGGAGATCCGGCATCCGCACGCGACATGTACCTTCGGCTGCTCGAGCAGCAGCCCGACGATATCGAAGCGCTTGTCTGTCTCGCCGAAGGCGGGCATCCGGAGACCGGACCGACGAGCATGCCAGCGTCTCCGGCGGCATCGGTCGATCCATTGCCGGCTCGCGATACCGAACGCACGGCTCCACACCTCCCGGAACAACAAGCTGGGACTAATAAATCGTCGTTTTTTTCCATAAAAAACTTGCCTTTAATATTGGTATTGGGCTGGTTCTTCTTATGCTTAATTCGGATGTTCTTTCGTTAAAATTTTCCCGGTACGAGAAAAGAAAGGAGGCCTGTTCGCTTCGTCATGGATTATTACGATCCCGAAGTTCGCGCTCAATTGGCGCTGTATGTCCACGCCATGTCTTCCTTATGCATGAAAGGGCAGATGGCTTTCTCACTGGCCAAAAACATGCAGGCGGTGTTCGAAAACAAACGACGTCTTCAAAGCGCGTTAGAGCTATGGGAAATTGAAAATTCCGACTTATTGAAAGCAGAGCTTCAGTGGCTGTTCGAAACCGGGGTGCGGAAAGAGTTTGAAGATTGCCAAATGCTGCTATCGGGGCTTTCCGACACGGAACGAAGCGGCTATTTGCAGTCGCTCCCACCGGGTGAGGCCCATACGGGCAAGCTGCACGTCGCGGCTTATTACTTAACGCGTTTGCCTGTAAAGGGGATCGCGGCATTCGACTATTCTTGGTGCGTTTATTTATGCTGTGCCGGCTATCGTCGCGGTTATTTGTCCGAAGAAGACCAATGGAGAATCGTCGCTATGTGCGTCAGACACGTCCGTATCGCTTATGCAAGCTGGAAGGACTATATCATTGGTTTTGCGGCAGGCGCCGACTTTCATCAAGCTTCCTCTTCCTTAGACCATGCGAAAAAATACAAGGATTTTTTCGTGAAGCTGCTTACGGCACCGGAAAGTCCTTTGAGGCAGGCCAACTTAAGGTAAGTTCAAAAAACGATTCAGCGCGGCTGCTCTCCGTTTCTTTTCACAGGGGGCGGCCGCGTTTCTTTGTCATGAAAACTGCCGCTCGTCCATATAGTTTAACGATGACCGGCTGCTGGAGCCCCGATCGGAATGGAGTGAGACGCGAATGAGCGGACAAGCGGATTTGAGCCGGATTACGCTGCATGTTACCGGTATGACGTGCGCGGCTTGCGCCGCGCGCATCGAGAAGGCGGTCGGCAAAATGGAAGGTGTGGCGGAGGTCAGCGTCAATGTTGCTTTGGAGCGGGCGGTCGTCTTGCTGGATGCGAAGCAGGTGCGGACAGAGCAGATCGAAGCCCGGATCGCGCAGCTCGGATTTGGCGTCCGCCTGCTGAATTCGGACGATGGCAAGTCAGCCGCCGAAAGCGGTTTAGAAATTCGTCGCAGCCGGGCAATGTTCCTGCTTTCGCTTGCTTTTACGCTGCCTTTCTTCTGGGCGATGATCCCGCATCATGCGGCCTCTTCCTCGCCCTGGGTGCCCGAGCTGCTGGCGAACCCATGGTTTCAGCTTGCGCTTGCCGTTCCGGTGCAGTTCGGTTTCGGTCTCCCTTTTTACATTCGGGCCTACGAAGCTTTGAAAAACGGAAGCGCGAATATGGATGTGCTGATTGTTCTGGGCACGTCAACCGCCTTTTTTTATAGTCATTATTTGTTGTTTCATCCTGGGCAGGCCATGATGGGGAGCGGGCACCATAGCCCATACTATTTCGATACGAGTACCATGATTATTACGATCGTATGGCTTGGCCGATGGATCGAAGCGTCCGCCCGGAAGCGCACGGCAGATAGTCTCTCGCAGCTTTATGCGATGCAAACGGACACGGCCTGCATGCTGACCCCGGATGGCGAACGCCGGGTTCCGGTGGACACGCTGAAGGAGGGCGACCTGCTCCGCGTCCGTCCCGGCGAGCGGGTGCCTCTCGACGGCATCGTCGCGCAAGGGATATCCGCGGTGGACGAATCGCTAATCACCGGGGAAAGCATGCCGGTTAAGAAGCGAAAAGGAGACCGCGTCATCGGCGGAACCTTGAACAGCTCCGGCGTGCTGGAAATCCGTGTCTTGCGCACGACCGGTCAAAGCACGATAGCCCGGATGATTCGGATGGTGGAGGAAGCGCAGAATGCGAAAGCGCCGATTCAGCGCGTCGCCGACAAAATTGCCGCGGTGTTTGTTCCGGTCATTGCCGCTACGGCCGTATGTACCTTTTTGTACTGGTACGGATTAGGCGAGCCAGGTGCTGCGGGTGGGGCTTTGGAGAAGGCGATTGCCGTGCTGCTGATTGCTTGTCCATGCGCCTTGGGACTGGCGACGCCGGTATCCATTCTGGTCGCATCGGGCCGTGCGGCTCAGAAGGGCATCGTTTACATGGAAGGGGCCGCACTGGAGCGGCTTCATCAAACGGACATTCTTTTGTTCGATAAAACGGGGACGGTGACGTTCGGGACACCCAAGGTGACCGATGTGATTGCCGCAGAAGGCGAAACGCAGGCTACGCTGCTGAGCAAGCTTGCGGGTGCGGAACAGCTCTCCGAGCATCCGCTCTCGCGAGCGGTTGTCGATGAGGCCGAGAGGCGGGGATTGCGGGTGCCCGACTGCGGCAGCTTCTTGGCCGTTCCCGGCTGCGGGGTTCGGGCGGAGGTGCACGGACGCGGGATCGTCGCAGGGACTCGGCGTTGGCTGGAGGAGTTGGGCATCCCTTTTGCGGAAACGGAAAAGGCTGCCGGTCCGCTGCGCAGCCAGGGGAAGCAGCTGATCTATGTGGCGGTGGACGGCCGTCCGGCCGGGGTCGTCGCTCTCGCCGATACGGTTCGGCCGACGGCGGCACCGGCACTGCGCCAGCTTAAAAAACAGGGAATGGACATCCGATTGGTGACCGGAGATCATGCCGCAGCGGCAAAAGCGGTTGCGGAACGGCTTGGGAATGTTCGGTATTATGCGGATATGCTTCCAGACCAAAAGCTCGGGCTCGTCCGGCGGCTGCAGAGCCAAGGGAAGCGGGTGACCATGGTCGGTGACGGTATAAACGACGCGCCGGCGCTCGCGGCCGCAGATATCGGCGTAGCCGTCGGTAACGGAACGGACGTAGCCAAGGCAGCAGCTGATGTACATTTGTTAAAAAGCGACTTGAAAGCTATGGCCGATGCCGTGAGGATCAGCCGAAAGACGATGACAAATATTTACCAGAATATGGCGTTATCTTTCTGCTACAATGCTTTGGCGATCCCTGCTGCCTTAAGCGGCCATTTGGCGCCGTGGATGGCGTGTACGGCTATGGCTTTAAGCTCTTTGACGGTCATTATTAACGCACTTCGGCTGAAACGGGTGTAATTCCCTTCATTCCAAGAGAAGAAGGCGGGGAAGAGAAGATGGCGATCGGCGTTCATGATCTCACGCTGGCTTGGCTTGCCGGATTGCTCGGCGCCCCGCACTGCATCGGAATGTGCGGCGCGACCGTCTCCGGCTTTGCGCTGCAAGCGAAGGGGAGTCCGCTGCGTTCCGTTCTGGCTTACAATGCCGGCCGGATTGTAACCTACGCCGCGCTCGGGGCGTTTATGGGCACGGTCGGCTCGTTCGTCGACGGTGCGGGGAAGCTGGCGAATGTGCAGGGGACAGCGAGCTTATTGGGCGGCTGTCTTATTTTGCTGTGGGCTTTGCGGCGTACCGCCCTCCCGCTGCATAGACTGGACCCGCATCGGCTGCCGCTTGTCCGGGGGCTTACGGCACGGTACCGGACGGCTGAGGAGGCCGGAGCCGCGTTCGTAAGCGGTCTGCTGCTCGGATTCCTTCCCTGCGGATTGACCTATGCCATGGAAATGAATGCGGCGGCGAGCGCAAGTCCGCTGCATGGCTTGCTGCTTATGCTGCTGTTCGGTCTGGGCACCGTGCCTGCGCTGGTTTCCGTCGGGCTGTTTGCGGGCAAATTGAACAAGCGGCTGCGGAGCAAGGCCGCCATAGCCGGCCAATTCGTTGCCGTCTGGATCGGAGTGCTGTCCGTCCTGCGGGGCTTGGCTGCGGCCGGATGGATTCCCAGTGTTCACCCCTGGCTTTGGTAATAAATTGTAAGGGATTGTCCTCAAAACCGTCATAAATGAAGTGAAAAATAGCCCGGGGGAGTCATAGGCAGGCGCCGGGCGATCCGATACAGTGAAGGCAGGCAAGGGAAAAACCGGAAATTAGCGGACGGCGGCAAAAGGAAACCGGACCCGGAGCGATTTGTCTCCGGACGTTATCGTCACGTCGGCAGCGGACGAGCCCGGCATAAGCGGAATGCCTTCGCCGACGTATATACCGGCCTTCGTTTCCGTCAGGGTAAAGGGGCTCGCGCCGCATAGCATTTGCGGCATCGAGATGGTGGCGGCCCCGGTCGCGCCGCTCACCGGCCGGCCCGCTGCGTCCCGAAGCGTGACGGTAAACGTGGCAGGCTTCAGCGCTGTGGCCGGGCTCGGGTGAAGCGACACTTGAATCCGATAGCCTTCTACCATAAAATCCGAGACCGGCGGGAACTGCGGGGAGGTGGCGGCGAATTGCCGGAAGCCGAACCCAATCCCCAGGACGATTATGGCGCCAAGGCCGAAGAGGCGAAGCCAAGCGGTGTTGGGCATAGCGGCCGTATCCCTGCCTTTCCGGGTCATATCGTTTCATATGTATCCCGGGCCAAGCTCCAATATTCCTCAAAACAAAGGTGGTAATGGTCATGAAGCGAGCCTGGATCCCATTGGCGGTCGGATTGCTGTTGTTAGCCGGACTTATAACGGCTTGCGGCGGGGGCAAAAGCGGTGCGCCGGCGAACGCCCCCTCCAAATCGGCAACCGGCGAAGCGTCTAGCGCGGAGGCGATTTACAAGGCGAACTGCGTCTCCTGTCACGGGGCCGATCTCTCGGGCAAAGTCGGTCCCAATCTTCAGAAAACGGGGGCCAAGCTGAGCCAAGAGCAAATCACGGCCAAGATTCAGAACGGAGGCGGGGGGATGCCCGCCTACAAAACTACGTTGAAGGAGCCGGAAATTCAGGCATTGACGGAATGGTTGTCCGCCAAGAAGTAACCGAAGGGAGCGCGTCCCGCCGAGTGGACGCCTCTCTTTTTTTTTACTAATTTGGAGGAGAGGAGGCGGTATAGCAGCGGCCGTTTCATGAAATTGTCAAGGTTATCGCAGCAGCGGAGTGTTTTTCCGTTGGAAATTGTGGTATTTTGGTAAGCAAACGGTTAAACTATACTGTTGGTTCGAAAGGGGTTTGAACAGAAGCTATGGCAACTATCATTTTGATTGTTTGCTTGCTTGTTATGGGCACGTTTTTCAGCTTGGCTTTCGTGTGGCTGTTTCAGAAAAAAAAGGGACTTGCCATCAGCTTTACAATTCTGGGCCTCGTAAGCGCATTCGTGTTCTATTACGCCATTTTTCAGGGCTGGCTTGAGCTGCCGGTGCAGTACGGATGAGTGACGGATGCAAGCGTGCGAACGTTTTTCCAGGCGCCGAGGTACTTATCGTCCTGAAGCAGGATCAGCGGACGGGAAAGCTGACGCGCGGCATCGTGAAGGATCTGCTGACGAATTCGGCGACGCATCCGCACGGCATCAAGGTGCGTTTGACGGACGGACAAGTCGGCCGGGTCAAGGAAATCGTCAATCCGGCAGCAGCGAAGTCGGAACAGAAATAATCGTGCCTCTCCCTGCGTATCCTGTAGCGTCTAAGATAAAAAAGCGAAGGGGAGAGCGCTTTTATGTCTGTTTGTCCGCTTCCGCCGGTACCGTACGTTCCGCTGCCGCCGGCTCATGCCCACGCGTTCATTGGCTGGACCTCCGTGGCACTGGGGCATTTCCATGGCGTCGAGATGTTCGTCTATGCCGTGAACGGAGACGGAACGGATGGGCACGTGCACAGGTATCAGGGGCATACGAAACTGGCCATGGGCCACTTTCACCGTTTCATCGGGATGACGGGACCGCCGATTACGCTGCCGGACGGCTCTCATTATCATGAGATCGACGCGCAGACGGACGACGAGCCGTTCGAGTTTAAGCAAAATTATTACAAGACCGTGCTATCGATCAAAAGGCACACGCACAAATTTGCCGGACGGACGGGACCGGGGATCGGCTACGAGCCTCCGGGCTGGTAAAAGCCATAGAGTATCTTTTTCAGACGCGGATGTGGACGATCCGGGTCTTTTTTGTTGGTCTTGTTTGCTCAGAAATTCAATGTATTCGGATCGATATTATAAACATAATTCCATTGTGATTGAAACTGAGGGATACTCGGTAAAGTACGGCTCATTCAATAGGTCGCTTTCGTTTACTTTGTGGATCGCTCAGGAAAATGGATGAAAACATTATTCCAAAATGAATTAAAGTGAGGTATACTTAAAAGGACAACGGGGAACGGGGGGAGCAAGATGAAATCATGGCTGAAAAAACTGAGGCCGTTGGGGGCGATCTTTTGGACCTTCTGCAAAATCAGTCCGGTCACGTTCGGCGGCGGCTACGCGATGATCCCTGTTATGGAACGGGAGGTCGTCGGCAAACGGCGATGGATCGAACCTCATGAGATGAGCGGCGTCTTGTCGATAGCCGGATCGGCTCCGGGCGGTGTAGGCGTCAATGCGGCGGCGTTCATCGGTTACCGGCTGGCCGGGGTGCCGGGGGCTGCGGTTGCGGTCGGCGGAATGACGCTGCCGGCTTTTTTGATCGTATTTTTGCTGAGTCTTGTGTTTCGGGAGATTTATGACTTGCCGAAAGTGGCAGCGGCTTTTCAAGGCATTCAAGCGGCGATTGCCGCCTTGATCATCATTTCGGCGTATAACATGGGGAAAAGCTCCGTCGTGGACCGTACGACGCTGGCTACGGCGGCTTTCACGGTCGTACTGCTGCTTGTTTTTCATGTGCATCCGATGCTGGTTATTGTGATCGGACTCGTGATCGGGCATTTGCTTGTCCGCATCAAACGAAAGCTCGGTTACCGCGTGTTCGAAACTAAGGACGAGGAGCCTCCAACTGCCGGAAATGGCTATAAATATGCGGATTACTTTATTGCAGACGGGATTTAGAACGGGGTGACGGTTATGCTATGGAGCTTGTTTGCGGTATTTCTTAAAATCGGTCTTGTCTCGTTCGGCGGAGGGTATGCGATGATTCCGCTGATTCGGCATGAGGTGCTGCTCAACGGCTGGATGGAGGAGCGGCAGTTTACGGATACCGTCGCGTTGGCAGGGATGGCTCCGGGACCGATCGCGACGAACAGCGCCACCTTGATCGGCTACGAAGCCGCCGGCGTTCCCGGAGCGATCCTGTCGACGCTCGGCATGGTGCTGCCGTCGCTGGCAATTATCGTGTTCATCGCCGCGTTCTTTTTCCGGATGCAGCAGCGGCCGTGGGTCAAAACGACGTTCTACGGGCTGAAGCCGGTGGTGACCGGGATGATCGTATACGCGGCGATTCACTTCAGCTTGCCGGGAAGCGGAGCCGATTGGATGAGCTGGCATACGGTCGGGATGATGATTATTTTGGCGGTATGTCTCGGCGCGTTGATCAAATACCGTCTGCATCCGCTTGCGGTGATCGTCCTCTCGGGCGTTCTGGGGATTGCTTTCTTCCAATAAATCGAGAATCGTACAAGCTCAGCCCCGTTAAGGGGCTTTCTTTGTGCGGTTGTGGTACAATAAAAACCGAATTTGCCGTACGTTGGAGTGAACGAATATGGGAGAACTGCCGATAGATCGCGTTTTAACGCAGTTGAAAGAGAAGCTGGACGAGCATACGAATGCCGTGCTGGTAGCGCCGCCCGGTGCAGGCAAGACAACCCGCGTGCCGCTAGCGCTGCTGGAAGAGCCATGGGTGGCCGGACGCAAAATTATGATGCTGGAGCCGCGCCGGCTGGCTGCGCGAGCCGCGGCCCGGTACATGGCGTCCCGGCTCGGAGAACAGGTCGGCGAAACGGTGGGTTACCGGGTCCGGTTAGATACGAAGGTCGGACCGAAAACGCGCATCGAAGTCATCACGGAAGGCGTGCTCACACGCCTGCTGCAGGCCGATCCCGCGCTTGAGGACGTGGCCGTCGTTATTTTTGACGAATTCCATGAACGAAGCTTGCACGCGGATCTGGGCTTGGCGTTTGCGCTGGAGTCGCAAGCGGTGCTGCGGGACGACCTGCGCATCCTGGTCATGTCGGCAACGCTGGACGCGGCTCCGGTCGCCGCGCTGATGCGCGATGCGCCGGTTGTAGTCAGCGAGGGCCGCAGTTATCCCGTGGAGACGCGGTATTTAAGCAAGCCTGTGGAAGGAAAGCTGGAGCCGACGGTCGCCGCGTGCATCCGTCAGGCGCTGGCCGCCGAAGAAGGGGATTTGTTGGCGTTCTTGCCCGGAGCGGGTGAAATTCGGCGCGTGGAACGGCTGCTGCTTGAAGCGGGACTCGGTCCGCAGGTGCGGATCGCTCCTTTGTACGGGCAGCTTGCTCAAGGGGAGCAGGACGCGGCCATTGCGCCGAGCGTACCGGGGCAGCGCAAGATTGTGCTCGCCACCTCCATCGCCGAATCGAGCTTAACCGTAGAAGGGGTGCGTATCGTCGTCGACGGCGGCCGGATGCGTGTGCCGCGGTTCTCGCCCCGGACAGGCATGACGCGGCTGGAGACGGTCACCGTTTCGCGGGATTCGGCGGACCAGCGCCGCGGACGGGCCGGACGTACGGCTCCCGGTGTGTGCTACCGGCTCTGGACGGAGCAGGAGGAACGCCGGCTGGTGCCTCACCGGGCGCCCGAGATCATGGAAGCGGATCTGGCCGCGCTTGCGCTTGAGCTTGCCGCTTGGGGCGTCGCGGAGCCGGCGCGGCTCGCTTGGCTGACGCCGCCGCCTGCAGCGGCCTACGGTCAGGCGGTCGCGCTTCTGAAGCAGCTCGGCGCACGGGGAGACGACGGAGCGATTACCCCGCATGGCCGCTGTATGGCTGATCTCGGTGTATCGCCTCGGCTTGCGCATATGATGCTGCGGGCGGTGCCGCTTAGGCTTGGCGGGCTGGCCTGTGAGTTGGCCGCGCTGCTAAGCGACCGCGATTTGCTGCGTTCCCGGCCGGACTCGCCCAATGCGGACCTGCGGCTGCGCGTGGAGGCGCTTCGCGGAGGGGGTGCCGTGCAGGCGGCAGAGCCGGCGG
>NZ_BIMB01000041.1 GCF_004000865.1 Paenibacillus elgii NBRC 100335 | reverse complement strand
AAGCGCCGCCGCAGCCGCCAACGCGCCCGCCGCTGCTGCATCGCCCGCGGCCGGCTCCGCCCTGGCCGCCCCAAGCAGTCATATCGGCCGCGCCTTCGATGACCTGCGCCACGGGCGCTACGACGTGATCGGCGCGATCATCGCCCGTAAGCTGGCGATGAACGTTCACCTGATCCGCGTCTCCGCTTGGAGCAAAGTGCTGCTCACGGCCTTGGCCGTGATGGCCGTGCTGGTGCTCCGGCCCTCAGGGCGGTTGCGCCTGTGGGAGCAGCGCTACCCGTACCTGATGCACGGGTGCTATGCCAACGTCATCGGCGCGCTGGCCGCGCTCGCCTTGAACGATTCTGGCATTGTCGCCGCCGCAGCGATGATCGTCTACAGCAGCGTACCGCTGCTGCTGTTAAAACTAGAGGGCGCCTGATTCCAACGACAGGCGCCCTCCAAAATCATATTATTCCGCAAGCTGCTCCCACTGCTCGTAGCATTCCGCAAGCTGCTCGCGCTTTGCTTCCAACGCTGCGTTTTTCTCCTGCACGAGCACGTAGTTGTTATACACGTCCGGGTCGGTCAGCTCGGCTTCCAAGCCGCCGATGGACTCCTCCAGCTGCGCAATTTGCTGCTCCAATTGCTCTAGCTTGCGCTGGCGGGTGCGCTCTTCGCGCTTCGCCTGCTTCCCGGCCTCGTAATCGCTGCCCGTTCCCGGTTCAGCTGTTTTCGCCGCGCTGCCTTCCGCATGTCCGCGGCCTTTGGCGGCTTCCGCGCCGCCGCGGCTTGCCGCTTCCGCCAGCCGCTGCTGCTCCATCTCGGCCAGCTCCTGCTTCTTTTCCACATAATCGTCGTAATTGCCCAGGTAGACGGTGACTCCGTCCTTGTCCATTTCAAGCATGTTCTCGGCCATTTTGTTCAAGAAATAACGGTCGTGGGAAATGAAAAGCAGGGTACCTTCGTACTCTATCAGGGCCGATTCGAGCACTTCCTTGCTGTACAAATCCAAATGGTTCGTAGGCTCGTCAAGAATAAGCACGTTCGCTTTCTGCAGCATCAGCTTCGCAAGCGCGACCCGGGCTTTCTCGCCGCCGCTAAGCGATCCGACCTTCTTGAACACATCCTCGCCGCTGAACAAAAAGTTGCCGAGCACCGTGCGGATGCGCGCTTCCTCCAGATGAGGGAAGGCGTTCCATACTTCTTCTAGCACGGTTTGGTTCGGATTCAGACCCGTTTGCTCCTGATCGTAGTAGCCGATCTTAACGTTCGTTCCCCAATCGAAAGCCCCGCGGTCCTGCGTATGCTGCCCGATCAGCGTCTTCAGCAGGGTCGATTTGCCGATCCCGTTCGGACCGATCAAGGCGGCCGTATCGCCGCGGCGCAATTGGAAGGTGATGCCTTGCGCCAGCGGTTGCTGCCGATCGTAGGATACGGTCAGCCCCCGCACGTCGAGCACTTCCCGACCCGTAGGCGCCTCGACCTCGAAGGAGAAGCTGGCCCGCTTCAGCTCGCCGAGCGGCTTGTCGAGCCGTTCCATTTTATCCAGCGCTTTGCGGCGGCTTTGCGCCCGTTTGGTCGTGGAAGCGCGGACCAGGTTGCGCTGGATGAAGTCTTCCATTTTCGAAATTTCTTCCTGCTGTTTTTCGTACTGCCTGAGCTGCACCTCGTAATCCGCCGCTTTCAGCTCAATGTACCGCGAATAATTTCCGGTGTACCGGCGGGACGAAGTTCGTTCGATCTCATAGATGGCGCCGACTAGCGAATCGAGAAAATAGCGGTCGTGCGAGACGACCAGGATAGCTCCGGGATAGGAACGCAAATACTGCTCCAGCCACGTCAGCGTCGGAATGTCCAAATGGTTCGTCGGTTCGTCCAACAGCAGCAGGTCCGGCGCTTCGAGCAGCATCTTGGCCAGCGCGAGCCTCGTCTTCTGTCCTCCGCTCAACGTTTGCACCGGGGTAGCCGGGTCCATGTGTCCGAAGCCCATCCCGCTCAAGATTCCGCGAATTCTCGCCTCGATCTCGTAGCCGCCGCGCTCGCGGAACGCATCTGACAGCTCGGCATAGCGGCGCATCGTTTCCTCCGTTTTTTTCTCGTCGGCCAGCACGTCCGGATCGGACATGCGTGCTTCCAGCCGCCGCAGCTCCTCTTCCATTTCCAGCAAACGGTCGAAGACGCTCATCAGCTCGTTCCAGATGGAGCGGTCCGATGCTAATCCGCTGTTTTGTTTTAAATAGCCGATTTTCGTCTCTTTTGCCTTAAAAATGCTCCCCGAATCGTAAGACAGCTCGCCCGCGATGATCTGAAGCAGCGTCGATTTGCCTGCGCCGTTGACGCCGACGAGTCCGATGCGCTCCCGCGCCTCGATTTGAAGCGATATATTGGAAAGTACGGTGCTGACGCCGTAGCTTTTGGTGATGTTCGAAACCTGAAGCAGCATAATGAATAAAGCCTCCTGAAATCAAAGTCCTGAAAAAAGGCGACAATCTCCCTCAGTTTAGCATATTTGCCCGCCGATTTCGATTTGATTTCCATCCGTTCCCCGGTATACAAAAGCACCCCGCTTGTCTTATGCTTTTATACGCATGCTTCCGAATTGTGATTCAAAGAGAGTGAGAGGAGGCGATCATCGTGCTTCCGGTGTCTATACAAAAAGACGCTTGCCCGCGACGCGGCGCAGTGTCCCGCCTCATCTGGCTTGCCATATGGAGCGCGCTGCTGCTGATGGCGTTCATCGTTCCGAATACCGGCTTCTTGCAGTCGATACCTTCCGGTGCGAAGCCCCGCCCGGTACCGGCCGTCTCGTCTACGAGCCCCGATTCGGTCAAAGAGCGGCCGCTTCAAGTGATGACATACAATATTCGCCACGCCGAAGGAATGAACGGCCGCGTCAACCCGCAAGCGGTGCTGCGGGATCTAAAAGCCGCCAATGCGGACGTCATTGCGCTGCAGGAAGTGGACCGGCTGCAGTGGCGCAGCGGTTTGCAGGACCAAGCCCGCTATTTTGCACAAGCGATGGGCATGCATTGTATTTATGCTCCCGCAATCCGCCACGGCGTGTCGCAGTACGGCGTCGCTCTGCTGAGCCACTATCCGCTCGAAGCGCCGCAGATTCACCGGCTTACCGGCGGACGCGAGCCGCGACTGCTGCTGACGGCCGAGCTGCGCTTGCCGGACCGCACCGTGACGGTTGCGACCACGCATCTCAGCGTCGAAGCCGCTGGGCGAACGCGCGAATGGCCGCAGCTGCTTGCCGCGCTGCAGAACGGGCAGACGCCTCTGATTTTGCTAGGTGACTTTAACAGTCCGTCTTCCAGCCCCGAGCTTCAGGAGGCCATCCACAGACTAGGACTGAAGGAAATCAGGCCGAAGCCTTCCTCCTTGCCGACGGTTGCCCATGGAGGCAGGATCGACCATATTTTTACCAATTTGCAGGCAGAACGGCCCGCGCTTGTCGAAGATAGCCGCGCTTCCGATCACAGGCCCGTGTCCGCCTCGATAAACGAAAATGAAATCCCCCTCCATGCACATTAAGCTGCCTGCTTCACGTGCGACGAAGGGGGATTTTTGTTAAAGTCAGCCGCGCAAGACGGCAAGCCCGCCAAGAAGAAGGAGGCCTGAGAAGATGGCGATTCCGTCGGCGCGGGTCAGACGAAGAGACTCGGTATGGCCCAAGAGTGCGGTTCGGCGGCCGATTTTTTTCATCTCCAGAGCGGCGGTCATTTCCTCCGCCCGGTGGAACAGCGCCAGCAGGAGCGGGATGACCAGCGCCGGCATATCGCGTCCCCGTACGGCCCCAGGTCGAACAGCCGCTTTGCCTCTTGCCCGAACGATATCCGAGAACCGCTGCCATTCGCGCACGATCATCGGGATAAATTTGAACATGAGCGATACCGCCAAAGCAAACGAATCCGTTCGAAGCCGCAACCGCTTCGCATACCCGAGCCCCCAGGCAAGGCCCTGCACCATACGCCCGTAAGGCGTTGCAGCCGCAAACCAGTAGCTTGCGAGCGTGATCAGAAACAGGCGGAAAACATTCAAGCCAGTAGCAAGCGCATGCTCCGGGGAAAACCCGACGAAGGGAAAGCTGCCGCTTGCCGTCCACTCCAGTCCGGCCAAGCCGACGGAGATCAGCATGAACCATGCTAACGGTTTTAGGAGCTTGGCCGCGCCGAGCAGTGCGGAGCGGGACAGTCCGATATAGGCGGCGGCGATCGGCAATGCGGCGCAGGCAAGTCCGAGCCAGCTGCTTTGCAGCATCGTGCCTATGACAATGAAAAGATACAGCAGCCATTTGCTGCGCGGATCGAGCCGATACCAGAGCGAGTTGGCCGTGGCAGGCGGATGTGCGCTTTCCTGGGACAGGCCGGCCGCTTGGCTTTGCGGCGGAAGCGAAGCGAGCAGCGCGGATTCGTCCGACTGGGATTCAATCTTCGGCTTGCCTTCCGGATGTTCTGCGGGCGGTGCAGATTTTACCGTAACGCAGTGTCGTTCCTTCAGCCGCTCTGCTATCGCATCGGCCAAATCCTCGGGCGAAAGCTTGCCTTCGTCCATCACGGCAGTGCCGTTTCTTGCCAGCGCATGCGAAAGCAGGACGCAACTGGGAAGTCCGACTCCGGCTTGCACGAACGGTTCGGGATTGGCGCATAGAGCGGCCGGTGTCCCATCGGCTGCGATCGTACCGTGGTCGAGCACGATCACGCGGTCCGCCAGCGGAAGAAACAAGTCCAAATCATGGGTGGCGATAATCATCCCGCCTTTGGCAGCTTTGCGGGCTTGCACGTACCGGAGCAGCTCTTTGGCTGCCGCCGATTCGAGACCCGCGGTAGGCTCATCCATCAGAAGCCAATCCGGCGAGGTAGCGATTGTCGTGGCCAGAGCAAGCCTGCGCCGCTGGCCTCCGCTTAGCGCGAACGGAGAACGATCCGGGTCGAACGAAGCGCCGAGGCCAAGGTCTTCGCAGGCGGATTGAATGCGTCGTTCTTTTTCCTGCGCCGTCAGCCCATACGGTCGCAGCGAATAGCCGAACTCCTGCCGAAGGCTTCGCGCGAACAACTGCTGCTCCGGAAACTGGAACGTCAAGCCGAGCCGAAGAAGAAGAGGCCGGGTGACCCGGTTGCGGCGCCATAACGGCTCGTCATCCAGACGAATTTCGCCCGAAGAGGGCGGCCGCATGCCTGCCAGCAGATGAAGCAGTGTGGACTTGCCGGAGCCGGTATGTCCGATGAGCAGCGTGATGGTTCCGTCTTCGAATGTAAGATTAACATCGCTTAACAAGCGGCGGTTCGGATCGTCCGGAGCGGCTGCGCTTACGTTGTTCAGCGTCAGAGGCATAAGCGGCTCACCGCCTTCGCCAAATCATCGAAGCTTAAGGGGCGGGCCGTCAGGCCAAGTCCCTTTTTCTTTAAATGCAGCGCCGTCAGCACGACGAAGGGAGGGTCAAGTCCAACTCGCTCGCACGGCGTCTCCGAATCGGAAGCCGTAGCAGGGTCTCCATAAAAGAACGTCCCCGGCACTCCGTCAAACGCCACCCCGCCTTCCTGAAAAGCGACAATGCGGCTTGCGTGGACCGCTTCTTCCAGCCGATGCGTAATCCATACGACGGTCGTTCCTTGAAGATGAGCTTGCCGGACGACCCGCAGCACTAATTCTCTTGCAGCCGGATCGAGCATGGCGGTCGGCTCGTCCAGCACTAGCATATCGGGAGCGGTTGCGAGTGCCGCGGCGATGTTGACGAGCTGCTTTTGCCCCCCAGACAAGGAGTTCAGCGGCGTCTCGAGGGGCAATTCAAGCCCCACCCGAAGCAGCGCTTGCTTTTGGATCTGCCTCAGTTCCTCCTTGCTCAAATGACGGTCATTTAACGCGAAAGCAAGCTCTTCGGCCGGCGTATCGCCAATATGCTGGGACTCCGGATGCTGCAGCACACCGCGGATGTTCATATGCTCTTTCCGGACCATCCGCCCCGCCGTAAGCCGGCACGTACCAAGCAGTACGCCGGCCAGCGTACTTTTGCCGCTGCCGTTCGGACCTGCAACGGTAACCCACTCCCCGGGCTCGATGAGCAGCGTAACGTTGGCCAAAGCTGTATGCGCGCCCGAGCCAGTCGGGTACTTCACGGATGCTTCCTGCAAGGCTATGAAGAACGAAGAAGACATAGGTAAAAAATCCTTTCGTTTTTAAAAACTGTGTGCTATAATCCTCAATTGTTAACCTGTAATTATCTTTGTTAGTTGACGATTAAGTCATCATAACCATACCAAAAAAGGAGGCATTCATCAATATGAAGCTTACGCTTCGAGGCATTGTTTTTAGTGCGCTGTTCGCTGCACTCGTCGTGCTTTTTGGATTTATCAGCATTCCGCTCGGCTTTACGCCGGTGCCTATCACCCTGCAGACGCTGGCTGTTATGCTGGCAGGCGGGCTGCTCGGTGCACGATATGGCTTTTTTAGCATGGCGCTAATCGTGGTGCTGACGGCCATCGGATTTCCGCTGCTGCACGGCACAGGAGGATTGAGCGTTCTGCTCGGGCCGACCGGAGGTTATGTGTTTATGTGGCCGATCTCCGCGCTCCTGATCGGCTGGCTGCTGCCGCGGATACGGATTCGCGGCGTATGGGGATACGCTGCGTCCTTTCTTCTGCTCGTGCTGTTCGGCTCGTTGCTGCTATATGTAAGCGGAGTACCGTGGCTCGCCTATGTGACGGGCATGTCGCTCTCCAAAGCGATGGTTGCCGGGTGTTACCCGTATTTGATCGGCGATGCGATCAAGGCTGCGGCAGCGACCCTGATTATCGCCTCCGTGCGTCAAGTGTTCCTGCCGGAACGGTTAACAGGGGAAGGAATTCCCCTAGAGTAGGATTTTTACGATGGAATTTTCCGTTTTCACGTTCATCTATGAAGTTTGCTTTTACATACACGTCTGCCTTCGGGCAGACTTTTTTTATTATGTAAGAACATTTTTTATTTTGCCGCGAGTTTTTGGGTAAAATCGTAGAAATTCGTTATTTTGCTTCGATTTATGTTAAACTAGGAGAAAATGCCCCAAAAGGGGTTTGCCATCGAGCATGGTACCCATTAGAATGTTGTTAACCCAGAATCGACCCGATGAAATGAGGCCGTTTCATGAATATTAAAGAGAAAAAAATCGAACTTCGCCGCCAGGCCGAAGCGGTTCGTTCAGCCATTCCCGAGGACGAGCGGAAGCGTAAGTCCGAGATCATCAGTGGCAAGCTGATCGAACGGTTGGAAGCGCTGCTTCGTCCAGAGCCGTCGATGAGAAGACGTCCGACGCTGCTTACCTATATGCCGGTTAAAACCGAAGTGGACGTGACCCCGGTCATGGAAGCTTGCTGGGACCGTCCTTGGCGCGTCGTCGTCCCGAAGGTCGTGCCCGCCTATAAGCAAATGAAGCTGTTCGAGGTACGTTCGTACGCCGACTTGGAGCGCGGAACGTGGGGAATCCGCGAGCCGATAGCCAAAGCGCAGCAGCTATTCGATATCCGGCAGGTGGATGTCGCGCTGGTTCCGGGACTCGCGTTCGATGCCCATATGGGCCGGCTTGGCTACGGCGGCGGCTTCTACGACCGTTTTATGCAGCAGTATGTCCGTACCGGCTTGCCGAAGCCTTATATTTTGGCAGCGGCGTACGAGGAACAGTTGATCCCGGAAGTCCCGATGGGACTGTTCGATTTCCGGATCAACGAGCTGGTGACGGAAACCCGCATTTTGACGGAGAAGGGAGCGGATGTCCATGGCTGAGGAGCGCCAGCCGCTTACCCATCTGAACGAGCAAGGCCGTGCGCGCATGGTGGACATCTCGGACAAGCAGGAAACTGTCCGTACGGCGACGGCCCGCACGACCGTTACGATGCTTCCGGCTACGCTGGAGCTGATCCGGCAGGGAGGCATCGGTAAAGGGGACGTGCTGGCCGTCGCGCAGGTTGCCGCGGTCATGGCTGCTAAAAAAACGTCGGATTGGATTCCGATGTGTCATCCGATTGCATTAACCGGCGTCGATGTCCGGTTTAGCGATAACGGGGAAGGGCAATTATACATCGAAGCGACCGTCCGCACGAAGGGACAGACTGGTGTGGAGATGGAGGCGCTCACGGCCGTATCGGCCGCGGCGCTGACGGTCTACGATATGTGCAAGGCTGCGGAGAAAACGATGCAGATCGGACCGACGCTGCTGCTGAGCAAGACCGGCGGCAAGAGCGGAGATTTTCACGCAGTCCCATAGAGACTTGATGAGATCCGGGAGAGGAGCAGATGTATGCGCTGGAAAGTGGCTATCTTGACCGCTAGCGACCGTGGTTCGCGCGGAGAGCGGGAAGACACGAGTGCACAGGTCATTCGGGAATTGATTGAAGAAGAAATGAACGGAAAAATTATCGAATACCGTGTCGTGCCTGACGAGAAAGACGAAATTATGGCGGCGTTGATCGAAATGACGGATTATTTCCGGGCCGATCTCATTTTGACAACCGGAGGCACGGGTCTTGCGGCGCGGGATGTCACGCCGGAAGCGACTTTGAGCGTCATCGATCGTCACGCTCCGGGCTTTGCCGAAGCGATGCGCATGTATTCGCTGCAAAAGACGCCGCGTGCGATGCTCTCCCGGGCCGTGTCCGGGATTCGCGGCAAGACGCTGATCCTGAACTTGCCCGGCAGCCCCAAGGGGGTTTCGGAAAATTTATCCGCCGTTATCGATCAACTGCCTCACGCGCTTGCCATTCTGACCGGACGCGAGGGAGACCACGGCGATGAAGCATGATTCAATGCTCGAAGAGGTTCCTGTGGAACAAGCCGTAGGCATGGTGCTTGCGCACGACTTGACTCAGATCATTCCCGGCAAGTTCAAGGGCCGCCTGTTTAAAAAAGGACACGTGATCCGTGAGGAGGATATCCCGGCGCTGCTCAGCATCGGCAAGGAGCATATTTACACGCTTCGTCTGCAGCAGGGCTATCTGCACGAAGATGAAGCGGCCCTGCGGATGGCGAAGGCCGCGCAGGGAGCCGGTGTCACGTTGACCGAGCCGCATGAAGGCAAAGTCACGCTTAAGTCCGCAATCCATGGTCTGGTCAAGATCGACAAAGACCGGATCGACCAGGTCAACTCGCTGGATCAAGTCATCATGTCGACCGTAAAGACGAATACGGTGGCGGAGCCCGGCCGTTCCTTGACGGGGACTCGCGTCATTCCGCTTGTTATAGAAGAAGACCGCATTATGGCAGTTGAGCGTATCGCCGCTTCCATGGGACAGCCCTTGGTCGAAGTTAAGCCGTTCCGCCCGCTGCGGGCAGGACTGATCACAACCGGCAGCGAAGTGTTCAAGGGCCGGATCGAGGATAAGTTCGGTCCCGTCGTACGAAACAAGCTTGCGGCCCTCGGCTCGGAAGTGATCGAGCAGCGGTTTGCGCCGGACGACAGCGAAACGATCGTACAGGAAATCCGCCGCTTCCTGGAGGAAGACCGCGCGGATCTTATTCTCGTTACCGGCGGCATGTCCGTAGATCCGGACGATCGGACGCCCGGCGCCATCAAACGTGCCGGAGCGTCCGTTGTCAGCTACGGCACCCCGATGCTTCCTGGTTCCATGCTTTTGATGGGCTATCTGGACGGCGTTCCAATTATGGGGCTGCCCGGCTGTGTCATGCACGACCCGTACACGTCGTTTGACGTTCTGCTGCCGCGCATTTGCGCGGGAGAAACCATTACCCGGGCGGACATTACCGAGCTCGGTTACGGCGGGCTTTACGGCTGCTAGTTGATGAACAGGCAACATCTCCATTGAAGGAGGATACTCGATATGCTCGGAAATATAGGATTCAGCGAAATTTTGCTCATCGGACTCATTGCTCTACTATTGTTCGGCCCGAACAAGCTGCCGGAGCTTGGCCGGGCACTAGGCAAGACGCTGCGCGAGTTCAAGCAGGGCGCCCGCGATCTGATAAATACGGATGCGCCTCAGCCGCCGCGTCAAGACGTTACGCCGCCGGCGCCTGCGCAGCAGTCACAGCCGCAAGCTGTACAGCCAGAAGCGCGACAAGACTCGCGTCGTTTGCCGGATTAGGGAGGCACCTGTACTCTCGATTTTGACCGTGTGGAAGGTGAACCGTTATGGAACATGATGAAGGCATGACGCTGGTGGAGCATTTGGCGGAGCTGCGCAAACGAATTATTTGGGTGCTGCTTGTCCTGATTGTCGGCATGGTGATCGGGCTGCTCGTGGCCAAGCCGTTAATTAATTATTTGAAAAGCGTTTCTCCGATCGCGAACATGAACTGGTATGTGTTTTCCCCATGGGACCCGATTAAGATGTATATGAGCTTTTCTCTGGTTACCGGTCTTTTGGTTACGCTTCCGTTTGCTTTATACCAGATCTGGGCTTTCCTGAAACCGGGGCTCCGTGAAGTAGAACAAAAAGCCTCATTAATCTTCATCCCCTTTGCGTTTCTTATGTTTTTGCTTGGCTTGGCGTTTGGCTATTTTATCGTTTTTAAAATGGCGTTCTTATTTACGACGGCGATCAGCCAAAGCTTGGAGCTGAACGAAAATTTCGGCATCGCGCAATATTTTACGTTCATGTTCAATATATTGATTCCGATCGCGCTCGTCTTCGAGCTGCCGATTGTTGTGATGTTCTTGACCAAAATCCGCCTGCTCAATCCGCTGCTTCTCCGAAAACTGCGCCGTTACGCGTATTTGGCGCTCGTCGTGATTGCCACGATGATTACGCCGCCGGATGCCGTGTCCGCCATTATCGTCGCTGTGCCGATGATTATTCTATACGAGTTCAGCGTCTACCTGTCGGCGCTCGTCTACCGGAAGCAGCTGCTGCAGGATCAAGCCTGGGAGGCGGAAAGCTCCGCAAAGTCTGTCGAATGACAGGCTTTTTTGTTTGTCTTCTTGCGGTATATTTTGGTAAAGGCTGGAGACAATGATTGAGGTGTGAAAATGTTGTAAAACCACTTGCAAAATTGATGGGAAATAGTTATCATAAGAATTGTTGTTAGCACTAAAGACGTTTGAGTGCTAATAAGATAAACCATCGTTACCCTAATATCAAAAGGAGGCTATTTTCTCATGATCAAACCGTTGGGTGATCGCGTAGTCATTGAAGCCATCGCTAAGGAGGAAACGACCGCAAGCGGTATCGTACTGCCTGACACGGCGAAAGAGAAGCCGCAAGAAGGTAAAGTCGTAGCTGTAGGCAGCGGTACACTCAAAGACGGCGAGCGCGTTGCGCTTGAGCTGAAAGAAGGCGACCGCGTGATTTTCTCCAAGTACGCCGGTACTGAAGTAAAATTCGAAGGCCGCGAGCTGCTGATTATGCGTGAGAGCGACGTTCTGGCCGTTCTGGCTTAAGAACCAACGCCTCGATTCGATACTTAAGTTTTGGTAATTTACTTACGAAAATATTCGAACCGTTAAAAATATACGATTAATTCTCGGGAGGGTTCATTCATGGCAAAAGAAATTAAGTTCAGTGAAGACGCTCGCCGCGCGATGCTTCGCGGGGTTGACGCGCTTGCGAATGCCGTAAAAGTTACCTTGGGACCGAAAGGCCGCAACGTCGTGCTGGAGAAAAAATTCGGCAGCCCGCTCATCACGAATGACGGTGTGACGATCGCGAAAGAAATCGAACTCGAAGATGCTTTCGAGAATATGGGCGCTCAACTTGTAAAAGAAGTAGCGACCAAAACAAACGACGTTGCCGGTGACGGTACGACGACGGCTACGGTTCTGGCTCAAGCGATCATTCGCGAAGGTCTGAAAAACGTAACGGCCGGCGCTAACCCGATGGTTATCCGCAAAGGCATTGACAAAGCTGTTCGTGCAGCGGTAGAAGAGCTCGCGAAAATCTCCAAAACGATCGAAGGCAAACAATCCATCGCTCAAGTAGCGGCAATCTCCGCTGCTGACGACGAAGTAGGCCAACTGATCGCAGAAGCTATGGAAAAAGTAGGCAAAGACGGCGTAATCACCGTAGAAGAGTCCAAAGGCTTCGCAACGGAGCTGGAAGTGGTTGAAGGTATGCAGTTCGACCGCGGCTACATCTCCCCGTACATGATCACGGACACGGACAAAATGGAAGCCGTTCTGGATAACCCGTACATCCTGATCACGGACAAAAAGATCACCAACATTCAAGAAATCCTGCCTGTGCTGGAGAAAGTCGTTCAATCCGGCAAGCAGCTTCTGATCATCGCAGAAGACGTAGAAGGCGAAGCTCTGGCGACTCTCGTCGTGAACAGACTGCGCGGCACGTTCACTTGCGTAGCGGTTAAAGCTCCTGGCTTCGGCGACCGCCGCAAAGCTATGCTCGGCGACATCGCTGCCCTGACTGGCGGCCAAGTGATCACCGAAGAGCTCGGTCTTGAGCTGAAATCCACGACTCCGGACCAACTCGGTTCCGCTCGTCAAATCCGTGTTACGAAAGAAAACACGATCATCGTTGACGGCGCAGGCGACAAAAAAGACATCGGTACGCGCGTATCGCAAATCCGTGCTCAACTGGAAGAAACCACTTCCGATTTTGATAAAGAAAAACTGCAAGAGCGCCTTGCAAAATTGGCTGGCGGCGTAGCTGTCGTAAAAGTCGGCGCTGCTACCGAAACCGAGCTGAAAGAGCGCAAACTGCGCATCGAAGACGCTCTGAACGCTACCCGTGCAGCAGTAGAAGAAGGTATCGTTGCAGGCGGCGGTACGGCCCTCGTGAACGTCTATGCAGCTGTAGAAGCTGTGCAAGCTGAAGGCGACGAGAAAACAGGCGTAAACATCATTCTGCGCGCTCTGGAAGAGCCTGTTCGCACGATCGCAGCAAACGCAGGTCAAGAAGGCTCCGTTATCGTTGAGCGCCTGAAGAAAGAATCCGTTGGCATCGGCTACAACGCCGCTACCAGCGAATGGGTGAACATGATCGAAGCGGGTATCGTTGACCCGGCGAAAGTAACTCGCTCCGCTCTGCAAAACGCAGCTTCCGTTGCAGCTATGTTCCTGACAACCGAAGCCGTTATCGCAGACAAACCGGAAAAAGACAAACCTGCCATGCCTGACATGGGCGGCATGGGTGGAATGGGCGGCATGGGCGGATTCTAATCCGACCCTAGCCCGGATAGAAACGGCAGCATCCTTTGGGATAGCTGCCGTTTTTGTTATGTTGTCTAGGAAGGAGTGGTTCTCTGAAAGTTTGCCAGATGCGATTTTCAGGGCTTAAAAAGAAACAATAGGCCCAGAGGATTAATTAAGTATTTTACGGTCTTAATAGGGCGGTATTCGTGTCTCTAGGCATACCTTGCCCACTTAACGTTGATATGCTCGTAAAGCCTTGCACTATTAAGGTTAAAAAATATAAGACCCGGTACCATTGGTACCAGGTCTCCTAAAGCATTAAAGATTAATCAATGAAGTCAGCCAGTTTGAGGTAACGTTTCAGCATCGTAGCTGCTTGCGAGCGAGTTGCTTTCTCAGCAGAACCGATGGTGTCGTCAGTCAGACCATTGATGATGCCAGCGTTCACGGCAGCAGCAATTTCTTTCTTAGCCCAAACGATTTTGGAAGAGTCTTTGAATTTCGCAAGCTGTTGAGCTTGGTTCGACTCGGAAACTTCGGAAGCTACGCCTGCATAAGACAGGGAACGGATGATCATAGCAGCCAGTTCTTCACGAGTGATTTGTGCATCCGGACGGAACGTATTGTCTTCATAGCCATTGATGATACCTGCTTTGGATGCCGATGCTACTACACCAGCGTACCAAGCGGAAGAGTTAATGTCAGTGAAATACGTATTAGCCGTTACAGAGTTCAGACCCAGGGAACGAACAACCAATGCTGCGAATTCAGCACGAGTAATGTTGCGGTCTGGCTGGAATTGTTTGTCGGCTGCGCCTTCAACCACCAATTTGTTAGCAAGCATTTCAACGTCTGCTTTGGACCAGTGGGAAGCGAGATCTTCAAACGATTTGTTTGCTTCGATTACTGTGTAGATGCTGTTGCCGTTACGTTTCAATGTAGCTACGGTTTGACCGTCTTTCGATTGGAACGTAGAAGGAACAAAGCTCAGCTTCTTCGTTGTTTCATTGTAAAGAGCGCCAGTTGCTTTTTTAGCATCCAGGTTTTTGTTAACATTCAACGTACGGGAAACATACGTGTTACCGAAGTCAACATTAACAGACTTGCTGTTGCCGGAAGCCGTTACGTTGAAGTCAACAGCGTTCTTAATTGGGCTGCCACCAGCAGCGTAAACTGCTTTCGTTACGTCTTCAGCAGTAGCGTCAGCAACTTTAGCAATCGTTACGTTGATTTTCGTATCTTTCAGTTCAGCGCCCAGTTCTTTCGCGAGTGCTTCGAATTTCATAGCTGCCAGCGGAAGCGTATAAGTGCCGTTGTCGTTAATGATTGTTACAGATACTCCGCCTTTTTTCAGCGCTTCTGCCAGTGCGTCAGCCGGGATAGCCAGCTTTTCACCTTTGATTTTGAGTTTTACTTCTTTAGAGTTTTCAAAAGCTCTTTGCAAGGTGAAGGCATCTACAGAATCTCCAAATACTTCGATAACACCGTCGTTGGAGATAGAACCGCCGCCTCCGCCGCCCCAACCGCTAGAACCGGTAGAGTTAATGGGTGTTTGGCCGCTGTTCAGTACGTAAGCTAGATCATACTCGTTACCGATACCATAACCGGCACCGTAGTATGTTTGTACGTAAACAGTATCCGGAACGGATGCACTCGACAAATTGATTTTGAAGTCGAAGTATGTAGCACCAGAAACAGAATCAGTATTTCTGTAAGTTACAGAGTAAGTCGAGCCAAGCACATTCTGAAGATAGGTATCCTCATATACACCAAATGTAACGTTTTTATCTTGTTGATAAGTGTTAGTATAAACGGAACCTGTAATTGTTTTACTGTACTTATCGTAGGATAAACTACCAAAATCAATACCAGCAAATGCAAGCACAGGAAGCAGCGTCGAGCCGATCATCAATCCAGCCAACGCTTGGGATGTTTTTTTCAATACAGTCGATTTCACTTGGGTCTTGCTCCTTTCACGATTGTAAACATTTTTTTTCTCTATTTGACTCATTTCGCATTTCACCTCCCTCCCTGAGCAGAATCGATTTAGCAATACCTTCTTCGATTAAAAAATCGTCTTTAAGGCCTAGAATCTATTTTAGCACCATAGGCAAAAAAATGGTAGCAAATTGTAGTGTAAATTTAGCTACCATTTTTTATGAAGTTTATTTTAAAATTTTGCGTTTGCTAGATTTTGAATCTCTTGGCGCTCGTTCGGGTCCTTGGACACTAGTTTATCAAAAAGCGCCTGGTCAGTTTTGCCTTGTTTTTGAAGCGAGGCTAGATACCAACGAAGAATTTGACGGGTAGTCTGATTATCGATAGATCCATCAATTCCTATATGGAACATTGCTTCAGCCGCGCTATAATTCCCTTTGATATATTGAATCTGACCTAAGGCAAGCCCTATGACTGGGGTTACATTAAATTCTCTGCCCTGTAATTGTCCTTTTGGCAACAAAGAGAGTTCCTTGATTCTTGATTCTACCTTAGAGTAAATAGAGAAAGCTTGATCGTAGTAACTATCCCTTTCGCTTACGTTGTTTGTTGTCTGCGCTGCGTTCCCAAGATCTGTGCTCAAAACAATGCTTCTTTCATACAAGGAGATATCCCATGGGAAATTATTGATTTCTTCATTGACTCGCTTTAAGGCTTCAGCAGTCTTACCTTTCAGTGCTAGAGTGGTAAGTTCTCTCTCAATGATGGCTCTATTATGAGGCTCCTTCTTTAAAGTTTCTGTTATGATCCGGCTCGCCTCATTGAAATAGTTCTCGTCTTTAGTTTGGTTATATACTTGCAACAAAATATCAATCTTGAACGCTGCAAAATCAGGATGACCTGGATGCTGACTAAGGGCTTTATCTAACGGAAGTACAATATCATTGTAGTTCTTGCTGGTTGACGCCTGCATTCGTGCATTATTAAAGTTACTGTTGGCACTTAACAGTTGGGCTCCGTTAAAGAAAAATATTAAAGAAAGAATTATCAGCAGAGCAGGGTAAGCCCATTTGATTTTTTGAATGCTTTGCTTCCATATTCCTATGATTTCAAAGTTGCTATTGGCAATCATAGCCCCTAAGCTTAGGAATAAAAGGATTCCCAAATAGACGAAACTGAGATCAAAATCAAGCATACTATGGATGAGTAGAGATATCGCTATAATGAAATAAATATATCTTGAACTTGAATGATCGTCGGAATCTTTAAGAAACTTACGCATGAACAACCAAAAGACAGCCAATAAAATAACGATAAATACAGCAAAACCAATAGTTCCGACTTCAACTAGATACTGGAGGAAGAAGTTGTGTGCTTGTCGGCTTACGTAAGGGTTGTTTTGGTATTTCTCGTAGAGAGCTGACCAGGCCCCTCCGCCGGCACCGATCACAGGATAATCTGAATATAGCTTCAGAGCATCCTTATAGAACGTTCCCCTTTCCAAAACACTGTTTTGTTCAAAATTAATGTTTTCGATACGTTGTTTAATGTTCTCTGGAAAAAGATTAAGAATGCCCGTATTACCCAGCAATAAGAAAGCTCCGAGCGCAGAAAGCAAAATGATTCCTGCCGGAATAATAAAGTATGAGATTTTTTTATCGCTTATCGAATGCAGCTTTTCCTCAATACGCGGAACAACAAACCTTTGCAATACCGCAGCAATCCCTGTAAAAAGCAATGCGGCGACTAATAGAGCAGTCCAACCTTTTAAAGCGAGAGCTCCATTGTATTGTTTTACTTGCTCGACCCCAACATTTGTAACTGGACCTAGAATAACCACAGCGGCGATGGAAGCTACAATGGTGTGAATGAGTAAAGTGAGCTGCTTTTTCATTTTTAGAAAGATGATTACAACTAAAAAGATAACCGGCAAGATTACTAGCGCACCACGGGACAAAGTAAGGAAAAAAGAAATCAGAATTGGGACTATCATAAATCCATGAATTATGGTAGAGGCTAACTTTTTAGATGTTGATATTAGATATAGAGAGCCGAGCAGCAGTGCTATCAAGAAAGCAGCATATGCGTTTCCGTATTGAAATACGGAAGTCAATCTAACACCGTTATCGTCGGCCATAATAGCATGCTGATAATAGTTAAATTGCCCCATATCTGAAGCAAACCATTTAACCATTCCGAAGGCTGTCTCCTTATGTCCAAACCAGTTCATTAGACCAAACCAAACAACCAAATACCCGGAGACCATTATTCCATTGATAAGAATGGAGCTGCCGCTATCACTTTTAGCTAGAAAAAAACCAACCAAATAAAAACTGGCATAAACAAAAGTAATGAAGAGCATATTGGTAGCACTATAATTAGATGCCGGAGAAATAGATGAGACAAAAAAGGTTAATGGAACGAACCAGATCAAAATACTCAATAAATCGGACCATCGATTCATATTCCATTTATAGAATGCAAAGATAGAAATTAGAAGCAGCATAATCGCTGACCATACAAACGTAGAATAGATAGATCGTTCAAAATCAAAATTATTTCCATTAAACAATGCCTTCTGAAAAGGAGCCCACATTAAAATCAACAGAGTAATGCCGGTTAAGATCCAGAATAGAATGGAATGTTTATCATCACTTGCAAGAGCATTGTCGCCCACTGCATGATCAGGGACATAATACTTCTTCTTGCCGCTCATGGTTTCTCTCCTTTTTATCTAAATTACGACATTTATCTTATCATAAAGTAGAATAAATGGGTACATTACATAAGCTCAAGGATTCTTTTGGATTTTTGTAGTGCTGGTAATTAAATAGTAAATTTGATAGAATAACTTCGAGGAAATTCGTCAATTTATTACTTTATTTTGTGTTTTTTAATGAAATTGGAGGATTTATTATGGGCTTAAAAGTGCGGAAAGCAATTATACCGGCCGCGGGGCTGGGCACAAGGTTTTTACCAGCAACAAAAGCGATGCCCAAGGAAATGCTTCCTATTGTAGACAAACCAACGATTCAATATATTGTTGAAGAAGCAGTGGAATCAGGGATTGAAGATATTATTATTGTTACTGGTAAAGGCAAACGAGCTATAGAGGATCATTTCGATAATTATTTTGAACTTGAACAAAATTTGTTGGAAAAAGGAAAGTTGGATTTATTAAACGAAGTTCAGAAGCCTTCCAAGATGGTGGATATCCATTATATTCGGCAAAAAGAACCAAAAGGTCTTGGGCATGCCGTTTGGTGCGCCCGTAAATTTATAGGGAATGAACCTTTTGCTGTCCTTTTAGGGGATGATATCGTCCAAGCCCAAAAACCATGTCTGCAGCAAATGATGGAGCTTTATGAGGAGTATCAGTCATCCATTATCGGGGTTCAACCGGTTAGTTACGATGAAGTATCGAGATATGGGATTGTAGATGGTTCTAATATAAAGGGGCGAATTTATTCGGTTTCTTCTTTGGTTGAGAAACCTAAAAGGGAAGCTTCTCCTTCGAATTTGGCTATTCTGGGCCGTTATATTTTGACACCCGAAGTCTTTGAGTTATTAGATCGTCAGGAAACCGGCACAGGTGGAGAAATTCAACTCACTGATGCCATTTCTCGATTAGCAAAACTCGAAAATGTCTACGCATATGATTTTGAAGGTATTCGATATGATGTTGGAGAAAAAATGGGCTTTATTAAAACTACCGTTGATTTTGCTTTAGAGAGAGATGACTTAAGACAAGAGATGCTCAAGTATTTAATTGAAGTTTTTGAAAAAAATAAATTGATTATTTAGGTGGAGTATTTCGGAGGTACTATGGAACCATTGGTAGGCATTGTTATTCCCTGCTATAATTATGGGCTATACATTGAGGAAGCAGTCGATAGCGTGCTGAAATCCACATACAAAAACATTGAAATTATTATAGTCGATGACGGGTCAACAGATTCGTATACTATTGACATTTTGAGTAAAATGGAGGCCAAACCATTAACTAAAATTGTCAGAAGAGTTAATGGTGGATTGTCAGCGGCCAGAAATACGGGGATTCATTTTACACAGGCCAAGTATATTCTTACTTTGGATGCCGATGATAAAATCGAGAATACTTTTATAGAAAAAGCTGTATGGATTCTTGAGCAGAACAGTGATGTGGCTTATGTCTATTCGTTAGTGCAGCTTTTTGGTGAAGAGAATAAGGTTTGGAGAACATTTAAAGCTCCTTTATCATACTTAAAGTTTCGTAATGTGGTACCTGCCACCATTGTCATGAGGAAAGATTGCTGGGAAGTTGTGAATGGATATGATGAGTCAATGCGTGACGGATACGAGGATTGGGAGTTTATTCTAAGACTCGCCAAATCACGCTTCTTTGGCTTTCATATAAATGAAACACTTTTTTATTACCGTAAACATAAAGGCAGTATGCTAGAAAACTCTAGGAAACAAAATAAGCAACTAAGACGTCTTATTAGAGAAAAACATCCGGATCTCTATTTTGCATGGCGAATACAATATGTAACATTTCTTTTAATTGAATTGTTACGAAGGTTAAAAATTTATTAATTAATAGCATATTCTATGAAATTAGGTCTTAATTTAGTTGGTAGTACTTCGGAACAATAATATTCTCCTTAATAAGAGTTCAGTTGCGAACTAAGGTCATGGCGGTGAAGTATGTTTTGAAAATTAAAATCTGCCACATAAGTGAAGCAACTTCAGGTGGTGTTTTAACGCACTTAACCCAGCTTGCAGAAAACTTGGATGCTGACGTTTTCGAACAATCCTTTATACTTTCCTCAAAAAAAAACTCAACATTGTCTCAAACTAACTCTTTTTTGGGACATCCTTTGTTTATAGTTGATATGGCTAGGACTATATCACCGTGGGCTGACTTGCAAAGTTTATTTCAGATAATAAAAATTCTCAAGACCAATAAATTTGATATTATACATTGTCATAGTTCAAAAGCAGGCGTATTAGGAAGAATGGCAGCATACATGACAGGGTGCAAAATTATTTATTACACTCCTCATTCATTTTCATTTAATATTTTTAATTCAAAACTAAAAAATGCAATCTATGCATTTATTGAAAAAATTATGACCTTGTTTACAACCAAAGTCATATGTGTATCCGCAGGTGAATTTTATTTAGCATTACAAATGAAAGTCTCAAATGAAAAAAAAATGGTTGTAATCCCTAATGGTGTTGAGCTTAAGAAAAAAGGTATGACTCGCGAAAAAAAGAATTTGCTTGAAATCAAGGGAATTACTTATTCCAAGAAAGTAATAGGATTTGTTGGAAGACTAAGTATTCAGAAGAATCCTGAAATGATCGTAAGGGCAATTGAAAAAATAAAAATGGATGATGTTCTCTTACTTATTATGGGAACAGGTCCTTTAGAAAAAAGTTTAACCGAATTAGTAAATTTACTTGGTGTATCTGACAAAATATTATTCCTTGGAGAAATATCCAATGTCAGGGAAGTACTTGGATACTGCAATATTTTTGTAAGCACCTCGCTTTGGGAAAGTATGCCTTATGCCATTTTGGAAGCTATGGAAGAAGAAATTCCTGTAATTGCAACAGAAATATCAGGTGTTACAGATATTGTTAAAAATAATATCACAGGTATTCTTGTTCCGCCTAATGATTACGAGAGGTTGGCTAGTATAATTGAGGAGCTACTTCCAGACAGTGATAAACAAAAAAAATTAACTCAAAATGCAAAAGAAATAATAAATCAAGAATACAATATTGAAAATATGATAGAAAAACTAAAAAATCTTTATCTATCTGCTCCTTAGTTTTTCTAAACAGATTTTTGCATTAGTTTGTATAATTTAACGAAATAGGTGTCCATTAAATGAAAAAGGAATCTCCGTTAGTTTCTGTAGTTATACCTTGTTTTAATTATGGAAACTATATTAAGGAAACCATTGATTCAGTTTTGTCATCATATTATAACAACATCGAGATAATTGTCGTTAATGATGGTTCAACCGATCAAGATACAATTGAAGTTCTACAACAACTGGAGTTGAATACAAAATTAAAAATTATACATCAGGATAATAAAGGACTTCCAGCGGCAAGGAACACTGGAATACGAGAGTCTTTAGGAGAATATATATTACCTTTAGATGCTGATGATCTAATTCAACCTTCTTTTATAACGAAGGGCGTCTGGCTGTTGGAAAAAGAATCGACGATAGGATTTGTTTATTCATTAGTACAATTGTTTGGGGAAGTTAACGAGCTATGGATCACCGAATCCTTTGATCCAGATATACTGTTACATCATAATTATATCCCTGCAACTGCTCTTTATAGAAAAAAAATGTGGGAACAAATTGGCGGTTATGATGAATCGATGACTATCGGATACGAAGATTGGGAATTTTGGATTAGATCCTTTTCTTTTGGGTGGAAGGGGAGAAGAATAAATGAAGCTCTTTTTTTATATCGGAAACATGGTGTTTCAATGTTATCTGACTCAAGATTAAGACATAATGAAATTGTAAGTTATATAAAAGAAAAACATACGAATTTATATACATTTAAGTGGCAATATAAGCTTTATAATAAATATGTACTGCGAAAAAGTTATAAAATAATTTTTAGAGTTTTACAATTCTTTAAAAGTTTTTTGAGAAAAAATAAATTTTTGAAAAAATTAAAGAAAGCCAATATAAAGCCCTTAAATATAACAATTAATAAAAGTTATAATAAAAAGATTCTTTATATCTCAGGAAACCAGGATAAAATACAGGTAGTCTTTATTCTTCCTTGGCTTAAAGTTGGAGGTGTCGAGAAAGTATTTCTTGATCTGTTTAAGAATATAGATCGAAGTAGATTTTCTATTACCTTAATGACAAGTATAAAAGATGTAAACGAGTGGGAATATAAATTTAAAGAAGTTGTAGACCAAATATTCCATTTAGCGGCTTTTACTAATGACGAAAATGAAATGGTGCAATTTTTGTTGGATTATGTTAGTGTGAATGAAGTTCAGTGCATACACATCAGTAATACACAATTCGGATATCGTGTTTCTGGAATGTTGAGAAGTTCTTTTCCTAATATCAAACTCTTAGATACTTTGCATATGGAAGAACCTTATGAACCTTGGGATTATTTTAGGTTTAGTCAATCTTTTTCAATGAATTTTCATAAAAGAGTTGTCATTACTAATTTCCTATCCGAAAGACTAGTTGGATATTATAAAGAAAGTGCTAATAAAGTGGTTGTTATTGAAAATGGCATTAGTATGCAAGATGATAATTTTAGTACCAGTAACACAAAAGAAAAAAAATACATTGTATTTGTAGGAAGGTTAGTAAAACAAAAACAACCACTATTATTTATAGATATTGCTCACAAAGTTCTTGAAATGTTCCCCGAAACAAGATTTCTTTTAATTGGTGATGGACCACTATATAAAAAAGCAAAAGAAAAAATTGAGCGACTGGGATTGACAAACTCCATAACACTAATGGGCTATCAAGAAAAAGTTAAACAATTATTGCTTGAAAAAGCTTCGATTTTTATTGCGCCATCGTTAATGGAGGGTTTGCCAATTGTAGGGATCGAAGCAATGGCTAGTAAAGCGGCTGTGGTTGCTTCAGACGTTAGAGGTTGGAGTGATTTGATCAGCACAGGAATAAATGGTTTTCTGGTAGCGCAAGATGACATTCATGCTTATGCTGAAATTATTACAAAATTAATGAACGATGATGAACTCAAACAAAAGATAGTATCTAATGCATTCCAAACTGTTATGGAAAAGTACACTGCGGAATCGATGTCTCGTAAGTACCAAGATGTATACGACAAGTTAATATAATCAAATAAAGGAGAGGATTGTTATTATGGATCATATTGAGCGCATGAATCCATTTTTAAATCAAAATGATTTGATGTTTCCCGAACATTATGGCAGATATATGTTCGCTTTGCAATTTTGCAAGGATAAAAAAGTTGTCGATTGTTCTTGTGGAAATGGCTACGGTAGCTACTATTTGGCATTAAATGGTGCGGGATCTGTTGAAGGAATAGATATTTCGAAAGAAGCTATCGATTTTTGTAGAACCCATTACAAAGCAGATAATTTAACATATACTTTGGGCAATGCGCTTGATTTACAATTTATTGAGGATCATTCTGTTGACACATACGTTTGTTTTGAGACTATTGAACATATTGAGGGGGTAGACTCTTTATTAAGTGAAATAAAGAGAGTTTTAAAAAAGGATGGCCGATTAATTATTTCATGTCCAAATGATAATATTTTTAACCCAGAAAACCCCTTTCATGTGGATATCTATAATAAAAATAAATTTATTAGCTTGGTTGAAAAACATTTTAGTACCACATCGTTTTGGGTGCAAAACAATACTACGGGTACTTCAATAATGAGGCCGGAACATGTACTAGATGCCAGTGTAAATCAATCGGCTGTTCTAAGTAATGCACATCCAATAACTCCTAAGGATGATGAACAGGCTGATACATGGATTTTGGTTTGCAGTGATACTGATTTGAAAATACCGTCCGTTCCAGTAATATCATTTTTCACAACATATAGCCAATATGTTAAAGAAGTTCAAGATACCATAAATTCTTTGTATAAAGAAAATCAAAAATTATCAAATGCATGGAATTTTCAAGTTGAGCTTATTAAAAAATTAGAAGATGAAAATTCGAGATTAGCTATCGCTTGGAATGAACAAGTTGAATTTATCAAAAAAACGGAAGCTGAAAACTCTAAATTATCCAAAGCGTGGGAGGAACATACGCAAACAATAACTGAATATTCCGAAACAATTAAAATATACGAAGAGCAATTGAAAGATTATAAATTAGAAAATGAGAAATTGGCCGAGGCTTGGAATAGGCATACCGAGTATATTAAAAACTTAGAAGAAAACAATAAAAAGCTATCAGAAGCATGGGAAATTCATACGAGTTATATAAAAAAATTAGAAGAAAAATTATCAAAATAATTCCCGATATAAAATTTGAGGTGCATGATGAGAATTTGTTACGTTTCTTTTGAATACCCCCCCCAATTCGGTGGGGGGATTGGTACTTACGTTGGCAATATTAGTCGAAATTTGGCGATCCAAGGTCATGAAATACATGTAATAACTTTTAATCCTGAAAATTTACCAGACCAAGAAAATATCTTAGGTGTAAATATCCATAGAATTAAAATGGATGGACCGCAGATGGAAGTGATTAATAATGCGGATTCGGCAAATTTGTCAACTCTTTTATATTGGTCACATTATAGTGAAAAAGTGTATTGGAAGTTAAAAGAACTTACTAATCGTTATTCGTTTGATATCGTGGAATTCTGTGATTATAGAGGCGAAGGTTATTTTTCAATGCTTGCAAAAAGAACTCGTGGAGAGTTCCGAAATACTAAGTTGATTATAAGACTTCATACCCCTCTATTTGTATTAAATAAGTACAATAGCGTAATAAATGATCCAGGTATGGAGCAACTCGTACAATTCGAAAATTTTTCAATGCTGTTGGCTGATGAAATTGTTTCTCCATCGAATGTGCTTGCCAAACTGACGGTCCAAGAACTCGCATTAAGGAAAAACATTGAAATAGTTCCACATCCGATAGATATTGAATCTATTGCAATAAATGATTATGTAGATAGTAATACACTTTTATATGTTGGAAGGCTAGAATTAAGAAAAGGTGTTAAAGATCTAGTAATCGCCACAATTGAATTAATGACTAAATATCCAGAGCTAGAACTGAAATTTATTGGTGGGGATACGAATTCAGCTCCAGACGGGAGTTCCTTGAAGCTTCATCTTCAATCATTAATTCCAAAAGAACTAAAAAAGAGAATACATTTTATAGATCGGTTGCCTAGAGAAGAAGTGTTGAAAGAATACAGCAAGTCAAAGGTAAGTATCTTTCCGTCACTTTTTGAAAACTTTCCGAATGTTTGTTTGGAAGCGATGGCCTCTTCGGTACCAGTAATTGTATCGGATTTTAGTGGAATGGCTGAAATGGTTGAAGATAAAAAATCCGGTATTATTTTCGAGGCGGGAAATATAAAAGATTTGTTTGAAAAATTAGAATATGCATGTAAGCTTTCTTTTGAAGAACGTAAAAATATGGGCTTACAAGCTAGAAAAAGAGTAGAGGATCATTATAGCGTACAAGCTGTTAATAAATTGCAAGAAAATTATTTTAATAACTTAAAAGGAATTTCCAAAAAGAACAGAAGTACAAATTATGAAAAAGGACTTATTTCTGTAATTATACCATGTTATAACCACGGAAAATTTATTGAAGAAACTATTGAAAGTATCAAGAAAAACACATACAAGAATTTTGAAATCATTATTGTGAATGATGGATCCACAGATGAAGAGACTTTAAGAGTTTTAGACCACGTTGAAAAAAGTGGAGTTAAAGTTTTGCACCAAGAAAATTCTGGGTTATCAGCTGCTAGAAATACAGGTATAAATAATGCTATTGGAGAGTTTATTCTTCCTTTAGATGCGGATGATATTATCGATTCCTTATTTTTTGAAAAAACGGTAGAAGCTATTCAAAAAGATGAGAATATAGGATTTGTTTATACTTACGTCCAATTTTTTGGCGCGGCAAGTGGAATATGGAAGACTCCGGAATTTGACCCTAATTTATTATTAATATCTAATCTGTGCGTAGCTTCATCACTATTTCGACACGATGCCTTTGACCAGATTGGCGGTTATAAAGAAGACATGACTTTTGGCTTTGAGGATTGGGACTTTTGGATTTATATGGTTGAAAACGGTTGGAAGGGAAAATGCATACCTGAACCGTTGTTTTTCTACCGCAAACATCAAGAATCTATGTTATCAAATTCTCAGAAAAACCGCTCTTATCTGATTGAAAAACTAGTTGAACATCATTATACAAGCTATCAAAAATCTTTAAGCTATGTCGTAGTGGAAAAGGACAAAATGTTTTTTGATGCTCATATGTCAAACTATTATAATTTTAGCGAATTAAATTCAATAAAAGAATCAAAAGCTTGGAAGTTTGCTATTACTTTCAGGAAAATCAAAAATAAAGTACGAAAAGTATTGGGAGGAAGACGATGACGTCTGTACTTCGCAATTTATTTAATCATCGTAACTTATTGTTTCAGTTTGTTCAGAGAGACATCGTTGCCAGATACAGAGGGTCTTATTTAGGGTTAGTTTGGACACTCGTTCAACCTCTCGTAATGTTAGTTGTTTACTCATTCGTATTTTCAGTTATATTTAAAGTGAAATGGGGAAACGCAGAGGGGGTTTCTAAACTCGATTTTGCAATGGTTACCTTTGCAGGATTAATCATATTTCAAATTTTCTCAGAGCCAATGTACCGCTCAACGGCTATCCTATCTGCAAATAGTAACTATGTTAAAAAAGTTGTTTTCCCGCTTGAAATTCTTCCTACATCTGCAGTATTCAGTGGAATTATATTAAATATGTTCAGTATGATAATTCTTATTGCAACCCTGTTTTTTTATCAGTACCCTGTCGGTTGGAATTTACTATTGATTCCTGTTTTAATATTACCTTTAACCTTGTTTACACTTGGTTTTAGTTACATCGTGACAACGTTAGGCGTTTTCTTTAAGGATTTAGGGCAAGCAATGGGGATTATAATGAATATCTTATTTTATATCTCTCCTGTATTCTATCCTGTAACAGCTGTACCGAAAGAATTTCAAATTTATATGAATCTAAATCCTTTAACTTTTTTTGTTGAATCATTTAGAGCAATAACTATATATAATACTCAACCTAACTGGATGAATTATATAGTTATGTTAATTATAAGTCTGTTTTTGTTTTTTTTAGGAAGCACTCTCTTTAACAAAAGTAAGGAGACGTTTTCAGATGTCATCTGATAAAATAATAGAAGTTACCAACGTTTCAAAAACTTATACTCTCTATGATAAACCTACTGATCGCATAGCTGAATTGTTTTTTCGGACAAAAAAAGGAAAGAAAGTAGCATCATTGAAAAATGTTTCTTTTCATGTAAATAAAGGAGAGACTGTTGGTATAGTTGGTAGAAATGGCGCGGGGAAATCAACCATACTTCAAATTATTGCCGGAACACTTTCTCCTACAACTGGTAGTGTGAAAATTAAAGGTAGAGTTGTTGCGCTTTTGGAATTAGGCGCAGGTTTTAATATGGAGTTTTCAGGTGAGGAAAATGTTTTTCTTTATGGTTCAATACTTGGCTTATCGAAAGAAGAAATCAAACAACGGTATCAACAAATTTTAGATTTTGCTGAGATAGGAGAATTTATTCGTTATCCTGTAAAAACTTATTCATCAGGAATGTTTGTTCGGTTAGCTTTTGCTGTCGCAATTAATGTTAGTCCAGAAGTCTTGATTATAGACGAAGCACTAAGCGTTGGAGATGTACAGTTCCAACATAAATGTATGGCTAAATTAAGAGAACTCCAATCAAATGGATGTACTATACTATTTGTTAGTCATGATATTGATTCCGTAAAGAGTTTATGTGATTCAGCAATTCTTTTAAACAAAGGAGAAGTTCATTCACAAGGAACTGCAGACGAAATAGCTAATAATTACATTGAATTGATTCATCAAGAACAATTGGATAAAAGAAAACAAATCCAAGATAACGTCGGTTCTTTATATGAAGTTACTAATAAATCACTTGATTGGACGGCAGAATCATTTATTGGTAGTGAGAGACACGGTTTAGGTGAAGCAAAGATTGTAAAGTTATTATTGGAAGATGCTAATGGAAGAGCTTTGGATAATATAGTATATGCTGAGAAGCTTAATGTAAAGTTCCTCGTAGAATATTTTATGGATATTTCAACTGAGATTAATGTTGGTTTGTTATTCAAGGATGATAAAGGTATTGATATATTAGGTGATGATAGTTGGAACCATAAAGTACTACTTCCTTCTGCAAAGCAAGGATCTAGATTTGTGTTAAATTTTGATTTTCCCAATTTTTACTTGAAACCTGGTACGTATTCAATCACAGTTGCATTAGGTGCAATGAGTGAAGATAAAGCAACTTGGAATGAATACTATTACGATTGGATAGACCGCGCAAAAATTTTAACTATTAGAACTAAAGAAGATGTACGCGTATGGAGTAAGGTTTTATTGCCTGCAAAAATAACATTAGATTAAATGGAAGGAATCATTAGATGAAAGGGATTATACTTGCTGGTGGAAGTGGAACTAGATTGTTTCCTCTTACTAAATCTATATCTAAACAATTATTACCTGTTTATGATAAACCTATGATTTATTATCCTTTATCTGTACTGATGCTTGCTGGAATTCGCGAAATACTAATAATTTCCACTCCAGAAGATACCTCCAGATTTGAACAGTTGTTTGGTAATGGGATGGAGTTAGGTCTCCAAATAAGTTATGCAATACAAGAATATCCTAATGGACTAGCGAGCGCTTTTATAATAGGAGAAGATTTTATTGGAAACGATTCGGTGATGCTAGTACTGGGTGATAATATATTTTATGGACAGGGCTTTAAACCGATACTTTTAGAAGCCGCTTCTCTTAAAGAAGGTGCTGTTGTTTTTGGATATCGTGTGAAAGACCCTGAAAGATTCGGTGTCATTGAATTTGATAAAAATTATCATGTCCTGTCAATTGAAGAAAAACCTCAGAGTCCAAAATCGAGTTATGCGGTAACAGGGTTATATTTCTATGATAACAACGTAGTAAACATTGCTAAAAAAATTAAACCCTCTCCTAGGGGGGAGTTGGAAATAACAGATATTAATAGGTATTACATGAATGAAGGGAAATTGAATGTAAAAATACTTGGCAGGGGTTTTGCTTGGTTGGATACAGGAACCCATAGTTCTCTTTTAGAGGCCTCCCAATTTATTGAGACTATTGAAAAAAGACAGGGATTTAAAGTTGCCTGTTTGGAAGAAATTGCATATAATATGGGCTACATTTCTTTATCTGACTTGAGAGTATTAGGACAGAAATTAGCAAAAAGCGATTACGGAATGTATATCGTGGATTTAGCGGATAAAGAGGAAATGGGGCTTTTGCGATGAGAAAAATATTAGTTACAGGTGGAGCAGGTTTTATTGGTTCCAATTTTATTAGTTATTTATTAAATAAATACAACGATATTTCAGTTATTAATATTGATAAATTGACTTATGCTGGGAATTTGAATAATTTGTCATCGCTAGATAAGAACAAAAACTATAAATTTGTCCAGGGAGACATCTGCAATCAAGAATTACTGGAAGATATATTTAAAACGTATTCAATAGAAGGAGTAATTCATTTTGCTGCTGAATCTCATGTTGATAACTCAATAAAATCGCCTGAATCTTTTATTTATACTAATATTATTGGAACTTTTCGTTTATTGGAAACTTGTAGGAATCAATGGATGGAAGCTTCTTTTCAGGTGAAAGAAAATTACAAAAGAGCAAGATTTCATCATATTTCAACCGATGAAGTATATGGCTCACTTGGGGAAACTGGTCTCTTTACGGAAGAAACTCCATATGCACCAAATAGTCCATACAGTTCAAGTAAAGCAAGTTCTGATATGTTGGTTAGAAGTTATTTTCACACATATGGTTTAAATGTTGTGACAACAAACTGCTCAAATAACTATGGACCGAAGCAACATATCGAAAAATTCATTCCAACAATAATAAAAAAGGCAGTCGATTTGGAGAAAATACCCGTATATGGAACGGGAGAGAATGTTAGGGATTGGCTTTATGTAGATGATCATTGTTCTGGTATTGATTTAGTATTTCACGGAGGGGAAACAGGGGAAACATATAATATTGGTGGACGAAACGAACGTCAAAATATATACATTGCCAATATGATTTGTGAAATTCTTGATGAGCTTCGCCCACTTCAGAATAGAAGTTATAAATCTTTGATAAATTTTGTGGAAGACCGACCGGGTCATGACAAAAGATACGGTATCGATGCAACCAAGATCGAAAATAAGCTCGGATGGAAGGCAAAAGAAAATTTCGAAAGCGGTATAAGAAAAACAGTGGAGTGGTACCTAGATGAATTTACTAAGTAAAGTTATAAAAATTAAAGAGTTTGAAGATAATAGGGGGAAATTAGCCGTTTTAGAAGCGAGTACCGACATTCCTTTCGAAATAAAGAGGATTTTCTATATTTATAATACCCCTTCTAATGTTGTAAGGGGAGGGCATGCGCATTTTAAAACAAGGCAAGCACTAATTGCATTATCAGGGTATTGTACTATTAGTTTGGATAATCTTAAAAGAAAAACCGAAATAGAATTGACTAATCCTTCTGATATACTAATATTAGAACCGAATGATTGGCACGAAATGTACAAATTTTCGAGTGATTGCGTTTTACTTGTAATGGCTTCACATTATTATGATGCTGAAGATTATATTCATTCATATAATAAATTTGTTGAAGTATATGAGTAATAAAGGAGATGTAAAAATGATTCCTTTTTTGGACCTGAAACAAATTAATTTGAAGTATGAGGAAAAAATTATAGATATTATGTCAAAAGTGCTTCATTCCGGATGGTACATTATGGGGGAGGAAGTACGTGCATTTGAAGAAGAATTTGCAGCTTATTGTGGAAGTAAATACTGTATCGGGACAGCTAATGCCCTTGATTCTCTTTCTTTGATTATAAAAGCATATGGAATTGGTCCAGGAGATGAAGTAATAGTACCTTCTAATACTTATATTGCATCAATCTTATCAATATCTGCAAATGGCGCTACTCCCGTGTTGGTTGAGCCTGAGTTAGAAACATATAATATAGATGCGAATAAAATAGAAGCCAATATCACAAAAAATACCAAGGCCATCTTGATTGTTCACTTATATGGTTTAAGTTGCAATATGGAAGAAATTATGAATATAGCAAGTAAATATAATTTAAAAGTAATTGAAGACTGTGCGCAGGCTCATGGCGCGATTTATCATAATAAAAAAGTCGGAAATTGGGGGCATGCAGCAGCATTTAGTTTTTACCCTGGAAAAAACTTGGGTTGTATCGGAGATGGTGGAGCAGTAACAACAGATGACGAAGAACTTGCTCGAAAAATAATGGCTTTGCGAAATTATGGTTCCCATAAAAAATATGAAAATCTTTATAAAGGAGTTAATAGTAGATTAGACGAATTGCAAGCGGCCATTTTACGTATTAAATTAACAGATCTTGATAATGAGAATAATACTAGAAGAGAGATTGCCAATCATTATATTGATAAAATATGTAATGATTATGTGATTCTTCCTAAAAAGCCGAAAAACGAAGAGGAACATGTGTGGCATCTTTTTGTTATAAGAGTTTCCCAAAGAACTCATTTTCAGAATTTTTTGATGGAGCAGGGGATACAAACTTTAGTTCATTACCCTATACCCCCTCACAAACAATTAGCTTATAAGGAATGGAATAATTTAAGCTATCCAACTTCTGAGAAAATTCATGAAGAGGTTGTCAGTTTACCTATTAGTCCTGTTATGAGTTCGTTACAAATAGAGAAAGTAGTGAGAGCTGTCAATGATTACAGAAGCCAATAAAAAAAAATTTTCTATTGTAATTCCAATTTACTTTAATGAACTTAACATTCCACATACTATTCCTAGACTAAAATCTCTTCAAAAATTATTACCAAATTTCGAATTAGAATACGTATTTGTAGATGATGGCTCAAAAGATAAATCTTTTGAGCTTTTGCTTAATGAAAAAGAAAATGATTCGCGAATCAAATTGGTTAAACTTAGCAAGAATTTTGGCTCTATGTCTGCAATTCAAGCCGGTCTAAAGTATGCAACAGGTGATTGTGTAGGAATTATTTCAGCTGATCTACAAGATCCACCAGAGTTATTTGTGGACATGATCGATAGATGGATTAAAGGAAAAAAGGTTATTATGGCAACAAGGCAACAAAGAGAAGAATCTATTTTCCAGATACTATTTTCAAACACATATTACCATTTAATGGATAAATTTGCAATAAAAGGATATCCGAATGGTGGTTTTGATTTTGTATTAATTGATCGTCAAATCGTAAAAGAAATTTTAAGTATTAGTGAGAAAAATACTAATATAATGAGTTTAATATTTTGGTTAGGGTATGAACAAGAATTTATTCCATATGTTCGTCAAGAAAGAAAATTAGGTAAATCAAAATGGACGTTTTCAAAAAAGATAAAGCTATTTATTGATTCATTTGTTAGTTTTTCCTACGCCCCTATTCGTTTTATGTCATTTGTTGGTTTTTTAGTAGCGACATTAAGTTTTTTATATGGCATCTTTGTAGTATTTAACGCTATTTTTGGGTCTATTAGTATTCAAGGCTGGACAACTATAATTGCTATTGTAACATTCTTACTTGGAATGATTATGATTATGCTTGGTATTATTGGGGAGTATTTATGGAGGATATTAGATGAAAGCCGGAAAAGACCAGCCTATATTATTGATGAAGTATTTGAATAATTCTTTCGTAAAATTTTTAATTGTTGGAATAACTAATACATTAATAACATATTTGGCTTATCTGTTTTTACTATTGTTCTTTAAATATCAAATTGCTTACAGTATTTCTTATATATTGGGTATAGCTTTTTCATACATTTTAAATACTATAATTGTTTTTAAATCATCAATTTCTGTGAAAAAAATATTATTTTACCCAATTGTGTATATAATTCAGTATCTTATTAACGTAGCTTTGTTATCTTACTTTGTTAATTATGTTAATGAGAAAATAGCTCCAATTTTAATAATAGTTATAACAATCCCAATTACTTTTCTTTTAAGTAAATTTATTTTAAAAAGGCGGGAGAATAAATTATGAACTTAAAAAATGTGTTTATACATAAGAATGCTATTGTTGAAACTAATAAAGTGGGAGAAAATACGAAAATTTGGGCATTTGCTCATATATTGTCCGGTGCAACAATTGGTGCTAATTGTAATATTTGTGATCAGACTTTTATTGAAAATGACGTAATCATTGGCGATAATGTCACTATAAAATGTGGTGTATATATTTGGGATGGAGTAAGGCTTGGAAGTAATGTGTTTGTAGGACCTAATGTTACATTTACTAATGATCTAAAGCCTAGGTCCAAAAGGTATCCTGATAGTTTTGCTATAACAACTATTCACGAAGGGGCTTCTATTGGAGCTAATGCTACTATCATAGCTGGGAACACAATTGGTAGATATGCTATGATCGGAGCAGGAGCAGTAGTTACAAAATCTGTTCCTGATCATACGTTATGGTACGGTAATCCCGCCAGATTTAGGGGATATATTTGTGAATGTGGTGAAGCTTTATTACCTTCTTTTAAATGTTCATCTTGCGATATCGTTTACGAAAACAATCAGGGTAAAATAACAAAAGTAACATTGTGAAATCGAGGTATAAAAATAAATGAAAAGAAAAACCCTTACTATTTTAGTAGTTTCAATTATTTATTCATTATTAATTTATTTTAGCAACGATTTTTCAAAGTTTTCAACATCAACCCTTAATCTTAATATGAAAGTAGAAGGGGGAGAGAAAGTTTCCATTAGCTATGGAAATGAAAATAATGCAATGAATGCCCAACAAAATGTGAAGTATAAAGAAAATACGGAAATGAACCATCATATTGAGATTACTAACTTATTTGAAAGAGATGCCAATTCAAAAGGAAGCGAGTTGTGGATTTTCAGTATAAAGGCAGATAATGAGTTAGTAAATTGGGATAAAATCAAGACAGTAGGTAATTGGGAACTAAGAGAGGATTCTAGGGGGCAACAAAATAAAACATTACTTTCTTATATGAATGAGAGAGAGACTAAATTAATATTGGATGTGAAATACAAAGAAAAATTAGAGATTGATTTTTTGAAACACGATTATTCTGGCAAAGTTCAATTAAAAATCGATAATAAAGTAGACATAATTAATTTGTATTCACCAAATCAAACAAGTTACTTGTTTAAGATACAAAATCATGAACCTGATTTTTATAATTATAAATTTAATTTGTCTGCTCAAGAAATTGATAAAATATCGCTAATTCCTAATAATGATCAAAATGTTGTAGTTAAAGATGCATTTATCGAATCAGGAAATAATATTATAAAAATTGATAATAGTGGTAATAATGTGTTTCAGTTTAATAAAGATTATAATAAAAGAAATAAAACTGACATAATACTCCAATGTATAGTAAGAGTTATAATAACTTTTTTATTTATAACTTTGTTAATTAAAATATATGAAAATTTTTCAAAAAACAGAAAGAAATATAACTTTTTGTTTTACCTAATTCTTGGTTTGGGTTTTCTTGTAAGAATAATTTTAGTGGTCGATTTTCCCCATGGCTTTTTTTTCAATGATAGTGCTGGCTATATGGAAACGGCTTCATCACTGGCTAAGGAAATGTCTTTGCAAACCAATTTAGATAGAACACCAGGTTATGGAGTTTTTATTTACTTAATTTCTGTTATATTTCCTTACAAATCATTTTTTCTTGTAATAGTGCAGCATTTATTGGGAATTTATATTTCTATTTTAGTTTATAACATTCTAAATTCACATATTAATAAATATTTTTCACTTATTGGATTTATATTAATAATTTTTTCGCCTCATTTAATAATATATGAACATACAGTCTTAACCGATGTATTGTTTACATTTATATTACTATTATTTGTATATCATTTGAATTCTACAATATTATCTTCTAAAAGACTTAGTATAAAAAGGGTTTTTAGTTGGGGAATATTTGTTGCCATACTAGTTATGGTAAGACCAGCCGGGTACTATTTGATTCCTATTGTTTTTGTTCTAATATTTTTATTGGGCAAATTTAACAAGGATACGTTAAAAATCATTGCTAAAAGATGTATTATGTACTGCTTGCCTATTATCGTTGTTGTTTTATCTTGGAATTTATGGAATTACAGTAAATATAATTATTTTGGTACAACAGCGATAAATGGTCTCGGATTAGTATTAGTTGCAGGCAACCTTATTGATGTTGAATCAACATCAACTTTTACTCAGAGTAAAGAAGTAGTTAAAAATGCGGTTTTTAAAACAAACCAACAGTATAATGGCGAATTAATAGATTTAGCAAAGTTTTTAGGTTGGGATCCTAATGGGGTAAGAATAAAACTAATAAATAGCTTGCCTTTGAAAATGAATGAAGGTGAAAAAGATCAACTACTTTTCGCATTAACCAAGGAGGGGGTACTAAATCATCCATTAAATTATGCTTATCATTTCTTACATGAATTCAAAAAAATATACTTTCATGACATGTCGTATAAATATTATTCAGATATTAGAGGTTACTTAAATTACGATTCAAATAACCAAGAAAAACGATTGATGTCAAAAGAAGATATTTTTAAGAATTCTATTATTCGAAGTGATGCCGATTATTTTGGGTACAAAAATACATCATCAAATATAATGTTCAACTCAATAATTCCCTTTTTGCCAAGTACCTTTAATATAGGGATATTTACAATTATTTGTATGATCTCTTTGTCCTATGTTCCATTTTCAAGTCTAAAATACCACACTAAAGTAAGTATATTTATTTTTGCTAGTATAAATATTGCTCATATTATATTTAATAGTCTTACAAATTTTGCGGTAGATAGGTACATGCTTCCAGTACTTCCTTATCTAATTATTATAGGGGTTATTGGGTTAAGTTCTATTATAACATCGTTAGGATCTTTAAATGAAAAATCCAAGAGGTATGAAGTATTAAGATGGCTTATTTTTAGTTTCCTACTTACTTGCTGGATCTTTGTGTATAAAAATTATATTTTTGTTAAAAATTTAAATTGGAAGATTGATAATCCTGTATACGGATTAAGTAAAGAATGGTTTGAATATCATCAAAATTATGCAATTCATAGTATACTTCTAGCGATTTCTACAATATTATTAGCAGTAATTTTATTTTTGCTTGTAAGAAAGAAAGAGTAGTAGGTGTATTGTTTAGCTCATCGACAATCAGGCGTCACTAAATAAGTGGGTAATAACGAGGAAAGAATTACCCACTTATTTTAAAGGGGGCAATATTATGTTTTTTACAAAATATAAGCAAATTCAATTAAAAATTTCTTATGGTTTAATGACCATTTTTTTTGTTTTTTATCTTTTTCAACTATCGAAGGCTCCTTACATGAGCGACGATTTTTCTCATTTACCAACTGGGATGCTTGAACGAATAGATTTATCAATTCCATTTTATGCAAGAGGTGTTTTGTGGGATTATTTATTAGTTTTTTTGTTGAACTTTCTCAAAAGCAGTGAGGCTGCACACTTTGTAATAGGAGGTTTTCACTTATTAAATGGTTTTATTTTCATTTATTTTTTTAAAAAAATATTTAAGGTTTATCTAGGTTCTTTATTTAATATTTTATTTTTACTTTTTTTATATTGTAACTCGTTAAATATCGAAAGTATCCTATGGATTACAGGGGCATATCCTGTCTTTGTTACTTTTTTTTCCTTAGTATCGTGTATTTTTTTATATAAGTATATAAATAATGATAAAAACAAGTGGCTCTTTTTATTTGTACTTTTTTCATCTTTTGCTTACTTTACTAATGAACAGGGATTTCTATTTTTCCCCTTATATTTTATTGTTATATTAATAGCCCCACTCTCAAACATAGATAAGGGAACGTTTAAATTTTATCTATTTAAAATTTTGCTTGTAGGGGGTTCATGGTCTTCTCCTTATATTATTTATAGATGTATTCTTTATTTTAAGTATAATTTAGATACGGCAACACAACAATATGCAAAAAATTTCAGTGTTAATTCCATTACAAAATCTTATGTGAAAATGATCGAAATGATTGTTGGCTCAACTACTTCGTTGATGTATATATTTCTAACATTATTATTTATTGTTTTCTTTTTTATATTACTAAGAACTGATTCTTTATTAAAAAAGTTTTTTGACAAAAAAATATTGCTAGGCGTAACTTTATTTCCATTTTTTTTAGTGTTTCTTTTATCTCCTTTTTCACTTCTTTCTGGATGGGTGGAATTAAGATTTTTATATATTTGTAATTCTTTTTTTATTTTTTATTTATTTCTCCTGATTGGTATTTGTTTTGATTTCTTAATTAAACTGGAAATGAAAAAAAATAGATTCATATATTTTATTAGCATTACATTTCTGATAATAATATCATTATTCTCGGCTCATAAATATATTCGTGACGAGCTTCTTCATATTAATGATTTAAAAAGATACGTCACAAATTTTATAGATTTCCAAAAAGAAGAATATTCCCACTTAAATACTAAATCTTTAGTTTTTTTAAATATACAAGAACCATTAGGGTATGTTTTTCCAAAAAGTTTTAATGGACGTTCTTCGATAAATTTAGGATGGGTTCCGGAAGGTATAAGAAAAGCAAATTTGATCCCCTCAAATGTTAAGGTATATTTGTCAAATGGTTATTATACACAGAAAGATAAAATTAATATAAAATATGAAAATTGGTTGTATGATTTGGATAAGGTAAGAGAGATGCAAAAAGAAGGTTTTGAAATACATTATTATGTATACGACGGTCAAAGAATGATACAGATCGAAAGAAATAAACTCAAGATAGTAGACGGTAATAATAATGAATTATTAGATTTAAAATTAGCGTTTAAAGATAACGAAAATGGTAGAAGTATAGTTCTGGAGAACCCAGTACAACAATACTCACAGTTTGGCCAGATAACTACAGATGTAACTAATAGCAATTTAGCTTATCAAGTTAAAGATACTAATTTAAAGAACAAAAATTTTATTTTTGCTCATGCCAATTCATCTATTATTTATGATTTAGAAAAAAAATATAAATCTTTAACGTTTTCACTGGGTCTCGATAATACAAGCGAAAAAGGGACCGTAATATTTTCTGTTCTTGGCGATGGCCGCTTATTGTATGAGAGTGATATAATAAGAAAAAATGATTTTATTCAAAATGTTACTGTAAATTTGAGTAGCGTTAATAAGTTGGAATTAAAAACAATGGATTCAGGAGACGGCAATGACTTCGATCAAGCCTACTGGATAGACCCAAGATTAAAGTGATGTGTACAATTTTGAAAACATTTATTTTTAAGTAACTATCTTTTAAAATATAGTTTGTTGATAATATACATACGAAGTGAAAAATTTCCTTTAGATAAAAAGTTTTTGTCACAAATCGCCGCAAACCTATGTGATATGGCATAGGTCCAAAAGCAAAATTCATTTATCCATTGCTCTGCTCATAAAGCGAATGAAGCGTCAGTAATAGCGTTTGAAAGACTGGTTACATTTTCGCTGTGGTTGCGGCGATTCAGACGAGCATATGTCTAGTTATCCAAGTATCACTTTAACGATTTCCTTAGTGCTGTTTTCTTTTTTTTATAAACTCAACTACATCAATTTTAGAAGTCATTAATTTAAATTTAAAATAAGAAGTGTGATTTGACGGAAAGGATGGAAAGAGACACCTTATTACATAAATTAAGTATTTTTAGTCTAGCCATAAATGTGTTATATTTTATAAAAGCTACTACACTTTTCAAGATACCTTTTTTGTTTTTAATGAGGTGAGTAAATGGTACGTCAGAGCCAAGGTTTTTTATCGCAAATTTATTCTTTAACTGACTTTATTTGTGTGCAGCTTATTTTCTTGTTTTCATGGTGGCTAAAATTTAAAAGTGGATTGATTCCATTTGACGATGATCGGCTCCCTTTTCAAAATTATGTAGTATGGGGCTTAATTTACGGGGGAATCGCAATTTTTCTAAGTTACGCCTTTAATTTCTACACCCCGAAACGAAGAAAAAAATTTTCTTATGAATTATTCACTATTGTTCAAGTTTACACAATAAGCTTACTTATTTTGCTAAGTTTTTTGTTCATATTTAAGGCAATTGATATTTCGCGTTCGTTTCTTTTCTTATTTTTAGTAAATAGCATACTGGCCATCAGCTTTTACCGCTATATCCTTAAGACATCTTTGAAACGTTTGAGACAGAAGGGATACAATAAACAATTCGTACTAATTCTCGGTGCCGGTTCGATCGGAAAAAGGTTCTATCGGAATTTATTACAGTATCCCGAATTAGGTTATGAAGTAGCGGGTTTTTTGGATGATTTTCATGATTGTCATGAGACCGGCTTTGAAACCTACAAGCCCATCCTTGGCCGGGTCGATGAACTTGAGGCTATTCTGGAAAAGACACTGATTGACGAAGTGATCATTGCTTTGCCATTGGACGCTCATCATAAGTTCGGAAAAATTATTAATACTTGTGAGAAGGCCGGAGTCAAAACGTTAATCATTCCTGATTATTTCGATTATCTTCCGTCCAAGCCGTATTTCGATAATTTCGCAGGCATTCCGTTAATTAATGTTAGGGACATTCCGTTGGATGAATTCAGAAATCGCTTCTTCAAACGAGCGTTTGATATTGCATTTTCGTTAGCTGCAATCCTTATTACTCTGCCATTATTGATTCTTATAGCTATTGGCGTGAAAATCACTTCGCCGGGACCGATCATCTTTAAGCAAGAACGCGTCGGTTTAAACAGACGGAATTTTATGATGTATAAATTCCGCTCGATGCGGGTACAAACGGAACAATCTTCCGATACCCAATGGACGACGGAAAACGATCCGCGGAAAACAAAGTTCGGTACATTCTTACGGAAAACAAGCTTGGATGAACTGCCGCAGTTTTTCAACGTATTGTTCGGACATATGAGTGTTGTCGGGCCCCGGCCAGAACGCCCTTATTTCGTTGAACAATTTAAGGAAGAAATTCCGAAGTACATGGTAAAGCATCATATCCGCCCAGGGATTACCGGCTGGGCTCAGTCCAACGGGCTTCGCGGCGATACGTCCATCGAGGATCGGATCAAGTACGATATTTTCTATATCGAGAACTGGAGCTTTTTATTCGACATCAAGATTATTTGGAAGACGATTATTAATGGCTTTGTTAATAAAAATGCTTATTAAGCCCAACTCCTATAACCAACCGGTTATAGGAGTTTTTATTTCCTCGCCAAACCTTGTCTGCATAATTGGCCAAGTCCCCACATAGACATGGTATCAATCTGGATTGATTATGTGGTGGAGGGGATGAGACGATGCGGCGGTTCACGTGGGTGGTGGCCCTTGTGATGGTTTGTTTAAGCCTGGTAGTGTCCGGGTGCGGCAAAAAGGATGCAGGATCGGTGGTAAAGGAATTGGACGGTGTGATGAGTAAGCTGCAGAGCTATCACGGAAAAGGGCAGATGACGCTGCGTACGGGGCAGGATCCTCAGGAATACGACGTGGAGGTTAGTTTTCAGGCCCCTTCGTTTTATCGGATCTCGCTGACGAATGCGAAGAAGGATATTACGCAAATTGTGCTGCGCAACGATGACGGAGTATTCGTGCTAACGCCACATTTGAACAAAAGCTTCCGCTTCCAAAGCGATTGGCCGGAGAATCAAGGCCAAGTTTACTTATACCAGTCGCTCGTCCAAAGCATTCTGATGGACAATGAACGGCATTTTACGTCGGACGAGAAGGCGTATGTATTCGATGTAGTGGCGAATTACCAGAATGGCTCTTTAGCGCGTCAGAAGGTGTGGCTGGACAAGAGAAACTATGCTCCGCAGCATGTGGAAGTGTCGGATGCCAACTCCAATGTGATGGTCATTGTAAAATTCGATCAATTTGAATTCGGTACGAAGTTTGAAAAGGATCAGTTTGACATGCAGCGCAATATGACGGGCTGGAACCTGAAGACACTGCCCACGATGATGCAAGGGGATTCGAAAACTGGGGAGAAATCGGGAGCGACCGATTCCAAGGCCGGCACGGGGACGGCTGGTGGCAAAAGTACGGCGACTGGTAACGGTATGGGGACAGGAACAAACGGAACCGCTACGGGACAAGGGGCGGGATCTGATGCAAAAGGCGAAGCAGCGGGCACGAGCAAGGGCAATGCAGCAGGCACAGCTACAGGTGACAGCAAAGGTGCTACCGCACCCGGATCCAGCAGCGACAGCTCGAAGACGAGCAGCGCCAGCGGCAACCAAGGCACAGCGGCGGAAGCTGGAAGTGACAAGGGCACTGCGGCCAACGGAGCGCAAGCGGCAGCCACAGGCGCCAAAAAAGACACCTCCAAGCAGCAATCGTTCGGTATCATCGAACCGCGTTACATGCCGAGCGGCGTGAAGAAGCAAGACGTGACGGAGCTTAAGCTGGGTGAAGATCAAGCGGTCATGCTCCGTTATTCCGGAAAATACAACTATACGTTGATGGAGTCCCGTCCGCAGGTACAGACGGTGTCAATCTTACCGGGGGATATTTTGGATCTGGGCTTTACGCTCGGCGTTGTAACCGGGGATGCGAAGAAAACATTGACCTGGACCTACGACGGCATCGAATTCCGCTTATCTACAGGGGACTTGCCGGAGACGGAGATGATTAAGGTGGCGCAAGCGGTGCAGGGGGAAATCGGTAAATAGTTGAAACCGGCAATCCAGCGATTGTGATTCGGTTCCTTTATACACGAACCGAACCGCTAATAATCAAAAACTGACGGACACGATGTTACTATTTTGTTCGTTGACAGGGCCCTGCGGTACGCATTACCATGATCATATGAATTTTTAAGCGGGAAGCTTCTTTACAGGTGCAAGCTGTGGCCTTGTAAGCGGCTTCCCTTGATTTTATGAGACCGAAGAAGGTGGATCAGGTGGATTCGTTTTACCGGCCGACCCGGGTGGAGATTTCATTGGATGCGCTGCGCCATAATTTAGGCGAGTTTCGGCGGGTGCTTCCGGAGCATGTAAGCATGATGGCAGTCGTCAAGGCGGATGCCTATGGACACGGAGCGGTGGAGGTATGCCGGGAGGCGCTGCAATGCGGCGTGGAATATATTGCGGTCGCTTTTTTGGATGAGGGTTTGGAGCTTCGGCAAGCAGGCATTACAGCCCCGATCCTCGTATTGGGCTACACGCCCCCGGAAGGGCTGGAAACCGCTTGGGCTAACGGGATTACTCTCAATATATATACCCATGAGCTGCTGGACGCGTGGGAACGATTAGGGGCTAAAGAGCGCCCATTAAACATTCATATTAAAATCGACTCCGGAATGAACCGGCTCGGGTTAACGGACGCGGAAGAGGCGATCGCGCTGATCGAACGGGCGGTGCGGACGCCGGGGATTCGAGTGGAAGGGTTGTTTACCCATTTTGCTTGCGCGGATGAAACGGACAAGAGCTATACGCTTGAGCAGTACGGTCGATTCGAGCGGGTCGTTGAGCATTTTACGCAAAAAGGAATTCAATTTCCGTACGTTCACGCCGGGAACAGCGCTGCGGGGATTGATACGCCGAATTTATCCTTTAACATGGTACGGCTCGGGATCGCGATGTATGGATTGTATCCGTCCGAAGAGGTGAATAAGCAGCAGGTTGATTTGCAGCCGGTAATGAGCGTCAAATCCAGCGTCGTCATGGTGAAGCAAGTGCCCGAGGGTTCAGGCATCAGCTATGGCATCGTATACCGGACACAGGGCGAGGAGACGATTGCGACGCTGCCGATCGGGTACGCGGACGGCTTTTCCCGGATGCTGACCGGTAAGGCAGAAGTATTGATTCGGGGGCGGCGTGTGCCTGTAGTAGGTAGAATTTGTATGGACCAATGCATGCTGAATGTATCCGAAATACCTGATATTCCAATGGGAGAAGAAGTGGTAATTCTGGGCAGCCAGGGTGAAGACCGGATTACGGCGGAAGAGCATGCCGCATGGCTCGGAACGATCAATTACGAGGTCGTCTGCATGATTTCGCACCGAGTGCCCCGCGTATATATGAAGGAAGGCTGCGCTGCACGGTCAGTGAATCCGCTGCTGCGGCACGTATGGGAGCCGGAGTCGTAACAAGGGTTCTGCTGCCTCTGCAAGCACATTGTAGAAAGCCATACTTTTTGTCCAAAAAAAGAACTGGCTGCATTTGCCATTGAATTTTTTCTCCTAACATGAGAGGATTTTCTTGGTTTGCCGCGAATAAGTATAGAGGCAAAATGCTGCGGAGCGCGTCAAGGTATAACATATATGCTATACCTTCGGCATATATTGATTTTGTATATTTTATCTGGATGTTTGCCATAATGGAAATAGGTTCTTGTATGTTTTTGGGGGTGCATGTATAGGTGGCGGGTGCGCATAACACGAAGCGAATCATGATCAGCTTGCCGGATTATTTGCTGCAGGAAGTCGATCATCTGGTGGAGAAGGAAAATTCCAACCGCAGCGAGTTTATCCGTCAGGCGATGAAGCTTTACTTGTTGGAGCGTAAGAAACGGCATTTGCGCGAATCGATGCAGCGCGGCTATATGGAAATGGCTAAGATCAACCTGAACATGGCCTCGGAAGCGTTTCAGGCGGAGGAAGAAGCGGACAACACGCTGGACCGCCTGGTAAGCGGGGTGTGACACTTGATTGTCAAACGTGGCGATGTTTTTTTCGCGGATCTTTCACCGGTCGTCGGTTCGGAGCAGGGCGGCATTCGGCCCGTACTGATCATTCAGAATGATATCGGCAATCGCTTCAGTCCTACGGTGATCGTAGCGGCGATTACGGCGCAGATTCAAAAAGCCAAGCTGCCGACGCATGTGGAGATTGACGCGGAAGCGCACGGTTTTGACAGGGATTCGGTCATCCTGCTGGAGCAGATTCGGACCATCGATAAGCAGCGCCTGACGGACAAAATCACGCACTTGGATGAGGAAACCATGCGCAAGGTCGATGAAGCTTTGCAAATAAGCGTAGGTCTGATTGAGTTTTAACATGCTGACGAGGCGGGGGTGCGGGTACCCTCGCTTTTTTATGTCTGGGAGGAGAATAGTCGGATGGCAAAAGAGCAAACGGGACAGACGGAAGAAGTTCGGGCAGTTGTGGAACTGACGGTAGAGATGAAAGCGGCGATTCAGGAGCGCATTCTGAAGCAGATCGCGTCCGAGCTGCAAATCGCGGCGGGGCGGGTGAAGACGACGGTCGGCCTGTTGGACGAGGGGAATACGATTCCTTTTATCGCCCGGTACCGGAAAGAAATGACCGGAGAGCTCGACGAAAATCAGCTGCGGGACATTGAAGAGCGGCTGGCGTATCTTCGCAATCTGGAGGACCGGAAGCTGGAGGTCATCCGTCTGATCGACGAGCAGGGCAAGTTGACGGCCGAGCTGCGTACGGCAATCGAGCAGTCGGTTAAGCTGCAGGAAGTCGAGGACTTGTACCGCCCGTACCGGCAAAAGCGCAAGACGCGCGCCAGCGTGGCGAAGGAGAAAGGTCTCGAGCCTCTGGCGCTCTGGATTCAGACGCAGCCCAAGCAGGGCGAGCTGCTTGCCGAAGCGGGCAAGTATGTCAGCGAGGAGAAAGGCGTCCAGACGGTCGAGGAAGCCGTACAAGGCGCGATGGATATCATTGCGGAGCAAATCGCCGACGATGCTAAAATCCGGGCGTGGGTGCGCCGTCACACGTTCGAGCAGGGCATCCTGCGGACCGAAGCCAAGGACGCCGAGCAGGAATCCGTCTACGAGATGTATTACAGCTATCAGGAGCCGGTTCGTAAGCTGCCGCCGCACCGGATTCTGGCGATCAACCGCGGAGAGCGGGAAGAAGTGCTGAAGGTGGCGCTGGACGTTCCGGTCGAGCGGATTCACGAGTATATCGCGAAGCAAGTGATCAAGGGGCCTTCTATCGTCCGCGACACGTTGACGGCTGTGATTGAAGATGCGTACAAGCGGCTGATCGCCTCGTCCATTGAGCGGGAAGTGCGCAATGAAATGACGGAGAAGGCCGAGGAAAAAGCGATCGAGGTATTCGCCGAAAATTTGCGCAATCTGCTTCTTCAGCCGCCGGTTAAGGGCAAGGTGGTGCTTGGCGTCGATCCCGCGTACCGGACAGGCTGCAAGCTGGCCGTCGTCGACGATACGGGCAAAATGCTGGAGATTGCCGTCACGTACCCGACGCCGCCGAACAATAAAATAGCGGAAGCGAAAGCGACGTTCAAGCGTCTGATCGACGCTTACCGCGTCGAATTGATCGTCGTCGGCAACGGGACAGCGTCCCGCGAGACGGAGCAATTCGTAACCGAGCTGATCGGCGAGATCAAGGCACGGAAGCTTCAGTATTTGATCGTCAACGAAGCGGGTGCGAGTGTCTATTCGGCTTCCAAGCTGGCACAGACGGAGTTCCCGGACCTGGACGTGGCGGAACGTAGCGCGATCTCTATCGCGCGGCGGCTGCAGGACCCGCTGGCAGAGCTTGTCAAAATCGAACCGAAAGCGATCGGCGTCGGCCAATACCAGCATGACGTCACGCAAAAAAGGCTCGAAGAGAGCCTGAAGTTTGTCGTCGAGTCGGCGGTGAACCACGTGGGCGTGGACGTGAACACAGCGTCTCCGTCGCTGCTATCGTATGTATCGGGCGTCAACAGCACGCTTGCCAAAAATATTGTAAAATACCGCGACGACAACGGGAAGTTCACCAGCCGGGCGCAGCTGCAAAAGGTTCCACGGCTCGGAGCGAAGGCGTTCGAGCAGTGCGTCGGCTTTATGCGGATCGCGGATGGCAGTAATCCGCTGGACAACACGCCGATCCACCCGGAATCGTATGACGTGGTGGACAAGCTGTTCCGCGAGCTGAAGCTGGAGCTGTCGCAGCTTGGCAGTGCCGAGCTGAAAGCGATGCTGCAAAGCCTAGAGCCCGAAGAGCTGGCTACGAAGCTTGGCGTCGGGGTACCGACGCTGCGCGATATTCTCGATTCGCTACAGCGGCCGGGACGGGACCCGCGGGAGGAGCTGCCGGCGCCGATTTTCCGTACGGACGTGCTGCAGATCGAAGATTTGAAACCGGGCATGGAGCTGCAGGGAACCGTGCGCAACGTGATCGATTTTGGCGCTTTTGTCGATATCGGCATCAAAAACGACGGACTCGTTCATATTTCGCAGTTAAGCGATTCCTACGTGAAGCATCCGATGGACGTCGTGTCCGTAGGGGATGTCGTAACGGTACGGGTGCTCAACGTCGACCTGAAAAAGGGCCGCGTCGGGCTAACGATGAAAAAGCCTTCTTAAGCATAAAATAGAGCATAAGCCGGAGAAAAGGGATGTAGCGGAAGCCGCGTCCTTCACTCTGGCGTATGCTCTATTTGTTTTTGAGCGTGAGCTCATCTTTTATTGAAGCTGGGATGTCGTGGGGTCCGTCTCGCTTTTGCGGGTGCGGTAAAAAAACCAGCAATCGTTCAGCAAACGGATTTGCCGGCGGTTTTTGTTGTAAAATGCTCGCATCAGCTGGTTGCAAAGCCATTGTGGCAACACCATCAGTCCCTTCCCATCTAGCTGCTGTACACTATACAGCATATGGGCGGGAGCCGCTGCGGGTGCAGGTCCTTTTTTAGGCGAAATCCTCTTCCTCTTCGTACCACTGCTCAAGCTGTGCCTGAAGCGCGCGAATCTCGGTCAAGAGGGAGACGAGCGGATACTCTTTTTCCTGCTCTTGAATTGCGCTGAACGTCTGTTCCAGGCGGTTGATGTAGTCCAGGCCGTGCTGGAGCGTATAGCCCGGATGCACAAGCTCAAGTCCGTCGAATTCTGCGATGAACACCGGCAGTTTGGGAGCATTGGGGGCAGTCAGCTTGTCCAGCTCCTTATGCAGCCGTTGATTAAGCGCAGCCAGTTGGTACATATGGGTAGCGGGCATTTCCACGAATTCGATCTGGTCCTCCAGCTTAAGCAGGGCGCATTTCTTTTTGAACATCGGGTTAAACTCCTCTCTATGGGTCAAAACGACAATTCGTCCGAATCAATTCCAGATTCCTACTTGACAGTTTAGCCTAACCTGCGGTTACAATTCAAGAGAGAAAACAAAGAGAAACCAGAGAGTAAGGGTGGGAAAACGATGGATGACCGACAGCTGCAGCTGTGGGTAGAGCAAATATCGCTGTCGTCGTTTGGGTGTCCTTTTTTGCATCGGGCGAGGTTCAACCGGAGATTAAGGTCGACGGGAGGGCGTTATTTCACCCGTACGCATGATATCGAAATCAGCTGGCTGCAGTATGAACAGTTCGGAGCCGCCGACGTGGAGAAAATTATTAAGCATGAACTGTGCCATTACCACCTGCATTTGCTTGGGGGAGGGTACCAGCACCGGGATGATGATTTCAAGCGGTTGTTGGCCAAGGTTGGAGGGACGCGCTATTGCCGGTCGCTCCCGCAGGAGCTGAAGCGTACCGAGCCTTACCGGTACAAGCTCGTTTGTACAAGTTGCAGCGCGGAGTATATGCGTAAACGCAAGACCGACCCGAAGAAGTACGTCTGCGGTTTCTGCAAAGGCAAATTAAAGCTGCTTTCCCTTGACTTACAGCCGCATTCATGATAAATTAAAAGTGTCTTTCCCTGATAGCTCAGTTGGTAGAGCACTCGACTGTTAATCGAGTTGTCACAGGTTCGAGTCCTGTTCGGGGAGCCATTCTTTCTTGGAGAGATACCCAAGTGGCTCAAGGGGACCCTCTGCTAAGGGGTTAGACTGCGTAAGTGGTGCGAGGGTTCGAATCCCTCTCTCTCCGTAGACAATAAACGAAACCGCCGAAAGGCGGTTTTTTTATTGTCTACGGAGAGCCGAAGGGGGCGTCGGAGCGGCAGCTATGCGCCCCGGAGGCTCCCCCGGGCTAAATCCATTTTTTCCACTTAAAAATAGCCCACATGGAGATCGTAACAACGATCATAACGATCCAAACGTATATGTACCCGAAGTTCCAGTTGAGCTCGGGAATATCTTTGAAATTCATACCGTACAAGCCGACGATAAAGGTCAGCGGGAGAAAAATCGAGCTGATAATGGTCAGCGTCTTCATGATCTCGTTCATGCGGTCGGACTTAATGCTCATCTGCAGCTCGAGCAGACCGGTTAGCGATTCCCGAAATACATCCAAGGAATCGACAACACGGGAAATGTGATCATAGATGTCGATGAAATAGACATCCGCTTCCTGACGGATGTAAGGGAAGTTCTGATGCGTTAGCGTGCCGAGCATCGTTTTCTCTTCGGCAATAATACGGCGGAGATGATGCATTTTTCGTTTCGATTTAAAAATTTCACGCGCTACATGGACGTAAGGATTACGGTAAATCATTTGCTCCAGACGGTCGACGCGGTCCTCGATCTGATTGATGATGTCGGTATAGTCATCCACGCAGCGGTCCAACAAATAGTATAAAATGCGTCCGCTATGCTCCATGCTGCCCTCGACCTGCAACAAATGCGTTTTCAGCTCGTCGAACAAAGGAAGCGGTTCCTTACAAATGGTAATGACAAAATTTTTACCGATCACGATAGCGATTTCGACCGTCGTAAGCTGCTTGTCCACAACGGCAAAGAACGTCATGAAGACATGGTCTTTGTATCGGTCCACTTTGGGACGCTGCTTTAGCTTGATGCAATCCTCGACCACAAGCGGATGGCAGTGAAATTGATGTTTAAGCACTTGTTCCACCTGCTTGGCTTCTGGAGCTGTCATATGGAGCCAAACATTCTCATTGTCGGCAGGAAAACGGGCTTCCTGTTCCGTAACTTGACCGGTAGCATGGTTGTATACCAGCATCGAATACACCTCTGTAGGGGAATGGGGTCCTTTTGCAGTTGATTGTAACATAGGGAAGGATGACCTCCAAAAAAGGCGAGATTTTTTTGCAAAAGGGGCTTGTCAAGCTCAACGCATTCCGCTATAATAACACTTGTCGCTCAAAAAGGTGGCATTAATACACAGCATGGCCCGTTGGTCAAGGGGTTAAGACACCTCCCTTTCACGGAGGTAACAGGGGTTCGAATCCCCTACGGGTCATAGATAGTAGGGATGAGAACCCGCCGGGTGCATCCCTACGTTAACCTGCGGTTGTGGTGGAATGGCAGACACGCTATCTTGAGGGGGTAGTGGGCGTACGCTCGTGGAGGTTCGAGTCCTCTCAACCGCATCACAAAGAGAAAGAGCTTGCATCCAAACGGATGTAGGCTCTTTCTCTTTGTGCCATAAATTATCTGCGATGCAAACTTTTCATGCAGTTAAGCATGCGGAAAGTTAAAGCCGGTCGCGCCAGCCGCTTTCCCAGCGGTCGTACTCCTCTTGCGCAGCTTCTTTGGTATGCCCGTATTTCTCTTGGAGTTTCCCGAGGAGCTTTTCCTTTTCCCCGTTAACGACATCGAGGTCGTCGTCGGTTAGTTTGCCCCACTGCTTTTGCGCTTCGCCCTTCAATTGCCTCCATTTTCCTTTCAAAACGTTAGTATCCATTCGAATCAGCTCCTTTGGAAGAAATGTACTATGCATTTAACCCGGCTGTCCTCTTATGAAACAAGTTCTTTTGAGAGCCGAAGGTTTGTTTGGCCTTGCGGCCGTTCGGGTAATCAAGAAGGAAGTCGGACTTCCATAACCGAAAGGAGATGTTCTTATGTTGAAGACGGAGCAACTGGAAGAGCAGATCATGAAGGTGCTGGATGCGAATGACGTCTGCGCGTTCGGTACGATCGACGGCAATCGGCCAAAGATTCGGTACATGGTGTTGTTTCACGAAGGACTCACGGTATATTTGGCGACCAACAGCCGAACGGACAAAGTAGACGAGCTGCGGGAAAATGCAAACGTATTTGTTCTGACAGGATATGACGGAACCCTCTCATCCGAAATCGTGCAGATGGAAGCGACAGCGAAGCTGTGTACGGATAACCACCTGAAGGAGAAATTGTGGAACGACGAACTCAGCCGCTGGTTTGAAGGGCCGCACGACCCGGACTATATTGTTCTTGAACTGAATCCGACGAGAATCGAATACGTCAAAGGGGAATCTGAGCCGCAAGTGTGGCAAAAATAACTTGGTCCGTCGGGACAAGCAGGGAGGGATAGGAGTGTTCAAACGTATTCATAAGCTTGCGATCGAGCTTCCGAAGCCGAAACACGCCGATCCGAATGCGGCGGCAGCCGTTCAGGAGCTGCTGGGCGGAAGATTTGGGGAAATGTCGACGCTGAATAATTACATGTTTCAGTCGTTTAATTTTCGCGGCAAAACAAAGCTGAAACCCTTCTACGATCTGGTGTGCAGTATTACGGCGGAGGAATTCGGCCACGTCGAGCTGGTTACGAATGCTATCAACCTGTGCTTGACCGGGTCTACGCAGCCGACCGATCCGAATGCGGCACCGATGATGGACGCGCTCGACAAGCGGAACTCGCACCATTTTATCGCCTCGGCGCAAACGGCTCTGCCGTTGGACTCCATGGGCAAAGGCTGGACAGGGGACTACGTGTTCAATAGCGGCAACCTGGTGCTGGACCTGCTGCACAATTTTTTCTTGGAATGCGGGGCGAGGACGCATAAAATGCGCGTGTATGAAATGACGGACCATCCCGTGGCGCGCGAAATGGTCGGTTATCTGCTCGTTCGCGGCGGCGTGCATGTCGTTGCCTATGCCAAGGCGCTGGAAATCGCGACTGGAGTTGATATGACGAAGCTCATTCCGGTGCCTAATCTGAGCAACCGGGCGTTCGAAACAACCCGAAAATACGAGGAACAGGGTCTCCATCGCAAGCTGTACCGTTTCAGCGACGACGCTTATGAGGAGATACGGCAAATCTGGAAAGGCTCTCATCCGGAGGACGGGCAACCGCTGGAAGTGGTTGACGGTACGCCGGAAGGCGGACCCGTTCCGGAGCTGGACGAGGTGCAGGAAGAATTCGCTCCGGGCATCGGCCCAGAGGAGTTTATGGAAATTGCGAGAAGGCTTCAGCGGTCTGCGGGAATGTAAAGGCGGGATCGTCTAAACTTTGCGGACAAACTCCGTTTCCCTCGGGACAGATTCGCTTCTTGTGTCTGTTACGGGCGTTTCCGGGGGAAATGCTCTGCTAAAGGATGCCACTTTACTTTTTCCTGTGAAACCTATACAATGAATAATACATCCGCGGTTGTGGTGGAATGGCAGACACGCTATCTTGAGGGGGTAGTGGGCGTACGCCCGTGGAGGTTCGAGTCCTCTCAACCGCATATCCAAATAGCCTACTGGTCGTGCAAAGCCCTGAATCTTCAGGGCTTTTTGCTTTTTCCGGACAAAAAAATCTTTTTTGCATTTAACGTCAAACCGTTTTCGCTTTGGCAGCGTTTCCTCTATTTGAATGAACCAATAGCCTTCAAAATTCGAGGAGGAATCTGATGATGAACAAACACTGGAAACGTGCAGTCCTACTGCTGGGAAGTGCCCTGACGATCTCAACGTCTGCAAACGCTGCACCTGCTGCGGACAATTCCAAGGCCACGGCGGTCGCTGTCAAAACGGATGCGCAAATCGCTGCGGAGCTGGGGGTATTGCAGGGCGATGGTAGTGGTGTAACGGCAAGCTACTTGTCCCAATCGACGACCCGTTTGCAGGCGGCGATTTTGTTTCTGCGGCTGAAGGGCTTGGAGAGCGAAGCTCTGGGCTTCAAAGGGAGCGCAAATTTCGACGATGCCGGCGCGGTCAATGAAAGCAACCAGGCGGTATTGGGCTACTTGAAAGCGAATCCGCAGCTTGGGTGGACCGGGCCCGGCGCGGGACGGTTCGAACCGATGGATTCGATCACAGCGCAGCAGTATTACAAAGTGATTTTGGAATCGCTTGGCTATAAGCAGGATACCGATTTTGCTTTTGCAGATACGATTCGCTTTGCGGAAGGCAAGGGCTTGAAAAAAATTGCCGAAGCGGGCAATCTGAATAACGGGCACATCGCTACGGCAACGGTGGAGGCGCTCGGGGCGAAGCTAAAGGCCGGGGACAAGACGCTGCTGGATGCTCTCGTTGGCCAAAAGGTCGTTACTGCTGAAGCTGCGGCGGCTGCAGCCGCGTCGTCCGTTCGTCTCGCGACGAACGATAAGGTCGGTACTTATTTGACGGACGGTTCCGGCAAAGCGCTTTACACGTTTACGAAGGACACGCCGTTCCAGAGCGCTTGCAAGGATCAATGCGCAGTCAACTGGCCGGTATTCAAAGCGGAATCACTGCAGCTTCCGGCGTCCTTGAACATAGAAGATTTTGGCGTTATTACGCGGGAGGACGGCACGAAGCAAACGACATACAAGGGAAGCCCGCTTTACTATTTCCTGAAAGACACGAAGGCGGGGGATGTCAACGGACAAGGCGTTAACAACGTATGGTTCACAGCGAAACCGGAAGGCGTCAGCCCGAAGCAGGAAGATAAGCAGGCGGCTGTTTCTAAGGAATATCAGGTACAGATGACCGGGTTCGCTTTCTCCGTCAAAGAAATGACGGTCGAAGCGGGCTTGAAAGTAACGTTTACGAATAAAGATAAAGTCAAGCATAATGCCGTATCGGATACGCTCGGCGACAACGGCAAGCCGGTATTCGAAACGAAGCTGCTGGGAGAAGGCGAATCCGAAACGATCACGCTGACCAAGCCGGGGACGTATACGTATTACTGCGCTCCGCATAAAGCAGAGATGAAAGCGACGATTATCGTCAAGTAAGATGTGACTTAACGTTAACCCGGGGTACCCGCCGCAAGGAGGGCCTCGGGTTGTTTGATGTGGAACGGCTAAAAATTGCATGTTGCCAAACGAAAAGAAATGTCGGAATATGGAGTCAATTCGCTTCCTGTTATTCGTTTTTAACCGGAACAAGGAACGCGGCGTCAGAGACGGGGGTGTTCCGATACGTGCAGCATTATTCGGACGAGCAGTTGATGGAACTAATCAAAGCCAAACAAAGCGAAGCGCTTCATGCGCTTTACGACCGATATGCCAAGCTGGTCTATTCGTTCGCTATGAAAGCAAGGAAGGACCCCGAATTTGCCCGGGACGTTGTGCAGTTGGTATATACCCGCATTTGGACGACGGAGAGCGGATACGATCCGGCCAAGGGGCTATTCGTCAATTGGCTGCTAACCGTTACCCGTAATTTGACGATTGACCAGCTGCGGAAATTAAGAAAGCAATCCGCCCTAGTGCCGCTAGAGCATAGGATCGAAGCGGAATTAGGCGCGACGGATGTCCATCCTTTTGCAGATCCTGTCTCTCGGAAGCTGTTCAAGCAACAGCTGGAAGAGGCATACCGATATATGTCAGAACAACAGATCAAGCTAATCCGGCTTTTTTATTGGGAGGGCTACACCTTAAGCGAAATTGCCGAGATGTTGGAAGAGCCGCTCGGAACAGTGAAAAGCCGGCTCCACCAAAGCTTGAAATTGCTGCGCAAGCACATGACGTCTTGGAGAGAGGAGTGAACGACATGGTTCGAGAAGAATCGGGATGCGAGCTATGCTTTTCTTATTTTCTAGATGAGCTTTCGGAGGAACGGAAGCGGGCGTTCGAGCGTCATATGTCCGCGTGTCGGACTTGTACTCAAGAGCTTGCGGAGCTTCGGCAGACGTGGCAAGCACTGCCCGCTGAAGCTGAGCTGATGGAATTGCCTGAAGGCTTAAAAGAGCAGGTGCTAGGAAAGGTGCTTGGAGAGCCTGTGTCTGCGGGCGGGGAAACGCTCCTTGAAGAGCGTCCGGCGGATAAGCGGCCGACCGTGGAGTGGCGTCTTAACGATGGGGCGGCACGGCGCCGCAAACGGTGGACGAAAGGGCTCGGGTATACGGCGGCTGCGCTGTTCTTCTTCGTTTGCGGAGCGGGAACCGCCATCGTCGGGGACTTTAGCCTCCCGTTCAAATCCTCTATCGAGCGGCCGGAAGCCCGGCTGGCCATTCCTGTGGAAGTGATCGGACAATACAGGCTGAAAGCTTTCGACCAAGCGCTTCCGTCGGCAGCCGGGCAGGGATGGTTGACGCGCCAAGGCAATAAAGCGCAGCTGGTGCTACAGTTTCACGGTTTGCGGCCGACGGATGGGGTTCAGGCGTATCAAGTGTGGCTGCTGCGCGACGGGAAGCGTTCCAACTGCGGAACGTTCCAGGTCGATTCTCAAGGAGCAGGAGTGCTGACTTGGGACATGGGGCTTGAGGATACTTCCTTCGACGGCATCGGAATTACGCTGGAGCCCGATTCCCGTGGGTCCGAGCCGCGCGGGAAAAAAGTGCTGGGCACCTGAAACGGAACAAGAAAGGCGTCCGGCTGGTTGCTTGCTTCAAAGAAAGTCCATTCGCTTCCTAGCGTCATAACGGATGGACGATCATAAACGCATGAGGTCCTGACGCTCCGCTTTCGGCCGACAAGCTCGACAGACGCCGACGGGTTTGCCGGCTCTGGCGTAAAAGGCAAGCTCCTTCGAAGGAACCTTTCGTCGGCAAAAGGAGCAGCTTTGTTTGGCTTGAGTTTTACCGTCGGACCGGCCGAATCGATTTCGTCTGAAAAACTTCGGAAGGAAGACAGCCAAACAAATCACAAGCAGGATACCGGCGATTACGATGACGTAGGGCTGAATAGACAGGGGAAACACCTCGCGTTACTAAGAATTATGTCAATAGGAATAGGGTTCGGCAGAAAACGGCAATTTCCTTTATTTGTATTGAAGGGCTTATTTATTTCGATTATACTGGCCTTAGCGAACGGACTTTTGGCGTTTGCTCCACTTCCGAAGAAATGAGGCGAGCTTGTGCAAATTAACGCAGCATTGAACGCCGTTAGCGGCGGAGACGCATTGAAGCAGGCGGTCGGCATTGCTCTGCTAAGTCAAATGAAGGACTCCCAGGCTTCCCAAGCGGCAACGCTGCTTCAGGATTTTGCGGCGGCACAGCATCCGAACTTGGGCAAAAACTTGGATATTCGTATCTGATCTCCCTCAGCCTCACCTATTCAAAAACATGAAGTATGCATGAACCTGCCTGCGCTTTGGGTAAATCCGAAGCCTGGGCAGGTTTTTTTGCGTTACCGATTAGGATAGGTTTTGCGGATCGAAGAATACTAAAAGCACAGCATAAGGAAATCGTATGCAGGCGGGAGAATCTATGGACAAAAGCGAGTGGAGCGATTGATGAACGGTTTTCAAATGGCATGGCACGATATCCGGCAAATGTGGAGCTCCAACATGGCGCGCCGCTCGGTGCTCGGCTTGATGGTCCTGCCGCTGATGTATAGTTTCATTTATTTATGGGCGTTTTGGAATCCGACCGACTTTTTGCCCCATTTGCCCCTGGCGATTGTTAATCTGGATCACGGAATGTCACAGAATGGCAACCCGATTCATCTGGGTCGGGAGCTAACGGACAAGCTGCTTGCCGACAAGCAGACTTCTTGGACGGAAGTCAGTCCGGAGCAAGGAGCGGGGGGAATCGAGAAGCTGCGCTATTTTATGGTGCTGACAATCCCGCCGGACTTCACCGAAACGGCCTATAGCCCGGGCACGCCGCAGCCCAGAGCGAGTCAGCTTTCGTACGCCGTCAACGAAGGGGCTAACATGCTCGGCGTCAAAGTGGTGCGCAGCGTGATGGATAAGGTTGCACACGAGCTGGAAAAGCAAATGACGGAGAAATATGTGCGCATCATCTTCGACCAAATTCTTAACGGCGGCGAGGGGCTGAAGAAGGCGGCCGACGGGGCGGCCAAGCTGGCGGAAGGAACGAAGAAGGCGCAGGACGGCGCGACTTCCTTGCAGGATGGTCTGAAGCAAGCCCAGGACGGTATGAAGCCGCTCTCGGACGGGCTGACGAAGCTGCTGGACGGCGCGAACCAGCTGGAGAACGGCATCATTCGGCTGGATACGGCCGTCGGATTAGGCGCAGGAGGGATCGACAAGCTGAATGCGCAGCTATCGAAGATACTGGAGCCGATCAATCAGCTGACGGCTGAGGCGGAGCGGCTCAGCAAGGTGATCGACGCTTCCAATCAATCGCTGAAGTTCGGGCTTAACGCACTGGATGTGATCGGCGCGTCCCTGCAGGATACGAATCGCCGAATCGATGAGCTACAGCGCGTCTGGGATTCGGGCATAGGCGGCCGATTGCAGAAGCAAAAGGATCAGCTTGACGGTGCCATCGCAGATCTGCTGGCGCTTGGCGAGCAGTTCAGCGAAATTACCGGCAATGAGCGGTTCAAGGGGGCGGTCGACAAACTGAAGACGGCGAATGCGCAGCGGCTTGAATTAGATCAGGCCTTGCGCGATGTGAAGGCATCGCTTGACCAGATGCGCAGCTCTACCTCCAAGTCGGTCGAACAGATCAAGGTTGCCCGTGACCAGCTCTCGGCGCATATGAACGAGCTGCAAGCCGGGCTGCAGTCGATGCAAACCACCGTTCGCAACAGCTTGGACCAACTGAACAGGAATAAGCAGCTGGTGGACGATTTGTCCGGACGGCTCGGCCAACTCGCCAATGGCGTCAATCAGCTGCAGCAAGGCAGCACGGCGCTGGTCGAAGGCCTCAATGCCTTCGGCAGCGGATTCCATCAGCTGCAGGACGGCGTGACCAGGCTGTACGACGGCAGTACGCAGCTTTCCGCCGGTCTGAAGGACATTAACGCCGGCCAGCAGGAGCTTGCCGCGAAGCTTGGCGAGGCGGCGGGCATGGCGGCGATGGACGGGCAAGCGGAGCAGCGGATCAATACGATCGTCTCCCCGGTGAAGGTAACGGAGAACAACTTGCATCCGGTGCCGAACAACGGCACGGGATTTGCGCCTTATTTTATCGCGCTGTCCTTGTGGGTAGGGTCGCTGGTGCTTTTTTTCGTTATCGATCTGAACAAGGTCGTCTCAATGCCGAAGCGGCCGATCTCGTACCTTATCAACAAATATCTTGCGCTGGCTTCCGTCAGCGTGTTTCAATCGGTGCTGTCGGTCTTCATTCTCCATACAGGACTCGGGATTCCGACGGTGCTGCCGGCGATTAACTTATACGGGTTCGCGCTGCTGCTCGGATTAACGTTCGCGGCGATTCTGTTCATGCTGATCTCGATTCTCGGCAGCGATGTGGGACGTTTTGTTGCCATCGTTATTCTCATGCTCCAGCTGACGTCCAGCAGCGGCTCGTATCCGGTCGAGCTGGAAGCGAGGTTCTTCAATTTCATCCATCCGGCACTGCCGATGACTTACGCGGTAGAAGGATTCAGGCATCTGATTTCGATCGGCGACGCTGCAACGATTGCGAACGATGCGCTGATATTGGCGGCATACGGCGTCGGCGCGCTTGTTATGCTCTACCTCGTCAAGCGGAAAACAATCATTCACCAGTTGCAGGAGGAATCCGTGCAATCCTGACTAGGACACGGCTCCATTTAACGAATTTACAGTTTCTTTACATCGGATTTGCCTAATAGGGCTTGCCTCTCCGTTTCTTCCATCGGATAATAGACCCAAGCGGTTGAACCAGGGGAGGAAACGGATATGACCATACAACAACCTATAGTAATCGGCCACCGCGGTGCTGCCGGCGAGGCGCCGGAAAATACGCTGGCTTCATTCGAGCTAGCCCTTCGGCAAGGTGCGGACGCGATTGAGCTGGACGTGCACCTGTCGGCGGACGGGGAAGTAATCGTTTGCCATGACCATACGGTTGGACGCACGACGGACGGTACCGGGGCCATCGCGGAGCTGACGGTGGCGGAGCTGATGCGGCTGGATGCCGGACGCTGGTTCGACGAACGGTTCACCGGGGAGCGGCTGCCTTTGCTGGAAGAAGTATTCCAGCTCGTTCCTTTGGAAATTATGATCAACGTCGAGGTTAAATGCTCCTATACTCCACGACTGGCGGAACGACTGGCGGAGCTGCTTGCACAGTACAATCGGCTAGACAGCGTGGTTGTCTCGTCGTTTAACCATAAGGTGTTAAAACAGCTGCAAGAGACGATTCCCAATCTGCGGGCGGGGCTGCTCTATGTGGCCAATTTCGTCTCGCATCGTCAGATGGCTGCGGCAGCCGAGGGACTGAACGTCTATTCGATTCATCCGCAGCATCATACGATCGATGCCGGGGACGCGGCTGAAGCGACAGGATACGGCCTTCGGGTCTACCCTTGGACGGTCAACGAACCGCAAGACCTTCGCCGGATTATCGATGCCGGCGTTTCGGGGATCATTACGGACTTTCCGGGGCGACTCAGAAACTTGTTGAACGAAGAAAAGGCCTGAAGGGGATTTTAATAAGGAGCGCAATAGGCACACAACGGATGAAAAGAGTCCAGTTATGCCTGTGCGCTTTTTTTCGTGGGCAATTTTGTCAAAAGGTAACATTCTGCGCCCGTTCGTCCGATAATAAGGAAAGAGATGGGAGGTTTCGCAATGAACAAGATGTATTCTTCATGGTACCGCAAGCTTGCGGTACTGCTGTCGTTGTCTGTGCTGTTGTCGTTGTGGCCCAGACCCGCATCGGCGGAAGTGAATGTGTTTCCGGATGTTGATGCGAAGCAGTATGCTTGGGCCGTCGAGTCGATCCGACTCATGGCGAATAAGCAGGTGCTGACTGGGTATCCCGACGGCAACTTCCGTCCGAACAAGACGATCAGCAAGGCGGAATGGACGGCTATGGTGTATCGGTTATTCGATAAGTATCGTCCGAACGCACTGGCCACCGGGATGCAAAAAATTACTTATTTTACCGACGTACCTGAACTGCATTGGGCGCATAAGCCCATATCGGAGATTTACGATGGCTCGTTCAAGATCGGAGGGTACGGGCTGAGCCGGGACGGAAATTTGGCTTTTCGCCCCGATATGCAGCTGACTCGTCTGCAGCTTGCCCAGCTGTTGTATGCGTATTTCGACAATCGTTTGATGGAAAAGCGTTTTAGCGATAATGACGTATGCTCGGTCGTTTCGGAATTGAAAGACGTTCCGGTCAAAATGTTCAAAACGGAAGCGGAGTACCAAGTCGCTCAAGCGGACGGACGATATGTCGAGGACGGCTTGATGGACGTGGAAAGCAACGATGTGTTCGTCACGCTCATTCTCGGCAAAAACACCGGGGATTGCAGTCTGGGGAAGGACGAGCTGTCCAATGTACAGGCCAAAGCGTTGGCCAGCCTAAAAGCAAGCGGCATTATGACGCCGAACGATCAGGGCTATTTCCGTCCGAAAGACTACGTGACCCGCGCCGAAGCGGTGACGATTCTAGACCGTGTGTACACGTATTTGAAAAAGAACGGCTGGCTCTGGGATTATACGACGGTGGATTTAGCGCTTCCTTTCAATCCGGCCGGGACAGGGACGGATTCGGGCAGCACCGGCAGTTCGAACGGATCTTCCGGCAGCAGCAGCTTCAATAATAACCCGAACAGCAATACGATCACGCCTCCGAACGGCGGCTATTCGCAGGACGGTACGATCAATTGGTCGGATAAATCGATCGTTAGAGTCACCGACTATTTTGACGACAAGGGCGTTATCGTGAAAAATCTGCAGCAGAAGGGCGAAATCGAGGCCGCCGTGCAGCCAAAAGGCGCCAAATATTTGACCATTACCTTGAAGTCCGATGAGAAGGTCGATATGTACGTGATCGTTGACGGCCGCGTCGGCTTCGTCAAGCAGGAGGAGTTTCCGCTAACGCTACAAGTCAGCGGTGTAACGACGGTCGGCCTCCGCTCGCAGCTGCGCAATCCGGACAAAAACAAGCGGACCGACGATCTGACGACGCTGTCGGTGCAATTGTCGGACGTAGAGCCGAGCAAGAAGAAGGAGAAGACCAAATCGACTTCTACGAAGCCTTAGGCTAAGCGGAATGGTTTATTAACCGGATAAAGGCTGGCCGCAGGGATCATACTAAACGGTGTCTTCCCGACAAAACGGACAAAACCGGAGGTTCCCCATGGCATCCAGCAGAGGACATCAAGGCGCGCACGGCATAGGACAAGCGGAGGAGCAGCTCGCCAATCAGGCGGATGCGGCGGCCGCCATCCAAGGGCAGAGCGAGACGGATCTAGACGTACTCGAAGCTGCGCGCCAAGATCAGAATGAGGAGGAGAAGGTTCTCGACGAGCCCTGATCCTGATGTACGACAACGAAGCCCGGACGAATAGGTCCGGGCTTCGTTACGTTTGCTCGAAAAAACAATTTATTGAAGCAGATGCTTGAAGGGGCTGTAGTCGATCTGCTTTTTGTCCAAATACGAGGTCAGACTGCGGTAATCGCGCTTGGGCGTTGCCAAGATATATCCTTCGATGCAATGCTCCCGCGTGACCGCGTCGGCCTTCGCCTCCAGCGCCACTTGACCGATCCGGGCGGCGATGGAATGCTTCGCAATGTCGCGGAACGGAGTAGGCACGGGCTCGACCAGCATGTCGAGGAACGCTTTGGAGTCTTCCGTCCACAGGTGGCGGGACGATTCGACGTAATGATTTTGCCAATCCAGCTTCGATTTGCCGTCCTCCCGGGGAAGCACCTTGAAAAACTTTCGGAACATAAAATAGCCGCCCACCGACATCATGAACAGCAGCACGAATACCCAAAAAATGATAAACCACATAAACCCCTCGGCCGGGGCATCGTTCATCGCATACCACATGAAAACGTTCACCTCCCTTCCATTATACCTCACTTTCCGCTGGAGGAAAACGGAACCTGCAAGAGAATATTTCCTATTCTAGATTTCTTGTCCCGATCCTAGTAAAATAGATGGAAGTGAGATGAAAAAGGAGTGATTCCCGGTCATGGTCAGAATCGGATCGCACGTTTCGTTTTCGGATAAAGGGCTGCTGAATGCGGCCAACGAAGCCGTATCTTACGGCTCCGGAACGTTTATGATTTATACGGGGGCGCCGCAGAATACGCGCCGCAAACCGATCGAAAATCAATATATCGAAGAAGGCAAAGCCGTGATGGAGCAGCATGGCATCGGAGAGATTATCGTTCATGCTCCGTATATTATCAATCTGGGCTCCTACAAGGATGACACGTACGAGCTGGCTGTCCGCTTCCTGCAGGAAGAAATCCGCCGTACGGATTATCTGGGCGTGAAGCAGATCGTGCTTCATCCCGGGGCTTATACGGACAAGGATGCCGAATACGGGCTCGCACGCATTGCGCAGGGCTTGAACGAAGTGCTGAGCGGCGTGAAGGATACGAATGTCAACATCGCGCTGGAAACGATGGCAGGCAAGGGCACGGAGATGGGCCGCAGCTTCGAGGAGCTGGCCACTATTATCGAAAAGGTAGAAGATAACGGCAAGCTGACCGTCTGCCTCGATACGTGCCACGTCAGCGATGCGGGCTACGATATTGTGAACGATCTCGACGGCGTGCTGGAGCAGTTCGACCGCACGGTCGGTTTGGACCGCATTGCCGTCGTGCATCTGAACGACAGCAAAAACCCGAAAGGCGCATCCAAAGACCGCCATGCCCCTGTCGGCGCCGGTTGGATCGGCTTCCAAGCGATGCATAACGTCGTTCACCATGAGAAGCTGAAGCATCTTCCGTTCATTCTGGAGACGCCGTGGATCGGCAAGGAAGACAGCTCGCAGCGGCCGATGTACGAAGCGGAAATCGCGCTGCTCGGCGGTACGGTCAAAACGCGTTTCGGCGACGGCTTCCTGTCGGATGTCGAGCGACTGGCTCATTTCTTCACGAAGCAGGATATCGATCCTAGAGCGTACGTGCTGCAAACCTGGGAAGTGCTTAAGACGGACGCCAAAGCGAAAAAGGCGGACGGCCGCGAGCCGATGGAGCGCTTGTACGACCTGATCGTCGCAGACAGCCTGTTCCCTGAGCTGAACGAGGAACAAATTAACCACCGCCTGACCGCGTGGTTTGCGGGCGAGCATTTGTTCGCTACGGTATAAGAAAAGACATTCTATGTTTTGACAATGAAGGAGATCAACAACGCATGGTTTCGAACGTTACTTCCAAATCGAAAAGCACGAATTTAACGAATCGCGCGCGGATGCTCGTGTCCTGCCCGGACCGCCCCGGTATCGTGGCTGCGGTATCGCGCTTCCTGTACGAACACGGCGCCAACATCGTACAGTCCGATCAATATACGATGGACCCGGAAGGCGGGTTGTTCTTCATTCGAATCGAGTTCGATTTGGACAATCTGGATGCGCGCCGCGAGCAGTTGAAGGCCGATTTTGCCGTGGTTGCCGCGGAATTCAACATGAAGTGGAGCATCACCCGGGCAAGCCGCAAGAAGAGACTCGCGATCTTCGTCTCGAAGGAAGACCATTGTCTGCTGGAGCTGCTGTGGCACTGGCAGTCGGGTGACCTGGATGCCGATATCGCCATGGTCATCAGCAACCACGACGATATGCGCGGGCTGGTGGAGCCGCTCGGCATTCCGTACCATCATATTCCGGTCACGCCTAATACGAAGGCGGAGGCGGAGAAGCGGCAGCTTGAGCTGGTTAGCGGTCAAGTGGACGTCGTCATTTTGGCCCGTTACATGCAGATTATATCGCCGAAATTTATCGAGCACTTCCCGAACAAAATCATCAATATTCATCACTCGTTCCTTCCGGCCTTCGTGGGCGGCAAGCCGTATGCGCAGGCGTACAACCGCGGCGTGAAAATTATCGGCGCAACCGCGCATTACGTCACGGAGGAGCTGGACGGCGGACCGATTATCGAGCAGGACGTCCAGCGGGTAAGCCACCGCGACAACGTGGACGATTTGAAGCGGATCGGCCGCCATATCGAGCGTACGGTACTGGCGCGCGCCGTCAACTGGCACGTCGAGGACCGGGTCATCGTGCATCAGAACAAAACGGTTGTGTTCAGTTAACTTCATCATGTGTACGGAGCGAAGTGCCATGCCTTCCGGAATAGGGGAGGGTAGCGGCCTTCGCTTTTTTATATGGCCCGATGGCGGGGTTGTGCGAAAAGTCGATTTCCATGCCGAAAAAGAGTAGGATTGGAACTTGGGAGCATAGTACGGTACAGAGGAGCGATGAGGATGAACGTCGAACGATTGGATCACTTGGTATTGACCGTAGCGGATGTGGAGGCGACATGCGCTTTCTATTCCCGCGTGCTGGGGATGGAGGTCGTAACTTTCGGCGAAGGCCGGAAGGCATTGCGGTTCGGCCGTCAAAAGATCAATCTTCACCCCCAAGGCCGCGAGTGGGAGCCGAAGGCGGACAAGCCGGTGCCGGGCTCGGCGGATCTTTGCTTTCTGACGAAGGTGCCGGTGGCCGAGGTGCTAAGCCATCTGGATGTGTGCGGTGTTGCGGTCACGGAGGGACCGGTCGCTCGAACCGGCGCCGAAGGACCGATCCTGTCGGTCTATTTTCGGGACCCCGACGGCAATTTGATCGAAGTCTCCAATGAAAGGGGCCGTACTGCACATTGAGGGGGCAAGACGTTCGACGGTGTCTGTGGAAGCAAAGAAAAAACCGGAATGCCGATAGCGCAA
>NZ_BIMB01000040.1 GCF_004000865.1 Paenibacillus elgii NBRC 100335 | reverse complement strand
GGCTGCAGGAAGCCGCCGCGCGCCTGGGCGGTGCCGCGCAGGAGCTGGCTGGCGCCGCGGCGCTGCAAAGCATCCGCCGCTCGCTCGAAGAGAAGGCGGAGCGGCTGGCGAACAACCGCTTCACGATCGCGCTTTTCGGCGCGTTCAGCGCGGGCAAATCGTCGTTCGCCAATGCGCTGATCGGCGAACGGGTGCTGCCGGTATCGCCGAATCCGACGACCGCGGCGATCAACAAAATCATGCCGCCGGACCCGGAAGAGGGCTGGCCGCATGGCACGGCCAAGATCCGAATGAAAACGTCGGAACGGCTGGCCTCCGATATCTTTTATTCGTTGGAAGTTTTGGGTGCGACTGTAAATTCGATGGATAAGGCGCTGGCCGCGATTCATAAGCTGGCAGCCGATCAAGTTCCGGGCAAGGGCAAGCCGCATTACGCGTTTCTGAAGGCCGTCGAGAAAGGCTGGGCGGAGATGAGCCCGCACCTCGGCCAAGAGCTGCGCGTCACGGCCGATGAGTTCGGCCGTTATGCCGCTGATGAGGCCAAGTCGTGCTTCGTCGAGCTGATCGAGCTGTACTATGCGAACCCGCTCACCGAGCAAGGCGTCGTGCTGGTCGATACGCCGGGAGCCGATTCCATTAATGCGCGCCATACCGGCGTAGCGTTCGATTACATCAAGAACGCCGACGCGATTTTGTTCGTCACGTATTATAATCATGCGTTTTCCCATGCGGATAAAGAGTTTTTGCTGCAGCTCGGACGCGTGAAAGACAGCTTCGAACTGGATAAAATGTTTTTCATCGTCAATGCCGCCGATTTGGCTTCCTCCGCCGAAGAGCTGGAAGGGGTCGTCAAGCACGTCGAAACGAACCTGCTCCAGCATGGCATCCGGCACCCGCGGATTTATCCGCTGTCGAGCTACTACGCGCTTGAAGGGAAAATCCAGGAGGACCGGGAGACGGTCGAGCAATCGGGCATTTTGCGCTTTGAGCGGGAGTTCGTCCGCTTTACATTTGCGGAGTTAACCGAGATGGCTGTCCGGGCGGGCGATGCGGATATCCGCCGTGCGGCGGATGTGCTCCAGCGCTGGATGGACAGCGCCAGGGCAGACGCTTCGGAGCGCCGCCGCCAAGCGGAAGCGCTGCGTGCGGCGCTTGCCGAGGCTCAGAAGCGGCTCGCCGCCCCGGACACGGACGCGGAGGCCCGCGAGCTGTCCAAGGAAATTCAGGAGCTGCTGTACTATGTCAAGCAGCGCACGTCCTACCGCTTCGGCGATCTGTTCAATACGGCCTTCAACCCGGCCGTATTCCGCGACGACCGCCGCGATTCGAAAACGGTTATGCAGTCCGCTTGGGAGGATCTGAGGCGGATGCTCTCCTTCGACTTGAACCAGGAAGTGCTGGCGACCACGCTGCGGATCGAGAACAAAATCAACCGTATGGCGGGTGACGCCTCGAAAAACTGGTCGGAAGCCGTCCAGAGCGCGGGAATTCCGTCCTTCGAAGCCCCGGGGTTTGAGCCGTTTAAGCTGAAGACGCCCGAGCTGAACGCGATGCTGGAGGCCGCAGACGTGCAGCCGAAGTGGCTGGCAGGCTTCTTTAAAAATGCGAAGCAGTTCTTCGAAGGAGACGGGAAAGCGGAGCTGCGCCGGGAGCTGGAAGCCCGCTTGAACGCGCCGATGACGCGTTTTGCCGATACGCAAGCGGCCTTTTTGGAGGAAGCTTACGCGGAGCAGCTGCGAAGCGTGATGCAGGAGCTGGCGGCAAGACTCCGGCAGGCGCTGGAGGAGCATGGCGAAGGACTGCTGGAAGCGCTAGAGATGAAGATCGACTTGAACGAGCTTCAGGCGAAGCACGGCAAATTGTTGAATTTTATTGGATGAAATGACGATAATTTGAGAGGAATGGGCCTCATTTTTATTGAGTTCCGAACGGTTACATCCGGGGTTGTCCGATGGCGGGCGACCTCGGATTTTTGTTTTTGTGAAAAGGCTTTCATTTCAACGATTTCGTATTATTCGGGAGAAATAGTAGCGCTGCGCTTCCATATTGTGACGATATGGAGGAATACTCTGGGAAAATCAAGATTATGGGGCAACCCGTATTTGCCGCCCCTTGGGGATGATGCTACACTTCTTCTCATAGCTGAAACGCTTTCGGAGCCATCATTCCGCTTCGAAAGCCATTTTTGCTTTTGCGGCTCTACCGCCGTATTCCATGAGAAAAAATGTGTCGGCAGAGGCTTTGCGCGGAAAGGAAGCGCTCTCGCAGCAAAGCTGGAGAAGGAGGAGCTCCATGGAAGTATTTAAGCAGCTGAAGGAGTTTTACTGGTCGGAACGAAGGTTTCTGTACGCCTCGATCGTTTGCCTGATGACGGCAACGGCGCTGGGACTCGTTTACCCGAATTTGCTTCGCTACTTGATCGACGAAGTGATTTCGAAAGGGCAGTTCTCGGCCGTCCCGTACTTGGCGCTTCTCGTGGCCGGCGTGATGATCGTCAAGGCAACCTTTCAGTTTTTGCACGGCGCGACCAGTGCTCGGCTCGGCAACCAGACCGCATTCAACCTGCGGGCCGCCCTTTACCGGAAGCTGCAGTACTTGTCGTTTCAGTATTACGACAAAGCGCGCACAGGAGATCTGATGTCGCGCCTCACGGCCGATCTGCAAGCTGTACGGGATTTTATCGGCTTCGGCTTCGTCCAGATTTTGAACGTGATCATGATGTTCGCTTTTGGCGTGATCATGATGGTGTCGATCAATTGGCAGCTAACGCTCCTCACCATGATTTGCATGCCGTTCCTCGTCTATACGGCGATCCGTTTCGAGGGGAAAATTCATCCGGCGTTCCGGTCGATCCGTCAATCGATGAGCAGCATGACGACCTCCGTACAGGAGAACATCACCGGGGTAAGGACGGTCAAGTCGTTCGCGAGAGAGCCGCATGAAATCGACAAATTTTCCGAACGCAACGGAAACTACAAGGAAAACAACGTATTGACCGCAGGCATTTGGGCCAAATATTTTCCTTTGATGGAGCTATTTGCCAACCTGAGCGTGGTTATTTTGCTCGGCGTCGGCGGCTGGATGGTGATGAACGAAACCATTTCGCTCGGAGATCTTGTCGCTTTCTTCAGCTTGATTTGGTACATCATCGGCCCGATGTGGGGCATCGGCTTTCATATCAACAACTTCACGCAATCGAAAGCGGCCGGCGAACGGCTTCTCGAAGTGCTGCATCAATACGAACACGTGAAAAATAAAGAGAATGCGCTCGTTTTGCAGCCTGATCGGGTACAAGGCCACGTCCGTTTCGACAACGTGACCTTCGCGTATACGGATAAGCAGCCGGCGCTCACCGATTTTAATCTGGATGCGCCTGCGGGTTCGGTCATCGGACTGCTAGGCGGTACAGGCTCGGGGAAATCGACGGTCATTCAGCTGCTTTTGCGGGCCTACAATGTGAAGGAAGGCCGGATTACGCTCGATGGAACGGACCTTCGCGACATTACGCTGGAAAGTCTGCGCAGTCAAATGGCGATCGTTTTCCAGGAGACGTTTCTGTTTTCTTCCAGCATCAAAGGCAATATCGCTTACGGTGTCGACGACGTGACCATGGAAGAGGTCATTCAGGCGGCGAAGCTGGCCAAAGCGCACGACTTCATCATGGAGCTGCCGATGGGCTACGATACGATCGTCGGCGAACGCGGTCTGGGCCTATCCGGCGGGCAAAAGCAGCGGCTTGCGATTGCGCGGGCGCTGCTGAAAAATCCGAAAATTTTAATTCTCGACGATGCCACGAGCGCCGTAGATATGGAAACCGAGCACGAAATTCAACGAGGGTTCGAAGAGGTGATGAAAGGCCGCACGACGTTTATCATCGCGCACCGGATCTCTTCGCTGAAGCATGCGGATGAAATTTTGGTGCTGGATGAGGGCCGGATCGTGCAGCGGGGCACCCACGCCGAGCTTATGAAGCAGGAGGGGCCGTACCTTGAAACGTACAAAATTCAATTTGCCGATCAGCCGGAAGAGATCGATGCCGATGCTGGTACCGATGAACTGGCTCAGCCTAACGAGTCGACGGCGGAAGTAGCTGCTGCCTCTCAAGCCAACGTAAGGAGGTTTGCCCATTGAACAGACAACGGAACCATACATCCGGCGGTTCGAAGCCCGAAGGCGAGGAACTGCTGAAATCCCGGTTCGTCTATCAAGACGACGAGGAGCTTGACAAAGGGTTCGACTGGGTTCAGGTCAAGCGCGTCGGCAAATATATGAAGCCGTATGCGAAGCAGATGGCGCCCGTCATCCTGATTATGATGGCCGTCGGCGCTCTGACGAAGCTGCTGAATCCGCTTCTGATCGCCTTTGCGATCGACAACGCGCTGAAGCAGAAGGACGGCAAGCTGCTTGCGCTCTGCGTAGGCGCCATGTTCGTGCTGTATGTCATTCAATGGCTCGCGAACAACTACCGGATTCGGTATACGAACGAGATCGGCCAGCGGATCATCTATGATTTGCGCCACGATTTGTTCAGCCATATTCAGCGGCTGTCGTTCCGATTTTTCGACAAACGTCCGGCCGGCTCGATTCTCGTTCGCGTGACGAACTATGTAAACTCGCTTCAAGACTTGCTAACGAACGGCGTCGTCAATCTGTTGATCGACTGTGTGCAGCTGATCGGCATCATCTTCATCCTATTATTTTACAATGTCAAGCTGGGAGCAGCGATTATTGTCACGGTTCCGATCATGTTCCTGATTTCGACACGGCTTCGCGTAAAAATTCGCCGCGCCTGGCAGGTCGTCCAGACGAAGACGTCACGCATTAACGCTCATTTGAACGAGTGCATCCAGGGCATCAAGGTGACGCAGGCGTTCACGCAGGAAAAGCAGAACATCGCTTATTTCGAGCAAATGAACCAGGATAATCATAAATCGTGGAACCGCGCATCGACCCTGAACCAGTCGTTTAACCCGATCATTGAGGTTACCGGGGCGGTCGGCTACTTTATTTTATTCCTGCTTGGCGCTTATTTCATTCAAAGCGGGGAAATGACCGTCGGCTTGTTCGTAGCTTTCGCTTCTTACATCGGCAGCTTCTGGGAGCCGATCAACCGGCTCGGCCAAATGTATTCGCAGATGCTCATTGCGATGGCTTCGTCGGAGCGGATCTTCGAATATATCGATGAGCAGCCGAACGTGGCGGAGAAGCCTTCGGCCCGCCCGCTGCCGACGATTCGCGGAGATATCGACTTCAAGCAAGTGGAGTTCGAATACGAGCCCGGACGGCACGCGCTGCAGCGGATCGATCTGAACGTGAAGGCCGGCCAATCGATCGCGCTTGTCGGCCATACGGGTTCAGGCAAAAGCACGATCATTAACCTGCTTTGCCGCTTTTACGATGTAACGGGAGGCAGCATTGTCATCGACGGTCACGATATCCGCGATGTAACGATTCAAAGCTTGCGTTCGCAGATCGGGATCGTGCTTCAGGATACATTTATTTTCTCCGGGACGATTCGCGATAACATCCGGTTCGGGCGGCTCGATGCGACCGACGAGGAAGTGGAGGCGGCGGCCAAGGCTGTCCGCGCTCACGAGTTTATCGTGAATTTGCCGAACGGCTACGATACCGAGGTGCAGGAGAGAGGGAACGTGCTGTCGATGGGACAGCGCCAGCTGCTATCGTTCGCCCGGGCGCTTCTGGCGGACCCGCGCATCCTCATTCTCGATGAGGCGACGGCCAGCATCGATACGGAGACGGAGTTGAAAATTCAAGAAGCGCTCAAGACGCTGATGACGGGACGCACGTCCTTCATCATCGCGCACCGGTTGTCGACGATTCGTCATGCCGATCATATTCTCGTATTGGATCACGGACGAATTATGGAGCAGGGCAATCACGAGGAGCTGATGCACCACCAAGGTATTTATCACGGACTGATTCAAGCGCAGTACCGCTTTTTGAAAGAAACGGGTTAACAGATATTGGCCGGTGTGGTATGATTGTTAACGTGAACAATACCCACCGGAAGCGCATTTGTCAGGGATCGTTTGCTTAATGCGCTCTCCTTAAATCAAAGGAGCTGACATCGTTGTGAAAAACAAGTTTGCGGCACAATTGTATACGCTGCGTGACGAGCTGGAGAAAGATTTTCCGGGCGTGCTGCGGGAGCTGAAACGGATGGGCTGGAGCGGCGTACAAATTTCCGGTTTGCGGGGCTATACCGCCGAAGAAATCGCAGCCGTCCTCAAGGAGACGGGGCTAGGCACCGCAGGGATGCACGTTAGCTACGAAGCGCTGCAAAACGAGCTTGAAACGATCGTCGAGCAGGCCAAGCTGTTCGGTACGCGCGACCTGATCTGCCCGTTCATCGCCGCTGATCTGCGAGGCGAAGAAGGGTACCGGGCGGTACGCGCCAGGCTGAACGAAGTGGCGGCGAAGCTCGCTCCGCTCGGCTTCCGGCTCAGTTACCACAACCATGCGTTCGAGTTCGAGACGACTGTGAACGGGGTATCCGCGCTCGAATATTTGCTGGAGCCGTCCAAGGACAATGCCGTGCTGGCCGAAGTCGACGTATATTGGGTGAAAAAAGGCGGCCTCGATCCGGTCTCGTTTATCCGCCCTTATGCCGACCGTATGCCGATCATTCACCTGAAGGACATGTCGAATGACGAGCGTCAGACGTTTGCCGAAGTGGGTACGGGCGTCATCGACTTCATCCCGATTCTGCAGTGGGGCGAAGCCAACGGTATCGAATGGTACGCGGTGGAGCAGGACGTTTGTCCGGGCAACCCGCTGGATAGTCTGCAAATCAGCTTAACTAACCTTCATCGCATGGCCGATCAACTGGCGTCCAAGTAAGCGGATCGTCATATTATGCCTGCCCTCGTCGTTTTTGCGCAAGCAGAAACGTCGGGGGTTTTTTGTTTTTTTGTCTACTCGCCGTACCTCAGACATATACATGGGGAAGTGAACTTGTTCGCCGGTCCGAACGTTGAAACGATCCGTTAAGGGAGGGAATGACGTTGAAAAAGCGCATCGTCACACCCGGCTTGCTGCTGGAGCTGGTGCAATGGGGAACGGCCTTTGCGGTCATCGTCGCCGTCTTGATCTCGGGCCGCTGGTTCGCAAAGGCACAGCCGGTCTATCGGTTTGACGTGTTTTTGGACGATCAGCATGTAGGGACGGTCAGCGATCCGGAAGTTGTGAAAAAATGGAAGACTACCCGGTACGAAGAAGTAGGGCGGCAGTACGACAATGCGCGCGTCACGTCCAATCTGGAGCGGCTTAAGTTTGTTCGGTTCGAAGGAAACAAAACGTTCCATGGCGCATACGACAATGAAGCGGTAATCGCCGCGTTGAACGATAAACTAGTTTTTGCTTTCTTGGCTACGGAGATTCGGATTGACGGTACGACGGTCGGCGTCGTGAAGGACGTCTTTAGTGCCGTGGCCCTCCTGGATCAGGTAAAGGCGCCTTTCTTGAATGTGTCCAAGGAGAAGGAGGTTACAATATTGTCGGAGGAAGACACTGGTAACCGGCCGAAGGTGAAAATGACCGCCGAATTTACTCAGGACGTGCAGCTCCTCGAAACGGCTGTCGCCCCGGGCAAGGTCGAGCCGGCCGAAGCGGTGCTGAACCGGATGTTAAGCGGCGCCGCCCAGCCTCTCACGTATACGGTTCAGAAAGGAGACTGCATCTCGTTAATCGCGCAGCGGTTTCAAGTCGCTGCCGATGTGATCCGGGCAAACAATCCGGAGATTAGGAAGGATTTGATCCGTGTCGGACAAACGCTTCAGCTTTCGGTTAATCAGCCGCTTTTGTCGGTCAAAACGGTCGAGACGCGTACCGAGCAAGTCCGGATAGCGAGCGGCATCGTCTACGAAAAAGACAGCGAGCTGCAGGCGGGTGTCATTCAGATCGTGTCCACCGGCAAACCCGGATGGAAGCAGGTGACCTACGAAGCCGTCCGTGTAAACGGCGAGCCTGCAAGTGAGTCGGTGGTCGACGAAACGGTACTCGAATTGCCCGTACGGACGGTGGTGAAGCAAGGGACGAAAGTGATTCCCGGCGTGGGTACGGGCAAGTTTGTCCTGCCGGTGCTGCAGCCCAAAGTAACGAGCGAATTCGGGCTGCGGTGGGGGAAAAATCATAACGGTACGGATTTTGTCTCGGAGCAAAAGACGATTATGGCCGCGGATCACGGCAAGGTGACGTATGCCGGATGGAAATCGGGCTACGGCAACTGCATCGTCATCGATCACCAGAACGGGTACGAGACGCTGTACGGGCATCTTAGCAAAGTCGTAGTCCGCGAAGGGGACGGCGTCAAGAAAGGCGATAAAATCGGCGTGATGGGCAGCACGGGAAACTCGACAGGCGTCCATCTGCATTTCGAGATCATCAAGAACGGCCAACAGCAAAATCCGCTTACATATTTGAGCGTCTGAACCGCAGTTTGACGCTTTTCTTCGCATGTCGCTTGCCTCTGGTTACCCCTCTTTCAATCCCCTCTCCTCCCCAAAGTTTGCAAATCGCGCGGCAAACCGCTACTCTAAAATGTATAGTTACTGAAGTGATCAGTCCTTGCAGGTGAAGCTGCTGAAACTGGGGGAGAACGCATGAGATCCACGCGATGGTTGTGGCGGACCGTCGGCTTTGCCGCGCTGTTATCGACGGTGCTATGCGCTGTCGGATTCGCCTATGGCATCAATCAGATTATTTTTCCGAAGCCCGTTGCGCGCAACGCAACAGAGGCGCCGCAGCAGCCCGCTGCGAAACCGAAGACGGACAATTGGGAAGCGAAGGATCAGATCCGCATCGTGGCGCTAGGAGATTCGCTGAGCGCAGGCACCGGCGATTTGTCGGGCAAAGGGTATGTCGGCGATGTAAGGGACAAGCTGGAGAAGCAGTTGGGCAAGCCGGTGTTTGTTTACAACAATTTTGCGATTCCGGGTTATCGGACGGCCGATTTGCTCAAGGATTGGGACAAGAAAGCCGACATCGCCAAGTCGATTGCCGAGGCTGATCTGGTGCTGCTGACGATCGGGGGCAACGATTTGTTTCAGGGCGGCGCGGGCATCTTCGGCCCGGACGACGGTACGAACGGCACGCCGGCTTCGGAAGGCACGAACGGCGGAACGGGAGCGGGCCCTGCAAAAGGACTGCCGTCACAAGGCGCCGAAGCGCCGAAAAGCACCCCGGGCTCGCCGGATCAGGAAGCCGGAGCGGGCTTTAACCCGAAAGCGGCGGCCGAGCGCATCCCGGATGCATTGAAGCGCCTTGAGCAAATTTTCGACCGGGTCAGCAAGGCAAGCCCGCATGCGCGAATTTTTTACGTCGGCCTGTACCATCCGTTCCTCGATCTGGACCCTCAGCGCGAAGGGGCTCCGGTCATTCAGCAGTGGAACGCGGCGGCGTTCGATTTGGCGAACCGGTACCCGAATATCACAGTGGTGCCGACGTACGATTTGTTCCAGCTGAATTTGAACAAGTATTTATATACGGACCATTTTCATCCGAATCAAGACGGCTATGACCGGATCGCGGAGCGGATCGTCGAAACTTTGAAATAGCGGGGAGGACGGAAGCGCATGGCTCAGGCCGGAGAACAGCACCGGAAAGGCAGAGACGCGGACATTGTTCTGGCGGTCGATAACGTTAAGAAAATGATCGGCAAGCGGCTGATCATCAAAGGTATTTCGTTCGACGTGCGCGCCGGGGAAATCTTCGGCTTTCTCGGACCGAACGGCTCGGGAAAAACGACGACGATCCGCATGCTGGTCGACTTGATCAAGCCGACGGAAGGCTCGATCCGCATCTGCGGCTACGACGTGCAAAGGGAACATAACGAAGCGCTGCAGTACGTCGGCTGTATCGTGGAAAATCCGGAGCTGTATTCGTACCTCAGCGGCTGGGAAAACCTGGAGCATTTTGCCCGCATGCTGCCGGGCGTGGGGGAGAAGCGCATCCGCGAAGTGGTGGACATCGTCGGCATGGATGCGCGCATTCACGATAAAGTCAAAACGTACTCGTTGGGCATGCGGCAGCGTCTCGGTATCGCACAGGCACTGTTGAACGATCCGAAGCTGCTTATTTTGGACGAGCCGACCAACGGTCTCGATCCGCAAGGAATCAAGGAGCTGCGGGAATTTATCCGCCAGCTGGCCGAGACCGGGCTCAGCTTGTTCATTTCCAGCCATCTGCTCAGCGAAATTCAGCAAATGTGCGACCGCGTCGCGATTATAAGCCACGGCGAGGTCATTACGGTCGGCGAGGTATCGTCGCTTGTGGACGAATCCGTCAGCACGGTCGTCTGGAGCGCGCTTCCGGCGGAGACGGCGCTTAAGGTTCTGCAATCGCATCCCGAGGTGCAGTCGGTTTCGTTAGCGGATGAGCCCGGGACGGAGACAGGGGTGCCGCGGCTGGTTGCCCTGCAAAATTCAGAGGCGATTCCTGAGCTGTCAAGGCAGCTCATGGAAGCGGGCGTTGCGCTCCACGGCATCGAAATCAAGCTTCCGACTCTGGAAGATTTATTCCTGAAGCTGACGGAGGGTGAACGCATTGGTTAGTTTGTATCCGCTGGTCAAGAACGAATGCATCAAAATGATCAAAAAAAAGCGGCTGCTCGTCGTGCTGCTTATTTTGGCCGCGATCATCCCGATGTTTACGTATGCGCAGATGAAGGTGGCGGAAAGCAACCGGAAGCAGTTCGGAACGACCGACTGGCGGGTCGAGCAGCGGCAAAAGATTGTGGACTATACCCGCAGTCTCAGCAGCGGGCGCGTGCCCGAGGAATGGAAGCAGTGGCGCCGCGTCGAAGTGAAGCTGGCCCAGTACTATCTGGATAAAGATGTGAATCCGGCCGAGCCGAACGGGGTAACCTTTACTAGAGAGTTTGTGAAAAATGCCGTAAATTTGTTCATTCCTCTCATGGTTATGGTCGTTGCTGCCGATATGGTATCCGGGGAGCATACGACAGGGACGATCAAGCTGCTGCTGACGCGTCCGGTGCAGCGCTGGAAAATCCTTTTGAGCAAGCTGCTGAGTCTGATTTTGTTCACTTCGTTTATCGTGATTGCGACAGCCATTTTATGCTATCTTATTTCTGGCGTCGTATTCGGTTACGGAGGCTGGGACATGCCGGTGTTCTTCGGGTTTCAGGCGAAGGGAACGGAGGTCGACTTCTCGTTCGTCCGTCCGGTGGACAATTGGCTGTACCTGATTATGGAATTGGGACTTGTCTGGTATGCGGCGGTCGTCGTCGCGGTGATGACGCTGATGATCTCGGTGCTCGTGCGCAGCACGGCGGCGGGCATGGGCATCATGCTGGCGCTGCTCATCTCGGGCACGATTTTGACGAATATGGTCTCTTCTTGGGAGGCGGCCAAATATTTGTTCATGGTCAACTTGAACTTAACGACGTATCTCAGCGGGACGCTTCCGCCCATCAAAGGCATGGATTTGCCGTTCTCCTTGGCAGTGTTGACCGTATGGGGAATCGCGTCGGTGATCGTCTCGTTTGCGGTATTCACGAAAAAAGATGTATTGAACTAATCCGTTCAAATGTTATAATGTTGCGGAGACATAGGTGTTTTTAGGGAGGCTGCGATGGCGGATCAACTCGATTTGTTAGGAAAAACGACAGCAGCGCCGGCGGACTACGGTGCAGACGATATCCAGGTGCTCGAAGGATTGGTGGCGGTACGCAAGCGGCCGGGGATGTATATCGGCAGTACCAGCACGTCCGGGCTTCATCATCTGATCTGGGAAATCGTCGATAACGCCGTGGATGAGCACTTGGCCAAGCATTGTTCGCAAATCGACGTGACGATCCATAAGGATCAGTCCGTTACGGTGTGCGACAATGGCCGCGGCATTCCGACCGGCATGCACAAAACGGGGATTCCCACACCGCAGGTGGTGTTTACGATGCTTCATGCCGGCGGTAAGTTCGGCGGCGGGGGATATAAAAAGTCCGGCGGCTTGCACGGCGTAGGCGCTTCCGTGACGAATGCGCTGTCCGAATGGCTTGAAGTGGAAATTTACCGCGAAGGCAAAACACACCGCCAGCGGTTTGAATATTGGGTGGACGATCAGGGCAAGGAGCACGTCGGAGAGCCGGTCACCGGCTTGGAAGTGATCGGTTCGACGCGCAAAAGCGGAACGAAGGTAACGTTCAAGCCCGATAAGCGCGTCTTTCAGGGCGGAACGACGATCAATTTCGACACGCTTTACGAGCGGCTGCAGGAAATCGCCTTTTTGAACTCGGGGCTGAAGGTTACGCTGACCGATCAGCGTGCGGATAAGCAGGAGGAGTTCCAATACGAAGGCGGCGCCAGCCAGTTCGTGCAGTTCTTGAACGAGGAAAAAACGGTGCTGCACGACGTCATTCACTTCGTAGCGGAGAAGGACGAAATCGAAGTCGAAGTGGCGATGCAGTATAACGACGGCTACACGGAGACGATCGTGTCCTTCGTCAATTCGATTCCGACGCGCGGCGGGGGAACGCACGAAACGGGCTTCAAAACCGCCTATACCCGCGTCATGAACGACTATGCGCGCAAGAACGGGATGCTCAAGGAAAAGGAGAAAAACCTGGACGGGCAGGACCTGCGCGAAGGCATGATGGCGGTCATCAACATCAAGATGGGCGAGGTCGAATTCGTCGGCCAGACGAAGGACCAGCTCGGCAGTGCTTCGGCGCGGAGCGCGGTCGATTCGGTCGTCTCCGATAAAATGGCGGTTTTCCTCGAAGAAAATCCGCAAGTCGCGCAGATGATCATGAAGAAGGCGATCCAGTCGGCCAAAGCGCGCGAAGCGGCGAGAAAGGCGCGGGAAGAGGTGCGCAGCGGCAAGAAGGGCAAGAGCGAAAGCTCGAACCTGGGCGGCAAGCTGACGCCGGCGCAATCGAAGGACTATACCCGCAACGAGCTGTTCATCGTCGAAGGCGATTCCGCGGGCGGGTCGGCGAAGCAGGGGCGCGATTCGAAGCATCAGGCGATTTTGCCGCTTAAGGGCAAGCCGATGAACCCGGAGAAAGCCAAGCTGCTCGATATTATGAAAAACGACGAATACAAGGCGATCATCGCCGCGATCGGCGCAGGGGTTGGCCCGGAATTCGACGAGTCGGAAAGCAATTATGCGAAAATTATCATTATGACGGATGCCGATACCGACGGCGCGCATATTCAGGTGCTGCTTCTGACGTTCTTCTACCGGTACATGAAGCCGCTCATTGACGCGGGCAAGGTGTATATCGCCCAGCCGCCGCTGTTCAAGGTGACGAAAAAAGCCGGCAAAAACAGCACGGTCCGTTACGCTTGGACCGACGAGCAGCTGCAGGCGCTGACCAAGGAACTCGGCAGAAATATCGAGCTGCAGCGTTACAAAGGACTCGGTGAGATGAACCCCGACCAGCTCTGGGAAACGACGATGGACCCGGCCACGCGCACGCTGCTGCAGGTGCAGATCGAGGATGCGGCCAAAGCCGAGCGGCGCGTATCTACGCTGATGGGGGATAAAGTCGATCCGCGGAAGCGCTGGATCATCGAGAACGTGGACTTCACGGAATTTGAAGAATAAACGGGGGGGCCTTTTGTGAGTATCTCGGAAAATTTTTTGCCGGCCTTTCTGGAAGAGGTTGTAGGCGACCGGTTCGGCCGGTATTCCAAATATATCATTCAAGACCGCGCGATCCCGGACGTGCGGGACGGCTTAAAGCCGGTTCAGCGGCGTATTCTGTACGCCATGTACGATTCCGGGAACACGCCGGATAAGCCGTACCGCAAATCGGCGAAGACGGTCGGGGATGTAATGGGTAATTACCATCCGCATGGCGACGCTTCGATTTATGAAGGCATGGTGCGGATGGCGCAGCCTTGGAAAATGAGCCATGTCCTGGTTGACGGCCATGGTAACTGGGGCTCGATGGATGACGACCCGCCGGCTGCGATGCGGTATACCGAAGCGCGGTTATCCGAAATCGCCATGGAGCTGCTGCGGGACATCGAGAAGCGGACGGTCCAGTTCAAGGATAACTTCGACAATACGACGAAGGAGCCGGTCGTGCTGCCTTCGCGGTTTCCGAATTTGCTCGTCAACGGCGTCAGCGGCATCTCGTCCGGGTTTGCGACGGAAATTCCGCCGCACAGCCTGCGCGAGGTAGTCAATGCCTGCATTGCGTTGATCGATAAGCCGGACAGCACGCTGGAGGAATTGATGGGCACCATCAAAGGCCCGGATTTTCCGACCGGCGGCATTATTATGGGCTCGGAAGGAATACGCGATGCGTACCGGACCGGCCGGGGCCGCATCTATGTACGGGCGCGTACGGCGATCGAAGACTTGCGCGGCGGACGCCAGCAGATCGTCATTACCGAAATTCCTTATCAAGTTGTGAAATCCCGCCTGGTAACGGCGATGGAAAATATTCGTCTGGAGAAAAAAATTGAAGGCATTGCGGAGGTTCGCGACGAAAGCGGCCGCGAGGGTCTTCGTATTGTCGTCGAGTTAAAAAAGGACGCGGACGCGCAGGGGATTTTGGCGTATTTGTTTAAGAAAACCGACCTGCAGGTGGCCTATAACTTCAACATGGTCGCCATCGTCAACAAGACGCCGAAGCAGCTTGGGCTGCGCGATATGCTGGAGGCCTACATCGACCACCAGAAAGAAGTGGTCACCCACCGCTCGCGATTCGAGCTGGAGAAAGCGGAAGACCGCGCCCATGTGCTCGAAGGGCTGGTTAAGGCGCTCAACATCCTGGACGAGGTTATCGCCGCGATCAAAGCGTCGAAAAACCGTCAGGACGCCCAGAACAACCTCGTTGCCAAGTTCGGCTTTACCGAACGACAAGCCGATGCGATTTTGACGTTGCAGCTGTATCGTTTGACGAATCTGGAGATTCATTCTTTGGAAAAAGAATGGAAGGACGTTCAGAAAACGATCGCGTACCTGAAAGGGATTCTTGGCAGCGAGAAAAAGCTTCTGGCTGTCATTAAGGATGAAATATCGCAAATCCGCGACAAGTACGGCATCGATCGTCGATCGGACATCCAGGACGAAGTGGAAGAGCTTAAAGTCAATCTGGAAGTCATGGTGACGGCTGAAGACGTCTTCGTAACGCTGTCCAGCGAAGGCTATATCAAGCGTACGGGCAAGCTGTCGTTTATCCGCTCCGGCGGCGAGATTGACAAGACGGGATTGAAGGAAGGCGACTATCTTCGCTACCTGCTCGATGTCAATACGCTGGAGAGCCTGCTTATTTTCACGCAGAAAGGGCAATACTTCCTGCTGCCGGTGCATCAAATTCCGGAGTACAAGTGGAAGGAGAACGGCACCGCCATCGTCAACGTCATCCCGATTTCCAAGGACGACCGCATTATTCACGTGCTGCCGGTCAAAGATTTCGAGGAACCGGGCAAGTCGCTTGTGTTCGTTACGCGCAAAGGGCAGGTCAAACGGACCGAACTGAAGGAATATTTTACGAACCGTTCGACCGGGATCGTCGCTTGCAAAGTGGGCGATCAGGACGCGGTGCTCGACGTATTGCTCAGCACGGGCTCAAAGGAGCTGCTGCTGGTGACGAAGCAGGGGATGGCTATCCGCTTCAAGGAAGACGAAGTGAATCCGATGGGGCGTGCCGCTGCCGGGGTGCGCGGTATTCAGCTTAAGGATGACGATGAGGTCGTGGCTGCTGATTGGATTGACGGGGACGAAGGAGAAGTCGTCGTCATGACGGAGCTTGGGTATGCGAAGCGTTCGCTCGTTGCGGATTATCCCGTTCAGGGACGCGGGGGCAAAGGGATTATTACGTTCGAATTCAAGGAGGGCAAGCGGGTAAAGCCGAACGGATCGGAGCTGAAAGGCGCCTTTGTTGTTAAAGAACCGTTCGACCTGACCGCCATCCTTAGTACAGGCGGAAGAGTGACATTCTCGACCGAGCAGACGCCGATCGATGACCGCAAATCTACAGGGAAATACGTCGTACCGGCAAATAAGAACGAAACGGTAACGGATATTTTGAAAATCACTTAATCATAGCTGGTGTATTGCGGCTCGAGCTTTTCGAGCAGCTCCAGCATCAATTGCAGAACGGCCCATACCGGCATCGAATCGTCCAGCTTTTCGAGCCAGTTTGGGTCGTTTATGATTCCTTTGGTCAATGCGGTTTCTCCGATTTTGCGTTTCCAGTCTTCCATTCTTCCACTCCTTGTCTTCCATGGATTGACAAGCTCCGCGTATAGGCGAATGTCCCATGTGCAGTATATGTTGAACTCCGTCAAAAGGTACCCGATTTTATCGTTTTATGTCCTAAAATATTCACGGGGTTAACCTTTAAAAAGACGGAAGTCAATGCTATAATTAGGAAAAAGATTGGTTTTTCGGGAGTGATGATTGTGATAACTCAGGAATTTGCCAAGCTGTGGTGGAAATTGTCCAAAGATTTGCGCACGCATATGGAAACGGAGCTTGCTCCGACGTTGACGGAAGGGCAGCTTACGGTGCTCGAAAGGCTGCTGGCTTCTGAGCAGGACCGGATGAAGCCTTCGGATTTCACCGAGTATTTGGCGACGACGCCCGCGGCGATTACGACGCTGCTTGACCGGATGGAAAAGAGCGGGCTAATCGAAAGAGAGCGTGACGAGAAGGATCGCCGTATCGTGTGGGTATTGGTAACGGAGAAGGGGCGTTTCGAATGCGAACGCGGCGTGCAAATCCGCGAACGTTTTTTGCAGCAATATTTGAGCCGAATTTCCTCGCACAATCAGCAATTGCTTGTATATTTGCTGGGTAAGGTTGCTAATGCTTAGCGTTTTTGTAAACTAAAATACGAAAATATGTTCTCATTCGTCGTGGTGTATGGTATAATGTGGATGCAATAGGGAAAGGCACTCAAGGACGGTTGGCACACCCCTGCCATTGATGGGTTCGCATCAGCGAATCCGGAAGGAGGTGATGCCATGGAAGTAAAGGATGCCGTAACGTTGATGTTCATGTTCGGCATGTTTATTCTCGCTTTACTTTCCTACTTAAAAAAGAAGTAGACCTCCCTTGAGCCTTGGAACCCGAGAGGTCTACCGCTTGGTTATTCCTTGCGCCGATCGCCTTGAGGGCAATCTATTGTAGCGAGGTCGCGGATGCTGGAACATTCGCGGCCTTTCTGGTTTGCAGGCAATAACTTTTTTTGTAAATCCATCATATCATACTCCCGCTTGCTTTGAAAAGACGTTCGGCGATTTTGTACAACCTTGTCGGATGACGGCGCCTGCTCTTTTTCCAATTTCGTCACATATGCGCCGAACGCCGCTCATAGACTTGTATACTGGGGCGAACAAATGTCGACGGATTCGATTTGGAAGCAGAGGAGTGTGTTCGATGGATAGACGACCTTTGGAGCATCTCGGCTTTATGTATGTGCCGCAGCCGATAAGGGAGGATGGCGCGGGCGCGGACGATCCCGGGCCGAGGGATGTGCTGCGGGATCTGGAGAATCCGAACATGCTGGTTCCTCCGGTAACCGACGCCGGCACGGTCCCGAATCTGAAGTTTTCATTCTCCGATACCCATATGCGGCTCGAGCATGGCGGATGGTCCCGGGAAGTTACGGTAAGAGAGCTGCCCATCTCAACCACGATCGCGGGGGTCAACATGCGGTTGACACCGGGAGGCGTGCGTGAGCTGCATTGGCATAAGGAGGCGGAGTGGGCGTTCGTCATGATCGGCAGGGCGCGGATCACCGCGGTCGATTCGAACGGTCGTAATTTTATCGCCGATGTAGGCGTCGGAGACCTATGGTACTTTCCTCCCGGTATTCCGCATTCCATTCAAGGGCTGGAAGAAGGCTGCGAGTTTCTGCTCGTGTTCGATAACGGCAGCTTCTCCGAGAATGATACGTTCACCATCTCCGATTGGCTGGCGCATACGCCGAAGGACGTGCTGGCCGCAAACGTCGGCGTGCCCGAAAGCGCCTTTGCGCATGTCCCGAAGCACCAGCGTTATATGTTCCAGGCGCCGGTACCCGGTCCGATCCAGACCCAGCAGGTTCCCGATCCGTACGGCACCGTCCCGCAGAGCTTCACGTACAGGCTGCTTGCACAGGAGCCGATCCGGACGCCGGGCGGAACGGCGCGAATCGTAGATTCCCGCAACTTTCCCGTCTCGGTGGCTATCGCCGCCGCGCTGGTAGAGATTGAACCGGGAGGCATGCGGGAGCTGCACTGGCACCCGAACAGCGATGAATGGCAGTACTACCTTACGGGACAGGGGCGCATGACCGCCTTTGCCGCGAACGGCACGGCCCGCACGTTCGATTACAGAGCCGGCGACGTAGGCTACGTGCCCGCCGCTTTCGGCCACTATATCCAGAATACCGGCAGCGACACGCTATGGTTTCTCGAAATGTTCAAAAGTTCGCACTTTGCCGACGTATCGCTAAATCAATGGATGGCGCTGACTCCGAGCGAACTGATCCAGGAGACCTTGTATGTCGGTTCGGAGCTGCTGGGAGCGCTGCGCAAGGAGAAGTGGCCGGTCGTCAAATACCCGAGGTCTTAAGTGTTCAGCTGTTGAGGGTCGGCGATGCGGATCGGAAGTAAAACTAACGTAGGATAAAGCGATCGGCCGGATGGGTCGGCAGATTCATTTTTTGAAACATAAGAAGGAAATGCATTCCATCTATCGAAATACTTGCTCCTGTATGCCATATCTTACATGCTTACAAGCAGGAGGAACGCTATGACGATGAAAAACACCATGTTAACGATGGCGCTGCTTGCCGGTTTTGCGGCGGTGAGCGTCATCCCGGCAAGCGCCGTGCCTCAAGCGTATGCGGCGAATTACGATAAGGCGCTCATTCAGGAGGTCAACGATCGGTACGAACGGCTGGAAGCGAAATATCGGGGGATGTACGAGGAAGACAAAAAGAAATCGACCGATGCCTACAACGCTTTTTATGGGCAAATTCATGGCGAACAGCGCATATTGGACAAGCTGCTTGAAGAGGACCTCAATTACTTGACGACGCTGCTGGATAAGGATTATAAAAGTTTGGCCGAGCAATACAGCGGCAGCAGCCATCGGGATGCGCTGAACGCGTATAAGCGGGAAATCAATCCGAAATATTCGTCCGGGGCGCTGTGGAAATATGCGACAGGCAACAACGAGAACTATTCGTCAAGCACGCATTGGAACTTCGCCACGCAGATCAATGAAAATTACAGCTCCTCGCTGATGTGGAAATATCATAACGAGAACAATCCGAACTATTCGGGAAGCACCATGTGGGACTTTTCCAACGAAATGAACCCAAAATACTCCGGCAGCAAGATGTGGGAGCTTCATAACGAATCGAATGAAAACTACTCCGGCAGCACCATGTCGAAGTACCGCCTTGGAAATTTGTCACGAGCGGAAGCGGAGGAAAAAATCAATAAAATCTTGATCGATGGCGAAAAAGACCTGCAATCGATTCGGGATAAAGCCGTCGCTTCGTTGGAGAATACGGAAAAGAATACGATTCAAGAGCTGACAGCTCTGCGTGATACGACGGTGAAAAAGGTGCTGAGTCAGCGCGCCGATTCCCTGGAGGAAATTATGGCACTCCGTAAGCAGCATTTCGGCGGGGGGCTGGAGATCAAGCCGCTCTACATCAGCTTCGAAGCCATCAAGGTAATCATCGATGGGGAGCTTCAAACCTTTGAGCAGCCCCCAGTCAACAAAGACGGCAATGTGCTGGTTCCGATGCGGGCCATTTTCGAGCGGCTCGGCGCTGTAATTTCCTGGAACGAGACCGAGCGCTCGGTGACGGCGACCAAAGGCGGCACGACGATTTACCTGCAAATCGGCAGCACGCAGCCGACGGTGAACGGGACACCGAAGCCGCTGGAAGTTCCGGCGCAGCTCGTTAATTCCAGCACGATGGTGCCGGTGCGCTTCATCAGCGAGGCACTCGGTAGCGAAGTGAGCTGGGACCAGGCGGCCCAGACGGTGTATATCAAGACAAAATAAAGGCCATACATCAAAAAAGCAAAACCTCCGACACCACCTGAATCGTGGTTTCGGAGGTTTTTCGCGTCTTTACACCGCTCCTGCGGCCTTGAGGTCCCAGAGCAGCCAGGGAAAGGCTTCCGGCGGCTCCGACGTGAAGCGGAGCGTTTCCTGTGTGACCGGGTGCGTGAATTCGAGCAGAGTGGACCACAGCGCGATCTGCTGACCGGGCTTCGCCAGAGCGCCGCCGTACCGCTGATCGCCTACGAGCGGGGAGCCGATGGCCGCGAACTGGACGCGGATTTGATGCGGCCGTCCGGTGTGCAGCTCGACCTGCACGAGCGACAAGCCGTCCCGGCCGGACAGGACACGGTAATCGAGCACCGCCTCCTTGGCGCCGGTCTTCGAGGCGGGAACGACGGACACCATATTGGTCTTGGTATCTTTCAGCAAATGATGCCGCAGCGTTCCTTGAGGCTCTTTGGGCCTGCCGTTAACGACAGCTGTGTACACTTTGCGGATCGTACGCGTACGGACCGCATCGGAGAGCCGGGAGGCCGCCTTAGAGGTTTTGGCGAATACCATGACGCCTCCTACTGGCCGGTCAAGCCGGTGCACCAGACCAAGATACACGTTGCCCGGTTTTTGGTGCCGTTCCTTCAGATCGGTTTTGATCAGCGTCAGCAGATCGGGGTCCCGGGAGGCGTCCTCCTGCGTCGGAACGTTCGGCGGCTTAACGACGACGATGACGTGATTGTCCTCGTAGAGCACCGGCACGTGCGGATGAGAGCCGCCCATACGTTATGCCTCCCAGCGGCCGAGAATGCCGCACGGCAGCATCAGCTTCGAGGCCGTAATCGGCAGGCCGATCTCGCCACAGGTGATCGTTCCGCCATGGCTCCGGCCGAGAGACAGCGCAAGAGTGTTGTGGAGCACCGTGGCGGAAATGCCCGTCGTATAGGAATTGATGAGGAAAAACAAAGGCTTGTCCGTCAAAATGCTCATGCACGTTTCCACAAACGGAAACAGGTTCGTCTCCAGCTTCCATGTTTCGCCGTTCGGTCCGCGTCCGTACGATGGCGGGTCCATAATAATGGCGTCGTATTTACTGCCGCGTCGCTGCTCGCGCTGGACGAATTTGAACACGTCGTCCGTAATGAAGCGCACCGGACGATCCCCGAGACCGGACAGCTGCAGGTTTTCTTTCGCCCACTGCACGACACCCTTGGATGCGTCGACGTGACATACCTCGGCGCCTGCCGAAGCACACGCGACGGAAGCGCCGCCGGTATAAGCGAACAGATTCAGCACGCGGATCGGCCGGCCGGCGCTGCGGATTTTATCCATCATCCAGCTCCAGTTGACGGCTTGTTCCGGGAACAGGCCGGTGTGCTTGAAGCCGGTTGGTTTAATATGAAACGACAGCCCGCGGTACGAGATCGTCCAGCGCTCCGGAATGTCCTTGCGGTATTCCCAGTTGCCGCCGCCGCTGGAGCTGCGGTGGTAATGGGCGTCGGCACCGCGCCATACGCCCGTCTCCTGGGGCAGCGGCCAAATAATTTGCGGATCGGGACGCCGCAGGACGATGCTGCCCCAGCGCTCCAGCTTCTCGCCGCCTCCGGTGTCGATCAATTCGTAATCTTTCCAATCTTGTGCAGCAAACATAAGTAGCGACCATCCTTTAGTTTGATTTCCAGTCTCAGCATTGCCCATTCAGCAAAGCCGTTATTCTTCAACATTTTACACGATTCCGGCAGACGAATCCATCGGCCGGACGCAAAAAACCGGAGACGCCCCGAAAGAGCGCTCCGGCTTGTTCATTATTGTGCGACTTTTTTTCGTAAAGATGTATTACTTAGCCTTAGGCAGGTCGAGCTTCTCGATCAATCCCGGCAGCTCTTGATCCATAAACGTACGGTAAGCTTTGGTCATTGTGTCATTCTTAAGCTCGTCCTTCACTTCGTCGAACGACTGCGTAGAACGGGCTTCGACGCGCATGATATGGTAGCCGTACTCCGTCTCCACCGGCTCGCTGATCTTGTTCAGCTCCAGTTCGACAGCCGCCTTCTTAAACGCGTCGGTCCAGCCCGTTACCGGCTGGTTCTCGTATAGACCGCCCGAATCTTTGGAGCCCGGGTCGTCGGTGTACTGCTTAGCCAGCGCGGCGAAATCCTCGCCGTTTTTCAGCTTCGCGGCAATGTCGAGCGCCAGCTTCTTAGCATCGTCCTTCGAGCGCTCTTTGCCGGTGGAGTCCTCGAAGCCGATCAAAATATGCCGCACGGACGCTTCTACGAACTCGCCGGTTTTCGCTGCAATGGCCGCATCGTAGGTTTCCTTCAGCTTCGCGTCGGTCGCTTGGGTGGAGAGGGCCTCTCCGGCGGCGAGGTAGAGACCAAGATAGTCGCGCACATCCTGCTCGGTTAATCCTTCTTTGGCCAGCAAGGAGGCAATGTCCTCGGTTTGGTGCAGTTCGATCAAATATTTTTTTATTTCCCCATATTCTTTGTCGACTTCAGCGGGGAGGGCGGCTTTCTGCTCTGCGGTAATCCGCCCGGCTAATACTTTGTATGCGATCATATGCTTTAGGAACTGTTCGTCAACCTCGCCGGAACTGTTCAGCAAGTGCAAGACCGAAGCGAACTTGTTGGCCTCGCCCCATGTAATCTGCCCGCCCTTGTAGGCTGCGACGACGGCATTCGGATCGCCTTTCTTGCCGACCCAGATCGTCCCGCTGTTTTCGTCCCAGCTTACATCCTTGCCGAGCGCTTCGCTGACGAATCGGAGCGGCACGTAGGTCGTGCCGTTATAGATGAAACCTTGTCCCTGCTCGGCGGTCGGTTTTTTCTCTACACCGTCGAACATATATTTGAGCTGCTTAAAATATACCTCAATTTGAGTGCCGCTCGCATAGGCGACCGATCCCGTCAGCATGACGCCCAGCGATAAGCCCAGCGCCAAACCTTTCAGCTTGTCATTCATACATTAATCCATCCTCTCTCTTTGGGTGTGACTTACTACTTCCACAAAGGGAAGCAAAATCCTTTTTTTTCATCTTTTCGGAATGACGCCGTTTTTGCCAAATTCTGAATTCACGAAGAATTTGCACTTTTCAGACAGGAATTTATTCAAGCGCGTAGTATTTGTGTAAGTAGAGACAGAAACAATCATCGAAAAGGGGGATGAACGGAACGTGATGAGCTTGATCCCCGGTCCGGAGGACTTGTATCTGTTCCACGAAGGCAATTTATTCCGAAGCTACCGGATGCTTGGCGCCCATCTGGCCGAGTCGGAGGGGGAACGCGGCGTCCGCTTCGCTGTCTGGGCTCCTCACGCCCGCGAGGTCCGGGTGGTCGGCGACTTCAATTGCTGGGACGGCTCGGGTCATGCGATGAACAAGGTCAGCACCTGGGGCGTCTGGTCGTTGTTCGTGCCCGGTGTCCGGGAAGGAGAGTACTACAAATACGAAATCATTACCTCTGCCGGAACGCTACTGTATAAAGCCGATCCGTACGCGTTCTGGTCCGAGCTCAAGCCGGGAACGGCTTCGCGCATTTGCTCCCTGGACGGCTACGAATGGACCGACCAGGAATGGCAATCGCGCAAAACGTCCCAATCCGTCTACCGCTCCCCGTTAAACATTTATGAAGTGCATCTCGGCACCTGGAAAAAAAAGCCTGATGGTGCCTACTATTCCTACCGCGAACTCGCAAGCGAACTGGTCGATTACGTGAAAGAGATGGGGTACACCCATATCGAGCTGCTTCCGCTTGCCGAACATCCTTACGACCGGTCCTGGGGCTATCAGGCAACCGGCTACTATTCAGTCACCAGCCGCTTCGGCACGCCGAAAGATTTCATGTATTTCGTCGACCGCTGTCACCAGGCGGGGATCGGCGTCATTATGGACTGGGTGCCGGGCCATTTCGTCAAAGACGAGCACGGTCTGCGGCAGTTTGACGGCCAGCCGCTTTATGAGCACAGCGATCCCGCTTTAGCCGAGAAGCCCGAATGGGGCACGCTCGCCTTCGATTTTTCCAAACCGGAAGTCGTCAGCTTCCTGATCTCGAACGCGATGTTCTGGATGGATATGTACCATATTGACGGACTGCGCGTCGATGCGGTCGCGAGCCTCCTTTATTTGAATTTCGGCAAGCCGCGCGGGCAGTGGGTCAAGAATGTCAACGGGGGAGATGAGAATCTCGAGGCGATTGCTTTCCTGAAAAAATTGAATCGCACGGTATTCGCTTGTTATCCCGATGCGCTGATGATGGCCGAAGATTCGACCGCCTGGCCGCTCGTGACGACGCCGGTTGATGCCGGGGGCCTCGGATTCAACTACAAGTGGAACATGGGCTGGATGAATGACATGCTGAAATACATGGAGACGGACCCGTATTTCCGCCCGGCAAGCCACGGGCTGCTGACGTTCAGCTTCATGTACGCCTTCTCCGAGAATTATGTGCTGCCGCTGTCGCACGATGAAGTGGTGCACGGCAAAAAATCGCTGCTCAACAAAATGCCCGGGGATTATTGGCGCAAGTTCGCGAATTTGCGGGTGCTCTTCGGCTATATGATGGGTCATCCGGGCAAAAAGCTGCTGTTTATGGGCGGCGAATTCGGACAGTTTGATGAATGGAAGGACCTGGAGGATCTGGATTGGGAGATGCTCGGCTACGACAGCCACCGCAGCATGCACCGGTACGTCCGGGACTTGAACCAATTGTATCTGCGCGAGTCGGCGCTCTGGGAACTGGACCATCAACCGGAGGGGTTCGCCTGGATCGACCCTCACGACCAGCGTCAGAGCGTGACGACGTTTATGCGCAGCTCCGGCAATCCGGAAGACGTGCTCGTGATCGTCTGCAACTTTACGCCTGTGTATCATGCCAAGTATCGGATCGGCGTCCCGTTCGCCGGAGAGTACGTGGAGCTATTCAACAGCGACGCAGGCGAATACGGCGGTTCCGGCAAGCTGAACGAGGGCATACTGCGGACGGAAGACGTCCCGTGGCACGATCGGCAGGACAGCCTGCATATTTCGCTGCCTCCGCTGGCAGCCGTCATCTTCAAGCCCGTCAAAATCAAACGCAAGCGGAGCAAGACGACTACGAGAAGGGGGAAAGCCGATGCGTAAAAAAGAGTGTGTGGCGATGCTGCTGGCCGGCGGGGAAGGAAGGCGTCTGGGCGTCCTGACCAGCAAGCTGGCGAAGCCTGCGGTTCATTTTGGCGGAAAATACCGGATCATCGATTTCACCCTCAGCAACTGCACGAACTCAGGCATCGACACGGTCGGTGTCTTGACGCAGTACCAGCCGCTGGTGCTGAACACGTATATCGGAATCGGATCGCCGTGGGATTTGGACCGCAAGAGCGGCGGCGTGACGGTGCTGCCCCCTTATATGGAGCAGAGCGGCGGCGATTGGTACAAGGGAACGGCGAACGCCATCTACCGCAATATTTCGTTCATCGAGCAGTATGACCCGGAGTACGTGCTGGTCATCTCCGGCGACCATATTTACAAGATGGATTACGACCGGATGCTCGATTTCCATAAAAGCAAATCGGCCGATTGCACGATCGCTGTTATCGAAGTGAAGTGGGAGGAAGCGAGCCGCTTCGGCCTGATGAGCACGGATGGCGAAGACCGGATTACCGAGTTTGCCGAGAAACCGAAGGAGCCGAAAAGCAATCTGGCCTCGATGGGCATTTATATTTTCAATTGGCAGGCGCTCAAGGAATACTTGATCAAGGATGAGGCCAATCCCGAATCGAGTAAGGACTTTGGCAAAGACGTCATTCCGCTGATGCTGAACGACGGGCGGCCGCTCTTTGCGTATCCTTTTGAAGGCTATTGGAAGGATGTCGGGACGATCCAGAGCTTGTGGGAAGCCAATATGGACCTGCTGGAGGATGAGCCCGAATTCAATCTGAACGATAGGGAATGGCGCATTTATTCGGTCAATCCGTGTCAGCCCGGGCAGTACGTGGCCCCGACGGCGCAGGTCCGGCGGTCGCTCATCAACGAAGGCTGCTGCGTGTTCGGCGAGGTCGATCATTCCGTGCTGTTCTACGGCGTGCAGGTCGGCGAGGACACAGTCATCCGGGACTCCGTCATTATGCCGAACGTGACGATCGGCAGCAACGTAAGCATCCATAAGGCGATTATCGGCGAAGGAACGGTCGTGGAAGACGGGTGCGTCATCGGGCAACCGGACGGGGACGGCGGCGGGGATATTGTGTTGATCGGCAGCAACGAGCGTATCGGTAGGGCCACTAGCGCCTCTGGGAAAGGGTGAAGCCGCATGAAGCGAATGATGGGCGTAATCAATCTTGTCAACGAGCGGGACGATTTGGAGGAGCTGACCTATTCCCGGTGCGTCGCGTCGGTGCCGTTCGGCGCCAGGTACCGGCTGATCGATTTTGCATTGTCCAATATGGTGAATTCGGGCATTGAGAATGTCGCCGTATTCACGCAGCATAAATACCGGTCTCTGATGGACCATCTCGGGTCTGGAAAAGAATGGGACCTGGACCGCAAGCGCGGCGGATTGTTCATCCTGCCCGCCGTCCTTCACGGGGACACCGGACTGGCGCGGGGGGATCTGTTCCAGTTCTACAGCCACCGCGATTACTTTTACCGCGGCCGGCAGGATTATGTGATCATCTCCCGCAGCCATATCGTCTGCAATATCGACTACAATGCCGTGCTGGATTACCATCTGGAGAAGGGCGCCGATATCACGATCGTCTACAAAAAGTCGGATAACGACGAATGCGCCTCCTTCCGCCGGATGGCCATCAAGGAAGACGGCCGAGTCACGGTGATCGAAGATCATTCGGGGCGTCTGCGCACCGACAACGTATCCATGGAAATGTACGTCATGAGCAAGGAGCTGCTGCTCGATATGGTCGAATCGTGCCTCGCCCAAGGCTACGATCATCTCGTCCGCGACGGGATTATGAAGAACGTCGACAAGCTCGGCGTTTACGGCTACCTTCATGAAGGCCATACTGGCATAGTAAATACGATCCAAAGCTACTACAAGCACAGCATGCAATTGCTCAATCCGAAACTATGGCGCGAGCTGTTCTTCCAGAAGAACCTGATCTACACCAAGGTCAAGGACGAACCGCCGGCCCGCTACGCCGAGAATGCCCATGCCCGCAACGCGCTGATCGCCAACGGCTGCATCATCGAAGGCAAGGTGGAGAACAGCATCTTGTTCCGCGGGGTCAAAATCCGCAAGGGCGCGTACGTCAAAAACAGCATCATTCTGCAAAACTGCGAGATTGAAGAAAATGTCATTATCGAGAACGCGATCTTGGACAAAGACGTGTTTATCAGCCGCGGCCGCGTGCTGACCGGCGATAAGCAAGCGCCGTTTATCGCTTCGAAGACGAAGGTGATTTAATAGATATCGGTGAAAAGCAAAGCGGAGCGGGCGGAATCGTTTCGGAGACACGTCAGGCCGGGGAGGTACGGCGGTCGGAAGACCGGTCCGCTCGCGAAGCGGTTTGTTGATTCACCGGATTTTAAAAGGAGGGAACGGAAGCCATGAAAGTGTTATTTGCCGCGTCAGAAGCCGTACCTTTTGTCAAGACGGGGGGACTTGCCGATGTCATCGGCTCGCTGCCCAAGGAGCTGGCGAAGCAGGGGATCGACGTCCGGGTCATCCTGCCCAAGTACGAGGACATTCCGGCACGTTTCACGGAGCAGATGGAAACCGTCGCTTCCTTTACTCTCCAGATGGGCTGGAGAAGCTTATACTGCGGGATCCAGAAGCTGGAGCATGACGGGATCGCATTTTATTTTGTCGATAACGAATTTTACTTCCGGCGCAAGGGCTGTTACGGCTACGGTGACGATGCGGAACGCTTCGCCTTCTACTGCCGCGCCGTGCTTGACGCTTTGCCGCATATCGATTATATGCCGGACCTGCTGCACTGCCACGACTGGCAGGCGGGTATGATTCCGGTGCTCTACAGGGCGCATTTCAGCCACCAGCCGCTGTACTCCCATCTCAAAACGATCGTTACGATTCATAACCTGAAATACCAGGGCGTCTTCGGCAAAGAGCAGTTTCAGGACTTTTTTGCCCTGGGGGAAGAGCATCTGCACGGGTATGCGCTGGAGATGCACGGCGGGGCAAGCTTTCTGAAGGGCGGTCTGCTGTACTCGGATTATATTACGACTGTCAGCCCGACGTATGCGGAAGAAATCCAGACGCCGTATTACGGGGAGCATCTCGACGGGCTGCTGCGCAGCCAAAACGGCCGGCTGCAAGGCATACTGAACGGGATCGATTACGAGGAATTCGATCCGATGACGGACCCGCATCTGGAGTTCAACTACCGGGATTCATATGCGAAAAAGCAGGCGAACAAGCTGAAGCTGCAAGAGCGTCTGGGCCTGCCAGTTGACAAGGACGTACCGTTGATCGCGCTGGTGACGCGTCTGGTTGACCAGAAGGGGCTTGCGCTCATCGACCGGATGATCGCCGAGCTAATGGCGCTTGATGCGCAGTGGGTTGTACTGGGTACTGGGGAGCCGCGGTTCGAGGAACTGTTCCGCTGGGCCGCTGGCATGTTTCCGGACAAGCTGTCGGCGCAAATTTTGTTCGACGAAGCGCTGGCCCGCCAAATTTATGCCGGGTCGGATCTGTTCTTGATGCCTTCGCTGTTCGAGCCGTGCGGGATTGGCCAGCTGATTGCGATGCGGTATCGCTCCGTCCCGATCGTCCGCGAGACCGGCGGACTGCGGGATACCGTGACGCCTTATGACGAAACGACCGGGGAAGGGACCGGTTTCAGCTTTACGAATTATAACGCCCATGACATGCTGTTCACAATCGAGCGCGCCGTTCGGTTATACCGGGAGCCGGGCGTGTGGACGAACCTGATGAACAACATCAAGAAAAAAGATTTCAGCTGGCGCAGATCGGCTCAGCAATATGCCGACTTGTACCGTCAATTGGCGGTTGCATCCGAGGTTGGGCAGTGAGCGAACCAGCAACTTCGTCCCAATGGAGCGAAGGCCGGCAGCGCTATTCAGGTGCGCGTATCCGGCCTTCTTTTTTGGCTTAGGCGCCGTCAGGCTCCTCTTCATAGTACATGGTCTCCCGGTTAAAGGAGCGGTTAATCGCCAGAAAGGCGTGCAGCAGTTCGAACAGCTCGGCTTGGTTCAGCACTAATGCCGGCCTGCCTTCCGATCCTGTCGTCGTGTCCGAAACCTGGAACAGGATCGACTTGTACGTCGGATTCATCTGAATCTCGAACTGATCTTTTTTTAGCACGCTTTCCCACATCGTCTCATCCAACCCTTTCGCTTTCGATGGTCGCCCCACGAATGGAACGCTGTTTCCTACGATATGCCCCTTTCTGCGGATGTATTCCCGCTAGATTCTCGCTCAAGGTTTTATCCCCGCCGCGCCTCCTAAAAAATAATTCTTGACGAAAGCGAATAGATGAGTAAAATTTTTAGTATAGAATTATTTTAATCTGAATAGTATTTTCTACGACTATTTTTTTACCCTAAAAGTTGCGCTAGGACAACAAATTTAGCCCGGGACATGAATGTTAGATTATGACATCATTTTTTGACTGGGGCATCTTGTTGCTGGAATATATACAGATTGAGGTGTAGACCATGAATGAAGAACTGGGAGTACAAACGAGAATCGAACAAAGCCCGAGTGCCAAAAGAAAAGAGCGTACGGAAAACGAGAGTGGCTGGAGATTGGAAAGAACGCAGCATACGCTGCCTGAAGTATACCGTTCCTTGAAAATCCCGAAGAGCGGAAGCTGGATTAAAAAGTTTTTGGCTTTTGCCGGACCTGGTTATTTGGTTGCCGTAGGGTATATGGACCCGGGGAACTGGGCTACGGCTATTGCCGGAGGCTCCGTATTCGGCTACTCGCTGTTATCGGTTATTCTGATTTCGAATCTGATGGCGGTTCTGCTGCAGGCGCTTGCCGGGAAGCTCGGAATCGTCACCGGCCGGGACCTTGCTCAAGCGTGCCGCGACCACTATAGCAAGCCGGTCTCGATGATGCTGTGGGTGTTGTGCGAGCTGGCCATCGCCGCGTGCGATCTGGCCGAGGTCATCGGTTCGGCCATTGCGCTGCAGCTGCTGTTCGGTATTCCGCTGCTGTACGGGGTCATGATCACCGTGCTGGACGTGCTGCTTGTGCTGCTGCTGCAAAACAAAGGCTTCCGTTACATCGAAACGTTGGTCATCGTGCTGATCGCGACGATCGGCGCCTGCTTCGCGGTCGAAATCTTTTTGTCCAAGCCGGACATCGGCGGTATCGCCTTGGGATTCGTACCGACGACGCAGATCGTTACCAATCCGGCTATGCTTTACATTGCCATCGGCATTTTGGGTGCGACGGTCATGCCGCATAACCTGTATCTTCATTCGTCGATCGTGCAAACGCGGCAATTCGAGCAGACGACGGCCGGTAAGCGGCAGGCGATCAAATACGCCACTTGGGATTCGAGCATCGCTTTGTTTTTCGCGCTATTCATTAATGCGGCGATTCTGATATTATCGGCTGCGACATTTCACCGGGCGGGCTTAACCGAAGTGGCGGAAATCAACGACGCTTATCAACTGCTGACGCCGCTGCTGGGAACCGCTGTCGGAAGTATTTTGTTCGGTGTAGCGCTTCTGGCCTCGGGACAAAACTCGACGTTAACCGGGACGCTGGCCGGGCAGATCGTTATGGAAGGCTTCCTCAACTTCCGGATGCCTTCGTGGTTGCGCCGGTTGATCACACGACTGATTGCGATCATCCCTGCCGTCATCGTTACCGCTATTGCGGGAGAGAGCGGAACGGCGAAGCTGCTCATTCTCAGCCAGGTCATCTTATCTTTCCAATTGTCGTTCGCCGTCATCCCTCTCGTTAAATTTACGAGCGATAAGAAAAAAATGGGCGAATTCGTCAATGCCCGGTGGCTGACGGTCTTGTCTTGGATTGTTGCCATCTTTATTCTGGCATTGAATATTTACCTGCTCTATGCCACGTTCGCAGACTGACCGCCTGGGAACAGGAATAGGAATGCTCTACATTACGTTCTAATGAGTTCTTTTATGCCGGCGTATTTTCCTGTATAGTGAAATGAACAATGCAATTTTCGATGGCAGGAGCTGGAGTAGAAGATGATCAAGATTGTTTCTCTTAATGTAGGTAAACCACAACCCGTTCCGTTTGAGAAAAAGGAAGTGTCCACGGGCATTTACAAGCATCCCGTCGAGGGTGAGGTATTCCTGTCTTCCTTGAATTTCGACGGGGACGGGCAGGCGGATCTAGTACATCACGGCGGCAAAGACAAAGCGGTGTGCGTCTATCCTTACGAGCATTATGCTTATTGGGTCAAGCAGCTCGGAAGAGAGTTGCAATACGGCGCATTTGGCGAAAATTTGACGACGCGAGGCTTGCTGGAAGACGATGTCTGTATCGGGGATACATTTCAGGTAGGCGGCGCCATACTGCAGGTCAGCCAGCCGCGACAGCCTTGCTTCAAGCTGTCGGTTAAATACGGCGTACCCGAGCTGCCGCTCTGGGTGCAGAACACCGGCTATACCGGCTATTACTTCCGGGTGCTGCAGGAAGGGAACGTCGCCGCAGAGGACGAGCTAATCTTGCTGGAGCGTCATTCGCATGGCCGAACGGTTACGTTCGCCAATCGCATAATGCATCATGAGAAGCAGAATGCAGAAGGAATGCGCGCCATGCTGGCCGTTGATCAGCTGTCCGACAGCTGGCGCAAAACGTTCGAGAAACGGCTCGGCGGCATCGAAACCGATACGAAGGAACGGTTGACCGGTCAAGCCTAAGGAGCCGAGGCGGGTTGTCGGCTTCGGCTTTGTGAAAAAAGGACGTGTCCACATGCTATAGAAGCATGGGGCACGTCCTTTTTGCGATTCAGATTACAGCCACGTAGTTTTTTCCGTGAACGTCGTTCGTTTCGTCGGCGCAGCTTCGCCTTCGGGGTAGCCTACGCAAAGCGTGGCTATGATTTTTTGCCCTTCCGTCGCGCCTACAAAACGGTGAAGCCGTTCGTCCCGGACCAAGCCGACGCCCCGGGTTCTCCAAACCATGCCAAGGCCAAGCTCGCCGGCCGCCAGCCACATGGAATGGATGGCGCAGGCAACGGCGTATTCGTTGTCCTCGGACGCTTCCGCATCGCCTGGCACGACATCCGATGCGACAACGATAAGAAGCGGCGTGTTCCGGACCGCCGTCATGGAAGCTTCGATCAGCTCCGGCTTCGTAGGAAACCGCTCCTGCAGGAAGGCAAGCGCCAGTTCCGTGTAGCGCTCCTTGGCCTCGCCACGCACCACATAGAAGTGCCACGGCTCTCGAAGCCGGTCGTTCGGCGCCGACGTTGCAGCCTCCAGCAGCTTTTCGATCTTGTCCGTTTCGACTTCGCGGGCTTGAAAATTGCGCACGGCTCTACGGTGGCGCAGCGCTTCCGTAATCGTATTAGTCATGATTTCCGCTCCTCCAAACCAGTCCAATAAATAATGAAATTAAGGAATGATGACGCTGACGATCAACGATTATTGTATGCTTTTTCCGGCATGTTTTCAATCCGCAGTGACGGCTCTACCCGGTTGCCCCGGTTAAGGCCCAATGCTACAATGAAAGGATCATAAGGTCCGTTGGGCAGTAAAAAAGGTGGCTGGCAGGTTGAACATCTTCGGAAATTTATACTTCGTGCTTTCGTTTATTAACATCATGTTTGCGTTTGCCGTCATCTTTCTGGAGCGACGAAATATCGGAGTCACGTGGGCGTGGCTGATGGTCCTGCTGTTTTTGCCGGGGATTGGATTCGTCGCTTATTTGCTGTTCGGGCAAAACCTCAGCAAGCGCAAAATTTATAAAGCGCAGGAAGCGCAGCTGCATAACATGGCGCTGCTGGTCGAGAAGCAGATTGATGCGGTCGCTATGCGCCGGATCGAATACCACGATCCGGTCATGGAAGATTACCATGATATGATCTATATGAATTTGCAGAACGGCTACGCCTTCTTTACGCAAGATAACCGGATCGACATTTTTACGGAAGGCAACCGCAAATTCGACTCGCTCTTCGAGGCGATCGCCGGGGCGAAGCATCACATTCATCTGATGTATTACATTGTCCGGGACGACGGATTGGGCCGGAGGCTGATCGCCGCGCTCAGCGAAAAGGCGAAGGAAGGCGTGCAGGTCCGTTTTTTATACGACGATATTGGGTGCGCGGGACTATCCAAGCACTTCTTCCGGCCGCTTCTGGCGGCAGGTGGGCAGGCATCCGCCTTTTTCCCGTCCCGCATTCCGTATGTGAACATGCGGCTGAACTTCCGGAATCACCGGAAGCTGGCGATCATCGACGGAACGTGCGGATACATCGGCGGGTTTAACGTCGGGGATGAGTATCTGGGGCTGGATTCGCGCTTCGGCCCGTGGCGGGATACGCATCTGCGAATTGAAGGCAGCTCCGTGCTTCAGATGCAGGCGCAGTTCATTATGGATTGGAATCTGGCTTCACGAATCAAGCTGAACCCGATCGAGGAGTATTTCCCGCTGCCGATTCACGAGGGGCACGCAGGGGTGCAAATTTTGTCGAGCGGACCTAACAACGATCGGGAGCAGATCAAAAATGCCTATATTAAAGTGATCAACTCCGCCAAGGCGTCCGTTTATTTGCAGACGCCGTATTTCATTCCTGACGAAAGTCTGCTGAATGCATTGAAGATGGCCGCATTATCCGGGGTGGACATCAAAATTATGCTTCCTGCCGTACCTGATCATAAAATCGTATATTGGGCGTCGTTCTCTTATTTGGGCGATCTGCTCGATGTCGGCGTCAAGTGCTACTTGTATCACCGGGGCTTCATACATGCCAAGACGATCGTAGCCGATGGGAAGGTCGGGTCCGTCGGAACGGCTAATATCGATATCCGCAGCTTCAAGCTCAATTTTGAAGTCAATGCTTTGATCTACGGAGGGAATACCGCGTCCAAGCTGAAAAAAATATTCGAACACGATCTGAAGCACTGCACGGAATTGACGCTGGAGCGGTATTACAGCCGTCCGCGCTTTCACCGCGCGCGCGAGTCGGTTACCCGATTGCTGTCGCCGATCTTATAGATCGCGGTCCCGCCATCAATTCCCTCGCATAGCCTTGCCTTCCTATTTTCACAATAGGGAGGAGGAGGGATTGCATGGGCAAATCGTGGCAAAGCATCGTATGGACGCTATCCGTCTTGCTGTTCGTTGCAGGAGCGGCTGCTTCCTGCAGTCAGCCGCAGCCGAAAAGCCGGATCAACTCGAACGTGCCGGGTGAAAAAGCGGCCTTGCCGCCCACGCCGGACAGCAGCGTGCGCATGAAGGAAGCTGGCGGCGCCAAATCGTGGCGCACAACGGCCGATGCCATTATCGCGGAAGGCGTCAAATATATGGGGACTCCATACGTCTACGGGACGGAACGGTTTGAGGACAAGGCGTTCGATTGCTCGTCCTACGTTCAATATTTGTACGGTCATCACGGGGTCTCGCTAGGCTATAACGCCAGAGAGCAAGCGGTACAAGGAACAGAAATTGCGTTCATGAACATGCGGCGAGGCGACTTGATGTTTTTCTCGGACGAAGATTTTCCGAATGAAACGGGTCTCAATAAAGTCCGGCATGTGGGGATCTATATGGGGGAAGGAAAAATTCTTCATACGTATCAGCCCGGGATCGGCGTAGTGATCAGCAATATTCATAAGGACGAGAAAGAAGGAGAGTATTGGTACCAGCATTTCTTGTTCGCACGGCGAGTTATTCCGGATCAAAAATAGGAGAAACAATTTATTTTTGTTGAAAAAAATGAAAATTTGATCCATAATGAATAGCGAAGCCTGTCGGACGCTTTAGCGTTGCGGCGGTGCAGCGCTATTTTTTTGTTTCTAACCAAACACGGGGGTGAAAAAGGTGGTTCAACCTGCTCCAACCGAATTTGAATACTACTTGAACGAGACCGATCAACCGTTTGCCGGATGGGATTTCTCGCGTCTGACCGATACGGGAAGAATGCGAGAGTTTCCGCTTCGCTGGAATTATTACGTTCACGTCCGGGAACGGCTGTCCGCCGTCCGGTCGCTGCTGGACATGGGCACGGGTGGTGGCGAGTTTCTTGCTTCGCTCGCGCCGCTTCCGGCGGATACCGTGGCGACCGAAGGCTATGAGCCGAATATCCCGGTTGCCGCAGAACGGCTGAAGCCGCTGGGCGTGCCGGTCGTGCCGGTGAAAGACGACGAGCGTCTTGCATTGGAGGACGCCCGGTTTGAACTGGTCATCAACCGTCATGAATCGTTCGCTCCGCAGGAAGTCGTACGCATCCTGAAGCCGGGCGGCACGTTCCTTACGCAGCAGGTCGGCGGGGACAACGATAGGGAAATCAACGATTGGCTCGGCGCACCGCCATTCGAGCTTGCCGATTGGCGCCTTGAAGTGGCGGCGGAGGGGCTGGAGCGTGCCGGGCTACGGATCACATTTCGTGACGAGGAACACACGAAGACAAGGTTCTACGATATCGGAGCCATCATTTATTATTTGCAGGCGATCCCGTGGCAGATTCCGGATTTCTCCGTACGGAAGTATGAGGGCGCCCTGGGAGAAATACATGTCCATATCCGCAAGCACGGTTATATCGACACGACGTGCAGCCGGTTTATTTTGACGGCTGCCAAGCCGTAAGTTGAATGCTTGGATCAGGCCAAAGTTTTTTGTTCGATGCGGAATTCCGGCCACTGCCATGATTTGAATCTTATTATACTTGGAGGTCGTACGTCCCATGACAAATCGTTGGATAACGAATGTTCGAGTTGCGCTTGCCGATCAAGTGCTGCCGCTGGCTTCCGTGCTCGTAGAGAACGGGCGGATCGCCGAAGTGAAGGAAGGGGGGCAGGAGGGGCCGAACGTCATCGACGGCCAAGGCGGGCTGCTGATTCCTGGAATGATCGACGTCCACATCCACGGAGCGGACGGGTTCGACATGATGGACGGCACGTGCGAAAGCATTGAAGCGGTGTCCCGCGCCTGCGTGCGGACCGGCTGCACTTCGTTTCTGGCGACTTCGGTCAGCTCGACGATCGAGCAGCTTCTGGCGATGATCGAGTGTGTACGGCGTGTGGCCGGACGTGAACCCGGAGCGCGAATTGCCGGAATTCATATGGAAGGTCCTTACTTGCATCCGAAGCGGAAAGGTATGCAGAATGAGCGCTACCTGCGGCACCCCGATCTCGCGGAAATGGAGGAGATCCTCCGGCAGACCGGCGACCTAATGAAAATGGTGACGCTGGCTCCCGAGCTTCCCGGTGGCAAAGAGCTTGTGGCGCATTTGGCTGCCAAAGGAATCATCGTTGCGCTGGCGCACTCCGATGCGACTTACGAGGAAGCGAAAGAGGCGTTCGCGCTGGGCGCCAGCCATATGACGCACTGCTTCAACGGGATGCGGCCGATTCATCACCGGGAGCCCGGTCTCATCGTCGCGGCGCTTGAGGACGAACGCGTCAGCTTGCAAGCGATCGTCGACGGCGTCCATCTGCATCCGGCCATCGTCCGGCTGATGCACCGGATGAAAGGCCCGGAAGGAATGGTGCTCATTACCGATGCGCTGCAGGCGATGGGACTTGGCGACGGAACGTACCTGTTCGGCGGCCATCAGGTGGAAGTGAAGGACGGCGTCGCCCGGCTCCAGGACGGCTCGCTTGCCTCCAGCACGGTCACGATGAACATGGCGCTCCGTCAGACGGTAGAGCTGGGCATTCCGCTGCATGAAGCCGTCGCGATGGCTTCAACGACGCCGGCCCGCATTCTCGGCTTGACCGGCAAGGGGCGGATCGAGCCGGGCGCCGACGCCGATATCGTGCTGCTGGACGCGGACTACCACGTCCGGTGGACGATGATCGAAGGCGAAATGGTGTACGGCGGCCAAGCGGTATAAACGAAAAAGGACAGACCGAGCGAAAGTTCACTCGGCTGTCCTTTTGTTGTTGTGGGCGGCTTCTCCCGGCAATATCCATTCGCTCGATTGGCGGAACATCGGCTCGAACGGCACCAAAATTTTGATCGGTAGCGGGTACGGATCGCGGATGCATTGCAGCATCGTTTTTGCGGCAACAACGCCGATCTCGTACGTCGGAATATGGATCGTGGACAGCGGCGGAATCGTGTAGCGCGACGGCTCGTTATCGTCGAAGCCGACGATGGCGAACTCGCTCGGAATGCGGTAGCCCTTCTCGGCAATTGCCCGCATCGCCGCCATCGCCATAATGTCGCTTGCGGCAAAAACCGCCGTCGGCAAATCTTCGACGTGCTTGTCCAGATACCGCAGCATGAGCTGATACGCGTTGTTCGGCTCCCATCCGGCGTCGATGATCCGCTGCGCCCGAATCGGCAGCCCCGCCTGCTCCAAAGCCGTCCGGTAGCCCCGGTAGCGCTTCTCCTTCTCGAATTTGCCGGAGCGTCCGGTGCCTCCGATAAACAAAATGTCGCGGTGGCCTTGCTCGATCAGATGATGGACCGCCTGCCGCGCCGCCTCCACCCGGTCGTACGATATCGTTGGAATGTCGGGGTCTGACACATCGATGCCGACAATGTTGCGCATGTGCTTTTTCAGATGGTTGTATAACTTGGCCTCAATACCTTCGATAACGATCAAGCCCTCGACCTGGCTATCCTGAACGACATGCTTCAAAATTTCCGGCTTTTTCAGCTCTTCCTGCGTATAGGTGAAGGCGATTTTATAGCCGTGCTTGGCCAGCTCCTTCTCGATGCCGTCGCAAATGACCGAGAAGTAAGGGTGATAGTGGCGGTTCTGAAGCGTTGACACGATACAGCCGATGCCTCGTGCGCCTCTGCCGTCGTCGCCGGATGATTTGATCTGATAGCCGAGCTCCCGGGCGACGTCCCATATTTTTTGTTTGGTTGCGGTATTCACGGTTCGGTTGGCGTCGTTGGCCAAGACGCGGGACACCGTGGAGACGGACACGCCGACGCGGTCCGCGATATCTTTCAGTGTTGGCATAACGTAACCCCGCTTCTTATCGGATAATGAGAAAATTTGCCGCAAATTCTACTTTTCATGTTACGCAAAACGGGGCGTCAGGTCAACTGAAATGATCACTGCAAAACGAAATATATTTTTGCAATAATTGCCGCAAATATTTGAAAAATAATTATTGACTTTGCGCAATGAAAGCGGTACATTTTGGATAGGTAATCGATTCCAATCCACGATAAACGATTTACGAGAAAGGGGAACTCGAATGAAAGGTGCACAACGATTGACTATGGCATCGCTTTTTGCCGCTCTGGGCTTATCTGTGGCACTATCCGGCTGCTCGACAGCGCCGACGCCCGGTACAGCTGACGGCAATGCAGGCGGGGGGAACGGCCAAAAGGTGAAACTGGTGTTCTGGAGCCATCAGGCGGAGGCATTCAACGATAATTATAAGAAGCTGATTGACAGCTACATGAAAGCGCACCCAAATGTGGAAATCAGCTATCAAAGCTTCCCGTACGACGTCTATAACCAAAAGCTGAAAGCGTCGTTCTCCGCGCAAAATCCGCCGGATATTGCCGAAGCGTTCGGCACGTGGGTGCCGGAATATTCCAAGAATGGGCTACTATCGGAGGTTCCGGGCGGCGAGGAGGCCGGCAAAGCGTATTACGAGGCCCCGCTCGGCGGGTTTAAGTGGGACGGCAAGCTGTACGGGCTTCCGCTCGAATTCAATATCGAGAACGGCGGCATGCTGACGCATCCCAAAATGTTTAGCGACAAAGGACTCGCTTATCCGCCGAAAACATGGACGGAGCTGGTCGACAGCGCTAAGGCTTTGACGGTGCGCGACGGCAGCGGGATGAAGGTGAACGGCTTCGATTTCATCTCGGGGGACAACATTACATTTACGTTCCTGTCGATGATTTTGCAGCAGAACGGCAAGTATTGGGGCAGCGACGGCCATGTCAATTTCCAGACGCCGGAGGCGGTGAAGGCAATGACGACGCTGAAGGATCTGGTTGTGCGGGACCAAGTGACCGACCTGACGGCTTTCGGGGGACAGCTCGATTCGTCCGACTACTTCTTCAAGGGCGGGGCGGCGATGACCTATCGGGGACCGTGGACGATTGCCGCCGGTCTCGACAATTATAAGGCGAAAGATTTCGAATACGTGCCGGTGCCGTCCTTTACCGACAATCCGCCGTCCTTTGCGGCCGAGTCCGGGTGGGGGCTGGTCGTTTCGAAGAAGAGCAAGGCGTCCAAGGAAGCGTGGGACTTCATTCAATTCCTCTCGTCGAAAGAAAATCTGAAGGCGTGGAACCTCGGCACCTTCACGGTACCGGCCAAGAAGGAGGTCGCGGAGGACCCGGAATTCGTGAGCAAAAATCCGTTCATGAGGACATCCGTCGGCTTGCTGCCCCACGGGCAATGGATCGGTCTCATCTGGGACCGCGATCATTTCTTTAAGCAAATCAACGATCATTTCCAGCTCATGGTGAGCGGGAAGGAAACGGTGGAAAACGGATTGAAAGCGATCGAGAAGGCCGTCAACGATAATCAAGATCAACACAAGTAAACCGGGAGTGTTAAGGGATGGAAAACAGCTCTAGTATACCCAGCAAGCCCGGCGGCAAAGCGCTCCGGAGCAGCGCAGCCGCCCAAAACCGCAAGGAAAAACGGTTCGCGTTCGTATCCTTGACGCCGATTCTGCTGCTGTTCGGCCTGTTCGCCTTCGCTCCGATCGCCTGGAGCCTGATCTTATCGTTCTACAAATTCAGCCCGCTGGCGGACCAGTCGCCGTTTGTCGGATTGGACAATTATGTCCGGCTGTTTCACGATGCTATCTTCCTGAAATCGTTATGGGTGACGTTCAAGTTCGTTGCGTTCACGGTCGTCGTCAACATTATCATTACGCTGCTGATTGCGCTCGGGATTCACCGGGTCCGGTCACGGCGGCTGCGCAGCGTGTTCCGCACCGTCTTTTTTCTGCCCGCGATTGCGCCGCTGTCCGGGTCGGCCGTCGTCTGGGGGACGATGTTCAGCGATCAAGGCCTGTTCAACCTGGTGCTGAGCAAGCTGCACATCCCGGCGGTGCATTGGCTGAGCGATCCGAACTATGCGCTGCTGTCGGTCATTGTCATGACGCTGTGGGCGGACATCGGCTACAATATCGTCCTGTTCATCGCCGGGCTCGATTCGATCCCCGACATGTACTACGAAGCGGCGACGCTGGACGGCGCGAGCCGGTGGCACATGTTCCGGCATATCACGCTGCCGCTGCTCAGCCGCTCGACGCTGTTCGTGACGGTTACGACCGTCGTCTCGTATTTCCAGGCGTTCCCCCAATTCCAGGTCATGACCAAGGGGGAGCCGTTCAACGAAACGCGAGTGCTGGCATTGAACATCTACGATCAGGCGTTTGGCAACTCGAATATGGGCTACGCTTCGGCGATGGCGGCGGTATTTTTGCTCATTATTTTGCTGGTGACGCTGCTGCAGCTCCAATGGGGGCGGTCCCAATGGGAGCATTGAAAGGAGGCTGCGGAACATGAAAACGAAAACGACCCTATTCGACGGCGTGCTGATCGCGGTTTTAACCGTGGCCGCCTGCATCATGCTGCTTCCTTACCTGTGGATGGTGCTCTCGTCGCTCAAAAGCAACATGGAGATCATCTCCGCGACGCCGACGCTGCTGCCCGAGCAGCCGAGCTTCGCCGGGTACGAGACGGTGTTCCGGGAGGCGCCGTTCTGGAGATGGCTGGCGAACAGCGCGGTCACTTCGGTTCTGGTCACGGCCGCTACGCTGTTCACGAGCGCGCTCGCCGGTTATATTTTCGCCAAGTATGAGTTTCCGGGCAAAAAGGTGCTGTTCGTTCTTGTGCTCGGCACGATGATGATTCCATTCCAGGTCATTATGATCCCGACGTATCTGATCGTCTCCAAGCTGGGGCTGATCAATCATCTGGCGGCAGTCATCCTGCCCAATCTGGTCAGCTCGTACGGCGTCTTTCTGGCGAAGCAGTTTATCGAGGACATTCCGAAGGATCTGATGGAGGCTGCCCGGATCGACGGAGCGGGCGAGCTGAAAGTGATGTGGCGGATCATTACGCCGCTGATTATGCCGATGCTGTCGGCGCTTGGGATTTTTACGTTCATGGCGTCGTGGAACAATTATTTGTGGCCGCTGATCGTGCTCAACGATACGGACAACATGACGGTGCCGCTTGCGCTGGTCTTTTTCAACGGGGCGCATACGGTCAACTACAATGTGGTTATGTCCGCTGCCGTGCTGATTACGGTGCCGGTTATTATCGTGTTCCTGATTTTCCAGAAGCAGTTTATTAAGGGTCTGACGATGACGGGAATGAAGTGAGTTTTACAGAAGTAAACAAAAGGACGGGAGAAGAGAACTATGACAAAAATTGCGATTATCGGAGCAGGAAGCGCGTTTACCCGGGAGATTGTGATGGATATTTTCGGGATTTCCGGCATGGATGAGGGGATTATCGCCTTGGTCGATATCGATCCGGCCCGGCTCGCTATTGCGCGCGGATTGGTCGAGCGCATTGTTGAGATGACGGGCAAACGCTGGCAGGTGCTGGCGTCGACGGACCGCCGGGAGGTGCTGGCCGGCTCGAACTTTGTGATTAACCAGATCGAGGTCGTCGGACTGGAGACGGTGAAGTACGAATTCGAAATTCCGCTAAAATACGGCGTCAAGCAGTGTATCGGAGATACGCTGGGGCCCGGCGGCCTGTTCAAAACGCTGCGTACGCTGCCGAGCTGGATCGAGATCGTCCGGGATGTGGAGGAGCTGTGCCCGGATACGATCATTCTGAACTACACGAATCCGATGTCGGCGGTGACGCTGCTCACATCGCGCATTACGGATATTCCGGTCGTCGGGCTGTGCCATTCAATTCAAAATTCGTCACGCCAGCTGGCGAAATATGCGGGCGTCCCGTACGAGGAATTGAAATGGAGAGCGGGCGGCATTAACCATATGTCCTGGTTCGTCGAATTGACGCATCAAGGGAAAGACTTGTATCCGGTGCTGCTCGACAAAATTCAGGACCCGGAGCTGCTGCGCAAAGATCCGGTCCGTTTCGACGCCATGAAGTACCTCGGCGCGTTCGTTTCCGAATCGAGCGGCCATTTCTCGGAATACATTCCGTATTACCGCAAAAGGCAGGATTTGATCGACCAGCACTGCAGTACGGGGTATAACGGAGCCACCGGCTTTTATGCGAACAACTGGCCGATCTGGCGGAAGACGAACGACGAGGAAATTTTGCAGCAGCTGTCGGGCGAGCTTCCGCTCGAAATGAAGTCGAGCCATGAGTATGCCGCCGTCATCATCGAGGCGATGGTAAAGAACGAGCCGAAGGTCATTTACGGCAACGTCGTCAATCAAGGGCTGATCTCGAACTTGCCGCAGGACGGCGTCGTCGAAGTCGCCTGCATGGTGGACCGCAACGGCGTGAATCCGTGCCGCTTCGGCCGGCTGCCGGAGCATCTGGCCGCTTTGTGCCGCACCAACATGGCGTTCTTCGAGCTGGCCGTATCGGCCGTGCTGGAGCGGGACAAGGACATGGCGCTGCACGCGCTGATGGTCGATCCGCTCACCTCCGCCGTCTGCTCGCTTGCCGAGATCAAGGCAATGTTCGAGGAGCTGTATGAGGCGGAGCGCGCGTTCGTGCCGGAGCTGAAGTAGAAAAAGGGAGGAAGAAACCATGTCTGTCGTCGTGCTTGGCGAATTGAACGTAGATATCATTATTTCGGGGAACGATCTCATGCCTGAATGGAACCGGGAGAAGCTGATCGACTCGTTCGACATCGTGCTCGGCTCCTCCTCGGCCATTACGGCGTGCGCGTTGGCCGGACTCGGGCAGGACGTCCGGTTCGTCAGCGTCGTGGGCGATGACGATTTCGGCCGGTTCTGCATCCGCGAGCTGGAACGGATGGGCGTTGATACGGCGCATGTAAAACGCGATCCCGCGCTGAAAACCGGCGTGACCATGTCCTTCTCGACACCGAGCGACCGGGGGCTGATGACGTATCCGGGCAGCATTCCGATGCTGCAGCCGCAGGACGTGCCGGATACGCTGCTGAAGCAGGCGGCTCACGTGCATTTCGGCTCGTATTTCCTGCAGGACGGCATGCGCGATCATTGGAAGCCGCTGTTCGAAACCGCGCGCACGCAGGGAAGCAGCACGTCGTTCGATACGGGATGGGATGTGCACCAGCTGTGGCACCGGGCTTCGATTCACGCGCTGCTCGGCGCTACGGATCTGTTTATCCCGAGCGAAGAGGAGCTGCTGCACATTTACGGTGCTGCGACGCTCGAAGCGGTGTGGGAGCTGCTGCCGCCAGATGCGCGGCTGGTGGCAGTCAAGCGCGGCGCGGCCGGCGCAGCGCTGTTTCAACCGGACGCGACGCCGCTGTCCGTCAAAGCCTACGATATCGTCCCGGTCGATACGACGGGGGCGGGGGACGCTTTTAACGCCGGGCTGATCCATGCCTATCTGGGCGGTCAGCGGGGCGAAGCGCTTCTCCGCTACGCCTGCGCCTGCGGGGCGATCGCCACGCAGGGCGTTGGCGGAACGGGACAGCTGCCAACCGCGGAAGCGGTGGAGAAGTTACAGGCATCTGTGGCGATCCGAAGCTGAGGCGCAGTTGATGAGACGCGGGCGGCCTGCCTTCGGGGCATTTTTGCAGGGGGCCGCCTGATGCTCAGCTAAAGGAGGTGGTGCGCACCGGGCGACAGAAGTGGTTTTAGGGGAAGTCTGCATGCAGCAGGTAGTAACTATGCCGATACTAATCGTTAAAGGAGATGAACGTTCGTGATCCGAATTCGAAACCAGGCGCCCCGCATCATCGCCGCCGCCGCCATCCTTTTCGGCATACTGGCAGCAAGTGTGGGAACGTCTCAAGCGCAAGCTAATCCCGTAACGTACTACGTGTCAACGTCAGGCAGCGACAGCAATCCCGGCACGAGCAGCAGCGCCGCGTGGAAAACGCTCCAATATGCCGCCGATCATGCCGCCCCGGGGAGCACCGTCTATGTATTGGGCGGCGTGTATAACCAGAAGCTGAAGATTACAAAATCCGGATCGGCAGCCGCAGGCCCGATCACCTTCGAGAGCTCGCCGGCTCAAGCGGCGATAATCGACGGAACCGGCTTGACCGTGTCCGGCGGCGAGGGTCTCGTGGACATCGCCGATGCCAGCTACGTCACGCTCAAAGGCTTCGAAATCCGCAACTACGCAACATCGGCCAAGGGCAAAGTGCCGATCGGCATCTTCGTCCACGGAGCGGGCAGCCATATCGAGCTACGCAATAACAACGTTCACCATATTAAGAACACCGCGACGCTCGGCTCGGATTTGGCCGGTCGGGATGCGCACGGCATCGCCGTGTACGGCACGAAAGCACCGACAGCGCTGGAGCGTGTCATCATCGACGGCAACACGCTGAGCGATCTGGTGCTCGGTTCCAGCGAATCGTTGGTGGTGAACGGGAATGTCGATTCATTCGAAATTACGAATAATCTCATTCACGACAACGACAATATTGGGATCGACGTCATCGGCTTCGAAGGAAAAGCGCCCAATCCGGCCTACGACCAAGCCCGGAACGGCCTGATTCGCGGCAATACCGTCTACAACATTACGTCCAACAACAACCCTTCCTACGGCAAAACGCTTCCGAACGATTCGAACGCGGCGGGCGGTATTTATGTGGACGGCGGAAAAGACACCGTGATCGAGCAAAACTACAGCTACAACAACGACATCGGCATTGAAATTGCCAGCGAGCATCAAGGAAAATCGACCAGCGGCGTCACGATCCGCAACAACCTGGTGTACGGCAACCGATATACGGGCATTGCCATGGGCGGATACGATACGAAGCGGGGCTCGACGGTCAATTGCATCGTCGTCAACAACACGCTGTATAAGAACGATACGAAAAATCTCGGCGGCGGCCAACTGCTGCTCCAATACGACACGCAGAACAACATCGTCAAAAACAATATTATGGTGGCCAGCGCATCGAACATTTTGATTTATAACGAATATACGAAAAACAGCGGCAATATTGTCGATTATAACTTGTACTTTGCGCCGGGAGGCGCTTCGAATGCGACGTGGACTTGGAAAAAGAAGGAATACTCCGGTTTTGCTGCCTATAAGTCGGGGACGGGGAACGACGCGCACTCGAAGTTTGCCGATCCTGGATTCGTGAATGCATCGGCAAACAATTTTCATTTGAAAGCGGCCTCTCCTGCGATTAACGCTGGGTCGACGGAGCCGGCCATCATCGGCGCCGCGGATCTCGACGGGCAGCCAAGAGTGCAGGGAAGCGGCGTCGATATCGGCGCGTACGAAGCCACGCCTTGACTTGGAAAGGTGTCCGAACGATTTGTTTAAAGCTTTGAGCAGGGGGTAGGAAAAAGAAGACGGATTTGATCCGAAGAGAGGATTAAGGTTCAACCGTTATGATAACCAAATAAGTCGGGGAGAGCGCCGTATGCCGTATGGATGCGGAAGCTCTCCCTTTTTTTATTTTATCAGACTGTTATGGCTCGATGCCGTACTGTTCGATCTTCCGGTACAGCGTCGTCCGGCCGATGTCAAGGAGGGCGGCGGATTTGCTCAGGTTCCAGCCGGTCGACTGCAACGCCCGTTGGATCGCCCCGATCTCTGCATCCCTTAATGTCGGCACGGACGGACCGTCACTCCGGCATTCAAAGTTGTCCGTTTGGTCGAGCTCGTCAAAATGCAGATGCTCGGGACGAATCGGCCCTTCTCCTGCGAGGAACGAAGCTTGTAACAGCACGCCGTGCAGCTCGCGGATATTGCCGGGCCAGCCGTAACGCAGCAGCTTGCGCTTCGTTTCTTCCGGCAGTTGGCGGTAGGGGCAGCCGTTCTTATGCAGCCAATGCTCGACGAGCGTCAGCAGATCGGAGCGTTCCCGCAAGGAAGGCAGCGTGATCTGGATACCCTTTAGCCGGTAGTACAAGTCCGCGCGGAAGCGCCCTTCCTTGATTTCCAGCGGCAAATGCTTGTGCGTGGCCGCGACGATCCGCACGTCGATGCGTCTTGACTTGGTGCTGCCGACAGGCGTGACGGTGCGCTCCTGCAATACGCGAAGCAGCGCAGCCTGTGCGCGCAGCGACATGTCTCCGATTTCGTCCAAAAAAATCGTTCCCGTATGCGCCGCCTCGAATTTACCCGTACTGCCTTCCCGGTTTGCTCCTGTGAACGCTCCTCGCTCGTAGCCGAACCATTCGCTTTCCACCAGACTATCCGGAATCGCGCCGCAGTTGACGGCGATGAAAGGGCGGTCTGCCCGCAGACTTGCCGAGTGGATCGATTGGGCGAACAGCTCTTTGCCCGTACCGCTCTCGCCGAGCAGAAGGACGGGAATATCGGTGAGGGCCGCTTTGGAGGCCAGGTCCTTCTTTTCTACAAAATTGGGGCATGTCCCGGCGATGTCGGAGAAGCTGTAGAGGCCGTGCCGGCCTTCTTGCGGCTTGCGGACAGCTACGGAGCGCCAGACGGTGCGGCTGCTGTCTTGAATGGTTTTGACGGAGAAGCCTTCGATGCCGTTGAACGGCTTACCGATCGCATCTTTGCCTACGGCACGCAGCGCCGCCTGGTTCGCCCGAATGATCCGGTTGTCCCTGTCGAGCGACAGCAGCGGGAGCGGGTTATGGTTTGCGGTGAATTCAAGCTCTTGAAGCGTAACGAGCTGATCCTGCTTCGCTTCCTCCAGCAGCAGCCGGTTTTGCAGCGATTCCGCGACCATGACGGCAAGAGTCAGACTGTAGTGGTGGTAGCTCTCCCGCTTGCCGCTGAAATTGATGACGCCGATCAACTCGCCTGTCGGACTGAAAATAGGGGATGAAGCGCAGGTGAGAAAAGCGTTGGCCTGGCAGAAATGCTCCGCCGCATGGACACGGACGGGAATTTTTTCGGTGATGGCGACGCCGATCGCATTGGTGCCTTTGCGTTTCTCGTCCCATACGGCCCCGACCTGAAGCTGTACGGCTTCCGCCCGCTTCGAAAAGCCCGGGTCCCCGGCAGCGTACAGAATGCAGCCTTGGGCATCGATGAGCAGAGCTGTTTGGCCGGATTGCTGAATAAAAGGTTTGATGGTGTCGAAAATTTGCGAGGCATGACGAACGATTGTTTCGTTTTCTTTCAATCGCTCCTGAAAGAGCTTTCCAGTCAGCAGACGGTCATCAAACGGGTCGGTCGGCTTCAATCCGTACCGCTGGCAGCGCTTCCATGAGCTTGCTACAACCTCCGTATAAGTCTGAATGTCCAAGGATGACAAGAAAGACACCTCCGGAAACATCAATATAAGTATAGAATATCACAACCCGTGAAGGTTCACCAATTGTTCACAGCAATTGTTCCATTTTGAACCGGAAAGAACGGAGGGAGTGTTCCGGAATGAAACAACTTTAAATAAAACGCTTACAAAAGTTCCTTGTGTGACGCGGCTAACACGTATTGGCACGATTTTTGCTTTATATATAGCGAAGTCAAAAAACATATCTCAAGGGGAGGAATTCATCAAGATGAAAGCGGCCGTTGTGAATGAGTTTCACCAGCAATTGGAGATTAAAGACGTACCCGTCCCGGAGATCGGCCACGGCGAAGTGCTCGTCAAGATTAAAGCGTGCGGGGTTTGCCATACCGATCTGCATGCCGCTCATGGAGATTGGCCGGTTAAACCGAAGCTGCCGCTTATTCCCGGGCATGAAGGCGTCGGCGAAATCGTGGCGCTGGGCGAAGGCGTGACTTCGCTTAAGCTGGGAGACCGAGTCGGAATTCCTTGGCTCTATTCCGCGTGCGGCGAGTGCGATTATTGCTTGACAGGGTGGGAGACGCTTTGCAAAAACCAGCTCAACGCCGGCTATTCGGTAGACGGTGGGTATGCCGAGTACTGCAAAGCGCCGGCCGCTTATGTGGCGAAAATTCCGGATAGCCTAAGCTACGTGGACGCGGCCCCGATCTTCTGCGCCGGCGTGACGACGTATAAGGCGCTTAAGGTGACGGGGGCGAAGCCCGGCGAGTGGGTTGCCATTTACGGCATCGGCGGGCTCGGCCATGTTGCGCTCCAGTATGCCAAAGCGATGGGCTACCATGTCGTCGCCGTCGATATTCATGACGATAAGCTGGAGCTTGCCATGGCTTTGGGGGCTGACTTGGCCGTCAACGGGCTGAAGGAAGACCCTACGGAAGCGATAGAACGGGAGATCGGAGGAGCGCATGCCGCGATCAGCGTCGCCGTGACGCCGAAAGCGTTCGAGCAGGCTTACCGTTCGGTTCGCCGGGGGGGAACGCTGGTCGTCGTCGGACTGCCGAATGCGGATTTGCCGATCCCGATTTTCGACACCGTGTTGAACGGCGTAACGGTCAAGGGCTCGATTGTCGGCTCGCGGAAAGATTTGCAGGAAGCGCTGGATTTTGCGGCGCGGGGTAAAGTGAAGACGAATATCGAGACGCAGTCGCTGGACCGGATCAATGAAGTGTTCGACCGGCTGCAAAAAGGCCAGATCAACGGACGTGTCGTTCTGACGCTCGATTGACGGTACAAGGCATACATTCGAATCCGTTGCATACATCTGTATCAACATAACCCAATGTCATAATTTATCCAATCCAACCGTGGGAGGACGAAACGATGATCTATGCACAACCAGGACAAACCGGAGCCAAGGTGACGTTCAAAAAGCGCTACGAAAACTTTATCGGCGGTCAATGGGTCGCGCCGGTGAAAGGGCAGTATTTTGACAACATTACGCCTGTGACGGGTCAAGCCTTCTGCGAGATTCCTCGCTCTACGGCGGAGGACATCGAGCTGGCCCTGGATGCAGCCCATGCCGCCAAAGACGCTTGGGGCCGCACCTCGGTAGCTGCACGCGCACAAATTTTGAACAAAATCGCGGACCGTATGGAAGCGAATTTGGAGCTGCTCGCCGTCGCGGAGACATGGGACAACGGCAAGCCGATCCGGGAGGCGCTTGCTGCCGACCTGCCGCTGGCCATCGATCATTTCCGCTATTTCGCCGGTTGCATCCGTACAGAGGAGGGCACGTTAGGGGAAGTGGACAACGATACGGTCGCGTATCATTTCCACGAGCCGCTTGGCGTCGTCGGGCAGATCATTCCGTGGAACTTCCCGCTGCTGATGGCAACGTGGAAAATCGCGCCTGCGCTGGCGGCCGGCAACTGCGTCGTGCTCAAGCCTGCGGAGCAGACGCCGGCGTCGATTCTCGTGCTTGCGGAGTTGATCGCCGACCTGCTGCCGGCCGGCGTGCTAAACATCGTGAACGGCTTCGGCCTGGAAGCCGGCAAGCCGCTCGCTTCGAGCAGTCGCATCGCCAAGATCGCATTCACCGGCGAAACGACGACGGGACGCCTGATCATGCAGTACGCTTCGCAGAACATTATCCCCGTCACATTGGAGCTCGGCGGGAAGTCGCCCAATCTGTTCTTCGAGGACGTGTATGCCAAGGATGACGCCTTCCTGAACAAGGCGATCGAAGGCTTCGTGCTGTTCGCGCTGAACCAAGGCGAAGTGTGCACCTGCCCGTCCCGCGCGCTCATTCAGGAGTCGATCTACGATCAGTTTATGGAGCGGGCCTTGCAGCGGGTAGCGGCGATCAAGCAGGGCAACCCGCTCGATACGGAAACGATGATCGGCGCGCAGGCATCCTCCGAGCAGGTCGAGAAAATCATGTCGTACTTGAGCATCGGGAAGCAGGAAGGAGCCGAATGTCTGATCGGCGGAGACCGTGCGGCGCTCGGAGGAGACCTGAGCGGTGGTTATTACGTTCAGCCGACGGTATTTAAAGGCCACAACAAAATGCGCATTTTCCAAGAGGAAATTTTCGGTCCGGTCGTTTCCGTCACGACTTTCAAGGATCAGGAGGAAGCGTTGGCCATCGCCAACGATACGCTGTACGGACTCGGCGCCGGACTGTGGACGCGGGATATCAACACGGCATACCGGTTCGGAAGAAACATTCAGGCTGGCCGCGTCTGGACCAACTGCTATCATGCCTATCCGGCGCACGCGGCGTTCGGCGGGTACAAGGGCTCCGGGATTGGCCGCGAGACGCACAAGATGATGCTGTCGCATTACCAGCAAACGAAAAACCTGCTGGTCAGCTACAGCACGGACGCCTTGGGCTTCTTCTGAGCCGGAGACACGATGGATACGGTCTCGAAGGTGCTCGCAACGGACGAAGCATTGGCCTTGATCCGGCTGCTCCAGGACAAACACGGTCCCGTCATGTTCCATCAATCGGGAGGCTGCTGCGACGGCAGCTCTCCCATGTGCTATTCGGAGGGGGAATTTCTGCTCGGGGAACAGGACGTCCGGCTCGGCGGGATCGGCGGCGCCCCGTTCTATATGAGTCAAGCGCAGTATGACTATTGGAAATATACACAGCTAATCATCGACGTGGTGCCCGGAAGAGGCGGCATGTTTTCGCTCGAAGGCCCGGAGGGCGTGCGGTTCTTGACCCGGTCGCGCGTGTTTACCGACGAGGAACGGAAAGCGCTCGGACTGCCGTAATCCCGTGGGAAGGCTGTCACGGAGAACGTTTTTACTATACTTGGGCTGTAAATCAGATGCTCCTTCGGGTACAGGGGGTAGACGATGACAGCCTTTTTTTCATGCAGCGAAGCACACCGTCAGGGCGCAAGATCCGCATATTTATGCACAGCGGCTTGGTCGTTCTGGCTTCCGCATGGTTCTTATCTACGTATAGAACCCGGCGGAGGTTTTTTTATTTTTCGCGGGACTTGGACAGGCCGCATCTATAATAGAGGAACGGGGATGCGCTAAATGACTTCATGGTGCCCCCGGCTTGAATTAAAGGAAGTGCGATTCGCTATACGTGTCGAAAAATATGAAAAAGCTTTCTACGCAGCAGAATAGCTCATCTGAGTTCCTTTAAGCTGTCAAATCGGCCGGAGGGAGGCCGGATAGAGCATTGTGGTTCCTCTATTTCGGGGCTCATAGGGAGCAGTTGTCTTCGGGAAGGGGCGGTATCCTGATTGTAGGGTTGCAAAAAAGGTACGAATAGGATAATACGATTATTATTATGTTTTCTCAAGTTATTTCGGAACAATTTTGATACTCTTAAAAAAGAGGTACCTTGTCATAGTAACGGATTGGAGAGTGGAAGCGTGAACGATAGAGAACAAATCAAACCAACCGCCCATGAATTGATGAAAATGCATGTTGAAGCCATGTTTACGCATGATCGGAACATGAGGCTTCGCGCGATAAACGAACCCTGGCCCGGAGAGCCTCCCGCCCCTCGGTTTTTCTTAGGACGAACGATCGAGGGTTCGGCTCTCTGCCGGTTTCGGTATGATGTCCCGGAGACGCTTGCCCGGCAATTGGAGGAGTTGTGCGCTGACGAACCGGTCGTAAGAGATTTCCAGACGAAGCCGAAGCATTTTGAGGCCTATATGAACCTCCTTCAAAGTGAACGCTTTACGATGGGACCTTGCTATCTTATTCCTGACACTACCTTGCCGGCAATGGAAGTAGTCAGCGTCACTCGTGAAAATGTGACTGAATTAGCGCGCGGCGGCTTCGAATGGCTGGCCTCGGATATCGACTATGCCCAGCCCTGTATAGCGCTCGTGCGTGAAGGCAGGGCCGTCTCGATCTGCCGCAGCGTCCGCATCACATCCCGGGCCCACGAAGCGGGGCTGGAGACTTTGGAGGAGTTTCGCGGGAAGGGCTATGCCGCGGCCGTTGTTGCCGGATGGGCGAGAGCGGTGCGGAACATGAAGGCTGCCCCGTTATACAGCACTTTGTGCGATAATCTATCGTCTCAGCGAGTGGCAAGAAAATCAGGCTTATCCTTCTATGGAGTTAATTTCACCATCGTTTGACCTCAGGCGGCGTCACTGATCTTTCGAGCGATCATGCGCTTTGACAAACCGGCCTTTGTACAGCAGGGGAACGGCTTTGAAGACATCCATCCGGGAGCACTGGGCTACATCTTGTTCGTACCCCCGCTCCCGAAGCTCGCGTCCGTTCGAAGAGTCCCGGATCAACTTCCTCTAATTGACTTTTGGAATATTCATAGGCTCCGATGCAGACTTCCGCTTCCGGGGACTTTTTGCCGATTAATTTTGAAAGAATGCAGCCGTTCGTCCATGTTTGGTACGGGCAACCGATTTTGAAGGAATTGGCGGGGGAAAGCCGTTTTTGGACGATAGCAGGGAGCGGGAATTTGAAGACAAACCTACCTGAGCGCGAAGGAAAGCTCAGGTTTTTTATGTTTTTGTAATGCGGCCGCCCGTTTTTTTATTCGATTGTAACGGGTCGGGCAGTAAGATAGGCCTTGTACGAAACAACTTCATAAACCCCTGCTTGAAAATACGTTCTCTGAAAGCGAGATGACTTTGATGAAAACGAAAAAGATGATCACGACCATGGCGCTGACGACTGCCGTCACGCTCGGTTCGCTTGCTCCAATTCATGTATTGAATGTGCAGGCAGCGGCTTCATTCACCGATGTCAGCGCATCGGCTCCTTACCAGATGGCGCTTGAAGCGCTCGAAAAAAGCCAGGTCGTTCAAGGCTACGGCCAGCATGACTTCCGTCCGAGCCAAGCGATCACCCGAGCCGAGCTTGCGACGATGGCGGTCAAAGCGTTCCAGCTTCAAGCCGCAGGCCAAGCTGCCGCGTGGAGCGATGTTAAAGCATCCGACTGGTTCTACGAATACGTGAACGCGGTTGTTGGCCAAGGTGCCATGACCGGGGAGAACGGCAGCTTTAAGCCGAACGATTCGTTGTCGCAGGATCAATTGATCGCGATTGTTGCCAAGGCATCCAAAGCCGATGCGGCCACGCTGAAAAATGCGCTGGGTACGGCTTATTCGGGAAACAGCGCCATGACCCGCGGCGAAGCCGCTATTGTGGTCCATGCTGCGCTCCAGGTCGCTTCCATTCAAGTGACGGAGTGGAAAGTCGTGAACCCGATTACGCTGCAAATTACGTTCTCCGCGCCGCTGCCGAAGGAAGAGATCGATGTGGAGAAGGCCAAAGCGAACTTTACGTTCGACAACGGCTTGACGCCGCTTAACATTCCGCAGCTGAAGTCGGGCTCGAAATCGACCTATATTTTGCCGGTTTCCCCGCAAAAAGCAGGTACGACCTACTCGTTCTCCTACAAAGGCAAAAAAATAGGCACTTTCGAAGCGATGACGAACAAAATTTCGATGAGCTCCGCACAGCAAGTGGCTTTCGATACGTTCGAAATCGAATCGAAGCTGGAAGACGGTGTTACCGACTACGGCAACGTGGTCGTGGCATACCAAGGGAAGCGCGGCGGCCTTGAGTTTAGTTTGGATGATAACAACATATACAATGGCAAAACGTATCAGCTGATTTCGTCCATGAGGGGCAAGCAGGTCACGATTACGCCGGAGAACGGTGAGCCGATTGTCGCTTCGTACGTGCCGTTCACACAAGCGACGGACGGGCGCCAGGCCCCGAAATTCCGCTTGCCGGAAGGTCAGACGCTGAAGCCGGGCGTGAAGTATACGGTCACCTCCGAATGGTCGACAATTACCAATCCGACGTTTACGGCGAAAGAAATCGCGCCGCTCCAAATTCAATCCGTTGAACAAGCCGATGCGGCTTCGCTGAACGTGACCTTGTCGGCGGACCCGAAAGACGAGCTGTTCGCTCTCCGCAGCATCGTGCTGACAGCCGCCGACGGCACCAAGCTGAACGCGACTTACAGGCTGACCTCGCGCAAAGGCGCCGTCGGAACGTTCGATCTGCAGAACGGCGGCAAGCTGACACCGGGCACGACATATACGGTTGCGCCGCTCGGAAACTGGGCCACGGCCACGAACGTTACGCTTACCGCGAAATAAGAGTGGTAGGGGACGCGCAATAACGCAAACTAAAAATCCATCGGTCCTTGGAAAAGGCCGATGGATTTTTGACGTTTAACCACCGTTTTGGATCATATAGCCTACGCCGGGGTAGGTAACAATCCATTGACCTTCCGGGAGGACGGCTTTCAGCTTCTGCCGGATGCGTGCGATGGTGACGCGCAGATATTCGACATCGTCGCGGTATTCGCTGCCCCAAATTTCGGTCAGCAGCTGCTCGTGGGTCAGCACCTTGCCTTCGTGCTGGAGCAATTGGACAAGCAGCTTGTATTCCGTGTCCGTAAATTTGATTTCACTGTCGCCGTGCCACGCCCGGCGCTGGGCCAGATTGACGACGACGGGGCCGAGGCACAGCTCCTTGGCGGCGGGTATTTGTCCGCTGCCGCGGTCAAAGCGCCGCAGCACGGCGCTGACGCGGGCGAACAGCTCATCCAGCGAGAACGGCTTGGTCAAATAATCGTCGGCGCCCAGATTCAGTCCCTGCACCTTGTCGCTGGAGTTGCTCCGCGCCGTCAGGATGATGACCGCCACGTCCGTATAGGTCCGGAGCCGGGTTAATACCTCGAAGCCGTCCATTCCCGGCATCATGACGTCGAGAAGAATAAGATCGGGATCGAACAGATCAAGCGCCTCAAGCGCTTCCCCACCGCTTGCGCACGTAGCGGTTTCATAGCCGGCCGATTTCAAATTGGCGGCGATAAATCGTAAAATTTTCGGTTCGTCGTCTACGATCATAATTTTATGCTTCTTCATTGTCGTCCTCCGTTTGGCCGTAATAGACAGGCACCGAGACGATCATCGTCGTGCCTGCGCCTTCCGTACTGCGCACTTCGATCGAGCCGCCGTGCGCGTCGATGATGCCTTGGCAGATCGCAAGCCCCAGTCCCGTTCCTCCGGTACGGCGGCTGGAGGAAACGTCGACCCGGTAAAACCGGTCGAAAATATGGGGCAGATGCGCTTCAGGAATACCGATGCCGTTGTCCTTGACGAAAATCCGCACGTTCAGCCCGTCGTGCTCCGCCGTGACCCGGATATGAGGCTTCGATTCGTTGTAGCGGATGGAGTTGGTAAACAGATTGATAAAAATTTGCTCCATTCTCCGTTTGTCCGCATAGAGGAATGGCAGTTCCTCGTCCAAGTCGATATGAAGCTGAGCATCGGCCGAAAGGGTGTGGGGCAGCCTCTGCCAAGCTCCTTCGACGACGGAGCGGACCCGGACAGGAGCGGGATGAATGCTCAGCGCCCCGGCTTCGATCTTGGAAATGTCGAGCCATTCGTCGATCAGCTCCTGAATCCGGCCGATATCTTCGTGAATGCCTTCCAGCAGATCCTGTTTGAACTCCTCGTCCCATCCGGCATGCTTGCGCAGCAGCGTCTCAACGCTTCCTTTGATGCTCGTAATCGGGGTCTTGAATTCATGCGAGGCAAGCGAGATCAGGTCGTTTTTTAGCGAGTCGATCTCATGCTCCTTCGTCATGTCCCGGAAGACATAGCCACGCCCGAATTCCTTGCCGCCGTCCGTCACTTGGAACGAAGCCAACTGGATGACCCGTTCGTCGCCGGGGGAGCGGACCAGCGTAAATTTGCCTACCGGCTGCGGCTTGTGGCCGATTCGAGCGAAGCCCTCGTCCGGCTGCGGCATTTTGCGGGCGATCCGGTGCAGCAGTTCCTCCTCCGTCAAGCTTAGGAGCTCTTTGCCGTCGAACCCGAACAGCTCGGCCATCCGGCGGTTGGCCAGCACGACCTGCTGATTCACGTCGATCAGGACGATGCCGTCGGAGTAGCTCTCCAGGATGGCGGCGAGCGTCGCATGCTGCTGCTGCAGGCTGAGCGTCCGTTCTTCGACCCGCTGCTCCAGATCGCTGTTCAGCTCAAGCAAGGCCTGCCGGTTGTCATGAATCTGCTCGGCCATCTGCGTAAATTGGCTTGCCAAATAGTGCATCTCGTACGGCGCGCCCGGCGAAGACAGCGGCTCGCTCGGCACGGTATAGCGGTTGGCCGCAAGCGACTGCGTGTAGCGCACCAGCGCATGGATCGTCCGGTTCAGCCGTTTGGCCAAATAGGAGCCCAGAAGTACGGTCAAGCCGAGCGTAAGCAAGAGCAGAAGAAACGTCGATTTAAGCGAGGCGAAGAAAGCTTCCTGTACGGCCGCGTAAGAGCGGCCGACCCACACCGTCCAGCCCAAACTGTCGATCGTTTTGAAGGAAACGAGCTCCTTCTGGCCGTTGGCGCCGGAGACGAACTTATCCATCCCTTCCTTGAGGGAGGCCGCCGCTTGGAAGGCCGGTTCGCCGGACAAATCGGCGATGGACTGCACCAGCTCGCTCCGAGGGTGATAGATGACCCTGCCAGCCGGACCGAGCACGGCAGGATAAGCGCCCGGTCCGTAGTCGTATTGGGTGACGAGCCTTGCGATTTGGCCCATGTCGAGTATTCCGATCACAACGCCTTCAAAAGCCCGGCTTTCGCTGTAAAACGGGGCGGCGATGGCGACGAACGGTGCAGATCCGCCCTCAGCGCCATGCATTGGTTCGGAGATCGCGGGCTGCAGCGTCAGCTTCACTTTTTTCCAATACTCCTGTGAGCTTAGATCGGTGCCGACCGGCAGCGCATGCGCATTGCCGCTTTCCGCATCCGGCGAGAGAGCTTTTATTGCGCCGTTCTCATCCGTCACATAAAGCTGAGAGAAGCCGGGTAGGTTGTTTTTGACCGACTGGATTTTGCGCGTCAGGCCGGCCCGGTCGCGAAACCCGGGACCCGATGCGCTGATCGTTGTGGCGAGCGTATCTACGGCGTTGCGGTAGTAATAAACGTACGTCTCGACGGCATCGGCGAGACGCTTCGTGGCATGCTCCTGCGTCTTGTTGTATTCCTGCGTCAGCTTGTTGATTTGCTGTACCTGAATGGTGCCCAGAATCAGCACCGGCACAATCGCCATAACCGCAAAGGCCAGCGTCAAATGAGTGCGTAGCGAACGATGATTCACGGGTTCCTCCCGGATTGTTAGAATGGGTGGGAAAATAGAAAAGCAGAAGCCTTCCCATGCGGCACCGCCGCTGGAAATTCCCCTGCTTGTACTTTCTAGTGTAGCTTGTATTCGGTCTCAGGTCAATAGAGGAGGCTACTAACGGAGCATTCCTTTGTAGATCCCCGGCTTGGAATCCGGAATTTCGATCGCGCCGACCGTCTTTTCGTAAAAAGCGACCGGCCCCGCGCCGCCAATCACGGCATAGCCGTACCCTTGGGCTCGCATGTCGTGCAAGCAGGCCAGCAGTAAAGCGGTGCCGACGCCTTTGCCGCGGCAAACGTCGTCCACGCCGGTCGGGCCGAAGAAGCCTTTGCAGGTCGCGTCGTAACACGCGAATCCGACCAGCTTGTCCTCCAAGGTAGCGATAAAGCAGGAGGTCGGATGTCCGCTAATCGCGACGTCGCATTCGCTCTCCCAGTGGGGATTGAATTTTTCCTTCACCCAACTCCGGATCAGATGCTTCTCCGGCACGAGCGCCCTGCGGATCGTAAAACCCGCGTCCTCCAGTTTGGCCCGGAGCGGGGCGTCGTCCGGAAGCTCGTACAGCTTCACTAACATATCCGGCATCGTTCTGTTATCCCTCCTGATGTGATTTTGAAGTTCGTTATGCCGCTTCGAAAAAAATAAGGCGATTCCCGAACGGGTCCGTTACACTAAGCTCCCGCGTGTCCCAAGGGGTGACTTCAATGCCGGGCCGGGCATACTTATAGTCTTTGGCCTCGAGCTCCGCATGGAACGCTGCAAGGTTCTCGGCTTCGATACGGACCGCAGCCCCCGGGCAGCAATCCCCATGATGCTCGCTTAAGTGGAGCGTACACGTTCCTAGCGAGATTTGCATGTATAAGGGCAAGTTTTCTTCAAACCGGTGCTCCCAATCGATCTGAAAGCCGAGATAGTCTACGTAAAACGCTCTTGCTTTCGTTTCGTCGAATATTCGAAGAATCGGGGTAACCGACTTCAAGGCGAACGACCCATTGCTCATAGACGCACCTCCGTCACATTTATTTACTTTATTGTATAACAAAACCGGAATGCAATCTACGAAAGCCGGAGCTTTTCCGCCAGCTTCGCCGCATCGCGGCCTACCCAGCCGAGCAGTGCCGAGCCCCGGGACGACTGCCATGGCAGGCCGAGATAATAAAGTCCGGATACCGGGCTGACGCCGCCGCGGTGAATAGGGTTCCCCTGCGAATCGATGGCTCCGTCGATCCGTATCCACCGATAGTCGCTGCGGTAACCGGTCGCCCACACGATATTGCTGACTTCCGCTTCGGTACCGTCTTCGAAAAGGAGGCAATTTTCCTTCGTCCCGACCGCTCTCGGCTTAAGCAGCACTTTTCGATCCGCCATAAGCGATTTTAGTTCGAGTCCATAAATTTGCTCGGGCTGACTCTTCAGCCACGAACCGAGCAGTGAGCCTTTATCCGCACGGATAAATCCGAACAGGTCGAAGTACCGAAAAATGCTTTGGCCCAGCACATACAGCGGTTTAAAATGCAGCTTGCTTCCGGCGGATAAATAGACCAGCCGTTCCCGGGACAGCTCTGCGGCGATCTGCGCGCCCGAATTGCCGGCGCCGACGACAAGCACAGGTCCGTCCCGCAGCTCGCCGGGATTCCGGTATGCGCTGCTGTGCGTTTGGTAGATTTCGTCCGGAAGCCCGGAGGCAAAGGCGGGAATGTAAGGGGTATGGAAAGGACCGGTCGCGACGATGACTTTGCCCGCCCGATACGTTCCCCGATTCGTTTCGAGCAGGAAGCCTTGGGTCGTCTTGTTCATAGATATGACCCGCGTCTGCAATTGAACGGGCAGGGAATAACGCTCCGCGTAAGCTTCGAGATAGTCTGCTGCTTCGTCCTTGGCCGGCAGTCCGTTCGGATCGCCAAGCATGGGCATGCCCGGCAGCGAATATTTTCGAGGCGTGAACAGTACTAAGGAGTCATACCGGTTCCTCCAGCTGTTCCCGATACGGTCGCTTGCATCCAGCAAGGTAAATGACACCGCTTGTTGTTTCAAATAATATCCCATCGCGAGACCCGCTTGCCCGGCTCCGATCACCAGTACGTCAATTTGTTTCATCCCTATCGAGCTCCTTAGACGACATTGTAGGCAAATTAAAATATAATATATGATCAATTATTCATATGTTAATTGTAAAACAGTTCCTTCAATAGTTCAAGAGAAAATCCAGATAACTTTTTAGCAGCAGGGATAAGCAGTCGGGAAAAGGGCAACCAGAGGGAAAATTACCGATTGGATGTGCGTAAACCTTAGGGGGGATTCGTTACTTTTAAATTTACCCTACCTATATTTTGTAAACTGTATATAACGGAAGCTATACCAATCGAAGGTGTTTCATTATGCAAAGTCCTACCCCGGAGGCGTCAGCCCTTTAATTTCGCTGTTCGTGTGGATATTGATTGCCGAATGCATTCGCGGCGTCGGGGAGACGCTGATCAGCGGAGCCGACACGGCTTGGATCGTTGATGAAGTCGGCGAGCAGCATGTGGGGCGTCTTTTCCTGGAAGGCAAGCGCTTGTCGCTTCGGGCGTCCCTTGTGACCGCCGCGGTGCTGCTGCTGCCGATTCTGGCGGTGTTCGGCCGGACGTTGCGCAAACGATAAGAATAGCAAAAAGGCACGCCTTTAAGGGTGTGCCTTTTTCGTTCCACTGGGCTTGTCCGTGCTATTATTTCGAGAAAAAACGGTGCATCAGCGACGCATGGAAATGTGAGAAATCGATCTGCGCCCCGATAAAATAGCCGATGGAGATGAAAAGTACGCACCAGCTGAATGCGCCGACAGCCGAGAACAGCAAATATTTGCGCTTGCCCATGCCAATGACGCCGGATAAGTAGCAGGTTAAGTGACGGATACCCGGAATGAAATAGCCGAAGCTGACCGTCCAAGGTCCGTAACGCTGGAACCAAGCTTCCACTTTTTCCAGCCGTTCCGGGGTCAGTTTAATCCACTTGCCATGCTTCCACAGCAGCGGCTTGCCGAACTTGCGGCCAAGCGCGTAGCTGCAGAGCATGCCGGTCATCGCTCCCGCCAGACTGACGGCGACCGAGAGCGAATAATTCAGCATACCGACCGATGCCAGATAACCGATAAAGGTCATCAGCAGCTCGTCGGGGACGGGCAAGCCTACAATGCCAAGCGCTAGGCTGAAGAATAAAGCGATATATCCGTACTGTAAGATCATCTCCTGTATAAATTGCATGCGGACACAGCTCCTCTCCAGCCGCCGAAGGTGCTAGACGTTCTCGGTATCGTATACGGCTTTGTTATGACGAATTGCGGGAATCTTAATCGTGCTGATCATCAGGAAGGAAAGTCCGATAATCACTAACACCGTCACTACCACAAGATGCGCGGGCGGGTTCCACAAGGCAAAGGCGGATAACAGGCAGCCTGCTCCGGTAATTGGCAGACCGATATGACAGCGGTTCTGACAGGTTTTCACGTTGAAACGCGCCAGCCGCAGCGCTCCGCATACCATGAACAACCCCGTCAGCACCGTACCGCCGTATAACGGCAGCTCGCGAAGAGCGACGACATAAATAATGATGGAAGGCGCGGCGCCGAAGGAAATCAGCTCCGATAAGGAACGAAGCTCCTTCGCGAATTCGCCCGACAATTCCAGCTTTTCGGCAATATAGCCGCCGAACAAATCCAGCAAGGCCGCAATCGCGACAAACAGCACCGCCGAAGCCACATCGCGGTGAAACGCGAGCAGAAGTGAAACCATGCCTATACCCAGACCCGCTGCCACAAACACAAACGGGATCGATTTTTTTAACACTATGATCATTCCTCCTTAGGGGATGGGGAAAGCGCAAGGCGAATCGGTTGCCCCACCGTTTGTACCTCTAATAAATCAAGCAAAAATACGAATGTTGGAATTCCGACAATCAGGCCCCAGATTCCGAAGAAATGTTCGGAGAACAAGAGCACGATGAAGGTGTAAAAGATCGGCAGATGCGTCTTGGAGGCCATCAGCCGCGGATTGAGCACATAGGCTTCCAAAGCGTGTATCAAGGTAATCGTCACGAGCAGATAGACGACGTAGACGAAGCCTCCGAGGCTAAAAGCAATGGCGCCCAGCGGAATCAGCGAGATGAATACGCCGGCCACGGGAATTAAGCCAAGAACAAAGATTAGAAGCGCAAGACCGAACAAGTTGGGAAAGCCCATGGCCCATAAGGCGATTGTCGTCAGCACGCAGTTGATCAGCGCGATCATCAGTTGGGTTTCGATCACTTTACCGAAGGTAAGGACGAACTTTTGGCCGAAATATCCGATCTCATCCACCAGCCATCCGATCTTGCTCGCCCGGAGCTTGTGGGTAAAACGCATGACACTCGATTTGCTGAGCAGTAAAATCAAACTCATAATTACGGCCAGAAAACCTTCGAAGCCCCAATGGCCGACTTTCTTGATCATATCTAATCCGGGCATGATGATGCTGTGCAGGTCGAGCTTATGAACGACGGAGACGAGATACCTCACAAATTCGTTCTGCGGATGAGCGTATACGTGCTTGACGGTGACGATCAGTTGACCTACTTCGTGAACGAGGGAGGGAAACACTTTGAAGCCCCCGGCCACCAGTACGGCGACAAACAAAACGTATAGAATGGAGAGCAGCAGCTTGGAATCGACAGGAATGATCGGTTTAATCCAGCGATGGACCAAGTGATGAAGACGATCCATAAGGAACGTCATCAAGAATGTCAATAAGATGAGGTTCAGCATGCCTTTCAGCCAGAACAACAGCAGGCAGAAGAGCGCCAGAATGCCGAAGCGCCGCACATCTTTTCTTTGAAGAAAGGCCATCATATTCATACGAACATCCTTTCGATGGGGAAACGCACCAAGTTTGTCTGCCGACATTATAACGCTCCGTTGTGTACTTCATGTGTACTATTGGCGAAGACGGCTTGTTTGCATTGCTCCCCGGGACACACGAAAAACACAAGACTCATGTATAATTGAATAGGTAAACACGTTACCGGATAAACAGGAGTTGTCATCGCTATGGAACGAAAAGTTCTTCTCATCGAAGATGAGAGCCTGATTCGCGAGATTGTGGCTGATTATTTCGAAAGGGAGCAGTGGACCGTCTATGAGGCGGAGAACGGCAAACAAGCGTTGGACATGCTGGAAAGTCTGAATGCGGATCTCGTCATTCTGGATATTTTGATGCCGGAGATGGACGGATGGACCGTATGCAAGCGGATCCGCGCGAAGTCGGCGATCCCGATTATCATTCTGACCGCAAAATCAGAGGACGACGACAAAATGCTCGGGTTCGAACTGGGAGCCGACGATTACGTCACCAAGCCGTTCAGCCCGAAGGTGCTCGTTGCCCGCGCTAAAACGCTGATGAAACGCGTCGAGGGGACGGTCGGAAAAGAGGATCATATGCTCAGCTTTGGCCGGGTTACCGTAAACAAACGGTCGCACCGCGTCGAAATGGAAGGACAGGAAGTTGAGCTAACGCCCAAAGAATATGAACTGCTGCTTTATTTGGTCAAAAACGAAGGAATCGTACTGTCCCGCGAAGCGATTCTGAATCAGGTATGGGGGTTTGATTATTTCGGCGATCCGAGGGTCGTCGACACCCATATTAAAAAATTACGCGGGAAGCTGGGGGACGAGGCGCGGCATATCCGCACCGTCATCCGCGCCGGCTATAAATTTGAGGAGGACCGATGAAAAGAGGCGGCGTTACCTTCAAGCTGTTCGCGATCACAGCGTCTTTTTTCTTGTTATTTTATGCGATCGTTCTAGTCGGGCAATTACTGTTTTTCGAGAAGTTTTACCAGAATCAGAGATTGGCCGGATTGGAGAAAAAGCTGCAGTCCTTCAGTGAGGAGTACGCGTCGAACCGTTGGGACGAGCCGCGTATTACCCGCGAGATGGGGCTGTTTATCAGCCAAAATAAAGCGCAGCTCGCGATCTTGAATCCGGAAGGAAAAGTGAAATACGACAATTTTTTTCGCATCGTCATCCGTGACGATAAAGGCGCTTCGGTCAAGATTTCCTTGATGCTGCTGTCCGAGTCCGATCAGAAGGAATTGCTGGCGGCTCACTTGCAGCGCGGCGACCGGATTCAGGTCGAGGGCGTATTCGATGACGATCGAAGCAAAGAATTGATCTACCCGCTCGTCATCAAAAAAGCCGGAATGAAGGACATCGGCAGCGCGGACATGAGCGGCATCGAAGGGCCGTTGGAGCAAATTTCCGGCGTCGTCACCGATGCGCTGCTGCCCAGCCCGAATCTATGGAACTTGCGCCAGGGCTTATTGTACCTTGCCATTGATGATTGGTTTCCGCTTACCGACGAGCAGAAAGCCGATTTGCAGAACGGCCGGATGATCGAAAAGGAATGGACGGAGACGCTTACCGGCGTGCGCAGCTTTATCGCAGTTCAGCCCGTGATGCGGGATGGCAAAGTAAGCGAGCTGCTGTTCGCAATCACGTCGCTGCAGCAGATTAGCGAGGCCTATGATGCGCTGCGGCTGTTCTACCTGTATATAGGGGTTGGGGGCATCATACTGATTTTGCTGCTCTCGCTGATTTTTTCCAAATTCGTGACCAAACCGCTTCTTGCGCTGAACAAAATCGCACTGCGCATGGCCAAGCTGGACTTCTCCGCTAAATCGCCCATCCGGAGCAACGACGAATTCGGCAGCTTGTCTCTTAGCTTGAACAGCTTGTCCGAATCGCTGGATCATACGCTCAAGGAACTCCATCAAGCCAATGAGCAGCTTCGGGCGGATATGGAGCAGAAGCAGCGGATGGAGCAAATGCAGAAGGAGTTCGTCTCCAACGCCTCCCATGAATTGAAAACGCCGCTCAGCATTGTCAAGGGGTTCGCCGAGGGGCTGCGGGACGGGATCAGCGAAAGCAAGCGCGAGAGATATCTGGAAGTGATACTGGACGAAACGGGAAAAATGGAAGACCTCGTCAAAGATATGCTGGAGCTGACGAAGCTGGAATCGAAGACCATCAAGCTGAAGAAGAGCCGGTTTATGGTAAGCGAGCTGATCGAGGATATTGTCGACAAGCTGTCGCATCATTTGAATGAAAAGGGATTGAAGGTCGTTCATATGGCTGCGGGCGAGCATCCCGTCTATGCCGATCAATCCAAGATCGAGCAGGTGCTGTTCAACATCTTGGTCAATGCGATCCGTCATGCCGTGCCCGGCAGCGAAATTACCGTACGCATCGAAAGCGATGGGGAACGGATCAGGGTTACCATCGATAACGAGGGAGAGAACATTCCCGAGGATCAGTTGGAAGACATCTGGGAAAGATTTTACCGGGCGGAACGTTCCCGCAACCGGAAAACCGGAGGAACGGGGCTGGGCCTGGCGATCGTCAAGCATATTTTGGAGCTGCACGAAAGCCGTTACGGGGTAACGAATACCGAGAAGGGCGTCAGTTTTTATTTTATGTTATAAGCCGGAAAGCAAGTCACGTGAGAAAAGCATCGGTTGGATCGACTCCGGGTTCGGAGGTCGACAAGACCGGTGCTTTTCATGTTATTTACAGAAAAGGTTGACGTATTCCTGAGGCTCGTTTATCGTTAAGGCTGAGAAGACTCCCTCTTCGACAAGGGGGAGATGAATCAGCATCTCTTGTGTACGAATGCGAACGCATGTGCTATAATTGTAAT
>NZ_BIMB01000039.1 GCF_004000865.1 Paenibacillus elgii NBRC 100335 | reverse complement strand
GAAGCGGCGTTCGCCGCCGGCCCACGCCGGGGTTGTTGATCCGCCGCGGCCGAAGCCGCCGCCGGCGCGCACGGTCTCCAGGAGCTCCTGCGGCAGCTCCTGAAGGAACCGGGACGGCGCGTTCGCCGTCGTCCGTCCGAACAGCGTGCGCATCCGGGCGCACGTGAGGAACAACTCCTCCTCGGCCCGGGTGATGCCGACGTAGGCGAGGCGCCGCTCCTCCTCCAGCTCCTCGTTGTCCATCAAGGCGCGGCTGTGCGGGAATACGCCTTCCTCCAGACCCATGATGAAGACGACGGGGAACTCGAGTCCTTTGGCGCTGTGCATCGTCATGAGCACGACGCCTTGTTTTCCCGCTTCCGGGTCCTGATTCATCGAATCAATGTCCGCGATCAGCGCCAGATCGGTCAGGAACGAGACGAGGGATTTATCCTCGTTGCGTTTCTCGAAGTCCATCGTCACGGACAGGAACTCGTCGATGTTCTCCAGCCGCGCCTGCGACTCGATCGTATTTTCCCGCTTCAGTTCCTCACGATAGCCGCTCATCTCGAGCATTTTTTCCGTCAGTTCGGTTACGGACAAATAATCGACCATCCGGTACAGGTTCTCGATCATATCGCGGAAATCCGCCAGCGCGTTGCGGGCCTTGGCGCCGATCTCCATGCTGTCCACGTTCTCCAGCATCGCAAACATCGATACGCCGAATTGCCCCGCCGCTGCACCCAGCCGCTCAACGGTCGTATCTCCGATGCCCCGTTTCGGCACATTGACGATCCGCGCAAAGCTGATATCGTCGTCCGGGTTCGAGATGAGCCGCAGGTAGGCGAGAATGTCCTTGATCTCTTTGCGGTCGTAGAACTTGATGCCCCCCACGATCTGATAAGGAATATCCGATTTGATCAAAATTTCCTCAACAACCCGGGACTGCGCGTTCGTGCGGTACAATATGGCGTGGTCGCTGAACCGGCGGCCTTTGTCCACATTTTTGCGGATTTCGCCGGTGATGAAATAGCCTTCCTCATGCTCGGAATCGGCTTGGTAAAGCCGGATTTTCTGCCCATCGCCCTTGTCGGTCCACAGGTTTTTGGGCTTGCGTCCGGTGTTGTTGGCGATCACTTTGTTCGCGGCGTTCAAAATATTCGAGGTCGAGCGGTAATTTTGCTCGAGCAAAATGGTGGTGGCGTTCGGGTAATCTTTTTCGAAATCGAGAATGTTGCTGATATCGGCCCCGCGCCAGCGGTAAATCGACTGGTCGCTGTCGCCGACGACGCAAATGCGCTTGTACTTGTCGGCCAGCATCCGGCACAGCATATACTGGGCGCGGTTCGTATCCTGATATTCGTCGACGTGAAGATACTGAAATTTGTTCTGGTAAAAATCGAGCACCTCGGGCACTTGCTGGAACAGCTCGATCGTGGTCATGATCAGGTCGTCGAAGTCAAGCGAGTTGTTGGCCTTCAGCTTGCGCTGGTAGGACGAATATACTTTGGCGACGATGCCGTCGAAGTAATCGCCGATTTTGCGCTCGAATTTCTCCGGCGTCAGCAGCTCGTTCTTGGCGTTGCTGATGGCGGCCTGGACCGCTTTGGGCTCGAATTTTTTCGAGTCGATGTTCATCTCTTTCATGCAATTTTTGATCACGGAAAGCTGGTCGCCCGAATCGAGAATCGTAAAATTCGACGTGAAGCCGATCCGCGAAATGTCCCGGCGCAAAATACGCACGCACATCGAGTGGAAGGTGGATACCCAAATATCCTGCCCCTGCGGGCCGACGAGGGCGCTGACGCGCTCCTGCATCTCCCTCGCCGCTTTGTTCGTGAACGTAATGGCCAAAATGCTCCACGGCGCCGCTTTGCGCGTCCCGATCAAATATGCGATCCGGTGCGTCAGTACGCGGGTTTTGCCGCTGCCCGCCCCGGCCATGATCAGCAGAGGTCCATCCGTCGTTTCGACAGCGCGTCTTTGCTGCGGGTTGAGCTTTTGAATCGCTTTGAGTATATCGATAGGTTCGTTGATCATTATTTTTATTTCCTTTCTACCGCATTTCCATTACCGCCGGGACCGTAGCCAGCGCCCGTTCAAGATCATCGTATACCGCGTTGCCTACAACGACGGTATGTGCCGCCTTGGCCGCCTCACGCGCTTTCTCCGGACTGTCGATGCCTCCGCCGTAAAATAGCCGCGCCTGGGAAAGAAGCTGCTTCACCCGGCCGACCAGTTCCATATCGCCGAACACACCACTGTACTCTAAATAAACGATCGGGCTGCGGAACAAACGATCGGCTATGCGGGCATAGGCCTCCACATCTTTCGCGTCGAGCCGCACATCGGCTTCGGTCAGCCTGGCCGCCGTGGAATCGCCGTTCAATATAATGTAGCCTTCGGGGACGAGCTCGTCCCAATCCAGAATCGCGCCGTATTCCTTCAGCGCCTGCTGATGACGCCCGACGATCCACTGCGTGTCCCCGGCGTTCAGCACGATCGGGATCATAAACAAGTCAAACCCCGGCACGATCGCTTCCGTGTCCGATACTTCCAAGACGCACGGCACTTCATACCGACGGATGCGCGCCAGCAGGTCGACGGTGTTGTCGAAGGTGACGCCGGACGAGCCGCCGACCATCACCGCATCGGTGCCGGAGAGGCAGATGCGCTCAAGCGCGTCGTCGCTGATCTCCCGGTCCGGATCAAGTTTAAACACATGCTTCCATTCTTCCATACGCAAATGCAAAGAAATTGCCTCCTGTCCGTTAAACGCGGCAAGCCCGCCGCCCCCGGAAAAGGAACGTACGGAGCTGATTCATCCTGTCTCAAGTCAAGTCTATGCGAGCCTGCGCCCGGTGTCAATGAAGCCGACGGGAATGGCTCTTCTTCCTATTATACCATAAAATAAGCAAGGAATAGGAATGCTTGTTCGTCTGCATCGGACGTTTGACCAAACCATTTTCACAGCCGGCATACAAAAAAACAGACCGGCATGTAATAGACACCAGTCTGCTGTAAATAAAGTGTTTTGGCGGTTCAAGAGCGGGTCTTGAATTCGCTGACGATCAAGCGGTCGCCTTGTACGCTGTAAGCGGACTCGTGATGCATGACGGATTCGCTGTAGTCCTGCTTCGATCTGCCGGTCAGGCTGAGCTTGTACTGCCCTTCGCCAGGCTGCGATTTTTGCAGCTCGTACTGCCCCCATTCGCTGCGCAGGCCCAGCATCGCCTTGGTGCTGTTCGCTTGGTACGTTCCGATCCGGGGGTCCCGGCGGTAAAAGTAATCGATCATCCGCCGCGCCATGTCGGGCGTGTATACTTTCCCCAGCTGCGTCTGCATCTCGCGCATCGCGTGTTCGTCCATCTCCCCGGTAACCGGCGAAGAAAGCACTTTATGCGTCCAGTCGTCCACTTGCTTGATCCAAGCGATGATCTCTTGATCGGACTTGTTCATGATTTCTTTTCCCATCGGTGGCGGCTCGATTTGGCTGAACGTCTGAAGCAGCCTCTCGCGGCCGACCGTTTTTTGCAGCGTCTTCATATCGGTGGCGTGGCGATCGGGCTCCCTTGTGCAGCCGCACAGAAGCGCCGCGGCCAGAAGCAGCGTGACGATGATTTTCACCCGGATGATGCCCCTTCCGTGTTGGCTTTTTTTTCGTATTATGGTTCAAAAACGAAAAAATATACCAGACTTGCGGAGAAGGCCCCAAGCAATACACTTGCTCATGAGAGTTGCTTGTACCGTCTGATCGCTTACAAGCTCTTCATCTGGCCCATGTAGGCGCGGCGGGTGAGCAGAAAATAACCAAATTGCAGCAAGGCAAAAACGGAAATGACCATCGCCCCGTAAGACCATACGTTCATCGAGAGCAAATTAGCCAGCGTCTTGTAAGCGAAAGCCGCGTGAGCCGCGCCTACGACAACCGGGAGCAGGAACAGCAAGCCGATCTGCACGTTAATGATGCGCCGGATTTCAGGCACGGACATCCCGATCCGCATCAGCGCGCGATATTGATGGTCGTCTTCCTGCAGCTCGGTGAACAGTTTGAAATACAGCATGCTCGCCGAGGCGACAAAGAACAGGAAGCTGACGAACAGACCGATGAGCAGCATCAATGACGAACTTTGTTTGTTTGCGGCGTAGATCGAGGCGGGGCTAAATAACTTTTTCCGCTGATCTTCGGGAATGGACTGCTTTACTTTCTCCACTGTATCGATATGCTCCTGCCAGCGGTTCAAATCAAAGCCGTAATAGACAAGCTTCCGGTCGTCAGGCACCTTGCCCATCATCTGCGCATATTCCCCGTCATTGACCACGAGCAGCCCGCTCGCTTCTCCTACCAGATTGATGACGCCTCCCGTTACCTGCCCGTCCATCTCCAGCGGCCAGGTTTGCCCGTTTAATTGAACGGTTCGCTGCGAACCCTTTTCCATTAGTTTGATGTCGCTCATTCGGTAAGGATAGCTGAATACGGCATGCCCCGGCGCGATCTGAAGCGGAGCTGCATACTCGATTCCTTCCGCTGCCCGATTGTAATCCGATTCCGATATGAGCAGCGCCGTCGTATCGGATGCGCGGGAGCCGTCCAGCTTAAGCGGGACCTGTGCGCCTGCGATTTTCAATTCTTTAGCTACGCTCGCTCTTTCAGCGGCCAATACGGCCTTGATCTTCTCGGGGTCTATCCCTTTAGGAGCAGTGAGCCCTTGTTGGGTAAAGCTTATCGTATTCGGAAACTGCTCCATCGCCTGCTTGTCGCTGTTCTTATAAAACACGTAAATCGTGCCCGATGCCGTCAAAATGACCGCGCTCAAAACCGAAACGACGAACAGCGTGCGCGCGTTGTCTTTCATTTTGAACGCAAGCTGCGAGACGGCAATCATATTTGTCCTGTTGTAGTAAAAGCCCGTCATTCGCTGCAAACTGCGGATCATCGCCACGCTCGCCTGCGTAAACAGGAAATAGGTGCCGAGTACGGTTAAAAAAATGATCGGCAGCATAAGGTGCAAAATAAGCCTCAGCGAAGTCGTAAACGCCAAATAATAGCCGCCTCCAAGGCAAACAACCGCCAAGACGGTAAGCCACGGCGAAGCCACGGGAGGCTTCTTCGGCTGTTTGGCCGCCCGCAATAGCGCGATGATCTGGCTACGGCCCACGCTAAACATCGCAAACAAGGTCATCGCGAGAAACAAGGCCAGAAAGCCGATGACCGTCTGAAGCAGCGCCTGGGACGGCACGACGAAGCGGATCGGACTATCTATTTGAAGCAAACGTGCAATAGCCAGGAAAAACAGCTTCGAGAACAGCATGCCGGTACCGATCCCGACGCCGATCGACAGCAGGCCGATCATCATCTGCTCGTAGAACATCAGGCGACAGATCTGCGAACGGGTCATTCCGAACAAGGTGAGCAGGCCGAATTCTTTCTTGCGCGTCTTGAGAAAAGCAAAGCTGGCGTACAGCACGAAGAAAAACGAGAAGATGACGATCAGAATCTGACAGGCGAAGAGCACTTGCTTCACCATGCTCGCGGCTTTGATATTCCCGTTTGCGATTTCGGGATGGTAAATGAACGATCCGAACATATAAAAAACCATGACGGAAAAAGCGCTGCTCAGAAAAAATGCGACATACCGGTGCCAATTGCCTTGAATATTTTTAAGGGCGAGCTGTCGGAAGTTCATCGAAGTTCCCTCCCAGCACGCTCAGGGTGTCCAAAATTTGCTGAAAAAAAGCTTGACGGTTCGCGCCGCGGCGAATTTCCGAGAAAAGCTTGCCGTCCTTGATGAACAAGACCCGCTTGCAGTAGCTGGCAGCAAATGGATCGTGCGTCACCATCAGGATGGTCACTTCCCGCTCCTCGTTAAGGCCTCGCAGCGACTCCATCACGTCCTTGGCCGCCTTCGAATCCAGATTACCTGTCAATTCGTCCGCCAGCAGCAACGACGGACGATGAATGATGGCGCGCGCAATGGCCGTGCGCTGCTGCTGCCCCCCGGATACCTCGTACGTCCGTTTGGATAAAATCGGGGTAATGCCGAGAACCTCGGCGATTTCTGCCACACGCCGTTCAATCTCGGAAGGCTTCGTCCCTTCCAGCACGAGCGGCAAAATGATGTTTTCTTTGATCGAGAGCGTCTCCAGCAGGTTGAAATCTTGAAACACGAAGCCGAGCTCGCGGCGGCGGAATAAAGCAAGCTGCTTATTGTTCAGCCCCGCCGGGTCGGTGCCGTTGATTTCAATATGTCCCGAGGTCGGTTTGTCGATCGTGGCGAGCAGATTGAGCAGCGTCGTCTTGCCGCTGCCCGACGGCCCCATAATACCGGTGAATTCTCCCCGTCCGATTTCCAGCGAGATATGCTCGAGCGCTTTATAAACGACGCCTTTGCCGGCGCTGCCGTATATTTTGGACAAGGCGTCCGTCTTCAGTACAGTAGTCACGATGCGGGTCCTCCTTTGATCTCTTCACTCTGCCTGTAGTATACGAAGGTTCCGCCGGCCCAGCCATCGATTCACCTTACATCGCGATCCCGTTTTCTTACAACACTGTCACTTTAGGGGCAGCAGCCCTTCGTGCAGCGCTCCGCTGCGTGGAAAATGAAGGCGGACGATCGTACCTTCCCCGAGCTTCGATTCGATCTCGAGCCGGTGTCCAAGCCTCCGGCACGCTTCCTTGGCGACAAACAGCCCCATACCGGTCGATTCGGCGACGAGCCTGCCGTTCTCGCCGGTAAAAAAAGGATCGAACACCCGCGGAAGATCCTGCTCGGCGATGCCGATCCCTTCGTCCTGAAATACAGCGTGGCAGCCGTTGCTGTCCTTCGTGATCGTCACGATCAGCGATTTGCTGCCGTCGTGCTTGCTTTTGGAATATTTAATCGCATTCGAGACGATTTGATGCAAAATGATGCCGAGCCATTTATCGTCCGTATCGATGTAGCACGCTTCGTGGCTGGCAATCAGCTTCGGATATATCCGGTAGCGGATGCATGCCTTCTTGTGCTCGTTGATGACATGGCGGACCGCTTGCAGCAGATCGACCTTCTGCATGCGAAGATCCGCCTCGAACTTCTCAAGCCGTGCCGTATGCAGCATCATGTCGAGGCCATGACGCAGCTTCTCGTTTTCTTCCTGGATGCTCTCCAGCACTACCCCTACCGGACGTTGGGGCGCTTCCTTCGGCGCGGCGTGCGGCTGCTCGGTCAGCAGTCCAATGACGGACACCGGCGTTTTCATTTGATGCACCCACAACCGAACGAATGTTTGGAACTGATCTTGGGAAGCCCGATGCTTCTCGAGCCGGTCGGTATAAGCGCCGTATAATTCCAACAGCAGCTCTACGGCACTCCGCTGCTCCCGAGTGACGCCCGTAGGCAGGCTTATGACACCCTCCATCGCCTTGGGCTTGCGGCCGGTCAGCCCACTTTGCTTCAGACTTCGAAGGCCTTGGAAATACCCGCGCTGTCTGATGTAGTCGAGGAGCAAGAACGAAGCGAGCCCCGCTGCCGATAGTACAGCCATGTAGGCGATATTGCTTCCGTCGAGCGATACGTTTTTACCCAGCAGGTCCAGTTGTACGACTGCCGCGATTAAGCCCACATTGATCCAATAAATGACGATAAATCCGATGCGGTCGGCCAAAAAGTCGCGAAAGCTCATCCTTCGCCCTCCCAGGAAGACTGAAGCCGGTACCCTTGGCCACGGACCGTTTCGATGGCATGCGTGATGCCGAGCTCCTCTAATTTTTTGCGCACCCTCGTCACATTCACCGTCAGCGTATTGTCGTCGACAAAGTCGATATCGTCCCACAGCGCTTCAAGCAGCCGTTCGCGGGACACGACTTCCCCCGCCTGCTTCAGCAGGAGATCCAGCAGCAGCAGCTCGTTGCGGCTGAGGTCCACTCTGCGTCCCTGCCATTCGGCCGAGTTCCGGGTCCGGTCGATGAACAGGCCGTTCAGCTCCGTCAGCTCGCGTCCGGTCTGCACCTGTGCATATTCCCCATAGGCACGGCGCAGAGCGCTTTTGATCTTCGCCATGACGACTTCCGAATGAAACGGCTTCGTTATGTAATCGTCGCCGCCGTTCTCAATCGCCATGATCTGGTCCATTTCCCCGACCCGCGCGGACATGAACAAGATCGGCACGCTGGAGACGGTGCGAATCTGACGGCACCAATAAAAGCCGTCATAGCTAGGCAAATTGATATCGAGCAGCACAAGCTCGGGCTTATGCCGAAGGAACGCGTCTTTAATATGTTTATAATCGGTCGTCCGAACCGCTTCGTACCCGTACTTTTCCAAGTATTCCTGAAGGATACCGGCAATCTTATCGTCATCCTCCACGATCAGAATACGATACATCTTCCCAAGTCCCCTCTCCGTTTCGCTACGGAAATATTATACCCTTTTTTTGCAAGACTCGGTTAGCCGTGCTTGATGCGGCTCCAAGAAGAGGCGCGGGCTTTTTACGGAGAGTTGCTGGGAATGCGGGAAATTCCGAAGCCCGGGCCGCTTCGCGCGCGCGGCGGCGTATGGTTCGCCTGCGGCCCTCATGAGGTGCATATCGGTGTGCAGACCGACTTCGCTCCTGCGTCGAAAGCGCATCCGGCTTTTCAGGTCAAGAATCTCGTAAAGCTTAAGCAAGCGTTAGCAGAGAAGGGAATCCTCATCCGGGAGGACGTGCCGCTGGAAGACATGCTTCGCTTTCACTGCCTGGACCCGTTCGGCAACCGGCTTGAGTTCGTCCAACGGCTGACATAAAATGCGGCCCAGGCCGGCTGTTCCCGGAAATAAAACCTTGCGCAGAAAAAAGCCCGGCGGAACCTGGAAGGTCCTGTCCGGGCCGGGCTAAAGCGCCTTACATCATATATTTGCTGCTATGGGTCGTGCCATGCTGGGAAGGCGACTGCGTTTTACTACGATACGAGCCGGATGCGGAAGCTTGACCCGACGTTGACGCTTCGGCTCCCGAGGAGACGCTGCCGAAGCTCGAGCTGCTGCCGGCAGAGCGGACGGAAGACGACGGGGCATAGCTTGTATTGTGCGAGGACGTGGTCCCGGCGTAAGTCTCATGCCCGCTGCTGTATTTGTTATTGTTGTAATCTTGGACTGATCTGGCCGAGAAATAGTCTTGGTTGTCCGTCCCGGTGACGGAGGATTTCACACCATATTCGTTGTTGTGCGCCCCGGCAGAGGAGGAAAGCGAGCTCCCGAAGCTGGAACCGACCGCTTGACTGAGGCCCGGATTATAGGCGCTTGCTCCGCTCGTTTGACCCGCCCCCGTGCCGGTTAAACTCGAACCGGCCGTTGTGCCGATGCTTGAACCGTAAGAGCTCGAACCGGTCGTCGTATGACTGAGGCCGGAGCCGGTCGTCTGGCCGTAAGTGCCGCTCGGAATCGCAGTAAAGCTGCTGCCGCCGTAAGGCGATGCGGTTGAGGAAGTCGCAGTCGCGCTGCCGGACGGATAGCCCGTCTGATGCACCGGCGCTTGGTAGAGCGGCTGGGCTTGCGGGTAAGCCTGCGGCTGCTGATGGGCGCTTTGTGCATACAGGTTTCCGCCTGCATAAGCGGCCTGCACTGCCTGATGAACGACCGAATGGAGCTGCTCGGTCTTGCGAAGCTGCTGCTGGAGCTCCTGCTGCACTTCTTGCTGCGAAGCCATGCTGATGGAGCCGTATCCGCCCGATTGAGACAACACGCTGTACAGCTCGGCCTGATCCTGCAGCGTCTTTTGCGTCAACGATACAAAGGTTTGGCGAACCGCCGGATGCGTCGCCTCCAATGCGGCGGTCGTATACTCGCGGGCCGTGCGCTTAAGCTCGGACAAGACGAGGTTCGCGACATCCTGCTCGTTCAAGTGAAAGTGAAGCGGCTGGGTCTGTGCCGGCTGGAGACCGGAGAAGTTTTGCTGATACATGTTTACCGCACCTCCTTATGGTTGCCCTAGTGGGTGGTTTGCGTTTGCTGCTGCAGCGTACGGAGCAGTTGGTCCGTATTTTGCAGACGGTCCTGCGCGATCTGCGCCAGCTTCTGCTTCAGCTGCGGATTCTGGCTTTCGGCTACGCCTTGAGCTGCAATTTTGGCGAGAAGTTCCTCGTTTTTGAGGCAGTCCGTAATATAGGAAAGCTCCTTCGTGCTAACCGTTCCTTGCTGTTGGCCTGTAATCATCCCAATCCTCCTCCTTCCTTGTTGGCCTTAGATTTCCCGAATGGTGGGAAAATATGTATGACGGTCCAAATTTATTTTTCAGTCATCTGCTAAAACAAAAAGGACGCCATGCCGGGACCCAGTCCCGACAGACGTCCTATTGCTTTATTTCTGCCCCTTCGGCGCTTCTTGCTTCGGCGCCTCTCCTTGGGGAGTCTCCGGCTTGGCCGGCTCCTTCTTGCTCAAATCGGCCAGCTCCTGAATGCTCGCGGACGGAATGGCGAAGGCCCATTCTCCGCCCTGCTTCGCGATCCAGACGTTATCGCCCTCGACGGCTCCGACGTAGACGGAGGAACTTTCCTTGCCTCCGGCGGACGCATCGGCTTCCTTAATCTCCATGCGCAGCTGCGGCTTATCCAGCCCCTTGATCTCAGCGGTCCGCTTAGCTGGCTGCTCCGAAGTCAGGAACGCCGTTTTATCCAAAAACTGGCTCGCATCCGCGCCCTTGAACTCCTTGTCGCCGAGCTTCCACACCGCCTCGTACGACTTCTTGTCTGGCTCGGTCTTGGTGATCGTCCAGGCCTGGCCTTTCCAATCGACCGTCAGTGAGCGGACTTGCTCGTAGTTCAGCTTAACCGGACTCTTTTCCATAAAATCGGTCTGCTGCTTCGCCAGCGCATTCACCGTAGATTCGCTAAGCTGGAACACTTCCGGCGAAGAATTAAACTTCGCATAATAAAATCCTTGAACGGCGGTCTTGTCGCCTACGGACAGTGTATTCGCCGTACCGCCGGTGAGGTTCACCGTAAACTCCTGCTTCGGCTTGTCGAGCCCGAATTGAGCCAGATCGGTCGGGTTGGCATCGACAGTTTTTTCTTTCTTGGCCCCGTTGAACGAATCGACCCAAGCTCCGGGAGCGTTGTCGTTCAGCGGAAGCGGAGACGGCTTGGTCATCGCCCATTTGCCGTCCTTTTGCTGCATTTCGATGATGGTTTCGCCGTTTTTGATCGTATAGCTCGCCACATCTTCTTTTTTCACCGTGACAAGCGCCGGCGCTTCCGGCTTCTTCTCCTTGAAGAAGTCCTGACTGGACGCGTACCAGAAGCCTCCGATGCAGACAAGAACCAGAACGAGCGTCGGGATTAACCGCTTCATCCTTTTCTCCTCCTCCACCAAACCACGCCGCCCGCGATCAGGAAGAGGAATGGGAAGACCAGCACCGTGCCGTAGAAAATCATATTCCCCTGCCCTGCGGTCAGCATCGCCGTCTGGATGGCGTCGCCTTCACGCGGACGAATCGTCACTTGATTTTGCTGCTCCTGCAGCCAACCGACCGTATTCAGTGCAAAGTCACGGTTGCCCTGCTGCGCGATGACGCGATCGTCGAACAACGTCGATCCGCCGAGCACGACGGCCTTCGGCTTCTTGTCTTTATCTTCGACAACGTAGCCAAGGTTGAGCGGCCCCTTCACGTCATTCGCGTCCTTGACGCTGCGACTGCTGTTGGCGAGTGTCTTCAGATCGGTTTCGCCGTAGGCTTGTTCGGTCGTCTTAAGAATCGACGTTACCGGGAAGTCCGCTACAGGCTGATCCGCATTCAGCGAGACGGCCAGAGTCATCATCGTCAGCAGGTTGTACTGCTGCAGCTTGCTCGTAATGTTATGGTTACCGTATTCCGGAATGATCGTGAGCGGATCGTACAGCATGCTCTGCTTCGGCTCGATCGCCACGGCGTGCTGGTCTTTAATACCGTATGTCGCCATGATCGCATCGATATTTTTCCAGTTGGTTGCCATATCTTTATTGAAGCCCAGCGCCAGATACAGCTTGCCCTTGCCGTTCAAATACGTCTTGATCAGCTCGGCTTCCTTGTCGCTGACATCGCTCTCCGGTCCGATGATGAACAGCATGCTGGCGTCATCCGGGATTTTGCCCTCGCGCAGCAGGTTGAGATCCTTCACCTCGTAGTTCTCGCCTTCGAGGCCGCTCTTCCACATGTTCATTGAGCTAAGCGGAATTTCGTTATGCCCGGAGAGGAAGTAAACCTTGCTCTTCTCCTTGCTGTTCAGATTGACCAGCGCCTGCGTCAGCTTCTCCTCGCCGCTGAACTTGTATTGACCCTGCTGTTGGCCGGGCAGGAACATGTCGTAATAATAGATCGTTTTCTTCTGCGTGCCGCTCTCGACTACGAGCGTTCCCGAAGGATCGGTCTCGTACTGCTTGGCGATGGCCGGCTGTTTGATGATATCGTATTCGTCAAACGTAATTTTTCCGTTTCGTTTCTTGTACTCCTGTACCAGATCGATGACCTGGCGCTTGATGTACGGATCGGTTTGATCGCTTGTCAGCGATATGATGTGCACGTCTTTATCCAGCGCCTGAAGTGTCTGGGTCGTCTGATCGGACAGCGTAAATTTTTTATTTTGCGTAAGGTCGACCTGCAGGCCCTTGACCGAACTCAGAAAAATGGTCAGCACGATGAAAATGCCGATGACCGCCAGTGACAGCACGGTCGCGTTCGTGCCGCGAATCCACTTGTTCACTTTGCCTTTCCCCCTTCTGCTTGGACTTCTTCCGCAGGTACGCGGAATCTCGAGCTTGCGCTTATCTCCACCGTTTTCTTTCGAGCACTTGAATGCTGAGCACGACGAACACCGCAATGAACGTCACATAGAAAAGGACGTCGGCGAAATCAAGCACGCCTTTCTGAAAATTCGCGGCCCGGCCGACAATCGAGAAGGTGCCGAGGTAGTCCTTGACTTTGCCGCCGATGGTGTCGCCCAGCCATTCGATCGTCCAGAACAAGAGCAGCAGCGCAAAGCCCGCGATCCCCGAAACCATCTGGTGTGCGGATAGCGAAGAAGCAAACAGGCCGACAGCCATCATCGCCGCTCCAAGCAGGAACATCGCGAGGTAAGACATCCACAGCACGGGATGATCCAAGGTGCCGTAAGCACTCAAAATCAGCGGATAGATCAAGCTTCCTACGACCAGCAGCAGTTGGACGACGAGCGCCGCCAAATATTTGCCGATCACGATCTCCGAGATGCTTGCAGGCGACGTCAACAGCAGTTCGTCCGTACCCATCCGCAGCTCGTCAGAGACGAGCCGCATGGTCAGCAGCGGAACGATGAACAGGAAAATGAACGTAATCGTGCCAAAAATCGGCCGCACGTCGACAACATAGGGCGGGTACAGGAAATTCGCGCTGAAGAAGTACCCGGCAATGACGAAAAAGAACGCAAACGCCGCATAAGCGATCGGTGAGTAAAAATACATTTGCAGCTCTTTCTTGGCTAAAGCCAGCGTTCTACGCATGAGGAACCGCCTCCTCTTCTTCCGGTGTCGGGCTGGCGTCCGCGGCCGCCGAATCCAGCGCCTCGTTCGTCGTCAGCTTCAGGAAGATGTCCTCCAGGCTGAGGCTTTCCTTCTTCATCGACACAATCGGATAGCGCTTATCGGCCATCCGGTAAAACAACGTTTCACGAATGTCCGTCTTATCCGTCGAGGCGACAACGACTTTCACGGTTTCGCCTTCGGCAGAGACGGCTACAGCCGGCTCCGCAGCTTCGGCATCGGCCGACGCGGTCGGCTCGGCCGCAAGAGCGGATGCTGCCGTCGGTTCGCCCGCAAGCTCCCGCACGCTGCCGACCCCGGGCGTGCCGCGAAGCTCCGCCAGCACCGCTTCACGCGGGCCTTTCACTTCAAGCGAGACCTCGAACGTCTCGCCCATCGTGTTCGCCAGCTGATCGGGCTGGCCGTCCAGCACGATGCTGCCCTGGTTAATGATCAACACCCGGTTGCACAGCGTGTTGATCTCCGGCAAAATGTGCGTGCTCAGCAGCACGGTATGATTCTCGCCCAGCTCACGAATGAGCTGGCGAATCTCGATAATCTGCTTCGGGTCGAGGCCGGAGGTCGGCTCGTCGAGCACGAGCAGATCCGGGTTATGCAGGATCGCCTGGGCAAGGCCGATCCGCTGCTTGTAGCCCTTGGACAGGCTGCGGATAATTTGCCGCTCGCGCCCTTCCAGACCAAGCCGCTCAATCACCCCGCCGATGCGCTGCTTCTGCTCCCTCACCGGAATGCCGCGCAGATCCGCAATAAACTGCAAGTACGCCCTAACGCTCATTTCGGGGTATAGCGGCGGTGTCTCGGGCAAATACCCGATCTTCTGCCGCGCCTTCTTCGGGTGGTCCGCCATGGACAAGCCGTCAATCGTGATCGTGCCGTGCGTCGGATTCAAGTAGCCCGTGATCATCCGCATCGTCGTCGTTTTCCCGGCGCCGTTCGGCCCGAGGAAACCGACGATTTCTCCGCGGCTCATCGAGAAATCGATGTGCCGGACCCCTCTTTGGTTCTCGTATAATTTACTGACTTGTTTCACCTCAAGCACGTCATACCCTCCCATCTGACAAATGGTTTCCTTACTATCATCCATTTCCATCTTGCGTGCCGCTTAACCTACCAACAGACCAACAACAATATACAAACGAAACAATAATGAGAGCTTAATCGAAGCTGAAAATTGGATTAAAAATTTGTGTCTAAATTGTGAACTAACTTTTCTCGCTCCTACACTTAAACGAAAAGCCCCGCTGCGATCCCGGAATGTTTGGACTTCCGAGATTACGGCGAGGCTTATTTTGCAATGATGCTATGTCCAATCCATAAAGAAAAGCTTACTTCACGAGCTGCCCGCGGGTCACGCCAAGCTGATTGGTCGCTTTCAGTGTCTTCCATACCTGCGTGCCGCCGATCTCCCCGCGCAAGGCGCGGTCATAGAGGCCAAGCACCTCGCGCACCTTCTCCGCCGTCTCCTCCAGGAACTCCACGCGGTAGGAGGATACGCCAAGCTCCATAAAGTTGGCGAGATACTCCGCGCCCGATTGATCGATGGCGTTGTACACCGTGTTGCGGCAGCCTTCGTCGACCCGCACCGGGTGCGAGAAGCCAACGCGGTCGCGCAGCGATGCCCGCTGCTCCTCGCACGGTCGGCCGCAGTTCGTGTAGTTCGTACCCGGACTCATGAATGTGCAGTAGACGCAGTGCTCGGTGTGGAACATCGGCAGATGCTGATGAATAACGATCTCCAGCTTCGACGTATCGGTCCGGCGCAGCAGATCGATCATTTGCTGAATGTTCAGGTCGTAGGACGGCGTCACGCGCTGAAGTCCCGCTTCCACGAACAAAGCCGCCGCCTTGTGGTTGGCGATATTCAGCGAGAAATCGCCGATCAGCTCGGGGCGCGCTTCTGCCGGATGCTCCGCGAAGTACCGCATGAACCAGTAAACGGCGCCCGTATTGCGCACAAGCACGGCATCGGGGCCGAGGTTCAAGATGTTTTTGAAATAACCGGTTTCGCCGGGCATGTGAATGCGCGGCGTCGCCAGCGCGATGCGCTTCCCTGCGGCGCGGGCAGCTTCCACGGCGGCCGGAAACTGCTTGATGAACTCGAAATCGGCATAGACGAGGTCGACGTTCAGCTTACAGGCCTCCTGTACCTGCTCGAGGCTCCGGCACAGCGCGGTCAGCGACGGCCGTGCGTTCGAAGCGGCCACGGGGGCCGCAGGCGCGTCACCGTAGACGTCCGCGCGCCGCTTGATGTAAGCGCGCGGGCGTTCCCGCTCCGCAACTAGCAGCTCCGCCGCCTCACGGCGCATCTGATTCAGCTCACGCATCGGCACGATCAAGTCGCCGCTCAAATGCACGTCGACGGCTTCCAGCGCAAAAACCGTTCCGCCGAGCCGCCCGAACTGCTCCTCGAACAGCGCCGCATCCATCGGCCGCTTCTCCGCGGGCACCAGCGGCAGCTCCGATTCGACCGTCACGGTATGCCCGGCCGTCACGTCGGTCCAGACGCTCTTCAGCGGTTGACCGGCCGCTCCCGTCACCTTAACCTTTACCGGAAAGACGCGGTACGGCTTGTCCGTCTCGAACGTCTGGCGCAGCCGCTTGTCCAGATGCGGATCGTTCGTCTTCCAGATCCGGTCGCCGACATGCACCCGGCTCAGATCGACGTCGCTGCGCCCGGGCACGATCTCGATCAGCCCGCCCGGCGCTTCGCCTTCCAGCTTCACGCCTTTGCGGCGCAGATCATAGACGCGGCCCCCTTCTTCCTTCTTCGTCGGGTCGCCCGCGTCGAAGCAAATGCCGTCGCCGCGCTTCAGCGGCGCCTCAAGCTCGCACAGCACGCCGTCGCGCAGCACCTGCTTCACGCGCCCCACGTACACGCCGCGGCTCTTGGGATACGTGCCTTCCACAAGCTGCTTGTTGTTCGTGCCCTTCAAAAATCCGTGCGTGAACCCGCGCGAAAAGCTCTGCTCCAGCTCCCGCAGCTCTTCCTTCGTCGGCTGCGGATTGTCGCCGTCAAAATAACGGTCGATCGCGCGCCGGTACTTCGCCACGACATTCGCCACGTATTCCGGACTCTTCAGCCGGCCTTCGATCTTGAAGGAGGTGACGCCCGCTTCGATCAGCTCCGGAACAAGCTCCAGCGCCGCCAAATCTTTGGGCGACAGCAGGTAGGCTACATCGCCCATCGGCTTCTGCTCCCCGTCAACCATCAGATCGTACGGCAGCCGGCACGCCTGCGCGCACTCGCCACGGTTCGCCGAGCGTCCTCCCCACATCTCCGAGGTCAGACACTGTCCGGAATACGAAACGCACAGCGCCCCGTGCACGAACACCTCCATCGGCAGCTTCGCCTGATCGCCGATTTGCTTGATTTGCTTCAGATTGTTCTCCCGTCCGAGCACGACCCGCTCCATATCGAACGGCTTCGTGAACTCGACGGCTTCGGGCGACGTAATCGTCATCTGTGTCGAACCGTGAATCGGGAAATCCGGCGAAAGCTCGCGGATCATTTTCACCAGACCCAGGTCCTGCACGATCACCGCGTCGACGCCAGCATCGATACAGGACTCGATCAAGGATTTCGCATCCTCCAGCTCTTCTTCAAACACTAAAATATTAAACGTCAAAAAGCCCTTCACCCCATAGCGGTGCAGGAACGACATAATATCCGGCAGCTCGTCCGTATGAAAATTGTTGGCCCGGGCCCGCGCATTGAATTTTTCGACTCCGAAAAAGACCGCGTCCGCCCCGTTCGCCACGGCGGCCCGCAAGCAATCCCAATCACCCGCAGGCGCCAGCAGCTCGATATCTGATTTGCGAAGTTCACGCATGTTGAATTCATTCCTCCGAAAAAAACGCTTTTCCTACTAGTGTACCAGAAACGGGGGCGACAAACCATGGCAAGCCCTTGCCAACGCGCACTTAACATCAAAAACTGGAAACGACGAATAAAGAGGAAATTTGTCGGATTATGACGAATATTGAAGGTACTTTACTTAGTTCGAAACGATCCGATTCGGAGGACGCGATGTTCAAAGATTTCATAACGAATGCGTCGCTGCTGGTGACCTCATTTTTTATCATCGGCCAACTGTTCAAGGACTACCGGCTGAGGCCGTCTTCTTCATGGAAAATGAGGGCGGCGGCAGGGGTTTGCTTCGGCCTGCAAGGTATTCTGCTTATGATTTACAGCGTGCGCTTGAATGAGTCCGTCATCGTCGACCTTCGTCATATCCCAATCGTAGTCGCCGCAATGCAGGGCGGGCCGGTATCCGCCGTCTTCAGCGCCGCAGTCATCATGTCCGGACGAATCGGCTTGTTCGGTCCTTCCTATACTTCCGTCCTCCCCTCGATCCTCATTATGCTGATCGGCATCACCTGCGGAGCACTGGCAGGGAACAAGGGCATATCCATGCGGCGGTTTTTGCTGCTGAATACCGTCGCGATGATTTATGTGTCCGTTGCCGTAGCTATGCAGTTTGGCCTGAACGGCCTGCAAGGCCAAGTCGCAAGCGTTCTCGCTTATCATTGGGTCATATCCACCACCGTCGGGCTGCTGTCCACATATACGTTTCTTTCCATCGTCCGGGCCCATGAATCGACCAAGAAATTGCAGCAAAGCGAAGCGCGCTACAAGCGGCTCATTACGGCTTCGCCGGACGCCACCCTTGTGCTGAGCCAGGATCTGATTGTCTTTATCAACGAAAAAGGGGTCCGGCTGCTGCGGGCGGCCGCAAGAAAAGAACTGCTCGGCCAGCCGATCTACGACTTCTTTCATCCGGACAACCGCAATACGTCCTGGACGCGCTGCCAGGACATTCGTTCGGGCAAAACGCAGCCCGAGCTGATCGAGCAAAAGCTCGTATGCCTGGACGACACCGAAATCATCGTGGAGCTGTCCGTGTCGCCTACGGTATATAAAGGTAACGCCGCCCTGCTCGTCACGCTAAGAGACATCACGGGCCGCAAAACGACCGAACGCCAGCTGCAGGAAGCGCTGAGCCTCCTGCAAAAGCTGTCGGACCTCGACGGTCTGACGGGCATCGCCAACCGCCGAAAGCTGGATGAGCATTTGGTCAAAGCCTGGTCGGGCTGCGCGGCGAACCGATCTCCGCTATCCGTCATTATGTTCGATGTGGATCATTTTAAGGCCTATAACGATTCGCACGGGCATTTGGGTGGGGATGAGGTGCTGCGCACAATCGCCTTGACGGCCAACGCCGTACTGCTGCAAAAATCTCATTTCATCGCGCGGTATGGGGGCGAGGAATTTGCCTGTATTTTAACGGAGGTCGGGGCGGAGGAAGCTTACGAATGGGCGGAGGCGATCCGGATGGCCGTAGAACGGCTCGCTTTGCCGTTCAAACCGTCGGACGCAAACGAACATGTTACAGTTAGCCTGGGGCTTGCTTCTCTCGTGCCCGACGCATCTGCTCCCCCCGAGCAATTGATCGATCTGGCGGATAAGGCGCTGTATCAAGCCAAGGCCGAAGGCCGCAACCGGACGGTATGCTATGGCAGTACCGACGAGGCAGCCGGTTAACAAAAAAACAGGGCGTTTGCCCTGTAAGTGCGTCACCGCTTGGAAGCCGCCCGGAAGGCCTCGGCAAAGCGCGCCGCTCCGACAGCGATGTCCTTCTTGGAAGGACGCGCGAACGTTAACCGCACATGGCCGCTGTCCGGCCCGAATACGCTTCCCGGCACGAACAGCACGCCGCGTTTGATTCCCTCGTCAAGCAGCCTCGCCGCGGAAACTCCCCCTGCCAACTTTCCCCACAAGTAAAGTCCGCCGTCCGGCCGCTCAAATGTCATTTCCCCTTGCAAATGCGCATTCAGCTCTTTCATCAGCAGCTCGCTCTTCAGCTTCAGCGCGCGCCGGACCCGAAGCAGGTGCCTGTGAAAAAAGTCGGAAGCCAAAAATCGCGCAGACAGCCATTCCGGCAGAACGCTCGGTCCCATATCCATCTGCTGTCTTGCTGCCGACAGCTGACGAATCACGGCCTCGGGGCCGACCAGCCACCCGGTTCTCAGACCTGGCGCCGCGATTTTGGACAGCGAGCCGACATACAGCACGACGCCTCTCGTATCCATCGCTTTCAGCGGCACCGGGGGCTCGTCCCGAAATGCGGCTAAGCCGTACGGGTCGTCTTCGACAATCGGGACGCCTAAATCCGCTGCGACTTCAAGCAGCCGTTTTCGGCGTTCCGGGCAAAGGGTGCGGCCCGTCGGATTTTGGAACGCGGGATTCAAAATGAGCATGCGCAGCTTGTCCTTGCGGATGAGCCCCGCCAGCTCTTCGGGCCGTATTCCCGCCTCATCCGCAGGCAGTGCGACCGTCCGCAGCCCAGCGCTCGGCAAGACATGGGACGAATAATGATACGACGGAACCTCGATGCCCACCGCATCCCCCGGGCGCAGCAGACAGCGCGCAATCAGATACAGCGCCTGCTGAATGCCGGACGTGACGAAGATGGACGAAGCGGTCGCATCCACCTGACGGTAGGCTCGCAAGTAGACGGTCAGCGCTTCACGAAGCGGGTACAACCCTTGCGGGTCCGTATACCCCAGCGGCTCCGTGAGCGGCTGCTCCCGCATCAGCTGGCGGAACGCCTCCATCGGGATCAGGTCCTCCGACAGCTCGCTGCCGGCCATATCGACGACCTCTGCACCTTTCCGGGCTTCCTCCCGGACTTTGCGAAGCAGGGGAGAGCCCGGCGGGGAGCTTTGCTCGGTATAGGCCCGCCAATCGACGGCCGGCTTGGGCGATTCCTCCCATTTTCGCAAGCTGACCCGGGTCCCGCTCCCTTTCCTGCGGTCGATCAATCCCCGGGAGCGCAGCTCTTCATAGGCTTGAATAACCGTGCTGCGGTTAAGCTGCCACTGTCCGGCCAGCTTGCGCTCCGGCGGCAAAATCGAACCCGGCGGCAGCTCCCCCAGAACGATGCGCCGCTCGAAATAATCGGCGATTTGTCGATACATGGGCACGGTGCCCAGGCGGTCCGGTTTCCACATAGTCGGTCCCTTTCTTCTGCAGCGGTCTGAATTACATATAATACATGTATATTGCGAAAACGAGATAACCGCCGAATAGCACGACGGCATAAATCCATGTCAGCCGCAGCAGATTTTTTCCCGTCCTCTGGTCGTAGGTGGGGTTGCCTTCTTTATTTTTGGCCGATACACCCACCACAATGGTAGCGATCAGCGCAAACAGGACGATAACGAAAATAAGCAGATACAGCATCCATTCGTTCATAAGAGCTTCCGTCCTTTCTTCTATAATAAAGGATAATCTTCTCGAAAAGTATGCGTCCTCCCCTTACTTTACAGGAGAACGAATACGGCGTAACCCACCAATCGGCCGTTTTTCCACCCATCCAATTTTTCATTCCCGCGGCTATTGGATGGGTCGGTTTAGAGGGGCGTGCAGGCCCCCGCCGGACCGCGCAAAAGTTAACAAAGCCCGCCATCCGTGCTATAATGGCAAGGTAATCTAGCCTAACGAGCAATGAGGAGATTTTTTTGATTCGATTACGACCTTATCGCAAGGCGGCGGCGATTGCGATTGTTGCAATTGCAGCCGTCGTTCTCGTCTACCTGCTGACAGCAAACAAAGAGCTGAAGGTGCGCCTGCTGTACGCCACCGCAAGCGGCGCTTCCGATCCGACCGCCTACGCGCAGCTGCGGCAATCGCCGGTCGTCGGTCTGGAGCTGGAACGGCAGGAGCTGAGCCGTCTGAGCGCCCGCGAGCTCCGGTCTTACGATTCGATTTATTTGGACCCGTCGCTGCACGGGAGCATGACAGATTCCGAGCGGAAGCTGCTTCAAGCTTACGTCCGGGAAGGCGGGCATTTATTTCTTGAGAACCCGTTTGCGGACGATTTTGACCCCGGCTTTCTCGGAGCGGGGCAAGTCGTCGACGTCCCTGCGCCGGCCCGCAGCGCACTTGGAGCCGGAGGCGAAAGTCCGTCCCTCTGGTCTTACCCGGATGTCGATACCAACCTGCAGAGCGTCCAGCAACTGCTTCGGTCTTTCGCAGACAGCTTCTTCCGTCACGATACCGAAGGAAGCTTGAGCCGGTTCTCCTGGGGCAAAGGGCTCGTCCCTTCCACGGCGCAGACGCTCGCTTCCATGAACGGCATCTCGCTTTATACGTTGAACCGGTACGGGGAAGGCACGGTGTTTTTTAGCGGCACGCTGCTGCCGAACCGGTATTTTGTAACGGGCTACGATCTAAACAGCGGCATGGACCCGAAGCTCGGCTTCGAAAAGCTGGCGGTCGAGACGAACGCGGCCAAGAAACCGACTCCGGACGCGCTGTATTTCGACCGCAGCCAGCTGCCGCTGGCGCCGTACTTCCATTTTACGTTCGCAGCCGGGAACGCCCTGCTGCGCAGCGAATACGCCGCGTTCGTCTCCAAGACGAAGCTCGGCTACAGCGTCAAAAAGTCGTACGGGCCTTACGGCCGGCCGGCGATGGCGTACCAGAACCATTTCGAAGCGCTGGAAGCGATCCGCGACGGTGAAGGCATCCAGTGGGCGGAGCTGCTCAAAAAGTACAAGCAGATCCCGTCGTTCTCGCTGGTCCGCTCGTCGTTCACGTGGGGGCGTTGGCAGGAATCGGTCGTCGTCCACTTGAACACCGGAACGAACGACAAGCCCGCCTTCGCCGGCGAGACGCCGAATTCGTTCTATTCGAGCGGCACGCGCTTGTCCGCCGACGGAGAGGCGATCCGGCTGGCCAATTATCCGGATTACCGCTCGCTCGGCGATCCGATCACGCTGCCCTACCGCGCGTACCCCGCGCTGGCCGACCTTACCGGCGACGGCCGGCCCGACCTGATCGTCGGGTCGGCCGACGGCGGATTGTACGTTTACCGGAACGCCGGTGAAACGGAGGGAGCCTACGCCGGGCAGCAGCTCCCGGCGGGACTGAAAGCGCCGGCGGCGTTCGCGCGGCGCGAGCCTTTGCGGCTCCCAAGCGGGGAGCCGCTGAAGGCCGGATCGTACGCCAGCGTGGCGGCGGTTGATCTGAACGGCGACGGCCGGCCGGATCTGCTGATCGGCCAGCCGGACGGTACGCTCGCGGTCGCCTATGGCGAAGCCGGCGGCGCGTTCAAGGCGCCCGTCCCGCTGCTGGCGGACGGGAAGCCGATCCGCGGCGCGGCGCCGATCGCGCCGGCCGTGGGCGACGTCACCGGAGACGGCATCCCCGATCTCGTGATCGGGGATGCCGACGGGCAGGTGACGCTGTACCGCGGCACGCGCGGGGCAAACGGCGCGGTCGCCTGGCATGCGGGCGAAGCGCTGTTCAAGCTGGCCGCGCGGTTTGCGGCACCGTCCGTCCGCGACATGAACGGGGACGGCAAAGCCGACCTCGTCGTCGGCACGGGGGAAGGCGACCTGCGCGTTTACGTTCAGGAGGACTCGGGTACCGGGCGTACCGCTTGGGTGGACAAAGGCGTCATCGAAGCGGCGACCGTCAACCAGCTCGGCAACCATGCGCTCGTCGGCGGGCATAATGCCGTCCCGCTCTGGTACGACCTGAACGGGGACGGCAAGGACGATCTGATCGTCGGACAGCTTGAGTTCGGCATCCCGTCCACCATCGACGATCCGAAGTTCCCATATGCGGACCAGTTGAACGAATTTATCAGGTACACGAAGGACAACGGTCTGGAGCTGTACCCGCACATTTTTGTCCATAACTTTACGAGCGACGCGCAGGAGAAGCAGGAAATCGCGCTGCATCAGAAAGCGTTCGAGAAGCTCGGCATTCCGTGGAACATGCCCGGCACGAACCAGCATACGTGGCGGATCAACAATCCCGACCGCAGCCAGACGCTGCGCAACGAACGGGAGTCCGGCATCTGGTTCAACTTCGGCTTCAAGCCGTCGAATATCAAGGCCGATCCGCGCCTTGGGGTCGAGTACAACTGGGGCCTGCCATTTCTTATGACCGATGCGTCGGGCGAGCCCGACTTGACCAAGCCGATGATGCTGAATACCCCGGCGCCGGTGCTGCGCACGGACCCGTATTATTCGACCAAAGATATCTTCGAAGCTTACGCGGCGCTAGACCTGCCGATCGATTATTTCGAGCATATCGAGTACCATTTTCCAACCCGCGTGCCGGAGCTGCTGGAATTTGTCCGGTATTTGGATAAGCTCCGGGACGACAATAGCTACAACTTTATGACCGAGCCCCAAATGGCGCGCTCGTTCCTGAATGCAATGACGACCCGCGTCGAGCTGTACCGGCCGTGGCGCGAGGTCATCGCGGACCGCATCAAGAAAATGCTCGGCATGACCGTCGAGCCCGGCTTCCGCGTCAAGGCGATCACCGACGGTGTTCCTGCGCAGGCCGCCGAATACCGCGGCACGCTCGGCCTTGTCGTCGACCGTGGGCAATCTTACGCGGCCAAGCAGGCCGTTACCGATGCCGAGGTACGCGATACGCGTGGCGGCAAGCTGTACCTCGGCGTCCCGCAGACGGCCGCCATCCGGTTCGCCGAGCCCGATCGGACGAAGGCGCTCGGCAGCGAGCCGCATCTGATGCGCTCGAACGTGCCGTACGAGCTGCAAAAATCCGCGGACCGCTGGACGCTGAAGCTGAACGCGCCCGGGATGCAGCAGGTGCAAATTTACAGCGCCGAGCCGCTGACCATCGAAGGAGCGGGACTGACCGTCGACCGGGACGAAGCGAAAGCGACTTATACGGTCACGCATTACGGCGATCCGGTGACGCTAACCGTTGCCAAAGCGGCGCATTAGTTTACATTCACTTTTTACGCGGACGGTTGTTGTGGCGGGGCCCTTGGGTCCCGCAATCGCCGTCCCGCTTTTATGCCGGCGCTCGCTGCGAGCCCGGCGTATATCGCTTGATTTTAATTTATCCGAGGAGGCTTCCCCATGCAGGAATTGCTGGAACAGCTTGAGGCGCACATCAAAAGCCGTTACGAAATCGAAGACGATGACGACGATTTTTCCGTAGACGTACACTTGTTCGATTATGGATATATTGATTCGATCGGAGCGACGGCATTAATCGCGCATATCGAGAAGACGTACGGCATCCAAGTGACGAATCAGGATTTAATGCTGTACCCGCTCAACACCGTCCGCGAAATCGCAACGTTCATCCACAACAAGAAAGAGAGGTAAGCCCATGGAATGCGTCGTTTCTTTGGAGGGACTTGTCTCCAGTCAGCACGGGCAGCTCAAATACGCCGCGTCGTTTATTGACGAAACCATCCGCGATATCCGGCTTGAATCCGGGCACATTCATATTGTTCACGACTCCCCGAAAGGCAACGCCGCCATCGAAGAGCAGGTACGCAAGCTGATCGACCGCTTCTCTCAAGGGGATTTCGGTTTCAAGGAGAACATCCTGTTCGAGCATAAGGTCGATACTCCTTACGAAGGCGATATCATCGCCGATCTCGTCGAGCGCAAAATCATCAAAGTGCTGGAGCCGGGCCTCTTTATTTTCCGCGAGCCGTTCTCCAGTCTGATGCGTTTTCTCGACTACAGCTTCGTGACGAAAATCGCGAACCGTTTTGCAGGAATTACGGAGGAACAGTACCCGGCCGTCATTCATTGCGACACGCTGAACAAGACGAATCACTTTACCTCGTTTCCGGAGCACATTCACTTCCTGTCGCACCTGCGCGAGGACCTCGAAATCATCGAAGCGTTCTCCCAATCGATCCGCGACGCCGGGGGCTGGAAGCAAGAGCAGCCGCTCGATCTGAACGCCAACCTGGCGAAGCCGAAATTCACCATGAACCCTTCGACCTGCTACCACTGCTACGAAGGGCTGCAGAACGAAACGCTTGAAGGCGACGGCGTGACCGTAACGGCCATCTCCAAGTGCCACCGCTTCGAATCGCGCAATCATACGGACTTCGGACGCCTGCTCGATTTCAGCATGCGGGAGATTATCTTCGTCGGCAAGCCGGATTACGTGAAAGAGAACCGGCTGCAGGCCATCGAATATTTGAAGGAATTGGCCGTCGAATGGAACGTGGACAGCGTGTTGGAAATCGCGAACGATCCGTTCTTCACGAACGATTTCCAAGTCAAAGCGTCCTTCCAGCGGAATCAGGAAATGAAGTACGAGCTTCGGCTGACGATTCCGAACATCAACAAGTCGATCGCCTGCAGCTCCATCAATTTCCACAGCAACACGTTCGGCAATGCGTTCAATATTAAAATGGGCAAGCGCAATGCGGTTACCGGCTGCGTCGGGTTCGGCATCGAGCGCTGGGCGTTCGCCTTCTTCGCGCAATACGGCTTGGACGAAGCGAACTGGCCTGCAGCGTTCCGCGAGCAGTACCACGCCTGGCAGCAAAAATCGCTCTAGCACCGCAACCCGTGTTTCTGTGATTGATAACTAATGATCGCCTTCATTGGAAAGTGTGGGTTTTCCCGTTATGATCGCTTTTCTTCGCAAAAACAGCTTCGTGCTGCTGCTGTTGGCCGCTTTCGTGCTGTCGGACATCCTCATCTCTTGGTGGGACCCGATGGTAACGTCGCGGCGTTTTTATAAGAACGATTTTACGAAGACGCTCTTCCATCACGATTGGCAAAATCGGGGGCCGGCCTTCTACGGCAACTCCGCGGTGACGGGGGCGTATATCGAGACGGATTCGACCGCCAAGCTGGTGGAGCTCGGGCTTTCCTACGGGAAGCTGACCGATCTGAAAGCGATTTTGGAGCAGCAGCGTTTCCATGTAGAGGGACAGCTTGTCGTAGGCATCGACGTGCATACGATGATCGACAGCCTGGATACGGACCCGACCTACCAGTGGTTCAAGCCTTGGTACCAGCCTTACGTCTACGCGTACCGCGACTATTTCCGCGATACCGGGACGGAGCTTGCCTGCGGCTTGTATCAAGGGCTGCTGAAGCAGGATGCCGCCCGGTTCGAAGCATGCGCCCGCTTCCCGGAGACGCTAAAGCTGAGCGCGTCCGATCCGCTGGCTTACCAGCCGCGCTGGATCGACAAGGAGCTCTACTTCGGCCGAAAATCCGACGAGGATCTTCGCAAAAAATGGGACGAGTACGAGCAGCGGTTCGGCTGGATGACCAACCGCGATTTCAAGAACAATCTGGACGCGCTGGACTTCATCATCGCTTACAGCAAGCAGCAAGGCTTGCCGCTGCGCGTCGTCTGGATGCCTTGGAACCGCGGCTACAAGCTGCCGCGCTACATGCCCGCTTTGCAGGAAGAAGTCAATCGGCGCCTGCAGGCGGCCGGGGTTCCGACGCTGGATCTGCTGACGGCCTACGATCCTAAATATTTTCACGATCTCGTCCATCTGAGCCGTCAGGAAGGCGCTCCGGTGTTTACGAAGGAGGTGGACGCATGGCTCGCAAAATCGTCGAAGTGATCGTTTATCTCGCCATGCTCATCATGGTGCTGATCTATTTTACCGGCAAAGGATTGTTCATCTACGAAGGGTTCTGATCTTGTCTTGATCGGCGCGGGCCCCGATCGGTCCTTCCGTCCCGCTCCGGGCCGGTTTCCGACCCGCACGGCGGATGCATATGTTGGAGGAATCTTCGATGTGGTATTTAAATATGAACGCGGTTATGGCCATGACCGGCATGGTGCTCGTGCTTGCCCTGACCCGGCGGTGGGCGGATAACAAACGGCTGCTGCTGCTCGCGTTCAATCTATGCTTTTTGCTGCTGTTCAGTAAAAAGCTGCTCGCTTTTTACTTGGCCTACACGGCGTTGAACTATTTGGCCTTTCTATTTCTTAGTCACACGTCGCGCTTTCGCAAGGGCTGGTTCATTCTGCTGATCGCCGCCAATGTCGCCGCTGTCTGCTCGCTGCGGCTGTTCGGGATGGAAGTATTCACTCACCCGCTGTTCGACGTTGTGATTGTACTCGGCTTGATCTACAACGTGCTCAAGGTGATTGATGCCCTGTATTTTGCTTACTTCTTCGGCAAAGACGCCCGCGCGAAAGTTGTCGACTATTTCAACTATATTTTGTTCATCCCTACATTTACGTCCGGCCCGATTCTCAAATTTCGCGATTTCATGGCGGATACGAAGCAGCCGTATCGGGTGGATTCCGCACTGACGGAAAGTAGCATCAAACGGATCATTCTCGGTATGTTCAAGAAGATCGTGCTTGTCACCTGGATGACCGACGTGTTCAATGCCATGTCCGGGCAAGAGCTTTACACGCATCAATCGGTATTTTTGATGGTCTGGTTTTATGCTCTGATTTACTTCGATTTCTCGGGCTACTCCGATATTGCGATCGGATTCGGACGGCTGATGGGCTATAACATACCGGAAAACTTCAAGAAACCGTTCCAAGCGCCGACGCTGACGCAGTACTGGCGCAATTGGCACGCTACGCTCGGCGACTGGTTCCGCGATCATATCTTTATATTTTTCTCGCGCCAGACGCCGACCAAATGGACCGCTGCCGGCTTGTCCATCCTCATCATGGTGCTGATCGGGCTATGGCACGGCTTTAGCTGGCTCTATCTGCTGTGGGGCGTCTACCACGGCGTGGTGATCGCGCTGGAGAACCTGCTCGGGAAAACGACGGTCAACAAGAAAAAAGTATCCCGGACGTACTTCTACGCCCGCTGCGTGTTAACGCAGCTGATCGTTACCGCGGCTGTTATCGTCTACAGCGGCAAAAGCGAAACGGTACTCCACATTTACCGCGGTCTTTTGAATTGGCCGTTCTAAATATGATAAAAGCAGCGTCCCTTTGCGGGCGCTGCTTGTTTTTTCAGAGCGAAACTCGCGAATATACCTCAACTGGCATCGGATTGCTTCCCGGGCGTCTTCATCACTTCTTCATTAGCCGGGGCAGCTTGAACGGTGCATTGCAGCTGATTGCCGTTCGCCGTTATATACAATTCCCCCACATATTGAAACACATCGTCGCAGTCCTTCTTATGTACATGCACGCAGCCCGATTTCGTATTAATGTTGAGCGAGAGCTGATCGGGCAGCTCCACCAAGCATTGAAACTTTTTAAAGTTGTTTGGGAAACGCAGCCAGGTGCCTGATACCGTTTCAACAATTTGCGTATCTTTGCTCATCTTACGATCCGCCCTTTCCTTAAAAAGTTGCCCCTTCCCTCCCCCGGTCCGAAGAGAATTATTTCCATTGTAAACCAATCAAAAGGAAAAGAAACGGGAATGTTGTCGGGCGCTTTGTCGAAAGCTAAACTTTGCCTAGCGAACAAACATTCGCTGTGCCGTATATTTTAAGAAAATTGCCAGAAAATAAGGGTAACCCCCTGGAAGGAGAACGTGATTCCGAATGCTGACCACTCTTATCGCACTTGCGGCCGTCGTATGTGTGATCTCTGCCGCTGCGTCATTTATGCTGGCCCGAAGGCAACAAAATAAGGAATTTGACAAAAACACAGACCCAAACACAGTCAAGCATCCCGTCATGGCCAATCCGATGCTTATCGTTTATGTGCTTTTTCCGATCGTTCTGGTTGCCGGTGCAGTTATCTGGTCTTACTATTTTAAATAAGTCGGAGGTTACTTCCGTGGATAAAAAAAATTACTATGTTTCCGTTCAGTCAAAGACGATCATGCAGCATCAGGGCGATGCGGCTTACGAGTTGGAAATCGAGGCCACACCGGAGGAAGTCATCAAGCTTAAGGAATTATTCGAAGATGTGGAATACGCAGAAGAACTTACCTTCTCCAGAGCCCATTTTCCGGGTATTCCTTATCATCATGACAAGGAAAACGATACCTATGACATCTATTTGAAAAACGTCTATCAAACGCTGTACAGTCTGGGTACCGATGAAACGAAAAAACATATTCAAACGATGAACGTGTTAGACTGAGTCGTGAACTTTCTACGAAAACGACACCCCGATGCGTTATGTCCGAAAATCCTACTTTGAGCCGTGCGCAATTAGTGATATAATTTGGATGAGCGTTCTATTGTACGCGCGTTCATTTTGAATTATTTCCGGAGGTGTCCCATGAAATTAGGCGTATTTACGGTATTATTCCAGCAGAAGCCTTTCGAAGAAGCACTTGACTACATTGCATCCAAAGGACTCGACGCTGTTGAAATCGGCACCGGCGGTTACCCGGGCAAAGCCCACTGCGACCCGGATGTGCTGCTCAGCGATAACGGCAAACTGAAAGCATTCAAGCAAGCGATCGAATCCCGCGGACTGACGATCAGCGCACTCAGCTGCCACGGTAACCCGCTCCATCCGCAAAAAGCGCTCGCCCAAGCCGATCACGAAGCGCTGCTTAAAACGGTGGACCTTGCCCAGAAGCTTGAGGTGCCAGTCGTCAATGCGTTCTCCGGCTGCCCGGGTGATTCCGATAACGCAAAATATCCGAACTGGCCGGTGGCCCCTTGGCCACCCGATTTCCAAGAGATTCTCGATTGGCAGTGGGCCAACAAAGTGATTCCGTACTGGACGGAAACCGGTAAATACGCTTCCGAGCGCGGCGTGAAATTCGGTCTTGAGCTGCACGGCGGCTTCTCCGTCCATACTCCGGCTACGCTGCTGCGTCTGCGCGAAGCGGCCGGCGACGTCATCGGCGCGAACCTGGACCCGAGCCATATGTGGTGGCAAGGCATCGATCCGGTGCAGGCGGTGAACATTCTTGGCCGTGCAGGCGCCATACACCATTTCCATGCTAAAGATACATCGATCGATCCGATCAACGTCAACCGTTACGGCGTCACGGATATGCAGTCCTACGCCAACATGCTGGACCGCGCTTGGCAGTTCCGTACCGTCGGCTATGGGCACGATCTCAAGACGTGGGCAGACATCATCAGCGCTCTTCGCTTGGTCGGCTACGACTATGTCGTCAGCATCGAGCATGAAGACGGCTTGATGTCGGTGGACGAAGGCTTTACGAAAGCGGTACAAAACCTGCAGCAAATCCTCATCAAAGAGCCGCTCGGCGAAATGTGGTGGGTATAAGGCCTTTTTCAAGCTGTGAAAATCGATGGAGCACTCCCTCTACTCGGGAGGCGCTCCTTTTTATATGTTTGTGAGGTATAGTCCCTCTTAAAACGCCAAAAGGACAGCGTCCCGTCGGGAGACCTGTCCTTATCCGTGCATGTATAGTCTTATTCGCGTCTCTGCAGCAGCTTATAGCTTGCCCATCCAGCCCATAACCATTACTACGCTCAAGGTTACGAATACGGCCAAGCTAACCAAACCAAAGCCAATGGCGAACGGATTTTTCTTTTTAGCGCCGAGCAACCGGATCAGGCCGATGGCAATAACTAGCGTGAACAAGATCACGAAGATATCGAAACCGGAAAAGTTGCTCGTCGTGGCTTTTGCCGCTTCTTCAGCCAAAAACATGGAGGGACCTCCTTCAATATGCGAAAATACTTAATTTCTATCTTATCTTGACTAGCTTGGAAGTGCAAGCGATTTATCTAGATGTAACAACTTTGTCAACATTTTCGCCGGGAAGCGGCAGGGCTCGACTTTTTTCGCCGTTGCCTCCTTGTGAGGCACTTCACTCAAGGCACTGATGAACAACGATTTCTCGAATCTTCCGCGCAAATATAAAGTGTCCATTTTTTCTAACATTTATAACTCCGGACATGCGGGAACTCCGTGTCTAGCCTGCAAGGCACACTCGTGAAAACGCCGGATGGGATGACCGATGCCTTCGCGGCATTAATCGGGCCGGGGGCTCAATTCAATCACTTGGCTCCCCGCAAAAAAACGCCGCGCGCAAGCGAGTTTTTCCCGGCTTGGAGCAGCGTTTTTTCTTATCCCTAATCTTATCGGCTGTCGCAATTAAACGGCCGCATCTTCGATTTCTTTCAGCCGTTTATAGTAATCTTCGGAGCGCGCTTTGTCGCGTTCCAGGATCGGTTTCAGGTATTTGCCGGTATATGAACCGTCTACCTTTACGACTTCCTCCGGCGTTCCGGAAGCGACGATGGTACCGCCCCGGTTGCCGCCTTCCGGCCCAAGATCGATGATATAATCCGCCGTCTTGATTACATCGAGGTTGTGCTCGATGACGAGGACGGAATCGCCGTTCTCGACCAAGCGGTGCAGTACCTTAAGCAGCCGGTCGATATCATGGATATGCAATCCGGTCGTCGGCTCGTCCAGAATATAGATCGTCTTGCCCGTGCTGCGGCGATAGAGCTCGGCCGCAAGCTTCACGCGCTGCGCCTCTCCCCCGGAGAGCGTCGTCGCCGGCTGACCCAGATTCATGTACCCGAGACCGACGTCCATCAACGTCTGCATTTTTCGGTGAATGCGCGGAATGTTTTTGAAAAACTCGCACGCATCCTCAATCGTCATTTCCAGCACTTCGGAAATGTTCTTGCTTTTATATTTCACTTCCAACGTTTCACGGTTGTACCGTTTGCCTTTGCATATCTCACACGGCACGTAAACGTCCGGCAAGAAATGCATCTCGATCTTGATGATGCCGTCGCCCTTACACGCCTCGCAGCGTCCGCCCTTCACGTTAAAGCTGAACCGGCCTTTCTTGTAGCCGCGCACCTTCGCTTCGTTAGTCGCCGAGAAGACGTCGCGGATATCGTCAAATACGCCGGTGTACGTAGCTGGGTTCGAACGAGGCGTCCGCCCGATCGGTGATTGATCGATGTCGATCACTTTGTCGACATGCTCCAGTCCTTTGAACTCCTTGTAGTCGCCCGGGCGAACCTTGGCACCGTTCAACTCTTTCGCCAACGTTTTGTACAAAATTTCGTTAATCAGCGTACTCTTGCCGGAGCCGGAAACTCCAGTCACACAGCCGAATACTCCGAGCGGAAACTTCACATTGACGCCGCGCAGGTTGTTTTCTTTAGCCCCGCGGATTTCCAGCCATTTGCCGTTCGGCTTCCGCCGCTCGGCAGGGACGGGAATAAACTTGCGGCCGCTGAGATATTGCCCGGTCAACGATTGCTCGTCCTGCATAATCTCCTTGGGCGTACCTTGGGCAATCACCTGGCCGCCGTGAATGCCCGCGCCCGGTCCAATATCGATGATGTAGTCGGCAGCCAGCATCGTATCTTCGTCGTGCTCGACCACAATCAGCGTATTGCCCAGATTCCGCATATGCTCCAGCGTCTGGATCAGCCGGTCGTTGTCCCGCTGATGCAGTCCGATGCTCGGCTCGTCCAAGATGTATAGAACGCCCATCAGGCTCGACCCGATTTGCGTCGCCAGACGAATCCGCTGCGCCTCGCCGCCGGAGAGCGTACCCGCCGCGCGGTGCATCGTCAAATAGTCGAGTCCGACATTGACGAGGAAGCCCAGACGCTCTTTGATCTCCTTCAAGATCAGGTGCGCGATCTGCGTCTCGCGGTCGGTCAGCTTCAGCGAGTCGAACCATTGCTGCGCCTCCCCAATAGATAGCGAGGTGACATGCGCGATATTTTTATCCGCTACGGTTACCGCCAGCGTTTCCGGCTTCAGGCGGGCCCCCTTGCACTTGCCGCAAGGCTTGGCGCTCATGTAGTTCTCGATATGCTCACGGATGCCGTCGGAGAACGTCTCCCGGTAACGACGCTCCAGATTGTTCACGATGCCTTCGAAAGGGACCATCGCTTCCTTCTTATGTCCGAAGTCGTTCTCGTAGCGAAAGCGCACCTTTTCCCCGCCGGTACCGTTCAGCAGCTTCTGCATCTGCTCTTTCGTCAGCTCGCTGACTGGAACATTTCTCGGGATACCGTAGTGCTCGCACACCGCCGCTAGGAACTGCGGGTAGTAGTTCGACGTGCTGCCGGCCCATGCTTCGAATGCTCCCTCTTCGATGGAAAGCTTCGGATTCGGAACGAGCAGGTCCGGGTCGACGATCATCTTTTGACCCAAGCCGTCACATTCCGGACATGCGCCGAACGGACTGTTGAACGAGAACATCCGCGGCGCCAATTCTTCTATACTGAAGCCGCATTCGGGGCAGGCCAGATTTTGGCTGAACAGCAGCTCTTCCTGATCGATCACGTCCACGATGACGCGCCCCTCTGCCAGCTTTAAAGCTGTCTCTAGCGAGTCGGCCAGACGCGTCTGGACGTCGTCCTTCACGACGATCCGGTCCACGACCACTTCGATCGTATGCTTTTTGTTTTTTTCCAGCTCGATCGTTTCCGACAGCTCGCGAAGCTCGCCGTTGACGCGCACGCGGACGAAGCCTTGCTTCTGGATATCCGCCAGCAGCTTCGAATGCTCACCTTTGCGTCCCGAAACGATCGGCGCCAAAATTTGCAGCTTGGTGCGTTCCGGATACTCCATGATCCGGTCGACCATCTGCTCGACGGTTTGAGAGGTAATCTCGATTTTATGCTCCGGACAGTGCGGACGCCCGATCCGGGCGAACAGCAGACGCAGATAGTCGTAAATTTCCGTCACCGTACCCACGGTGGAACGCGGGTTGCGGCTCGTCGTCTTCTGGTCGATGGAGATGGCCGGAGACAATCCGTCGATCGAGTCGACATCCGGTTTGTCCATCTGGCCGAGAAACTGCCGCGCGTAGGCGGACAGCGACTCGACATATCTTCTTTGCCCTTCGGCATAGATCGTATCGAACGCCAAGGACGACTTACCGGAGCCACTCAGACCGGTCAGGACGACAAATTTATCCCGCGGAATGACGACGTCGATATTTTTCAGGTTGTGCGCCCTGGCGCCTTTAATTACAATGTTGTCTCTGGCCACGTTTCGAAAGCCTCCCTTGACTACAGCTCGGCCTTCAATTCGAGCACGGCATCGCGGAGCTCCGCGGCACGCTCAAACTGCAGGTTTTTGGCTGCTTCCTTCATTTCCTGCTCCAACCGTTCGATCAGCGAGATGCGATCTTTCTTCGACATCTTCGCCTGCTTCACTTCCGACAAGTAGTCGGCCTTCTGCTCGGCCACCTTGGTGGCTTCAATCACATCGCGCACTTTCTTCTGTATCGTTTGCGGCGTAATGCCGTGTTTCTCATTATAAGCGAGCTGGATCGTCCGGCGGCGGTTCGTTTCCTGAATCGCCTTATCCATCGAATCGGTCACTTTGTCCCCGTACATAATAACATGCCCGTTCGCATTGCGCGCCGCCCGCCCGATCGTCTGGATCAAGGAACGTTCCGCACGCAGGAAGCCTTCCTTGTCGGCATCGAGAATGGCCACAAGCGACACCTCGGGCAAATCCAGCCCTTCCCGCAGCAGGTTGATGCCGACGAGAACGTGGAATGTGCCAAGCCGCAAGTCGCGCAAAATCTGCATCCGCTCGAGCGTCTTGATGTCCGAATGCAAATACCGGACCTTGATGCCGATTTCCTTGAAGTAATCGGTCAAATCCTCGGCCATCTTCTTCGTTAGCGTCGTAACGAGTACCCGCTCGTCTTTCTTAATCCGGTCTTGAATTTCTTCCAGCAGATCGTCGATCTGCCCTTTAGTCGGACGCACCTCAATCACCGGGTCCACGAGTCCCGTCGGACGAATGATCTGCTGCACCATCTCCGGACAATGCTCCAACTCATACGGTCCCGGCGTCGCCGAGACATAAATGATCTGGTTCACTTTCTCTTCGAACTCCTCAAAACGGAGCGGCCGGTTATCCAGCGCCGAAGGCAGCCGGAAGCCGTGATCGACGAGCACTTCCTTGCGCGCCCGGTCGCCGTTGTACATCGCGCGGACCTGCGGCAGCGTCACGTGCGATTCGTCTACGATCACAAGCATGTCGTCCGGGAAATAATCGAACAGCGTGTACGGCGTCGCCCCGCGCTCGCGGAACGTCAGCGGCCCCGAATAGTTCTCGATCCCGGAGCAGAAGCCCATCTCCTGCATCATCTCGATGTCGTAGCGCGTCCGCTGCTCCAGCCGCTGCGCCTCCAGCAGCTTGCCCTCTCCGCGCAGCTGCTCTAGCCGCTCCTCCAGCTCCCGCTCGATGTTCACGAGTGCCCGCTTCATCGTTTCCTCGTGCGTCACGAAGTGGGACGCCGGGAAGATGGCGATATGATCGCGTTCGCCGACAATCTCGCCGGTAAGCACGTTAATCTCCGTGATCCGCTCGATTTCATCGCCAAACAGCTCCACACGGACCGCTTGCTCGCCGCGTGAAGCCGGAAAAATCTCAATAACATCGCCGCGCACGCGGAACGTGCCTCGCACGAAGTTCATATCGTTGCGCTGGTACTGAATGTCGATGAGCCGATGTAAAATGTCGTTGCGGGAACGCTCCATACCGACTCGCAGCGACAGCACGAGATCCCGGTACTCCATCGGAGAACCGAGGCCGTAGATGCACGATACGCTCGCGACGATAATGACATCACGGCGCTCGAAGAGCGAGCTGGTCGCCGAGTGCCGGAGCTTGTCGATTTCTTCGTTAATGCTGGAATCCTTCTCAATATACGTATCCGACGACGGAATGTACGCCTCCGGCTGATAGTAATCGTAATAGCTGACGAAATAGGAAACGGCGTTGTTCGGGAAAAACTCCTGCAGCTCGCTGCACAGCTGCGCAGCTAGCGTCTTGTTATGCGCAATCAGCAGGGTCGGTCGGTTCAACTGGGCGATCACATGGGCCGCCGTAAACGTCTTCCCCGTTCCCGTTGCGCCAAGCAGCGTCTGATGTCTTTTCCCTTCCCGTATGCCGTTCACCAGCTGCTCGATTGCGGCCGGCTGATCCCCTTGCGGCTGAAACTCCGCTTCGAGCTGGAATTTCTTGTCGCTGAAGACGACTTCATTCATTTTGCTCATCTGATCACCCGTTCATTAAAAAGACTTTGTTTTCCTTCTAAACTTTTATCTGCCATATTCCGATAAATAACTAAGCATCGGTTGACGCGCGTTCGACTCCGTTCGACGATTTCCTTTGATAGGAATATTTGTTCCCATATATTATACCTTTTTTCTCTTTCTGTTGCAAACGAATCCCATTTCCTGTTTTTCCAAGGCTTCGCTTGCGCAGAAAAAAGAAAAAGGAACGCAGCACAACATTAATTTTAGAAATCTAGGGGTGGAACGACAGTGGACTTGACTACATTAATAGGTATTATCGTAGGCCTGGGCGGTCTGATCGGCGGCTATCTGATGGACGGCGGTCACCTTTCCGCGCTGGTGGTTCCCAGTGCCATGCTCATCATTTTCGGCGGAACGTTCGGAGCGGTCATGATCAGCTTCCCGATGTCCCAGCTTAAGCAAATCGGCAAAGCTTTGGGAATGGCGTTCAAAGAGCCGAAGCGCGACCACGCCGCGATCATCGACGAGTTGGTCGACATGGCTACGATCGCCAGACGCGAAGGCGTGCTTGCCTTGGAGCAGCGCGCACAAGAGCATAACAACCCGTTCCTGCGGGACGGTCTCATGATGGTTGTCGACGGCACCGATCCGGAGCTGACCCGGCAAATTCTGGAGCTGGAGATGGATGCGATCGAGCACCATCACGAAGGCTACGCCAAAATGTTCGAGGCGGCCGGCGCTTATGCTCCGACGATGGGGATCATCGGTACCGTTATGGGCTTGATCCACGTGCTCGGCAACTTGTCTGATCCGGGAAGTTTGGGGCCGGCCATTGCCGTTGCGTTTACTGCAACGCTGTACGGCGTATCGTCCGCAAACGTTCTTTACCTGCCGATCGCAAGCAAAATCAAAATCCGCAGCAAAGAGCAAATCTCCGAGATGGAATTGATGCTGGAAGGCATCCTCGCGCTTCAAGCCGGGGAAAACCCGCAGCTCATCAAAAAGAAACTGAACTCGTTCCTCCATCAGGAACATAAAAAAGTCGAAGGCGCAGGTGAGGCCGGTGGCGCGGAAGAATAAAAAGCAGGAAGCCCCCGAAAACCACGAGCGATGGATGGTTACCTATGCGGACCTGATTACGCTGCTGCTCATCTTTTTTGTCATCATGTATGCGATGAGCAAGGTGGACGTGCAAAAATATGAGGTACTGTCACAAGCGCTGAAGTTTGAATTCATGAAGGCCGATACGATTATGCCGAAGGGCATGGGCATCTCCGGTTCCGCCAACCCGGCGAAGGGCGGAGACGACAGCACGAAAACCGAGCAGCAGCTCAGGGAAATGAAAGAAAGAGAAGAGCAGGAGAAAAAGGAACGCCAGCTCGAAGATCTGCTCAAAAAAGTGCAGGTCTATATCGAAGAAAACAATTTGCAAACCCAAGTGTCTGCAGCCAATACGCCGCGAGGGGTAGCCGTCACGCTGAACGATCTGTTCCTGTTCGATCTCGGCAAAGCGGATCTGAAGCCGCCCGCGGTTCCGGTCCTAACCAAGCTGGCAAGCTTGTTCCCGACGCTCGACGCGACGGTCAGCATCGAAGGGCATACGGACGACCTGCCGCTAGTAACAGGCTCCTTCTACAAAGACAACTGGGGGTTGTCGCAGGCTCGTTCGCTTTCGGTACTGCGATATTTCCTCTATGAAACACAGCTCGATCCGAAAAAGCTCGTTTCGACGGCCTACGCGGATACGAGACCGGTAGCGGAAAACAACAGCGCAGAGAACCGCGCCAAAAATCGCCGGGTCGAAATTGTCGTGCTGCGGGAGAAGCCCGCTTCCGCTCTTCAACCGTCAGGCAATTAAAGCCTGCCCCATTGCTTATTACCGCATTTTACGGTTATTTGAAACAAGCCGCTTGGCGTGATTATGTCTCTCACGCCAGCGGCTTGTTTTTGCTTATACCGATTTGGAATCCGAACGATTGCTGAGCAGTCCGACCGGCTTGCGGCTGAAGTACGCCCAGATCGGCCGCTGCCTTACCTCTGCGTAGTGAAGCGCCTCTTGATCGGGGGCAAGCACGATGCCAAGCTGATGGTGCTCTCCCGAAAAAATGGCGCGCTTCAAAAATTTGCTTTCGCCCGCCAAATTCAAAATTTCCAGCTTGCAGAACGCCGAGTTCTGCTGCATCGCTTGATGCAGGTCCTGCTTCGTACGGATCGGGATGCCGTTCACTTTGTGAACGATCTCGCCGACGGCAAGACCAAGCTCGTCCGCCGGACTGCCGGGCAGAACGCCCAAAATTTTCAACCCGCGACTGCCGTGTACATATAGTGGACTGCGCCTCGCTTCATCCCACCGGCTGTAGGCGATCATCGCTTCGTGCATCAGGATGCACAGCACGGATGCCACGGCCATAAACGGCGGCCACCAGGCGGCTACGGCTGCAAACAGCAGCAGGGCAGCGGCATAGAGCAGCAGCAGGTTCGAGCTCAGCTTCACTTTCTCCTGAGGCAGCCGCGACATTGTCATCTCGGTAAAGCCGATCATCACGGGGAAGCCGACGATCGTCCAGCCGTGCTGCCACAAATCGCCGCCAAGCAGCGGCGTCCAAGGCAGTGCCGTCCCCCCGGCCATCGGCACGAGAAGAAACAGCGTCATCGGCCAGTAGCCTTGCAGCTGATATCCGCCGACAATTTTGCCCCGCTTGCTCTCGTAAAACATCGGCGTACCGAGCCGCGTGCCTTGAAAGCGTACGAACAGTGCTTCCGCCAGATGCAGAACCGCCACAAGCGCCAGCATGGACGGCATATTCAATGACAACAGCGGTCCCGTTACCCAAGTCCAGGAAGCCGCAGCCTCTCCGTCGTATAATGCGGGGAATGCCCTTATGACTACTTGCGCCACACCGATGACACCTACGGCATAAGCCCAACACATAAAGCGCATCCGCGCGAAAATAAGCAGCAGAGAAACAAGCCACAGCAGTACAACTGCCTCCGGCTGAACGGACGCCCCGATTCCCGCCATCAGGACGGAAGCGGCAAGACCGCCTACCCAGCCCCACAGCACGGTTCTCCACGTTTCCGATAACAGTGAATGCAGCTTGGTCGCGAACAGCTTCCGTTCGAACGCAATCTGCCGGCGGTACTGCAGCACGATGAATAAAATGCCTACATAGTAAAAAGGATGCGTCAACAGCTGCAACAGCGCCCGAAGTCCCCTGTGCGCCAGTTCCAAACCAAAGTCCATGGCCGGCTCCTTTTGTTTCTAATATTAAAAAGAAAACCTCCAGCGAGGCCGTTAAGTCGGGCGGCCCCGATAGAGGTTGTTATTTCGACGCGGATGCTTCGTTTTCCTGCCGTCGGCTGAATTTCCCTAAATCCCGGAAGCCGTTACTTCTTAACGGCACCTTGCATGTACTCGACAGCCGCCTTAAGCTGCAGGTCGTTCTTCGGATCGCGAATCTCGGTCAGGATCGCCTTCTCCAGCTTGTTCGCCGTCTCGGTATCCACCTCGCCGGTAATCGGCAAACCGTTCAGCCGCTGGAACGCTTTGACGGCCAGTGCTGTTTTTTCGCTGAAGTAGCCATCCTGCCGGTCCGGGCCGAGGCCGAGGCCCTGCAGCATGATCTGCAGATTTTTGACGTCCTCGTTGTTCATATCCGGCTTAAGCGTCGTTTTTTTGCTTAGTGGTGCCACTTTGAAGTAAGCCGGTTGTTCGACGGGCATCGTCGGCGCAATGCCTTTCTTGTGAATCCAGGTGCCGTTCGGCGTGAGCCACTTGTAAACGGTCATCTTGATATTGCTGCCGTCGCCCATTTCTTTCTCGAACGTGACCTGAACCGTACCTTTGCCGAACGTGTTCTCTCCGATCAGCTGGCTCCCTGCGGAGTCGTGCAGCGCGCCGGCCAGTATCTCCGATGCGCTCGCGCTGCCCTTGTTGATGAGCACCGACACCGGGTACGGCTTGCCGGTTCCCTGCGATGCCGTCTCCTCGCGCTTGCCTTTGCGGTCCTCGATCTGAACGATTCCCTTGCCTTTCGGTATGAACGGCTCGACAATTTCTACGACCGCGGTAAGCAGACCGCCCGGATCGTTGCGCACGTCGATGATGAGTCCCTTCATCCCTTTGTCCTCCAACGCTTTCAGCTCTTCCTTGAACCGTTTGGAGGTGTTGCTGGAGAACTGCCGGATTTCGATTTTGCCGATCTGTCCGGGCAGCATCTCGCTGTATACGGTCTCGACATCGATGTCATCACGGACGACGATCATCTGGATCGGCTCCGGCGCCCCGGCCCGCAGCACTTCGATTTTGGCCTGCGTGCCCTTGGGACCGCGGATCTTCATAATCGCCTGGTTGAGCGACAGCCCTTCCAGCTTCTCTCCGTTGATCGAGACGATGATGTCGTGCGCGTGAAGTCCGGCCTTCTCGGCCGGCGACCCTTTGATCGGAGAGACGATGGTCACTTTGCCGTCTTCGGAGGTAACCTCCGCGCCAATGCCTTGGAACGACGAAGAGATGTTCTCGTCGAACTGCTGCGCCTCCTTCTGATCCATATACACCGTAAACGGATCGTCGAGCGTAGAGAGCATCCCGTTGACCGCGCCGTTCACGATCTTGTCGTGATCGACATTGTTTAAAAACTTGCCTTCGATCAATTGGTACGTCGTTGCCAATTTTTTGTAGTCCTTGCTGGTCAGCCCTGATTTCACGTCGGCGGATGCCGGGTTCTCCAAGCCGACGGCGGCGAAAATCGACGGATGTACGATCGTCAGCGTCATAATGCTGCTTGCAAACATGGACAACAGGACAAACGCCAATACGGTACGTCCTTTGAATGTCATTTTATAGTCCCACACCGCCTTTGCTGTTCCCGCTACTTGACTAACTTGTCTTTCTAGTTTATGACAAGCCAAGAAAAAATATGAACAGCAGCATTATCTCAAATACGGCTTCGGATCAACCGGATCTCCGTCGATGCGGACTTCAAAATGCAGATGGTTTCCGGTCGAACGGCCGGTGGAACCGACCTCTGCAATCTTTTGACCGCGCTTGACGGTGTCTCCCTTCTCGACGACAATGCCGTCGTTGCGGATATGCCCGTACAACGTCCATACGCCTTTGCCGTGATCGATGACCACGCAGTTGCCGTACCCGCTCCACCAGGAAGCGACGATGACGACGCCGTCCTCCGCCGCAAAAATGTCCGTTCCGTTCGGGGAAGGCAGGTCGAGTCCGGTGTGCGTTGATTTCCGTCCGTTAATCGGGTCGGTCCGGGTGCCGAAGTCCGAAGACATCTGTACGACGCGCGGCAGCGGATACCCGAACTTGCCGCCACCGTAAGTATAGGCAGGGGTTGCAGGCGCTGCAGTAGCCTTAGGCTTCTTGGCGTTCTCCGCCGCTTTGGCCTGCTGAAGTGCGCGCTGTTTATCCGCTTCCTGCTTCGCCACTTCAACGAGCTGCTTCTGCACATCCTCGCTGATATCTTCCAATTCCTTTTCCTTTTGGGAAAGGCTTGCGATTTTGACTTCCTTTTCTTTTTCCTTCACGACAAGATCGGCTTTGATGGCCGCCGCTTGGGCATACAAAGTTTTTACCTCCGCCAACTGCTTTTCAATCACCACGCGCTTGTCGGCGATCACGGCCTTGTCCCGCTTGTTCGCTTCCAAAATTTCTTTGTCCTGCCCGACAATCGACTTGAGCGCCTGCAGACGGTCCAAGAAATCGCTGAAGCTGGTGGAGCTGAGCAGCACGTCAGCGTAGGAAACGACGCCGTTCATATACATCAGACGCAGCCTGGATCTAAGCATCTGGTCGCGGGAGACGATTCTCGCTTCCGCTTCCTCCAGCTGCTGAGCGTTCTCCTTCAAAGAGGTCGTGACGCTCGACACTTGGTCGTTCAGCACGTTGAGCTTCTTGTTCGTCGCGTCGATTTGGCCGAGGATCGCGGTAATATCATTCGACGTCTGCTGCTTTTCCTGCTGCACCTGATTGATTTGCTTTTCCGTCTCGTTCGCTTTTTGCTGCGTTGCGGATTTCGATTTTTTAAGCTCATTGATTTCCTGCTGAATCCGCTGCGACTCCGACAGCGCAAAGCCGTACTGCGGAGCGATAAGCGTTCCTAGCAAACCGGCCGTGACAACAAGAGGCACCCAAGACTTCTTCAACATCCGTTCCTCCCCCGACTATTCATCCGAGATTGATCGTTGGTTAGTTGGTTATTAAACTTTCAAAAATTTGCGGACCGACAGCGTACTTCCCCAAATGCCGATCATAATGCCGATGCCTAGCAGAAGCCCTGCCGTCTTAAGGCTGATCGCTTCAAAGGGCAGCAGTTGAACGAGCAGCAGGTTCAGGTCAAGCTGGATCGCCCGCATCATTTCCCAATACCCGTACAGCAGCAGGCCGACGGGAATTGCCGAACCGATAATGCCGAGCAGCGCCCCTTCGATAAAGAACGGCCAGCGGATAAATGAGTTGGTCGCCCCGACGAGCTTCATGATCGAAATCTCGCGGCGGCGCGCCACGATCGTAATTTTAATCGTATTGGAAATCAGGAACATGGCGGTCAGCGCCAAACCGGCTACGATACCCAGCCCGACGTTGCGGACGATCGACGTCACTTTGAACATCGTCTCTACCGTCCCTTGTCCGTAGCTGACCCGGTAAATCGGCTTCGTCGGCTTGCCGTTGTTCAAGCCCTCGATCTGCTTCGCCACCGCTGCGACCTCGCGAGGGTCGGTCACTTCGACGGTGAAGGAATCGTTCAACGGATTGTTCTCGCCCTCGAACCCTTCGAGCAGCTGCTTCCCGTCTCCCAGCTTTCCGCGCAAGTATTCAAGCCCTTCCTCTTTGGAAACAAACTTGACCTTCGAAACGTTAGAGATGGCCGAAATTTCGTTTTGCAATGAAGTTACCTGATCCTCCGGCGTTTTCACCTCTAGATACACCCGGATCTCAACCTGCTGTTCGATCTGCTGGGTCAAGTAATTGACATTCAACGTCAGAAGCAAAAAGACACCCAAAATAAACAAAGAAATCGCAATCGCACTAATGGAGGCAAAGGACATCCAGCCGTTTCGAACGACGTTTTTACCGCCTTCGCGAAGATGCCTGACGGCCGTGTTAATCCTCATAGCCGTAGTCACCCCTTACCTCATCCCGGACAAGCTTGCCCGATTCGATGGCCAGTACCCGCTTGCGCATCGTGTTGACGATTTCTTTGTTGTGCGTTGCCATAATGATGGTCGTGCCGCGGAAGTTGATTTCTTCCATCAGCTTCATAATGCCCCAAGACGTGTCGGGATCGAGATTCCCCGTCGGCTCGTCCGCGACGATGACGGAAGGGCTGTTCACGATCGCCCGGGCAATGGCGACCCGCTGCTGCTCGCCCCCGGAAAGCTGGGTCGGCAGAGAATTGATTTTGTCCTTGAGCCGCACGAGCTCCAGCACTTCGAGCGTGCGCTTCTTGATGAGCTTCTTCGGCGCCTCGATCACTTCCATGGCGAAGGCGACGTTCTCATATACGGTAAGCTTCGGGAGCAGCCGGAAGTCTTGGAAAATGACCCCGATATTGCGCCGGACAAACGGAATTTTGCGCTGTTTGAGCTTCTCCAGATTGAAGCCGTTGACGAATATCGTGCCTTTGGTCGGTCGCTCTTCTCTGTAAATCAATTTCATAAAGGTCGATTTGCCGGCGCCGGAAGGGCCAACGACATAAAGGAAGTCGCTTTGGTCGACCTTGACGCTGATGCCTTTCAAGGCATGGCTGCCGTCAGGATACGTTTTCCAAACGTCCTGCATTTCGATCACGATATCACATCCTGAAAAATTTGCGAGTCTGTAGACCGCCTCGAGAAGCGGACTTGATGCCAGCCTTTACAAGTTCGACATAAAAGCGCAAAATCCTTTATCCGACAGTGAATTTCTACAGTTTCTTCACATTTCGGAACACCGGTTCGGCTCAAAGTATAGGACAATGCGACTCACCGCCTCGCTCTTCTTCGACCGGATCGTACAGCCCGCGCGGCCTTACTCGGACGATTGGCGAATGACGGCGAATGGAAAGTTTAGGAGCTTGGCCGCATATATATGAAGAGGTACAAGTGTATCGAAGAACAAAAGGAGACCCCATCATGCCTCGATGGAATCTGCATTTTCACTGGATCTGGATCGGCACGCTGACGCTGATGCTGGTCATTTTCCTGTCGGTAACCGCCTACGGATCGCTCGCCTGGGTTCCTGCAGGTGCGCATGTTGCGGGTTGGCCGATCGGGGGCCTGTCCTGGCCTGAGCTCGAACGTCAGCTTGCTTCGAAAACATCGGCGCTGTTGGAGCAAAAGGTCCGGCTGACCGTGCCGGGAGGCGGCAGCACCGAGCGGACACTCCGGCAGCTCGGGCTTGAGATCAACGGCCAGGAGCTGCTGTCGCAGCTTCAGCCCGTTCGGGAAGGGCCGCCGTACCGGCGGGCGGCGGCCCGCTGGCGGTTGCGGGGAGCCTCGCTTGCGCTGACGCCCGCGCTGTCCGCAGACAAGCTGCAGGCCGCGCTGAACGAAGCTTTCCCGCAAGTGTACGCCCGCAAGCCAACCGATGCGAAACGGCTGATCGACGCGAACGATGGCATCAGCTACGTCCCCGAGGCCCGTGTCGAACGAGTCGACGAAGGGCAGTTGTTAAGCCGGCTCAAAGCGGCGCTGCCGGATTGGGGAGCCATTACCGCAGCACCCGCACCCGCCGACGGGCCGGAGGCTGGAGGGCGCCAGCAGCAGGCGTCTGCCGTCATCCCGCTGGACGTTCCGATGCGAACGCAAGAGCCGGCGATTACGGAGCAAGCGCTGCGCGCGCAGGGAATTATACGCAAAATCGGCGAGTTCACGACCGTGTCGCCGCCGGCTCCAGCCGCCGTCAGCATCGAAGGACGGGTGCATAACGTCCGTTCGACGGCTGCTTCCCTGCAGGATGTGCTGCTGAAGCCGGGCGAGGTGTTCGACTATGCTCCGTTCATTGAGCGGACGGAGAAGCGTTTTGGCTTCAAGGAAGCGCCTGTCATCGTGAACGGCAAGCTCGTTCCCGGCATCGGTGGCGGCATCTGCCAGGTATCATCGACGCTGTACAACGCCGTCCTGCGGGCGGGTTTGGCCGTCGTGGAGCGGCGAAATCATTCGCTCCCCGTGAGCTATGTCGCGCTGGGGCAGGACGCCACGTTCGCCACCGGCCATATCAATTTCAAATTCCGCAACTCGACGGACCACTATTTGTTGATCCGCACCTCCTCGGACGAGCGCAGCGTCACCGTGAAGCTGTTCGGCCAGACGCCGCCGGACGTCACCTACGAAGTCGAGTCGAAGACGCTCGAAACGTTGGCGCCGCCGGTCAAGTACGTGCTGAATCCGACACTGCCGAGCGGCAAACAGGAAATCATCATGCAAGGAAAACCCGGATATGTCGTCGAAACGTTCCGATATAAGAAGCAGAACGGCGTTGTCATTTCACAGGAAAAAGTATCGCGCGATACTTACCACGCCCAGCCGACCGTGATCGCTTCCGGCGGTGGTTCGGGAACCCTCGACCGCACAGCGCCTCCGCCGGGCGAGTCGCCTGCGCCGCTGATCGAGGACGGCGTCCGCGGGCCGACCTTCCGGTGACCGTGTGCAGACATAAGAAACCCCCACTCCGTCTGAAGGCAATCGGCTAAGGTAGCCGACCTTTTGCGGGTGGGGATTTTGGACTTACCTTATCTGCTTCTCGTGAAATACTCCTCGAACCAAGCCGACGAACCGGCCAGTACGGCTTCCGCCCGTTCGATCGCTTGACTCACCTGCGCCGCGGCGGTACCACCGTAGACGTTGCGGGCGTTTACGACACTTTCCGGCTGCAGCACGTCGTAGATATCCTGATCGAACTGCTTGGAAAATTGATGGAATTCCTCCAGCTTGAGGTCGAGCAAATACTTTTGATTTTGGATACAGTAAAGTACGGTTTTGCCGATGACTTCATGCGCTTGGCGGAACGGCATTCCTTTGTTCACCAAGTAGTCCGCGATATCCGTCGCATTGGAGAAGTCCTGGTTGACAGCTTGGCGCATCCGGTCCTTGTTTACCTTCATCGTGCTGATCATCGGCGCGAACAATTGCAGCGCGCCCTGCAGCGTGCGGACCGTATCGAACATGCCTTCTTTGTCTTCCTGCATATCCTTGTTGTAGGCGAGCGGCAGCGACTTCAGCACGGTCAGGAGGCCGAACAAATTGCCGTAGACACGGCCCGTCTTGCCGCGCACAAGCTCGGCGACATCGGGATTTTTCTTCTGCGGCATAATGCTGCTGCCGGTACAGAAGGCGTCATCCAGCTCGATGAACCGGAACTCCGTGCTGGACCACAGCACGAACTCCTCGCTGAGGCGAGAGAGGTGCATCATAATCGTCGCCGCGTTCGACAGGAACTCCAGAATGAAATCGCGGTCGCTCACCGCGTCGAGCGAGTTCTCGTACACGCCGTCGAAGCCGAGCTGCTCCGCTACGAAGTGACGGTCGATCGGGAACGTCGTCCCGGCCAGCGCCCCGGCGCCCAGAGGGAGCACGTTCACGCGCTTGTAGCTGTCCTGCAGACGCTCGATGTCGCGCTGGAACATCGACACGTACGCCATCAAATGATGGGCGAACAAAATCGGCTGCGCCCGCTGCAAATGCGTGTAGCCCGGCACAATCGTATCGAGGTTCGCTTTCGCTTGTCCGATCAGCGCCTCCTGCACCTTGTTCAGCAGACCGACAAACTCTACGACCCGTTTGCGAAGCCATAAATGCATATCCGTGGCTACCTGATCGTTGCGGCTGCGGCCGGTGTGCAGCTTGCCTCCGACCGGGCCCACCTCGTCGATCAGCGCCTTCTCGATGTTCATATGAATGTCTTCGTCGCTAACGGAAAATTCCATTTCGCCCCGGCGAATCACACTCTGCACCTTCAGCAAGCCATCCTTGATTTTCTCCACGTCGTCTGCCGGAAGAATGCCGCATTTGCCCAGCATGGTCACATGCGCCAGACTGCCCTGGATGTCCTCCTCGGCCAGCTCCTTGTCGAACAGGATCGACGCCGTATATTCTTCGACCAGTTGGTCCGTCTTTTTCGTAAACCGTCCGCCCCACAGCTTGGACATATCAGCGTCCCCCTTTTCCTATATCGTAAGCACCGAATGATTGCCGCCCGGTATACACAGCCTTAGGGCTTCCCGTTGACGGAAAACCCTAAGGCTCGAAGTGTTACAGGCTAATGATGGCCGGCTTCTCGCCTGCCGCGATTTATTTCGCCGCGTTTTGCTCGACGCCGGAAGCGACACGCAAACGCAGGGCGTTCAAACGGATGAAGCCTGTCGCATCACCTTGGTTGTACGCTTGCGTCGGATCGGCTTCCATCGTCGCAATGTGCGGGTTGTACAAGCTGACCGGGCTCTTCACGCCGGCGGCGATCACGTTGCCTTTGTACAGCTTGAGGCGCACCGTGCCGCTCACGTTTTTCTGGCTCTCGGATACGAGCGCCTGCAGCGCAAGCCGCTCCGGAGCGAACCAGAAGCCGTTGTATACAAGCGAGCTGTAACGCGAGATGAGCGAGTCGCGCAGATGCATGACTTCGCGGTCCATCGTCAGCGATTCCATCTTGCGGTGAGCGGAGAACAGAATAGCGCCGCCCGGGGTTTCGTACACGCCGCGGCTCTTCATGCCGACGAAGCGGTTCTCCACCATGTCGACACGGCCGATCCCGTGCTTGCCGCCCAGCTCGTTCAACTTCTCCATCACGTGCAGCGGAATCATACGCTCGCCGTTCACGGCCACGCAGTTCCCCTGCTCGAATTCAAGATCGACATATTCCGCTTGGTCCGGGGCATCCTCCGGGTCCACGCTCAGCAGATACATGTCTTTGTTCTCTGGTGCGCTCGCGTCAAACCACGGATCTTCGAGCACGCCGCTCTCATAGCTGATGTGCAGCAGATTGCGGTCCATCGAGTACGGTTTGGCCGCCGAAGCGGTGACCGGAATGCCGTGCTTTTCGGCATAAGCAATCATCTCGGCCCGACCCGGGAACTGCTCGCGGAACTGCTCCAGACGCCAAGGCGCGATGACCTCGATCTCCGGCGTCAGCGCCGCAGCCGTCAGCTCGAAGCGGATTTGGTCGTTGCCCTTGCCCGTTGCGCCGTGAGCGATCGCCGTAGCGCCTTCCGCTCGCGCGATTTCGACCATGCGCTTTGCGATCAGCGGCCGCGCAATGCTGGTGCCGAGCAGGTATTGTCCTTCATAGAGCGCGCCTGACTGGAACATCGGATAAATGAAATCGCGGGCGAATTCTTCGCGCAGGTCGTCGATGTATACTTTGGAGGCGCCGGTGTTCAGCGCTTTCTCCTCCAAGCCGTCCAGCTCTTCTTTTTGTCCGATATCCGCGGTAAAAGCGATGATCTCGGCATCGTACGTTTCTTTCAGCCATTTCAGAATGATCGACGTATCGAGGCCGCCCGAGTAGGCCAATACGATTTTTTGCTTTGCCATGTAGTTCCCGCTCTCCTTTAATTGTAAGCTTTCCGAATATTACAAGATCGCTGCCATGACTGCCTTTTGCGCGTGCAGCCGGTTTTCCGCCTGATCGAAGATGACGGAGTTGGGTCCGTCGATGACCCCTTCGGACACTTCTTCCCCACGGTGTGCCGGCAAGCAGTGCATGAACAAGAAATCTTTTTTCGCATATTTCACGAGCTCGTCGTTGACTTGATAGTTTTTGAACGCGATCTCCCGTTCCTTTTGCTCCGCCTCGAAGCCCATGCTGGCCCACACGTCCGTATAAATGACGTCCGCGTCCGCCACCGCTTCTTTCGGGTCGGCTCCCACATAAATGGTTGCTCCCGCTTTGGCGGCACTTTCCTTGCATTGACGCAGCACTTCTTCGTCCGGCTCGTAGCCTGCCGGCGTCGCGACGGCGAAATTGACGCCAAGCTTGGCCGCGCCCATCAATAAGGAGTGTACCATATTATTCCCGTCGCCGATATAGGCCACTTTGAGCCCTTGCAGACGGCCTTTTTTCTCATAAATCGTCTGGTAATCCGCCAGCGCCTGGCACGGATGGGACAAATCCGTCAAGCCGTTGATTACCGGCACCGTTGCGGCCCGCGCCAGCTCAATGACCGTGCGGTGTGCGAAGGTGCGGATCATGATGCCGTCCAAATAACGCGACAGCGTCTGCGCCGTATCGTGAATCGATTCGCCGCGCCCGATTTGCAGGTCGTTCTTGCTGAGGAACAGCGCATGCCCCCCAAGCTGATACATCCCTACCTCAAACGATACCCGCGTCCGCGTGGACGATTTTTCGAAAATCATGCCGAGCGTTTTGCCTTTGAGCGGCTGGTACGCTTCCCCCGCTTTATGCTTTCTCTTGAGCTCGACCGCGAGCTCGATCAAATATTGAATCTCTTCCGGCGCATAATCGACCAAACCGATAAAATCGCGCCCTCTGAGCTGAACTGCCAAATCTTGTTGTACTGTTCCCGCCATGGATGTCTCTCCTTTCGGTATGCCTATTCTTTGTCAGCCTATACAGCGGCTGCAGCTTTCTTCGCCAATACGCTGCAAATCGTCTCCAGCCCGCGATCCAATTCTTCCTTCGAGATCAACAAGCTCGGCGCCAAACGGATCACATTCGGTCCCGCCGATACGACGAGCACGCCCTGCCCGTGAATTTCCGAGATCAACTCCGCCGCCGGCACGGTCAAACCGATGCCGATCAGCAGCCCAAGCCCGCGGATCTGGCCTACCAGTGGATTGTCCGTCAGCTTCGTTTGCAGCTCGCTCATAATGTAACTTCCCAACTCCGCCGCCCGCTCCGGCAGCTTCTCCGCCAGCATCGTCTCCACGGTCGCAATACCCGCTGCGGTGGACAAGTAGTTCCCGCCGAAGGTGGAGCCGTGGCTGCCCGCCGTGAACGCTTCGCGCAGCTTCGCCTTGCCGAGCAGCGCGCCGATCGGCATGCCGCTGCCCAGCCCTTTCGCCAGCGTGAACAAATCCGGCTCAATGCCGTAATGCTCATAGGCAAACAGCTTGCCTGTGCGTCCCATACCGGTCTGGATCTCATCCAGGATGAGCAGCAGCCCGTGCTGCTTGCACAGCTCCGCCACCCGTTTCACAAACGCAGTATCCGCCGGATTGACGCCGCCTTCGCCTTGCACCAGCTCAAGCATGATCGCGCACGTCCGGTCGCCGATCAGCTTCTCCAAAGCGTCCGCATCGTTGTACGGCGCGTACACGAAGCCTTCCGGCAGTGGCGCGAAGCCTTCTTTCACTTTATCCTGTCCCGTAGCCGTCAGCGTTGCCAGCGTCCGGCCGTGGAACGACATGTCGAAGGTAATGATCTCGTAGCGCTGCGGCTGGCCGAGCACCTTGTTGAAATAGCGACGCGCCAGCTTGATCGCCGCTTCGTTCGCCTCCGCTCCGCTGTTGCAGAAAAACACCGCATCGGCGCAGCTGTTGTCCACAAGAAGCTGAGCGAGCTTCTCCTGGTTCGGAATGTGGAACAGGTTGCTCGTATGCCAGAGTGTATCGACCTGCTCCTTTAGCCGCTGAGTCACCTGTTTCGGCGCATGCCCGAGGTTCGTCACCGCCAGCCCGCACATCAAATCCAGATACTCCTTGCCATGCTCATCCCACAGACGGCTGCCGTCCCCCTTCACAAACGTAAAAGGATACCGTGCGTAGTTCGGAAACAATGCGCTTTGAGCCTCTCCCATGTCGTTCACTCCTTTTTCTCGGATCATATTAGAATTAGTGCGATTTATTCCTTCACAATGCGGGTGCCGATTCCGCCGTCCTTCAACGCCCGGCTGAGCACTTCCGGCTCTGCGCCGTTGACGATGACGACTTCGCGCACCTTGCCTTGAATACACTGTACCGCTGCGCGCACTTTCGGAATCATCCCGCCGTAAATCTCACCGCTGGCGATCATTTCGTCGATCTCGCGAACGGTGACCGAAGGCAGAACCCGCTTCTCGCCGTCCACCGTCTTCATAATGCCGGGCACGTCCGTCACGACGATCATCCGCTCCACACCCAAGTGCGATGCGACGGCACCGGCCGCCGTATCGGCGTTAATGTTGTAGCGTTGGCCGCCGTCGGCTCCGATGCCGACCGGCGCGATGACGGGAATGTAGCCCATCGCCACGATGCCCTGTACAAGCTCGGCATTCACCTGCGTCACGTCGCCGACGAGCCCGATCTCGTGCGCGTTCGCCACCGGCGCCGCCTCGATCAAATGTCCGTCGACGCCGGACAAGCCAAGCGCCTTCGCCCCGGAAAGCTGGATTTTGCGGACGATTTCTTTGTTAATTTGTCCAGCCAGCACCATTTCGACCACATCAAGGACAGCTTCGTTCGTTTTGCGAAGGCCGTTCACGAATTCGGACTCAATGCCCAGCTTGCCGAGCGTATCCGAGATCGCCGGACCACCGCCGTGCACGATGACAGGGATGATGCCTTCCGCCTGCAGCCGCTTCAAATCGTCGAAAAAAAGCTCCGGCAGCGCCGCTAGCGTACTGCCGCCGCATTTCATCACAAAACAATTGCTCATCCGAACCGTTCCCCTTATCGTTTCACCGGTCTGCAACACGGGGGTTGCGGGTGGTTTGTTTTCGCTTTATTTGCCGCGCTTCAAGCTACGTCCGGTACGCCGCGTTGATTCGGACGTAATCATAGGTCAAATCGCAGCCCCACGCCGTCGCCGACGCTTCGCCCATATGCAGGTCGACATGGATGAGCACGAAATCGCCCTTCAAGTATTCCGCAGCCCGCTCCTCGTCGAACTTCACCGGACGCGATTGCTCCAGCACGACAATATCGCCGAGGCGGATGTCGACGGTTTCCGTCTTCACCGGATACCCCGCGCGGCCGACCGCCGCGATGATGCGTCCCCAGTTCGCATCGGCACCGAAGCATGCGGATTTCACCAGGCTCGAGCCGATGACCGTTTTCGCAATCGCCCGTGCCGCTTCACGCGAATCCGCGTTCGCCACCGTGACCTCGATCAGCTTCGTTGCGCCTTCGCCGTCCCGCGCAATCGCCTTGGCCAAGTACTCGCCGACATGGTTGAATGCAGCCTTGAATGCCGCCCAGTCCGCATGCTCCGGCGTCAAGCGCTCGTTCTCTGCCAGTCCGCTTGCCATGACGACGACCATGTCGTTCGTGCTCGTGTCACCGTCCACAGTAATCATGTTGAACGTCGAATCGGTGACGTCGTTCAGCAGCTTTTGCAGCTCGGCGCTTTCGATCTTCGCGTCGGTCGTCATAAACCCGAGCATCGTCGCCATGTTCGGATGGATCATGCCCGATCCCTTCGCCGCCCCGGCAATATGCACGGTACGTCCGCCGACCGTCACGCGAACGCAAATTTCTTTTTTGACCAGATCGGTCGTTAAAATCGCCTGGCAGAAGTCATCCCCGCCATCCACGCTTACCGCCGCCGGAAGCTTCTCAATGCCTCCGAGCACCTTCGGCATCGGCAGCAGCTCGCCGATTACGCCTGTGGACGTGACGCCGACCAGATGCTCGGCTACGCCGAACGCTTGGGCGCCCGCCGCACGCATCGCGCGCGCATCGTCTTCGCCCTGTTGGCCCGTGCAGGCATTGGCGTTGCCGCTGTTTACGAGCATCGCCTGCAGCTTGCCGCCCTGCGCAATGCTCTCTTGCGTCACCTTCAGGGGAGCCGCCTGAAACTGGTTCAGCGTATAGACGCCTGCCGCTTCAGCGGGCACCTCGCATACAATCGCGCCGAGATCGTGACGCTCCGTTTTTTTCAATCCGCAGTGTAGCCCTCCTGCACGAAACCCCTTTGGCGTCGTCACGGAGCCGTCAGGCACTATCGTAAACGCATCGTTAACTTTTGTCGCCATCGCTTTCTTCACCTGTTCCCTTACGTTATGGATATACCGGAGTGAACGCGAGACCCGTCGCTTCATCCCAGCCCATCATCAAATTCAAGTTTTGAATGGCTTGCCCGGCCGCCCCTTTGACTACATTATCGATAACCGACACGATCGTCAGGCGCCCCGTACGCGAATCGAGCGACAGCCCAATATCGCAATAGTTCGAGCCCCAAACTTCCTTCGTCGCCGGGTATTTTCCCTTGTCCCGGATGCGCACGAACTTGCGGCCTTCATAATATTGACGGTACAGCTCGCGAATGTCGTCCTCGCTCCGCGGGCTTGTGAGATTCACATAAATCGTAGATAAAATACCGCGCGTCATTGGCACCAAGTGCGTCGTGAACGTCATGACGACTTCTTCCCCGGCAAGCCGGCTCAGCGCCTGCTCGATCTCCGGCGTATGCTGGTGCTTGTTCACTTTATAAGCCAGGAAGTTTTCGTTGATTTCCGAATAATGCACGAGCAGGCTGAGTCCGCGTCCCGCGCCCGATACGCCCGACTTCGCATCCGCGATGATCGACTTCGTATCGATCCAGCCGCTTGCCGCAAGCGGCGCCAGACCAAGCAGCGTGGCCGTCGGATAGCAGCCTGGGTTGGAAATGAAGTCCTTTCCCCGCACTTCTTCTCCAAACACCTCGCACAGCCCGTAAACGGCTTTCTTCAAATATTCCGGATCGGCCGGCTTATGCTTATACCACGTCTCGTATACGTCGCCCGATTGCAGGCGGAAATCCCCGGAAATATCGATGACCTTCAGCCCGGCATCCAGCAGCTTCGGCGACAGCTCGGTGCTGACTCCGTGCGGCGTTGCCAGGAAGACAACGTCCGCTTTGCTTCGGATCAACTCGACATCGACCGCATCCAGCCGGTCCGTCAAAATTTGATTCAAATGCGGATAGCCGTCCGCAATCGGGGCTCCGGCGCTCGAGGAGGAAATTACCGAGGTAATCTCCACATTCGGATGCGCCAGCAAAAGCCGGATGAGCTCTACCCCGCCGTAACCGGTTGACCCGACGATCGCCGCTCTTAATTTTGTAGTCATGTTCCGTCCCTCCACTTGCAAACTATGTATTATTATACATTCTGAAGCATAATAATTCAACGATATTTTTACCCTATTCATCACCCGACCCTACTGTCCGCGCGGGTGAAAAGCTTGCTGACGCCAAGCGTTTTTCATTGCATCGGAGGCAAGCGTATGCTCTGCCCCGAATCATCTTGAACTGAAGCTTACCCCATGATAAAATTTATGAAGCAAAAACGTCGCCGTAAACGGAGTTGTTCCGCATGAACAAGGTAGAGGCCGAATTCGGCAACTTGGTGAAAGCGTTCCGCAAACGCCATATGGGCAAAGGCCCCCGGGAGATTCGCACGACGTTCTGCAAGCATTGGGCCATCTGCGAGATGGAGGGCAACCTGTCCCCCGTCGAAAAATTCATTGCTTCCGCCGCCGACGGCAAGCAGGCGCTGCGTTCGGCACGCACCGAGATGGTCAAGGAAATGTACCGCTTGCACCGGCCGGTAGAAATGGAAAAGCTGCTCGGCGCAAACTTCGTCGATCTGTTCGTAGACATCGACCTCGATAAAGATATCGGCATGAGTATTTTCGTATTTGATGAAGATATTGAGAAGAAGTTTAGCACTTAGTGCATTTGCGCTGCAAGCACACGACTTTACAATTGTATATGTGCCGTTGGCACTTGGCAGCGAACCTGCTCAAGACTAACCGCCGCAACAGATCCGCTCTCGTCTTCCGCAACCGTTCGGAAATCGGGAGCTGTATCTTTGTGGCTTTTTTTATCCCATTTTCACGAAAAGGTGGTCTTCTTTCTATGGGTTCTACAAAGCATACTGGGCGCATCTCGCTCCCTTCCCGCCCCGATCCGTCGCTGTGGGTCAGCAAGGTGCCGTTCGGCCTGAACCGGATCAAGCCGCGGCATATCCGCGATACGTTCAAAGCATTCTGGGACAATCGCGACCAGCTCCCCTACGCCGCACGCATCTTAACTCAGGGCGTCTGCGACGGCTGCGCGCTCGGCGTTTCCGGGCTGTACGATCAGACGCTGAACGGCCCACACCTGTGTACGACCCGGCTCAATGTGCTGCGGCTGAATACGATGCCGGCGATCCGGGAAGAGGTGCTGCATGCGGATATCGACGAACTGCGCCGGTTGGACAGCACTGCGCTGCGCAAGCTCGGACGGCTGCCGTATCCGCTTATCCGCCGCAAAGGCGAACGCCGGTTCAGCCGGATCACGTGGGATGAAGCCCTTAACGAAATTGCCGCCAAAATCCGCAGCATCGATCCCAAGCAGCTCGCCTTCTATTTGACGGCGCGCGGCATTACAAACGAATCGTATTACACGGCGGCCAAGGTAGCGCGTTTTCTTGGGACGAATCATATCGACAACGCATCGCGCATCTGCCATTCTCCGTCCAAAACAGCATTGAAAAGGTCCGTCGGGATCGGAGCTTCGAGCTGCAGCTACAAAGACTGGATCGGCACGGACGTGCTCGTCTTCTGGGGCAGCGTGGCGGCAAACAACCAGCCGGTGTCGACGAAGTACATGTATGCAGCCAAGCGGAAGGGGACGAAAATCATCGTCATCAACCCGTACTATGAGCCGTCCATGGACCAATACTGGATTCCGTCGATTGCGGAATCGGCTTTGTTCGGCACCAAGCTGACCGACGACTTCTACCAAGTTCATATCGGCGGGGATATTGCTTTTATGAACGGCGTCATGAAGCATTGGTTCGAGATGGAGGAGGCCGATCCAGGTTCGGCCGTCGATCACGAGTTCGTCCGAGTGCATACGAACGGGTATGAAGAGCTGCGTACCCATGTGATGGCTCAGGACTGGACACTGCTGGAATCGTCGTCAGGCCTGTCCCGCGAACGCATGGGAGACTTCGCCCGGATGCTCGCTGCAGCGAAGTCGGCGGTGTTCGTGTGGAGCATGGGACTGACGCAGCACCGCTTCGGCACGGACAATATTTCGCAGGTGGCTAATCTGGCCTTGCTGCGCGGTTTTCTGGGCCGCGAGCATTGTGGCCTGATGCCGATCCGCGGCCACAGCGGCGTGCAGGGCTCGGGCGAGATGGGCGCCGACCCGTTCAGCCTGCCGGGCGGCGAATTCAAAGGCGGCGACATCGAACGGATCGAGCGGCTGTGGAGCTTTCCCCTGCCGAAATGGCAGGGGGACATCGTCGGCGTATCGCTGGAAAATGCGCTGCTGCCGGAAGAGCATGAGCGGAAGCTGAAAGTATTTTATACGTCCGGCGGCAACTTTCTGGAAACGATGCCGGACCCGGAATTTGTGGAGCGCTGCCTCGCCGATGTCGAGCTTCGCGTCCATCAGGATATTATTCTGAACACGTCGACTCTGGTCGACGCGAAAGAAACGGTCATCGTCCTCCCCGCCATGACCCGCTATGAGCAGCCTGGCGGAGGGACGTCCACTTCAACGGAGCGAATGGTATACTTTTCGCCGGAGATCGAAGGGCCCCGGATGCCGGAGGCCAGAGCGGAATGGGCTATTTACGTTGATCTTGCCGCCCGCGTCAAACCGGAAGCGAAGCACTTGATCGGCTGCGAAGACGCCTTCGCGATCCGGGAGGAAATCGCGTTGGCTGCGCCCAACTATGACGGGATTCAGCATTTGCGCCATCGCGGCGACGTGTTTCAATGGGGCGGCGCCTGGCTCTGCGAGGGAGGCAATTGCCCGACAGAGGATGGCCGGGGGACGCTGCTGCCGATCGAGCTGCCTGAGCTGCGCAAGCCCGAGGGGCATTTTTACGTGACGACCCGCCGGGGCAAGCAGTTCAATTCGATGGTCTACAGCGAGACCGATCCGTTCAACGGCGCAGACCGGTACGACGTGCTGATGAACGAGCTGGACGGGCGGGCGCTTCTGCTTCGGGAAGGCGACGCCATTGTCGTCTACAACCGGTACGGAGCATTTCACGGCCGGGTAAAATGGGAACGCATCAAGGAAGGCAACATCGAAGTTCATTGGCCGGAGGGGAACGTGCTGATCCCGAAAGGGGTATATGAGCCGTTCGCAGGCATTCCGGAGTACAATACGACGGTCATTGTGGAAAAAGCGGAGACCTATCACGCCTTCAAGGATACGAAGTACGTGGAGCGGCGCATTGAAGAGCTGGAAACGGAAAGCGGGTGAGGCCCATGGATAAAGAGCGTCCGGTGGCGAGCCGGGCCGTCTGGCATTATGACGGGGAAAAGCTGCAAGCCCGGAACGATCAGATCGCTTCGGAAAGGCCTTTTACTTTGGAGCTTGACGGAGAGGAATTTGCCACCATCGTCTGTACTCCGACTGATTTGGAAGATTTGGCATTCGGCTTTCTCGCCTCTGAAGGCGTCATCCGGACGGCGGACGAGGTGATCGGGCTTGCCGTCGATCCTCGCCGGGGCTTGGCCCAAGTCCGCCTGCTCCACCCGGAGCGCGGCCGCGGTCTGGACCATTCCAAGCGGTTCATCGGCTCGTGCTGCGGCAAAGGCCGTCAGTTTTATTTTCGCAGCGATGTACGCACAGCCAAGACCATCATGTCGCGGCGGACGATTACTCCGGCTCAATGTATCGGCTTGATCCGACAGCTGCAGGACGGCTCGGACCTGTTTCGCGAAACGGGCGGGGTGCACAACGCGGCCCTCTGCTCCCCGGATCGCCAGCTTGTCTGCCGGACGGACATCGGCCGCCACAACGCGCTCGACAAGGTGTTCGGCCACTGCTTGCGCGAGCGCTTATCGATGAAGGACAAAATCGTCGCCTTCAGCGGGCGCGTCAGCTCGGAGGTGCTGCTCAAGACGTCCAAAATGGGCGTCGGCACGCTGCTTTCCAAGTCTGCGCCGACCGATCTCGCACTCGAGCTGGCAGACGAGCTGGGCATTACCGTTATCGGCTTTATTCGCGGCAGCTCGTTCAATGTGTATTCGCATCCGGAGAGAATTACAGAGTCATCTGGCGACTAGCCGGTCAAACGGTTTTCAACCCAACCTTATGGAGCGGCTTCGTGCGGTTACCCCGCCCGCGGCCCTCTTTACCTTTCTCATGGCCCCGCTCCGGAGCCCATCAGCTTGAATCCTTCCCCCAACACTTCGTTCGTATCACTTAGAATGACAAAAGCCTCCGGATCCAGCTTCCGGACCAACGTTTTTAACCGGGTCACTTCCGTTTGCCCCACCACGACCATCAACACCGTGCGGCTTTGACCCGTATACCCGCCTTTGGCTTCCAGCTCCGTCAGCCCCCGGTCCAGTTCATGCAAAATCGCTTCCCGAATTTTGTCCGAAGCCGACGAGACGATAAAAGCTACTTTGGAGTAATTTAATCCGATTTGTACGACAGTGATCGTTTTGCTTGTCACAAACAGCCCGATGAGTGCGTACATTGCTTTTTCCGGGGACAGCACGATACCCGCCGATAAAATAACTAGCCCGTCCAGCATCGCAACACACAGTCCGAGGCTAATGCCGGTATATCGGTGGATAAGCTGCGCGGCCAAATCCAAGCCCCCTGTAGACCCCCGGCCACGAAACACAAGCCCCAGTCCCATCCCGATGAGGATGCCGCCGTAAATGCTGGCTAGCAATAAATTGTGCGTCAAGGAAGGAAGCCCTCTCGTCAACAGAACCATCAAGGGGAGCACTACCGATCCAACCGCCGTCTTGACGCCGAACTGCCTCCCCAGCAGCAAAGTGCCAGCAATAAACAATGGAATGTTCAAGGCCCATTGAGTGAAAGCCGGCTCGAAGCCGAAAAGTGTCTGAACGATGATACTGATGCCTGTCACCCCGCCCGATGCAACCTGGTTTGGGCTCAAGAATACATTAAAGCTGACTGCAATCAGAAGCGACCCGACAAGCAGGAGGGCATATTCCTTAAGCAAGCCCTGCCCGCGAGGCAGAACAGCAGCTCCCCGCCCCTTCCATCCCATTCGTCTGCCCGATCTTCCGGTGCCTTCGATCACCGACATCCGCTCTCCCCCTGCATAAAAAAACTACACGCCAGTCCCGGCTGTTTCCCCGGCCGAGCCGAACCTCCCATCGGGAGTTGGCGATGCCAGCGGAATACCGTTTCTAACGTGTAGGATGAGCTTGCCTGTTTAATTTTATGATGCGCCGTTTTCTTTGTCCGGCTTATTGATTTGCTGGCGCAAATAGGCGTCGATAAATGCGTCCAAATCGCCGTCCATCACAGCGCCGACATTGCCGGTTTCCTCTTGGGTCCGGTGATCCTTGACCATGCTGTACGGATGGAATACGTACGAGCGGATCTGGCTGCCCCATGCGATGTCGGAGACTTCGCCGCGGATTTCCGCGAGCTGCTTTTGCTGCTCCTCGATTTTTTTCTCGTACAGCTTAGACCGGAGCATTTTCATTGCGCGCTCGCGGTTCTTGATCTGCGAACGTTCCGTCTGGCAGCTGACGACGACGCCCGTCGGAAGGTGGGTAATCCGTACCGCCGAATCCGTCGTATTGATGTGCTGGCCGCCCGCTCCGCTGGAGCGGTACGTATCGACCTTGAGGTCCTCCGTACGGATCTCGATTTCCACGTCATCATCAATTTCGGGCATTACATCGCACGATACGAATGACGTATGGCGGCGCCCCGAAGCATCGAACGGCGAAATACGCACCAAGCGGTGTACGCCTTTTTCCGCCTTCAAATAACCATAGGCGTTGTACCCTTTAATAAGCAGCGTCACGCTTTTCACACCGGCCTCATCGCCCGGCAAATAATCGAGCACCTCGACCTTGAAGTCCCGCTTCTCGGCCCAGCGGCGGTACATGCGCAGCAGCATCTCCGCCCAGTCCTGCGATTCCGTTCCGCCTGCCCCTGGGTGAAGCTCCAGAATCGCATTCAGACGGTCGTACGGCTGGCTGAGCAGCAGCTGCAGCTCGAAGTTCTCCAGCTTCTTAATGAGCGCGGCGATCCCCGCCTCAATCTCGGCCACCATGCTGTCGTCCTGCTCCTCCTGCATGAGCTGGGCCATGACCTCGAGGTCTTCGTATTCCGAAGCTAACGCCTGGAACTCGTCGACTACGCTTTTGACTCCGTTCGCTTCTCCAATCAGCTTCTGCGCCCGTTCGTTGTCGTCCCAAAAATCCGGCGCAGACATCTTCTCTTCATAATCCGCGATCTGCTCAAGCTTCAGATCTAAGTCAAAGAGACCCCCTGAGCTCAGCCAATCGCTTGGCCGTTTCTTGCAAATCCCGCTTTACATCCGCTTCTAACATCATTCAGCACCTCTATCCGTTAATTTTGCACCCTGTTACCGAAAAGGGAGACCGGAGCGACGCCCCGACCTCCCGCTTCCTATACATTTACCGCGCCATTGGCTTACCAGACAGTTAAAGCTACACACCGTGGCACTGTTTGTATTTCTTCCCGCTGCCACAAGGACACAGATCATTACGTCCGATCCGGTCTTCGCTTACCGCAGGCTGCTTCGGTGCCGGTTCGCCGTTCGTAGCCATCTCGTGCTCATCGACCACCGCTTCGCGCACCAGGTTCGTTTCCACATGAGCTTTCATGATGTAGGTCGAAACTTCTTCCTGGATGCTTTGAATCATCTCATTGAACATCTCGAAGCCTTCGAACTGGTATTCGCGCAGCGGGTCCGTACCGCCGTACGCCCGGAGATGAATCCCTTGACGCAGCTGATCCATCGCATCGATGTGGTCCATCCATTTGCTGTCGACGGCGCGAAGCACGACGACCTTCTCGAACTCGCGCATGAACTCCGGACCGATCTGCTGCTCGCGCTCTTCGTAGAGACGCATCAAGAGATCTTTCATATATTCGACGATCTCTTCTTTTTCTTTGCCCCACAGCTCGTCTTTGCTCAGCTGGCCTTCATGCAGGAACGTGCCGTTCGCGTAATCGACGATCGCTTGCAAATCCCACTCTTCCGGAACGAGATCTGCCGGACAATGCGCTTCGACGACCCGATCGATCACCGGCATCATCATGCCAAGCACGATGTCGCGAATGTTCTCGGACTCGATCACCTCGCGGCGCTGCTTGTAGATGATTTCCCGCTGCTGGTTCATGACGTCGTCGTATTGGAGGACGACCTTCCGCACGTCGAAGTTGTTGCCCTCGACCCGCTTCTGAGCCGACTCGATCGCTCTGGAGATCAGCTTGCTCTCGATCGGTTGGTCTTCCTCGAACCCAAGGCGGTCCATCATGCCCATGATGTTCTCCGCTCCGAAACGGCGCATGAGCTCATCTTCCAGCGACAAGTAAAACTGGGACGAACCCGGATCGCCCTGACGGCCTGCACGGCCGCGGAGCTGGTTGTCGATCCGGCGGCTTTCGTGCCGCTCCGTACCTATAATATGCAGCCCGCCGACTTCGGCTACTCCGTCCCCGAGCATAATGTCCGTACCACGTCCCGCCATGTTGGTCGCGATCGTCACGCTGCCCGGTTGACCCGCGCGCGCAACGATTTCCGCTTCCTCTGCATGGTATTTCGCGTTCAAGACTTTATGCGGAATGCCTTTCTTCTTCAGCATCTCGGATAGCCGCTCAGAGTTCTCGATCGATACGGTACCGACGAGCACCGGCTGGTTGTTCTTATGCTTCTCCACGATCTCGTTTACGACCGCGCGGAATTTGCTGGCCACCGACTTGTACACGACATCCGGCATGTCTTTCCGGACCATCGGTTTGTTGGTCGGAACGACAATAACGTCCAGGTTGTAGATCTTCTTCAATTCTTCTTCTTCCGTCTTCGCCGTACCGGTCATCCCGGACAGCTTGCGGTACATCCGGAAATAGTTCTGCAGCGTGATCGTCGCGAGCGTCATCGACTCGTTCTGCACCTGCAGCTTCTCCTTGGCTTCAATCGCCTGATGAAGCCCTTCGCTGTAACGACGGCCCGTCATCAAACGGCCGGTAAATTCGTCTACGATTACGATCTCGCCATCATGTACGACATAGTCAACATCGAGGCGCATGATGATGTGGGCCTTCAAGGCTTGCTGAACATGGTGGTTGATCTGCACGTGGTCATGATCGAACAAGTTTTCGATACCGAAGGCACGTTCCACCTTCGCCACTCCCGGTTCGGTCAAAGCTACGGACCGGAGCTTCTCGTCAACCGTGAAGTCTTCATCTTCCAACCGGCTGACAACCTGATCGGCAATATAATACAGATCCGTTGACTTGGCGGCTTGCCCGGAAATAATCAGCGGCGTACGGGCTTCGTCGACCAGGATCGAGTCCACTTCGTCAATAACCGCGTAGTACAACGGACGCTGTACCATTTGTTCCTTGTACACGACCATGTTGTCACGCAAATAGTCGAAACCGAACTCGTTATTCGTTCCATAGGTAATGTCGCAAGCATAAGCCTGCTGCTTCCCATCGTGCGACAGGTTCGGCAGGTTGACCCCGACGGTCATCCCGAGGAATTCGTAGATTTTACCCATCTCGCCGCTGTCCCGTTGGGCCAAGTAATCGTTGACCGTAACGACGTGCACGCCCTTGCCGAGGAGCGCGTTCAAATACACCGGAAGCGTACCGACCAGCGTCTTACCTTCCCCTGTACGCATCTCCGCGATTTTGCCTTCGTGCAGCGTCATACCGCCAATCAACTGCACGTCATAGTGACGCTTGCCCAAAACGCGCTTGGACGCTTCACGCACAACGGCGAACGCTTCCGGCAGCAGATCGTCCAGCTCCTCGCCTTTTTCCAAGCGTTCACGGAATTCAACAGTTTTGCCTCGCAGCTGTTCATCGGAAAGCGGTTCGATCGAAGGTTCGAGAGAATTAATGTATTCCACGGCTTTCCACATGCGCTTCAATTCACGCTCATTCGAATCGCCAAATATTTTTTTAACGAGTCCTAGCATGTTGCTAATCCCCTTCCTTATTAAAAAACAATAGCCTATCCTAAATTGTAACAGTTTGCGCCTTTCACCGCAACAAACCTGCCCCGATTTCCCGAATCTACTAAAAAAGAGCCTGCCCGAACGCGCAGGCATCGCTAGATGCACCGCTGAAGCGTTCGAACAAGCTCGGTTCTTTTCTTAAGTCATCCGACGGTTTATCTGGCCGGCTCGATGAGGCCGTATTTTCCGTCATTGCGTTTGTAGACCACGTTGACTTGCTCGGTATCGGAATTGGAGAAAACAAAGAAATTATGGCCTACCATGTTCATTTGCAAAATCGCCTCTTCCACATCCATCGGCTTCAGCGTAAAACGCTTCGTCCGCACCAATTCGTAATCGTCTTCATCGTCCAGAGAATAGGAAGCGTCCGGCAGTTCCATCCGGAACAGATCTTTAATGCCGCCTTCCAGGCGAATTTTGCGGTTGGCTTTTGTTTTGGCCTTGCGAATTTGACGTTCCAACTTGTCCACAACCAGATCGGCGGCTGCGTACATGTCGGCGTGCTTCTCCTCCGCCCGCAGCATAAGGCCGGTAAGCGGAATCGTCACCTCAACGGTTTGCATACCTTTCACAACGCTCAGAGTGACATTGACTTCAGATGTAGGGGGAGCTTCAAAGTAGCGTTCCAGTCTGCCTAATTTTTTCTCGACATGGTCTTTCAACGCTTCCGTTACCTCGATGTTTTCACCGCGAATGTTGAATTTCATGTGCGACTCCTCCTTTCATACTTACATTATACTATATTCACCCCCCGCCTTCAAAAATCCTTCATAAAATTCGAGGAAAATTTACAAAATATTTGGACAATTTATGGCAGTCGTGTAAACGCTTCCTTATAGCTTTTTTCGATAAGGTCCAGACGCACGAAAAACACCCTTGGATTCCCCAAGGGTGTGATCAAGTTCGCGCTAATTTTGTCCAAACAATAACCATCTATTACGAGCGGCCGAAACCGGCCGGATGATTACAACTTGACGACGTTAGCCGCTTGAGGACCACGTGCGCCCTCTACGATATCGAACTCAACGGATTGGCCTTCTTCCAAAGTTTTGAAGCCATCGGTTTGGATAGCGGAGAAGTGTACGAATACGTCGCCACCGTCTTCACGCTCGATGAAACCGTAACCTTTTTCTGCGTTAAACCATTTAACTTTACCTTGCATGTAAAACATTCCCTTCATTATCAAATAACTGCAAGCATCGCTCACAATTCGAATATATCATCCCCAACTCCCCGCTGTCAATCGAACTTGGCCGTGTTGGTGAAATATTTCGAAAATTCGAGTATTAACATGGCGTTAATAAAATACTCACAGCCGAAAAGCCTGTTGTGTCGCGGTTTATCGACATTTTTCGCAAAGTTATCAACAGAGTTATGCACATTGTCCACAGGGGTGGAAAGTTTCAGGCCATACATAATCGATATGTTTATTCGTTTGGCATTTGGGAGGCACATTCTCGATATAGGCTTGTGTTTTTGAGCATCTGTAGAGAATAACGAACATTTTTTGTGAACGCAACATTAATCACAACTTAGTTGCCTTATAAATTACTCAACCTCTCCATAGCGAGAGTATAATTATGCGAAGCAGAAAACTGGTAACACTCTTTTGCTCTTTCTTTCATATCTATGAACTCATAAAATATGCCCAGATTATAGGCTGCTAAGTATGTCGATGTTCCATTAACAATTTCTTTGGTTGATTGCCCCCCCAAATTCAAACACTGCAGATAAGACGTTTCAATCATTGGAATAAGCATACTAGAATCCTCGGGCATAGCAATGGCTAGTTCCGTATAAATTAATCCACAAACAAAATGAAAATCCGGAATCTCTTTAAGCAGATCCGCTTCCGAACCAATTACTTCTAAAGCTCTTTCTAGGTTATGATTATTCAAGAGCACGTACAGGAAATCAACAATAGCCTCTTTCGCATAGCCGGCTTTGACCTTTAGCAACTGATATCCCTGCTCAAAATATTGTTCTGAAATGGAAGATTCGTTCAGCCCCTTATATTCTTTAGCAATTTGGAACAAAGATAAGAATCTGCAGGCTTTTGATCTAATGCTGTTCTAAGTAACCGGAGATTCCTTTCAGACTTATTTGTCCCATAATAACCATCATGTAAAACATAAATACCGGTATCTATTCTAGGTAAATCACTATCCAACTGTTCGTGTATGATTCCAGAATACTTAATACCCTTTGGGAAAATACGCGAGACGCTTGATTTTACCGTTTGTCGTTGAGCATTCTGCAAAAAGCTGCTTTTAATCTGGATGCGGCCAATCTTCTCTCCACTAGCAATAAAACTTCTCAGACT
>NZ_BIMB01000038.1 GCF_004000865.1 Paenibacillus elgii NBRC 100335 | reverse complement strand
GGCGGCCCGCCGCAGAATCGCGGCGGAGGCCGAGCAGGGGAAGCGCACGCTGGGTGTGCCGCTTGAGCAAAGAGACGAAGTGAACGCCTGCGGAATGCTGCTTGCGTTCGCCTATCCCGACCGGATCGCGCAAAATAAAGGAAGCGGGCGCTTCCTGCTGAGCGGAGGCAGGGGCGGTTCGTTTTCGGGTCCTCAGCCGCTTTACGGCGAGAAATATTTGGTCGTCGCGGAGCTGGATGATCAAGGGGCGGACGGCCGTATCGATCTGGCGGCTCCAATCTCGGAGGAGCAGCTGTACCGGGTGTTCGCGGATGGCATCGAAACGGAGACCGCAGTCGCGTGGGACCGGACGGCTCAAGCGGTCCGCGCCCGCAAGCGGGAGAAGCTCGGCGCGCTGACTTTGCGGGAGGTGCCGGTGGAAGCCCCGGACCCGGAGCAGGTGCTGAACGCTCTGCTTGAGGGCATCGCGGCCGAAGGCTTGTCCATTCTGCCGTGGACCAAGGCGGCGAAGCAGCTGCGCGAGCGCATCGGCTTTATGCACCGGGTGGACCCGGCTTGGCCCGATGTTTCCGACGAGGCGCTGCTCGCGGTGCTGGAGGAGTGGCTCGGTCCGCATCTGTACGGGCTCAAAAGCCGGGATGACCTGCAGCGGCTCTCGATGGCAGCCATTCTGGACGGCATGCTCCCGTGGCCGCAGCGCCAGCAGCTCGACGACTTCGTGCCGACGCACATTACGGTGCCGAGCGGCTCGCGCATCCCGGTCGATTACAGCGATCCGGCATCGCCAGTGCTGGCCGTGCGGCTCCAGGAGCTGTTCGGCCTGCGGGAAACGCCGCGCATCGGGGGCGGCAAAGTGCCGCTGCTGCTGCATCTGCTTTCCCCGGCGCATCGGCCGGTGCAGGTCACGCGCGATTTGGCGAGCTTTTGGCAGGATGCCTATTTTGAAGTGAAAAAAGATTTGAAGGGCCGCTATCCGAAGCATGTATGGCCGGACGATCCGCTCACGGCTTTGCCGACCAACCGTGCCAAGCCGCGCGTATAATTCGCTCCAGAAGGACAAAACAAAAGAGGCGGTACCCTGTCCGCCCCATCCGGCAATCCTGCCGGGCGGGAAGGGAGACATGGGCCGCCTCTTTCGCCGGTTTATTTCCAATTCCGATACCCTTGGGATTGGCCGATTCTCACAAGAATCCAGCCGAAATAGATGATGGCTCCGGCCAGGATTAGGCTGATGAACTTCGGCAGCCAGAAGATAATAAGTGCCGCACCCGCCAGCATGACCAAACCGCTGCATATGCGCTTGAGCGTCGTGTCTGAGGTTCTCCACAGCCAGTAGCCGAAGGCGATCATCGCTAGAGCAAAAATATATCCGAATAATCCGCTAATGCCGCCCCAACTGATCAATCCGATAATGCCAATCGCCATCAGGACGAAGCCGCCTATCGTCTGTATGTTCCATTTCAAGTTCATCGTCGTCACCCGTCTTTCGTTCGTTTAGATCTTGTCTCTATTGTATACGAATTGCATGTCCGGTAAAACAGACCGAAGGCGGTACGGAAGCTGGACTTTAGTCGGGGAGACCGGGCAGATGGGAGCAATCCGGCTTTTGCCACAGATTCGACACGAAATGACACGTAAAACCCAGAAAATGGCGGCTTGGACAGGCGGACGGCGAGCTTTTTTCATGGGGCTGGGGTATAATGAAGGAAAAAATGAGCGGAAGAGGACGACATGACGACGAATCAAGCGATACAAGAAGAAGCGGTGGCGTTTGTAACGGCGTGCTATGAAGAGTTGGGCAAAAACGGCGAGGACACGCGTCGGCGGCTCGCGGAGGTTCGGGAAGAGCTTTCCAGGCTTGGAACTTACGAGCTTACGTATGAGGAGCTTGCGCATGGCGCAAAAATGGCTTGGCGAAACAGCAACCGCTGCATCGGCAGGTTATTTTGGCCGTCGCTAAACGTGTTTGACGAGAGAGGGCTGGAGCGGGAAGACGACATTGCGGAAGCGATATTCCGCCATATCGCCTATGGGACCAATAGTGGCATGATCAGGCCGTCGATCACGGTATTTGCCGCAGAAACGGACGAGCGGCGTATTCGTATCTGGAACCATCAGCTGATCCGTTATGCCGGGTATGAAACCGGGAACGGGATCGTTGGCGATCCGGCCTCCGTCCGGTTCACGAAGGCATGCATGAGCTTGGGCTGGAGGGGAGCGGGCACGCCGTTCGACGTGCTGCCGCTAGTTATCCAAATGAACGAGCGCACACCCCGGTGGTATCCGATTCCCGAACATTTGGTGCTCGAGGTGCCCATTCAGCACCCGGAATACGATTCGTTCGCCGGGCTGGGGCTCAAATGGTACGCCGTTCCGTTTATTTCCGACATGATGTTGGATATTGGCGGCATCCGGTATACGGCGGCGCCGTTCAACGGCTGGTACATGGGAACGGAGATTGGCGCGCGCAATTTGGCTGATCCGGACCGTTACCATATGCTGCCGAAGGTGGCCAAGCTGCTGAAGCTGGATACGTCGACCAACGTATCCCTGTGGAAGGACAGAGCGCTGGTCGAGCTGAATGCGGCGGTTCTTCATTCCTTTAAGGCGGCAGGGGTCAGCATCATAGATCATCATACGGCGGCGGAGCAGTTCCGGCGGTTCGAGCAGCAGGAAGAACGAAGCGGCCGCCCGTTAACCGGAGATTGGACGTGGCTAATTCCTCCGGTTTCGCCGGCGGCGACGCATATTTTCCACCGGTCTTACGACGATCGCATCGTCAAGCCGAATTATTTCCGTCAACCTTGCCCATACGACATCACGGACGCCGACGAAGCCGGGGCACTGGCAGACCCATCGGCCGACTTGCTGACCAGAGGCTGAGGAGCGGTTTTATGTCCATTACTTACAGACCGCGGCTTTTCTTATTGTCCGGAATGGCGACGGCGCCGAATTTTATGGACACGTTCGGAGAACAGCTGTGTCGCAGGCTGGAGGCGAAGGGATTCCGGCCGGAGTACCGGCTGCTGTTTCCTTACGGCGACTGGAGCCGGCGAGCAGCGGCTCAGATGCTGGAAATTTACCGGGATCTGCGGCTGAGACCGCAGGCGGCCGCGCGCTCGATCGGAGGCCGCAGGGCGGCGGAAGCGATCCGCAGCGTCTGCGGCGACGGCTTTCCCGTCCTGATCGGGCATAGCGGAGGCGGAGTGGCGGGCGTGCAAGCGGCCGAGCTGCTGCGCCCGGCGCTTTCCCTGCCGGGTATCCTGACGGTGCAGATCGGCTCGCCGAAATGTCCGGTAAGTCCCGTAGGGCGGGACCGGACGCTTTACATACGCGGCATCGGCACGAAGGGCGGCGATCCGATCGCCCGGCTCGGTTGGTGGGGCGGCTGGGTAACGGGAGGCTCCGGGCTTCGTGACCGGTTACGGTACGACCGCTTCAGGCATGCGCCGGCGTATCGGATCAACCTGGCTCTAACGGGTGGGCATCCGGATTATTTTCGCGGCCACGAGCCGTTCGTGAATCCGGACGGACGAACCAATCTGCAGATCGTCGCCGACTGTACGGTGGCTTGGCTGCTGGAGCGATGGGGCTCGGAAAATGGGGCTTGACATTTATTTTAAATATGTCATAATGACATTATCAAAAAGATAGAGTTGCCAGTCTACATTATACTGACGCATGGAAAGGGAAGGTGCCCTTATGAAAGCTCTCGTTGTGATCGATTATACGGTCGATTTCGTTACCGGCAAGCTGCCGTGCGGGCAGCCGGCGATCGATTTGGAGCAAAGAATCGCCGAATTGACGGAACGGTTTATCGAAGGGGGCGATCTGGTCGTCATGGCCGTCGACCTTCATGAGGAAAATGACGCATACCATCCGGAACACAGGCTGTTTCCGCCGCATAACATCCGCGGTACGGAAGGCCGCAAGCTGTACGGCCGGCTTCACGACGTCTATTCAGCGAGTCAAGACCGCATTGATTGGATGGACAAAACGAGATACAGCGCCTTCTGCGGTACAGATCTGGAGCTGCGGCTGCGGGCCCGCGGCATCGACGAGGTGCACCTGATCGGCGTCTGTACGGACATTTGCGTGCTGCATACCGCCGTGGATGCCTATAATAAGGGATATAAAATCGTTGTTCATGAGGACGCGGTCGCGAGCTTCAATCCGGCCGGACACGAATGGGCACTAACTCATTTTCAGAATGTACTGGGCGCCGAAGTCGTCCGTGCTGCAGATAAAAACGTCTAACGAAGCGAGAGGGGAACTACGATGAGCTGCGACAATTTGACGCTTCATACGGATAAATATCAAATTAACATGATGTACGCCCACTGGTTCAATGGCTCGATGGACCGCAAAGCGGTGTTCGAGGCTTACTTCCGCAAGCTGCCGTTCGGCAACGGATATGCCGTGTTTGCCGGACTGCAGCGAATCGTCGAGTATATTCAGCACCTGCAATTCGACGAAGCGTCGATCCAGTACTTGGCGGAGCAGGAGGAGAATTACGACCCGGCTTTTCTCGAAAAGCTGCGCCAGTTCCGGTTTACCGGTTCGCTATGGTCGGTGGAGGAAGGATCGCTGGTGTTTCCGAACGAGCCGCTGATCCGGGTCGAAGCGAGCGTGTTCGAAGCCCAGCTGTTGGAGACGGCGATCTTGAACTTCATGAACTACCAGACGCTGATCGCGACCAAGGCGTCACGTATCCGGCAGGTCGCACCGGACGATGTGCTGATGGAATTCGGCACGCGGCGGGCCCAGGAGGCGGATGCCGCGGTATGGGGCGCGCGGGCGACTTATATCGCCGGCTTCGACGCCACGTCGAACATGAGAGCGGGCATGATGTTCGACATCCCGACGAAGGGCACGCATGCGCACGCCTGGGTACAGGATCACGATTCGGAGGAAGAGGCGTTCCGGAAATTCTCGGCCGCGCTGCCCGATCAAGTCACGCTGCTGGTCGATACATACGATACGATCAAAAGCGGCGTGCCACATGCGATTGAAACGGCCAAATGGCTGCAAAGCCAGGGCAAACGGATGAACGCGATTCGGCTTGACAGCGGGGATTTGGCTTATCTGTCGAAAAAGGCGCGCGCGATGCTGGACGAAGCGGGGCTGCAGGAAGTCAAGATCGTTGCGTCGAACGATTTGGACGAGAATATTATTTTCAATCTGAAAGCCCAAGGGGCAAGAATCGACAGCTGGGGAGTCGGCACGAAGCTGATTACGGCGGCCGACCAGCCTGCGCTAGGCGGCGTGTACAAGTTGGTCGCCCGCGAGCGTGAGGACGGTTTCGCACCGGTCATCAAAATTTCGGGCAATCCGGAAAAAGTGACGACACCGGGCATTAAGGACGTATACCGCATCGTCAATCGCGAGACCAACAAGGCGATGGCGGACTATATCGCACTGACGAACGAGGACGATGTGCAGCAGGGCAAGCCGCTAAAGCTGTTCGACCCGGTGCACCCATATATTTCGAAAACGGTGGAGCAGTACGAAGCGCAGCCGATGCTTCGTCCGATTTTTGCGGACGGCAAGCAGGTGTACGAGCTGCCCACGCTGGATACCATCCGCGAGCATCACCGGAAGCAGCTGACCTTGTTCTGGCCGGAATATTTGCGCAAGCTGAATCCGGAAGTGTATCCCGTTGACCTGAGCCCTAAAGCTTGGGATCAGAAGATGGAGCTGATTCGCAAACATAAAGGATAAGACGGCGAACGCAGTCGTTTTTTCATCGGAGCCTGAACATATCAGGCTTCTTTTTTTATGCCTGATTCATCCCGAAAGAGCAGAGGGAGCGAGAAATAAATAAAGAGCACTAAAAAAGTTAGCGCTCTTTGCTAATTACTAGCGGTTTACATCTATAGAATAGGTTACGATTTTGGACAATTGAATGGTTAGGGACAAAATATTGAACCAAAAATAGGTTAGCGTTATTCCAATTTGTTTTCATCATAACCAACCGCAGTGTAAGGATCAGGACCGTCGTATTTCTTTGGAAGTTTCGTAAGTTCCACTAATCGTATCGGAATTTACCAATACCGTTATGCGACGAGCGCATATTCATTATGGAATTGCGAGATTGGAGCTTGAAACATGTCAGGCTCCTTTTTGCATTCCGGTAAAAATGCGATGGTTCGTTTCGTAAGTTTATAGTATTATTATCCATAAAAGTTTTATTATGTTTGTGTTATTTTACTCTTATGTCTACTAAATTTCAGGAGGTAGTGAACGATGCTATTAAGAGAACAACATCGACAAGTCATCGTCATGATTGTTTTAGGCTTGTTCATCAACACGATTTTTTCCTTCTCGGCTTCAAGTGCTCCACTTCATCCGGGCGGAGATACGGCTGCTGTAGCAAAAACAGAAACACCGACTATAGACGGAGATGTCTATGATTATAACTTCGAGTTGAGAGGACGGTCAGAACCCGATGCTACATTAACGTTAACACGGTCGGACGGTACATATAAGGTAACAACCGCCAGAGAGAATGACGGTGTGTATTGGATCAGTTTTGATCCGTATTGGTTTGACGGATGGAGGCTCAAAGCCGGGGAGCAATTGACCCTTTCGGCAGAGGCTCCGGGAAAAACGGTTAGCGATACCGTTTATATCACGGTGCTGCCGTCGGTGCCTACTTCTATGCCGACCGTAACAGGGAGTATCTATGCAAATGGCGGGTGGCTTAGCGGCACGACGGAACCTGATAAGCCCATATGGATAATCCTAAATAATAGCAGACTCTTTTACGTTGCGAGCACTTCAACCAAAAATGGTTCTTATACGATGGAACTCGATAAACGGTCCTACTTCCTAAAGGTTGGGGAGAAGCTGCAATTAACTGCCGAATCCCGACTCCCCGGGATAGGACCAAGCGACCCTGTCACGGTTACTGTCTTACCGCTCGAAGGAAAGACGGCAGCACCTACGGTACCGAGAGGCGTCTACGAACGTTCGTTGAGCGGTTTTGCTGAGCCCGGGTCCTTCGTAACGATCCAACGAGCCAGCGGCTCGGAGTTAACAGAAAGGGCATCCAAGGAAAATGGAGCCTTTTCTGCAAGACTGGGCACCGATGCTTACGATTTAGGAGAAAGGCTAAAATTAACGGCAGAAGTTTATGGCAAAAAAGTTAGTGATCCTGTTTACGTTACTGTTACTCATCGGTCCCCCAAAAGCCCAGTCCCGACCGTGTCGGGAAATGTTTATACAAATGGCTTTTGGATTAGCGGCAGAACGGAACCCAACACGAGCGGTGTCATCCATTTTAAAAGAGCTAACGGAAGTATTGTGACGAGGACGTGGGTAACGGACGGTTCATATTCGAAAAAACGTCAAGCCTTCGAGAAACTTGTCCCTATGGAAAAATTGTATGTAACGGCCATGGCCGACGGGAAAAAGGAGAGCGACCCGGTTCCGTTAACCGTCCTCCCGACCTCAGGGAAAACGGCAGCGCCGGCGGTAATCGGTAACGTAGACGTAGTAAACGGTATCCTCAAAGGGAAAGCCGAAACCGGATCGATAATAAGAGTAAAGCGACCGGACGAGGAGTATGACCTTTGGTTCGAAGAGGCCTCCGAAACGGACGGGTCCTTTTCCATGGATCTAAGTTGGCATTCGCTCAGGGCCGGCGAGCGGTTAACGCTTACGGCGGAAACGATAGGGAAAGGGATCAGCGATGAGGTTCATTTCATCGTTCAGCCGGCGCCGTAAATCACCGGTCTGTACAGAGAGAAGAGGTTGGAAGGTGAGAAATTGGAGCCTGAACATGTCAGGCTCTTTTTTGCATTCCGCAAAAAAAACGATGGTTCATTTTGTAATGTTATAGTATTATTATCCATATAAGTTTTATTATGTATGATTCGTCTTGTTTTTCTTTTATTTATTCTAAAATTCGGGAGGTAGCGAACGATGCTGTTGAGAGCACAACATCGGCAAATCATCGTCATGATTATGTTAGGCTTGCTAGTCAGCACGATTTTTCCCTTCTCGGCTTCGGCCGGTGTCGAAAAAACAAAAACACCGACGATAGACGGAGATCTCTATGATAACAGCCCCTATTTAAGAGGCTGGGCCGAACCAGATGCTACAGTCACGTTCGAACGGTCGGACGGGACCTACAGGGTAGGAACCGCCAAATGGGACGGCGAGTATATGATCTATCACGAATACGATAGGTGGCCATGGATACTTAAAGGAGGGGAGCAATTGGCCCTTTGGGCGCAGGCCCCGGGAAAAACGGTTAGCGATACCGTGTATATCCCGGTACTGCCGTCGGTGCAGACGTCTAAGCCAACCGTCGCAGGGAATGTCTATATAAATGGCGGGTGGCTTAGCGGCACAACGGAACCCGGTAAGCTCGTATATATTACACTGAGAAATAGTTCCCGCAGCGCGGTAGGGGGCGCTTGGACGGAAACCGGCTCTTATACGATGCAAGTCAAGCCGTCCTATCCCATAACCGCCGGGGAAAAGCTGCAATTGGTAGCGGAAGCAGAGGGTCCCGGGAGAAGGGAAAGCGATCCGGTCACGGTTACGGTCTTGCCGCTAAAAGGAAAAACGGCGGCTCCTTCCGTAACGAAGGGTGTCTATGAGCGCTCGTTGAAGGGGTTCTCCGAGCCAGGGTCCGTCGTAACGATCAAACGAGCCAGCGGCCTGGAGTCTCAAGTAACGTCATCCCGGGAAGACGGAGCGTTTTCCGTAGACCTGAACATCGATTCTTATGAATTGGGAGAAAAGCTGAAATTAACGGCGGTAACCTACGGTAAAACGGTTAGTGATCCGCTTTACGCCATTGTTCAACCCTCACCCAAAAGCTCAGTCCCGACCGTATCGGGAAATGTTTATTCGAATGGCCCATGGATTAGCGGCAGTACGGAGCCGAATACGCGCGTTTTCGTGCGATTGAAAAAAGCAGACGGAACTCATATCCTAGGGGACTGGACAACTAACGGCTCGTATTCTATTAAAAGTCTACGGACCGTCCCAATGGAAAAACTGTACGTAACGGCCATGGCCGATGGGAAAAAGGAGAGCGACCCGGTTCCGGTAACCGCCATCCCGACCGTGGGGAAAACGGATGCGCCTGCGATAATCGGTCATGTAGACGCAGTAAACGGGATTCTCACCGGGAAAGCCGAACCCGGATCAGAAATAACGATTAATCGACCGGACTATATGCTTCAAAGCCAGCCCTCCAGCACCGACGGTTCCTTTTCCATAGATCTGCATTGGCATCAACTCCGCGTCGGCGAGCAGTTAACGGTTACGGCGGAAACGGTCGGGAAAGGGATCAGCGATGAGGTTCCTATTATCGTTCAGCCGGCACCGTAAATCACCGAGTCGGTTGGAAAGCCCGCCCCTCATGTGGCGAACGAGTTTTAAATGATGGACTTGCTAGAGTGGAGCCTGAAAAAAAGATCAGGCTCCTTTTTTAATGCTTGTCTCTCAAGTGCGACTACTTAGCCCAGGTGCTACGATTCGTTAAATACATACACTTAAAAAACACATGTATCATGTAATCTAATCTTGATACAGCTTGTTGCATGGGATTACGTCGAAATCAAATCAGACCCGCCAAAAGACCATTCCAGGAGGTGAAGAAACGAAATGAACATTACCGTCGAACAAGTGCTGTCCATTTATCCGTTGTCCGAAGGAAAGCTTGTTGCCGGACAAAGCGGTGCGTCGCGCCTCGTGAAATCGGTTAAAGTCATGGATACGCCGCATATTGCCGATTGGATCAAGGAAGGCGAGATGGTATTCACAACCGCTTATTTGATGAAAGACGTCCCGGAGGATGCAATTCCTCTGCTTCGCAAGTTGAACCAGCGCCGCTCGGCCGGACTCGGCATTAAGATTGGCCGCTTTTGGGACGAGGTGCCCGAGCCGATCCTAGAAGAAGCCAACCGCCTCGATTTCCCCCTGATCAAATTACCTTATGAATGTTCTTTTTCCGACAATTTGAACGGATTGTTTCATGTCGAAATGCAATATCATACGCAAATTCTTCACACCGTGCTTGACAAACAAAAGAGACTTATGCAATTCGCACTTAGGCCGGATCGAATAAACCATTTTTTTCAAAAGCTTCTGAGTATATTAGGGTATCCGATCGCCGTTGTCGGTTCCCGAGGTCAACTCGTATTCAATGCGACGTCTTTCGGAGCTTCGCAGCTGCTGCACGGCTGGCCGTGGGAGAAAGAAGCGCAGTGGGCGTTTGTGGATGAAAGCCGATGTTTTCGGGCGCCGCTTATGGAGCACGAGGAGTGTACCGGCTATATGGTCATTTTTCCGGAGAATCCCGTGCCGGTGAAGGTGGAGGAAGAGTTGTTTCTGCAAACGGCAGAGATCATTTCATATCATATGGGAGTGATCTTCAATGAGTATCGAAACCACGCGGCGCAAAACGATCTGGGGGTGCTGCTGAGCCGTTATTTGCGTGGGAGCGGTACGATTGAAGCGCTGACGGAAGAAGCGGCCCGGCGGGGGATTCCGCTGTTTCAAGGCGCGTATCGCGGGCTGCTTGCCCTCGTGTCGCCGGAAGCGGGCTGCGGAGAAAAGGAGAGGCTGCTGCGAAATATCCGCGAGGAACTGCAGTATCATCCGGAGCTCAAGGAGATGGCCGTTATTCATTTTTACATCCAAGAGGGCTTGTTCTCCATCTTTCTGGTCGATGCCCCCGGGAGCGACGGGAAGCTGACCGACTTGCTGCATACATGTCTGCGCGGAGTGCTGCAAGAGGACAGCGGGGCTCCGCTTCGGATCTGTATCAGCAATAAAAAGAACAGGCCGGGCCAACTGCGGGATGCGTACAAAGAATGCGTGGAGACGTCCCGGCTGGCTGACCGGCTCGGCATTCGGGAAGCCGTGGTACAGTTCGGGTCGGTTGAGCTCGCGTACTTGTTCCAGGATGTGCCTAAGGAGCACATGCAGACTTACGTCAACGAAGTGCTGGAGATGCTCTTGAAGAAGGACCCGGAATACTCGCAGGAAATGCTGCGTACGCTGGAAACGTTCATAGAGAACGACGGACAAGTTAACGAGACGGCCAAACAGCTGCTGATTCACCGCAATACGGCGGCATATCGGCTGGAGAAGATCGGCGAGCTGCTGGAAGTCGATTACAAAAAAATTAACGATCTGCTTCGTTTGAAGCTGGCGTTTACTTTTAGACAAATGCTGAAGCCGATGTAAACCGCCTCACCATTTCGTTGAAGAGCTATAGGAAAGCTGCCCGACCGGTTCATGAGCGACCCGGCCGGATCTGATTCCGGCTGGGCGACTGTACATGCGGAGATAGGCTTCCAGGGTGTAAAGGATTTACTTGACATATTTTAGTGAGAAGGCTTACAATTTTATCAAGCGCCGCTTGCAGGGCAAGGACGCAAAAAACATCTTCACTGATAAAGGCAAACCTGTTGAAAAGCGGGGACGCAAAGCTCCGGGTCTAAGGCATAAGTTATGCGATGACGGCCGAGCCGCCAAAGAGGGATGCAGCTTAAACGTACGCTCCGTTCCGTTTAAGATTGCGGGGCTATTTGTCATGCACCGCAAGAACAAACGAGAAACATGCGTATTTTCCTGCTTAAGGGAAAAAATGGGCATGCTAACGTTTTCCCCTCCTTGGAATTGCAGTATAATACAGTCAACTTTATATACTCTTTCCACTATTAAGTACCGGAGGCGTATCATGCGAGTTCACGAAATTGTTATTGCCGATGATCTGCGGCCCGAATATTTGCAGCAAATCGTTCAGTATGCCAACCAATACCGTTCCGACATCAAAATCCGTTTCGAAGCGGAATGTATGCAGCTCGATGCCAAAAGCATCCTCGGGATGATGCTCATTCCGATCCGGCGCGGGACAAGATTGACGATCCAGACGAAAGGCGCCGACGAAGAGGAAGCGATCGAGATGATGAGCTCTATGCTGGAGAATAAGGAGCGTCAAGTATGATCTTACCGACTGGAGGCGTCGGGGCCGGCTCCGACCATGCGGAGTGGCTTATTCGCAGTTACCGCAGGTTGACGGGAAACGAGCTGCTTCCTGGACCGGAAAGCTCCGGCAGCTTAGCCGAGCGGTTGTTCCTGTCGCCGATTGTCGTGCTCTCCCATGGGACCGAGGTCGACCCGGTGTTGAACTACGGCAACCAAGCGGCGCTGAATTTGTGGGAGATGGATTGGGAGACGTTCACCCGTACCCCGTCGAGGTATACGGCGGAAGAGATGGAGCGCACGCAGCGCGAGCATTTGTTGAAGAAGGTGCAGGAGCAAGGATATGCCGACGATTACACCGGAATCCGCATCTCCCGCAGCGGACGAAGATTTTATATTAAGAAGGCTACGGTTTGGAATATCGCGGATAAGGATGGCCGTTATGCAGGGCAAGCCGCCTGTTTCTCCGAATTCGAATATTGTTGACACATCCCCGTCCGTTCCGGCGGGGATTTTTTATGTATGCACCCGTTGTCGTTCATACCCAGTTTATATTTCTGTTGTAAAGTAAGTCCTAGTTGAAGGAAGTTGAACATCAGAAAGGCGGTTGACGAAGCAAATGAGCAGAATCATGGTTGTCGACGACGATCCGCATATCCGCGAGCTGGTTAAAGTATGCTTGCGTCAGGAAGGCTTTACGGTGCATGAAGCCGCCCACGGGCAGGAGGCGCTCGATAAGCTGGAATCGTTCAAGGCGGATTTGGTCATTCTCGACATTATGATGCCGCATATGGACGGCTGGGAGCTGTGCCGTCAGCTTCGGCAGCTTTACGATTTGCCGCTGCTCATGCTGACGGCGATTGGCGAGACGAAGCAGAAAGTCAAGGGCTTTGAGCTCGGCACCGACGATTATCTCGTGAAGCCGTTCGAGCCGGCAGAGCTGATCGTCCGCGTGAAGGCGTTGTTGAAACGATACCGAATCGCTTCGTCGCAGACGCTGCAGGTCGGCGAACTGACGATGAACCGTCTTACCTATGAGCTTTCCGTAGGGCAGGGGAACATCACGCTTCCGCTTAAGGAGTTCGAGCTGCTGTTTAAGCTGGCCAGCTATCCCGGCAAAACGTTCTCGCGCGATCAGTTGATCGAAGATATATGGGGCTACGACTATGACGGAGGCGAGCGGACCGTCGACGTTCATGTGAACCGCCTTCGCGAACGCTTTCCCGAGGACCGGCATTCGTTCAAGATCAGTACGATCCGGGGGCTTGGCTATCGGCTGGAGTTGAGGGCATAGTAAGCGGAATCAAACGGTGGAATAACCGAGGGCCCTGCTTGAGTTTTGCCTCAAGCAGCCGGCCCTCATTTTCATTTGCGTGTTGCCCGATCATACATCGTAAGCAGTTCTTCCGCGTAGAGGTCGATATCGAACTGATCGTTCTTTGCCAGTTGATACCCGGCAGCGTCAATTGCGCTTCGCAGCATTACCGCCATGAACCTTTTTGAAAAGCTTCTAAAGGTCCCCTCCACTTCTTGTCCGTATTGAAATATTTCTTCAAGCGGAGCATAAATGGCCTCCTCCTGTCCGGCAAAGCGCAATTCGCCTTGTTCGTTGCGATCGTTCGTCACGATTTCTATCACTGCCGCCACATGCTTTCGGTTCTCTTTGATAAAAAGTAAATTCGATACAATATAGGCTCGCAACATGTCGATGGCATTGTCCGGATTCTGCAGATGCTTGTCCATGAATGAGGCGGCTTTTTGATATAAATCGACAACGACTCCCGTCATCAATTCCTCTTTGTCCGAAAAGTGATACGTGATGACTCCTTTGCTGACGTGTGCTTTTTGTGCAATTTTTCCAATCGATGTGTTCGCACACCCGATTTCGGTGATGACATCGATGGTGCACTCGATAATTTGCTTTGTTCTTGCCTTCTCCGTGAAAGTCTTTTCTTTTGGTTTTTTACCTTGTTTATTCGTATCCATGTATTGAATTTAGCACTACCGCACTAATCTAGCAATACACCTCCGTTTTCCCACACCCTTTATCCCCGTGATTACATACTCTGCACCTTTTGGCGTGAGCTTATTTTTTGTTTTTACGCATATGATCGCCTATTCCCGCAAGGAATAAACCAATGACGATGAGTCCGAAATTGGCATACATCTCAAGCTGCTGGGAAACCCTTCCCACCCTAGGCTAATGCAATCATTCCAGCGACTAAATAAAACGTGCCCATCCAAAACATCCTTTCTTTCCATTCGGTATATAGTATGAATTCGTACTTTCGAGCTGATCGTACTAATTCTTCAACGATACCTTAACGCATGCACCGCACGTCTGGCAAAGGAACACTATCCAGAGACAAACGGCTGTGATAAAATTACCTATTGTCAGAATGGCTTCGGAACAGGATATCAGAGCGGAAGGACAGGTTGGCATTGAACAGAACATTAGTCATCAGCGACATTCACGGGAGCTATGAGAGCTTCGACGCACTGCTGCGCGCTGCGGAGTATAACGCCGGTCAGGACCGGCTCATTCTGCTTGGAGATTATGTGGATCGCGGACCAAGAAGCAAGGACGTCGTCGAACGGGTGATGACCATGGTTCGGGAGGATGGGGTTATCGCGCTGCGGGGCAATCACGATCAACGCTTTGTCGATGTCGTAACAGGCCCGTGCGAAGAGAACGAAGAGATGAAATTTTTAAAATACGGCGGAGTGCAGACACTTGCGAGCTACTATGCCCCATTTGAATCGAATGAAGGGACCGACCGGGAGCGTACCGAGAGCGCCAAAGAATGGGTTCGGTCGGAGTATGGCCATCATTTGGCTTTTTTAGGCAGCCTGCCTTTGTTTTACGAGGACGAGCGGTTCATTTATGTTCATGCGGGCTTGAATCCGGCGTATCCCAACTGGAAGGAACAGCCTGCCCGGGATATGATCTGGATACGCGAACCGTTTTATGGTCATCCGACCGTGGTCGAGAAAACCGTTATTTTCGGTCACACGAGAACCTCGTGCCTGCACGATTCTCCCGGCGTATGGTTCGGCGGCGACAAAATCGGCATCGACGGCGGCTGCGTCTACGGGCAGCAGTTGAACTGTCTGGTCATCGACGAAAACGGAGGCTTTACGACGTATCACGTGGAAGGGACGAATTGGGAGCGATGAACGAACCTTATGCCCTGGGATCGATGAATGCCGGCGACGGTGCGCATTTGCTGGCCTTGACCCGCAGCGTCGGTTGGCACTTTTCTGCGAAGCAGTCCGATTTGTATTTGCGAACGGGCCTGGTAGTCGGGCATCGGGACGGAGAAAAATGGATTTCGTGCGCGGGATTTTATGCGTACGGCCAAGCGCTGGCCTCCATCGGCCATCTTATCGTCGATCCGGCCTATCAAGGCCAAGGACTGGGAAAACGTCTGATGCTTCATTGTCTGGCGGAAGCGGCCAAGACGGGCTCGGCGGTTACCCTCGTTTCGACAAAGTCCGGGTTTCCACTGTATACTTCGCTCGGCTTTCAAACGGTCGGGTACGCCCACAGATTTCTCTACGATGTTCCTGCGGAAGGCCTGCGGCATGAACGGTCTTCTTCTGCTGAAGGAGATCTGGTACCGCTGAATGAAGCCGTGCTGCCTGAGGTGATCGAGCTGGACCAGACAGCCGCAGGCGTCCGGCGAGAACGCGTGCTTCGTTCCATCGATGAGCATAAAATCAGCGGATGGGCTGTACGAGATTCATCCGGCGCAATGCAAGGCTATGGCTTCGCCCGGGCGAAGGATGACATCTTGGTCGTGGGTCCTCTCGTGTCGTCGGACGCGGATATGGCTGTCCGGCTGCTGAAAGTGCTTATAGCAGAATGGCAGGGGCGGATTCAGCTTGATGTTCCCGGCGTTCAAGTCTCATTTCAAGACCGGCTCCGGGGGCTGGATTTTCGGGAGACGTCCGTTTCGCCGCAAATGCTGCTCGGGGCTTCGTCTTTGCCCGGCCGGCGCGAGCTGTTGTTTGCACTTGCCGACCCCGCATTCGGGTAAGAGCCCGGGCGGCCGCTTTCTAGTCAGGTCCGAGACTATTGCACCGACGTTCAAAATCTCAGTTGACAAATTGGAATACTCTGTATAGTATAAAAGCATCAAATGAACGAAAAGTGCCAGGTTGCTGACCGTACGGACGGAAGCCCTTGTTTCATTCTGCGCAAGCGGAACGAAGCAAGGGCTTTTCCTTTGTTGCAGACCGTGCATGGCATCCCGTAGAAAGGCAGGAATCCATCGTGACCTTCAGCTATGTCTCGCATTTGTATTGTCCAAAATGCGAAGCGAAGCATTCCGCTCAAGCGGCGGTACAATGTTGCTCTTGCGGTTCGCCGCTGCTCGTCCGCTACCGTTTGGAGGAGTTGAAATCGTCGCTGGACCGCTCCGAGCTGGCGGCAAGAACAGAACGGAGTCTTTGGCGCTACCACGAGTTGCTCCCGGTAGAACGCGCGAACAACGTAGTGACGCTCGGCGAGGGAGGCACCCCGCTCTTGCGGATGCCGAAGCTGGGCAGCGGGATGGGCATCCCACATCTGCTGATGAAAGACGAAGGGATTGTTCCGACCGGCTCGTTCAAGGCCCGGGGCGCAGCCGTTGGCGTCTCCAAAGCGAAGGAGCTTGGCGTGCGCGAGCTGGCGATGCCCACGAACGGCAACGCCGGAGCGGCGTGGGCGCTGTATGCGGCCAGAGCCGGCATCCGGGCAACGGTCGTGATGCCGACGGACGCTCCCGAGATCACGCGCAAAGAATGCGCCGCCGCCGGGGCCCGTCTTTACTTGGTCGATGGCCTGATTAGCGATGCGGGCAAAATCGTCGCCCAGGCGATCGCGGAAGAAGGCCTGTACGATGCGTCGACGTTAAAGGAGCCATACCGGATCGAGGGCAAAAAAACGATGGGCCTCGAAATCGCCGAGCAATTGAACTGGCGGCTGCCTGACGTCATACTGTATCCGACCGGTGGCGGCGTCGGCTTGATCGGCCTCTTCAAAGCGTTCCGGGAGCTTCAGGCGCTGGGCTGGGTTCAAGGCCAGCTGCCGAGGCTGGTCGCCGTCCAAGCGGAGGGCTGCGCCCCGATTGTTCAAGCGTGGAAGGAGAAGAAGACCGAATCGGCGTTCTGGCCCGCATCCTCCACGGTTGCCTTCGGCATTAACGTCCCCAAGGCGCTCGGCGATTTTCTCGTGCTCGACGCGATCTACCGTACAGACGGCTGTGCAGTAGCGGTCGATGACCGGACCTTGCTGTGCGAGCAGCTCCGGGTTGCTGGGGAGGAGGGAGCCTTTGTGTGCCCGGAGGGCGCTGCGGCGTTTGCTGCCGCCCGTTTACTGCGGAGCAGCGGGTGGATTCGGGAAGAGGAGACCGTCGTCGTATTGAACACCGGCTCCGGGGTGAAATACCCGAATACGGTTCAGGCCGCCCCGCCTGTGCTGCAGCCGGGCGAGCGGTTGAGCGATCGGGGAGAGCCATGGCTCCGGCCGCCGGATGACCAAGCGGGCGGGCAGAAACGGGAACCGCTGCCATGACACTTGATACCGCATTCATGCTCGACCATCTGCCGGACTTCGGCCATGCGGCGCTCGTGACGCTTGCCGTCGCCGGAATCGCCATCGTCTCTTCGCTGCTTGTGGCTGCGCTGAACTCGGCCGTTATCTTTTTCCGGGTGCGCGGGCTCATATGGGTTGTGCGCGCCTACGTCGAGCTTGCGCGGAATACGCCGCTGCTGATTCAGCTGTTTTTCGTTTATTTTGCGCTGCCGTCTCTGGGCATCCATCTGTCCAATTACGCTACGGCGGTACTGGCGTTGACGTTTCTCGGCGGCGGCTATTTCACGGAGGTGCTCCGCGCCGGGATCGAAGCCGTATCCGGGAGCCAGACGGAATCGGGACTGGCGCTCGGCCTATCCCGCTGGCAGTTGTTTCGCTTGATCGTTCTGCCTCAAGCGCTGCGGATTGCGACACCGTCCTTGTTTGTTAATTTTATTTTTTTGCTGAAAGAAACGACGGTCGTTTCCGCTGTGGCGATCCCTGAAATTTTGTACACCACCACGAACTACATCGCGCTCTATTATAAAACCTACGAAATGCTACTGTTGATGACCTTCCTGTATTTGCTGCTATTCCTGCCGCTGTCCTTCTTGCTTTCTTGGGTGGAAAGGAGGTTCCGGCATGGTCAGTTCGGGATTTGATCTCTTGATCGTATCGCTTCCCCAGCTCGGCAAAGGCTTGCTTCAGACGTTAACGCTCGCGTTGTACTGCATCGTGTGCAGCACGGTCGGCGGCCTTGTGTTCGGAGTGCTTCGGGCCTCCCGCAGACGCTGGCTGGGCGTGCTTACCCGGACGTATCTGGAGCTGTTCCGGTCGATTCCGATTTTGGTCTGGCTGTTTTTCTTTTTCTTCGGTTTGCCGATCTTCTTCGGCATTGACCTGCCCGGCTTCGCCTGCGCCGTTCTGGTGCTGTCGCTGTGGGGGATGACGGAGGTCGGCGAGGCGGTCCGCGGCGCCCTGATCTCACTGCCCAGGGGGCAGAAGGAAGCGGGGCAATCGATCGGTCTGAGCCCGGTGCAGCTTTATGTCCACGTCCTGCTTCCGCAGGCGCTGCGCCGCATGATTCCGCCCGTCATCAACGTGTATACCCGCATCGTCAAAACAACGTCGCTCGCCGTCCTGATCGGCGTAACGGAAATCATCAAGACGGGGCAGCAAATGATTGAGCGGACAGGAGAATCCGTACTGATCTACGGAACGCTGTTTCTGCTCTATTTTGCACTGTGCTATCCGCTGTCCGTCTTATCCAGAAGATTGGAAAATAAACTACGGAGTGGGGGCGAGGCGGGTGTCCGGGATTTTGCTTGAACTGACGAAGGTAAGCAAAGCTTTCGATCGGCATTGGGTGCTGCGAGAGATCGACCTTCAGATTGCCAAAGGCGAGGTGGTCGTCATCCTTGGGCCGAGCGGCTGCGGCAAAAGCACCTTGCTGCGGTGCCTGAACGGGCTGGAAACGGCGCAAGCCGGCAGCATCCGGTTTTGCGGGCAGGAGCTGACCTCGGGGAACGTCCGCTGGCAGCACATTAGGCAGCAGATCGGCATGGTGTTTCAGAGCTACCATCTGTTCCCGCACTTGACCGTTCTCGACAATATCATACTCGGCCCGGTCAAAGCCCAGCGCCGGTCCAAGCGGGAAGCGGAGGCTCAGGCGGAAAAGCTACTGGAGCGCGTCGGATTGCTCGATAAGAAGCATGGCTATCCGAGGCAGCTTTCGGGCGGTCAGCAGCAGCGAATTGCCATCGTGCGGGCGCTGTGCATGAACCCGGAGGTCATTCTCTTCGACGAGGTCACGGCGGCGCTGGACCCCGAGATGGTCAAGGAGGTGCTGGAGGTCATGCTCGGTCTGGCCGAGCAGGGCATGACGATGGTGATCGTCACCCATGAAATGGGCTTCGCCCGGGCGGTAGCCGATCGGATCGTCTTCATGGACGAAGGGAGAATCTGTGAGACGGGCTCGCCGGAGGCGTTTTTTACAAAACCGAAAACCGAGCGTGCCCGACGCTTTTTAGATAAATTTTTGCTTGTGGAGACATGGAAAGGGAGAGAGAGCGGATGATAAAAAAGAGAAAACTGTCCTTATTGGTTTTAAGCCTGCTGGCAGGCTTGCTTGCCGCCTGTGGCACGGGCGGAAAGGCGACGAACGATGCGAAATCGGGAGTGGAGCCGAAGACGTCAGGCGCGCTGCAAAAAATCAAAGACCGCGGCAAGCTGATCGTCGGCGTGTTCTCGGATAAGCCTCCGTTCGGCTTTACGGACGAGAAGGGCAAGCTTGTCGGCTTTGACAACGACTTGGCAAGGCGCTTCGCCAAAGATCTCCTCGGCGACGAAAGCAAAGCCGAGTTCGTGGTCGTCGAGCCGGCAAGCCGCATTCCGTTCCTGCAAAGCGACAAGGTCGACCTCATCGTCGCCAACATGACGGTGACCGAGGAGCGGAAGCAGGCGGTCGATTTTACCAACCCGAATTTGAAGGCGGCGACGCAGGTCATCGTGCGCGACGATAGCGGCATCAAGTCGCTGGCCGATTTAAAAGGGAAAAAAGTGATCGTCACGAAAGGAACGACCGCCGATATTTTTCTGACCAAAAACCGGCCGGACGTCGAGCTGATCAAATTTGAAAAAAATACCGAGTCGCTTCAAGCGTTGAAGGACGGTCGAAGCCCCGCGTATGCCCAGGACAGCCTCATCTTGTTGAGCTGGGTGCGCAAAAATCCCGGCTTCACGGTGCTTCCCGAGAAGCTGGAGAAAGAAGCTCCGATCGCTCCGGCGGTGAAAAAAGGAAACGGCGAGCTGCGGGAATGGGTCAATCAGGAGCTGGAGGCGCTGGGGAAAGAAAAGTTTCTGCTGCAGCTCTACGACAAATACGTCAGGGCAGAGCTCGGTCCGGACGTCGATCCGAACGAAATTATCGTAGAAGGCGGCAAGTGGCAATAGTTTGCGGAAAAAGGGAACCAAGCCCAACGGCATGTCAGGGCTTGGTTTTTGATTTAGTCAGACGGCCTTCTCCTGTAAAGCAGCGACCAACTGCGGGTGAAGCGTACGGCTGGCGGCTGCGATTCCGCCGGGACCTTGCCTGAACGGGCGGCCTTCCGTATCCGTGACCGTGCCTCCGGCTTCCTGTACCAGCAACGCGCCGGGCAGCCAATCGAAGGTGTCATTCCCGTGCTCCCAGTAGGCGTCCAGCCTCCCGCTTGCGACATAAGCGAGCTGAAGCGACACGGAGCCCAGCATCCGGGTGATCATCGAACGGGACATAACCCGTGAAAGCCCTTGAATCGTCTCCACCAGCGTGCCGTCTTTGGAGACTAGGGTAGAGTGGGAGGTGGCGACGACGGCATGCTTCAGCTCCTGCTTTTTGCCCGCGGCTATCCGCACCCCGTTTAAATAAGCGCCTTCGCCCTGCACCGCATGAAACAGCTCGCGGTGGCACGGGTCGTATACGGCGGAAAAGAGCGGAGCGCCGTCCCGGATCAAGCAGAGCGCCGTAGACCAGAACGTGAAGCCTTGGAAAAAGTGAAACGCTCCATCCATCGGATCGCAGATCCAGTAGTCGCCCGAACGCATGGCTTGCCGCTGTTCTTCCAAATCGAATTCCCCGTCGGACCAGCGGATCGCCGGATAGTTCGTTTGCAGCGCAGAGCGGATGGCGTCCTCCGCTTGGCCGTTAAGCTGCCGAAACCGCTGTGCAAGCTCCTCGAAATCGTGCGGCGGGGTTCCTCGCGTCTCCGCAAATTTCGCATACAGGTCGTCTCCGACTTCCTTCAGCAGTCCTGTGCAAAAAGCAATATCGATCCCAGTCATCCAATATCCCATCCTTTGTTATTCATATTATTAGGCAAAATGAGGCAAACAGCTTTTCATAGTTTTCTCTGTACTTCAGCCGAAGCAATTCGATGCATACGCCGTTCCACTCCTTTACAGTAGTATGTATAAATACTACTTCGAAAATCGTGTCAGGTCAAGTACTCGAGCAATGGCAGCTTAGTTGACGAAAGCGCTTGCGACACGAAACTTTCAAGCCAAAAGCCCTATGCGAGGCAGGTATAAACTGGTATACTGAATTGTGGAAATAGTATAACTTTTCAAACATGAGGGGAGTTGAACAGATGAGAGTTCTACCGAAAACGAACGACCTCGGCTTCTTTGAAATTCGGCTCGAATCCATCGGCGGCTTGGGAGCCAACCTGGCGGGGAAAATGCTTGCGGAGGCTGGCGTCGTTGGAAGCGGGTTTAACGGCGTGAGCTTTTCTTCTTACGGTTCGGAGAAAAAGGGCTCGCCGGTTAAAGCGCATATCCGTTTTTGCGACATAAATACGAATATTCGCGATACGACTCCGGTGGAACGTCCGCACGTCGTAGGCATTTTTCATGAAAACTTGTCGAAAACGGTCAACGTGATCAGCGGCATTTACGAGGACAGCCTGGTTCTGGTCAATTCGGCAAAAAGTCCGGAAGCCCTCAAAGAAAAAATGAAGCTGATCGGCGGCACCATTGCGGTGGTCGATGCAACCGGCATTGCGCTGGAGGAGAAAAACCGCGTCAACATGGCGATGTTGGGCAGTCTGTTCCGGCTGTGCGACTTCCTCGATTTCGAGCATATGAAGAGCATTATCCGCAAATCGCTGGAGAAAAAATACCCTGGCGCGGTCGAGCCTGCCCTGCGTACGTTCCAGCGCGGCTATGACGAGGTGCAGTTCCAGACGTTCGCGCTGCCGGAGGGCACGGAGATGCCACTGCCGAAGCGGTGGGATATTCCAATGTACGGATATGAGACCCAGCCGATCGGCGGGATGGTGACGAATCCGGGGAACAGCCTCCTGAAGGATCTCAGCATATCGCGCAGCGGGATGATGCCGCATTTTGACGACGAGAAATGCATTCACTGCGCGGCCTGTGACACCGCCTGTCCCGACTTCTGCTTTGTGTGGGAAGAGCAGCCGGACAAAAAAGGGCGTCCGCAAATGTTCCTGCAAGGGATCGACTATCAGTACTGCAAAGGCTGTCTCAAATGCGTCGTCGCCTGTCCGACCGAGGCGCTGTCCTCCAACCGTGAGACGGAAGGCTATGCGGAAGAGCATCGTGTGCCGCATCGTTTTAGCTTGGCCCAGTAAGACAAATCACTGTTAGCAGGGAGAGGTGAACCAAACGAATGGCTATTGAAATTAACAAAGAGGTCAGCCAAGGTACGGTTGAGCAGCGGATGGTCTACGAATCCGGCAACGAGATGGCGGCTTATGCGGCTCACCAGATTAACTACCATATTATGGGTTACTTCCCGATTTCGCCGTCAACGGAGGTTGCGCAGTTCCTCGATCTGATGAAGGCGAACGGCCAGCATGACATCAAGCTGATTCCGGCGGACGGCGAGCACGGCTCGGCAGGGATTTGCTACGGCGCTTCCACCGCGGGTGGACGCGTGTTCAACGCGACCAGCGCGAACGGTTACTTGTATATGCTGGAGCAGATGCCAGTGCAATCCGGGACCCGGTTCCCGATGGTATTGAACCTCGTCTGCCGTTCGGTATCCGGACCTCTGAACATCCACGGCGACCACTCGGACCTGTACTACGCGCTCAATACGGGCTGGCCGATCCTGATGTGCCGCGACCCGCAAGCCGTCTACGATATGAACATTATGGCCATCAAGCTCGCCGAAGATCCGGAGGTTCGCCTGCCGGTCATCGTCGCTTCCGACGGTTATTTCACTTCTCACCAAAAACGCCGCGTGCAAACGTTCGCTCACAAATCGGACGTGCATGCCTTCATCGGTGAGCAGCCGAAGCAGTTCCCGCATGTGCTTGACCGCAACAATCCGATTACGGTAGGACCTTACATGAACGAGCCGGATTACATCAACAACTGCTATCAGCAGTCCGTTGCGATGTACAACGCCGGAGAAGTATTCGACCGCATCCGTCAAGAATACCAGGTGCTGACGGGCCGCGATTATCCGATTCTCGACCTGTACCGGATGGAAGACGCCGAAGTGGCGGTATTCCTGATGAACTCGGCGTCCGAAATCATTAAAGATGTCGTCGATCAACTGCGGGCCAAAGGCATCAAAGCCGGTTCGATCGCGCCGAATATGATTCGCCCGTTCCCACAGAAGCAGATCGCCGAAGCGCTCAAAAACGTCAAAGCCGTCACGATCGGCGACCGCGCGGATTCGTACGGGGCGCACGGTGGGAACATGACGATGGAGATCAAAGCGGCGCTGTTCACGGAAGGCAACCGCGATACGATGGTCATCAGCCGGATTTACGGGCTGGGCGGCAAAGACTTCTATGCGGAGGACGGTCATCACCTGTTTGAATTGGCGATCGAAGCGGTCCAAAAAGGCCGGGTCGACGTCCCGTTCGATTATTACGGGCATACGCCGGGCGATCCGGACAAGAAGCCGCAGCGTGTCATCGAGCCGATGAAATACGAGGATTTGAAGACCGGATTGATTACGGTTGACAAAGACGAGACGACGGGCCAATTGAAGGTAAAGGTTCCGCCGATCCGCCAGCTGACCAAGAAGCCGAAACGGCTTGCACCGGGGCATGGGGCCTGTCCGGGCTGCGGTATTTTCTCCGGTCTGGAGCTGTTCTTCAAAGGGATCGAAGGAGATATCGTGGCGCTGTTCCATACCGGCTGCGCGATGGTCGTGACGACGGGGTATCCTTATTCTTCGCATAAAGCGACCTACATTCACAACTTGTTCCAAAGCGGAGCGGCAACGCTCTCCGGTGCCGTGGAAATGTTCTGGGAGCGCAAACGCCGCGGCGAGTTGGAGCATCTGAACCTACCGGACGATTTCACGTTCGTCATGATCACCGGCGACGGCGGGATGGATATCGGGATGGGCCCGGCCATCGGCGCTGCGCTGCGCAATCATAAAATGATCATTCTCGAATACGATAACGAAGGCTATATGAATACCGGCGCGCAGCTGTCCTATTCGACGCCGCTCGGCCACCGGACCTCCACGTCCAATGTCGGGAAGCATCAGGGCGGCAAGCTGTTCCATCATAAGGACACGCCGCAGATTATGGCCGCGACGAACATTCCTTACGTGTTCACCGGGTCCGAAGCGAACCCGCAGGATTTGCTGAAAAAAGCCGCCAAGGCGCAATATTATGCGCAGAACGAGGGTCTGGTTTACGGCAAAATCCTCATCACCTGTCCGCTCAACTGGCTGTCCGAGGAACAAATCGGGCAATCGCTGATCGATCAAGCTGTCAACTCCTGCTTCTTCCCACTGTACGAAGTGGAGAACGGCGTAACGACGATCACGTTCAATCCGGAAGAGAAGAACAAGCGGATTCCGGTTGGCGACTGGTTGAAAAATATGGGCAAGACGAAGCACCTGACGAAGCCCGAATACGCGGAGGCGCTGCAATCGTTCGAGAACGAAGTCGAACGCCGCTGGAGCCGTCTCAAGGCGAAGCACGAAAATCCTTACCTGTAATAGGGTAAGGCCGGCACGAACCTCAGGCGCAAACTCAACCTGTTGAGCTTGCGCCTTTTCATTTTCAGAACCGATTCGGAGGAGTTCCGATGCCTTATGTACTGAGACATACCGATTCCGGTGAAATCGCCGCATGCATTCAAAAAAACGTATACGATTTCGATTATTTTGGCGTCAAACAGTGGGAGGAAGAGGGGCAGGCCGCGGCGGATAAGCATGCTTTTCTGGAGAGCATCGGGTATGATAACCCGCATCATTGGCATATCCTTTTGATCAAAGAGGATCGTGTCAAGCTCTGCAACGTAAAGCTGAAGAACGATCCGTCGCGCCGGGTGCGCCTGAGCGGAGACGGTCAGATCACCGTTCATTCCGCCTCCGAACGACTATAAAAACGGGGAATGGTAGTTTTGATGAATACAAACCCTTTTGCCGATTTCGAAGCGGCGGGCACGGCGCAGGAGCTGGCCGCGATTCAGGAATCGATTCGAACCCAGGGATTTACCGGCTTCAGGCTGCTGCTCGAAGGCTTCCGGGATCGTCTGAAGCAATTTTCGGACGGTGACATTGCATCCGTGAATAAGCTGCTGGCGCAGGCTAAGCAGTTGTTTCCCGAGCCGGAGACGTTCAGCCCATCCTGGCGCAACATATGGGACGAATTCGAGCGGATTGCCGCATACAAGCAAACGGTGCTGGAGACCATTCCGGCCGAAGAGCGCGAAGGGGAGTGGCAGGTGTTGCTCGATAACCCGTATACGAATTCGGATCTTGTATGCTATCCCGGACTCAGCTTTTTGGAGGGGGCGTATTTATACGCGTACTTCCGCAGCGACCTGAAGCAGAACGAATATATCCGGCTGCAAAAAATACAAAATCTCGTTATGGCCTTCGGCAGCGAGCGGCAGGAAGCCGCGAACAAAAATAAAGAAGGTTAAATTTGGAGAGTATAGGAGATTAAAGGATAACCGGGATTCGAGCGGGAAACCGTTTCAAATCCCGGTTTTTCGTATGGATAAAATTCGTCCTACGTTACATCCGTTCAGCGAGCTTCAGTGCGAACAGCTCCAAATAATGCTGATCCTTCTCGTCGAAACGATTTTTCTCCGGACTGTCGATATCCAGCACCCCGATCAAGCGCTCGCCATGGAGAATCGGAATGACGATTTCCGATTGCGAAGCGGCATCACAAGCGATGTGGCCGGGAAATTGATGGACGTCCGCAACGCGGACCGTTTCCCGGAGGCTGGCTGCACGGCCGCAGACGCCTTTATCGAGCGGAATGCGCACGCAGGCAGGCAAGCCTTGAAAAGGCCCAAGCACCAGTTCCCCTTCCTCGATTAAATAAAAGCCGACCCAGTTGATCCGCTCCAGAAACTGGTTCAGCAGCGCGGCGGCGTTAGCCAGGTTGGCAATCCGGTTCGGCTCATCTTCGATAAGCGCGGACAATTGGGAAATGAGCAGCTTGTAATTTTCCTCACGAGTTCCTGTATAGGCAGAGGCATGAAACATTAACGACGACTCCTTCTTGGCGGCAGATTACGCTGAAATTAGCATATTTTTCATGGGACGTCAAGGCGTTGAAAAACGGAATACGGTCCGGCTGGAATGGTTACCCTGTATACAAACGGCTGCAGGAGAACGTATGACGCAATCTATTCTGGTCATTGAAGACGAAGAACATATCGCCCGTGTGCTGACGCTTGAGCTCGAACACGAGGGCTACGAGGTCGAGACGGTGCATGACGGCCGGGAAGGGGCCAGACTGGCTACTTCCAAGCCTTGGAGCCTTATTTTGCTTGATGTGATGCTGCCGGAATGGAACGGACTGGAAGTGCTGCGGCGCATCCGTCAAGCCAACGCCGAAGTGCCAGTCATCTTGCTGACGGCCCGCGATGCGACGCCGGATATTGTAAGTGGGTTCGATCAAGGCGCGAACGATTACGTGACCAAGCCGTTCGTGATCGAGGAGCTGCTGGCGCGCATCCGCAACCTGATCGGGCTGACGAACCGGCATAAGCCGGAGACCGATACATTGAGCGCGGCGGACTTGACCATCGATCTCAAGGCGCGGAAAGTGACGCGCGGAGGCCATCCGATTGAATTGACGCCGAAGGAGTTCGACTTGCTGCAATATTTGATTCAGCACAAAGGGCATGTCCTGACGAGAGAACAAATTATTTCCGACGTATGGGGCTACGATTTCGTAGGTGATACCAATATTGTCGACGTCTATATCCGTTACTTGCGCCAAAAGGTTGACAAAGGTTACCAGCCCAAGCTGATCAAGACGGCGCGAGGCGTCGGCTACGAGCTGGCGGACCCCGAGCCATGAGCCTGCGGACGCGACTGATGCTGCTGTCGTGTGTGTGGATTTTGTTGATCGTCGTCTTTTTCAACTGGTTCATTTATTACTATATTTTGAAGAAGACGACGGATAACGAAGTGCGGCAGCTGTGGAATAAAGCGCAAATCATTTTGCGCGATCCGGAGATTTATGCTCCGTCCCGTTGGAATTCCAGCCAATTGCAGCAATATTTGGAGTCCGACACGCTCATTCGAATCATTTCGCCCGACGGGGCCGTGCGCGCGCAAGTGTCGTCAAGCGAGGAGCTGTCGGCTCACCCGGCGACCTACCGGACGCATTATCATACCTTCGTGCAGAATGAGCTGGGCCTGCTGATTTTATTCGTTCAAGTGCCGATTGTCGGCAAAAACCACGTTCAAATCGGGCTGCTGGAGCTTGGAAAAGGGCTGAATGTCGTCGCCGCTTTTATGGACCTTCTGGTTGCGGGACTCACGGTGACGACGGGCAGCGTGCTGCTGTTTTCGCCACTCGTCGGTTTTTTCTATACGAAGGTGCTCGTGCGTCCGATCCGCCAATTGCTGGAGACGATGCGAACGATCCGAAGCAAGGGGGATTTTATTCTGCTCAGCCCTCAGATCACGGCGAAAAAGGACGAGCTGGGCGAGCTCGGCCGGACGTTCAACGAAATGATCGTGTGTTTGCAAGAGAACGACCGGCGGCAAAAGCATTTTGTCGCGGATGCCTCTCACGAGCTGAAAACACCACTGACCGTCATCGAAAGCTATACGTCGCTGCTGCGCCGGTGGGGAGGCCAGGACCCGGCTATCCGGCAGGAAGCGCTGAATGCGATTCATTCGGAAACCGTGCGCCTCAAAGGACTGATCGACGCTCTGCTGCGGCTGGCGGAGGTGGAACGCCTGTCGATGACGGAGCTGCATCCCGTCCGCATCGCGGAGCTCATCCGCTCCACCGCCGAGCAGATGCGCCGGGCGTTCGGCAGAGATATTATCGTCCGAATCGGTTCGGAGGAGATCCAATGCCGCGGCGATGAAGCAAGGCTGAAGCAGCTGCTGATCATCCTGCTGGACAATGCGATCAAATACAGCCGGAAAAATGTCCTCGTACAATGCGATGAGGAAGAGCGCTACGTTGTTATCCGGGTGAAGGATCAAGGAATGGGGATTCCGTCCGAGGAGCTTCCTTTGCTATTCGAGCGGTTCTATCGCGTGGATAAAGCGAGAAGCCGGGGGACTGGAGGATCGGGTCTGGGCCTGGCGATAGCGAAGCAAATTGTCGAGCTGCATCAAGGCTCGATCCGCCTTGAGAGTGAGGAAGGGAAGGGGACGACGGCAACGGTCAAGCTGCCAAAATCATCCTTGACAGCGTTTTAATAAGAGCAATATGAGAGTTTTCTCATGAATTTTTAATAAAAAGGTCTGAGGCACTGCGGGGCGTGTCTTTAGCGGAGTTTGGCGCCAATTCCTTCGTTTTCATCTGTGCTATAGTGGGTACAGGCAATCAGCCAACCTTACTTCAAGGAGGACGTTACAGATGAAACAACTGTTTGGAAAACGTTGGGGGAACTTGGTACTGTCGATCGGCTTGTGCACGGCTTTTCTGTTCGGCAGTACGCTCGCGGCTCCGGCCAATAGTGCTTACGCGTATTCCGCATCCAAAGCGCAAAGCATTATTTCCACAGGGAAAAGCTACCTGCACACCCCTTACAAGTTCGGTGCGCGTGTAGGTAACACCAAAGCATTCGACTGCTCTTCTTTCATGGCGACAATCTTCGGCAAATACGGCGTGAAGCTGCCTCGTTCGTCAGCAGCTCAATCCAAAGCGGGCACCTATGTGCCAAGAAGCCAATTGAAGCCGGGAGATCTGGTCTTCTTCTACTCTCCGATTCATCACGTTGCAGTTTATATAGGTAACGGGAAAATTATGCACACGTACGGCAAGCCGGGGGTTACCATCTCCGATCTGAACAGCGGCTGGTGGAGCAAGCACTATACGACGGCACGCCGCGTACTCTAATCACAGACAAAAGCGAATGAACAAAAGCCGCTGCCCCCGGGTTTCCGGGAAGCAGCGGCTTTTTGCGTATTAGGTCATCTCTGTTCTGCCGGTCTGGGCGGCGACGGCTTCCCGTTCGTTCGAGCGGAGGAACATCCATACGCCGGACAACAGGACGAAGCCGGCCGCGGCCTGCATCCATGTGATGCTCTCGCCGAGCAGCAGGTAGGCCAATATCGTTGCACCCAGCGGCTCCCCGAGGACGCTCATCGATACGGATTCGGGACGCATATACTTCAGCAGCCAGTTGAACAAATAGTGGCCGAACAGTGTCGGAATGACGGCCAGAAGCAGAAAGATGCCCCATTCTCGCGAATCGTAGCCGGAAAAAGGCAATCCCGCCGCCACATTATATACGGCGAGCACCAGCGCGGCAAGGACAAAGACGAAGAAGCTGAATACAAAGGCGGGAATGCGCTTCAGCATGCTTTTGGCAAGCAGGATTTGCACGGCCATCGCCGCCGTTCCGAGCAGGGACAGCAGGTCGCCGAGTAGAGCATCTCCGGTCAGCCCCCAGTCGCCCCAACCGATCATGGCCGCGCCCAGAATCGCAACCGCCATGCTGAGCACGGCCAGCATATTCGTCCGTTGGCCGAGGAACAGGCACGCGCCGATCAGGACGAAGACGGGCTCCAGCGAAAGGATCGCGGTCGAGCTTGCGACCGTCGTCAGCTTGAGCGATTCCATCCAGAACAAGAAATGGAGGCCGAGCGCGAGTCCGGACCAGAACAAGCCCGCCCAGTCGCTTAGACGCAGCTGCGCCACCTCGCGGCGGTACCGCAGCAGCAAAGGCAGCAAAATGGCCGCGGTCAGTAGCAGCCGGTACATCGCAATGACCGACGACGAAGCATTCGACCAGCGGACAAAAATGGCTGAAAAAGAAATCGCGACGATGCCGATCACGAGCAGCAGCGGCAAAGGAACGGGAAAACGTTTCACAGCATTCATCAAGTTAACTCTCCATTTCATAACGTTCGGTTACAGGCACATTGCTTTATTATAGCACCGTATTCCCGACTCTTACAGAGCCAGAATTGAAAAAGCCGGCAAAGCGTGAGAAAGTCTGCAAAGTTGGACTTTTATTCCCAATTGTGATATGAAAGAATGTAGGCCGGACTTAAGAACGGACGCATCACAATAGGGGGGAATTGGAATATGTCCCGGCGTTTTGTTATCGAGGCGGTGCTTGTGGCTGTATATGGTGAACTCATGGCGCCAAGCCGCCCGGTGGAATATTTGATTCCGTATTCGACGATATTGGAATTATACGAGATGAAAGACAGCCCCGAGCCGGTTATGCCGGACCCGGAGGACGACGCTCACGTGAAAGGGAAAATCGGGGAGCTCATCGCCTTTTTCGACGACTCGTTCAATAAGAAAAAGCTGGAGCGCGCGCTTGTCGCCCCATGGCGTCCAAGCCCGCCGCTGCCGATTAACGAGAATGTGACGTTCACGGTCATCAATGCCGTGGATAATGCCCAGTACGGGGAATCGTTCGATCCGATCGAAACCGAGGTCGTGCTGACCTCCCTGCGGGAGAAAGCGCCTATTTTGACGGACCAGCTTGAATTGATGGAGAAAATCATTCAGGCCGAGGTTCCCGCTCAAGTGTATGACGTGTACGATTTTGAATTCGCCGTCGAAGACGGGATCACCGCAGACGATTTGATGAAGCCGTAACCGCCGCATCGCGCTCAGCGGCCCAATGCATGCCGGAATCCCGATTAAGGGATGCCGCCGGCGACAGGCCAACCGGATTTGCCCGGTTGGCTTTTTTTGCGCTTTTTTCGCGCAGGCTGTCACAAGCCGGTCCTTTCGTTCGCCATAAGGGTAAAAGACGCGAGAGGGTGGATCACCATGGAAAGCAAAACAATCGTTGTTGTCGGCGGAGGCTACGCCGGTCTGAATGCGGTTCGGGCGCTGCAAAAGCAATATGCCCATGCGAAACAAAAGGTTCGGTTGATCTTGGTTGATAAGGAGCCGTACCACTTGCGAAAGGTGCTGCTGTTTAAGGCGGCCGTCGGGGAGCCGGAGCTTCGGGTACCGTTCTCCTGCTATTTTGGCGATGAGGTGACCTGCATTACCGCTGCGCTGACTTCCGTGAATGCAAGCCGCCGTACGATTCAAGTGACTTATCCGGACGGTACGACCGGCGCGCTGCTCTACGACCGGCTGATCCTTGCGCTGGGCAGCATCGTCGTCTCGCCTACGCCCGAGCAGGGAGGCATTCCGCTGACGAGCGTCGCGGCCGCCGAACAAATCCGAAACGAGCTGAAGCGGAAGGTGGAGCAGGCGCGGTTGGAAAGGGAGCCCTCTCAGCAAAAAAGCCTGCTATCCGTAGCGGTCGTCGGCGGAGGCATCACGGGGATGGAAGCTTCGGCGGAAATCGCTTATTGGTTGAAGCGGGAGGCAGAGCAGGGCGGGCTCGATCCCCGCTTGGCCGAGGTGCATCTCGTCCATTCGGGGAAGCGGCTGATGGACAATGCTCCCGCCGTTGTCGGACGCAAGGCCGAGAGCAGGCTCGGCCGCGTCGGGGTGAACGTACGGTACGGCGTCCGGGGCACGAAGCATGCGGACGGCGTGCTGCATTTGAGCGACGGCTCCAAGCTGCTTGCCGGCGTATGCGTGTGGACGCTTGGACTCAAGCCGAATCCGGCGCTGAAGCAGCTAGGGCTGCCCACGGAAGCCGACGGCAGATTGACCGTAGACGCCCATTACCGAGTTAAGGGTACGAGAGACATTTATGCGATCGGCGACGGGGCCCGAATTATCGACCCCCGTACAGGACAAGAGGACGCGATGACGTGCAAAGAGGCGATTCCGCAGGCGCAGCGGCTTGCGAAAATTATTTCGTCCGAGATGGAAGGAAAGGAAGGGCCGAAGCATCGGTCGTTCATGCCGCTGTACTGCATCGGGCTTGGTCCCGAGGACGGATTGTTCTGGATGCGCCAATGGGGGATGAACCTGATTCTGACCGGAAAGGCGGGATTGTTCGTCCGGAATGCGACATGGGATTCGGCAAGCTTGATTGGCGGCGATCTCCGGCACAAGCTGGCAGAGCGGCATGCAGCAAAAGCTGAAATTTAATCTAATCAATGGTACAATAGAAATAGGACCATAGCGAGGTTCCCCTTCAGGTTAACGTGCTTGTGCTGCAAATCGCACCACGCGAGCTGGAAGGGGAGTTTTTTGTGGAAGGAGAACTTTTAAATGAAAGGTTATATTGTGACCGGCGCTTCCAAAGGATTAGGACTGGCTCTGACCCGCCGCTTGCTCGCTGCCGGGCACCGCGTCATCGGAATTTCACGGACCGCGGCGGACGCCGGCGACCGTGCGGACGGAGCTGCTGCCCCGAGGAAGGCCGAGCATTACACATATGATCTCAAACGCGTGGACGGGATCGAGGCACTGATCGCGACTATCGTCGGATCGCTTGAAAAGGAGCCGCTCGACGCCCTCACGCTGATCAATAACGCAGGCATGCTGGAGCCGATCATGCCGCTGGAGCAGGCCGATAGCCTCACGCTGACGGAGCAGATGAACGTCAATCTGCTGGCCCCGATGCTGCTGATGTCCGCTTTTATCCGGGCAACGAAGGATTGGTCCGCTTCGACGGCCAGAACGATCGTCAACATTTCTTCCGGCGCGGGGAAAAAGCCGTATTCCGGCTGGAGCGGCTACTGCGCCACCAAGGCCGGGCTGGATATGCTGACGCGCTGCGTCGGGCTGGAGCAAGGCGACGGGCTGCAGGCGGTGAAGGTCGTTTCGATCGCGCCCGGTGTCGTGGACACGGGTATGCAGGAGCTGATCCGCGGGACGGAGTCAGACCGGTTCCCGGAGGTGGAGCGCTTCGTAGGGCTGAAGCAAACGGGCGGACTGTATACGCCGGATGAGGCGGCGGAGCGAATCATAAACGTGGTGGAGGGCGGACGCTTCGCTCAGGGAGACGTGCTGGATATCCGCCATTTGCCGCAGGCGTAAAGCCATGCTGCGAAAGGGGAAGTTACCTTGTTTGACCCGACGATTTTCGATAATTTAAAAGTAGTGCTCGAAGGACATTTGTACGATTTGGATGCGGAGCAAATGATCCGGGTCATCGGCCGGGAAGATTTCATCGATCTGGCCAGCATGAAACGGATATTCAGCATGCGCATCCGACGCGACGAAGGCTGCTGTCAAGCGGAAATCAGCATGACCAGCGTGTTGTCCGACTTCGCCGGGGAAAGGTTCCGGCTCATTGAACCCGGCGAGCGTCCCGGTGCCAAGCTCGCGCTCCGACTGGACATGCCGCTCAGCCACTGCGAGCACGCGGCGGAGCTCCACCGTGCCATGGCGGACCGTTGGGCGGAGGAAGCCCGGATCCGTCACGAAAGGTCGGCGGAATTCGTTCCGGACGACGGTTCCGGACGATCGGGAGGCGGGCCTTCGGATGAAAAAGGCGCTTACCGGATACATATCGAGTTTATCCGTAAAATCGATGAAAGCCATATCGATGATATGGAAAGCCTGCTTGCCCATCTGGTCGACAGCTTGGTCGATGCGGACGAAGTTGGCGATCGGGAGGGAAGGGCCCGCGACAGCGAATAAAAGTGGTCGAAGCTCGGCATACTACAATCTGGATAAGGAGGGAAGATCATGGCGAGAATTGCAGTGGAAAACAGCTTGCAGGATGTAAAGGACGCGCTGCAGCAGAGCGGGCACGAAGTCGTATCCGTCGATAACGCGAGTTTGCAAAATTGCGACTGCTGCGTTATTTCCGGACAGGACAAGGACGTGCTGGGCATCGCGGAAACCACAACGAAAGCTTCCGTTATCAATGCTCAAGGCATGACATCCGACCAGATTGTCGATCGAGTGAACCAAAGCTTAAGCTGATTCGCCTTCGTTCCGCTAGCCATCGGCGGACACACCGCAAGGACCGGATTCCATTGAAGCCGGTCTTTTTTTTGTGCAAAAAATAGTTTGGCGGGGCTGCGGCAAGGGTATGTATAGGTTTTCGAGGTTTGCGGATATGTTGGATTTTCGTGTTGTGCGGATTCGCTAAGTGGGTGGGGCTGATAGTGTGGGCAGGGACAAGTGCATGCAAGATGACAAGTACGTGCGACTAATGGTATGTGCAGTTGATAAGTGTGTGCAGAAGACAAGTGCGTGCGGCCGATAGCGAGTGCAACTGACAAGTACATGAAGCTGAGAAATAAAGGAACTGCGATGCGTTAAGCGGAACGTTGGATCGTTCGTCGGGGGTTAGAGGAAGCAGGATGACTTATTCGTGTCGAAAAATGTTCATGTCCCGCGGAATGGGAGTATTAGCGAACGTCAGTTCCTCAATTTGCGCTGAGAGCGGCGAAATGGATGACATAAGGCATGTCAGTTCCTCTATCATGGGTGGCGAGTGATTGGAAGCGGTAGACCGGGTAGAGGAGCGTTCCACTGGTATTGTCGGGAGCGATGAAAGCACGCTTCCATGCCGTGGGAATGCAGTTCGTTCCTGCGGCCGCTTAACGGAGGGGCTTCAGGATGAGGTTTCGATGCCAGTCAGGAGCGGAATACGCCGGGTGGGAGCCTGCGAGCTGCAGGCCCAAGCTGTGACTCCGGCGATGTCGAACGCTACCGTCCGGACTTTTGGCGCTTCGCGATTTCCTGGGTAACGACGAAAGCCAGATCTTCGTTGCCGAACATGGACAGCACGCCGAGCAGCGTTTCGTCCGGCACTTCCCCGGCTTCCTCCTTCGGCACGGTCAGCTCCAGCGCTTGCTGAAGCGCGGCGTTCGCTTCCTGCTGCGGGTATGCCTGCTCATACAGCGCGACGGGATCGAGGCCGTGGTTGATGCACCATTGGGCGAACGCGAGAATCATAATATTTTCGTCCCGTTGATAATTGCGGATGACTTGCTCTTCGATTTCTTTGCGGTTCATTGAAAAATCTCCTTCTAAGCGGTAAGATGGGTTCATTATATCGAAAGTTCAGGTGGGTTCACAATGATTCTTAACGAAAAAATTAAAGCGTTCGAAGTTCATTTAACCGGAGTCGACGGTGAAGATCTCGGCATCGTCCCTACCTCCGAGGCGCTGGCGATGGCCAGGAAGCTCAAGGTGGACCTAGTCTGCACGTCGCTCATGAGCAGTCCGCCGCCATGCAAGCTGGTCCGCGCGGGGAAAGCAAAAGAGGAGGAGCAGCAAGCCCGCAAGCGTGAGCAGGCACCGAAGCTGAAGGAAATTCGTCTGACGCCGCAGATCGAGGAGCACGATTACGAGACGAAGAAGCAGCAGGCGGAGCGGATTTTGAAATCCGGGGACGCCGTCCAATTCGTTGTGCGGATTCAAGGCAAGGAAGGGGCCCAAGCGAAAGCGCTGCTTGAATCGCTGCTGAACGATTTGTCCGCGAGCGGACGCAAGAAGACGGGCATCCAGCTTAGCGGGAAGCAAGCGGCCGTTCAAGTCGATCCGTTGACTGACTAGGGCTGTAGGGAGCATTTGCTGCCAGGACGGATTTTTTGGCTTCAACCAATTTTGGATATTTACACCTCTTTCGGGATTGCGATAGGATGGAAAGGATCGCAAATTTGGAAGGGGTTTTCCATATGGAGTACGGAATGAATAAGAATCGGGACAATTGGAACGACCGAACGCCGGTGCATGAGCAATCCGAGTTTTACGATGTAGCATCGTTCCTTGCGGGCCGTTCGTCTCTCTTGTCGGTTGAACTGGACGAATTGGGCGACGTGGCGGGGAAGTCGATGCTGCATCTGCAGTGCCATTTCGGGCAGGATAGTTTGTCCTGGGCCAGGCTTGGAGCGCGGGTGACCGGGGTCGATTTTTCCCGGGAAGCGGTCAAGCTGGCCTGCTCGCTGAACGACAAGCTGGGGCTGGACGCCCGGTTTGTATGCGCGAATGTGTACGACGTGCCTCAGGTGCTGCCGGAGGAGAAGTTCGACATCGTGTTCACGTCTTACGGCGTGCTGTGCTGGCTGCCGGACTTGACGAGGTGGGCGGAAATCATCTATGAGAGGCTGAAGCCCGGAGGCACTTTTTATATTGCCGAAGGTCATCCGCTTGCCGATATTTTCGAAATCGTCGATGGAGAGCTGCGCATGGTTTATTCGTATTTCGAAGGCGAAGCGATCGTACTTGATACCGAGGGCACGTATGCCGACCGAAATGCCACGATCAACAATACCGTCACCTACGAATGGGCGCATTCGCTGGGCTCCATCGTGACTGCGCTGATTCAAGCCGGGCTGCGCATTGAGTTCGTTCACGAGTTTCCCTTCTGCATGTACGAAAAGTTTCCGGGGCTGATGGAGAAGGGCGAGGACGGCTGGTGGAGAATGAAAGGGAAAGAGCTTATCCCGATGCTGTTCTCGATCCGGGCGACGAAGCCGGCAGGAGCGTGAACGGCCGCGGCGTCTCGGTGTGGGGGAGTTGATGGGTATGGAACATAAAACTTTGTATATGGAAACGCTCAGGCACTATTGTCCCGAGCTGCCGCTGCGCGAGGTCGAGGCGATCGAGTCCGGTCAAAACAACGACGTGCTGCTCGTGAATGCCGAGTGGATTTTCCGATTTCCCAAATATGCGGAAGGGATCGAGCGGCTTCGCTACGAAGTCCGTCTTCTAAACACCGTGAAGGGACGGGTGTCGATTCCGGTCCCGGCCCCGGCGAAGTGGCATCTCCAATCCGATCGGCTCGGCAGCGTGTTTGTCGGCTACCCGAGAATTCCCGGGGAACCGTTACTGGACGGTCAGTGGGGGAAGTTGGAGAGCGCAGGTGTGTCCATGGTTCGCGGGATTGCCCGGCAGCTTGCCGCCTTTTTGAACGAATTGCACAGCGTACCTGCCGATGCATTGGGAGAGTCCGGGCCGGAGTATGACGGTTACCGCGAATGGTCGGACCTGTTCGAGCGCATCCGGGTGAAGCTTTATCCTCACATGAACCGGGAAGCGCAGCGATGGACGGAGCGGCACTTTGCGAGCTTTCTCGGCCATGGGGCGAACTTTCGAATAACGCCGGTGCTCGTTCACGGCGATTTCGGGGGCTCGAACATTCTTTACGATCCGGAGCGGCGCGAGATTAGCGGCATTCTTGATTTCGGCTCATCCGGTCCGGGAGACCCGGCGGTGGATTATGCGGGGCTGCTCGCTTCTTATGGAGAGCCGTTCTTGCGGCATATGATCGAGCTTGATCCGGATATGGAAGGGCTGCTGGAGCGAGTGAAATTTTATCAAGGGACGTTCGCGCTGCAGGAAGCGCTGTTCGGCTTGGAGAACGACGACCCGGAAGCGTTTCGCGACGGGATCGAAGCTTATAGGTAAGCGGCACGAAGCTTCATGAGGTGCTGAGCTGTGACAGGTAATAGAGGTTACGAGAGGGCGGGGTATCCACTTCCGACCGCTGCTCCACCCCACAAAGTGAAGTTGAATCAGGGAAGCTTAGTCCGAGTACTTTGCGGGGACCCCGGGTCCTCGGGAAATTTGATTGGAAGCCGCTTGTTAGCGGACATTTCCCGAAGACAAAGGCGGACGTTATCGCTTCTCCAGCGGATACCCCACCTCCGTTTGCATCTCTATTTTTATTTAAGCCCACTTTCTTAACAAGCTTGAACAGTTATCTTCCAAGGTAACTGTTTTTTTGTTTTTTCATCCGGCAGAAAAAATAGGCTTGCAAAAACTAATGGTATTAGTTAATATAAAACTAACGATATTAGTTATTTAACTAAGGGGAGATACAACAATGCAAATCAAACAAGAACTGACCGTTTACCAGCTGACGTTTATGCCGCGGATGTTTCCGGTGAATTGTTACTTTGTCGAAGAGAACGACGGCTTGACATTGATCGATGCGGCGCTTCCATATAGTGACAAGGGAATTCTGCAAGCGGCACAAGCCATCGGGAAGCCGATTACGCGGATTGTCTTGACCCACGCGCACGACGATCATATCGGCGCGCTCGATAAGCTGAAGCAAGCGCTGCCCGGCGTTCCGGTGCATATTTCCGCCCGGGATGCGCGGCTGCTGGCGGGCGATGTCACGTTGGACCCGGGCGAGCCGAATACTCCGGTCCGCGGCGGCGTGCCGAAGAACGTGCGGACGCGCGCCGATGTGCTGCTTCAGGACGGCGACCGGGTCGGCTCGCTGTTGGCTGTGGCGGCCCCGGGACATACACCGGGCTCGATGGCCTTTCTGGACACTCGTAACCGGGCATTGATCGCTGGCGACGCGTTCCAGATAAGAGGCGGCATCGCCGTATCGGGTCAAGTCCGGCCGTGGTTTCCGTTCCCGGCGATGGCAACCTGGAGCAAGGAGCTTGCGTTGGAAAGCGCCTGCAAGCTTCGGGAGCATCGGCCCTCGCTGCTCGCTGTGGGGCATGGGAGCATGCTCAGTCGTCCCGAAGAGGCGCTCAACCGGGCTATTGCCGATGCCGAGCGCAATCTGCCGCTCACCGCGAAAAGGAGCGTGTAAACGATGTCACCAAGAATCGGTCTCGATCTGCCTACGATCCTGCAAGCCGCAGTTGAAATCGCCGATACCCGAGGTCTGGAAGAGGTCACGCTGGCTTCGCTCGCTCAGAAGCTGGACGTTCGGTCTCCTTCCCTCTATAACCATGTGAACGGATTAAGCGGGCTGCGCAGCAAGCTGGCCGTCCACGGCCTGGAGCAGCTTCTGCACGTCATGACACAGGCCGTTGTCGGGCGCTCGGGAGACGATGCGGTACGCGAGCTAGGCAAAGCCTACGTGGCGTTTGCCCGCGCGCATCCGGGCTTGTACGATGCGACGCTCCGCGCTCCCGACCCGCAGGACGAGGAGGTGCGGCGCTTGGCCGGCGAAACGGTCGATCTCGTGGTTCGCGCGCTGCAGGCGTACGAGCTGAAGGATGATGCCGCGCTGCACGCTGTACGCGGACTGCGCAGCCTTCTGCACGGCTTCTCATCGCTTGAGCAGCGCGGCGGATTCGGTCTGCCGCTCGATCTCGATGTCAGCTTCCGGCTGCTACTCGACACCTTTCTTGCGGGTCTGCACGAGATGAAGCGGAGGGCCAAGGCGGAGTCAAAGCCGACTTGAGAGGGAGGAGATCGGTATGAGCTTTATCGTCTTCGTGCTTTTATTCACGCTTGGGTGCGGGTGGCTGGACGCCAAAACCAAAGCGAAAGCAAGCTCGTACCCGAAAAAGGAGGGCTAGGTCATGTTCGCAGGTCATTTCGGACTAGCCGCGGCAGTGAAGGCCAAGACTCCGAACGTTCCGCTGTGGGCGCTGATGCTGAGTACGCAGCTGTTGGACGTTGTTTTCGTGCCCTTACTGCTGTCGGGTGCGGAGACGTTGGAGCCTGTCACGGGCGAAGGCTACGGAGGAAGCCTGATTCACGCGGATTACACGCATTCCCTGATTGGAGCCTTGTTGCTTGCGATTCTTGCCGGTTGGGGAGCCGGAAAGCTGTGGGGGAGACGAGGAGGTGTGGCGGTCGGTTCGGTCGTATTCAGCCACTGGCTGCTCGATCTGCTCGTACACCGGGCCGATATGCCTCTTTTTCCGGGGAATGCAGGCGGCTTTCCGCTGCTCGGCTTCGGCTTGTGGCAGGTCCCGACGCTCAGCATCTTGCTGGAATCTGCTTTAGTTTTGCTCGGCGCCGTACTGTATTACCGATCGGTTATGGCGGCGGCGGAACGAAGCCATCGAGGGTGGGCCGTTGCGGCAGGAGGCATCATGGGCTTGTTATTAACCCTTGCGCTTGTAACGGATGTGTATGGTTAGAGGAAGGAAGAGAGGCTTGCATCTCATGTCGGCAGGAGATGGGAAGTCTCTTTTTTTATTGGTTTCCAATAACTTGAATTTCCGATATAATCACAACCATAGGCACTTCGTAAAATAAGGTCGGTGAAATGTGGGGGAGATACGGACCGCTGGTACATCATGAGCAAGCCTTTGATTGCCGATGCCGGGACCTAATTAGAAAAAGGAGCTGATCGGATGGTTATAACCTTTATTCACACGATAGCCGGATTTCTTTCCATGGATTTATTCGGCGCGGTTCTTCCCTTGTTAGCGGTCGCTTTTGCCTGCGTTGCTTTATGTTATTTTATCGATAAAGGTATCCGCAGACAGTCTCGCTAAAAGCATCGTGTTCATCAAATCGTGCTTGCCGGATACTCAGATCGGGAGTATAATGAGTTCTTTGGTCATTCCGATTATATAGAAATAGAGAGGGAGAGAGAAACGTGAACGCTGGGATCGGTTACGGGCTGCTGGCTTACCTTGCCTGGGGCCTTTTGCCGTTGTTTTGGAAAACCTTTATTTCTGTTTCTTCAGGAGAAATATTAGGCCACCGCGTCGTGTGGTCCTTCGTATTTGTTGCGCTGCTGCTCTTGATCGGCGGCCGTTGGAAGGCGCTCAAGAGCGCTTTTTCCGAGCGTAAAAATGTTTTGCCGATGGTGGGGTGCTCCCTGCTGATCAGCCTCAATTGGCTTATCTACATCTGGGCCGTCAACCACGACCGCGTTGTTGAAACGAGCCTGGGCTATTACATCAACCCGCTGATCAGCGTGCTGCTTGGGGTCTGTTTCTTGGGCGAAAGGCTTCGCGCGGTACAATGGACGGCCATGGTGCTTGCTACGGCGGGCGTAACCGTTCTGACATTTAGCTACGGATCGGTTCCATGGGTATCGTTGGCTCTGGCGATGAGCTTCGGAGTGTACGGGCTCGTCAAAAAGAAAATGCAGCTCGAGCCGATGGTGAGCCTCGCCGGAGAAACGATCGTCGTGCTGCCTGTGGCCGCCGTTTATTTGCTTGTTGTGGGGATGACAGGCCAATCGACGACATCATCGTTAAGCACGGGTTACCAGCTGCTGCTGGCAACGTCAGGAGTGGCCACGGCGCTGCCGCTGCTGTGGTTTGCCAAGGCGGCTCAAAGGCTGTCGCTGACGACCGTCGGGTTCCTGCAATATTTGGCTCCGACCATTAGCCTCATTCTGGGTGTCACTTTGTACAACGAGCCGTTCACGACCGTGCACCTGATCAGCTTTTGCCTGATCTGGAGCGCGCTGCTGCTGTTCACGCTGAGCTCGCTGAAAGGCAGGCTCGCGATGCGTGCGGCAGGTACCGGAGTGCAGAAGGGCTGAGCTTCATGGAAGCCGGTTCGACCATTTTGGTCGGCCGGCTTTTTGTTCTTCTTGACCGCTTGCGGCTTACAAAGGAGTAAATATTTGTTAAGATAAACTTAATCCGAAGCGGAGGAGTGACAAGCATGGAAAGGCGTCAGTTAGGAAATACGGATATGAAGGTCAGTATGCTTGGATTCGGCGGAGCGGAGATCGGCTTTGAGGGCGCTTCCGTATCGACCGTGGAGCGATTGCTCGATTCGGCGCTGGATGCGGGGTTGAATATGATCGATACGGCGGAATGCTATAAAGGCAGCGAGGAGCTGATCGGACAAGCGGTCGGTTACCGCCGGAAGGACTGCTATTTGTTCACGAAATGCGGACATGCCTCCGGCTTTGCCATTCCGGATTGGGACCCGGATCTGCTCGCCCAAAGCATCGACCGCAGCTTGAAGCGGCTGAAGACGGATTATATCGACTTGATTCAGCTTCACAGCTGCTCGGAAGAGCTGTTGAAGCAGGGGGACGTCATTGAGGTGCTTCAGCGGGCGCGCGAGGCGGGAAAAGCACGCTACATCGGCTACAGCGGCGACCGCGAGGCGGCGCTCTATGCGATCCGCTGCGGGGCATTCGATACGCTGCAGACGTCGGTCAATATTGCGGATCAGGAAGCCGTAGAGCTTACGATACCGGAAGCTGTCCGGAGGGGGATGGGCGTCATTGCCAAGAGACCGCTCGCGAATGCGGTCTGGCGGACGGGCGAGAAACCCGTTTCGGCTTACCATGAGCCGTATTGGGAGCGGTTACAGCGGCTTCGTTACGATTTTCTGCAAGGGGACTTGGAGCAGTCGGTCGAGATCGCTCTGCGGTTCACGCTGAGTATTCCGGGCGTGAGCACGGCCATAGTCGGCACGGCGAATCCGAACCGCTGGGTGCAGAACGCAGAGCTGGCGGGGAAAGGCATCCTGCCGGAAGCGCAGCTGCAAGCGATTCGCAGCCGTTGGCGCGAAACGGCGTCCGGGCAGGACTGGAGAGGGCAAGTGTAATTCGTCAGGCGTCAAGTGTCCGCTCCGAGCGGGTCTGCCTGAGGGTGATGATGACGATCGCTGCGGCGCAGGCGGCGGCGACCCAGCCGTTGAACATAAAGACGTTCCGCATGCCGTACGCTTCGCTTGCATAGCCGCCCAAGAAGCTGCCGATGATCCGGGCAAGGCCGAGATTCAGCAGCCCGTTCAGCGTCTGGCCGCTCGCCTTGAGCTCCTTCGGCACTTCCTGGTTAATATACATCGCCATGGTGACGGTTAGCACGATAAAGATGAGCCCGTGCAGCAGCTGCGTGGGAAGCACCCAATATGGGTTGTCCGTGAACGAGAAGATGAACCAGCGAGCCATGGCCGCCAGACTTGACAAAAGCAAAATATGCGTCATGCGAACGCGCTTCATAATCTTGGAGGCGAACAGCAGAAACGGGATTTCGCTCAGGGACGAGACAACCATCGACCAGCCAAGCAGCACGCTGTCGCCGCCCATTTCTTTGTAGTACACCGGGAAAAACGTATAATAATACCCCATCGTTATTTGCAGTACTAGATTAATCGCCAGATAGGTGACGAGCTTGCGGTTTTTGAACAGCACCCACACCTGCATTTTGTTGCCGGTCGATTGGTATCCCGATACCTTGGGAAACTTGGCCAGCAGCAGCAGCGACACCAGCATGACCAAGGCGTAAGCATAAAACAAATAGCCGATATGGTCCTTTGCGATCCACCCGAAGGTAATGGACATGACCGCAAAGCCGATCGTGCCGCCGAGCCGGATCGGGCCGAACGACCAGCGCTTGTGCTTCTCCAATTCCTCCAGTGTGATGGCGTCGCTCAAGGCGAAGATGGACGTTTGGAAAAACGTAAACAAGCATACGACGACAAGTAAATACAGGAACGCTTCGGAGAAGGGGAACAGCAGAATCATTGCCCCGCTGCCCGCGATCAGCCAGCCGAGGACGGCGTTTTTCGTCCTGGCCCGGTCCCCGACGGCACCCCATAGCGGCTGAGCGAGCACGGCGACGAACGGACCGACGCTGAGCAGCGCCCCGATCTGGGTCGGCGTCGCGCCGATCGACTGAAAGTAAACGGGAATGTACGTTCCGTAAATGGCATTGCCCATGTAAACGACGAAGTAGAACAATAGAAAATACGACATAGCCATCGTGTTATCCCGCGCTTTCGTCAGCAAAATGAGGAACGACAATAATTATCTCACTCCACCGGCGGATTGACAATGAAAATCGGGCCTGCGGCTGATCCGGACAAAGAAATCAAGCTGTATATTAACAGTCCCGGCGGTTCGATTGCGGCAGGTCTTGCCATCTACGATGCCATGCGGCATGTCAAGCCGGATGTGAGCACGCTTTGCATCGGACTTGCCGCATCGATGGGCGCGTTTCTTCTGTCCGGCGGCGCGAAGGGGAAGCGCTACGCGCTGCCGAACAGCGAAGTCATGATTCACCAGCCGCTCGGCGGGGCTCAAGGCCAAGCTTCGGACATCGAGATCGGAGCCCGAAGAATACTCAAGCTTCGCGACAAACTGAATGGGCTGCTCGCGGTACATACCGGGCAGCCCTTGGATACGGTCGAACGCGATACCGACCGGGATTATTTTATGAATGCACAGGACGCTTTGGCTTACGGGATCATCGACGAAATTTTGCACCGCGACGTTTAAGGTGTAAGCTCCGGCCTCCAGTCCCGGACACCGTTGTCTTCAAGAATGCCAAGCGTAACGTCGGTAATGTCCGGATCGCTCAGCAGCATCGCTTTCAAGCGGAACTTAATATCGTCGGCATCCGCCAGCGTCAAGCCGACGCGGAGCTCTACATAGCCGTCGACGTGATACGTCCGGCCCTCCTGCAGGATGCGGAGCTGGTTAATGTCCCGGACATCCGGGTCGGCCAGCAGCAGGCCGGCGACCCGGTCCTCTACATCTTTCGGCGCGGCTACGCCGATCAGACCTACCATATTGTCATACCCGACTTTGAATGCCACACCGACCATAAGACAACCGATTAGGATCGTGGCGATTCCGTCTAGCATTTTGAAATCCGACAGCTGCGTAACGATGACTGCGATCAAGGCAAGAGCCGCACCCAGCGTCGCAACGATATCTTCATAGAAGACCAGCCGGGTAGGAGGGGCGGACCGCCCGACATTCCGAAATGCGGCGGGTATGACCGCAAATCCTTTGGCTTCCACGCGCGCTTCGCGGACGATTTCTTTCATCGCCTTCCACAGGATGGCGCCGTCGGTCAGGATGGCGATCAGCAGGATGGAAAAGTTCAGCCAGAAATTCGAAGCTTGCGCGGGGTGGGCCAGCAGATGAAAGCCTTCCAGTATCGTTTCATAAGCCATGAAGGAAACGACCATGACCGCGACCATACAGAACAGATTGATTACACGGCCGAAGCCGGTGGGAAACCGTCGCGTCGGCTGTTTTTCCGCGAGCACGCTCCCCGCAAAAACAAACCCTTGGTTGATCGCATCCGCTACCGAGTGCATGGCCGACGCGAACATGGCGCCGCTTCCGCTAAGCGCTGCGGCGACTCCCTTGGCAGCCGCAACGGCCGTATTTCCAAGCGCCGCCATTAAGGAAGAAGTGTTTCCTTTTTTAAGTAAAGCCCATAATCCCATCGTTTGCTCTCCTCATCGTTTTCGAGTTTGATGCGCTTGCTGCCGGCTGCGGCCTAGTCGTTCCTAGCATAACCTGTTTGTCTCAGCGGCAGAAGCGTCATGATGAACTTTCTTTGTACAAGTTCTTATGAACCTATAATACGACCTTTTTAGTTGGATAACAAAGTCTATTTTGAAGCATTCTCGGCGAAAAAACGTCGGAAACGAGAAAGAGAATGCCGTAGGAAGCTCAATCTTAACGGGATGAGCTTTTTGACATTCTCACTACAAAGTCTTATGATTAGTTCAAATGAACTCATTGCCACGAAGGGGCTCGCTTATGGAAACCTTTTATTTAACGAGAAAACAAATGGCCGGCTTGTTAATGTCTCTTGCCGGAAAGACGGATCGGACGCCGCTGGCTACACTGCAGGAGGCCTGGGCCAAATCACACCGGTCCGACATGGAGCACGGCAAGACACTGGGGGCGTTCGTATCCACCTCGCTGCCTCCGATCTTCGAGAAGCTGATCAAGATGAAAAGCACGGGCGAAGGCTTCTCGCTAACCGATATCGTTGCACTCGGCAATCAGATCGAATACGCGCAGTATTCGGTCACTTCGGTGCAAAATTGGGTGAAGCGGGATTTCAAGTCGCTCATCCCTTCGCCGCGGCTGGGGAAAAAATATTCGATCGACCAAACCGCCATCTTGTTCATGATCGACGATTTGAAGGCGACGCTCGATTTTGAGTCGATCCGCAAGCTGCTGACGCTCGTCTTCAACCGCCCGGACGACGATACCGACGATGTCGTTGCCCCGCTACAGCTGTACGCTGCATACTCCTCGATCTTTGAAGAGCTCGACCAAAACAACGACCAAGTGCTGGACCTGTCCGGACACGACAGCGGTTTGCGTAACCACGACCATATGCTGGAGCAGTTAATTAAGCAAAAGGCCGACGACTATGTCGGGACGGTGGAGGGATTGAGCGACGGGCAGAAAAAGCTGCTGAGCCATACGATTTTTATCGCAATGGTGTCGGTGCAGACCTCGTATTTTCAATCCCTGGCCAAACGTTATTTGAACGCAACGCTGTTTTTGCAGGATCTGGTGTAGCGTTTTTTGCCGCGGCAACTTTAGCTGCAACTCGTTCTCGGACAGGCCCTGCCCGCAGACTCGTGTTATAATTTACCGTGAAGGGAGAGAATTCGATCATGCTAACCTTGAGAGCTGCCCGGGAAGAAGACATGCCGTGGGTGAACGAGCAGTACCGGGAAGTAGGCTTCGCCGAATCCGATTACGGGAACGAAATCATCGTGCTCGCTGAATGGAACGGGGAAAAGGCAGGTGTCGGCCGCTTGGTCAACATGGGGCAGGATACTTACGAGATGGGCGGCATCTATGTGCAGGAGCGCTTCCGGGGGAAACAGGCGGCAAACGCCGTCGTCGGTTTACTGGTGGAGGAGGCCGGGCGGCGGGGAGTTCCGCACGTCTACTGTATCCCGTTCGAGCATCTGGAGTCCTTCTACAGCCGGTTCGGTTACAAACGGGTGGAGGACGAGTCTGCCGTACATCCCGGGGTATTGAAGAAATACCGGTGGTGCCGCACCGAATATCCGCAAGAGACGATCTTGATGAAGCTGATTCCCTGACAGTCATTGTCAGTGATTGTTTGTTATACTAACCACAATCGACATTAAGGGAGATGCAGCAAATGACGAAATCCGTTCAACCCATGCTTGAGCCGTTCACGTTACCCAATGGGATTAAACTGAAAAACCGCATCGTCATGGCGCCGATGACGCATTCCGCTTCGCTGGCGGACGGGGCCGTTTCGGGTGCGGAAATCAAGTACTATGCGAGACGGGCCAACGGGGTCGGCATGCTGATTACGGCCGCAGCCGGCGTCACTGCCAGCGGAAGCTTCCCGGGGACGGCGCTTGCCGACCGCGATGAGCTGATCTCCGGGCTGAGCCGCCTGGCCTCAGCCATCAAGAGCGAAGGTGCCAAGGCGATTCTGCAAATCGTTCACGGTGGGCGCAAGTGCTTTCCGGGCGGAGATCTCGTGAGCGCAAGCGCGATCTCGGAAGAAAAGGAAGGGGCCGCCGTGCCCCGCGAACTGACCGATTCCGAGATCACCGGAATCATCCGGGCGTTCGGCGAAGCGACCCGGCGGGCGATCGAAGCCGGCTTCGACGGGGTCGAGCTTCATGGAGCGAACGGATTTCTCATTCACCAGTTTTTCTCCCCGCACTCCAACCGCCGTACTGACCGCTGGGGCGGAACGCTGGAGAAGCGCATGACGTTCCCGCTGGAGCTAATCGGCGAAGTGCAGCGGGTCGTACGCGAGCATGCAAAGGAACCGTTCATCGTCGGGTACCGGCTTTCCCCTGAGGAACCGGAAATGCCGGGGATTACGATGGCGGATACGTTGGCTTTTGTCGAGGTGCTGGCGGGCCAAGGGCTCGATTATCTCCATATCTCGCTCAATGATTTCCGGTCCGTGCCCCGGCGCGGGGCGGACGATTCCCGAACCCGCTTGGAGCTTATTCAGGAGCTGGTCGGCAGCCGGGTCCCGGTGATCGGTGTGGGAGCGATCCGCACCGCGCAAGACGCCGTGCAGGCGCTGGGGTCGGGAATTCCGCTCATCGCGATTGGCCGCGCGCTCATCCTTGAGCCGGATTGGGTCGCCAAAGTAGCGCAAGGACGCGAGCAGGAGCTTCGTATGGCGCTGTCCAAGAACGATCAGGAAAGCCTCGCCATCCCGGATTCGCTTTGGAAAATGATTTTGGCCGTCCCGGGCTGGTTCCCGGTCGAAGGCGAAGCGTAGAAGGCAAGCTTTCAACCAAGCGAAGTCGGCGAAAGAGTGCAAAAATGAGCATGAAGGTCGCAAACTCCCCATCCTTTTGGAATGGGGAGTTTTTTGATTGACAATCGGGATTGTTATTATCTATAATTTTGACTGATATCAAAGTCAAATTAAAAGGTGAAAAGCGACATGTCTCCTCGTACCAGAGAGCAAAACGAACAAATTCGGAAGCAGCGTAAACAAGAAATTTTGCAGGCGGCGATCCGCGTGTATGTCGATAAAGGCTATTCAGCATCCGAGATGGGGGATGTCGCGAGTCAGGCCGGGCTTGCGCACGGGTTGGTCTACTATTATTTTAAAAATAAAAAGGCGTTGTTCCGCGAGCTTTACGAAGTCATGATGGAGGAATCCAGACAGTTTACGAAGACCTTCTTCGAGCAAGAAGGGTCTGTGTTTGAGCTGTTCAAGAGCTATGCTCGCATTGTGTGTGAGCGTGTTATGGAGAATCCGGTCATACCGCGATTTTACATGCGAATTAGCTTGGATTTACATCACCTGTATACGTCGGAAGAGTTTTCTCCGTTCGAATGGATGAAAAACTTCATGCATCAGATGACTCAAGCGATTGAAAAGGGGATCGCGCAGGGCACGATTCAACCAGGTGACGCTAATCTGATGGCTAGGCAGTTCTGGGGTTCAGTGTCTCAGGGGATGAATTATTTGGATCAGGTGCAGCAGGAGCTTATCGCGCAAGATATTCCGGAAACGGCACGGAAAGAGCAGTTAAAGCAGATTTTGGATCAGGTGGTCGAATCGTCCGTGTCTTTGTTTAAACCTTAATAAATTTTTTTACTTTTATTATTGACTTATATGTCAATCAAAAATAAGATGGCAGTAGGAGCGTGATTGGAATATGGCTACGATTCGCAAGGAAATTATGATTGAGGCTAAACCCGAGCAAGTGTGGGATGCGGTGCGTGATGTCGGCGCGGTGCATCGGCGCTTCGTCCCCGGCTATACCGTGGATACGCGTCTGGATGGCGATTACCGAATTCTTACCTTTGCGAACGGAGCGGTCGTGCGTGAGCTTATCGTTGCCGTGGATGACGAGGCGCGTCGGCTGGCGTACGCAGTAGTAGAAGGACGTATGCCGCTTGTGCATCACCATGCAACGTTTCAAGTCTTTGCCGAGAATGATAGCCGTAGCCGGCTTGTTTGGATCACCGATTTTTTGCCTCATGAGCTCGCAGCGGAGATACGAATGCGCGTAGAACGGGGAGCTGAAGTGATGAAACAAACGATTGAAGCGGAAGTTAAAGCGGGCAGCCAATGTCATATGAAAGGGGATGGAAAATGATAAAAATATTAGTTATCGCAGCTCATCCGAATTTGCAACAGTCGCGTGTCAACAAACGTTGGACAACGGAATTGCGCCAACATCCCGATCGAGTGACGGTACACGAGTTGTATGCAGCGTATCCGGAAAAAACAATCGACATCGAGCGCGAGCAGGCTCTGCTAGCGGAACATGATCGCCTTGTTTTGCAATTCCCGCTTCAATGGTACAGCACGCCGTCGCTGTTAAAGCAATGGCTGGACGAAGTCTTCACAACAGCCTGGCTGTTCGGACCCGGCGGCAGGGCAGTAGCAGGTAAAGAGCTTTTGCTTGCCATCTCCATCGGAGGTGTGGAAGCGTCGTACCAAGCAGGTGGCTTGATCGGCTACACCATCAGCGAACTGACCCGGCCCTTGCAAGCCCTCGCTAACCAAATCGGCATGACGATGCTCCCGCATTTCAAGTTGTACGGCGCGGTACAAACAACGGACGAGCAGATCGAAAGCAGTGCCAAACAGTATCTCCAACACATCTTGAACCCTGAACTAGATCCCCGAATTGCCAGACAACGAATGCTGGATGAGATGAAACAAAAAATGAAGGCGGCTCAGTAATCCTTACCTCACAGGCTCTCTCTTTTAAACGCAATATTTGGTATAATGGGATGATTTAGAAAAAGTGATGAGGGTGGACGCCATGAAATCCGATTTTCGGGAAGTAAAATTATCCGAATTAAGCGATATTCAAATTGATTATTTTATCGCGCCGTCAAAGACTGTGGAATATCGCGATATGATGATTATAAAATATTCGGGCGAGTACGGCTTCGGCTCGGCGGGGAACAGCGATGCGGTATATATGAAAGCGATGGGGCGGGCGGCGCTGGAAGCCTGGAAGCCCGACGCGATTATTCTGGATTGGTCCGATCTGAAGTATGAATGGGGAGATATGCTGGAGATGACGCTGGATATCGATACCGGCTGCTGCCAGCCGGCTCTGCCCCTGGCTGTCATCGTAGGCCCGCCTTGCGAGGAAGCTGTCAGGACGCTGCTGCTTGGAATCAACAGCGATGAGGGGCTGGAAAAGATCGAATGGGTGTTCAAGAATAAAGACAAGGCGATCGATTATATCGAACAACAATTGCAGAAGGCAGGGTCCTAGAAATAAATACTTACGTTGCGATGCTGCGCGGGATTAATGTGAGCGGACAAAAAATAATTAAAATGGATCGCTTGAAAAGCATTTTCGAATCGATGCAGCTGCAGGAGGTGACGACTTACATTCAGAGCGGGAACGTCATCTTCGGGACGACGGAATCGGATAAGGTTGTTCTTCGCGATCGGATCGAAAGCACGCTGAAAGAGGCGTTGGGGTACGACGTTCCCGTCGTAATCAGGAGCAACGACGAGCTTGATGAGGTCATTAAGCTAAATCCGTTTGCCGTCGCGGAACTCCCGGAAGGTGAAAAAGTATATGTAACCTTCCTCGCATCGCAGCCGACCACCGAAGCGATAGCACATTTCGAGATGTACAGCAACGATGTGGACGATTTCCGGGTGCTGAGCCGGGAAGTATATATTTTATCCCGGAAGGGGTATGGGAAATCTTTATTTTCAAATAATTTTGTGGAAAAGAAGCTGAAGGTGACCGCGACAACAAGGAATTGGGAAACGGTCAATAAGCTTGCCGATCTCAGCAGACGATAAGAAACTGCATAGCTTACTAAGTTCTGTAACTTTTTCCCTGGTTATTGCGTTTGGTATATGGGCGTGGCTGGGGCATGGCCACGGTCCAGCGCGAACGGGAATCTAATCATAGGGGAGCCTGAATGCTTATGTTAACGATTACGACGGAAAGATTACTGATCCGGGAGTATAAGGAAAGTGACTTCGAAGAACTCAAGATGCTGCTTTCCGACTCTGAGACGATGCGTTTTTGGCCCCAGCCTTTTGACGATGACCAAGTTCATAGTTGGTTGGAAAAAAATATTCGGAACTATCAAGATATGGGATGCGGCAGATGGGCCGTCTTTCTGAAGGCGAATCGGAAGTTCGTCGGTGACTGTGGATTCATGAGGTACAAAATTATAGATCACTTCGAAAACGATCTGGGCTATATCATTCACCATCCTTACTGGCATCGAGGCTACGGGTACGAAGCGGCCAAGGCTTGCTTGGAATATGGCTTCGGTTCATTGAAATTCGACAGCGTATGTGCCAATATGGCGCACGACCATCTCGCTTCGCAGAAGGTGGCCGAAAAATTAGGAATGAAGCGGGAAGCGCAGTTTATGAACCCGCGAAACCGGAACCTGCTGACCTATGTATATCGGATAAGCAGAAATGAAGCCTCTGGCAAGGAAGGAAATTGATTAGAACAAGCAACAATTTGCGATGTGCACGGCGATAGGAGGGAGTCTGCGATGTGGAACAAACTGTTCAAGTTTGGGGAGACGCCGCCGATCCGGCTAATCACGGTTTTGTTTTATGCGGGGTGGATTCCGATAGCTTATAAAGCCGCCCTGTTCGGAGAAGAAATCTATAGGACGAATACCTATATGACAACGGTTAAAGAAGGATATTTTTACACGGCCAAGGCGGTAAACGATCTTCCGAAGGGATTCGTATACGGTGTTGTCGCTTTTGCGGTAGCCGTTGTGATATGGAAAATATTTTGCGAGATTTTGCTGATTGTTTTGCGGTTTTTCGAAGCGAGCAAATGAGCAAGGGCCTGTGTAAATAAACAATTGGGCTGCATGCATAAAGCAGATCATTGCGTGACAGGCCGATCTGATCGACTTCAACCGCAGCGGCAAAGAGAAATAGTATCGTTTAAGCAAAAATTTGCGCGGTTCGCTTCAGTTCATTAAGGATTTGATCGTCGCGGTGGAGGAAAGCAACTAATTTTTTTAATATATGAGTTTATAAGTTTAAACTTAACAACATTTTCGGATAGCCTGGCGGTGAACGTGTCGGGTTGATTTTTCCGATCCGTCGTCCATTGTTGCAGCCATTCGCGGACATGAGATCGTCTATAATTGTAAGGCGGATGCGAAGCTGCACACGGTCATCGACACGGAAGCCGAGGTGGAGGTCAAGCTGACGCGAAGGCCGATGGAAGCGGCCGCTTCCTAAGGGGCCGGACGTTTTGTCCAGTTAAGCACGATTGTCATGTGCGATTTTCGGACAGGAGATTCTATCGACGAATCCTACGTAATCGTGCCGGAGTATCCGATCCAGGCATTGGCCGTGAAGAGGGAGGAAGTAGTCCGGCAAGCCGGGCGGGAAGCCGGGATCGGGACCTTTGCGCCTCGCTATTCTTTGACCGATGCCGTGGATACCGCCGTCCGGGACTTGATCCGTCGGAACGGGAACCGCTTTTAAATAATCGCTCTTAACAAGCTTTAAAGAACATGATAAACTTCCTTTGTGAACAAATGATTGGGAGGATTTACCTATGTTGCCTGCGGATATGGTATGGAGACCGAGCACGGGGATTGGTTATGAACACGTTAAAGTTAGAGAGGAAAACAATCAAATTCTCATTGATAGTATTGTTATCGGAAGTCAAAATACCAATGACATCTTCAGAGTGAAATATGATATCGTGCTCGATAAAAGCTGGGTCACCAGAGCAGTCACAATTCGTTACTTGGGAGAAGATCAAGTCTTGCGTCTCTTGTCTGATGGCAATGGGATTTGGAAAGATGAGCAGGGACAAGTCATCCCTGAATTATCAGGCTGCGTGGATATTGATCTTTCATGCACTCCCTTTACGAATACACTTCCGATCAACCGCTTGTCATACGAGCCATTACAACAGCAGGAAATCCAGGTGGTCTACATTTCTGCCGCCGATTTGAGCTATAAACAGGTTAAACAGAACTATACCTTGCTGGAAAGCGGGAAGGATTCGTCTATATTTCGATATCAGAGCGGGAATTTTACGGAGAACATTACGGTCGATTCAAACGGTATCGTAGTGCTCTATCCGAATCTATTTTATCGCGAGATGGGACCAGATGCCCGATAAGAAGATCCATAACAAAAAGCCCCGGAAAGGGGCTTTGTATGTTTCATGCGACAACGGGCGATTAATAGTTTTGCACATTCTTGGACCACTTGGCGTATCCTTTGGAGGATTTCTCTTTTGCGATTTTGGCGTAATCGTCGGCTTTTCCGATGTTATTTAAATATTCGTTATTATCGCTTGCTTTTTTGTCCCGGACATATTTATCGAGATAATCCAATGCAAGCTGATAATGCCGAGCGCTCTCCTGGTAATCGGTTAGGGTGAACCTCATTTGGCTAGTATCGATACCATACTTATTGAAATCGTCATAGACGCTTTCCGTTGTTTCCTTCGTTAGGTTTGTTAGCATTTCATTGGCTTTGAAGTAGCTTGTCTTGGCAATGGAGATTAAGGAGGAAGCCTCCGCTTTCCCCGCATTCATGGCATCGGCAGTCAATCTATATTTTCAGTGGGTTTGTCCAATGACGGACCGCTAACTGAAGTGGTGGAGTAGATACCTTTCGCAATTGTTGACATATTTATAAACGTTAATGTAATATGTCTATTATGAGGTAAACGAGATGAGGGTGTGTTTGTTTTATGCAGCTATCTGAGCATTTTTGGAATGCATCGTTCGAAGAGTTGAAGCGGGGTTACGTCGAGGAGACGGATTGTTATATTTGCTTGCTTTGCGGCAAAACGGTGGAGAAGGGAATTATTTATCCGGACGAAGGCACGCTCTATGAGGCGGAACGCTATACGCGGGTTCATATCGAAAACGCCCATGGCTCCGTGTTCGAACATTTGATCGGGCTCGATAAAAAACTGACCGGACTGACCGACCATCAAAATAGTCTGCTTCGGCATTTTTACCAAGGGATGAGCGATGCGGACATTCAGAAGGAAATGGGCATCGGTAGCGCATCCACCATCCGCAATCACCGCTTCGCTTTGAAGGAAAAAGAGCGCCAGTCCAAGGTGTATTTGGCGATGATGGAGCTGCTCAAGGAAAAGGACAAGCATGCGCCGGCCTTTGTCGAGCCTCACAGAACCGCCAAAATGGTGGATGAGCGATACAATGTGACTGCGGAAGAAATCGAAGAGATTTTGCAGAAATATTTTCCCGAGGGTACGGACGGGCCTTTAAAAACGTTCAATCTGCAGGAAAAGCATAAGCTGGTCGTTCTGAGAGAGATCGCCAAGCGATTCGAGAGCGGACATGTCTACAGCGAGAAAGAAGTTAATGAAATATTGAAGGCCGCATACGACGACTTCGTTACTTTACGGCGCTATTTGATCGAATACGGTTTTTTAGACAGAAAACCGGACGGAAGCCAGTACTGGCTGAAGTAACGGTTGGGGAGAAAAGGGGAGATGGCCATGAATCGGCGGGAAGAACTGAAGCAGATGTACAAAGAAGTGAAGCCCCAGGCGGGCGTTTACCAAATCAAGAATACCGTTAACGGAAAGATTCTGGTCGGCAGCACTCTGAATCTGAAATCGCTGAACGGAAAAAGGATGGAGCTGCAGCTCGGCACCATGATGAACAAAGCGCTTCAGCACGAGTGGGAGGAGTACGGCGAGCAATCGTTTGAAATCGAAGTGCTGGAGGTTCTGGAGAAGAAGAAGACCGGTTTTTTCGACGCGAAGGAAGCTCTGCTCAAGCTGGAGGAAAAATGGCTGGAGCGGCTTCAGCCATACGGCGAGCGGGGATACAACCGGGAAAAGTAAGAATCGCGCGCAACAGAAGGAAGAGGGATCTGCGTCAGCTTTGACGCCGGTTCCTCTTTTTTTTCATGGTGACATGCCCATGTCGTTTATTATTGGCAGCCGATATGATATATTAGGTATCGCCTAATAAAGTTAGGCGCTGCCTAATCTTTGGGTTCGGAAAGGGGAAGGCTTATGCTGGTGTGGATGTTAAGAAAGATGATGATGGAGCGGGGCATCCGAACGGGGGCCTCATTGTCCCGGCTGTTAAAGGAAAAAGCAGGCTACGAGCTGTCCGCTCCCTCGATCAGCGCCCTGCTGACCGGCCAGCCGAAACAGATGAAGGCCGAGACGCTGGACGCTCTATGCACGGCTTTGGACTGTACTCCGAACGACTTGTGGGCGCATACGCCGTCGCAAGTCAGAAGCGCATCCATATAAAAAGAAAAGAGGCGTTAACATTATGGCTGAAAAAACAATACTGCCGTTCGGCGACCCGGTTCTTCGTAAAAAAGCGAAGCCGGTGGAAGAGGTAAATCCCAGAATTCTTAAGCTGCTTGACGATATGGTCGATACGCTGTATGCCGAAGAGGGCAGGGCGGGGCTTGCGGCACCGCAGATCGGATTTTTGCGCAGGGTGATCGTGATGGATTGCGGCGACGGACTCATTGAGCTCATCAATCCGGTCATGTTGGACATGTCCGGAGAGCAGATCGGGCCGGAAGGCTGTCTGTCGTTTCCCGGGCATTCCGGGTTCGTGAAGCGGGCCAACCAAGTCAAGATCAGCAGCTTGAACCGGCAAGGCGAGACGTTCGTTCTCGAAGCGGAAGGGTACCTTGCGCGCTGCATTCAACATGAAATGGACCACCTGGACGGGGTGCTTTACATCGACCGGATCGAAGGAAATGCGCTCATTCACGACGAGACGGGGCGCAAGGTTAATGTGTTCGATATTATTCGTCTGTCCAAGCCTGAGCATTAAAGAAGCAGAAGCATTTATTAAAGAAATAGCCCGGACTTGAGGTTCAAGTTCCGGGCTATTTCGCATGTTTTACCTTTTTCTCATCTCGAAAAATTCGCATAAGTCCCTACGATGATAAGCCACATCGCTGACCCCGGACTGAATCACGACCGTGTCGTTGTCGAAGCGGGTGATGATCCCGCCGGAACCGACCACATGGTCGTCTTGAAAAACCCGAATCGATGCTTCGCGTTCCATCGCTTCCTGGAAATCCGCATCGGTTACCAATCTATGATTACGCGCCATCCTTGTTCTCCTTCGTCGTTAGGCTGTATCCATTGTACCATATTTGCGAAAAAACATCAGAATAGGCAATGGTGCTGCGCTTATTCGGCCAAGGCGTGAAAAGGGCATCGGGAGTGGCATTCTGCCTTAACCGGAAGCATACAGTTTAGAAAGACTATGAATTCATCTATCAAGGAGCGGATGGTCGATGTCGACGGTCGTGCATACGATGCCGGCGTTAATCCGGCACGAGACGGACATGCAAATGTTCCGCCAATGCTTGTCGAGCCTGGAGCGGGCCGAGCGGAGAGCCGTCCTTGTGCTGCATAATCAAGGCATGCTTACGAACGACCGTTTGCTGGAAATGGCAAGCTCGCTTGAGCTAGATGCGCACGTCATCGGCGGCGGAGAGAACGTCGGCATTCCCGCAGCTAGACAGGCTTGTTTCGAGTATGTTTGGCAGCATATTCCGGACTGCGCATACATAACCGAAATTCACCCGGATATGCTGTTTCCCGCGGGCTGGACGGCGCCGCTGCAAGCTTTCCTGCAGGAACGGCCGCAGGAGCCGTGCGTTTGTCCGGGGATATTGACGGCCGCCGGGGAATGGCACCCCGAAGGGAAGGGCGTGCGCAGCGCAGCCGTTCCGAGTTCGATCCCGGAGCTGCTCGTTCTGCTGAACGAGTCTAGAAGGGATGAGGTGGCCGAGGGATTCGTCCATCCGGTCATGCATCGGTCCGAAGCTCTGCGGGCGGTCGGCGGGTACCGCTTGGAGGATTTGCCGGGAAAGCAAGGCTACGAGGACGATTATTTGCTGCTCGCTTACTATCACGAGCTGAGGCTGCCCAAAGGCTGGAGGCCGAAGGCTGATCTTCGTTCGCGCGTCTTTCATTATACGATGGCACAGCGCATGGATTATAGCGATTTGAACGAACAAGCCGGGTTGAATTTGCAAGGGCTGCTGCGGCGTTTTGGAACCCAAGGGCTTCACGACCTGAAAAATATCCATGCCTTGCCCAGTTTTCCGATGGGAGGGTCTGTATGAACGTGGTGCTTTTCGGGGAACCCGGCGGAGAGGAGGAAGCATGGTTTCCGCTGCTGCCGGATTGTCAGGTGCTTGCCGTTTCTGCGGGGAAGAAATCCGGGAAGAAAAACGGCATCTCCTATGTTCCGCTTTCAGCGGTTAGAGAGCTGGAACCGTCGCATGGGGTGGCCGTGGTGTCCCATCCGTATTGGATGCCCTTCCTTCGGCAGTGGAAGCCTCATGCCGTGATCGGGCTCGCTTACGGTGCGGAGGCTTCTTCGGACGCTTCCTTCCAGTATTACCAGAAGGCGCTGAACAGGCTCTGCGATGCGGTAATAACCGATTCGGAAGAAACCATGCTGAATCTTAATCTGCGGGGCATTCCGTCTTTTTACGCGCCCGGATCGCCAAGTCATGTGTTACAGGAGGCCGGGGGAGTCGGGCCGGGCTTCGGTACGGCGTTCGATGAACGCTGCGTTGAGCTTGTAGACTTGTGCAAGGCGAATGCGAACGTTCACGATTTGAGGCGGTCTTTGCAGGAGCTGGCGTCGCACAAAAGAATGGAACGGACGGAAGGGCTGCTTGAAGCCATCGAACGCGACTCTCACAACGAAGCTCTCCTCGCGCTTGCCGCTCGTTATTTGTATGCGGAAGGACGGCATAGCGAAGCGGAGTACTACGGCTTTCAAGCTTTTGGCCGCTGTGTCGTGGCGAATGGAAGCCGCTGCCTCTCACTTTACCGCTGGATTGCGATGGTCCAGGCCCGGCAGGGCAAGACCGAGGACGCTTTGAACAGCTTCGGCGTTACGGCGATTCAAGCCGAAGACAAGGCCCGCTACCAGCGGCTGCTTGCCGCTTACGATCAGCAGCTGCATGCTCTGGTGTGCGCGGACTTTTGCCGGGAGAACGGGAATCTGTCGTATGCTTTGGAGCTGCTCGAACGTCACCCTTCACCTTTTGATCGTTCTATCCGTTATCAGCTTTACAAAGAAACGGGCCAGTATCCGAAAGCACTGAATCTGCTTATTCAAGACCGTCCGAAGGAGCCGGCAGTGGAGCGGGAGAAGTGGTTGCTGTTCGGAGAGCAGGAAGAACAGGAAGGCTGCGTGCCGCAGGCCGTTTCTTTTTATTTGAAAGCGGCTTGCATCGATCAGGAGGTGATTTCGAACATCTTGCGCTTGGAGAAGGTGGAACGTTTTTTGGCTGCCTATTCTTAAACGAGGTGAGGCTTCATGCGGCCCGTTCGCAAAACCGAAAATAATCGCTTGACGGCAATGATGCAGGTTCGCAACGAAGAAAATCGTTTTCTGGAAGAAGTGCTCCAAGACGTGAGCGAGTATGCGGATGACATCGTCATCGTAGACGATGCGAGCACGGACCGGACGGCAGATATCTGCCTGTCGTTCCCCAAGGTGAAGGAGGTGGTGCGCCTGACGGAGCGGCATTTTTCCCGGGAATGGGAACTTCGTTCCCTGCTCTGGAGAGAAACCTGCAAGTACGGACCCGATTGGGTGCTGGCTATCGATGCCGATGAGGTATTCGAATCGAAATTCAAACGGACGGTCCGGCAGCTTATGGACCAGGACAGCTACGATTGGGTCGCATTTCGGATGTACGATTTCTGGGGCGGACGAACGCATTACCGCGAAGACGAGTACTGGCAGCTGCACAAGCGGCATACGATCATGCTGCTGCGCAATTTGCCGGGCTTTCCTTATTACTACTTGCAGCACGATCATCACGTTCACCGGGTGCCTCTATCATATGGAGCGCTTCCGGGCCTGCTGTCGGATATCCGGGTGAAGCATCTCGGATGGGCGGGCAGTGAGGAGGAGCGCCGCAGGAAGTACGAACGATATAAGCAGATGGACCCGGAGGGCGTCTGGGGAAGCCAGGCCCAGTATGAATCGATTCTGGATGCCGCTCCCCGTCTGGTCGAATGGAAGGAGGAGGAGTCTTGAGCAGCGTCGCCATTTTGACGCACAGTTTTTTGGACGCGTATAACGGTCGGATCGATAAAATTTACGGAGGCGGGCTTGAGAGGTACCTTTACGAGCTGTGCCTGCTCATACGGAAGCTGGGTGCGGAACCGGAAGTGTATCAGTTAGCGTTCCGCGAGCCGTTCGAGACACGGCTTAAGACGACCGAGCTGGCCGGGATGAAAGTGCACGGATTGTTTTGCGGACAGATTGAGAAGGTGGCGGAGCTCTTCGAGGAGATGTCCCGCAAAGCAGCCGCTCCGATCATTTATGCGAGCTGTATCTGGCATCCGATCCGCTATGTGCCGGGGTCCCTTGGCATCTGTCACGGCATCAATTGGGATCGGACGGACCTGGTGACCAGCGCCAAGACGCAAGTGGCGGATAATGTCCAGCGCGCATTAAACGAATTATGGCGCATTGTATCGGTCGATTCGCATTTTTTGACCTACTGCCGGTCGGTCTGTCATTATTTCGATCCGCTCAAGGTGGAGCTGATCCCCAATTCCGTCGATACGAGCTGCTTTTACCCCGGGGAGCGCAAAGAGCAAGGCCGCACAGGCTTGAAGGTGCTGTTTCCCCGCCGAATCAGCCACGAAAGAGGCATTCTTCCCATGATGGTCGCAGCCGATGCGTTGTTAGAGCGATTTCCGGATCTTCAAATGCAGTTCGTCGGAGAAACGATCGAGGACGCGGACATATGCCGGGCATTTCTGTTCTGGTTATCCTGCCACCCGCATCGGGCAAGAATCACGCATGAAGTCAAATCGTTCGACGAGATGAGGCTCGTCTACGCTGACGCGGATATCGCCGTCATTCCGACCGTGTATTCCGAAGGAACGTCGTTGTCCTGTCTCGAGGCCATGAGCTCCGGGCTGCCGGTGGTTGCGACCAACGTCGGAGGACTCAACGATCTTATTCTGGATGGCTATAACGGCAGGCTGGTACCGCCTTCGGCCGAGCGGATCACTGCGGCGCTTATTGAGCTGATCGAGGATCGGGAGATGCGGAAGGCTTTGGGGATTCGGGCCCGGGAGACTGCGCGCTGCTTCGACAAGAACATATGGGCCGGCCGGTGGGGGCGGGTGCTGAAGGAATATTTGCGGAAGGAAGAAGCGATAACCTAGAAAATCTGGAGGAATGCATATCCGTTCGAAGCGATGTGACAGAAACGCAAGGGGAATCGACAAGCGTTCCGTTTCATACAAAAAGGCGACGCCTCCCGCCCGTTGACAGAGGGTCGCCTTTTCATGCGGATAGCCATAGGGACAGCTTCAGCCACTCGGCTTTTTCCAGCGGTTGACCAAGCCGCTCGAATGCAAGCGACTGATATGCTTGCGCCAGAATAAGCCGGGGCAGCGGCCAATCGGGAAGCCGGTCTTGGACTTGGCGCAGCGCGGCGTCAGCCTCCTTCCAGCGCTGCAGCGCGCCGCAAAGTAATCCGTAGGCGCACAACTCCTGCGGAGATAGCCGATCCCGGTTACACCGGGAAAGAATAGCTTGAAGCGCGAGATCGGGAGCTTGCACAACAAGCTGAAGCAAAGGCGGGCGAAGCAGACCGGGAAGATGCCGGAGAGCCCCCACGGATTGGCGCAGGTAACGAACGAGTCCGTCCCAGCAGGCCGACTCCAGGAAGACCGTGCAGGCGGTAAGGAAGGTGCGCTCATCCGCAGCAGCGGATTCGTCTCGGACAAGCTCCTGCCTGTCATCCTCCTTGGCGGCGGACAAATCGAATTGGAGAGCCCAGCGGAGCAGCTCGATATCGAGCGTTTCCTCTTTTGGTTCGTTCAAACCTTGCAATTCTGCCAAAACACCGGCTTTGTCTCCTTGCTTGCAACGTATCAGCCACTGACTGAGGCGAAGGGACAATGGATTTAAGCTCGCGAGGACCGGTTCGGGTGCCCACTCTCGGATTCGCTGCGCAAGCGGCAGCTCGTTGTATCGAAGCAGGCAGCGGACCGCTTCCGTCCATTGCTGCAACGTCAGTTCCGCCTGCCACCTTCGGAGGCAGTACAGCAATTGGGCCCAGCGCCCCTCGGCGGCGGTCAGCTCAAGCCAGCGCCGCCAAGCCGGTTCGTACCGGGGGAACGAATCCAGTGCTTGACGGTATGAGCGAAGGGCTTCGGCCCGATTCAGCAGCTTCTCCTGTAATTGGCCAAGCCGGTGTGCCGTTGCAAAGCTTCCGGAGCCCGTCTGGCTTGCGTAAAGCCCAGAGCGAGGCGTCTGCAAGAGGGAGCATTCGTAAGCCTTGCGTGCGGAGCCGTACTCGGCTCGCTCCACGCAAAGGTCTCCCAGGAGATCCCACAGGTCGGTAAAATCGGGAAATAAGCGGAGCCCTTCCTTTACAAGCCGAAACGCTTCGTCGTTCGATCTCTGCACCCGGAGCAGGAGAGCGGTCTTGAGCAGCAGATCGGGATAAAATCCGCAGGAAGGCTCAAGCGATTTCAGCAGCGGGAGGAACACTCCCATGGCCTCGCTATATTGCCCCGCATGAAGATATTCGGTTCCCAGCGCATACTGCAGCCTCGAATCCCCCGGGGTTTCCGCGATCGCTTTGGCGAGGAGGGCTGCGTTGCGCTGCGGTTTTCGTTTCTGCCGGACTCTGTTCTCCAAATAACCGTAGTGACGAATCGTAATGCGGCTTGGAATCGGGGTTAGATGCCTTTTCAACAAGGAAGGCACGATATCCTCGTGGATTTTCCCGCTGTAGCGTAAATCGGGAAAATTCCGAAACAATCGGCAGCACGAATCGGTAAAGCAGAGATATTCCGTAAGCTGTCCGTAATAATTGACAAAATGCAAGGCATAGGCGAAGGCGTCGGATCGGCATAACGACTCGGACAGCAGCGGCAGGCATTCGGGCGCCAGCTCTTCATCGGCATCCAGCACCAGAATCCAGTCACCTGACGCCGCGTCCAGCGCCTGATTCCGCGCTTTTGAGAAATCGTCCTCCCACTCGTGGGCATAGACGCTTGCTCCGAAATCCCGGGCGATGGCCGCGCTGCGGTCTGTCGAGCCGGTGTCGACGACGATGATCTCCGACGCGATTCCGGCAACCGAACTCAAGCTGCGGGACAAGAGCTCTTCTTCGTCTCTCACGATCATGCATACCGACAGGCGTGGGCTAGACAGAAATCGCTCCCTCCCGCTCCGGCAATCCCTCGTCGAAAGGAAGCGACAAGATGGCGCTCTTGATCAATTCCGGCTTCGGCTCCAACCGCAACAGACGGTTCAAATGCTGCTCGGCATTGTGAGATAAGTCGTAAACCATCTGGAGCACCGAATCGCATTGGAAGTCTTTTTCCAATGTCCGCTGCTGCTCCTCCCATAGGGACAAAAATTGGTGGTAGGCGGGATATTTTTTTTGAGCATGAAGAATACGCGCCTTCTTTGCCGTCTCGCTCAATGATTTCGGCGAGCTTGGCTGCAAAGGGGGAAGCCAGTCGTTCGGCAGTCCGTTTTTGAAAAAGTCTTCGCTCCATGGCCCTCCGGATTCAGGGTTCCCTGCTGACGTTTCGGTCAATAGACGACAATCTGCGGCGATGGACAGCAGCGCCTGTTTCTCGTCCTCATCCACTCCATCCGTCAAGGCCCACAACTGCGTCAAGTTTTCCAGCGCCTGGTAACAATGGGTCCGATAAAGGACCCCGGCAATATCGGCTCGCTGCTGCCGGAGGCGCAGCTGGAATGATTTCTGGATTAACGCCATCAGCTCATGCTGCTTTTCTGCCTTCCGATATAGGCGGAACATGCGATAGAGGGAACGAAGTGCGCCCGGGTGCTGCTGGAAGGAGGTGAGGTAGGCTTGCGCCGCTTCGTTGTCCTGAGCCATGGTTTCGCATACGAGACCCAGCAAGTAGTACGTGGTATGGGACCCGACACCCGCTTCTGTGTGGTAGCCCTTGGGTTCCGAGTAATGACCCGCTTTTCGGAAAGACTGCTTGGCGGATTGAAAATCCCCGATCGTCATCTGGTAGCAGCCTTTGTAATGATACAAGTCGGTATAGTCCGGATATAGAGCAATCCCGCGATCACAGCTGTCGATCGCTTCCTTCAGCCGGCTCATTGCCGCGTAGCAACGGGCTTCGCACTTATACAACAGGTGGGCGTAGTTGGCCATCGGATGCGCATACCGGATCGATTGCTGAAACGCATCCAATGCTTCTTCAACCTGATTATTTTGCAAATATTCAATCCCGATGTTATACAGGTGGAACGAATGCTGGGGATGCTCTTCCAGCTCTTTTTTCAGCAAAGCCAGATTTCGCTCCGTCTTGTTCTTGCTCGCCCTGATATGGGCTTGGTATCCGTAGTGATGCACCCGGATATCGGTCATGACAAAACGGGCTTCCGGATTTACCTGTTGAATATTTTCGGCAATCTGCTCATGAATTCTTCCGGTGAAACGGTACCCCGGCAAATTCCGAAACATGCGGATCGTAGGATTGATGCTGGCGTTCAGCTCCTTGTCGCCAAAATGATTGATGATTCGCACAAAATATGCATCCGCCTCGGCGCAGCCGGCCCAAGTCAGCAGATCCTCTTTACTGCCCGCATCAAGCTCCTCGTCCGCGTCCAAAAATAAGATCCATTCGCCCGACGCATGATCCACGCCAAGGTTCCGCGCCCCAGCAAAATCGTCCTGCCACTGCATCTCGATCACACGGGCCTGAAACGACTTAGCAATCGATATCGTCTCGTCTTGCGAACCGGTATCGACCACGATCATTTCCGAGACGACGTCTTTGACGCTTTCCAAGCAGCGCGGCAGGGCTTGCTCTTCATTCTTAACGATCATGCACAGCGAAATGCCGGCAGGCTTCATGGTAATTCCTCCTTTGTACGCCGCGCCAGTGAGGACGCCAATCCGACTTGGAGACCAGCTCGATGGAAAGATTGAGTTTCTGCAAATTGGCTTGTAGCAGAGCGGCTTCCGGTATTCGCTCCAGAGCTTCTTGCACAATACTCCTGGCTTGCTGCAAATAACATAAGGCTGCGGCTGTTCTGGCTTTACGATCTTCCGGGTCAAGGCTCAAGGCTTGCTCGAAGAGCATGGATGCTTCCTGCCATCGGCTGCGGTCATACAAAACGAGCCCCAGAATGTAAAAGCTCTCGCCATCCAGCGGTTCCGTCTCCATGACCGTGAGCAGGCGATCGGCGGCTTGATCCACATAGCCTTCGTAGAACAGCATTTTTGCCGTGAACGGGCGAAATGCCGGAGTAAGTCCTGTCAGCCTGTCGATGACAACCGGATATTGCATTTGGATGGCCAGATGGAGCAGGGGCTTGACGAACAGCAAGTACGAGTAATCCGAATCCTCTTCGGATATTTCGGCATGCGTTCGAAGCTGCTCGAATAAACGGGCGTAAAAGGCTGCTTCCGGCTGGCGGGTCATCCAATCCGATAAGTAAGCGGGGATGGGAACGGCTTTCTCCAAGCTGTTCAGCAGCAGCGTATGAAAGAGGAGAGGGGCGTCCGGCGCTTCCGAGGCCGATATCGGTTCGGCCAGCCGATGCGCTTCCTGGATTTCTCCTTCGCGGATCAGGGACAGCGCGATCCATTCCCGGATGCGCGGCGATCGGGCGAGGTAGGAATTCAGCACCTCGCGGCTGGCGCGGTAGCAGCCGACGTCGAACAGCGCTTCGCCAATGCTGATCTCGCACAGCTCGCGAAGCGGATAGGTAGGCGAATCCGGCTGGAAATTCGGGCTTACGATATGAAGGAGCTCCTTGACGATCTCCTCTTCGGTTTTATTTAAAGCGATCAGGACATCTGCAATGCCGACAAACGCTTCTTTGGAATAAAAGCAATGCTTGAGCGCGTCCAGATAAAATTTTAATGCGTCCCTGTATGCGGACCATTTCGCGGCAATGTTCCCCATACCCAAATAAGACCGGAAGGAATGAGTGCCGGACTCCGTTAGATAGGAACGGGAAGGGGAGGCGCCGACGGCGGCTTGAAACGACCGAAGCGCCATATCTTCCTGGTGTACAGCCGTGTAGGCGACCCCTAAATAATAATGCAGGTCGGGGTAATCCTCATATTTATGCTTTTCCTTTTCAAGCAGCTTCACCGCTTGCGGAAAGGCGGCGGTTTTGATCAGTAATTTGGACAAATCTTTCACGATCGTCGGCCGGTAGGAAACTTCGGGCGGAGCACTTTTCAGAGCTTGCTCCAAAAGCTTGACAGCATCGCAATCCATCCCTAGCTGTTCGTAGCACACGCCCAAATGGTAACGGTAATAGGAGGATTTGGGGTGATCTTTAACAGCTTGCTGCAGAATGGACAAATTTCTCTTGGTCTTCTCCTTTTGTTCCTGTACCTCGGGCAAGTAGCCGAAATGCAGCAGGCTTAGACCGCTTGTACCGATGCAAGCGATCGAACCGTTACGCTTCTCGATGGAAGGGAGGATGTCTTCGTGAATCGGACCTTGGTACCGGTATTGCGGCCGATTCCGGAAAAGGCGCAGCGACCGGTGATAGACCCGTTCATGAGGGAGCGAACCGGTTACATTTTCCACGTCCAGCCAGAAGGCTTCCAGCTCTGTGGTTTTCAAGGTTTTCTTGAGTGTTTGCAGATCGCCTGTCATTTGTTCGTCGGCGTCAAGAACGAGAATCCAGTCTGCCCGGGTTCGAACCACAGCCGCATTCCGAGCTTTGGAAAAATCCTTTTCCCAATCGATACGGAACACCTTGGCCCCGTAAGACTCGGCTATTGGAATAGTTCGATCGGTAGAACCGGTATCCACAACGATAATTTCATCCACCCAGGATTTGACGCTTTCCAGGCATGACGGCAAAAAATGCTCTTCATTACGCACAATCAGGTTCAAACTCAGCAGCATGACGCGGTTTCCTCCCTCCCAGGAAAAAAACAACCCCTCTGCTATGCAGAGGGATATGTTTCCATTTTATGAACCTTGAGCGTTGAATATGACGTCAATCGTTCCCGTTACCAACGTCGTTGATGCCCGGTACGCGAGGCGGGTATATTTCAAAAAGCGTTGTGGCACGAGCACGTCAACAGATCCAGGAGCCAGATTCGAGCTGGTTACGTCGGTAAACCAGTTGGTTCCGTTCGCGCTAATTTCCAGTATTGTATCGACGGTTCCCACGGGACTGGAATTGTAGACAAAGAACGAATAAGTTTCCAAAACAGCGGTCGTTATAGCCGCCAGCGGCGTGAACGTCGTAGCTGTACCTGCCGGAACGGCCAAGAAGCTCTGTTCGACGAAGCTGTTCTGCGAGATCGCCGTTAACGTCCCGCCCAAGATGGCGGTAATCGTACCGGCCGTGATGGTGGCTCCCAGTATGGAACCGACCGTAGTCAAGGTTCCTGCGGTGATCGTGGCTCCGAGCACGCTGGTAATGGTGCCGTTGAGCAGGTTGGTGATTGTTCCGCCTAGGATCGTGGCGCTGACGGTTCCGCCGAGAATGGTAGCGCTGATCGTGCCTGCTGTAATGGTA
>NZ_BIMB01000037.1 GCF_004000865.1 Paenibacillus elgii NBRC 100335 | reverse complement strand
GATGTTCAGTTTTCAAAGGGCAATTTCCTTGTCGCTTTGTTTAGCGGCGACTTAATTAATATATCACATTCGCCTATTCAATTGCAAGTACTTTTTTTCTACCAAGATGATGCTGGAGTGAAAAAAATCTTCGCCTTTTGAAGGGCGAAGACTAATGTAACATATAATCGAATCTAAAGTCAAGACTTAATCCGAATTTTTTTATTTCCGAATAACCTCTTGAATATACAAATGGCGTTCTACCGTAAGATTGATGATTTTGCCGTTCACGTTAACCCATGGTCTCGTCGGATGTGTACGGTCTGAGAACACGATTTCGCCGACCCGGTTATCGCTAAGCCGGACAAGCATGCCATTATGGAATGCAGTTACTTTGCTTATAAATGTCTGAACGATGGCAGGCTGCATTTTGCCGAACGACTCTTTTTGAAGCTGCTCCAAAACAAGGTATGGCGAGACAGCCTTTTTGTGAAAACGGTCGTTTGTCATAGCGTGGAACATATCGGCGACGGCTACGATTTTGGAATACGTATGAATTTTATCACCATGAATGCCAAGCGGATAGCCGGAACCGTCCTCCCGCTCGTGGTGCTGGAGGGCGCACAGCTTGACCCCTTCGTTGATCGCCGGAACAAGCTTCAACATGTTATAGCCGATAATGGTATGCCGCTTCATATCTTCGGTTTCCTCGGCGGTAAGCTTGGTAGGCTTGAACAAAATAGCTGCATCCACTTTGGCATTACCAATATCATGCAGCAACCCGGCAAGTGCAACCTGCATTAGTTCCTTGGAAGACAAGCCGTGCCATTTGGCCAAAAGATAGGAGGTCAGGCTAACCATAATGCTGTTATGGTAAATAAAATCATTCAGTTGAAAGTGACGCGGATTGAACGTCAGCACGCTATACTGGTCAATATTTTTAATTAGCGCTTCAAGCGTCGTGCGAATTTCCAGAATCGGCGGGTTATGCCCTCCCGATGCGGCAGTATTAAATACGCGGCGAAGCAAATGCAGCATTTTATGATAATGCTCATGAAAAGGTAGGACGTTGTCGGCTTGCTCCTCAGACGTCGCTTCTTGCGTGGCAGGCTCTGCTTCCCCGTCTTTAGATTCGATCTGAACGGATGGAATGAGGAACGCCCTCAAAATATCCAGATCACGCTCCGATACGATTGTTCCCTTCATGAACAAAATATTGTTAAACTTGGTGAGCACATTCTCGATTATTCTTTCGCCGGGTTTCAATTGGGAAACAGGAACGGTTACCATGGGATTCCCTCACCTTACCTCTTATCAGCTTCCGAGAATCCATTGATTCTCAAAAAAATAATACTTTAGACCCATATGTTATTATTATAAACGAAAAAGAATGGGGATGTAAGCCCATTCTTCTCATCTTTCGTCTAAAACATTTGTTATTCTTGCGTTTCCTGGCCTTCCGAAGACTCCTCGCCCTCTTCGAGCTCTGGCTGCTCCTCGCTCTTATCCACACGAGCCAAGGTCGATACCTCGTCCTCTTCCCGAATGTTAATGAGCTTGACCCCTTGCGTGTTACGGCCCATGAGCGAAATACCGGACATACTGGTCCGAATAACGGTTCCTGATGCGGTAATGATCATGAGATCTTCGTCTTCGCGGACAATCTTAAGACCGACAACCGGACCATTCTTCGGTGTCACGTTAAGCGTTTTGATGCCTTTGCCGCCGCGGGATTGGAGACGGTACTCGGAAACCGGCGTACGCTTACCGAACCCTTTGGAGGTTACGATCAGCACACTGTTATCCTCATGCACGACATCCATATCGATGACCGCGTCGTCCTCGTCGAGCTGAATCCCTTTGACGCCGGTAGCGGACCGGCCCATCGCTCTGACTTCCTGCTCAGGGAAATGAATGGACATGCCTTGCTTCGTTCCCATAATGATCGATTGGTTGCCGTCCGTCAGCCTGACGCCGATCAAATCGTCGTCTTCCCGAAGGGTAATGGCAATGAGTCCGCCCTTGCGGATATTGGAATAATCGTCAAGCGGCGTCTTCTTCACCAAGCCGTTCTTCGTCGCAAAGAACAAATACTTGTCGGAATCGAAGCTTTCGACTGGGATAACCGCATTGATCGTCTCGCCTTGTTCGATCTGAATCAAGTTGATGATCGGGGTTCCCCGTGCGGTACGGCTTAAATCCGGAATTTCATACGCCTTAAGACGATACACTTTCCCTTTGTCCGTAAAGAACATCAAATAATGGTGCGAGTTCGTTACGAACAAGTGTTCCACGAAGTCGTTGTCTTTCGTATCCATCCCGATCACGCCTTTGCCTCCGCGGCGCTGGCTGCGATATGTCGATACCGGCAGTCGCTTGATATAACCGGTATGCGAGATGGTAATGACAACATCGGTTTGAGGAATCAAGTCTTCGTCCTCAATGCTGTCCCCGCCAATCGTAATTTCGGAACGACGGTCGTCGCCGAATTTCTCTTTGATTTCATTCAGCTCTTCGCTGATGATATTCAAAACGAGCCTTTCGTCGGCAAGAATTGCCTTGAATTCAGCAATTTTCTTCTGCAGCTCGGCATATTCCTCTTCGATCTTCTCGCGTTCCAACCCGGTGAGGCGCTGCAGACGCATGTCCAGAATCGCCTGGGCTTGATCGAAGCTGAGACTGAAGCGCTGCATCAATCCGTCACGGGCTTCTTCGGTCGTACGGGACCCGCGGATCAAGGCAATGACTTCGTCCAAATGATCCAAGGCGATGCGAAGTCCTTCCAAGATGTGCGCACGCGCTTCCGCCTTACGAAGATCGTATTCGGTTCTACGGCGAATAACGACTTTCTGGTGCTCCAAGTAATGGAACAGCATATCACGCAGGTTGAGCACTTTCGGCTCGCCGTTGACAAGCGCAAGCATGATGATGCCGAAGTTCGACTGCATCGCCGTCTGCTTGTACAAGTTGTTCAGCACGACATTCGGATTGACGTCACGGCGCAGTTCAATGACGATACGCATCCCGTTGCGGTCGGATTCGTCGCGCAAATCGGTAATGCCGTCGATTTTTTTATCGCGGACCAGCTCGGCGATTTTTTCGATCAACCGGGCTTTGTTCACTTGATACGGCAGCTCGTGCACGATAATCCGTGCCTTATTGCCGTTTTCTTCGATGGTCGCTTTCGAGCGCATGGTCACGGAACCGCGTCCGGTTGCATACGCTTGCTTGATTCCTTCGCGACCCATAATATAACCGCCCGTCGGGAAGTCGGGGCCTTTGATCGATTGCATCAAATCGAGCGGCGTCACATCAGGGTTTTCGATCAGCTGCTGAACGCCGTTAATAACCTCGATCATATTGTGCGGCGGAATATTGGTTGCCATACCGACCGCAATCCCGGACGAACCGTTCACCAGCAGGTTCGGAAAACGCGCCGGCAGAACAGCAGGTTCTTGTTCTTCGCCGTCGTAGTTAGGCACAAAGTCGATCGTTTCTTTGTTGATGTCACGAAGCAGCTCCATCGCAATCTTGGACAAGCGCGCTTCGGTGTAACGCATGGCCGCAGCCATGTCGCCATCGATGGAGCCGAAGTTTCCGTGACCGTCAATGAGCATGTAGCGCAAGGAGAAATCCTGCGCCATCCGGACCATGGTTTCATAAACGGCCGAGTCGCCGTGCGGATGGTATTTACCGATGACTTCGCCGACGATCCTGGCGGATTTTTTATACGGCTTGTCCGGCGCCATACCCAGCTCCGACATCGCATACAAAATACGGCGATGCACCGGCTTAAGCCCGTCCCGTACATCCGGCAGAGCGCGGCTGACAATGATGCTCATTGCGTAATCCATAAAGGAGGTGCGCATTTCCGAGCCGATATCGATTTCTCTAATCTGCGAACGAGATTCTTCCGACATGTGTACCCCTCCTACATGCTATCTGCTCTTAAGAACTACTGCTATAAAAAGGTATAAGAACGTTGCTATGAAGACTTACGGGAAATCGATTTAATAATTAAATTATTCAATGAGTTCTCTTTAACAAATGGACTGCCTGCGTTAATGCGCGGAATTTGCATCGGGTCCGCATCCCGGCCGGTCAAGCCGCTTGCCGTCGTAAAACCGTAACGAATGCCTGACTTGCGAAGCAAAGCGACCGATTGCTCGTCATAGTAGCCGAATGGATACGCATAAGCATCCACCGGACGATCATAAAGCTCCTTCAGCTTGTTGACACATGCTTTCGTATCATCCGTAATCCGCTGTTCGTATTGCGACGTCCCTTCGATACCCCCATCCTTAGGAAGCCGGGTGGTGAGCAGAGGGCCGCCGCTAGGCCCACGGTCATGCAGACTATCCGAGTGGCACTGGGCGTCAATGTCTTTCATTTCCCGGGTCATAAAACGGATCTGATCCCTGGAAAGCGAGGGAATCAAGCTCTGATCGGGATGCTCAAGATCTTTTGTGATCACAAAGTTCACGGCAGGAATATTCAGTTCTTTCAAGATCGGGTAAGCATTCGTATAAAAGCTCCGATAGCCGTCGTCAAACGTGACCAGCACGGCATTGGGCGGCACCTGCCCACCGGCCATAAAATCGCGAAACTGCTGCAGCGATATGAAATGGTACCCCCGCTGCAGCAGATCGGTCAGTTGGCCGCGAAAGCGCGCCGTCGTTATCGTAACGTCGCCCTGCGTGTGATCGTCGATATGGTGATAGGCGATGACCGCTACCCGGTCCGTGTACCAGACGTCCGTTCCCCGACCATGAAACAGGCCCGGGACGAGCAGCAGCCAAGCGACTGCTGCGAGCAGCCACAGCAAACCGTATTTTTTCATATTTCGCATATGACTAAGCCGCTAAATATCCAAGTTTTGGACGTATTTGGCATGCAGCTGGATAAAGTCGCGCCGCGGCTCGACATTGCTGCCCATCAGCGTATCGAACATCGTATCGGCTTCGATCGCATCTTGAATGCTGACCTGGAGCATCGTACGGCTTTCCGGGTCCATGGTCGTCTCCCACAGCTGCTCCGGATTCATCTCGCCCAAGCCTTTGTAGCGCTGAATATTCACTTTGACGCCGTCGCCGAATTCGGCCAAGATCGCTTCCCGCTGCTTGTCGTTATATGCATAGCGCACCGTTTTGTTCCGTTCGAGTTTGTAAAGCGGCGGCTGAGCAATGTAGACGTAACCGACTTCGATCAGCTTGCGCATGTAGCGGTAGAAGAACGTCAGGAGCAGCGTCCGGATATGGGCGCCGTCGACGTCGGCGTCCGTCATGATAATGATTTTATGGTAACGCGCTTTGGCAATATCGAAATCTTCCCCGATTCCCGTACCGAGCGCCGTAATGATAGCCCGAATTTCGTTGTCGGACAATATCCTGTCCATACGCGCTTTTTCCACGTTAAGAATTTTACCGCGCAGCGGCAAAATGGCTTGGAAATGCCGGTCGCGTCCTTGCTTCGCGGAGCCGCCGGCGGAATCCCCTTCGACGATATACACTTCGCTGATCGAAGCGTCCTTGGAGGAACAGTCGGCCAGCTTTCCCGGCAGGGAGCTGACTTCGAGCGCACTCTTGCGGCGCGTCAGCTCGCGGGCTTTCCGCGCGGCTTCCCGGGCTCTTTGCGCCTGAACGCCTTTTTCGATGATTTTGCGTGCTATGGTCGGATTTTCATCCATAAATTCCTGCAGCTTCTCGGCAAAAAGCGACTCGACAATCCCGCGAACTTCGCTGTTGCCGAGCTTCGTCTTCGTCTGGCCTTCGAACTGCGGTTCCGGAATTTTGACGGAAATAATCGCGGTGATTCCCTCGCGCACGTCGTCACCGGTCAAATTCGCATCGTTGTCTTTAATCGCATTGAATTTCCGCGCAAAATCGTTCAATATGCGAGTCAATGCGCTTTTGAAGCCGGACTCGTGCGTACCGCCTTCGTGCGTGTTGATGTTGTTGGCGAACGAATAAATGTTCTCCGTATAGCTGTCGTTGTATTGCAGAGCGATTTCAACTTGAATGTTGTCTTTTTGCCCTTCGACATAGATCGGCTGATGCAGCGCTTCCCGGTTCTGGTTCAAAAACTCGACGAATGAAACGATACCGCCTTCGTATAAAAACGATTGGGATACGTCCGTACGTTCGTCGGTCAGTGTAATTTCGATGCCTTTATTTAAGAACGCCAGCTCCCGAATCCGCGATTGGAGCGTCTCGTAAGAATACTCCGTCGTTTCCGTGAAGATCTGCTCATCGGGCCAAAACGTTACTTTCGTCCCCGTTTCATCAGACTCGCCAATGACTTGCAATTCTTGCTGCGGAGCACCATAACGGTATTCCTGCTGGTGCACCTTGCCTTCGCGCTTGACCTCCACGATCAGCTTCTTGGAAAGGGCGTTCACGACGGATACGCCTACCCCGTGCAAACCGCCGGAAACTTTGTAGCCTTCGCCGCCGAATTTACCGCCGGCATGAAGCACAGTGAGGACGACCTCTACCGTCGATTTCTTCAGCTTCTGGTTCTCGCCGACAGGAATACCACGACCGTTGTCGATAACGGTAATGCTGTTATCCCGGTGAACGATGACATGGATTCTGGTGCAGTATCCCGCCAAAGCTTCGTCTATACTATTGTCGACGACTTCCCATACCAGATGATGAAGGCCGCGGCTGCTCGTAGAGCCGATGTACATCCCCGGACGCTTGCGAACGGCCTCCAGACCTTCAAGCACCTGGATTTGACTTTCATCATAAGTTGTACCTGGATTCACAGACATGCAGACACCCACTTTTCCGTAATTAAGAAAAGCTTCCTTACGAAGCGTTTCAAAAAATCTAGTTCGTTAACAGATGATGAGCCCGTTTCTTCAAGGTCATGGACGAAATCGGAGAATAGTATACTTTCGTCTGGGTCACCACGAGCGACTTGCTTTCCTCCTCGCCGATGACTTCCACCTTCTTGTCTTTATTGGCATACGTTATAAATTGTTTCGATATTTTCGATGATTTCTCAATGGAAAGGTCAAAAATGGCGACAAGCTCTGCGGCGCGAATAATTTTTTCTCCGCCCAAATGGATAAACACGCTGGCCCACTCCTTATCGACAAAACTATCTATGTCAAGCTTCCGTCTCGAACCTGAATCACAGAAGCGCTTTCCAGTTTTGACAAATCTATGCTTTCAATGCCAGTGGTTGTTATGAAGGTTTGGACCTTGCGTTGAAACGTCTCGATAAGCTGGGTTTGGCGGTAGCGGTCAAGCTCGGAGAGCACATCGTCGAGCAAGAGCAGGGGATATTCGCCGACCTCCTCGCGGATCAGCTCGATCTCGGCCAGCTTAAGCGACAAAGCCGTCGTCCGCTGCTGCCCTTGGGAGCCGAACGTCTGCACTTCCTTGTCGTTGATATAAAATCGCAGATCGTCGCGGTGCGGCCCGACCAACGACACGCCCCGGCGAAGCTCCTGATCCTTCACCTGTGATAACTTTATCATAAAATGGTCAAATAAAACAGCGTCTTCTTGTTCCAGCGCGTGGGACAAGGCGCAGTCGTACTCGATGCGAAGCTGCTCGGAACCGTTCGTAATGCCGGCATGGATCTTTTCGGCCCATGCTTGCAGCTTCTTTATAAAGCTTTGACGTTTTTTCATAATTTTAACACCGAACTGCATTAATTGCTCATTCCATACGTCCAGCATGGAAGCTTTGCCCGGCGAGGAAAACAGCTGCTTCAAGTAATTGTTGCGCTGCTGCAATATTTTGTTGTACTGCGACAGGTCGTATAGATAGGACGGGTAAACCTGCCCGATCTCCATATCGAGAAAGCGCCTGCGGATGCCGGGAGAGCCCTTGACGATCTCCAAATCTTCAGGCGCGAACATAACGACGTTTAAGGCCCCGATGAAATTGCTGAGCTTTTTTTGCTCCAGCCCGTTCACCTTGGCCTTTTTGCCTTGCTGCGATATGGATAAATCGAGCTGCACCGTACCGTAGCGCTTTTCGACTTCGGCGTGCAGCAGCGTGGAGGAAGCGTTCCACCGGATCAGCTCTTTGTCCTGATGCGTCCGGTGGGATTTGGTTAGCGCTAGCACGAAGATCGATTCGAGCAGGTTCGTTTTGCCTTGCGCGTTCGGTCCGACAATAATGTTGACCATGTTGTCGGTTTGGAATTCCATCTGGTCGTAGTTACGGTAATCCTGCAATGAAAGCCGTTTTAACTGCAAAAGAGTTCCTCCTAAGGGCTTTGCGCAGCAAAGCCTTCCTCGAAAGCATGTACTGGCATTGTGGAGCAATGCCGGCTTCGAAAGCATGTACTTGGGCTTTGCGTAACAATGCCAACTTCGAAAGCATATGCCGAGCTTTATTCTTGTATGACTTGGAACTCGCCGCAGCCCGCAACGTTGACGATGTCGCCGGCCACCAGCTTGCGGCCGCGGCGGTTATCCGGCTCGCCGTTGATGATGACGGTAGCCTCCTGCAGGAAGCTCTTGGCTTGCCCGCCGGTGGAAATACAGTCGGCGAGCTTCAAAAATTGCCCGAGCGTAATATATTCGGTGCGAATGCCGATAATTTTCATCTGTGAAAGGCGCTCCTTTAGCCTGTAGTCCGGTACGGCAAAATAAGCTGCAGCAAGCTCGAATTTTCGTCGGGACGAATGATGATCGGCTGCATCGCACCGGTAAAACCGATATGAATCTGCTCGCTGTCCATGACTTTAAGCGCATCGAGCATATATTTGGAATTGAACGAAATGCGCAGCAGCTCCCCTGTAAGGCTGGCCGTCGTCAGATCCTCGGTGACTTTCCCCAGTTCGGACGAGCTCGAAGAAATTTCAATGGTCTGGTCCTCGTGCATGATGAGCTTCACGATATTCGTTTTTTCTTCCCGCGAAAGCAGGTAGGCGCGGTCGATCGCATCCGCCAAATTGTCTGTGTTGACAACCAGCTCGGTCTGATACGCCTGCGGAATGAGCTTCGACGTATCCGGATACGTTCCGTCCAAAATACGGGTATAGAAAAGAATCGAGCTCATTTTGAATAACACCTGATTTTCGGCGAACACAACGTCGATCAGCGTGTTTTGATCAGGTAGAATTTTGGACAGCTCGTTCAAAGTTTTCCCAGATATGGAAACATTATTAAGGGAGAAATCGACGTCGGTATCGATGGTCGTTTCTCTGGAAGCCAGACGGTGCCGGTCACAGGCGGTAAATTTTAGCGTCCCGTTTGAAATTGTCCACAAAACTCCGGTCAAAATTGGCGTGGCTTCGTTCGTGGACACGGCAAACGATGTTTGCTTGATCATCGTTTTAAGCAAATCGCTCGGGATCTGAATCCGTTTGTTTTCTTCAATGCCCGGCATGATCGGGTATTCCTCCGGATCGAGTCCGACCAACTGAATTTCCGAAGAACCGGAACGGATCGTCGTTTGGAAATGGTCTTTGACCTCGATCTCGATCTGCTGCGCCGGAAGCTTGCGGATAATTTCCACAAAAAACTTGGAAGGGAGCACGACGCTGCCGGATTGCTTCAGGTCGATGACTTGCAGCTCATTTTTTTCGTTGGGAATGAAGCTCTGAATCGAAATATCGGTATCGCTGGCCGTCAGCGTGATGCCGGTGGAGTCGGCGTCTATTTTAATTCCGCTTAAAATGGGAATCGTCGTTTTGCTGGAAATGGCTTTGGAAACGTGCTGAATCGACTCGTTTAAAAATTCTTTCAGTACGGTTAACTTCATAATTTCACTCCTACGGGTTCTAAAATGGGAGAGTCGCACATATACCTCTATATTACATGTTTTTTTATAGTAATAGTAGTAGGGCCTCGGGATATGTGGATAACTGCGTTAATAAGGCAAAAAGAGAGCCTATCCACATGTGAATAAGTGTGTGCATAGGCTCCCCTTTATTCAGTTGTGGATTGAGGGCTGTGAATAGACGCCAATCGTTACATCGTCACGTTTTTCACTTTTTCGGTAAGATTCTGGATGATTTTGTATAATTCCTGGTCGGACTTGAGCGCTTCGGATATTTTTTCGTGCGCATGAATGACGGTCGTATGATCGCGTCCGCCGAACGCCTCGCCGATTTTCGGCAGCGAAAAGTCGGTCATCTCGCGGGCCAGATACATAGCGATTTGCCGCGGAAAAGCCACGGTTTTGGTTCGTTTCCTCGCTTTGAAATCCTCCAGCTTCAAGCCATAAAATTCGCCGACCTTCTGCTGGATGTCGTGAATCGTGATCACCCGCGGACGGCTGCTCGGGATAATATCCTTGAGCGCTTCGGCCGCCAGATGCGACGTAATGTCTTCGTTAATAAGAGAGGAGTAAGCGACCACCCGAATCAAAGCGCCTTCGAGCTCCCGAATGTTCGAATCGATCTGGTTCGCTATGTAGACCATCGCTTCATTGGGAATATCCAGGTTCTCGGCTCTCGCTTTTTTGCGCAAAATGGCAATCCGCGTCTCCAGATCCGGAGGCTGAATGTCCGTGATGAGCCCCCATTCGAACCGGGAGCGCAGCCGTTCTTCGAGCGTCGGAATTTCCTTCGGCGGCCGGTCGCTGGAGATGATGATCTGCTTCCGCTCTTCGTGAAGCGCGTTAAACGTGTGGAAAAATTCTTCCTGGGTCGATTCTTTTCCCGCAATGAATTGAATATCATCTATAAGAAGCACGTCGATATTGCGGTACTTGTTGCGGAAGCTTTCCCCCCGGTTGTCCCGGATCGCATTGATGAATTCGTTCGTAAATTTTTCGGACGAGATGTAAACGACCTTGGCGCTCGGATTATGCTCAAGCACGTAATGGCCGATCGCGTGCATCAAGTGCGTTTTGCCCAGTCCCACGCCGCCGTACAAAAACAGCGGGTTGTATGCTTTGGCCGGCGCTTCGGCGACCGCGAGTGAAGCGGCATGAGCGAAGCGATTGCCCGATCCGATGACAAACGTATCGAACAAATATTTGGGATTAAGCATGTGGCTGACCGTTTCCTCGGAAACGGCGGTTCGCGGCGCGCTTGCAGGAATGGTTGATGGGGAGGAAGAGCGGCTGAACGAATCGGCTTCGTCTTCGGACTCGATGATGAACTTTAATTCGACCTGCTTGCCGCAGTAATCGAATACGGCTTCCTTTATATGCTTGGTGTACCGGTTTTCAAGCCATTCCCGGGAAAAATTGTTGGGGGTACAGATGACGACCGTGGAATCGTTGAATGCCACGGCTCTTGTGGAAGTCAGCCACGTCTCGTAGCTTGGCTTGCTCACCCTTTTTTGCAATATGGAAAGAACTTGCTGCCACTGGTCGTTGGGATGGCTTTCCACAATCTATTCACTCCTTAAAAAAAATAACCGGTATGGCTTAAGCCGCGACCCTGTAGAAAAAAATCAGATGCTGTCGAAACTATCCACAATGTGCAGGTTTACGAAATTTTCATTATACAGAGGCACTGAAAATTGTTCACAGAGATATCCACAGGCTGTTGATAACATTGTTGAAAAAAATCCGTATCCACAAAGGAAAACATATTCATGATATCAAAAAAGACCCGCGTTCGCAATGGAATGTTTGGGATTATCCACATACCCAAGACCTTGTGTATATAAGTTATCAACAGCACTAGATATTGTTTATAATCTGTTTACAATTCGACAAGGGCGGTGGAAAACGCGATTTTTTTATTCACAGGGGAGAAATGGTCGAATTTGGCCGCGGCCTGTGTATAACTTTTTTGTAGGCTGGAAGTTGACTTTTGACACCTAAAGTGGTTTAATGTAAAAAGGTATTTTTGGGGATTGGGAACCAAATCCTTTGAGGAGGTGCACGATAGATGAGACCGACTTTCAAACCGAACGTTAGAAAGCGCAAAAAAGTTCATGGCTTCCGTAAAAGAATGAGCACGAAGAACGGCCGTAAAGTATTGGCTGCTCGCCGTCAAAAAGGAAGAAAAGTACTGAGCGCATAAGACGAGAGACCACTGCCAGGTGGTCTTTTTTGTTGCATTCGTTTAAATCGGGACGTATTCGCGAACGATAGGGAAGCCTAGGCGACCCAAGGATTGACCAAATGGAGCGATGCCTCGTGGAAAAGAAAAACCGACTGACCAAAAGAGAATATTTCGATAAGGTATATCGTCACGGCAAATCCGCTGCGAATCACCAGTTCGTTCTGTATTATAAAGCGCAGCCGCAGCAGGCTTCGTTTCGGCTTGGGGTTTCGGTGAGCAAGAAGCTCGGCAACGCCGTTGTGCGCAACCGGATCCGGCGCCTTTTAAAGGAGATCGTGCGGTTGAACGCCGCCCGGATTCCGGGAGGGTACGATCTGATTATCATTGCGCGGAAGCCGGCTGCGGAAATGTCTTATCACGAGATGGAAAAGAGCGTACTGCACGTGTTCAAACGCGCGTCGCTACTGTTGCGTAAAGAAAATACTCCGGGATCCAACTGAGCTTCGCGATGCTTCGCTGCCTCCGGCGCAGGCGATTCGTGAGGATCGGTTTCTTTGTGTCCAAAGATATGGTATAGTTGATTATTGGAAAAGATGATACTGGGAGGATACTCTTTTGACGCGTCGATTACTGAAATATATACCGCTCGTGTCGGTATTGCTGCTGCTGGCTGGATGCAGCCCCGCCAACGCCCCCATCGACCCGAACAACAGCATGTGGGACAAGTATGCCGTAGGGCCACTGGCCAATACGCTCGACTGGTTCGCCAGCCTGTTCGGAGGGCAGTACGGATTATCGATTCTTGTCGTAACGATTATTATCCGGCTCATTATATTGCCGTTGACGTTGAAACAATACAAAAGCTCGAAGCGTATGCAGGAGCTACAGCCGGAACTGCAGAAGATGAAGGAAAAATATAAAGACGATGCGAAGAAGCAGCAGGAAGAGACGATGAAGCTGTTCCAGAAGGAAGGCGTCAATCCGCTTGCCGGTTGTCTTCCGGTGCTTGTGCAGATGCCGATTTTGATTGCGCTTTATAACGCGATCATGCGTAACCACCACATCGGCGAGCATTCCTTCCTGTGGATGCAGCTCGGCACGAAAGATCCTTATTATATCCTGCCGATCCTGGCTGCGCTAACGACGTTCTTGCAGCAAAAAATGATGTCGTCGCAAATGAACCCGCAAATGCAAAGCCTGATGTTTATTTTCCCGATTCTTATTTTCGTGATGGCGATGAATTTCGCTTCGGCGCTGCCGCTTTACTGGGTATACAGCAACCTGTTCACCATTGTTCAATCTTACTTTATTTATGGTGTACCTAATAAAAAGGGCGGATCTAAAAAGTAAGGGTGCGATGATATGAAGAAAATCGTGGTTACGGGTAAAACGATTGACGAAGCCGTCAAAAACGGGCTCGGGCAGCTGGGCGTGCCGGAGGAACGGGTGAAAATCAGCGTGCTGGAGCAGCCCTCCAAGGGATTGTTCGGCCTTATCGGCGCGAAGGACGCCAGAGTGGAGCTTGAGCTGCTGCCCGATGCGATCGAGGAAGCGGTCGCGTTCCTGCAGGAGGTTCTTCGCAGCATGAAGCTGGACGTGCGGATCGAACAAAAGCAGGACAAGGACGGTACGCAGCTTCATCTGCACGGCTCGGAGCTCGGCATGCTGATCGGGCGCCGGGGCCAGACGCTGGATGCGCTTCAGTACTTGGTCAATATTGTCGCGAACCGCTTTTCGGACCGTCATGTACGCATCGTGCTGGACGCCGAGCAGTTTCGCGAGCGCCGGACCAAGACGCTGCAGGAGCTGGCCGACCGGCTGGCGGAACGCGTCGTCCGGACGCGCAAGGAAGTGGTGCTGGAGCCGATGTCGCCTGCGGAGCGCAAGGTGATTCACGCCTGGCTGCAGCAGCATGACAAGGTTCGCACGTTCAGCCGCGGAGACGAGCCGAACCGCCGAATCGTTATCGTTTTACGTTGATTGCCACATTGCAATGATGTCATGTCCGTAATGACCTCATTGCTTTTTCTTTAATTACGAAGAAAGTCAGATAGAGGTGCTATCATGAATCAAGACACCATTGCGGCGATTGCCACCCCGATGGGCGAAGGAGGGATCGCGGTCATTCGCGTCAGCGGCGATGAAGCGGTACCTGTGTGCGATAAAATTTTTGCAGGGAAATCGAGGCTGGCGGATATGCCGACGCATACGGTGAATTACGGCTATATTCGCGATCCGGAAACCGGCGCCCGGGTAGAGGAATCGCTCGTGACGGTGATGCGCGCACCGCGGTCGTTTACGAAGGAAGACGTAGTCGAAATTAGCTGTCACGGGGGCTTCGTCTCGGTGCGGAAGGTGCTGGATCTGCTGCTGGAGCATGGAGCACGGCTTGCCGAGCCGGGCGAGTTCACGAAGCGTGCCTTTTTAAACGGCCGGATCGACTTGTCCCAGGCGGAGGCGGTCATCGACCTGATCCGGGCCAAGTCGGATCGGGCATTTCGCATTGCGCTCAAGCAGTCGGAGGGCAGCTTATCGAAGACGATTAAGGGGCTCCGTCACCGTCTGGTCGAGCTGATGGCGCACATCGAGGTTAATATCGATTACCCGGAACACGATGTGGAAGAGATGACGAACGCTTTTATCAAAGAAAAATGTGCGGATGCGCTGTCGGATATCGAACGGATGCTGACCACGGCCCAGCAGGGCAAGATTTTGCGAGAGGGTCTGGTTACGGCGATCGTTGGCCGACCGAATGTCGGGAAGTCGTCGCTGCTCAACACGCTGGCGCAGGAGGAGCGGGCCATCGTCACCGAGATTGCCGGGACAACCCGCGATGTGGTAGAGGAATACGTGCATGTGAACGGCATTCCGCTTAAGCTGCTCGATACGGCCGGTATTCGGGAAACGTCGGACCTGGTCGAGCAGATCGGTGTGGAAAAGTCGCGCCAAGCGCTGTCGGACGCGGATTTGATCCTGTTCGTATGCAATGGGGCGGAGCCGCTGCAGCCGGATGAGTATGTGCTGATTGACCAGTTGAAGGATCGCCAGGTGATCGCGATTATCAACAAGCAGGATCTTCCGCAGCTTATTGAGGAAGAGGTATTGAAGGAAGCGTTCGGCGAGGACCGGGTTGTGCGGATGTCGCTGCTTGCCCAGCAGGGCATCGCTGACTTGGAAAAAGCTATCGCTAGTATTTTTTTCAGCGGTCAGGTAGAATCAAGTGACCTGACTTATGTGAGCAACGCTCGTCATATTCATCTGCTAAAGCAGGCGAGATCGGCTCTGACGGAGGCACACGAGGCAGCAGAGGCTTTCGTGCCGATCGATATGATTCAAATCGACATTCGCAACGCTTGGGAGCATCTCGGGGAAATTATCGGGGACTCGGTAAGCGAATCGTTAATAGATCAGATTTTTTCGCAATTTTGTTTGGGTAAATAACTTCTCGGAAAGGGTTAGGAGGTTGGAAGAATGACTTACACTGCAGGTCAATATGATGTCATTGTTATTGGAGCCGGCCATGCCGGCAGTGAAGCGGCTTTGGCGGCGGCCCGGATGGGCTGCGAGACGCTGCTGCTTACGATCAATCTGGATATGATCGCCTTTATGCCGTGTAACCCTTCCGTCGGCGGACCGGCGAAAGGGCATGTGGTGCGTGAAATCGATGCGCTTGGCGGGGAAATGGGCCGTAACATCGACAAAACGTATATTCAAATGCGCATGCTGAACACGGGGAAAGGACCGGCTGTGCATGCCTTGCGGGCGCAAGCCGATAAATTTTTGTACCAACACACGATGAAGGAAACGATTGAGAAGCAAGACCACTTGACGCTTCGTCAAGGGATGGTGGAAGAGCTGATCGTCGAGGATGGCGTGTGCAAGGGTGTCGTTACGAAAAGCGGCGCCGTATATATGGGGAAAACGGTCGTGCTGACGACCGGCACGTATCTGCGCGGCAAGATCATTATGGGCGAGCTGATGTATGAGAGCGGACCGAACAACCAGCAGCCAGCCGTCAAGCTGTCGGAAAATCTGCGCAAGCACGGTCTGGAATTGGTTCGTTTTAAGACAGGGACGCCGCCGCGGGTGCATGAGGATACGATCGATTTTAGCAAAACGTCGATTCAGCCCGGGGACGAGAAAGTGAAATTTTTCTCCTACGATACGACGGAGGAAGTGCCGAATCAGCTGCCTTGCTGGCTGACGTATACGTCGGAGGAAACGCACCAAATCATCAATGATAATTTGCACCGGGCTCCGATGTTCTCCGGAGCGATCGAAGGTACGGGACCGAGATATTGCCCGTCCATCGAAGATAAGATCGTACGCTTCAGCGATAAGCCGAAGCACCAAATTTTCCTGGAGCCGGAAGGCCGCAATACGAAGGAATACTACGTTCAAGGGCTCTCCACGAGCATGCCTGAAGATGTGCAGCTGCAAATTCTTCGCTCGATTCCCGGGTTGGAGAAGGTCGAAATGATGCGTACGGGGTATGCTATCGAGTACGATGCCGTGATCCCGACGCAGCTGAAACCTTCGCTTGAAACGAAGGTGATCGACGGGCTGTTTACCGCAGGGCAAATTAACGGTACCTCTGGCTATGAAGAGGCGGCAGGACAAGGGATTATGGCTGGGATCAATGCGGCCCGCAAAGTTCAGGGCAAGGAACCGGTTGTTCTGGATCGTTCCGAAGCTTATATCGGCGTGATGCTCGACGACTTGGTGACGAAAGGGACGAACGAGCCTTACCGTTTGTTGACGTCGCGTGCCGAGTACCGTTTGCTGCTCCGCCACGACAATGCGGATCTGCGGTTGACCCAGATCGGTTACGATATCGGGTTGATAACGGAAGAACGGTATACGCGTTATCAGGAGAAAGTACGTCTTGTCGAAGCTGAGCTTGAGCGGCTCAAAACGACGAAGACGAAACCGACGCCGGAGGTTCAAGGGATGCTTGCTTCGCTCGGAAGCGCCGAACTGAACAATTCCGTCGATCTCTTGTCTTTGCTTCGCCGGCCGGAAGTAACTTACGAGCACATTCATGGGATTTCTCCGGCTCCTTATGAGCTCACGGAGGACATGAAGGAGCAGGTCGAAATTCAAGTGAAATACAGCGGCTATATTGAGAAGCAGCTAGCGCAAGTGGAACGGCTTCGTAAGATGGAGAAAAAGCGGATTCCGGACGATATCATTTATGATGAAATTCACGGAATCGCCACCGAAGCGAAGCAAAAGCTGGCGAAAATTCGCCCGATCTCCATCGGCCAAGCGTCCCGTATTGGTGGCGTTACGCCTGCGGACATCTCCATTTTGCTTGTTCACTTGGAGCATTACAATAAAGTCGTTGCAGCCAGAGGATGAATATGGACGCCGTACAACAACAATTTACCGAACTGTTAAAAGAGAAGGGCATCGAACTGACGGAAGCGCAGCTTCATCAGTTCGAGCTCTATTACCGGGAGCTCGTTGAATGGAACGAGCGAATGAATTTAACGGGGATTACAGAGAGAGAACAAGTGTACGTGAAGCATTTTTATGATTCTCTCTCTGTTTCTTTTTTTATTCCGATGGAACACCTTCGTTCCGTTGCGGATATTGGATCGGGAGCCGGATTTCCGAGCATTCCTTTGAAAATTGTTTATCCCCATTTACATGTCACGATTGTCGATTCACTCAATAAACGCATACAGTTTTTGACGCATCTGGGAAATACGCTTGGATTAACGGACGTACGATTTATTCATGGACGTGCGGAAGACGTTGCGCGTATGCCCGAGCATCGGGACCGTTACGATCTTGCCACTGCGAGAGCTGTTGCTCGATTAGCTGTTCTTAACGAATTTTGCCTTCCTTTTGTTAAACCCGGTGGGAGGTTTTCTGCCATGAAAGGGCAGGATGTTCAAACAGAGTTAGAGGAAGCGGAGCTTAGTCTTAAAGAGTTAAAAGGCAAATGGAACCATACATATCGTTTTCAGCTTCCGCTGGAAGAATCGACTAGACACATTATCGATATAGAAAAGACAGCATCAACTCCCAAAAAGTATCCCAGAAAAGCGGGAACTCCTTTGAAAACGCCGCTAGTTTGATGGTGTTCCACGTGGAACATTTTGGAGCAGGCGGCTTCTTTTTTTCTGAAAGACAATCATAAACTTCTTCGGATACTTTTGCAGGATTTTGGGCATATTTGGAGAATTATTTATAGAGTGGAGATTCATTATCGGTGAAAAGATCGGGTGGTTATCGTAATGAAGGAACAAATCTCAAAATTGTTTGGTTTTGCTGAAAAGGCGCCGACTGACGAAGTGAAAAATGTTCCTGTCAATGACATCGTTCCAAGTCCCTACCAACCTCGAACGATATTTGACGATGAGCGGATTGATGAACTGTGTCAAACGATTAAGACACATGGTGTTATTCAGCCGATTGTTGTGCGTCTTCGGAACAACCGTTATGAATTAATTGCCGGAGAACGCAGGTGGCGCGCCGTCAAGAAGCTGGGGAATGAAACGATCCCGGCTATTATTCGCGATTTTAACGATTCGCAAGCGGCATCTATCGCTCTGATCGAGAACTTGCAGCGGGAAGGCTTGACGGCGATCGAGGAAGCGATAGCTTACCAGCAGCTGATCGATCTGCACAGTCTGACGCAGGAAAGTCTGGCTCAGCGCCTTGGTAAAAGTCAATCGACGATTGCGAACAAGATCCGGCTTCTTCACCTAAGTGAGCCGGTGAAGCATGCTTTGATGGAACGGAAAATAACGGAACGGCACGCCAGGGCGTTGCTTGCTTTGGATCAAGAGGAACAGCAGCTGCGCGTTCTGGAGGATATTGTAAGTAAAGAGCTGAACGTAAAGCAAACGGAAGCGAGAATCGCCTTTTTGAAGGAAGCGGCAAAAATTAAAAGCAGCAAGACGAAACGAGTCTCGTTCTCCAAAGATGTGCGGTTAGCCCTGAATACGATTCGTCAATCGGTCGATATGGTGACTTCGTCCGGCCTTCCGATCAATACGACGGAACAGGATCATGAAGATCACTATGAGATTGTAATTCGGATTCCAAAGCGGTAAAATAGAGTGTAGGCATTTATTGAAGCCTCGATTGAGGCTTTTGTTTAGCTGTCAGAATACATATTCTCGCAAAAGCAGTTGTGAATTTCTGATAGTGGTAGACTAATGTTAAGGTCACAACATAATGGTTGTGTCAATATGGACGGGTGTAGATTCAGTTTCTATCGTTTCAAATTGATTTGAATGGATATAGGGCATCTTTGACATGACATCGATTTGAGTTTTTCTATTGTGATGGGAATGTTTGAATTTGATAGAGCATTCTATCTTTACTAGAAAAGCTTTAGCTGAGGCACGAACGTATTTTCCTCGAAAAGGCTTCTATTCGAAGCTTTTCTTACCAACCGATCATTGGGGAGGGAATGAAGCTCTCCAATGATTCTTTTTTTTCGCTACTGTCGCTGATGGTATGTCTTCTATTCGATTCCTCGAAAGTGTCGTACTTACTCTAGCTTTTATTATTTGAGGTGAACAGATTTTGGCTAAAATCATCGCCATAACCAACCAGAAGGGTGGGGTTGGCAAAACAACGACATCCGTCAACTTAGGCGCATCATTGGCATCCTTGGGAAAGAAAGTGCTTCTTGTCGATATCGATCCGCAAGGAAATACGACAAGCGGGCTCGGCATTAATAAGGCAGATGTCGTTCACTGTATTTACGACGTTCTTATTAACGATATCCATCCGAATGAGGCTATGGCTGACACGGCCCTGGAAAATTTGAAAATTATACCGGCTACGATTCAATTGGCGGGTGCAGAAATCGAGCTTGTACCAACCATTTCCAGGGAATTGCGTTTGAAAAAGGCGCTGCACTTGGTCAAACATATGTTCGATTATATTTTAATCGACTGTCCACCATCCTTGGGAATTTTAACCGTCAATTCGTTAACGGCTGCGGATTCGGTCATTATTCCTATTCAATGTGAATATTATGCTCTGGAAGGATTGAGCCAATTACTTAACACGGTTCGATTGGTTCAAAAACATCTCAATACGACGCTGCAAATTGAAGGCGTGCTGTTGACTATGTTCGATGCGAGAACGAACTTGGGCATGCAGGTCATTGAGGAAGTGAAAAAGTACTTCCAACAGAAGGTGTATCGGACAATCATACCAAGAAATATTAGATTGAGCGAGGCGCCCAGTCACGGACAACCGATCATTACGTATGATCCGAGATCCAAAGGGGCAGAGGTATACTTGGAGTTGGCAAAGGAAGTGATCGCACTTTGAGCAAAAAAATTGGATTAGGTAAAGGACTGGATGCACTGTTGCCTGCATTAAGCATTAACGAAGACGACAAAGTAGTAGAAATTCCACTGGCGCAGCTTCGGCCAAACCCATATCAGCCTAGACGCAATTTTAACGATGAGACGATTCAGGAATTGGCTGATTCGATTAAAGAGCATGGTGTCATTCAGCCGATCATCGTTCGTAGCGTTCTTAAAGGATATGAAATTATTGCCGGGGAGCGAAGATTCCGTGCTTCTCAAGTTTGCGGAAAACCGACGGTCCCTGCAGTTGTGAAGAAATTTAGCGATCAGCAGGTTATGGAAATTGCATTGATTGAGAACGTCCAACGCGAAGATTTGAATGCTTTGGAAATCGCAATAGCTTATCAAGCACTGATCGATCAGTTCAAACTGACGCAGGAAGAGCTATCCTTAAAGGTAGGGAAGAGCCGTTCGCACATTGCAAACTTCCTTCGCCTGCTGCAGCTCCCGGAAGAAGTTAAAGAATATGTTTCACGTGGAACATTATCGATGGGGCATGCTAAAGCGATCGTAGGTTTGAAGGATAAGAAGGTCATTAAAGCCTTAGCCGATACCGCGATAAAAGAGCAGTGGAGCGTTCGTGAGCTTGAAGAGGAAGTAAAGAAGCTGGAAGAAAAAGCGGATTCAAAAAAGATGAAGCTGAAGCCGAAACGTAAAGACCCGTACATTAATCAGTTGGAAGAAAGCTTGAGAGAAATGTACCGGACGACGGTGAAAATCAAACACAGCAATAACAAAGGGAAGATCGAGTTATTGTATTATTCAAAAGATGATTTGGATCGTCTGTTGGAGCTGCTCCAAGGGAAAACTTCTTAACGATGATGGTATAGCATACCGGGTCATGCCTGATAAGTACAGGTTAAACTAGGTATGCTATATTTGTGTAACGGGTCTGAATTGACAGTAGAGGTGAGAACAAATGTCGGTTATCTACTTGGATCATGCGGCATCCTCCTGGCCGAAGCCGCCTGAAGTATTGAAAGCGATGCATGATTGCATGGATCAGTATGCTGCCAACCCAGGGAGAGGAAGTCATGAGCTAGCTGTCAAAGCAAGCCGTGTATTGTTTGAAGGACGGAAACAGCTGGCGAAGCTGTTCAATATTAAAAATCCTAACGATATCGCATATGCTCATAATACGACCTTCGCCTTGAATCTGGCAATTAAAGGGTTTATCAAAGAGGGAGATCACATTCTTTGTACGGCCGTTGAACACAATTCCGTAAGAAGGCCGCTGGAGTATTTGAAGAGAACGAAAAACGTGCAAGTGACCTATGTGAAAACCGACGAGCAAGGACGGCTGAGCTTGGACGATGTGCGTCGGGAAATCACATCGAAGACAAGTTTGATTGTAAGTACGCACAGCTCCAATCTGTTAGGTAGTATTATGCCGATTGAGGAATTGGGACAGCTGTGCAGAGAGCATCATATTAAGCTGCTTGTTGATGCTGCACAAACGGCCGGAACGATGGAAGTCGATGTGCAGAAGCTGGGCATTCATATGCTTGCTTTTCCGGGACACAAAGGTTTACTCGGACCGCAAGGAACGGGTGGACTATATATCGATCCTGAGATCGATTTGGAGCCACTGCTCCACGGAGGTACCGGCAGTCAATCCGAAGCCGCGGAACAACCTGACGTTCGCCCGGATCGGTATGAAGCCGGAACGCAAAATACGGTAGGGGTTGCCGGGCTTGTGGAAGGTGTGAAGTACATACACCAGCAAACGGTAGAGCAAATTCATGCGAAAGAATGGAAGCTCACCCAAAGAATCATGAATGGGTTGATGGAAATTGATGGAGTAACCATTTTGGGGCCGAAAATCGGGCAAAATAAAACAGGAATTGTTGCCTTTACCATCCATGGTGCCGATTCGTCCGAAGTCGCTTTCATTCTGGATCAATCGTTTCATATTGCCGTTCGAGCCGGTTTCCATTGTACGCCGCTGGCTCATGAGATGGTCGGGACATTGGAACGCGGGGCTGTAAGGGCTAGTGTCGGCTGCTTTACGACAGAACAAGAAACGGATCAACTGCTCTATGCGGTTCGTGAGATTGCCAAGCATTTTAAATAGGAGAGCAGGAGGCTTTTAGCGTGGGGGACGCCGTACTGGAAATACCTGTGGAGGTGCTGTTGTTTATCACAGCGGCCATATCTTTATTGTTTTTAATTCTTGTTATTGTACTATGGGCAAAATTAAATAAGCTCCGCCGAAATTACAAAAGCATGCTGAACGGGACCGGGAGCTTGAATGTGGAACAGATCCTAATGGAGCTGCAGGAGAAAGGGAACATTCTGCAGGAAAACGATAGCCGAAACGAACAGCAAATTCAAGCGATACGGCGGGACATGTCTACAATGAAATCGCATATCGGGATACACCGGTACAATGCGTTTGCGGAAACGGGAAGCGATCTGAGTTTTTCCGTAGCGATCTTGGATGAACAGCAGACAGGAGTCGTGCTTTCGGGCATTCATGGCCGCGATGAAACGTATGTGTATGCGAAGCCGATTGAGCAGGGGCAATCCAAGTATGCTTTGTCCCCTGAAGAGAAAGAAGCGATTAGTCGATCCGTACCAAAGAGGTAGGAGACCATTGACGTTTGCCGCTGAAAGCCGTTTGGAACGATTTGGAAATCACCTCGGCCATGCTCATGACCAGGCTCAATCGAGTGTTTTGCAGGACGAAGTACTCCATAAATCCGCCTACGTTTACAATACCGGTAACGTGCATGTGACCGACAGGAGGAAGCTCTTTGTTGACGCCGGCGCCCGGCTTGACCGGACCGTCGCCCACTTGGATATAACCGACGCTGGTCAGTTGCCCGAGGCAGGCATCGATTGCGATGACGAAAGGATCGTTGAAATGCTGCTGAATCGTCGTCAAGGTTTCGTTTAGATTCATGGCATGAACCGGATGCTCCAATGTACCGTATAGATGGAGGCCCTCGATGCCTTGCTTTTGAAGCTGACTCCCGACCAGAGGTCCGAGCGCATCGCCTGTGGAACGGTCCGTGCCTACGCAAACGATGACAATGGGCTGCTGAGCCGGTATCGTTCGCAAAACAGCGCTTAGCTTATCTGAAAGCAGGTCGATGCTGTTTGCTTCGGAGTGCATAATTTTTAAAGTTTCGCTGGCCTTAGACTTGTGAACATCTCTCTGAAAGGGAAGTTTCATAGGAACGCCTCCTGCGGAAAAGGGTTGTGTGATAATCGGAAACGCCAGAAAATGGGTTGTTACTAGTATACGGTTGCTAGGAACGAAATATACGCGGGGCATAAAAAAATAGAAAGGGGGGTGGGAAGGTGCTGCTTATGGCTTTCGATTCAACACAGCAAGCTTTGAGGGCGGAGATGCTCCTCGATTATGCGGATATCGAAAACGATATGTGTCCTACCCCCAAAGAAATTACGGCTGGATGTGCGTTATCGCTGGAATTTCAGGAGGCGGATCTTCCGGAGGTTAAGCGCATTATTAAAGAAGAACGGGTAGATATCCACGGGCTCTATAGTAAAGAGGACGGACATTATGTTAACATAGAGTTGTAAGGTGGGAGATCGTAATGGATGAAATGCTGAAGGAAAGTGGTTTATCCACATGGGGACAATTTCAAGAAAAACTGATTAACTATTTATCCAACCCTGAATTGTGGACAGGATTGCTGTTCACCGTCATTAAAATCATACTGATTTTTATCGCGGCGAGGGTGATCATTAAGGTTGCGGAAAAAGCGCTGCAGCATATGATGATGGCACGGGATAAAGGGCCGATCAAGTTCGATGCGAGACGTTCGAAAACGGTAGGCAAGCTCGTGGGAAATATTATTACTTACGTTGTTAACTTTATTATGATCTTGATGATTTTGAGTCAATTTCAAGTGAATCTTGGTCCGGTCTTAGCTGGCGCTGGGGTCGTTGGGCTGGCGATCGGTTTCGGTGCGCAAAGCTTGGTGAAGGACGTCATCACCGGATTTTTCATTATTTTTGAAGACCAGTTTGCGGTAGGAGACGTTATTCAAGTAGGCAATTATAAAGGAACAGTTGAAGAAATCGGCCTGCGGGTAACCCGGGTGAAGAGCTGGACAGGGGAAGTTCACATCATTCCGAACGGAACGATTGTTCAGGTAACCAACTTTTCCGTCAATAACTCGCTTGCCGTCATTGATGTTTCGGTATCGTATGAAACGGATATCGATTTTGCGATGAAAATTCTTGAGGATACCGTTAAAACATTTTATGATACAAATGTAGACATGGTAAAACAGCCTGAGGTGCTCGGGATTCATACGATGGGAGCAACGGAAGTTACACTGCGGATTACGGCGGAGTGCAAGCCTAACCAGCAGTCCGGGGTAGCAAGGAAGCTGAATGCGGAGATCAAAAAAGCGTTCGAGGCCAACGGGGTTCAAATTCCTTATCCACGGATGATCACTTATCATAGAACGGAAAAGGCGGAATCGTGATGGAGAAGAAGCAGTATCAGTTAGGCGACGTCGTACAGATGAAGAAGCCGCATCCGTGCGGTACGAACGAGATGGAGATTATCCGGATGGGAATGGATATTCGCATCAAGTGTGTCGGGTGCAAGCACAGCGTGCTCGTTCCCCGGTCCAAGTTCGAGAGTAAGCTGAAAAAAGTGCTTCGCTCCGCCGCGCCAGCTGAAGATTCTGCGGCCACGGATGAGGGAGAAGCTTGATCGCTGGTAAATATTAAAAAGCACTTGCATACATACGGGTGTGTATGCTATTATATTTCTTGTCCCTTTAATGCGGAAAGGTACCCAAGAGGCCCAAGGGGGCTGACTCGAAATCAGCTAGGCGGCGCAAGCCGTGCGTGGGTTCGAATCCCACTCTTTCCGCCATAACTATAAAAACGAGACGACCGCAGGGTCGTTTTTTTGTTTGTGTGGAAAGTGGGATAGGACAGCATCCCAATCGGCAAGACGCTTTAACCACTTTTCCGGTTACATAAGAAAATCCCCGTATTCAGGACTTTATGTCACTGCTACGGGGATTTTGCGTTATCTCGTCAGGTTCATATTCAAGCAGGTCTCCGGGTGTGCAATCCAATGCTTTACACATCAAATTAAGTACCTCAACGCTTATTGCTTTAGCGTGTTACGGAGTCTCTACTTCCTTATTATCCGGTATGTATTCAATTATGTCGGATATCGTTATTTTACGAGTAATGCCTTGTTCGCGCGCAATTTTATTTAATGTATCAAGTAAATTAACCAATGTATGAATTTCGATTCGTTTTGTTTCCCCGCTCACTAAATCTAATACTGTGGCCGGCCGCGTTTTTGACTCGACAGCCAATTTATTCCTCGTAATTCCTAACTCTTCAATAGTTCTACCAAGGTTAAATCGTACTTTCTCCGTCATTTGTTACGCTCCTTAGTTTGCATCCTTCTTGTATTATAACGTAACTAAACGAGGCGGGGAAAATTTTTTGAATATTACTGTTGAAGTATTACTTTAGAAGTAATATTATATACCTCATAAGTACTACTGCAGAAGTGTTATACACTAATGAACAAGGGGGAAGAAGGATTATGCTCAAACGAATTAAAATGGTGATTGAGCAAGGGGAAAATGCATTTGAATTGGTTGATGCTTATTTGACTCCAGATGGATCGCACGCGTTTTATATTCTTGAAGGAACTATTCACTACACGATAGCCGTCCGGACGCAAAACGAACGAGTTTATGTTGAAAGTCAGGTATCGATGCAATTAGGAGATACGATCCGCGGCGAGGTGACCATTTATGATTTACATGATAAATTGATCGGTATGAGTGCATACCAGCTTTTAAATTTTCATGTTATTCACCATATGGATGATCTCAAATTAATAAACGAAAACTAACGTTAAAAAGAAATAAGAGAAGGCAATTTGAATATGCGGGGCTAAGGGATGGACCCGGCAGAAGACCAGCGATACAAGAGGAGATTAAAAAGGAACCAAGTCAAGGTTCCTTTATCTTCATGTCATATATTATTAGGATACTTAATTGTTCCTGTACCATTTGGAGGACTCATTCCCCGCCCTTCGTCCGTCGGTAGACGGAGAATCGGTCAACGGCATAGCCGATAATCGTCCATGAAAGTACGGTGAGCAGATAAAGCGGCCAAGGATTGATATTGGTGTAGGTGAAGATCGGGTAAAACCAGGCGGGCACGCTGAGCGAATAGAAGAGCAGATACACCGGATCGTACTCGTGTCCGACATAATGGATAAAGCACAGCACAATGCCCACAATGGTCAAGATTTTCGTATATTTATAGCGCATCGGTTGCGCCTCCTTTGTCCAAGTTGCATAGGAAGCAGGCTCCCCGCCGATCACCCATCTGGAAGGGAGCGAGCCGCTTTAGCCTCGAAACAGCTTTTTCCACTTGCGGTTATGGTTCGTTGTTTCCGGGAAGGGATCTCCCTTTTTCAAATTGATGATCTTCGGATTATTGATACCCATATGAAAGGCATTCTCGCCGACTTCCATATATTCGCCGTCGTTCGGCGCTTTGTCTCCCGGACGGAACTGACTCCATTCCCCCACAACAAGCCACCTCCTGTACTTAAATCTAATGTTAGATTTTCCATAAGGCTTCGGAAGCATGCGGGCTAATAATTGCCAGAACACCGCATAAAAAGGGCGTAGCTTGCGGATTTTGCTTGCGTTGCGCGCTCGATTTTGCTATAGTATTATGGTGCGAGTTTGGATAATATCGATTCTCGCTCCTTGCTCCTGACGGTACAAGCCGACTCGGGGGCCGCTAGTCCAAAAGGAGGTGGCAACATGCGCAAATACGAAGTGATGTACATCATCCGTCCTGACCTGGAACAGGAAGCTGTTCAGGCTACGGTGGAGAAGTTCCAAAACATCATCAACAACGGTGGCGAAATTACGAAACACGACCTGATGGGTAAGCGCCGTCTTGCGTATGAGATCAACAAGCTGCGTGACGGTCATTATGTGTTGGTTCATTTCAACGCAACCAATGAAGTCATTAGCGAGCTTGACCGCGTAATGAAGATTTCCGACGAAATCATTCGTTACCTGATCGTTAGAGACGTAGCTTAAGGCTTCGTGCCGTAATTGAGTTTGTTGACAACGAGCATCGTCAGATGATGCGGCCGTTGCAACGATCCGGGAGGGAATGCGGATGTTGAATCGTGTAATTCTGATCGGAAGGCTGACACGTGATCCCGAATTACGTTATACGCCGGCAGGTGTGGCTGTAACCCAGTTTACGCTTGCGGTAGACCGCCCCTTCACAAGCAACCAAGGGCAGCGGGAAGCGGATTTCATTCCGGTCGTAACTTGGCGCCAGCTTGCAGAGACTTGCGCAAACTACCTTCGCAAAGGGCGTTTGGCTGCAGTCGAAGGCCGTATTCAAGTACGTAACTATGACAACAATGAAGGCCGTCGCGTCTATGTGACGGAGATCATTGCGGACAATGTGCGTTTCTTGGAATCTGCTAACAGCGCAAACCGTGAAGATAGCGGTATGGGCATGAGCGGCGGTGGTGGCGGTGGCAACAGTGGCGGCGGGAACCGCGGAGGCTACGGCGGAGGACGCGAACAACAGGATCCTTTCCAGGATGACGGCAGACCGATCGACATTTCCGATGATGATTTGCCGTTCTAGCGATAGAGCGGAAGAACAATCTACGTAGAAAGGACTGAAAACAAGTGGAACAAAGAGAGAGACGTAATCCGGAAGAGCGCGGCGAAAGAAAGTTCGGCGGTCGCGGCAAAAAAGGCGGCAAGCGCCGGAAAGTGTGCTACTTCACGGTTAACAAAATTACGCACATCGACTACAAAGACATCGAAACGCTCAAGAAGTTCATCAGCGAGCGCGGTAAGATTCTTCCTCGTCGTGTGACAGGTACTTCCGCTAAATATCAGCGTATGCTGACCGTTGCGATCAAACGCGCGCGTCAAATAGCACTGCTGCCTTATACAACGGAATAGAATGATTGGAAAAAGACAGCTGGTATCCTACCGACTGTCTTTTTCTATATCTTCTTCAAGATGCTCTTCAGATCCTGCATGCCTAATCTGAACCGGAGGGCGATGAACCTTGATGCATTATGGCCTGCAAAACATGTTCTACAAATACATATGGTCGGCAAACTGGTGGAATCAAGGGGCGAAGGATGCGGCAGCTTCTCATCTCAATCTTCGCTGCCAGAAGCGCGATAGCGCTGCATTTCAAGCGCTGATCAGCTCGGACCGGGACGAGTTCCTGCTGACGGTCGGCGGGGATGCGATCCTGGGCAAAAGCGGTCCAATTAAGATCGTACGCTGCGAGATAGAGACTGACGCGCCATGTGAGGTAGAGGTCAAGCTGATTGGCTTGATCGAAGACGACGACCGGACGCTCAAGTCTGACGTGCTGCTGGAGCAACGGCATGCCTACGTGCAGAAACGGAAAATTCAACCGCTTTGGATCGAGCTGCATGCAGGGGAGTCGGCCGCGGCCGGAACGTACGGCGGGAAGGTGAAGTTTTACGCGCATTCGATGTTCGAGGACGAGGTGCTGGAGCGGGAGCTGACATTCAGCTTGACGATCGGCGTCCGCGTGCTGCCGGACCCGCGGGAATATTCGTTTTACTTGGATCTGTGGCAGCATAACTGCAATATTGCCCGGAAGTACAACGTCGCGTACTGGTCTGATGAGCATTTTGCGATCTTGGACTCCTACCTGTACAGCTTAGGCCAGCTTGGGCAAAAAGCACTGACCCTGATCGTCTCCGAGGAGCCGTGGTGCGGCCAGCGCTCGTTCATCGACGCGGAACCGTCTGATTTGAACGAATACAGCATCGTGCCCGTCGTGAAGCGCTGCTCTGGCGAATTCGCGTACGATTTTTCCCGGTTGGACCGGTATGTCGAGCTTGGGGAGAAGCATGGCATTCGCGAGGAGCTGGAGATTTTCGGCCTGATTAACGTCTGGGAGCACAAGGAGGAAGGATTCGGAAGCATCGTGCAGGACCACCCCGATGCTATTCGTGTTCGTTATTACGACGAAGCTGCGGGAAGCTACCGATTCATCCGCGATAAAAACGATCTTGCGGCTTATGTACAGGCGTTGGAGCGGCATTTTATCGAAAAGGGATGGATCGATCGGGTTCGGGTCGTGGCCGACGAGCCGGAGGATTTCGACTTGTTCGCCAAGCGGATGGCGTGTCTTCGGGAGATGGCGCCTGCTTTCCAATACAAGGCGGCGATTCATCAAAGCGAATTTATTCGCAAAGGGGTCCAAGGTATCGTCGATTATGTGCCGATTCTGGACTGTGCGGCGGGCGAGTTCGAGCAGCTGATGCAGGTGCGGTCGGAGGCGAAAGGACGGATGATGTATTACGTCTGCTGCGTGCCGGACAAGCCGAATACATTTCTCAGCTCGCCGGCGATCGAATCGAGGGTCATTCCTTGGCTGGCGGAAAGGCTGCAGATGGACGGATTTTTGCGGTGGAATTACACCGTTTGGCCGGACAATCCGCTCGAAAAGCTGTCTTACCGGCCTTCGCTGTGGAAGGCGGGGGACACGAATTTCGTCTATCCGGGCAAAGGGGGCCGGCCGTTGCTGTCGCTTCGCTACAAATGGCTGCAGCGGGGGATTCGGGATTTCGAGTACATGCAGCTGCTTAAGCGAAGCGGGCTTGAGGAACACGTGGAACAAGCGCTGCAGCGCATTTTCAAGTTCGATCATCCGGCGCAATTATGTCCCGGTTCGGGAAAAACGGCAGAGCAATTATACAGTTTTCATCCGGAGGATTACGACCGGCTTTACATGTAAATGACGTTAACCACAGGCTCAAGGCCTGTGGTTTTTGCTTACCCCGGCGGGTCCGGCACGATTTTTCTTCGGGGCTCGTATCATGATATGATGGAAGGGAGGACCACCCGGGGCCCGGCGTCGGGGGTCAAGTAAGAGGAAAGTAGGGAGATCCGTTGAATATTGCATTTTTCCTTGTCCCGAAGGACGATGTCATTTATTTTTCCCCTCATCATACGATGCGTCAAGCGCTGGAGCGCATGGAATTTCACCGGTATTCGGCCGTTCCGCTCGTGGACGATCACGGCAAGTATGTCGGCACAATTACGGAAGGGGACTTGCTCTGGAAGCTCAAGCATTCGCCGGAGATTGGCTTCGAGAATGCGCATAAGGTGCAGCTCAAAGACGTGCCGCAGCATATGATGATCCATCCGGTGCGAATTAACCAGCAGATGCAGGATCTGATCACGCTGGCTACCAACCAGAACTTCGTGCCGGTGCTCGACGACAACGAGGTGTTCATCGGCATTATCCGCCGCCGCGAAATCATCGATTATTGCTTCAAGCTGTGGCAGTCGGAACAAAAGGTGTAAAATTGTGTTATAATTAACGAAAGCGTCTGGGTAAGGGGAGAAGCGGCCATGTCCAATCTGGATCGTGACGTCGATTTGGCAAAACGGGCCAAAATCATCGAATGGCTCAAAACCGAACTGGTCGATCAGCTGGCTCATCTGCTGAAGGGGATGTGGGAAGGCAGCCATGCCAAAATTGTTGACGGGCTGTCCAGTCTTATCGCCTGCTGCTATATCCTGGGAAGACGGCTTGGTATCTCTTCGCGCAGTTTGGATGAGGCGGTATTGGATAAAATGAAAAAGCACCGCGAAGAAGGACATCAATTGGAAGAGTGGTATGGCGACATATCCGCTGTGGAAGATCATTTGCGTAAGAGGTGAAGTGCTTGGAAGGAACCCAAAAACCGCGTATGCTCGGGTGGAGCATTGCGTATATCATTTTGCTTTTATCGATCTTTTTGCCGCCGCTGAGCTTGATTACGGCCGCTCTGCTGATGGTGCCGGTGCTGATCATGTATGTGAAGCTCGGAACCCGCCGGTTTTTGGTTCATTACGTCGTTAGCCTGGCTGTCGTGTATTTCGTCGCCTCGCTGCTGGCCGGATGGCTCGGGGCGCTGCTCGTCTCGGTGTCGATCTTTTTCCTGCCGCCGGTCATTCAGATGGGTAATCTGTACAAAAAGCGGGCTGCGGCGCGTACGGTTATTACGGCAGGAACGCTTACCTTGCTTGGCGAGCTGTTGCTCACCCTAGTCGTCTGCTCTATGTTCGGCCTGAATCCGATCGGAAACATGAAACGATTTATGATGGACAGCGTGCAGACGCTGCCGGCTCAGGTGCAGGGCCTGATGGCTATCGATATGGACACGCTGGTGCAGCTGATGGTTCAGATGCTGCCGTTGTATATGATCGGCTTTTCGCTGTTCTACGTCGTTATATCGCACTGGCTGGCGCGCAAGGTGCTGGTACGCTCGGGCGAGTCGATTCCGGCGTTCAAACCGATTAAGGATTGGATGCTGCCCAAATCGTTCGTATGGCTGTATCTGCTTGCGCTCATCCTGGAGATGTTCGTGAAGGATTCGCGATCGATGGTCTTCACCGTGCTTCTCAATCTGCTTCCGCTGCTGATGGCGGCGTTTGCGATTCAGGCGATAGCTTTTTTATTTTTCATTGCACATGTAAAACGATGGAACAAAACGCTGCCGATTGTAGGCATTCTTCTTCTGCTGTTCATCCCGCCGGCTTACTTTATGTTCAGCTTGCTGGGCGTTTTCGACGTAGCTTTTCCGATCCGTGACCGTATGACCAGCAAATGACTTATCTTAGGGATTAGGAGCGAATGAAATGCCGAAGTTCCTGTTGAAGCGTTGGCACGGAATGCATATCGTATGGATTTTTGCGTTGCTTACGGTGCTGATCCTTATTCTTTTCATGTACTCGTGGATCATCAGCGTGATCGCGCTGGTTCTGTGCGGCATTCTGGGGTACTACACCTTGCAGGCGGAACAGGCGTTCCGTAAGGATTTGAACGAATACGTCAGCACGCTGTCCCATCGGGTCAAGCGGGCGGGGAGCGAGGTCATCCACGAGCTGCCGCTCGGGATTCTCTTGTATAACGAGGATAAGATCATCGAATGGCACAACCCGTTTGTCGCCAAAATGCTAGGCAAAGATTCGCTGATCGGCGAGTCGGTCAACGAGATGTTCCCCGTGCTCAAAACCCGCAAGGACAAAGAGCTCAAGCTTGAGATGACGATCGACAAGCAGATTTACGAAGTGCAGGTCCGCCCGGATGAGCGGCTGCTTTATTTTACGGATATCACGGCACTGAAATCGCTGCAGCTCCGCTATGAGGAAGAGAAGCTGGCGGTCGGCATCATCATGATGGACAATCTTGACGAGGCGACGCAGGGGCTGGACGACCAGACGCGCAGCATCATGATGGCTAAAGTGACGGGCGAGATCACCGAATGGGCGCAAAAGCATCAAATGTACCTGCGCCGGACGGCGTCGGACCGTTATTTTGTCATGATGGACCAAAAAGGGCTGAAGGCGCTCGAGCAATCGCGCTTTGAGATTCTCGACGAGGTGCGGGACATCACGATTGAGAACAAGCTGCCGATGACGCTTAGTATCGGTATCGCCTCGGGCACGTCGTCGCTCACCGAGCTCGGCCATTGGGCGCAGACGAGCTTGGATATGGCACTTGGACGAGGTGGCGACCAAGCGGCCGTGAAGGTCGGGGAGCGGCTGTCGTTCTACGGTGGCCGGACGAACGCGATCGAGAAGCGGACGCGGGTGCGGGCCCGGGTCATTTCCCATGCGCTGCGGGACTTGATCAAGGATTGTGATAAGGTCGTGATCATGGGGCATCGGGTTCCGGACATGGATGCGATCGGCGCGGCCATCGGGGTGCTCAAGATGGCGCACGTCAGCAACAAGGAAGGCTATATCGTGCTGGAGGGGGTCAACCCGTCCATCCAGAAGCTGATGGAGACGGTATACGAGGACGAGAAGCTGAACCGGTGGTTCATTACGCCGGATCAGGCGATGCAGATTACGAATTCGCGCACGCTTGCGGTCATTGTCGATACACACCGGGCCTCGATGACACCGGAGCCGCGGCTGCTGCAGCTCACGCCGCGCAAAGTGGTGGTCGACCATCACCGCCGCAGCGAGGACTTCATCCACGATGCCACGCTCGTCTATATGGAGCCGTATGCTTCGTCCACCTGCGAGCTGGTGACGGAGCTGCTGCAATATTTCCACGAGCGGCTGACGATGGGCGTGCTGGAGGCGACGGCGCTGCTGGCCGGCATCGTCGTCGATACGAGAAGCTTCAGCCTGCGCACGGGCGCGCGGACGTTCGAAGCCGCGTCGTTCCTGCGGCGGAGCGGGGCCGATTCTTCGTTAATCCAGCGGCTGCTGAAGGAAGATCTGGAGCATTACATTCAGAAGGCAGACGTGGTTAAGAACGCCGTCGTGATCTTCGACCATATTGCGCTTGCGGTGAATGAGCCGGGACGTAAATATTCACAGTTGCTCATTGCCCAAGTTGCTGATACATTGTTAACTATGACAGGAATTATGGCGTCGTTCGTCATCAGCGAGCGGCCGGACGGCTTGATCGGCATCAGCGCGCGGTCGCTCGGCGAGATGAACGTCCAGGTCGTGATGGAGCGGATGGGCGGCGGCGGCCACTTGACCAATGCGGCTACGCAATTGGAAGGCACGCTTGCGGAAGCTACGCAGCGGTTAAAGCAAATACTTAGCGAGATTCATGCGGAGGAGGGGTTGTTCGAATGAAAGTCATTCTGTTGAAGGACGTCAAAGGCCAAGGAAAGAAAGGCGAAGTGAAAGAGGTTTCCGAGGGCTATGCGACAAACTTCTTATTTAAACAACAGTTGGCCGCGCCGGCCAGCGATGCGGCGATGAAGACGCTGGAGCAGCAAAAGAAGGCCGAGGATCGTAAAAAAGCGCAGGAGAAAGCGGACGCGCAGGAGCTCGGCAAGAAGCTCGGCGAGCTGACGGTTCAGCTGAAAGCAAAATCCGGAGCGGACGGCCGCTTGTTCGGTGCCGTATCGAACAAGCAGGTAGCGGAAGCGCTGGAGAAGCAGGGGATCAAGCTGGACAAGCGCAAAATCGTAATGGATGAGCCGATCCGTACACTCGGGGTGACCGAGGTTGTCGTTAAGCTGCATCCGGAAGTGAGCAGCAAGCTGAAGGTTCACGTGGTGGAAGAATAGATCGGCTGGACCGATGAATATACGGTATTTTGGGGAAATGACAGTGCAGGAGCGGGCGGTGAAAAGCAGCCGGCTCCTGCGTCGTTATAAGGCAGTATCCAGTGGGGAGGATAACGGATGAACGAGAGTTTGTTTATGGATCGCATCCCTCCGCAAAATTTGGAAGCCGAGCAGGCGGTGCTCGGCGCTATTTTGCTTGACGGCGACGCGCTGGTCACGTCGATGGAGCGGGTGACGAGCGACGACTTCTACCGCGGCTCGCACCAGCGCATCTTCGAAGCGATGATCGAAATTGCGGAGGCGAATGAGCCGGTCGATTTGATCACGCTAACGGCCCGGCTGCAGGATAAGAAGCAGCTGGAGGAAGTCGGCGGCATCAGCTATTTGTCGGAGCTGGCCAATGCGGTGCCGACGGCAGCCAACGTCGATTACTACGCGCAGATCGTGGAAGAGAAGTCGATGCTCCGCCGCCTGATCCGCGCCGCGACCCAGATCGTCACGAATGGGTATTCCGGCGAGGACGAAGTGGGAACGCTGCTCAGCGACGCCGAGCAGCGGATTATGGAGATTTCGCAGGCACGTTCGGGCTCCGGCTTTATTGCCATCAAAGACGTGCTGATGGAGGTTTTCGACAAGGTCGAATTCCTCTTCAACCAGAAGGGGAGCACGACGGGAGTCCGTTCCGGCTTTGCCGATCTCGACAAGATGACGTCCGGATTTCAGCGTTCGGACCTCATTATTGTAGCGGCGCGTCCTTCGGTAGGGAAAACCGCCTTCGCCCTGAACATCGCGCAGAACGTCGGGGTGCGGGAGAAGGAAACCGTGGCCATCTTCAGTCTCGAGATGGGCGCGGCCCAGCTCGTGCAGCGGATGATCTGTGCGGAGGCGAATGTGGACGCCGGCCGGATGCGGACGGGCTTTTTGGAGCCGGACGACTGGGAGAAGCTGACGATGGCGATCGGATCGCTGTCGGAGGCGAATATCTACATCGACGACTCGCCGTCCGTTACGGTGGCGGACATTCGGGCGAAGTGCCGCAGGCTGAAGAAGGAGAAGGGCCTCGGTATGATTCTGATCGACTACCTGCAGCTGATTCACGGCCGCGGCAAGGGCGATAACCGGCAGCAGGAAGTATCTGAAATTTCGCGGACGCTAAAGCAAATCGCCCGTGAGCTGGACGTGCCGGTCATTGCGCTGTCGCAGCTCAGCCGGGGCGTAGAGCAGCGGCAGGATAAGCGGCCGATGATGTCCGACCTTCGGGAATCCGGTTCGATCGAGCAGGACGCTGATATCGTGGCGTTCCTGTACCGGGACGATTACTACGACAAGGAATCCGAGAAGAAGAACATCATTGAGATCATTATCGCCAAGCAGCGGAACGGCCCAGTCGGGACGGTGGAGCTGGCGTTTCTCAAAAACTACAACAAATTCGTCAATCTCGACCGGTCGCACCAGGAGATGGCGATGGCGCGTTAACCGTAGCATTGGTACGATTTGTTGCACGGGGAACATTTTTTGCGGAAATTGGTTTAGGTTAGCATAAAGGACGGCATCCTGCGGTAGAATACGCGCAGTGCCGTTTTTTTGCGTTAGAAGGGGTTGTCGATGTTTTCCGAACAATGCTGGGCGAAGGATTATAATTGTTCGTTTTTATTGACTTTGCGCTAGTCAACTGCTAAACTAGTCATGGTGCGTTGCACCGTAAAGGCTAATATTAGGTGGTTTCCCACCTCACGGGGGTAGTGAAGATGTCAACGGTAGTGGTTGTCGGAACCCAATGGGGAGACGAAGGAAAAGGAAAGATTACCGACTTTCTGGCAGAGTCCGCTGAGGTTGTCGCGCGCTATCAGGGCGGGAACAACGCAGGACACACCATTCTCATTAACGATAAAAAGTATAAGCTGACGATGATTCCTTCCGGCATTTTTTATGAAGATAAAGTATGCGTCATCGGCAACGGGATGGTTATTAATCCGGGTGCGTTGCTTGAAGAAATCCGCTATATTCACGAGAACGGCTTCACAACGAAGAACCTGCGCATCAGCGACCGCGCGCATGTCATCATGCCGTATCATTTGCTGCTCGACGGTTTGGAAGAAGAGCGCAAAGGCGATAACAAAATCGGCACGACCCGCAAAGGGATCGGCCCTTGCTATATGGACAAAGCGGCGCGTAACGGCATCCGGATCGCCGATCTGATGGATGCGGAAGAATTCGAGAGCAAAGTGCGCCGGCTCGTCGCCGAAAAGAACACGCTGATCGAGCAAGTATACGGCTCCAAAGGGATCGACGCCGACTCGATCATTCAGGAATACCTCGGATACGCCGAGCAGCTACGTCCTTACGTCACCGATACGTCGGTCATCTTGAACGACCTGATCGACGATGGCAAGAAGGTGCTGTTCGAAGGGGCGCAAGGCGTCATGCTCGATATCGACCAAGGCACATACCCGTTCGTCACCTCGTCGAACCCTTCGGCGGGCGGCGTCTGCATCGGTTCGGGTGTCGGTCCTTCGAAGATTCAGCAAATCATCGGTGTGGCCAAATCGTATACGACGCGCGTAGGCGACGGTCCGTTCCCGACCGAGCTGATGAACGAAACCGGCGACTGGATTCGCGAGCGTGGTAACGAGTACGGTACAGTCACCGGCAGACCGCGCCGCGTCGGCTGGTTCGACAGCGTCGTCGTCCGTCACGCCCGCCGGGTGAGCGGCATCACGGGCTTGTCCTTGAACTCGCTCGACGTGCTCGCCGGTCTGGAAACGGTCAAAATCTGCACCGCCTATACGTACCGTGGCGAGACAATAAGCCATTATCCGGCAAGCCTGAAAATGCTGGCTGAGTGCCAGCCGGTGTACGAAGAGCTTCCGGGCTGGAGCGAAGACTTGTCCGGCGTCCGCAAGCTTGAGGATCTGCCGGAGAACGCCAGACGTTACGTCGAGCGCGTGTCCGAGCTGACAGGCATTCCGATCGCGATCTTCTCGGTTGGCCGCAACCGCGAGCAGACGAATCTGGTGAAGCCGATTTATTAATTTGGAAGTTGAAATACGCAACCCCTCGAACCGTTCTTGAAGGACGGTGGCGAGGGGTTTTTCATGTCCGTGTTTGTATTTTTCCCCGGCATCCCCCGGTTGGTTTCCCAGAAAAAGGTCAATACTGTGAATACAGTAGCAGAAGGCAAGATGGGAGATGTCCGGGATGAAATGGCTGTTAGGGATCGCCAAGCTGGCGGTCAGTGCGGCGGTTACCTCGCTTTGCTGTGTGGCGCTGACGTTCGCGGCTGCCAATACCTATGTGGACTTATTGCTCGACCAATATCATATTCCGCGTCCGGCCGGGCAAAAGATCGAATGGGGCGCCTTCATGAGCCGGTTCACGGCGCAGCTGGGGCTTGGCGCGGGGGGCGGGAACGGCGTGCCCGCGAAGCCTAAAGACTTGGCGGTGTCCGTGCCTCCGGCAGGCAATACGCCTTCCTCTTCGGAAACCGGCACGAAGGAACGCACGCAGATGGACGGCAAAACGACGGCTCCAGGCAGCGGTAAGGCGAACGATGACCCTTATAGGGTGCCGGAGGACGCGGTCGCCGTCTGGAGCCGCCAATCGGGGAAGGCAAGCAGCAAGAAGGACAGTCTCACAGGGCAGGAACAGAGGATCGTGGTCTCGAGCGAGGAAGTGACGAAGAAGAAGGAGCAGTTGTCCGAAGCGGACAAGGCGAAAATCTTTTCCTTGATGGTCTCGCGCGTGCCGCAGGAAGACATGCAGACGATATCCAAGCTGATGGAGGACGGCATTACGGCCGGTGAGCTGAAGGAAATCGAGCGGCTCCTCCAAAAATCGTTGAAGTCTGACGAGTATAAGCAGTTGATGGATTTAATTCAAAAGGAAACGCCCTGACGAGAGCAGGGCGTTTGAGCGTGTTGAGGAATCCGATTCGCATAGAAAACTCTCTGCATACGCCGGCGGGGTATATCCCTCCAGCCGCTCTTGAAAACCGTGAACTTGATTAGAATTAGCGGTATTTTCACGGATTTCAAAGGCGGACGTAAACTCTTACGGGATATACCCCACCTCTATTTGGCTGAGTTTTTTACTTCTAAGGATTCTCAACAGCCTACAACGCCCTGACGCGCGCAGGGCGTTTATTTTTTTCCTCGTTCGGAGTCTCCCTATTCAACGGACCCCCCGAAGCGGGTTACCGTGTCTTCGGCTTGTCGAATCCGCGATGATTCGACAACGACCTGCAGCAAGCAGGCGGGACTTTCGGCTATTGACAAATGAGATAGTCCGCCGCCCAGAAGGGATACTGGCATCGGCTGATGCGGCTCCACCCCCGGCTCGATCTGGAGATCGACGACGCCCTGCTTGCGCAGCGCATCTATGGCTTGCTGCAGGTCATGTTCACTTCGGAAAGTCGCCGTAAAATTTTCCATCGATTGTCTTCACACTCCTGTCACTTTCTCCGCCTTCATGTGGGATAAGATACGATTTTGTTGAAATGGGCAAAGTCAATGTGGTAAATTTATAAAGTAGTTTTTAACCCATTGGGTTATTGTCCCTTTTTTTAGTGTTTTTATGTGCACATCGTAAGCGAACCTGTGAACGTACGCCCAGACAACATGAGACTATAGACTTAGAGAAAAAGAAACGTGTCATCAGGAAAAGCATCGCATCCGTCGGTCTTAAGACCGGGGAAGCTGAGGTTCGAATGCGGCAAAAAACGGCTTAAAAGGAGAAGAAAATGAAATTTTTCAAAGGAGCAGATCGACTCAAGGGCCTGTTGGACAAGCTTCGCGCTCCAAGGTCTGCGGATCGGTCGAATAATTTGGATGAAGGCGTAAAGCCAGCGGCGGTGTCGGAGGTACCGGGAGCGACAGCGCTTGAACGGATGAAAAACCGAATCATTTTACATAAATGGATGTTCATCAAATCGGTATCTGCGCTTGGCTTGATGGCGGCGGTTGTTGTTAGCGGACATGAATTGGTCGAAGCCAATATGAACGATTATTATCAGGTATATGCGAACGGAGACTTGATCGGAATCGTATCCGATCCTTCCAAGGTCGAGGAATATAAGCAAAATAAGCGGGAACAGCTGTCCAAGAGCGAGGCCGATCTTCGGATGGTCGTAACGGAACCGAAACTCGAATTAACGCCTGAAAGGGTTTTCAGCCACAATGCGAATGACCAAGCCGTGCTCGATAAGCTCAGCGGCTATTTCTCCTCGTACCCCGTAGGCGTGCAGCTTGTGGTGGACGGCAAACCGATGGGGATCGTAAAGGATGAAGCGACGGCGAAGACGGTGCTGGACCAAATCAAGAACAATGCGATCGCATCGATGCAAACGAAGAAGATGTCGGGGCGCGTAAGCATCTTGTCGGCGTCTCCCGCGGCGGGTACACCAGCGCAAACGGAGCTGCAAAAAGCGGACTTCGTGCAAAAAGTCGATCTTCAGGAAGTGAAGATTGAGCCGAAGCAACTGGTGAATCCGGAGGACCTGCGCAAAAAGCTGGAGACCGGCGATGCTCAGCCGACGAAATATACGGTGGAGAAGGGCGATTGTGTCTCGTGCATCGCAAAGAAGCTGAATATTCCGAAGCAGGTTATTTATCAGAACAATCCCACGATCAGCGACGATATGATCAAGGTTGGCCAACAGCTTGATTTGACTGTCCTGCAGCCGACGCTTGCCGTGCGGACGGTCGAAAAAGTGGTGGAAAATCAAGAGATTGCCTACGAGACCGAAGTGAAGCAGGATGACAACATGCGACTTGGCGAATCCGAGGTGTTGAGTCCCGGTAAGAATGGTCTCAAGAAAATGACCTATCAGCTTACGAAAGTAAATGGGCTGCTTGAGGCGGAGACGGTCTTAAGCGAAGAGGTCGTTCAACAGCCGGTCAAAGCCGTCGTGAAGAAAGGCACCAAAGTGATCAAAGGCGAAGGAACGGGCAAATTCGCTTGGCCGGTACTGTCGGCAACGATTACGAGCACGTTCGGCACCCGTTGGGGCGCGTTCCATAAAGGTGTCGATTTGACCGGCAACCGCAACATTATGGCGTCGGACAACGGCAAAGTCGTATTTGCCGGCGAGAAGAGCGGGTACGGCAACTGCATCATAATCGATCATATGAACGGCTACCGCACGCTGTATGGCCATTTGAACCAGATCAATACGAGCGTCGACAAGATCGTCGAGAAGGGCGAGAAGATCGGTTATATGGGCAGCACCGGAGATTCGACGGGCGTGCATCTGCACTTCGAGGTACAGAAGAACGAAACGCCGGATAATCCGCTGAAGTATTTGAACCAATAAAGGCTGGAGAGATAAAGGGGCATGGAAGTCACAGGAAACCTGGGCTTCCGTGTCTCTTTTTGCTTCAGGATGTGGTAAAATAATAGAATAGCTTACCATGGATAGGATATCGTTGACATTCGGCCGCGCGAAGCAAGGAGCGTAGTACGGATGCAACGCAGTCTCTGACAGGCGGTGAACAAAGCATGGCCAAAATTCTCGTCGTCGACGATGAACAGCCGATTGCCGATATATTGAAATTCAACTTGGAAAAAGAAGGCCACGAGGTCATCTGCGCTTATGACGGTGGAGCGGCCGTGGATCTTGCCTATTCCGAAAACCCGGACCTGATTCTGCTCGACCTGATGCTGCCGGTCAAGGACGGTATGGACGTCTGCCGGGAAGTACGGGTGAAGCTGAACACGCCGATCATCATGCTGACGGCGAAGGATAACGAAATCGACAAGGTGCTCGGCTTGGAGCTTGGAGCCGACGATTACGTGACGAAGCCGTTCGGCACGCGCGAGCTGTTGGCCCGGGTGAAGGCACATTTGCGCCGTCATACGAAGTCGGCGGTGCCGGCGGCAGCCCAAGCGCAGCCGAACGAGGAAGAAGCCCGGCAAGGGCTGCGTATCCAGAGCTTGTTTATCGATACGGACATGTACGTTGTATATAAGGACGACGTTCCGCTCGATTTGACACACCGGGAATTCGAACTGGTGCAGTACATGGCCAAGAACAGCGGCAAAGTCATGACGCGGGAGCATCTGCTTCAAGCGGTATGGGGCTTCGAATATTTCGGCGATGTGCGGACGGTCGACGTGACGATCCGCAGACTGCGCGAGAAGCTTGAGGACGATCCGAGCCGTCCGGAGTACATTATTACCCGGCGCGGCCTCGGGTACATGATGCGCAATTCGAAAGCAAGCGCCGGCGGCTATTAAGCAGAGGCCGAGCCAATGAAACCGATCCGTTTCTTCCAATCGATTCAAGCCAAGCTGATTGTTATTTATTTGCTGATGATTTTGGTCGCACTCCAGCTCATCGGGGTTTATTTTATTAAGACGCTGGAAACGTCGCTCAAAAACGAGTTTATCGAGAACCGGAACTCGCAGGCGCAGCTGCTCGCGCAGTATGCGGAGACGTACCTGACGGAAAATCAGGAAAACAAAAACTCGGAGACGACTAAGAAATCGTATGCCGATCTGAATGATTTTGTAAACAGCCTCTTCGCGACGAGCAAAGCGGAAATCCAGATTATCGATGCGAACGGTGTCGTGCTTACGACGACAAGGCCGATGAACCAATCGGTCGTGAACAGCAAAAATACGCAAACCGAAGTAACGCGGGCGCTGCAGGGCATTAAGGATAACCAGCGTCTGTTCACCGACTTCGACGGCGTCCGCAAAATCGTTATCGCCAAGCCGATCGGTTCGGGCGTCAAGGTGCTCGGTGCCGTATACATCATTGCTTCGATGGACGATGTCTACAAAACGCTGACCCAGATCAACAACTTCTTCATCTCCGGCACGTTAATCGCGCTTGCGCTTACGGCGGGTCTCGGCGTGATTTTGTCGTCTACGATTACGAATCCGATTAAGGCCATTACGAGACAGGCTACGGCCGTAGCTGAAGGCCGATACGAATACGAGGAAAAAATCCGGGTGATGGGCGAGGACGAGATCGGCCAGCTGGGCAATACGTTCAATTTCATGATGGAGCGGCTGCGCGAGGCGTTATCGCTGAATGAAGAGGAGAAGGAAAAGCTCGCTTCGATCTTGTCCAACATGAACGACGGGCTGATCGCCACGGACGACCACGGGCGCGTCATCGTGATCAACCGGCGGGCGAAGCAGATCCTGCAGGTTAACGAGGATACGACGCTCGGCATGCCGCTTGGCGAGCTGCTTGGGATGCAGCAGGAGAAGATGCAGGTGCTGGAAGGCACGGAGGATCATTCGACGATGCTGCATCTGTATCATGAGGCCGAGGAAGATCCGCTGTTCGTCAAAGTGACGTATACGACGATTCACAGCAAGGGCAAAGGCTCCGCCGGGACGATTGCGGTGCTGCAGGACGTCACCGGACAGGAGAAGCTCGAACAAGCGCGCCGGGAATTCGTAGCGAACGTATCGCACGAGCTGCGGACGCCGCTTACGACGATCAAGAGCTATCTCGAGGCGCTGGAGGACGGAGCTCTGGAAGAGCCGCAGCTTGCGGGCAAGTTCGTCAATGTGGCAAGAAACGAAACGGAGCGGATGATCCGGCTCGTCACGGACCTGCTGCAGCTGTCCAGGCTCGATTCGAAGCAGGCGATTATCAGCAAGGAAACGACGGACGTGACCGAGATGCTTGAGGAAGTGGCGGACCGCTTCTCTTTTCAACTAGAGCAGCGCATGATCGCCATCGAAATCGACGTCGAGAAGCACGTGGACGAAATTATGCTGGACCGCGACCGGATCGACCAAGTGCTCGACAACCTGGTCTCCAATGCGATCAAATATACGCCGGAGGGCGGACATATCCGCATTCATGCGGGCCGGAGAGAACACGCTGTGCTGGAAATTTCCGTGCAGGATAACGGCATCGGGATTCCGCGCAAAGATTTGAGCCGGATCTTCGAACGCTTCTACCGGGTAGATAAAGCCCGTTCCCGCAGCATGGGTGGGACAGGTCTCGGCTTATCGATTGCCCGGGAAATAGTGAAGGCGCACGGCGGCACCATTCAATTGGAGTCGGAGCTCGGGCAAGGGACGCGGGTAACGTTCACGCTGCCGTATCAACAGGAGGAGGCGGCCGTATGATCGAGAAACTGAAAACCGCCGCGCTGACGCTGCTGGTGCTGCTCAGTTTGCTGCAAAGCTACCTGCTGGCTTACAGCTATCCGAAATACGACCCGGTCAAGCCGGAGGAATACGTGAAAACCGACATCCTCGGCACCCATGCGTCATTGAAGGATATGCTGTTTCCGGATCAGCTGGTGCTGCATCTGGGCAACCAGCAGCATACGGTGCTCTACCCGAATACCGTGAAGTACAATGAAGTGATGGAGATTTTGAAGCAGCGGTTTTTGGAAGGGTTCCGGAAGACGAACGTCGCTTCGCTCGGCTTTAACTGGGACGATGTGCGGAATAAGCAGCAGGGAGTCGAGATCCGGTTTCGCGACGGGCTGCCGATGAACGTTCTGCAGGAGGTTATGCAGCTGAAGGGCGATCTTCAGGGCGAGAACGACTTGATTACGCGCATCTGGATTTTTGCCAAGGATACGAACGAGGTCAGAGCGATTCTGTTTACGGATACGGCGAATACGGTATACGAAGCGATCAAAGCCGATTTTACGGTGAAGGACATCGAGAAGTTCGTGCAGGCGGACGAATCGTTCACCCCTTATAAGGCGATGAACGGGGATTATTATTTGCCGATGAAGCCGCTGACGATCCCGAGCTTCAAGATGACTTACACGCAGTTTACGGCGGATCAATTGAAGCGTACGTTTTTTGTCGATCCGACGCTGACGCGCAATGTGACGGAGCGGGACGGCTCAGAGATCTATACGGACGGAAAGCGCGGGCTGAAGCTGAGAAACGAGCAGCACTGGATGACGTATACCGATCCGGTGGCCGCGACGGAGAACAACAAGGTCGATTTGCGCGAGAGTCTGTTGTCGGCCGTACAGTTCATCAACCAGCATGGGGGATGGAACGGCAAGTACGGGGTGCAAAAGGTACCGCAGCGGCTGCTTCCGGGCAGTCAGCAGTATGTGTTCCGGCAGTACTACGATTCGTATCCGGTCATCAATACGCGCAACGAGAATACGGGCTTTATGAAAATATCTCTGCAAAAAGGCATCGTAGCCAGCTACGAGCGTTCGCTGCTTACTCCCGATCTGCGAAGCTCTGTCCGTACCGAAGTGCAGTTGGCGGGCGGAGAGCCGCTGGAGCAGAAGCTGGCCGCGTTCGCCAAAAAGGCGCGGGTGTATACGATCTTCCCGGCTTACCGCATGGTCGTGACGGAGCAGGCCATGCTTCTTGTTCCGGCCTGGGTGGCCGAGCTTCAAGACGGTTCGTACGAATTTTTGGACTAAGGAGGACGCCGGCGTGGAATGGGGACGTGCCAAGACGATATTGATATTGTCCTTCCTGCTGCTGAACGTGGTGCTCGGCATCCAGCTGTGGTCCAGTCGTGCGGACCTTGTCGATCTGGAGGCGAACGCGATCGGAGCGGCGGAGGAGATTCAAAGGCTGTCGAAAAGTAAAAATATACAGGTGCCGCCGGATATTCCGAAGGATGTGCCGAAGCTGCGGGAGATTGTCGTCCGGTTCGACGATAATTTCAATCCGGAGAAGGTGGTGCCGCTGGCGGCGCCGTTTAAATTCGATCCGTTGATCAGCAAGGGCTCGTTCCGGGACGTTTTGGCGAGAACGGGCATTCCGAAGATCGAGTCGTACCAATTCGATCCGATGACGAGTCTTGGCGGTACTTATGTGTTTCACCAGTTGTACGGCACGCTTCCGATGTTCGACGTGCAGCTGAGGCTGTTCGAGAAAAACGGGCAAATCACTTCCTACCAGCAAGGTTATGTGGAGGTGCAGTCCGACGGGCAGCAGAAGGAACAGAAGGTCATTACCGCCTATATCGCTTTGCGGAGTCTGATCGAGAACTACTTGCCGTCGGGAGCGGTCATTACGAGCGTCCGGCTCGGGTATCACGGACAGGTGTACAATTCGCAGACGTTGAATATGTGGCCGTCGTGGCGGGTGTCGCTGGGGAATGCGGACGGAGACGTGTATTACGTTCATGCTTTGAACGGTGCGGTGGAAGGGCCGCAGAAGAGCAAAAAGTAAGCGGCTAAGGAGTTTTGAACATGGGGATACGGTTTTGTGTGCTGGGCAGCGGCTCGACGGGCAACGCCACGGTCGTTGCGACCGAGGAGGGCAAAGTGCTGATCGACGCCGGGCTCAGCGCGAAAAAGATAGATCAGCTGTTGAAGGAACGGGGCATGTCGGCCAGCGAGCTGGATGCGATTGTGGTGACGCACGAGCATGCCGATCATATTAAAGGGCTGGGTGCGGTTGCGCGCAAGTACGACTTGCCCGTCTATGCCAATGAGAAGACATGGGCCGAGCTTGACCGGCAAATCGGCGAGATTGCGGAGGAGAACCGCTGCGTGATGAAGACGGGGGAAATGCTCGAATTCGGCTCGCTGCAGGTGGAATCGTATGGCATTTCGCACGATGCGGCCGAGCCGGTCGGCTACTGCTTTTATCACGAGGAAGAAAAGTTGAGCGTCGCGACGGATCTCGGCTACATGAGCTCCAAGGTGAAGGAGAAAATTCAGGATAGCGATGTGCTCGTTCTGGAGTCCAATCACGATATCGAGATGCTGCGGATGGGCCGGTATCCGTGGAACATCAAGCGGCGTATCCTGAGCGATGTCGGCCACTTGTCCAACGAAGCGGCCGGGATCGGCCTCGTCGACGTGATGACGGCGAAGACGAAGCGGGTGTATCTCGCGCATCTTAGCCGGGACCATAACCTGATGGATTTGGCCAGGCTGACCGTGAATAGTATGGTAGAGGAGCGGCTCGCTCCGGACGATCACCGCGCCAAGCTGATGGACACGTATCATGACCGGTCGACGGAGTGGGACGTGTTGAAGGACGATTAGCCGTTCCCGGGACATGGGAGCGGGGATAGAATGCTTTTGGAGCCGCGAGTAAGGATCGGATCGTATTAAGTGCTGTACATAAGCGGTTCGAGCAGGATGGCGCATGGCGAATCACAAGGGCGGCTCAAGTGAAGCTTGCTGATGGCGTGTTGGGAAAATTCCTTGTTTCTCGGCGATCTGCGGCGTATGGCCTTAATGCTGGTGACGGTTGCCAATGCCAGTCGGGAGTGTGGACTGATCGGACGCCTCCAGCGTGTGGATTTTGGAGGCTAATTCCTGGGCGGTGAGCAGCCCTTTTTCCAGCAGCAGCTCGAGAATGGCTCCCAGTAAAAGGGAGTTTCGGTAATGGTCTTCCTTGAGGTCCGCAAGCTTGGCGATCCAAGCGACTTCATCCAGATGGGACGATATGCGGCGGTTCGACATCTCCATCATCCTTCCTTGATTGGGTGCAGGTTATGTTCTTATTCTAGTCTAGCTTTAGGGAAATCATTCCTCTTTTTTAGTTTTTGAGATTGCCAGAGTTTAAGGTACAATGGATATAGCAGATTTTTCGGCCTCGGATGGGGCGGAGCGGGATGGAACAGGGGGCGGCAGCGGTGAGTTTGTTTGACGACGATTTTTATTCGACGAAGGCACCCCGAAGGGAGACTTGGCGCTTGCCGCCCGGTCGGTCCGGTGTGAAGCTGCCGATGTGGCTGCTTCCGGCCGTTGGGGGCGCCGTTGTTACGGCGGCCTTGTTCATGCTGTTCGATCGGGGGGCAGGGCATGATGTGATGCCGCAGGCGGTTTCGGTAATGGCCGCGCCGGCTCCAGGAGCGGCGACCGGCGGAGGCGTCGACACCGAGCGGCTGACGAGCGATTCGGTGGTAGGCGCGGCAGCGAAGGTATCGCCGACGATTGTGAGCATTATCGGCTCCCACCGGGAGGGAGAGAAGGAAAACGCACGCGGCGGCGCGGTGGGCCTCGGTTCGGGCGTTATTTTTGCCCGGGCGGGGGATCAGGTGCGCATTGTGACGAACAACCACGTCGTGGAAGGGTTCCAGCAGCTGGACGTCATTACGATCACCGGCGAGCGTCGTAAGGCGACGTTGGTCGGACGCGATCAGATTACGGATCTGGCCGTACTGGAGATTGACGGAAGCGGGATCAAGCAGATCGCCGAATTCGGAGACTCGGATGCGCTCAAACCGGGGGAGACGGCGTTAGCCGTAGGCAATCCGCTCGGACTCGGGTACGCGCCGACGGTGACCCGGGGCATTATTAGCTGGCCCAAACGGACGATTCCCGTATCGCTTGGGAAGGACGGCGAGTTCGACTGGGAGATGGAGGTCATCCAGACGGATGCGGCTATCAATCAAGGGAACAGCGGCGGCGCCCTCGTGAATCTGGACGGCAAGGTCGTCGGCATCAACACGCTTAAGGTCGCAGACATGGGCGTAGAGGGCCTCGGCTTCGCGATTCCGATCAATCAGGCAAAATCGATCATTGAGACGCTGATCAAGGATCATAAAATCAAGCGTCCTTACATCGGCGTGGTGACCCAGGATTTGCAATCGTATGCGGGCATCGAAAGCTTGAAGCTGCCGTCGGATGTCAAGAAAGGCGTGCTGGTGATCGAGGCCGTCGGTCCGGGCAAGGACGCAGGACTGAAAACGAGCGACGTGATCGTGGAGTTGGACGGCAAGCCGGTTGACGGCACGCTGGCGCTGCGCAAGTACATTTATGGGCACAAAAAGATCGGAGAAAAGCTCGCCGTCACGTATTATCGGGGAGCGAAGAAGAACACGGTTCAGGTCACGCTGGCTGAGTTAAAGGATCGCTAATGGGATCAGGGAAAGCTGTAAGTCGCGGCCGCTTTTGGGGAACAATGAAAGCAGAGGCTGTATAGAGCGAAACGGTGTGCGATTTTATAAGGGTTAAAAGAAAAAGGGGTCTTATCTTATGCATGTAGTTTGTAAAGAGCACCTGGAGCTGGCCATCGATATGTTCGTGGACGAATACGAGGACGCGCCGGATATCGTGGACTTGGAGGAAGTAAAGTTTACGGGTTGGGACCCGCCTCCGCATTGTGAACGGTGTGCCGAGCCGGGGCGGTTCTTGGTTGTGTAGGAGTTTGTCAGGTATGGAGAAGAACATAGAATGATTGTCGGAGGGCTGGCATGGTGCGGCCTTCCTTTTTTATAGCTGGTTATGGTGCAGCGGCGGTGATTTTACAAGTAGAAGTCTTTGGCGTATTCAACGGCTTTGGGGATTTTGACGTTGATTCTTTGTTGGTCGTGGTTATAGGAGGTAGTATAGAGGATTCGATCTCCGCTATATACATAGTAAATGTCGGTTCGATTCACAACGGTTGTCCCTAAATCATACTGGATCGCACCGTAATAATCACGATGGTTATGAACGGATTCCGGAGCAGAGTATACTTTTGCTTTGGAATAGGTGTGTTTAAATGATCCGTTCGTCTGACCAGTCCATACGAGATTGATGAGTTTTCTTAGTTCAATGCCGACGTTAGATTGAATCTGGACGTTGGCGCGAACTTCAACCGGATTTACAATGGTAGTAGTGCCGCCATTTGGAGCGCTACACAAGAAGGAATCTTGTTCCCTTGGCCTGATAATGTCGTTGCCTTCTTCTATAACTTTATAAGGAATGGAGTACGTCGAATAGGCGTACCGCTCCGTTAGATTGCCTTGGGGAGTAAGAAGCGTCGAGTCATTTCCCTTTAACGCTTGATCAACAAAGGTAATGGTAAGGTTATTCTGACCTTGGGGCTTGCCGACAATAACAGGTACAGTTGGGGTGGCTACTTGTTCATTTGAGACGGGAGCGTTTCCCGAGTTTGGCGCTGTAGTGACTGGGGAAGCAGCGAGTGTTAGAGCTGCGAAAGAAGCGGCCAGAATGGCAAGTATGCGGTTAAGGGCCATTGCTTTTACCTTCTTTCGAGTAATAATATAGTTCAATTTACATAATATCACATTTGTTTCTTGTTAAGTTAAAGTTTCTTTGGAGAGAACAATGAAAAGGTGAAGGAAATTCCACGACACCTCGAACAGGACAAGTAAAGGGTAGACGAGAGAGGAAGAGTAAGCGGATGAATATTCAGATGATCACAGTAGGGAAATTGAAGGAAACTTATCTGGTACAGGGGATCGCCGAGTACGTCAAGCGTTTGGGGCCGTATGCCAAGGTGCAGATTGTCGAGGTACCGGACGAGAAGGCGCCGGAATCCATGAGCGCCGCGGAGGAGGTGCAGGTGAAGCAGCGTGAGGGCGAGCGCATTCTCGCGAAGCTGCACACCGACGCTTACGTCGTGGCGCTAGCCATCGACGGGAAGCCGCTGTCGAGCGAGGAGCTCGCGCGGCAGGTGCAAGACCTTGCCACGTACGGGCGCAGCCACGTGGCTTTTGTTATCGGGGGCTCGCTGGGGCTTGCCCCAGAAGTGCTTGCGCACGCCGACCTCAAGCTGTCGTTCGGGCGCATGACGTTGCCGCACCAGCTTATGCGGCTGGTGCTGGTGGAGCAGGTGTATCGGGTGTTTAAGATAATGCGGGGGGAACCTTACCATAAGTGACGGCGAAAAATCAAGAAGGATGTAGAGGCTGGTAGGAGAGTGGCTTTAAAAAGATTTTGGAAGTTTTCGTGCCCCTAAAGATGACTTTAGGGGTGTTTTTGTGCGACCCAATAAGGCAATGCTCTCCAAACTTATTGTAATGATTGTGGTGATTGAGGAGGAACCTCTGAACTAGCCGATTTGGTAAATTAGATGTTTGACGTAGAACAAAATAGAATCACCCAATGTATTTTCTAAGCCGACTCATGTAATATTAACTTATTTCTTCAGTTTGAATGCCATAGCGTTTTTCATAAGTAATGTCTACGGCGTTTAACAATGTTCGTCTAGCGCAATCAAGGGTGTTATTATCTAAACTTGTTAAATGTTTAATTAGGTAGTCCCGTTTTAGAGAGAACGGCTGTTCTCCCAGAATCATGGATCGTTTATTTAACCCTTGTTCCTGCCAGTCCTCGATTACATAATGGACAGGCAAATGTGGTTTTTTGATTATTTTTGTTAGAGGTAAGATTAAATATATTAAATGCTCATCATCAATATTATCTGGATCATTTGATTCTAATACATTTAATACTATACAAGGTCTTGTTCCTCTTTGAATTGATGAGTTGACCTTGTAGTTATTGCCTAAATCACATAACCATACCTCTCCTGCTTTAGGTTCCCTTGTTTGATTGACCATGTCCCACGCTCCAGCCTACTAATGTAATATTATGGTACAATAATTTGTGCGGAGCTTGCAAGCAGCTAACACGTCAAACACTTTGTTCACTCTTAATTTTATAGAATGAAATGTGTAAGAATCACAAGATGGAAAGAACTACATTTAAAACAACACCATATTCACGCATCGGGCGTTCGCCCTCGGTCCGGTAGGGCTGAAGTGAATCCGATTTGATCGTTTTCAGGCACATAAAACGAGATTAGCCGTACATCTTGCAACGAATATCGTTTTCTAGCTTGCTGTCTTCCGCGCCGACATGTGGATGGGGCTTCGGCCGCATGACCTACCCGCATCAGTTGATGCGGGTGTTGCTGTTGATGGAGCGGATTTCGGGCGATTAGATTAACCGGGGGAACAGTGCCATAAGTGACGGCGAAATTCCTGATATATCCACGAATTGTGATATAATTGGAAGAGTGCTGTAAGTACTGCTAGTATTCTACTCTAGCTTATTCTTTAAGAGAGGGGATTCAAGGATGGGAGAAGCTAATCTAGGGGTTCGTAACATGTATACAGGCCCAGGTGGTGGTGCATACACTGGGCCGGGTGGCGGACTGTATACAGGGCCTGGAGGTGGAGCCTATACTGGACCAGGCGGAGGAATGTATACGGGCCCAGGTGGTGGCGCATACACTGGACCAGGTGGTGGACTGTATACGGGGCCTGGAGGTGGGGCTTATACCGGTCCAGGTGGTGGATTGTATACAGGGCCTGGAGGTGGACTGTACACGGGGCCAGGTGGAGGGCTATACACTGGTCCGGGTGGAGGTATGTACACTGGCCCTGACTCAAATCCTTATAGAGCTATTCACCCACCGTGGCCTTTATTTGCCGTTGAGCTTCGAAGAATGAGGATGGTTTCACAAGCTGAAATGATTGAAAGAGCTTTAAGAAGCATTGGTTGGAGGGGCTAGCCCAGTTTGAAATGAGCTTCTCGATTCTCCAAGAATAAGTCTTAATTGTTGATGTAACAGAGGGGCTCTTCCGGACAAAGGAAAAGCCTCTTCAGTTATTGGTTCAGCGGAAGGGGCTACGCTTAAAAAATGCTTTTCGGTCTCCTCGTTGAAGGCGAGCTCGACGCTGCCGCCGCGCTTCCTGTCGTCCAGTGTGATCTTCTTTATGGGGGTCATATGTCGCCAGACAAAAAGCTCTCCTTTGGCCACAGACGTACCCGTACCAACTGATGCATGTGCTCTGCTTGAGCAGGTGTATCGGGCGATTAGATTAATCGGGGGAACAGTGCCACAAGTGACGGCGAAAAATTGGGGTGAAAAAGCTCGTGTCGCCATATATTCACCCTGTTCCTAGCTGTTGTAATGAAAGATAATTTACATAGAGATTGGCTTATAGGCTTCGGAATAGGTTATATCATGAAGTTCGTAAACACAATATTATTTGGAATTATTGCTAATACAGAAAGGAAGAAATGCATGTTTCATAATGTCATATACATTTCTCCAAGATACAGTCTGGATGATTATTCAGAGCTGAATTTATCTTTAAGTAGTAATAATCAAGCATGGAAGAATGCAATTGAGATATTTATAGATAGAATGGAAGGGAGGTTTTTGTTATTAATTCAATATTACTCGGATAACATAAGGGTCGATAACAGACATATTGATTATAGTTTCGGTTCAATGGCATTATGCTGTTTGTTTATAGAAACCTTGCATCAATTTTATAATGGACTTGATGAAACGGTTTTTAGAGGACATAGGGAGGCGTTTATAAAGTTTTTGACTAAAAGCATTTTTTTCAGTCAGTACTTCACTAGAAGAACTGCTGGTTCTTTTTACTCAGATATTCGTAATGGAATTCTTCATCAGGCGCAGACAAAACGGAATACACAGCTTACTTTTGACCAGGATGAAATGGTTACCGAGATTGAGAATGGAATTCGTCTAGATGTAATTAAATTTAAGGACGAATTGATAAATGAATATCAGCATTATGTAGACCGCCTTAGTCAAAGCTCGAATATCGAACTTAGAGAAAATTTTATAAGGAAGATGAACTACATAACAACAATAGATTTTGTGAGTAACTCAAGAAGGCAATAACCCGTCTAACACTGCATTCACGCATCGGGCTGGTACCCTCAATACGTTGTTATGACTTCGCTCTCGTTAACCACGCTAAATACGTCTTTTCATAGAACAAACTGCTTCATACTATCGCAGCCCAATCTCCTGTTCTCTCGAAAGTCTTTAAGGTAAAGTGGTTACATACAATCCTTTTTATTTCTGAGCGAAATATTCATAACAGAGATCAAAATTCAACTAATCGAAAGGAACAGTGAGATGGCTGAAAGAACATACGAAGACGTTGCTGAGTATGTCGAATGGCAAAGTCAGAATAAGTGTAAGGTCTTGAGTGCAAAACCGGAGAAAACTTTTGATGATTTAGGAGTTGAAGTAAGAGTTTGGAATGTAAAAACAGATAAGGATGGTTCGTGGTGGGTCGTTGAAGGTGAGACAGTACCGATGAACCTGTATCCTCAAGACGCTTATTACTTTGGAACGGATGAAGTGTATTCTTTTCATATGGGAATAATGCAACGGATGAAAGCATCTTCATACAAACCAGAAGATTATGTAAATGCAATGACGTTGGATAGCGAAATTGCACCCCAATTATTCAGAAAGTTAAAGAATATTGCTACACTAATTGATTCAGCAATAGAGACTGAAGATTTTCAAGCTATTGGTGTTCAGTGTAGAGAGGTATTAATTGAATTAGGAAATTTAATTTATTCTCCTGAAATGGCTGGAAAAAGCGAGCAGCCCCAAGCATCAAATTTTAAGAAGAAAGCAGAGTTCTTTGTCCAGTTCCATTTACCCGGTTCAGATAATAGTGATTACCGAAGTATAATCAAAAAATTAACTGAATCAACGTGGGATTATTCCAATAAAATTACACACTCTCAGAATGCTACATTTTATGAAGCTTCAACGTGTGTTTCTTTATGTACATCATTAGTAGGGGTCTACGAAAATATCAGGCAAAAAGCCTTCAACCCAATTTCACAGTATAAATGTAAAAACTGTACAAGTAAGAAGTTAGAGATAATTGATGACGAAACAAATGAAGAGGGCATTATTACAACGCTTTTTTTGCATTGTGAAGAATGTGGAGATGTCACTAAAATCATCTTAGAAGGTAAAGATAGAAACATTCGATATATAAAAGACTTTTAATGCTTCCTCGCTATTCGACATGGGTAAAAGAGACCGCGATTTTATATGGAGGGGCGGGCATGATAAGCTGGTTAGCATCGCGAAGTCCTTATGCTTCGCGGCTTTCGCGAGTACTCATGCCCGCAGAGGCTCCATGTCAAATCGCTCTATTAGCCTAGAAAACGTAACTTTACCCACGAAGTAGAGCGAAGAGCCCTTTTAATAATAGAAAGTCTGAATCCTTAATTAAGGGTTACCCGAAGAGTCGTCTCATACAATTGAAATTCGGTATTGAGGGTAGATTCATGAAGTGAACGTGGAAAGGAGAAAGTATGAAAGAATATTTCTTTACAGTACTTATGATAAAACCTCCTGACGGGATTGACGAATATAGGAACGGGGATTATGGGTTTATTAGGCGAAAATGGGAAGTATCAATTTTCGATTTGGCAACCTTACAGAATAATCATGCGCTCGGTGTTTCCTACGAATTGATATCTATATTTCTGAATACATGTAATATGGAGTTTTCAGTAAAAGCAAACTCAAAGGATGAGGCAGTTTATGTTTTTAAATTACTAAGAGCCTTGTTATATATTAATGGGTTCACACCATTTATTACTCCTCTACTTTCAACATACTCAATAAATCAATATGCGGGTATAAATTTTCGCGATAGTGATTCACTAAGGGAAAAACTACCATTAGAGTTGCGAGAAGGAATAAAATCTGGAGGAAACGACATAGTACAAATTTCCCCAATGGAGTTGTCGTTTCAAATTATACATACAGAAAACAATTCAATTACCAAAGAGATTTTTGATAAAAGCATAGCCCAGATGACTGCCTTAAAACGTTTAATTGAGAACACACCTCATATTGGAAATGTAATTGATTCATTCATCAACATTCCTTTTATTCATAACTACAACCAATCAATTTTGTTTATTTGGACAATTATTGAATCGCTATTTCCAAAAGTAAACAGTGAAGTTAGTTTCAGACTGTCAATATATATTACACAATTACTCTATGATGAAAATAAACTTGAAAGGTTTCAGAAAATAAAAAAGCTTTATGATTTACGAAGCAAGATTGCACACGGAAGTAAAACCACCTCTAATTTTGTTGAATGGTTGGACTGCTGGACTCTTTTGCTTGAGATTTGTGAGTCATTCATTCGGCGAGGCGAATTGCCCAATGAAGATAAGCTATTTTCAGAGTTATTTGTCAAATAATTAACTAATAGAAGCTAATCATAATCCTGGATTGCTTCCCACACAGGCTCCACCACGCCGAACAAAGGAGAACGTCCATCACAGGCGTTCTCCTTTTCGACACACATGATCTTCCATTGCCTCCCGTGCTACTTGCTGCGCATACGCCTCACCTAAGCCGATGGATTCATAATACTCCCGCGTCACCGTTTCCATAAGCTCGATCACAGCGTCATGCTGCTCCACTGGAACAAACTGTAGAATCGCCGCTGTGGGGTTCTCCCATCGTTCCTGCTAGTTCTCCTCATTTTCCATATTCATTAGTTCAGCTAATCTGTTTTTAATTACTTCAAACTCTGACATGCTCATAATTGCTCCCAACTGCGTCTCGCGCATGGCGTAACTTCTGATCGCTCGGTAGGCTCCCCGTACATAAGAAGCCCAAGCTTGACCATTTTTTCGAAGTCAGACACCGTATTCACTTGTGCTCTCCCTGACTGAAGATGCCGTATAAACTGATCAACTCCAATGGTGACGGCATTCTTAATTGATTCTTTGAAAGTCGTTCCGTTATCACTATGGCTCAGCGTTTCTGTATTCGCTTTACCATCGAACTCACATAAATCTGTTCCATGTGATCGTCATCCCCGCTTGCTAAGATCGTATTGCTCCATTGGGTGGTTCAATTAATTCATGGCCTCCATCTGCCGGTATGCCTCGCCAAGCCCCAACGATTCGTAGTAAGCGCGAGTAGCTTCTTCCATTTCAACTAAAACTTCATTATGCTTTTCGGGCGGGATGTGGTTTAACATGATTGCTACGATGGCGTTCTCCCGCGCAGCCTCACGCAACTTGATTTCCTCCAGCCCATAATGCGTATAGCCGCCAGCGCTGCCATTGGTGAGCTTGTGCTTCATCTCAATCGCCTTGATGGCCGTTACAGGGGGAATTACGTCCATCTTGCTCAACGTATCGAAGCCCTTTTGAATCACTTCGTCCAGTAGCTCCATGTCATGTCGGATACGCTTCGCAGACTCTTGATCTGCCAGTTCCCTCTCCAGCGAGGCCTTAACCTTAGCACGTTCTTCAGCGCGGTTCTCCTTATACTGTGCGTTGCCCTTTTCTCTTGCCTTCTTCAGAGTAGAATCCTCCAGCGCCTTCTTGAGTGTGTCTTCCTTTGATTGTAGAAGTTCCATCGTGAGCCCATTTACAATCGCTTCCCTGCGCTGCTTCATGTAGGAGTACATGGTGGGAACGCTGATCGGAAAGCCATTATCATTACACCATGCCACCAACTCTTTCACAGGTGTATCGTCATCAATCATCTTGTCCAGAAGCGGCTTGTTATTCCATTTGACAAGTGCCGCTACCTTGCCGGGCATGAATTTGTTTGTTCCATCTTTGAGTCGATCTTGCTTTTTGCTCATCATATTCACCCCGTATCATTAAGCTGTATAAACGTAATATAACGATTGGGGTACGTATTAAAGGTTTTTGAACTTTAACAGCACACGCGTCGTACAGGCAGTGTGAAAGGCGCAGTGCTTTCTATGTGCTGTTCCCATAAAAAGAAAAGCTCACCCTATAATCGCTAAGGTGAGCAGTTATGAAAGTGTTTTCACAAATTCAGATGACGATTTCGATTTTCTCCCGCTTCCGTGCTTGTTTGTGCTGTAGGGAATCCCCCGCCGCTGCTGCGACAGTAGAATCTGAGAAGTAGGAATCCACGTTTTCATCGAAGCTCAACTCAATCGTCTCGATCTTCTTGCTTGCATCCATTGTGATTCGCTTGATAAACAGGTGCAGCAACGTTTTCCGCTGTTCGAACGGCGCGGCGGTGAGTACCTGATGGAATCCACGAATCAACTCGCGCACCTGCTCAAAAACAACAGGAGACGTATTGCCTTCGGTTAGTTCAAGCTCCAGCCGGGACTTGTTCGCTTGGAGTTCATTTAATTTGGCCTGTATCTCCTGTATTCGCTCAGCGACGGTTGAGTTATCGAGTTTATTTTGCTCAATGAGATCGAGATAAAGGCGCTTTTTGGACTCAGCCTGTTCTAATTGGCTTCTAATGTGTTTTAGCTCCTCTTGGAGCGGTATTGTTCTGGTCGCCAGTCGGTGGTTGATTTTGTCCACGATGGCTTTTAGAATGCGGTCTTTAGACAGTACCCGCGCTAACCGATTCATTACTTCTTCTTCGGCCTCCTGCTTCCGAATGCTATTGGCTGAGCAAACGCTGCTTCCCTTACTCCGAAAGGCTCCACACGAATAATACAGACGATTCACGATTTCCCCCGTTTTCGTCTTGCTCCGGGTACGGCTGGCGACCATCGCCGCGCCACATTTCGGACAGCGAATCAGCCCGGATAGCAGGAACTCACCGTCAAAGATGCGGGCTGGCGTGAATGACTTCTTCTGCAACAGGAACTGGACTTTCTCCCATAACACATCGTGAATAATGGCTTCATGCTTCCCATCGGCAATGATCGGTTCTGCACTCTTGCCACGCCTACGCTTGTTGCTCCAGTTATCGTAGCGGTTGTAACGGACTTTGCCACTGTAAAATGGATTGTTCAGGATTTCCTTTATGGCTGTCGTGGAGAAGGTGTTGCCTGTCTTCGTCTTGTAGCCGGTGTGGTTTAGCTCGTTGGCGATACTCTTTAATCCACGACCAGCAGCGTAAAGCTCAAATATCTTTCGGATGATAAGAGCTTCCTCCGGCACAACAGTAACAGCCTTAGAACGCTTGGAAAGGTTGCCGGGGTCGGGAACAACCCGATACCCCAGCGGCAGCTTGCCGTTGTGTTCTCCTTTCTTTGCTCTCTGTTTCATGCCCATTTTCACGTTCTCAACGATGGTGTTTCGTTCTAACTCTCCAACAGCCCCCATCATCTGAAAAGCAAATTTCCCAATAGGTGTACTCGTCTCGAAATTGTCGGAATACGAGCGGAAGGATACGTTGTGATGTTCAAGATGGTCTAAAATCCCAAGAAGATTGTAGGCGTTACGAGCTAATCGATTAATTTTCCACACAAGAAGTTCATCGAATAATCCCTTTTCGGCATCCTGCTGTAATCGTTGCAGGGCTACCCTTCCCTTTAGGCTTGTTCCGCTGATACCGGCATCGATATACTCCTCATATACTTCCAAGCCGTTCTTCTTGCAGTAACCACGTAATGTGTCGAGCTGGGCATCGATGCTATACCCTTGCTCAGCTTGCTCATGGGTGCTTACACGTGCGTAGATGGAGGATCAACACAGAAGGTAAGGACCTAGCCAGTTAGTTTATAGTGTACGCTGATGCTTTAATAGCATTGAAACGAAAAAATATTCTTTTTCTATTATTAGCTCCGTATGGACCACACAGTAATTGATTCCTTCCATTGTTACTCCATTTACTAACTTTGTAAGACGAAGAAATTCGCCAATTTCAGAAACGTAGATATCTGTTGTTGAGTCATCCGGGAATATGCACAATACTCGAATGGGACTCATTCCTTTCTTTTTGAAATAGGTTAAGATCATGGAAGTTTCAAGCAGCCATATGATTATGATTTGATCCTGATACCGTGGGTTAACAATAGAATCGAAACCCCAATTGATTTACAGGAGTTTTTGGGGTCTCTAGATCGGTTTAATGTCATGCCCATGGGTCGAAAGCTAGGGGTTGTCGAATGGATATGTATGTATACCTCCATATAGTGTCCTTTCCTGGTTCTGAGTTGTTGAAGGCGTTATTGGACATACTACAGCTTGTTGTAAGAGGAACGGCCTGATGCATTAGCTTAATCAGTCATTTTGAAAAATGAAGTAGTCTTATTATAACAAAATAAATCCCTTTAGGGTATAATTTATAATAATAAGCACTATAGTCTCTTGGAGTAACTAAATAGCTGGTCTATGGTTTGCTTAGGGTGATTTCTATGAGCGATCTGATGAAAATGGTGGGAGAAGGCATTCGGCACTTTCGAAAATTACATGGACTAAGCCAAGAGGAGCTTGCTAATAAGGCTGGGGTACACGAAACTTACATTGGCAAGCTGGAGCGTGCCGAAAAAGTATGTTCCGTTGGGATATTGGCTAAAATTACGGATGCGCTTGACCTTTCGATGGTCGAGTTTTTTAGTTATGTCCAGCCAGTAGGTGGTGAAGAAAAGGAGTCAACGCTCGTAGAAATTGTGAATAGGCTCCGAAGCAGAAGTGTAAGTGAGCAAAAGAAGATATTGAAAGTTATCGAAGCTATGCTGGACGATCAGTTGAATTGAGGGAAACCTAAGACAACCGAATTTGAGCAGGCCTTGATCGTATTTGATAAAAACCGATTTAAGTTTGAATTATTGAAAATATTATGTGTGTAGTGTTAAAGGAGCTGCCGCGGCAGCTCCTTTCGCATTTTTCGCCGATAGATCCGTTAAGCTGAACCGTACCATAAGTAACGGCGAAAAATATTTAATGAAATGGAGTGGTTGAGTCCATGCCACTCCTACTTGTACCATTGAAAATTCCAGAGGATTGGACGGTTCTGTGGAATCACTTGAAAGATATGTTCATGAAGATGAATTTCAAGAAGATTTTCTACTTTAGTGATGAAGGAAAGCGAAGAATTTTGGACTTTGGACGGTATCCTCAATATAGATAGTCAGCCAATATCACTAAAAAAGATGCACTGGGTATAAGCGGTAATCTTGATGCGAGAGCTATTAAGAACCTTTGTGATAAGCATCGGATTAGGTATACCGCCTCTGATGCCTTAGAACTGTAAAAGAAAAATGAAATAATCTTGCTCATGGGGATGAATCTTCTGGGGATTGCGTTAGAGAAATGCCCGTAGTTTATTTGGAACATATTAAAGACGAAGTTATTAGCTTCATAAATGGCATACTGTGATAGAAGCGGTGGGGTATCCGCTTTACGTCACCTATGTAGCCTATGGTTTTACATTACAATAAACACTTTATAGCTCTGCTTAAAGCAGTATTCCAAGGTCTTGATTCAATCAATTCAATCCCATTCCGTTTACAGGTATCTGCTATCCAATCTCCATACGAAATACTTACTTCATCGGATGTTTGTAAATCAAATGATTCAAAAGAAACAAAGTGGTTGCTTGAGTATATTGAAGAAGAAATTGTTCGTCAATATAAAGAACAGCCTTTCTTCAAAGGACCACTAATTTATGGCTTGGATGAAACCACTACCTTGGAGCTAATTGTTAATTTAATTGGGGAAAAAAATGTCAGAGAGAAGCGAAGAACGTTTTTACGTAGCACTCATCGGGCCATACGGCCGTCGGTCGGTAAGAGTAGGATTCGACAAGGCATTTCTGTAGCAGTGAAGCATGAACAACCGAACACAGTCGCATGACATACCCGCATCAGTTGATGCGGGTGTTGCTGTTGATGGAGCGGCTTTCGGGCGAAAAGATTAATGGGGGGATAGTGCCATAAGCGACGGCGAAATTTTTTATGTGAGACAGGTTATCTCGCCATATATTCGCCCTGTTCGTAGCTGTTGTGATGAAAGATAATTCACATAGAGATATGGCTTATTAACTTCGAAATAGGATATATTTGTAGTCTCATGAATTTTGTAAACATGATGTTGGGCGAAATTCTCGAAACAATTAATCATGCGAAACCACTAATTGGAGGTTATTTATGGAAGATCAAGAAAATTTACTTCGATATTATGAATCCATAAAAATACATAACATAGAACTCAATGAAATAAAAAGAAAGATAACAATGCTAATGGATTTTCCACTCTTCAAGGACGGAGTAGTTCAATTTTACGCCCCAAAGGATGCTCAGTATGCTGGGTTCAGTATATTTAGGCGACTTACAGATGCAAATTCTTGGATTAGTAAAGCTACAGACTTATTTAGTTCTATTAGGTATAGTGTGCTCAACTCGTTGTCTCAATTAGATAGATGTGAACAAGTGTTTACTCCATTCAGAGTTACAGAAGAATACAAACCAGTATTTTATTTTGTTGAAAATGCTCTATTCAGGCTTTTCATTGCTTGGGACGTGCTGGGACATATGTATAATCATTTTTACGAAATAGGAGTTGAGATTGAGAAGGTTGACTACAACAAAATATTTAAGAAATCAAATTGTGACTTTATGGATAAAAATCTTAATAAGGTAATTGGAAATAAAGAGGTTGTTGAATTTGTAAAGAAAGAGTATGGGCTGATTAATGAACATATCACTACTAACTATGAGTATGTAGATGGTTTAACTAAAGGCCATCACAAATACTTAAAATCTATGCGAAACATGGCAATCCACAGGGAGGACCCTCATAATTTTTCTATAATAAATTCATCAAATAGGTGGATGCCTCTTGTAGATGCACCCCAATATGAATTAATGGTTATTGTAGAAGATGCAATGAAATTGTACCAATATATTTCAACGATTATAAAGCTATATTATTTTGAATTGAGAGGATATGGATTAGATGTGGGTGAACTACATGTAATTAAATTCAATGATCATTAAGTTAGAAATGTAGTTATTGGGAGCGAGATTAATGAAAAAGGAAGATGTTAAGAATTTATCAGAGTTTTTGGGCTATTTTCAAAATGAATCTGATCGTGGGGTAGCATTATGGAAAGACTACTTAACCTAACTCTGTTACTTGAGTGTTGCGAATTATGGTTCAAAGGACCGAAAATAAGCAGACTTGTAGCGTGAAGTGGCAAACAGCGTTCAGGCAGGAATCTTGAGATGCTTAAGGATGTCGAATAACGGCTTCTTCTCAGAGCTTGCTGATAAACATAGACGATGATCTGCTCGAAAAGTTCCTGCCGAATTCGGTACACCACATCTCCAAGCGTAAGCGGATTGGTGTTTGTCATCCAGTCGCGACGCTGTGATTCAAGAAAGTTCTGAGTCAAGAACTGGATGGCCCAAAACCGTTGAATGCCTTCAAATGAAAGCAATTGATAATGATCAAAGCCAAGCAACTAATTGGAAAACGGAAATAATCAAAGTAAAACTACGACAGAGGTTTATTCCACAGGCAACTCTCCGGAGTTAGGGGTCTAACCGGGGAGATTTCCATATTTACTCCAATAATCCTCACCCTCCATATTGTACAAGTGCGTATACGAGAAAAGCATAAGGGAGGAGCGGGATTAATTACAAACCTGACTCCTGTGAACGATTGGGAAGGGGTTATGAAGAACTTGCCCCGCTGCTTCGGCTCTCGTGGTTTTTGGCAGTAGTTCGGTAAGTTCTACGTTGCAGAGCTTAACTGCAAAAACTCTAGTTGCTTTTGAAGCCGGGAATGCCGCCGCGCGTCACATTTAGGCGCATTTTTCGCCGATAGACCCGTTAAGCTGAACCGTATCATAAGTGAGGCGAAAATTAAGGGGGAGCGCCAGATAGGGTGTTGTGGACTAGGGTCGAACGTTGTCGTTTCAGTTTGTCAGTTGTTAATTGCCTGATGTATAACATCCTCTCTTCCCGTAAACGCTGAAAATAATCTGTTAAACGAAATGCGGAATTCGGGGGATAATACATGCTAATCGGAAGTCACGTATCCATGGGCGGCAAGGAGATGTTACTTAAAGCCAGCAAAGAGGCTGCTTCTTATGGAGCGAATACATTCCTGATATACACCGGTGCTCCACAAAATACTAAAAGAAAACCGATCTCTGATTACAAGATTCTAGAGGGGCATGCGCATATGAAAGAGCATGGAATCAGCAATATTGTTGTTCACGCTCCTTTCCTGGTCAATCTGGGGAATTCTAGGAACAATCAAGTATTCAGTCATAGCATTGCCTTTATGCGCGATGAAATGGAACGGACGGAAGCATTGGGTTCGGAACAGATTGTTATGCATCCCGGATCACACGTTGGAGAAGGAGTAGACAAGGGACTTAACAAGATCATTAAGGGGCTTAATGAAGTTCTTACCCGGAATGAAAAAGTTCAAATCTCGTTAGAGACGATGGCCGGTAAAGGCACGGAATGTGGCGTTCGCTTTGAGGAACTGGCTCGCATTATAAACGGAGTAACCAACAATGAGTGTCTTTCAATTTGCTTGGACACTTGCCACGTTCATGATGCCGGATACGATATTGTCCATGACTTTGACGGCGTGATTGATCAGTTCGATCGCATCATTGGGCTGAATCGGTTAAAGGTGCTTCACATTAATGATTCCAAGAACGAACGCGGCTCCCGTAAAGATCGGCATGAGAATATCGGACATGGACTTATAGGTCTGCAAGCCTTAGACTATATTGTTCACCATCCTCAACTTTCTAATATCCCCAAACTGCTCGAAACCCCATCTATAGGACCTATTAAATATAAAAGCCCTCCGTATAAACATGAAATTGCTTTACTGAAAAGAGAGTTAACAGAACCGATAGAAAAATAAGACGCTTAGCTCGGTCCATCCGAATTTCGCGCCGCCCAATTTTCTGCCATCCAAATATCCAATAACTATTTTAGCTATTGCGCTCCAAGTAAGGTAATATGGTATAGACTACAGGGAATGAGGGCTGAAACTATGAATAAAGATGAAGTAATATTGACGCAAGAGGGCTTGGAGCAGATAGAGGAAGAACTCAACGAGCTCAAGACGGTCAAGCGTAAGGAGTTGGCAGAGCGGTTGAAAGTGGCGATTAGTTATGGCGATCTTAAAGAAAACAGTGAGTACCATTCTGCCAAGGATGATCAATCGCACATGGAAACCCGGATTTTGGTCCTGGAGCGGATAATAAAGCGGGCACGAGTCGTGAGTGCGGACAGTGTGGACTTGAATGAAGTCGGCGTAGGTTCTTATGTGATCTTGAATGATATTGAATTTGCCGAGAGGATTGAATACCGCATTGTCGGTCCGGCTGAAGCGAATGTAGCGGAGAACAAAATATCTTACGAAAGCCCGCTCGGAAAGGGTCTTTTGGGCAAAAAGGTAGGGGATATAATTAACGTAAACGCGCCGATGGGCAATCTTCAGTATGAGCTGCTCGAAATCAAAATGATTTAGTCATAATTAGCACTTCCGTCGGCACTCCTAGGATCGATGCTATAATAACTTCCGGTCTGTTGTGATCCTGAGGGTCGGTGTCAGATCCGCCGAATATGGTGACGGTATAGGCACTCCTGTATGGTTTCGCTCGTACTGGTGAGGTCATGCATAAGTGATCAGCACAGGTTTTGACGAGATTCAATTGATGAGAATAAGTTGCAGTTGCGTTCAATAGGCAGAAGATGCCCCAATTCAGGCGAAACCTACTTGCTGCGGCGCCATGCGATTTCGCCTTTTTGGTGATAAGTGAACCGTATCACAAATAAGAGCAACTTGCTCGTTTCCTCGCAGGGCATATACAGTATCCATAAATATATAAGATAACGCAAAAATGCCTTTAAGCCACATCAGTGATTTAAAGGCATTCTCATATATGTGTCGAGACAAAATTGTAAGTTGGTTGCGGGGGCAGGATTTGAACCTGCGGCCTTCGGGTTATGAGCCCGACGAGCTACCGGGCTGCTCCACCCCGCGATAGAATAACAAAGTATAGTAACCTTTAACGTTCGCCAGGTCTCTTATATTACACTAATTGGTGTTAATATGCAAGCTCATTTATGGGATCTCTCTAGAGCGTGAAGTATCCTTAAGGCGAGGGTGGTATAATCACTCTAGAGTGTTGAAATCAGAAGGGTGATAGCCATGAGCGTAATACGGTTGGAGAACGTCACGAAGAAGTACGAAGAGTCTATGATCTTTCGCGACATTTATTTTCGAGTTATGCAAGGGGAACGTATCGGCCTAATCGGACGGAACGGCGCCGGTAAGTCAACGGTATTTAAGCTCATCATGGGCAAGGAAGAGCCGACGTCCGGCAGAGTAGAAATAGATCCTCAGGTGCGAATCGGATATTTTTCGCAATTCTCGGAACTCAGCGGAAGCCTGTCCGTTCAGCAAGAGCTGGAAGCGTGCTTCGAGGAGGTTGCCCTTATCGAACGAGAGCTGCAAGAGGTCGGAGATAAGCTGAGCATGGTTACAGATGATCGCGAGATGAATGCGCTGTTAGCAAGGCAAGCGGAGTTATTCGAACAAATGGATCATCTCGATGGCTGGAACGTTTCCGTCGAGATTAATACGGTCCTTACGAAGTTAGGGTTTAAAGACAGATCCCGCAACCAGCCAATCGATGAGTTATCCGGAGGATGGCGTAACCGCGCGGCGCTTGCGAAGATGCTAATCGAGCTGCCTGATGTCGTTCTGCTCGACGAGCCGACGAATTACTTGGATATGGAAGGGATCGCATGGCTGGAGCAGTGGCTGTACCGATTCAAGGGAGCCATGATTCTGGTGTCGCATGATCGGCAATTTATCGACAAGGTCGTCACGCGTACGATCGAGATCGAGAACTATCATTTTCAGGAATACGAAGGCAATTACACCGATTACGTCCGTAAGAAGAAGATGCGCAAGAAGGAGCTGGACCGCCAGTTCGAGTGGGAGGAAGAGCTGCTGCTCATGGAATCCGAGGCGATCGACGATCGCGCGAACCGGAATTCCGGTTCCAAGGACCGACTCTCGCGTAAGCTGGCGGATAACAAGAAGCGGATAGAGCCGCATCCTGTTAACGTGCTGATTACCGATATCTACGAGAGGTTGCGCTTCCCGGACAAGCTATGCGAAGTGAAGAAGATCGGGCAGACATACGAGGGTAGACAGATCTTCGAGAACGTTAGCTTCGATATTCAGAAGGAAGATCGTTTGGTCATCGTGGGACCGAACGGAAGCGGGAAGTCCACACTCATTAAGGCGCTTTCCGGGCAGGAGAAGCCGGTTTCCGGGGAGGTTGTCTGGGAGAAAGGCGTTAACTATGCCTACTTCAACCGGATGTGGGAGGAACTTGATCCTAAGGATACCGTCAGCCACGCGGTGAATACGTATGGATTGGGATTGGACGCTCCGCGCAAAAAGGTGAACAAATTCCTAGCTATGCTGCAATTCTCGGAGGCGGATCTAAGCAAGGCGATCGGCAATCTGTCCGGCGGGCAGAAGGCTCGGGTGGCTCTGGCTAAGTGTCTTCTCTCGGGTGCGGCCGTTATTATCTTGGACGAGCCGACCAACCATCTGGACCTCACGAGCATACAGGTAATGGAGCAAGCTCTGATCCATTTTCCCGGCGCGGTCATTACGGTAAGCCATGATCGCTTCTTCATCGATAAGATCGGGACCAAGATGCTGACCTTCGATCCGGTAACGGGAGTGACCGAACAGAGCCTGTAAGAGAGAAGGGCTCTCTCGATACCTCTCAGCGTTGACTACAAATAGCGGCACGTTGGAGAGTATGTTCAACCATGCCTTCCCTGGACAACTTGGCCAGACGGTTTTATTAGAACGGTCAAAGGGATACTTGTATGGGATTCCTGTTACACTGGAGTAGGATTGATCTATTCCGGCAGGTATGGAACGTGGGGAATTCCGGAATCAGAGGGGATACCAATGGATTGAAGTTGGTTGTAAAACCTATGTTCTGCAAAACATCTAATGATAATCACTATTTTAGTTATAAAGAAAGGTAATACTATGATAAAAGTTGAACGCTTATCCTTCTCATTTCCTCAAAAAGAACTATATAACAACATTTCATTTACGTTAGATGAAGCACAACATTGCGCTTTTATAGGAACAAGTGGTAGTGGGAAAAGTACATTGATAGATATACTGATGGACCCAGAAAGATATCTTTTCGATGGCAAATTAGAGATAGACCCCGATTGCACAATTGGATATGTAAGTCAGTTCTCGGAACTAGACAACACTAAAGAAACAACAGTTTTTGAATATATAGGAGAACAATTTATAAAGATCCAAAATGAAATTCAATCGATTTGCACGGAAATGGAAACTTCATCAGATATAGAACCTTTACTCGAAAAGTATCAATTAGCTTTAGACGCATTTGATGCAATGGGCGGGAATGATTTTGAAAGTAACATTCATAAGCAGCTAAGTCTAGCAAACCTCATGAAGCGAAGAGATCTTAAGGTAACCGACCTGAGCGGCGGGGAATTCAAACTTATTCAAGTGATAAAGGAAATGTTTAATCGTCCTGACTTAATGATTATGGACGAACCGGATGTGTTTTTAGACTTCGAAAACCTAAATGCGCTAAAAAAACTTATTAAT
>NZ_BIMB01000036.1 GCF_004000865.1 Paenibacillus elgii NBRC 100335 | reverse complement strand
TGCCATTAGCGCAGGTGGTGGGAGTGTTCAAGAGCAACGCTTACTCAAGGAACTCTGAAGGGGGTTCATTCCCGGTGACATTAAAGAGAAGGATTTTTCTCATATTCTTTTTCAGTTCCTTGGCTCCCTTTTTAAGTATTTTTATCATTTCTTATTACACGATTGATTCCATTTTCGGTAACAAAGTTGAAAGCGGAATCAAAAGCAATTTAAGACAGGTAGAGCTTTCCTTAAGGAATTCGATCAGCAATTTGAACCATATCTCGCAGCAATTGGCTTACCGCGGTACCCTGGGCAAGCAATTGGACGAGGTACTCCGGCAATCGGAGGATCCGTTCCAACGGATGAAATCCAGAGAAGAGCTGGAAAACGAGCTGAACCTCATCACATTTACGAATCCGAACATCGGGTTGACGATGTACTATTTTAAGAAGGAAGGTACCGTCCAGTTTGCGAATTTCCCAATAAAAGAAAATTTTTCACCGGAAAAGTTGCCACTGCTTGCCCAATATTACGGCATTGCCTATTACGGTCCCCATGTCAGCATGAACCAGTTTGACGATCAAGTGGTTTTGTCTGCTTTAAGACAGGTGGAGCTGCCGGACCGCGACGACGTTTATGTCTATATCGAATCCGGCTTCCGGTTAACGCAAGATATTTTGAACAACGACCAATACGGAGGGGCTTTGTCCCACCTTATTCTGGATGGTCACGGTCGGATTGCCTACAGCGAGGTTCCGGAAGTATTTGCTAACGGGGCTCAATTTCCTGATTTTTCTAAAGGGGAGGGGGCCGGACTATACAAAGGCTATCATTGGTTTAAGCAGACTTCGGCTCAAGACTGGAGTGTCGTTTCCGTTATCTTACAGGCTGATTATAATTTGGAGAAAGACAGATGGGTCCTGCAAATCCTTCTTGTAGCGCTTCTGTTTCTTGGCGTTACCTTATTGCTGGCCTGGTTGCTATGGAAGATGGTGTACAGGCCGCTGAACCTTTTTCATAAAGAAATTAAATGGATGTCCCAAAATAAAGTGATGACCCATCATCGACAACAAACTCGCATTATCGAATTTGATCATCTATTAAGCCAATTCTCGCGGATGAGAGAGCAAATCTGGGATTTGTTTAACGAGGTGAAGGAAAAGGAGAAGAATCGGGTAGATCTCGAAGTAGAAAAATTGCTCTATCAGATTAACCCCCACTTCCTGATGAATACGCTGGACACCGTCCATTGGTTGGCCGTCATGAACGGACAGCAAGAGATCGACCGGCTCGTCCAATCCTTAAACAAATTACTGTATTATAACCTGGGTAAATTGGGACAAGCCTCCACGATTGAGGAAGAGATCGACGCATTGAAACAGTATCTGATTTTGCAGCAAATCCGATACGACTTTCAATTTGATGTGCGGATTGAAGTGGACGAGAAAGTGCTGACCATGCCCGTTCCGCGATTTATTCTTCAGCCCCTTGTTGAAAATTCCCTTTATCACGGGTTGAGCGATGACGGCTATATTCAAGTCAACGTGATACTCGATAAGGATATACAGATTTCAATACATGACAACGGTTCGGGGATGTCGGAGGAAACGATTCGCGAGCTGCTGAATAATCGCACGGTGGAACAGAAGAAGGTCGGCATGGGAATCGGTATGAATTATGTAAAGCGAATGCTGGAGGCTCGCTATGAGGATAAAGCGAAGCTGGAAATAAAGAGTGAAATCGGTAAGGGCACGAGCGTGTTACTCACCTTGCCTATTGTTGGGGAGGAAAACCGGCAATGATAAGAGTACTTGTAGTGGATGACGATAAGTTAGTCCGCAAAGGTCTGATTTCGGCTATGCCTTGGCAAGCGTTTGGCATGCAGGTTGTCGGTGAAGCTAATAATGGTGCGAAAGCGTTGGAGTTCCTGGAATCGCAGCCCGTCGATTTGTTGTTGACCGATTTGGCTATGCCGGTGATGTCCGGGATCGAATTAATGCGGACGGCCCGTAAACATTATCCTCATCTCCACATGGTCGTATTAACGCTCCATCAGGATTTTGAATATATCCAGGAAGCGCTCAGGCTTGGAGCTATTGATTACATTGCCAAGGTACAATTGGAGAAGGAGCAGTTTGAAGAGGTCCTTGGCCGAATCGCCGGCCGGATAAGCGAGCAAATGCCCCAAAGTCGCCAAAGTCAAAAGACCTTTATTCCCGATGAAGTAAACGAAGTATACGAGAAGGGATTCGTTCTGTTGTCTTTAGATCGCGAGTCCGGCCCTAATGGGCTCCATGAACTGAAACTTGAGGCGGACGATGCCTTGATGGAAGCGGATCGCAGCAGTTGGATCGGGTTGTCGATGAAGGGGGAAGAGAGCAGGCTGTTTGAAACCTTATCGGAGAAGGCGCGCACGTTACCGGCCAGCATGCTGCTTATTTTATCCGATCTCCATGGACGTTCGTGGAAGGAGATTCAGCAATGGGTCAGAGCTTATGCGGAGAAGGAATTGTTTTACGAGTATCGGCCGGATTGTCCCATCGCTTCCGCCTCCATGAAAGACGGTTTCGAATCGTATGCCGATCCGGATGACGAACAGCTGGCAAGGGTAAAGGAAAGCTGGCTGACTTCAGGCTGGTTTCATAACGATGATTTATATGAGAAGCTCATTGGCGATATGAAGTCGCTGAGACTGCATAAAAGCCAGCTGCTCGGGCTGTTATATTCGCTTGTGATGGAGTGGAACCGCTTGTTTGCCCAGACTCCAATGGGTAAAATTCAAAGGCTCCACGCTTTTCACTCCTGGTTTCAGGTCGAACAATGGCTAGGCAAGCTCCGAAGAGACATTCAGGAATCCACGGGGCACGCTTCATACTCCCAAGAAATTAGAGATTGCATAACAAAAGCGGTTGCGATGGTTCAAGCCGAAATCAATCGGCCTCTGACGGCAGCCCAATTGGCGCAACGATTGAACATAAGCCGCAGTTATTTCAGTCAATGCTTTAAAGATATTATCGGGAAAACGTTCAACGAGTTTTCTCGCTCCGTTCGAATCGAAAAGGCGAAGGAGTATTTGCTTAATACGAACGATACCATTGCATGGATTGCCGAACAAACCGGGTATTCCGATGAAAAATACTTCAGCAGAATTTTTCGCGAGTTAACGGGCATGCTTCCGAGCGAATATCGGATGACGCATCGAAAAGGCAAATGAGCGGAAATCTTGCGGACGGTCAAAAAGAGGAAAGGCGCTCGCACTGACGGCGCCTTTCCTCTTTTTGTACGGGTAGATAAATGTTCAATTCAAGGGGGGACAGATGTCAGAAAACGATCGTATGCACACCTGGATGAACGTATGAATTGCATGCATTTGTCTACCCGGATTTGCGCTCGTTTCCTATCCCGGAGTATCGTCTATTTCTTTTATACTAAAATCAAGGCTGAATGATACGAAAGAAGGGGATTACATGTCAAAACAAACCGTCATGGTTCTACTCGCCGCTTCTATGGTTACCGTAACGGCGTGTTCCGGCACGTCAGGCGGGCCAAGTGCAACGGGCAGCACGGAAGCGAATTCTAAACCGGCTGTGGCTGCCGATCCTTTTGGAAAGTACGAGAAACCAGTTACCCTCAATATCGCGTACAGTGTGGATCCGAGCTTTAAATCGAGTAAAGGGGAAACTCCCGAAAACAATGTCTGGAATAAAGCGATCAAAGAAAGCTTAAATATTGATCTGAAAATCGCTTGGCAGGTCGCCAAAACGAATTTTGATCAAAAAATGAATTTGGCTATCGCCAGCAACGATTTACCTGATGCGATGGTAGTCAACCAGGTGCAGCTGAATCAAATGGTGAAAGCTGGAGAGATTGAGGATTTAACCGATGCCTACAACAAATATGCGTCCCCCGCTGTCAAAAGAATCGTTGAAAGCACGGATGGGCTTGCCAAGAGCCAAGTAACCTTTGACGGCAAGATCATGGCTGTTCCGTCCGTAACCGCGGAAGATTTCAGCTGGCTGTGGATTCGTAAAGATTGGCTGGATAAGCTCGGACTGCAGCCTCCGAAAACAATGGAGGATCTGGAAAATGTAGCAAAAGCCTTCGTGGAACAGGACCCTGACGGAAACGGCAAAGCAGACACCATCGGTCTTGCGGCAGGCACGGGCTTGTACAACGATTTTACCCAAGGTCCGCCTAATTTTGACTTTACCGCCATTTTTTCGGCATATAACGCCTATCCGGGATTTTGGGTAAAGGGCGCCGACGGGAAGCCGGTGTACGGCTCTACCATGCCGGAAGCCAAAAAGGCTCTTGCCAAGCTGCGAGACATGTACGCTAAAGGCCTCATCGATAAGGAAATAGGCATTCGCAAGACGCCGGAAGAAGTTGTGATCAGCGGAAAAGCCGGCATGTTCTTCTGCGGGTTCTATGGGGGGTATTGGCCGCTGCCAAGCGCCTGGCAGAACGATCCGAAGGCGAACTGGCAGGCTTATGCGCTGCCGCTGGGAGAGAACGGCAAGTACAACGTCATGACAACGAATCCTTCGAATACATTCCTTGTTGTACGCAAAGGTTATGCGAATCCAGAAGCACCGATCAAGATCAATAATTTTTATCTTAGAGACGAGTCTAAATACGGGAACGAATTCATGCTGATCCGCAACTTCTTTGCGCCTCTTGACGAAATAGGGTTCGAGATGAAAGCTGCGAAAGAGGTGTTGGCGGGCGCCAAAAAGCCGGAAGACTATGCGGACAACACGGAGTATAAGCTGTTGAAGAATACGCTGGAAACCATTAAAAACACCAAATTGCAGCCTTACGATAACATCGACATCCAGAATTGGAACATGGCTGACAAGGATTTCATGCGCTCGTATTCCTTGTTCGTAGGAGGAAGAAACCATTTCGATCCGAATGTGAATAAAATCAAAAGCTTGTCCTATACACGTACCCAAACGATGGAAAACAAGTGGACCAACCTGCTTAAACTGGAAAAAGAATCGTTTTTAAAAATCATCATGGGCTCTGCCCCGCTGGATTCCTTCGATCAATTCGTTAAAGACTGGCAGAAGCAAGGCGGCGATCAAGTGACGAAAGAAATCGAACAAACGATGAAATAACAGGAGTTGCAAACGAAGGGCGCCGGCATTGGTCCGGCGTCTTTATCGATCGGATATTAAGGAGGGAAGGCGGCTTGAAAAACAAGGGATTCGCCAAACATTATTATCTAATGCTTCTCCCGGGGTACGTATGGCTAGTCATGTTCAGCATTGTTCCGATGTTTGGGATTCTCATTGCGTTCAAGGACTATCATCCTGTTCGCGGCGTGATGGGCTCGAAATGGATCGGATTGGATCATTTCGAATATATGTTTTCGCTCAATGACAGCAAACTTATATTTTTTAATACCTTGTTTATCGCGGTGATGAAGATAGCAGCGCATCTCATCATTCCGGTTATTTTTGCCCTGCTGCTTCATGAAGTGCGGATCGTGAGGTTCAAGAGGTGGATACAGACTCTGGTGTATTTGCCTCATTTCCTGTCCTGGGTTATTCTCAGCGGGATTATTATCGATCTCTTCTCGTATACCGGACCGGTCAACAACCTCCTTTCCATGTTCGACATCGAACCGATTCTGTTTATGGGAAAGCCGGAGCTGTTTCCATTTCTTGTTGTGGGCAGCGACGTATGGAAGGAATTTGGTTTTAATATGATTATTTATTTGGCCGCATTGACGGGAATTAATCCTTCCCTGTACGAGGCGTCGGCGTTGGATGGAGCGAGCCGTTGGGATCGTCTCATCCATGTTACGCTTCCGGGAATAGCGCCGACGGTTTTCCTGCTTCTCATCTTAAGCCTTGGCAACGTGCTCAATGCCGGCTTCGATCAAATCTTTAACCTGTATAATCCGCTTGTGTACTCCACCGGTGATATTATCGATACCTGGGTATACCGCGAAGGTCTGCTGAATTTGCAGTATGGGTTGGCTACGGCCGTAGGACTGTTAAAATCAGCGGTAGGTTTTATCTTGATCACCATTTCCTACTATCTCGCCAACCGATTTACAAGCTACCGTATTTTCTAAGAAAGGAGCGCTGATATGGTTAAAGAATCGACTACCGTCTCCAAAGTGTTCGACGTCATCCTCATCCTTGTATTGGTATCCGTGGCGCTTTTGTGCGTCCTTCCCATTTGGTATACGCTGATGGTTTCGCTAAGCGAAAAATCCGCTGCCGCCGCCGGCATCGTCCGTTTATGGCCGATTGGAGCTAACTTGGTTTCTTATCAGCAAATTATGCGGGACAGCGAATTTTTCCTTTCCTTCTGGGTGTCCGTGAAGCGTGTCGTGTTGGGGGCTTCTCTCAGCTTTATCGTCACCGTGCTTATGGCTTACCCGTTATCCAAGAGTAACCGGGATTTTCGCTTAAGAAACATTCTTATGTGGGTGCTGGTGTTTGCCTTGCTGTTTAACGGCGGACTTATTCCGCTTTACCAAACCGTAAAGGCTTACGGGCTCATCGACAGCATTTGGGTTCTGGTACTCTCTGGCGGGTTGCCTATATTCAACGTGATCCTGGTCATGAACTTCTTCCGGAACTTGCCCAAGGAACTGGAGGAGGCGGCTTTGGTGGATGGAGCAGGCCCCTGGTACACTTTGTTCGTCCTGTTCATACCGCTTTCCGTACCGGTCCTTGCTACGGTTTCGCTGTTTAGTATTGTCGGGCACTGGAATGAGTTTTTCAGCGGGCTGGTCTTTATGACGAAGCCTGAAAATTATCCGCTGCAAACCTATATTCGGCAGATGGTCGTCCAGATTGATCCCGCTCAATTTAATACGGATTCGGAAACATTAAAGCGCTTGAACGAAATTTCCAACCAGACCTTGAATGCAGCTAAAATTTTTATCGCCATGCTGCCGATTCTGGTCGTTTATCCTTTCCTGCAAAAGTTCTTTATTCACGGCATCACCCTCGGTTCTGTTAAGGAATAGCTCTGTAACATTGGACGTCTGACCGGCTGCCTTGCAGCGACGGATTCAATCAACGCTCCTTTGCAAAAAAACTTTCTTCTTGCGGGAGGTTTCCCGGGTCGGCTGAGGCGGCAGCCCCGCCAATTCTACCGGTTCCTGTAATGGCTGGGAGCCAGCCCCTTCATCTTCTTGAACATGCGTGAGAACAACAGCTGGTCCTTATAGCCGACCGAATAGGCAATCTGGCCGATCGACAGCGCGCCGTTGTTCATCAGCTCACAGGCCTTGTCCATGCGATACCGGAGGAGGAAGTGCTGCGGCGATACGCCGAGCGCTTCCTTGAACAGCCGGGACAAGTATTTCCGGCCGAGACCGATCGAATGGGCCAGCTCCTCTATCGTAAAATTCCTCGAATAATTCGTTTCGATAAATTCCAACGCTTGTTTTACATACCTGTCCCGCATCGGGACAAAAGCTTCCGGCGGCATGTCCTCTTCCTCATAAGCTTCGTCGGTCAGTATGGACAAAAAGTCATACAGCGCGCCCAGCAGCTTTATATCCCGGCTCGGGGATCTCTTGCCGGCTTCGAACATGCGCTGAAGGCAGTCTTCGATGACCTCCGGCCTGCGGCACTCGAAGACCGGCTGCTCCGGACGGAGGCGGGCCCGCTGCAAATAATGCTTCGCCTGCACCCCGTTGAAGGCCGCCCAGGAATACGTCCAAGGCTCGTCAAGGTCCGCCTGATAGGACGATACCGTGTCCGGGGATACGAGAAAGCCGTATCCTGCCGACAGCTCGTACGTCTGCCAAGGAGTCCGGTACACGCCGCGTCCGCGATGGACGTAATGAATTTTATAATGATCCTTCAGACCGGGTCCCCAGGAATGTCCGGGTGCACAGTCCTCCATCCCGCAATAGTACAGCTTCAAATCCGTACCCGCCTCGTGCGGTCCGGGCTTGTGAACATATGTAAAGGCACACACCATCGCCACCTCCGCTCCATGAATCGGACCCGCCCTGAGGGGAATCAAGTGACATTATACTATATTTGTCCAGCATGCTGACATACGATTTTCCAGTGGAACGCGCTACAATGGAACAAGAAAGTGCAGGTCAAAATCACCTGGATGAAGGAGGAAATACGAATATGTCCTACTTACCGAGCGGCGACCGGTATGACACGATGAAATATAACCGGCTCGGAGCCAGCGGGCTGAAGCTGTCGGCCGTTTCCTTGGGCTTGTGGCACAACTTTGGCGGCGGCGACATCTATGAGAACGGCCGGGCTATGGTCCGGCGCGCATTTGATTTGGGCATCACGCATTTCGATTTGGCCAACAACTACGGGCCGCCTCCGGGATCGGCAGAGGAAACGTTCGGCAAAATCCTCCACTCCGATCTCCAAAACTACCGCGACGAGCTGATCATTTCAACGAAAGCGGGCTACTACATGTGGCCGGGACCTTATGGCGAATGGGGCTCCCGCAAAAATATGATCGCGAGTCTTGATCAGAGCCTTAAACGGATGAAGCTGGACTACGTCGACATTTATTACCATCACCGTCCGGACCCGAACACCCCGCTGGAGGAAACGATGGGCGCGCTCGACCACCTCGTGCGCCAAGGAAAAGCGCTGTATGTCGGCATCTCGAACTACCGCGCCGACCGGGCGGAGCAGGCGATCGCCATACTGAAGTCGCTCGGCACGCCGTGCGTTATTCATCAGCCGCGCTACTCCATGCTGGACCGCTGGGTCGAAGACGGCCTGCTGGATCTGCTGGAGCGGGAGGGCGTCGGCAGCATCGCTTACTCGCCGCTCTACAAAGGCATCCTGACCGACCGTTACTTGAACGGAATTCCGGCGGATTCCCGCGCGGCCGGTTCGAGCGTCTTCCTGAAGCCGGAGGAGCTGACGGACGAAGTGATGGGCCAAGTGCGCAAGCTGAACGACATCGCCCGGGAGCGCGGCCAGAAGCTGTCGCAGATGGCGATTTCGTGGGTGCTCCGGGGCGGCCGGGTGACCTCCGCTCTCATCGGGGCGAGCAAAGTAAGCCAGATCGAGGATGCGGTAGGCGCAGTAAGCAAGCTCGAATTCAGCAGCGAAGAGCTGGAGCGGATCGAAGCCGTGCTTGGGAAGTAAGTAAGCCTTCGGCACAAGTCGTGCGTGACTCAGAAAGTCCAAGAGCCGCGCACGGCTTTTCTTTTCCGGACGGGCTGCCCTGTATGCTTAGACATCGATTCTCATCTGTGAGAGCGCATTCCTGAATTGCCTCTTTTCACCAACACACTCTCGTTCTATAATGGTGCTAAATGCCTATTTTTTGACGAATCTGGCCGCAGTTATTTTTCGGACGGGAGAAGCTTTAATCGATGCTGAGAAGAAACGCATTTCGTTGGGGATTATTTCTGTTTTTCTTTCTAACCGAGCTTGCGCTCGGCTTTTATATCAGTTATATCGTCGGGTACATGCATTCGGACGCGCTCAGCCGGGTAGCTAACGCTTTCTATGTGCTGTACAGCCGTGACCCTCATCTGGGGGCCATCGGCTTTGTATGGAATCCATTGCCGAGCCTTATGGAACTGGCCGTTCTGGTGCTGTATCCGATCCTTCCGGAGCTGGCGTCCTATGGTCTGGCCGGGGTGCTCGTTACCAGCGTCTTTGCCGGGCTCACGGCACTGCTCCTATATGACGCAGGGCGGCGTAACGGCTTGTCGTTCGGCATGAGCCTCGGACTTAGCCTGCTGTACTGCCTGAATCCGTTCGTGTTCCTGTTCGGGGCCAACGGGCTTAGCGACGCGCCTTATATTTACTTTCTCATGTACACCGTGATCCGGTTCGGCGACTGGCTCAAAACACGCCAAATCAGCCACTTGGTGCTCGCGGGCTTTGCGCTGGCCCTGGCGTTCTGGACGAGGTACGAAGCCGTACCCTTCGGCGTATCCTTGGGCGCAGCGCTGCTGATCGTTCTGCTGCTGATGCCGCCGGGCGAAGGGGAAAAGCCGCTGCCATGGGCGGAACGGGCCCGCAAGGTGGAGGCCACCTCGTTTATTTTGCTGCTGCCCGCCGTGTTCTCGGGGCTGCTCTGGATTTTTTTCAACTATATTATTATGGGCGACGCGCTTTACTTCCTGCACTCCGAATATTCCAATCAGGCCCAGTCCGACGCGCTGAAGGGCGACGAGAACTTCAACCGGATCTTTAACAGTCCGCTACTGGCCCTTGTCTTCGTGGCTAAAAAGACCGCCTGGTTTTCCGTGCCGCTGGCGGCCATACTGCTGATTCGTACGTTTGCGGGACGGCTGCTGCGCTGGGAGACTTTGGTGCTGGTATGCCTGTTCCTGTCCATTCCGGGACTGCAATTTGCGCTGCTGATGAAAGAGTCGTCTTTCGGCTGGTTCCGCTATTTTATGTACGTGTACCCGATCACGGTAGCCTGGATTCCTTATGAACTCGGCTTGCTCCGGAAGCGACGGGCCGCCTTCACGGTTGTGGCTGCCGGACTGCTGACGACTTCCGCGCTGCTGTCGTATGCGGTGACCAATCCGCAAATTGCGCCCGACGAGAACACGTTTCTGACGATCAAGAGCGGGAACAAGTATTACCAGAGCCAGATTTTGGACCGATCCGTGGCAAAATGGCTGGACGAGAATATGGGGGATGCGACCATCCTGACCGACTCGGCCTCGGCGTTTACAATTCTGGTAAACAGCCGCAATACGAAGAAATTTCTGATTACGAGCGATTATGACTTCAAGAAGGCCAAGAACGATCCGCCCGGCAACGGTGTCGATTATATTTTGATCCCACGGCCGCTGCCGAACGCCGATAAAAGCGCCATTAATACGAAATACAAGGATTTGTACGAAAAAGGCAACGAATGGGCCGAGCTGTATCATGATTTTGACAACGAGTGGCGGCTGTACAAAATAAAAAAATGGCAGCCCCCCGCCTCATAAAGTGTTAACCTTTTGTAAATCTGGGTAATAAGAAAGAGCAGGTAAAGCTCTCCGGAGCGAGCCCTGCTCTTTTTTGCCGATAACGGGGATAAAGTCCTATGCCGCAAGGGCCAATTTCTCCCTTTCATCTTAAATTCATTTTTCTTTAATGTTTAGCTTTTACAATAAGTTAAAAATTGATTCCGCAATAAGAACGATATGCGGGCTGATAGGAGTGTGAGAAGCGATGCGTCCCTTGGATGTCCAAGGACAGCCGAAGTCATCACGGTCAAAGCTTGCCCGCATGGGTTGGAACAGCTTAATCGTTGCCGCAATGATTGTCATTCCCCTGCTTCTGGTATTTGGCATGGAACTGATAGGACGGGGAAATGTGCATGAGACCTGGACTTGGCTAACCGCCGATTGGAAGCTGTTCGGATTGAATGCTTTGATTGTGTTTCTGGTGTTTTCGTTAATTTACTGTATTATCGGGTCGCTGGTGCTGTCCGCCGGCATTAGCGCCCTGCTGCTTTCGATTGTATCGCTGATCAGTTATTTTAAGGTAAAGCTGATCGGCGAGCCCTTCTTTCCATGGGATATTTTCCTGAACAAGGAGAGCATGAACATCCTGCCGCTGGTTACGTCGCGTACCGCCCTCGTGCGGATCGGGCTGGTCTTCGCCATCGTGGCCGTGATTTTCCTGTTCCGCTTGTGGATACCGCGGCTGTCGCTGCGCCCGGTAACCCGGATCGTCCTCGGCGCGCTGTGCGTCTTCGCTTTGTACAGCTTCGGCGTACGGGCGCCGTGGACCGGAACGCTGCTGGACCGGGCGGGAGTGAGCGAGATCGTCTGGAACCAGCAGGAAAACTACGGTACGAACGGGCTGTCCTTGGCGTTCACCATGAACGTAAAAAATACGATCGTACCGAAGCCGCCCGGCTACAGCGAGCCTTCGATGGCAAGTCTTGCCGAGAGCCTCAACGAAATGGTCGGCACGTCGACGGCCAATGCGGCAAGCGCAGCAAGCGCGGTGAAGCCGAACGTCATTTTTGTGATGAACGAAGCGTTCTGGGACCCGACCTTGCTGCCGAACGTCACCTTCAGCGAAGATCCGGTGCCTACGATTCACAGACTTGAGCAGGAAAGCACGTCGGGCTATCTTCTATCGCCGCAGTTCGGCGGCGGCACAAGCAATGTCGAGTTCGAGGTGCTGACCGGACAGTCGATGAGTTTTCTGCCGGCCGGGTCGGTGCCGTATCAGCAGTACATCAGCAAGCCGATCCCGAGCTTGGCCAGCTATTTCAAGGGCCTCGGCTACAAGAGCGCTGCGATCCATTCGTACGAAGGCTGGTTCTGGAACCGCGAGAACGTCTACAAGCATATGGGCTTTGACAGCTTCCTGAGCAAGGACGGCTTCGAGAACCCTGAGTACCGCGGCGATTTCATCGCGGATGACGAGGTGTCGAAGCACATTATCAAGGAAGTGGAGTCCAACGCCAACCCAACGTTCATCTATGCGGTCACGATGCAGAATCACGGCCCTTATGACGACCACCGTTATGGCAACGACAATCCCGTTAAAGTTCAAGGCAGTCTTGACGACACAGCCCGCGATACGCTAGAAACATACGTACACGGCGCCCGCGATGCGGACCGCAGCCTGCAGTTGTTGATCGATCATTTCCAAAACTCCAGCGAACCGACGATTGTCGTGTTCTATGGCGATCATCTGCCGATGCTTGGGTACGATTACGACGTATATGTGCAGTCCGGGTTCATTCATACGGCCAAATCGGATCAATGGTCGCTGGAGGAGCTGAAAAAGATGCATAGCGTGCCATTTGTCATGTGGTCCAACTTCGACATGCCGAAGGAGCAGGTGCCAGTGCTGAGCAACTCGTTCCTGAGCGCCTATGTGCTGGACCGGCTGCAGATGGAGAAGCCGGCCGCGTTGGCGTACAATGCCGAGCTGTCCAAGAAGATTCCGGGCCTGCTGCGCAATCTCGTCATCGATTCGGACGGACAGATGAATGCGTCGGTTCCGGCTTCGGCCGCTGCCGATGTGGAGAAGTACCGGGAGCTTCAATATGATGAACTGTTCGGAAAGCAGTATCTCGCCAAATATACCGGAGGTCCTTCTGCCGCCGGGGCGACAGATCCGGGAGGCGGGGGAGCCGTACCGAATGCCGCCGGGCATTAGCATCGCGCGACGCTGAATAACGGATGGTTCACAGCAACGAACTGACGGTTGGACCTTGGTCCAGCCGTCTTTTTGCGCTTTTTTTGCTATAGAGGCCCCCGCATCCGCTTCGACAGCAGGACGTGGGACAAGCCCATGAGGCGCCCCTTTTCCTTTGCAAAAGGAATATGCTACAATTTGCTCAACAACCTATGATGTTATTTTTCATGACATAGGAAGCAGAGTAACGGGGGGATTATGATGGACTTGCGTAAACTGCGTTTGGACGAACCGGTGGCCGGGACGTTCAGCGAGGAACGGGACGAATACGAGCGGGATTATGCCCGGCTCATCCAATCCCCGGCTTTTCGGCGGCTGCAGGGCAAATCGCAGGTGTTCGGCGCCGGGACTGGCGACTACTATCGGACAAGACTGACGCATTCGATCGAGGTGTCGCAAATTGCCCGCGAGACGGCGCGGCGGCTTGGCGAGCATTACGAGTTTTTGCGGCGGAAGGAGCATCCCGGCTTGATGATGGACCCGGCGGTTGTGGAATGCGCTGCGCTGGCGCATGATCTCGGGCATCCGCCGTTCGGGCACAAAGGGGAAGAAGTGCTGAACCGGCTGCTTGCCGAAGAGCACGGTCTGGCCTATGAAGGCAATGCGCAAAATTTCCGGCTGCTGATGTTTCTGGAGAAGCGCGCAGGCAGCGGCAGCGGCCTCGATTTGACGGCAGCGGTGCAGCTTGGGATTAATAAATACCCGTATAACCTGGACACGCCCGGACGGATTAAAGGTGTGTATCCGATGGAATGGGAAGGCATCAGCTACCTTCGCGACAAATGGAACATGCCGGCCGGCTGTTCGACGCTGGAGGCGCAGCTCATGGATTTGAGCGATGACATCGCTTATTCGACGCACGATATCGAGGACGGCATCCGCGCCGGCAAAATTCAGATGAACCGGACCTTTTTCGAGGACGATCGGCTCGCTATGCATCTGGTGGAAGAGATCGAGGGCGACCATGGGAACCTGGAGGTCGGCTGGGACCAGGTCGATATCAAGGCGATGGTCAAGCGTGTGCTGGCTTCGTATCTGGAGCAGTGGGAGGAAATCTACGCCGAGTGCGATAACGAGGCTTCACGGACCCGCAGGGAGATGAAAGCCCGCTGGGTGAGCGCTTTTGCCGGGCGGGTCGGCATTATCGACGATCCGAAGAAAGGCTGGAAGCGGGTCACGTTCGTTCGCGACGGTCAGCAGGATTTGGAGCTGCTGCGGACGATGGAAATTTTGAAAAAGCTGGCTTGGGTGACTTTGATCAAAGACTTCCGCGTGCAGCGGCTCCAGAAGCGCAGCGAAATTATGATCCGGCGGCTGTGGGACAGCTTCAAGGTGCCTGAGGAAGGGCGTCTGATCATTCCGCCCGATTGGATCGAAAATTACGAGCGGCATAAAAACCGCTGGACGTGGCCGCGCTTCGTGGCCGACTATCTCTCGGGCATGACGGACGCCTACGCGGAGAAGGTATACGCTGAGCTGTTCGCAAGCAAATCCGGTTCGATCTATGAGATGGATTAAGGCTTTTGGGGTCTGATCCTGGCCCTCCCGGGCATATACTGGGAGCGAGCGCTAGTATCGCATCTCTGACGAGGAGGTGACCGGTCCCCATGATCGTTATTGCGGACGGCCAAACGTCGGTCGATATATCCGGCTGGGAACCGCCCGAGAGGGACATCTACGAGGAGAAACACAGGGACCCCACAACGTACCAATATGACTCGGAAGGGGCGCTGCGTTTCGAGCTCAGGCTGCGGACGGCGATTGTCCAAGCGGCCAAAGATATGCAGCACAGCGCGGCGTCGTTCGCTTCCTTCAAGAAATCGCGCTGCAACGCAGCCTATTGGATCCGTACGGATTCCGGCGGATTCCAAATGCGGCAGGACGTCCGGTCCGCCGCGGCCATCCGTGATATTTTCTCGAACGGCCGGGCTTATGCGTTCGAATGCGCTACCGCGATCATCATCGTGTTGTACAAAGCGGTGCTTGAGACGATCGGAGATCAAAAGTTCAACCGGCTGTTCGCCAACCTGTATTTGTATTCTTGGGAGGTAGACAGCGACCTGCGGCTGATCACGATTGCCGAGAAGATGCCGACGTATTCGGGCGACATCCTGTATTTCAAAAATCCCGACGTCGATCCGGAATGGATGGAGTGGCAGGGAGAGAACGTGGTGAAGCTCGGAAGCGACAGCTATTTCGGCCACGGGATTGGCATCACGAATGCCGCAGGCATCATTGCCAAGCTGAATAAGCACCGCAAGCCGGGAAGCACCGAGTCCGCTTATTTGATCGATCAGGTAACGTACCCGAATTACGTTTATTTGTACGAGGCGGCGTCTTCCCGGGTTCCGGTTTCCCAGACGGCGCTTGCTTGGCTGCCGCCGGAAGCCCGCGGCCGGATTGTCGTTCGAATCGGCGGGAGAACCGCTATCTACGCTTGAGGCACGGCTTTGAGGGATCTTTCGACACGCGAAATCGCGCACGGAGATCCCTTTTTGCTGTATGGGAAAGGCGGCGCCCGGCCCTGCTGTCTCGCAAGACAGCACTGACCGGACGCGGGAGATTACTGTAAGCTATTCGCGATGCGAAGTAGATCGTCTTGAGATACTTTCAGCGAAGGAGTCGTCACTTGGTACAGGATCGTGCTGCCGTCCTGCGACTCCAGCCAAGCCAAGCTCTGCATCGCGCCCGTTTCGCTGAGCATATGGTTGCGGTTCAATGTATAGTAGCCGTCCTTGCCCGAAACGGAGACCTTATCCGCGGTCGTCGATTCGCCGGTTAGGGTGTGGACGTCGGTCGCCGCATCGTCTCCGGAGAACACTTGGTAACGCACCTCGATTTGTTCCCCGTCACCGTTAGCATAGACCAGCCCCGGCATATCCATCGGAGAGACGGCTTTACCTGCCGAAGGCGCCTTTTGCCAGACGATGGCTTGGTTTGCTGCCCCGGCTTTTTTCCGAAGCAGGCTATGGAACTGCTCATAGGTCGCAGCGTCGATCCCGCTTACAGGAGCTTCCAGCTCCGCCCGGACGAACGCGAATCCGGCCGGCAGCGCCGTCGGCGTCTTGAACGGGACAAAGTGCTTCTTCGTCTCCGTTTTCCATGCGTCGAGGTTCGTATAGGCTGCGGGGGCGGTAATTTTCAGCAGCGCCGGCAGTTTCCGCTTCTCAAGCTCCGCGCTGTATACGTAAGCGGACTCGCCCGAAGCGAGCTGGCCGCGGATGTCGCGCACCGATTGCGTCAGCTCGGCGGACAAGTTTGCGGGCAAGGTGGCCGCGGCTTGCTGGGTCAGCTCTACGCGCACCTTATCCGACTGCATCGTATAGAGCAGGCTGGAAGCATAGGCGATGCCGGAAAACAGAAAGATGCACGCGGCAATAAGAGCCGCCCGGGTCGCGTATTTGCGCTTGCCGGGTCTGAGGGACGGAGCCGTCACACGGGTCTGCTTCCGAATTAGCGCTGCGATTCGCTCGTCGAGCTGCGATGGGGCGTGAAGGGCTCCGGCATATTGCTGAAGCTCGGTTTTCAATTGATTTTCGATGGACATGGGGCAAGTCCTCCTTCGTTCGTTTCGATTAAATGGGCTGCTTGCTTGCGCAGCTTGGCCATTGCGGCGTGGTGCCTCGATTTGACCGTACCGGACGGAATGTCCAGCAGTTCCGCAATTTCGTCAAAGGTATGCTCCTGATAATAGCGCAGCACGACAACGCTCCGGAGCTTGTAAGGCAGCTTGTAAACAAGAGCGATCAGTTCGTGCTGATGCTCATGCTGGAGGAACAGCTCCTCCGTATCCGGGGTCCGCTCTTCCGTTTCCAGCAGTTTACTGCGCTCGTGCAGCCTGAATTTCCGCCACAGCTTTCGGTTCCAGTTGCGGGTTTGGCGGATCACGAGGCCGGTAAGCCAGGAGCGGAACGGCTTGCACCCGTCGTATTTCGCGAGCGATTTGAATAATTCGGCATACACCTCGCTGACCACGTCGCACGCGTCTTGTTTGTTGTCGATGAGAAGCGTGACCGTGCGGTATACATGGTCCTTACTTTGCTCGTAAATCGTTTGAAACGCTTTTTCATCTCCGTAGTTTGCTTGCTTGATCCAATACTGCCATTCGGAGTCTGTCATAGGCGGCCGGCCCCCCTATCGTTGTTTTTTCACTCTATATTGGTCCCGAGCTTCGGATTCGTTCGTTTTTTTGTTCAAAAAATGTCATCGCCGCACGAAAAATAACTCCGGCAGGCGGCGCCGGAGTCGGAGTACGGTACTGCTGCGGCTTCAGGTGCGCAGGACGGACCGTATCGTCAATGACCATACATTTGACGGATCGCCTCCGCCAGCCGGAGGAGGCTTGCGCGAAGCTCTTCCGGCTCCAGCACCCGCAGTCCGCCGCCGTATCCCGGAATGATTCGCAGCGCATACTCCGCGGTTTGGAAATCGGCGGTAAGCTCGGTTAGGCCGTCGGCAGCCGGACGGGTTTCGCGGATTTTGACGAAGTGCTCCTCCCGCAGGAGAGCAAGCGTGGAAGCATCCGCTTGCAGCGTTACGAGATAGCTGGGCAGCCGGGACTTGAAGTCGGCCGTCGATTGCTCCCAGTAACGGGCCAGATCGAAATCCGCCGGCCGCTCGAAGCTCTCCGGCCGGATGACAGCGCTGCGTATCCGGGAAACCCGGTATGTGCGGATCTGGCCGTCCACGAGCCCGATCAAGTACCACGTGTTTCCTTTGGCGACCAGCCCGAGCGGGCCGATCTCGCGCTCGACGACCTCGTCGCCCCGCCCGTAGCGAACGGCAAGCCGCCGTTCTTCCCATACCGCCTCCTGCACGACGGGCAGGCACGATACCTCCTCTGCGGGTCCATACCACCCGGCTCCGTCCACGTGGATACGTTGGCGGACCGCCTCGGCATCCCGCCGCAGGGAAGGAGGCAGAGCGGCAAGCAGCTTCAACAAGGCCGCGTCAAAAGCTTCGCGCCAGCCCAAGTCGCGCATCATCCCGGAACCGTGGGCGAGCAGGAGGGAGCGGATTTCATCAATTTTGAGTCCTGTGAGCTGGGAGCGGTAGCCTTCCGGCAGCACCCAGCCTCCGCCCCAGCCCCGTTCGGCATAGAGCGGAATGCCGGAAGCGCTAAGGGCCTCCATATCGCGGAAGATGGTCCGCTCCGATACTTCCAGCTGCTCGGCCAGCTCCCGCGAGGTCATTCGGCCGCGGTTCTGAAGCAGCAATAAAATCGATAACAGTCGGTCCGCACGCATGATAGTCGCTCCTTATACGTCAACAGATATTTCTATTTTATCACAGCAATATGACAAGGGTTGACATATTAGGGTCGAAAGGATGAAAGCGTAAGTCAGGAGGTGATGAACTGGCCTCCGTTCACATGCAGCGTCTCGCCGGTGACGAATCTGGAATCGTCGCTTGCGAGGTATACGTAGGCCGGCGCCAGCTCAAACGGCTGGGCCGCCCGGCCCATTGGCGTATCCGTGCCGAACGTCTTCACCTGCTCAGCGGGGAAGCTGGAGACCGTCAGCGGGGTCCAGACGGGACCGGGGGCTACGCTGTTCACTCGGATGCCTTGCTCGACCAGCGAGAGAGCCAGCGAGCGGGTAAAAGCGACAATCGCCCCTTTGGTGGACGAATAGTCGATCAATTGCCGATTGCCGCGATAGGCGGTGATCGAAGCCGTATTAATGATGGAGTCGCCCGCCTTCATATGAGGCAAAGCAGCCTGAGTCACGAAAAAGAACGAGAATATATTCGTTCGGAACGTCTGGATCAATTGCTCCTCCGAAATGTCCAAGATGCTCCACTGCGGGTACTGTACGCCCAGATTGTTGACCAGTACGTCCAGCTTGCCGAACGTGGCAACAGTTTGGGCGACGACGCCCGTGCACGAAGCTTTGTCCCGCAGGTCTGCCGGGATCGTCAGACAGCGGCGGCCAATCTGCTCGATATGCTGCTTCGTTTCGGCCGCGTCCGGATGCTCGTACAAGTAGGCGATGGCTACGTCGGCTCCTTCTTTGGCAAAGGCGACGGCCGTCGCGCGTCCGATCCCGCTGTCGCCGCCCGTAATCAGGGCGACCTTGCCATGGAGCTTGCCGCTGCCGACATAGGCGGGATTGTCGAAGATCGGCCGCGGGCTCATCAAATATTCGAGTCCGGGCTGCCGCTCTTGATGCTGGGGCGGGAAGGCAATCGGCTTTTCGCGGCATTCCGTTTCCATCGCATAATAAGGGTATTCAGGGTAAGGCTTCATAAAGATCCTCCGTTCACACGTAAAAATGGGCTTTTGCCGATAGTGTATTCTCGTTGGGCGCTAGGGGTGCCCTCCGGAGTTACGTCCGGATCATTCGCGTACTTAAGAAAGTTTTAAGCTCTGAGGATGGGATTTCTTCAGATTTTTCGTTTAATATATAGAGTAGAAGGGCAAACAAAGAATAGTTCATGGGGGGCTACTTATGTTGACGAACGGCGAGATCCCCGCGGCTGCGCGCGTTTTGGTGCTCTCCGGCGACTTGGGTGACGGTCACCGGCAGGCGGCGCGGGCGCTGGCGGAAACATGCGGAGAAGGCTTGGCGGACCGCGTCCAGGCCGAGGTGATCGATTTTATGCAGGAAGTATATCCGTATCTTCATCCGATGGTGAAGTACTGCTTTATGAAGGGCGTCGAGAAAGTGCCGTCGGTCTACGGCTATTTATATCGCAAAACAAGACGGAGAGAGGCGATGCCGATTCCGTTCAAAACGTTTTTGAGCTTGGGGCTGTCCCGGTTCCTGACGCTCCTGGAGGAGAAAAGGCCGGATATCATCGTGTGTACGTTCCCGCTGGCTGCGGCGGCCGTCTCGCTGCTTAAAGAAAAGGGTGCGGTTTCTACGCCGCTCGTTACGGTCATTACGGACCACACCGACCACAGCCTGTGGCTGCAGCCGCATACGGATTTGTATCTGGTCGGGTCCGAGCAGGTAGCGGCGGCGCTGCGTCTGCACGGCGTGCCGTCCTCCCGCGTCCGGGTGACCGGCATTCCGGTGCGCCGGCGCTTCTCCGAATCGTTCGACCGGGTTCGGCTGTGCCAGTCGTTCGGTCTCGATCCGCAGCGTCCGGTCGTCCTCGTGATGGGCGGCGGCAGCGGCATGCTGGACGAAAGCGTCCGCTCGCTGATTCGTTCGACGTCTCTGCAGGAGAGGCTGCAGTTGGTCGTCATCTGCGGGAGCAACGCGGCCATGCGCGAAGAGCTGAAAGCGGAGCTGCGGGAGCATCCGACGAACCGCGTCATCGTCAAAGGATTCGTGGAGGAAATTCACGAATGGATGGCGGTCGCCGACCTGCTGGTGACCAAGCCGGGCGGGCTGACGACGGCGGAGGCGGTCGCCGTGGGCCTGCCGATGCTGCTGTACAAGCCGATTCCCGGCCAGGAGGAAGACAACGCCGCGGTGCTGGAGAATGCCGGTGTCGCTGTCCGGGCAACGGCCGCCCGGGCGCTTCAGGATCAGCTGCTGGAGCTTGCGGACAACCGGCTTGCGCTGGCCGCGATGAAGGGAAGGGCGCGGCAGTTCCGCCGCCAGCGTCCGACGGAGCAGGCTTGGGATGCGATTATGCATCTTCAGCAGACGGCGTCTTCCGTGCGGGCAGCGTGGCAGACGACGACTACGATTCGCGAGGCGTGGTAATTCAGCGAGGCCGGATCGGCAGCGCTCGGTGGAAAGCCGTTCATTCCGGAATGGGATGAACGGCTTTTTTTCATGCAAACAAAAAAACGCCCCCTCGGCAGGGGCGTCAGACTATTCCGGATGAGCTGTCGGCCCGGGGATAATCGGGCTGAGCGGGTAGAACGTATGACCTTTGCACTTCGTACAGGTGGACGTGTAACAATCGGCCATTTCCTCCAGCGGTTCGCCGCACGTATCGCAGCATTTGGAGGGCAGGGTCTCATAAAACTCGGTCGTTCGCGTCAACAATGAGCATCACTCCCTGTCTTCATGATACTCTCACTATACAGGAAACGAGCGGAAAATGTAAACGCTTCTTAAGGGGGGGGACTCCCCTTTTTTTCGCCCTTGCAATAAGCTGCGGAGCTCAGGCTCCTCTGCCTTTAGCGATGCTCTTGGGCAAGCCTTTGCCCGTACCGCGCAGCGGGCTAAAAAAAAATGTGCTGATTCCATCGCGATACGTGAAGAACCGGTTTCTTCCCGACAATTTGGCGCGGTACATGGCGGCATCCGCATTTTTTAGCATAGTGGTACAGCTGGACCCGGGAACGGAGCCGAGGCAGATGCCGATGCTGCCGGAGACATGTACCCCCTTTCCTGCCAAGTGGTAAGGAGCCTTGATCGTTTCGAGAATGTCGGAAGCCGTTTTTTGGGCGGACGCCTCGCTGCACTGGAGCGCGACCAGCAGAAATTCGTCCCCGCCGAGCCGGTAGATTTGCCGATGCTTGTTCTGGAACGCTTTTAACCGCTGCCCCACTTCCAAGATCAACAAATCGCCGATGTCGTGTCCGAGCGTATCATTGACGGATTTAAATTCGTCCAAATCCAGAAACAAGAACGCCGCATTCCGGTTTACGGTATTTTTCTCGGCATAGCGGTCCCAAGCGTTCCGGTTGAGCAAACCAGTCAAAGGATCGGTATACGCCAGCTTCTCGAGCGCTAGCCGCTGGAGGCGCATGGCCCGCCAAGCGACGATAAACACAAGACACATCGCGGCCAGAACGCCGAACAGCAAAAATAAATCTACCGGGCGCAGGACGGAGTGGACGAAATAAGCTCTATTGTCATCCGGAGCGATGGCGGCTTCGCTGCCTGTTATATACATCGTTGCCATCCCGATCATCGTGAGCAAGCCGCCGCCCGCCAGTCGAAGGCGGCTTTTGTTTCCGAACAGAGCCAGATGAAAGATAAGGAACGTCGTCATGATGCCAGCAAGTAAAGAAATGAGGGTTAAAGTCGTATCATAGCGCACGTTGTCGTCCCAGTGGAATACCAATACGGCCAAATGCGCGGACCACACGCTCCCCGTGACGAATGAAGCCGCCGCGAACCAACGGTTTCTGATTCGTCCAAGGACGTGCGACAGATGGAACACGCTGCAACAACTCCTTTCTTTGAATGGTTTATCCGTCCTATTCTAACAAACAAATCTGAACAAAATCTATACAACGCTCTCCACCAGCAGATACGGAGGGACGGGCCATGGGCTATCCATTTCGCGGGAGCTGGCGAAGCTGCTGGACGGCCGCTTGATGCTGCGAAGCGAGGAAGGAAGAGGAAGCACCTTCACGCTGTATTTACCGCATTCAAGGTAAAAACTATATGTGCTCCCCTATGGATCAAGGTTCAAAAATTAGGTCTCGTAATTTTTCGTACGGTACTTTACAAAAGTAAGTTAATTGCGTTATTATACTAAATAGAGTTATACAACTAAAGGAGTGGAAATTATGAGCCAAATCGAACAACAACAAACCGCAGAGCAAGTTATTCTGTCCCGTCATTCCGTCCGTCAATATCAACGGGACGTCGTGATCCCGGATGCCGAGCTGAATGAAATTCTGGAGCTGGCCGCAAGCGCGCCGTCGTCCTGGAACTTGCAGCATTGGCGTTTTCTGGTCATTCGCGAGCAGGCGAACAAAGACCGTCTTCTGCCGATCGCGTTCGGCCAACAGCAAGTATCCGACGCATCCGCAGTTGTCGTCGTGCTCGGCGACCTGCAAGCGAACTTGACCGCCCCGATCGTCTTTGAAAAGGCGACGCCGGAAGTCCGCGACACGATGCTCGGCCAAATTAACGGCGCCTATGCGAACAATCCGACGGTAGGCCGCGACGAAGCGATCCGCAATGCCTCGCTGGCCGCTATGCAGCTTATGCTGGCTGCACGTGCGAAAGGCTACGATACCGTTCCGATGGGCGGCTACAATCCGGCTGCTTTGATCCAAGAGTTCAACATTCCGGAACGCTATGTCCCGGTTATGCTTCTCCCGATCGGCAAAGCGGCTAGCCCGGCACGCGCGACCGAACGTTTGCCGCTCAGCGACGTGGTTATTAACGAATCGTTCTAATTCGGAAAAGCCGATATCGACAAAAATACCCCCGGCAGCACTTCCTTAACAGGGAATAAAGGCTCCGGGGGTTTTTCATGTTATGGTTATGCATCGGCGAAGTCACTTATCCGCATACCAGCGGTCATACTGTTCGTGCAGGTTGTCGCGGGATATGCGGCTGCGGTGCAGGGACAGGCTAGGGGCTTGGCGGTTCAGCTCCGCGATCTGCTTGTTCGCATCCTCGATCAGCGCGTCAATTTCCGGATCGAAGGAGCTTTTGGCCATCCGATTGATCGCTTTCTCCATCAGCGAGCCGATTTCCTTCCGCAGCATGACCCACGGATGCTCGACCTTGGCTTGCTTGAGCAAGGACGACCATGCGTCTCCGGTCGGCACCGTCAGCGGCTTACCGAAGCCGGGCAGATGCTCCAGACCGCCGTTTTTGACAAAATCCTCGTAAGCCTCGTCAATCCAGCTCTGTCGTTCTTTTTGCGCTGCGAGCATGGCATCCTGGTCTTCAAGCGTTTCTTTCGGCAAAGGAATGATAGGGCGGTCTGTCGGTTCTTTTCCGACACCGTACGTTTGATCCCGCTTGGGCGGCCGTTCGGACATGGTCATTCTCCTCCCGCATATCACTTTCTTTTAGAGTATCGGAAGCGCGGGCCGGGGTCAAGAAAGGCGTTTATCCAAGCTTGTCTTAACCAAAAAAGACTTGAAGTTTCTGGGAATTTATAGTATTTTTGGTGTGGAGTAAAATTAGTAGATTTCATAGAGGAGGTGAACCAAGTGGAAAAAATGTGCATGAACATGATGATGACGATGTGTATGGATGAAATGATGTGCAAAATGAACTCCATGAAATCCATGATGAACATGATGATGGAAATGAAGATGATGGATGCCATGGATATGGACATGATGATGTCCAAAATGCAAGAATGCGACGAAACGATGACGATGATGATGACCATGATGCGCGAGATGAAACAAGCATCCATGTAATGACGCGCGTTTTCCGGCCTGATCCATTCGCTCAAAATGGATTCAGCCTTCAGCAGAGCAGTCTGCTGCATGCATCAAGAGACCTCCGGCTAAGCAGTCGTCTGCAAGCCGTGTTCACACCAAGCCACTGGCAGAACGGTCCTCCGTATGCCACATTTACACTCCCGCGCATGAAACACCTTCTATGATTGTTCCGCCTTGATTTTTCTGGAGACCGTAAGGCGTTCCGTTTTCAATTCCCTCACTTGCTCTCTGAGCCGTTCCGTAACCCACGAATCGTTCGTTTCCCGCAGCTCCCGGTAAAGCTCCAGCATTTTGCGGTTGATCGAATCGAAGGTCGTCCACAGCTCATCAAGCTTTCTTGTACGTACAGCCTCCGATACATACGCGTCTTTTTGCTTCAGGATGTCCACAATCTCTTGCTGCCAGGCCGTATCTCCGATCCGTCCGGCGTAATTGTACAAGTCCAGGTAGTCGTCGACCCAGAGAGCGGCTGCTGCTTGCATGGCAGAAGAAATCATGTTTGTCATCCCCTAGCACGGTAAAATCAATTTATTTACCTAGTATTATACTCGGAATTATAAGGAATGCAATGTTTTTTTGAAAATATTCCCTCTCGATCCGTTGACGTGTTGCATATGCCTGTTTCCAAAACTGCGAAGCATACATACAATACCATGGCTTAGACGGGAGGTGATCGATTGGTTTATGCCAACACGAAGTGGGGGAAATACTGTTATTTGAAGACCGGCGCACGTTGGAAGCCGTACCTTCCGCAGACGCAAAGGGTGAGCCGGGCTGCGGTCAGCTCCATGCTGAGGCGCTGGGGGGCGGTTTATCTGAAGCCGAACAACGGCACGGGCGGCTACGGAATCATGAAGGTAATCCGCACGGGCAATGGGCACTACACGCTCAGGAGCGGCTATGCTACCCGGACGTTTCGTTCGTTCGACAGCCTGTACTCCGCGGTTTCCAGACATACGGCCCGGCGAAACTATCTCGTGCAAAAAGCAATCCCGCTGCTGCACTACAAGAAACGCCCGTTCGATCTGCGCATCATGGTTCAACGCAACCGGCAGCGGGGCTGGGACGTGACGGGGATGGTCGGCCGGCTGGCCAGACCGAGAAAAATCGTCACGAACTATCACAACGGAGGAACCCCGATGCCCGTAGACAAGCTGATTTCCCCTCATATTCAAGGGAAACGCCGCGCCGGATTCATTCAAGAGTTGAAAACTTTGGGCCGGGGCGTCAGCGAGTATATGAGTGCGAAGTATCCGCATTTCCCCGCTCTCGGCGTCGATGTCGCTATCGATACCAAGCTGAAGCCCTGGATTCTCGAAATCAACACGAGGCCGGACAAATCGATTTTTAACGCCCTTAAGAACAAAACGATGTACAGACGCATTTTGTCCTACGCCCGGATGCAGAAGAAACCTTAGCTGATTCAGCCCCTGCCGCTTGCCAGGCAAGGGTTTTTTATTGTTTCCTTAATTTTGTTTGGAGGGACAAGCCTTATTTGTTTGATTGACTATATAATTTATGTGTAAAATAGTTTATATCAAAACTATAAGGATGGTATCGCATGCAATCCATTTCTCCCGTGATTTTTATGGTTGTCATCATCGCGCTCGTTCTCTGGCGGAGAATGCGCGCGGCAGCCAAGCCGGTGAAAGGCAACGGATACCGGATGCTGCTGCCGCTGCTTTTTTTGGGCTTCGGCATACTCGGTCTGCTCAACCCGCAGCTTCATTTGACTGTGAAAGAGGTAACGCTGTCCCTGCTGTTCGGTCTTATTTTATCCGTTCCGATGATTATGACGACGAATTATGAGTTTCGCGAAGACGGGCAGATTTATCCGAAAAAGAGCAAAGCGTTTATTTTTGCCTTGGTAGGACTCATCGTCATCCGGCTGGCGCTGCGCAGCTACTTGTCCGGGCTTGATCCGGCCGAGCTGGGAATGCTGTTTTACTTGATCGCAGTCGCCTATGTCGTGCCTTGGCGTGTCGTCAGCTTCGTGAAATACCGCAAGCTCTTGGCGCAGCGGGGAAGTGCCTTATCGCAATGAAACGAATTGCGGTCAATCCCGTAAAACGTTAAGTAAGCGAATTCGCGTTAAAGGAGGTGAACGGATATGGAGTGGTCTTTGGATCTGGCGCTGCTGCTGGCGCTCGGGCTGGCTTCGCTGTTCGTCGTGCCATGGTTCGGATGGTCGGGGAAGCAGTTGACCTTCGCCTTCGAGCCGGCCGTCGAGCTTGCCAAGCTCCCGCTCAAACGTCATGACCGGGCCAGAAAAAGTCCGCGTACCGTCTTCGTTCGCCGAAAATGCCCGCCGCGGTCCTCGGCGTTATCCGAAGAAGCAAGCGCTCCTTTCCGTTGGAATGGGATGGTCGGTTGACCGAAAAATTTCACGGTTGACGATTGAGAGACGATCGAGCTCGACTCAATCGCAAGAAGGGTTGACAATCGAGCCTTGATGACTCGGCTCAATCGCAACGGAAGGAGCGCTCACATGTATACATGGTTTCAACCTATGATTGATCTGTTGGCTTATGTGCTGTCCTGGACGTTCGACTGGACCCGCGACTGGGGGGCAGCGGTCATCGTGCTCACGCTGCTGGTGAAGGGCGCGCTATACCGCTTCAATCTGCTGGCCGCCCGGCAGCAGGTCCGTTCCGCCGCTGCTTCCCCCGAGCTTAGCAAGCTGCGGGAAACGTGCGGGAACGACCCGGCCAAGCTGGTTCAAGAAACGACCAAAGTTTACGGAAAGTACGGGATTAATCCTTTAAGCTCGGCGCTGTCGGCGATTATTCAAATGCCGGTGCTTATGGCGATGTATGGCCTGTTCTTTACGCACGGTAGTACAATGACGTCGATTTTGATCCCTTGGGTCGCGCACTTGGCCGAGGCCGATCCGTTCCATTTGATCCCGATCGCCACGGGGCTGCTGTCGTTCGCGGTAAGCATGATCCCGCTGGCCGACGTAGCCGACTCTATGAGCGGAAGCAAGCGGCTGCTGTTCGGGATGATCCTCCTGCTGATCCCGCTCGTCATTACGTGGCGGGCGCCGGTGGCGCTGGGGCTGTACTGGCTGGCGGGCAGCGTCTTCAGCCTGCTGGAGCGGCTGTTTTACCGGACGAGCACCGGCAAACGGCTGCTGCGACGAGGATTGCCGGAAGCTGCCGCAACCTGATATGTACTATAGAAACGGAGTGCCCTCGCGGCCTCCGTTTTTTTAATTTGATTTTAATAAACGGTTTAGAGGTCGTTTAGAGCCGGGGACTATACTGTAAACGACAACTTGAGGGGCTTCGTTACAGAAAATCAAAGCATTCGTTTCAGGAAGGAGGATCAAAATGAAATTAACGGTTAGGCAAAGAAAATGGCTGCTGTCAGCGCACATCCTATTTTCGGCCATCTGGCTCGGCAATTCGGTCGTATTCGTGGTTCTGGGCATCGTATCCGCAACCACCGGCGATCCGGGAGTGCTGAGCGCCTGCTATACCGTGATGCATCTGCTGTCGACATCGTCACTGCGGGCTTCGACGATCGGAACGGTCGTGACCGGCGTACTGCTTTCCGTGCTCACGTCTTGGGGACTGTTCCGCTACTATTGGATTATCGCCAAAGAAGGGCTAACGCTGCTGTGCATCCTGCTCAGCGCAGTCGGGATGTACTTCTGGACGCTGCGGGGAGTAACGCTGATTCCGGCAAGCGGCATGGACGTCTGGCAGCAGCCGGACTTCGTCGTCAATAACGGGCAGCTGTGGATCGGCATCGTGCTGCAAGCTCTGTCTCTTGCCGCGATGATTGTTCTGTCGGTTTGGAAGCCGTGGGGGCGACGCAAACAAAAGTGACGCTGTGTTGTAGAACCTTCCGTCTCCCTATATAATGAAAGCTTAGACGCTTGTTTCAAGCAGCAGCATGCTATCAGGGGAGGATGAAGCCTGTGCAATACCATCGAATAACCGATATCGGCGACCCGTATTTTCGCCAAATGCACGAGCTGATGCAGCGCGTGTTTCCGCCGGAGGAAGTATTGGAGTACGAACTGTGGGCGGAGCCGCTTCAAGATCCGGGCATCCGGGTGTTCGTCGCTGTTCTGGACGGCGAAGTCGTCGGCGCGACGGAATACCGTTATTACGAAGATTTGCAGGTCGCGATGACCGATTTTACAATTATCGGACGGGACGGCCTTGGCATCGGACCGTTTCTGGCGCGTCGCCGGATGGCCGATCTGCGTTCGGTCGTAGCGGCATGCGGAGGGACATTCCTTGGCATGTTCGCCGAAATCTACAACCCGCAATTGGTGGGCAAGCTGGAGTTCGGAGGCGTGAATGCGATGAATTCGTTCGTCCGCCGCGAGGTGTTGGCGCACCTCGGCTACCGGAAGCTGGATACCGGCTATGTGCACCCGTCCTGGCATAATGACGGCGAAGCGGTACACGGGCTCGATCTTTGCTTCATGCCGATTGCGGACGAGGAGCAAGCCGCGGTTCCGGCCTCGTTGGTCTGGAGCTTTCTGGAGCGCTATTATGCGGTACTCCCGCAAAAACCGGACGCATGGTACCGGATGGTCGAGAATCTCAAGCAGCGCGACAACGTCGCTTTGCTGCCCATCTGAGCCAAGTCCAAAACACGGCCTGTATGAAAAAGTGGAAATCCGCTTTTTCGCGCAGGTCATTTTTTCATGTTAAACCCATTTTTAAACCGGTTTTAAGTTTGGTCTGTTAGCATGAAATAACGGGGAAAAGCATACTTGTAACGGCGCCGATTTCTATTGACTCCGGATAGCGATTTGCTTATGGTAAGCTTATATCGATTGGATTTGGAAGCTCCGAGGAGCCTGCGAATGAGAAAAATAACGGTCTGGCTTTGCTTGTTTATCGTCGCGCTATCCCTGTGTGCCGCACCTTCCGCCCGGGCCGAGACTTCTGCCCCAGCTGCGGTCCGGGGCGTTCTTGATTTATCGGGCTGGCATTGGGAGCAGGACGGGCTTGTTTCGTTGAACGGGGAGTGGGAACGGTATTGGAGCCGCTTGCTGACACCGGCTGAGCTGGCTGCCGGCGCAGGGAGCGACGTTCTGTCTTATACGAAGGTACCGCAGGTATGGCAGGGCCAAACCTACCAAGGGAGCAAGTTATCCGGGGACGGCTACGCGACGTATCGGCTCGTCATCCGAACGGCGGATGCCGACACCGGCAAAGATGTCGCGCTCTATATGCCTAGCGTAGCTACCGCGTACAAGCTGTGGATCGACGGGAAAGAGGCGGCTGCGAGCGGAACGGTGGGGACAAGCCGGGAGACGATGACGCCGGCGAACGTCCCGAAGCCCGTATTTTTTCACCTGAGCGGCGACAGAACCGAGATCGTCATTCAGCTGTCGAACTTCGTGCAGCGAAAAGGCGGGCTCTGGGAGCCGATCCGGATGGGCAGCGCCGATGCTGTGACGTTCCGCCGGGAGCTGTCTAACGCTCTTGAACTGTTGATCGTCGGCAGCTTGTTCACGATGGGGTTATACCATCTTGGCCTGTTTATGGCCCGCCGCAAAGACCGGGCATCGCTTTATTTCGGATGCTTGTGTCTGGCGATCGGGCTTCGGACGGCCGTGACCGGGCAAACGCTCGCCGCCCGTTTCGCTCCGGGACTTCCGTGGGAGTGGCAGACGCATCTCGAATATTTGTCCGTCAGTCTGGGCGTGCTCATGTTCGTTCTGTACGTCGCCGCGCGTTATCCCGTGGAAATGCGTCCGGGCTTGCGCCGCCCGATTATCGCCGTTCTTCTCATGTACAGTTGTTTCATCGCCATCGCCCCTGCCTGGATTTACACGCATTCGATGCTTGCTTTCCAGCTTGCCATACTGGCGATTTTCGCTTATATCGGCTGCGTGTTTGTGCTGGCGTTCTTGCGGAAACGGGAGGGCGCTTTTCTCAACCTGCTGGCGATGAGCGTCTTTTTCGTTACGGCGCTCAATGATACGCTGTTCTACAACCAGGTGCTGAGCACCGGCGATTCCGTACAGTTCGGCATGATGTTCTACGTCTTGATGCAGGCGGTGGACCTGTCGCACCGATTCTCCAAGTCGTTCGCGCACGTGGAGAAGCTATCCTCCGAGCTGCAGCGCTGGAACGAATCGCTCGAAGGAAAAGTGCGCGAGCGGACCGAGGCTCTGGAGATGACAAATGCGAGTCTCCACGAGGCGAATCGGGAGCTGGTCAAGATGGAGCAGTCCAGGCGGCATCTGCTCTCTAATATTTCCCATGAGCTGGGGACGCCTTTGACTTTGATTCAAGGCTATATCAAAGCCGTGCTGGACCAGGTGGACGAGCCGAACCGCGACCGCTACTTGCAGCTCAGCTACGATAAGACGCTCATTTTAAACCGCATCATCGGTGATTTGTTCGAGCTGTCCAAGTTCGAAGCGGGCAAAATCCGCTTTGACTGCCAGTTCGTGCATCCGGTGCCTTTTATCCGCGCACTGTACGAAAAATACGAATGGACCGTGAAGCAGGACGGCTATTCGTTCGAGTTCATCGACTTGACGTCCGGACTTCCGGACGGTCAGGACGAAGAGGCCGTGGCCTGGATCGACGTGGTGCGGATCGAACAGGTGTTTGTCAACCTGTTGTTTAACGCCCGCAAATTTACGCCGACGGACGGAACGATTCAAATCTCGGTCGACCGGGTCGAGCATTCGGATCACGGGCAATCCGCCATCCGGGTGAGCGTGCAGGACACGGGCTTCGGCATTGATGAGGAAGATTTACCTTTCGTATTCGACCGGTTTTACCGGGGGAAAAATTCGCGTAAAAACCGCTCCGCGGGAACCGGACTAGGGCTTGCCATCTGCAAGGAGATTATGGAGCATCATGGGGGGACGATTGGCGTGAATAGCCGGGGGGGTAGCGGCAGTACCTTTTTCTTTACGCTTCCGTTATCGAACGATCCTTTAAACCCATTTGTGGAGGGGGCTTTTCGGGAGGAGGGGCCGAAGGAATGACGGACGAAGCGAAAATTTTAATCGTGGACGATGACGAGGAAATCCGCGGCTTGATCGCACTCTATTTGCAAAATCATGGCTTTCAGGTGCTCATGGCGGAGGAAGGCGGCCAGATCGTGGAACTGCTGCTCCGCGAGAAGCCCGATCTGATCATTCTGGACATCGTGCTGCCGGATACGGACGGCGTGCAGTTGTGCCGGCGCATTCGTGAGCATTCGGATATTCCGATCCTGTTCCTGAGCTGCAAACGGGAAGCGGACGATATCATTGCGGGCCTGGATACCGGTGGCGACGATTATATGACCAAGCCGTTCGATCCGCTCGTGCTGGTCGCCCGGGTCAAGGCCAATCTCAGGCGCCGGACGGCATCGCCGCAGCAGATTAAGGAAAAAGCCGCGCTGCTCCGATTCGGCGAGGTGGAGGCCAATCTGCATAATTATGAGGTGCGGGTTGGGGGAGAGCCGGTCGATTTGTTTGCCAAGGAGCGGCAGCTGTTGTTTTTTTTGCTGAAGCATCCGAATCAGGTGTTCAGTGCGGCGCAGCTTCACGATCAGGTCTGGGGCTGGGACAGCTTCAGCGACGAGCGGACGGTGATGGTGCATATCAGCAATTTGCGCCGCAAGCTCGAACGCGATCCTTCCGCACCCCGGCATATCCGCACGGTTCGGGGATTCGGCTATCAGTTTTTTTGGGAAGGCAAGTTGTAAAAGGGAGCTTGGGAGAAAAAGTGGCGATTGGCGTTCAGCGAGGCGGGGACGGTTAACAAAACGAAGCGAAGCGAGTTCATTCCGGGATCGGGGTGAACTCGCTTCGTCTAAGAGCGATCAATCTTCCTGCCGTGCCGCTTCCGCTTGCTCCAACTCGTCCAGCGCCTTCTCCAAGCCGTAGTTCAGCAGCAGCGTTTTGAAGCCTTTGCCGCGGTTTTCGGCGAGAGCATCCAGACGCAGCTTCAAATCTTTGCGGATGAACACCCGGTCCTTGTCGTGCGTCTCGCTGCGCTCCTTCTTCTTGAGGCGGGTTTCCAGCAGCTGCAGCACCGGAGCCGCATCCTCTGCCGTATCGGTCGCGGCTGATTTGACCTCGGCGGCAGCGACTGGCAAGGCCGGCTCTGCTGGCGCGGCAACCGTTAGCGTCGTCTCCTCTGCCAGAGGGGCCGCTTCAGGAGCTTCTTGAGGCTGCGGCTCTGCCGGTTGAATGCTCGCATTGCCCTTGCGTTTAGAATCGCTCGGCTTCGCTGCCGCGTCGCCGTCTGCGCCGCTGGCCTCAGCTTGCGCGCCTGCATCGCTCTTGCGCTTGGAAGCACGCGGCTTTGCTGCCGCGCTGCTCGTCTCCGTCGGCTGCGCTTCCGTCGTTGTCATGGCTCCCCGCTTCCTCCGGGTACCCGACTGCTGCCGTTCAGCTGTGACGGTCTCAGCGGAGGCTGCTTCGGCCCCCTTCAACAGCTTTCCGTCCATGTCGGTCTTCTCCGCTGCGTCCGAAAGGACGGGCGGCTCTTGTTTTCTTGGCGGCATGGCAGAATCCCCCTTCGTTCAGTCCGTCTTAGCCGTCTCGTCGAAGCGATTTTCTACCGATCTTTTCCATGGCTTTCTTCCATTGTACCATAGGGCAGCAGGCGGAAAAATATTTTTCATGTTTTCTCGTGAGGGCTCGTTTCTTTCATGCTCTCCAATCTTCTGCAACCAATCGCAATCGCGCTAGAAGCGCCTTGACTCTTTTTGGCAGCATGGGGATCTCCTTTCGGCTAGTTTCCCTTTCGCCGATTTTTCGGTATAGTGTTCAGTAGAAGAAACGAGAGCGAGGGGAAGGGGAATGAATCGGCAGCCGTTGGTATCCGTCATTATTCCAACCTATAATCGGCTGGATGTTTTGGCCGAGCTGATCGAATCGTTGTGGCGGCAGACGTACCGCCACTTGCAGATTATTGTGGTCAACGATAACGGGGAACCGGTCGACGAGCTTAAGGAGCTGTATCCGGAGCTGGATCTGACCGTGGTCGATATGGAAATCAATCTCAAGCACGTGCATGCGCGCAACCGCGGACTGGAGCTGGTTCGAGGCGATTATATCATGTTGTGCGACGACGACGATTTGCTGCTGCCGTCCCATGTGGAGCGGATGCTGCGCGAAATTGAAGACAGCGATCTGGTGTATTCGGATGTGGAAATTTTCGATTATACTGTGGATAAAGGGGTGCGCAGGGCGACGAAACGATTTGTATTCGCCTACGAGCACGACTTTGCGGCGATGCGGAGATTCTCGACGTTCTTCTCATCGGGCTGCCTGTACCGTCCGGAGCTTCATGAGCGGCTCGGTCCGTTCGATACAGAGATGTATCATTACTGGGATTGGGATTTTTATTTGCGGGCGGCGGAGCAGTTCCGGGTCAAACGAGTATCGGCGGCGAGTGCGCTTTATGCGTTTGCGGACAGCGGGAACAATATGTCCGGCAATTTGGAGGACATGCGGCCATACCTGGACAAGCTGTCGGCGAAGCATGGGCTTGGGGAGCTGCCGACCAAAAACTTTTTCCTCCTGCTCGAGGAGCCGGAGGTCAAAGCGCGCCGTGCGGAGACGGAGCTGCTCTGGAATGGGGAGCCGATCATATCGCGGCGGGCGAAACAAGCGGGAGGAGTAAGTAAGGAAGCATGAAACGACAAGATGATTGGTACGATCCGACGGACCCTGGACCTGCAGACCCGGGGCCGTCGGCTGACGATAGCTGGTACGAGCCACCTGGCGATTTCGATTACCAGGACCCGCGGGAGGCGGGCTGGGGTGCCGGGGGAAATGACCGCCAAGCCGGAAGCGGAAGAGCGGCGGCAGGAAACATGGAATTCCGCAACCGGCGGCCAGTCCAAACGGACTTGTTCGAAGCACCGGTCCGAAGGGCGCAGGCGGTGAAGCGCCAGCCGGAGCAACCGATCGGAACGATGGCGGAAGCGCAGGAGCTGCTGCGTAAATATTACGGATACCCGGATTTTCGCGAAGGGCAGAAGCGGGTGATCGAAAGCCTGCTGAGCGGACGAGATACGCTTGGCATTATGCCGACAGGCGGGGGTAAATCGATCTGCTATCAGGTTCCGGCGCTGATCATGAACGGAACGACGATCGTTGTTTCGCCGCTGATTTCGCTGATGAAGGACCAGGTCGATGGGCTCGACAGCATCGGCGTGCCTGCGGCCTATATCAACAGCTCTTTGTCGTATGCGCAGGTGGAGATGCGTATCCGCAAAGCCGAGCGCGGCGAGTACAAGCTGCTCTATGTCGCGCCGGAACGGCTCGAATCGGAGCGCTTTCTGAACCTGCTCGCCGGGCTCGTCGTGCCGATGGTGGCCGTGGACGAGGCGCACTGTGTGTCCCAGTGGGGACACGACTTCCGCCCGAGCTACATGCGGATTAATGAGCTGGTCTCGCATCTGCCGGACCGGCCGCTGCTGGCCGCTTTTACGGCGACGGCGACAGATCAGGTGCGCGAGGATATCGTGAAGCACTTGAAGCTGAGCGAGCCGCAGGTGTTCGTGACCGGCTTTGCGCGGGAGAACCTCTCGTTTTCGGTCATCAAGGGTGAAAACAAGCGCGACGTGCTGATGGGATACATCCGCGAGCATGCCGGGGAAGCGGGCATCGTCTACGCGGCGACGCGCAAGGAAGTCGACCAGCTGTGCGAATATTTGCTGCGCCAAGGCGTGGCCGCGGGCAAATACCATGCCGGTCTGACGGATAAGGAACGTGCAGACGCGCAGGAGCGGTTCCTATACGACGAGGTGCGCGTTATGGTGGCGAGCAATGCGTTCGGGATGGGCATCGACAAATCGAACGTGCGATACGTCGTCCATTTTAATATGCCGAAAAATATGGAAGCCTATTACCAGGAAGCCGGACGGGCGGGCCGTGACGGCGAGCCGAGCGATTGCATGCTGTTGTTCAGCCCGCAGGACATTCATATCCAGAAGTTTTTGATCGAGCAGTCCGTCTCGGACCCCGAGAGGCAGGCGCAGGAGTACCGGCGGCTGCAGCAGATGGCCGACTACTGCCACACCCCGCAATGCTTGCAGCGGTACATCGTCCGCTACTTCGGCGGGGACGCGGAAGAAGACTGCGGACAGTGCAGCAACTGCGTCAGCCCGGATATGGAGCTGACGGATATTACGCTCGAAGCGCAGCAGATTTTCTCCTGCGTCAAGCGGATGCGGGAGCGGTTCGGCATGACGTTGGTCGCCTCGGTGCTCAAGGGCTCGCGCAACAAGAAGGTGCTGGATTTCGGCTTCGACAGCCTCAGCACCTACGGGTTGATGCGGACCCGAACGGAAAAAGACATCGTCGACCTGATCCAGCTCCTTGTCGCCGAAGGTTATTTGCAGCTCACGGAAGGCAAATACCCGGTGCTCCGGCTGTCGTCGAAGGCGTCCGATGTGCTCAGCGGCAAGGAACGGGTCGTACAGCGCATCCGGTTGAAGCCGTCCGCGCCGGTCGTCCAGGACGTCGAAGCGGAGCTGTTCGACGAGCTGCGGAAGCTGCGTACGGAGATTGCGAAGCGGGAAGGCATTCCGCCGTATATCGTATTCCCGGACAGCACGCTGCGCGAGATGTGCGGTGTGCAGCCGACGAACCCGGCAGCCATGCTCAAGATCAAGGGCGTCGGGGAAGCAAAATTTTTCAAGTACGGGGCGTATTTTATCGAGTTTTTCAAGCAGCGTCAGGGGTAGCGGCCATTTCGGACGGTGCGGCGGTACTGTCATCGAGGACGCCGCGCTGAACCAAGGAGGAACACTGTGGCAAAATCGAAGTATTATGTCGTATGGGAAGGGCGTCAGCCCGGTATCTATAAAACGTGGGCCGAATGCCAAGCCCAGACGAACGGATTCCCGCAGGCCAAGTTTAAGGCATACGAGAGCGAGGCGGAAGCTAAAGCGATGCTCGCTGCCGGCTGGAAGAAGGCGTTCGGAGCCGCGGCGCGCGCGGGAGCCGGAACAAGCAGTACGGGCAAGAGCGGCGGACGGACCTCCAAGGCCGGAGGCGCGGAGGCCGCGGGGGAGTACGAGCCCGAGAGCTTGTCCGTCGATGTAGGGTGTAGCGGCAATCCCGGCATCGTCGAGTACAAAGGCGTGTACACGCGCACCGGCGAAATCGTGTTTCAGCAGAAACCGATTTCCAAAGGCACGAACAACATGGGCGAATTTCTCGCGATTGTCCATGGGCTCGCTTATTTGAAGCGAAAGGGTAGCGACATGACGATCTACAGCGATTCGGTGACGGCAATCAGTTGGGTGCGCAATAAAACGGTCGCTTCCACCTTGGTGCGGGACGTATCGACCCAAGAGATCTGGGAGCTTGTGGACCGCGCGGAAGCTTGGCTGCGCAGCAACACCTATAAGAACAAAATCATCAAGTGGAATACGAAAGCATGGGGCGAGATCAAGGCGGATTACGGCCGGAAATAATGCTCCAAATCCACACCAAAAAGCGCTTCTCCACGACAGGGGAAGCGCTCTTCTTTTCACACGGGTAACGCTCGGCTCATTTATCGCCCCGGTCGATATGCAGCCGCGGTTTCGTGTTATTTTTTGTGTCCTTATACATCTCTTCCTCTTGGCTTTCGAGCGGAAGGCTGACAAGCTCCCACTCGGTCTGTCCCATCGCCTCGTCGTACGGAAATTCGTCGCCACGCTTGAGCGTTTCCTCCCGGCCCCATTCGTTTGAATAAATGCCGTCCGTTTCAACTTCTTCGCCGGATACCGGAGGCATGCTTTTGTCGTTAGCCATTCTTGCCATAACCCTCCTTAAACGTCGCTTCGCCCGTTAGTATGCCCGGATGGCCTGGAAGTATGACGCACGAAAATAGGGACCCTGCTTATCCGTGATAACCAGAATCCCTATGTTGGTATAGGTTGCTTATTCAATTTTCGAAAAACACACTCCAATCAAGCGGTCGTTAGGGTACGCGAACGAGTAACAGGTCTTATCGGATTCCCGCATGCCCTCGGTATAGCCTTCATTCGGTGCGCGTACAGTACGGATTTCAGGTAAGCGCGGCGGGGCATGCTTCGCTTCCTTACTTCAATGGACTATCCCCTTTCCCTAGTTTATTTTTATATCAATTCCAATCCGGCACTACCAAACTTTTTAAACCAAATCCGGATTGAAAGATATAAACGATACAAACTTCGGTGTGAATCAGGGCAATATCCGTAGGCTTAAATCAGGTGAATCATTTATCTTGCTTACTGTTAGGATAGCCTATTATTAAATTATTGTAAATATTCAGAATAATTAGTTATTTGCAAATAATCCTAATATTTCTCGCGAATTCGTCATTTTTCTTCTTTATTCTTAGAATTTCTACTAGGGGCCATGCTGGATTGCTATTGAACTTCCTCGCTTTGCAATAAAAATGATCGTAATTTGATTCCATCTTGGACACCCTTCATATAAAGCCAATCCTTCTGAATGGAAAGGAGCTGGGTGTTTAGGTCAATAAGCGAAAGAACGGAACTGTTTGTCCCTGATAAAGTTAAGAGATCCTTCTCTAAGTTACGCAGTTGCTCTTTCAATACGGTGATCTCATTGATTTTTTCCGATTGCGCGGATAACTCATCGAATCGTATGAGTAGGGCCTCTCTTATTCAATTAAGTATAGATAACTGGATTCTTATTAAACATCTGTTAATAGATATTATCTTTCTGATAATTAATAGTTATAAGTATTATTTCTAGTAAAACATAGGCATACAGATTCGCGATTTGCGTAAAGAAAGAGGATTGTCCCAAGAATCGTTCGTTTGACTTTTCCTACAAAGTTTGTGGAAAGAAAATTCGTTTCATAAAAAAATTTCCGGTGGCAAGACGCCCATAATATGGTATGGTATTAGAGTGAAAAGCGAATGTATGTTTCCTATACAAAGAAGTCGGATGCTCCCGGCGATTTCAATTTTGGAGAGAGAAAGAGGTGGATTCCTTTGTCGTTTGTCGGGCGTCTTGCCTGGTTTTTTCGCGACCGCTGGGGGCGGTATGCGTTGGCTATCGTGCTGATGGCTGCGGTCAGCGTGCTGAATATTTTGCCGCCGCAGATGATCGGAAGCGTCATTGACCACATTCGCACCGGTTCTCTGACCGCCGAAGGGCTGCGGCAGAGCGTACTGCTGCTCATCGGCTTGGCCGTTGTGCTGTATATCATGATCTACGTATGGATTACGACGCTGTTCGGCAATTCGCTGCAGCTCGAAAAGCTGCTGCGCAGCCGGTTAACCGCTCATTTGACCCGAATGTCACCGTCGTTTTTCCAGCGCAACAGCACCGGGGAACTGATGGCTCTAGCCACCAACGACGTGCCCGCCATCGGACAGACGGCCGGTTACGGCGTCATGACGCTTGTGAATACGATTGTCGGCACGACGGTCGTGCTCGTGACGATGATTTCATTCATCAGTTGGAAGCTGATGCTGGCGGCGCTGCTGCCGCTGCCGCTGCTCACGGTTCTGATCAGCGTCCTTGGAAAGCATACGCGAAAGCGGTTCATTGCCGCGCAGACGGCGTTCGGACGGATGAACGATCAAGCGCTGGAGTCAATTTCCGGCATGCGCGTGATCCGCTCGTATGTGCAGGAGGAGCACGACCTCGACGCATTTGACCGGATCACCTGCGACGTGATGGATAAGAACATTCGCGTGGCCGCCATCAATGCTTTGTTCCATCCCGCCATCTCGCTGATCGTCGGCTTGAGCTACGTCATCGGCATCGGGTACGGGGCGTATCTGGTGTTCCACAACGACATTACGCTCGGGCAGCTCGTATCGTTTAACATTTACCTCGGCATGCTGATCTGGCCGATGATCGCTTTTGGTGAGTTCATCAACGTGCTGCAGCGCGGGACGGCTTCCGTCGACCGCTTGACGCGCAGCTTCGAGCAGCAGCCCGACGTGCAAAATCCTGCTCATCCGGTAGAGGTCAGCCGTCCGGAATCGATCGAGCTGAGGAACCTTACGTTCCGCTATCCGGGAGCGGCCCAGGACAGTTTAACCGGTGTTTCCTTGCGGCTGAAGCGCGGGCAGACGCTCGGCATCGTAGGACGGACCGGCAGCGGCAAAAGCACCCTGCTGAAGCAACTGCTGCGCTTCTACCCGGCCCCGGCCGGCAGTGTACGTCTCTCGGATGTGCCGATCGAGGAGCTGGCGATCGAGCACGTGCGCGGCTGGATCGGCTACGTATCGCAGGAGCACCTGCTGCTGTCCAAGTCCGTGCGCGACAACATTGCGCTGGGGCATCCGGACGCTTCGCCGGAGGAAATCGGCCGGGCCATTGAGATGGCTTCCTTTACACAGGATGTGGAGCAACTGCCCGAAGGGCTGCAAACGATCGTAGGCGAGAACGGCGTCATGCTGTCCGGCGGGCAAAAGCAGCGGGTAAGCATTGCGCGCGCTTTGTTGACCGACCCGGAAATTCTCATTCTCGACGACTCGCTGTCCGCCGTTGACGCCCGCACCGAAAGTGCCATCCTCGGGCACATCCGTGCGGAACGCGCCGGGAAGACGACGCTGATCGCCACGCACCGGCTGTCCGCCGTCATGCATGCCGATTGGATCGTCGTGTTGGAGGACGGACGCATCGCTGAGGAAGGCACGCACGAGCAACTGCTGCAGCGCGGCGGCTGGTACAAGGAGCAGTTCGAGCGTCAGCAGCTTGAAGCAAGCTTGCTGGACGCTTCATCATAGGGCCGCGATTCCAGGCCAATCGGGAAGGACGTGAGTCATATCGTCATAGAAACGAACGAATCGTCGGGCAAACCCATTATGCGCAGGCTGCTCGGTTACGCGCTTCTTTTTAAATACCGTATCGCGGTAGCACTTCTGGTGCTGTGCTGTGCAGTCAGCGCGGAGCTGGCCGGACCGTTTATCGCCAAAACGATCATCGACCGCCACATCGGCGCCATCGGGCTGCCATGGGTTGAAATCGCCTCCGGCCTCCATCTGCCCAAGGGTGAGGTTAAGCAGGTGCAATTGGACGGGAAATTCTACATTCGTCAGGATTGGATGGAGGAGGCGGAACGCCGCAGCGTCGTCTTTAACCGGTCCATGATGAAAGACGCGCGGATTTTGCAGCTAGAGGGCGGCTTGTACCTGGTGCGCCAGCCGGCTTCGCTGGAAGGCCAATGGTCGCTCGTCGGCCCGGCAAAGGACGGGGAATCATCGACCGAGGTGAAGCGCACGGTGCCCGGAGGCGGTAACGAGGTGTACCCGGCGCACAAGCTGTCTGCGTCAGAGACGGCACAGTTTTACCAGCATGACGTCGGTCCGGTCGCTCGCTGGCTGGGGCTGTTCGTCGGTCTGCTTGCGCTTGGCAGCATTCTGCATTACGTGCAGGGCTTGACGCTCCAGACGACGGCGCTGCGCATCATCCAGCGGATGCGGATGGATCTGATGCGCCACATTCAGCGGATGCCGATCCGCTATTTCGATAATACGCCGATCGGGCAGGTCGTATCGCGGATTGCCAACGATACGGAAGCGATTCGCGATCTGTTCATGAGCTTTATGGCGACGTTTGTGGTGAGCACGATCAATATCGCAGGCATCTACATCGCCTTATTTTTGCTTGATGTCAAGCTGGCGCTTGTCTCGTTGCTGCTCCTTCCGTTGTTTGCCGTTGTCATGTTCGTTCATTTGAAATTTTCACAAAAGTACGTCGCCATCATGCGGGCCCGGTTGAGCGATATGAATGCGATGATCAGCGAATCGATTGCGGTCATGCCGATCCTGCAAGCGTTCCGGCAGGAGAAGAACCGCCTGCGGGAGTTCGATGCGCTCAACGAGGACCGTTACCGGAACCATATCAAGCAGAACCGCGTATTTTCGCTGTCCTCGCGCAATTTCACGGGACTCGTCGGGGCCTTTTTTACCGCCGGCGCCATCTGGTATTTCGGCGGGCAATCGCTCCAGACTTCGATCTCGTTCGGCGTGTTCTACGCGTTTATCGATTATACGGGGCGGCTTTTCCAGCCGATCATCGGCATTTTCGACCAAATGCTGAATGCGCAGCGGGCTGTCGTGTCAGCGGAAAAAGTGTTTTACCTGCTCGACATCGAAGGCACCGAAGTAGCTTCGTCGGACCAAGTACCGCGGCCGGAAGGCCATGTCGTCTTCGACAACGTTACCTTCGCTTACAAAACCGGTGAGCCCGTGCTTCGCGGCATTTCGTTCGAGGCGCGAAAAGGCGAGACCATAGCGCTTGTCGGGCATACCGGCTCGGGCAAAAGCTCGATCATGAACCTGCTGCTCGGCTTCTACGAGCCGACGGAAGGGGAAATCCGCGTCGACGGAACGGAAATCCGTACGCTTTCGAAGCAGGCGTTGCGCAAGCATATGGGCATCGTACTGCAGGACCCGTTCTTGTTCGCAGGCGACATCAAGTTCAACGTGAGCCTGTACAACGAACGGATCGGGCCGGAGCAGGTTCGCCAGGCGCTCAAAGATGTCGGCGCAGCCTCCTTCGTCGAACAACTGCCCGGCGGCGTAGACGAGCCGGTGGTTGAGCGGGGCAGCACGTTGTCCGCCGGACAGCGGCAGCTCATCTCCTTCGCGCGGGCGCTCGCCTTCGACCCGGCCATCCTCATTCTCGATGAGGCGACGGCTAGCATCGACAGCGAGACGGAGGGACTCATTCAGGAGGCGCTGCGGATCGTCAGCGAAGGCCGGACGACGTTCGTGATCGCCCACCGTCTTTCCACGATCCGTGAAGCCGATCAAATTCTCGTGCTCCATCGCGGCGAAATCGTCGAGCGGGGCAATCACGAGCAGTTGATGCGGCTGCAAGGGCGGTATTACCGCATGTACCAGCTCCAATCCGGCAGTGCGGCTCAGACGACGGCTTGATGAGCAAAAGCAAAAAGGGGATTCGGCGGCGCTGCTTGAGCGCTGCGAATCCCCTTGATTTTTTCGGATATGTATTTAAAATTATAGTCGTAAATCGCCGAAAATATGGTAAAATAGTCCTGATTTCATTTCGAAATGAAGGAGGACACCCATGAAAAAACTGATCCTGCTCATGATGAGCGCCGTGCTCGCACTCAGTTTCGCCGGTCCTGCTTCCGCAGCAACAAAAGTAAAAAGCTACACCAAGAAAAACGGCACTCACGTCCAATCCCATAATCGAACGAACAAAGACAAGAGCTTCAAGAACAATTGGAGTACCAAAGGCAACACCAACCCTTACACCGGAAAAAAAGGTACGAAGACACATAAGTAATAATCATGCCCCCTCTCTCTGAAGGGGGTTATTTCTATTGTTTATTCAGCAGCATAAGAATGTTGTCTATAGTTTCGCGATTGTTGGGCTCTGCCGATAATTGCTGAAAACCTTGTATTAGTCTTTCTTTATCGGCCAAATTTTTTTGACTAGCATAGAGATTCCTAAATTGATTAATAAGCTCTGACGTTGTGCCAGTTATATTGCCGGTCTCATGATTATAGGATGAATATTTGGATAATGCGTTTGCTTTGGAGGCATGTTCGATTGCGGTTAAATAACCGGTATAATTTCCATCGGTTACAGAATTGAGAGCTCCGGAAATTCTTCCTATAGATGCTTTAAAATCTAGATCAATTTTTTGCTGCTTATTATTCCAATTCATTTGATACTTAAACAAGTAAACATTTAATGCTAACGAGGCTATTAAACAAACGCCCAAGATGAGTTTTGACATTTTCATTACTTATCACGCCCCTTAAGTTGACGATGAAATCTAGTATCTAGTCTGCTGACATTATAATACAACCTAAGGTTACCCATACTAGGATAGAAAAAAGTATCGACACAACCACCCTCCGCCTTACTTTTCCCTCGATAAAACACCCGATAAACAAATACATAGTGTTTCTCCATGTAAAGTGAACCCATAGAGAGGTGCGATCTTCTAATAGCTTAAATTAAGCGGAGTAGGACATATGAAAGAGGAATTATACTTTGCTTCGCAGCAACGGATGATTATACAGATTTTGAAGGAAGCAACTTTGTTGCGCCAGTAACGTCAAACAAATGATACCAATATTATGGAGGTTGATACAAAATGAGGAAGTATGTCATCGGGTTTGTTTTTGGTACGTTTGTTTCTATGTCAACGATGGTTTATGCATCGGATGCCATTCAAGCGTTCTTATTTCCAGTGAAGATCAGCTTCAATGAGAAGAGAATGGACATGAGTGAATATAAGGTATTAAATTACGAAAACCATGCCTATGTCCCTATTCGATTCATTGCCGAAAATATAGGGATATCAATAGATTATAACGCGAACCTCAATGAAATTGCCTTAAAAGATGCCCCGGCTGTTCCGATCCCCTTGTCCACCATATTAAAAAGTGATTTTAATAACATTACGAAAATTGAAGTGAAGTATGGAGATAGCGGAGAAGTAGTAAAAATCAACGATGCACAAACACTCAGTGATATTTCCAGCAAATTGAAAGAAATAAAACTCCGTAAAAAAAGCGACCAATCCCGTGGTTTTGGCTATTTATATTACCTTACGATCAGCGACGGGGACAACAAGTTAACATATACTAACACCCTATCATTAGATGATGTGAATTATGAATTAACCCCGTTAACAAATGAGCTGGACAAATACATATTAGCATTAAGATATAAGGACAAGGCGAAGTGATCGGCTTTTAAATACGCTATGGAAAAGTATATGAAAAAGAAATTCCCCTTTAAGGTTGACCATAATGATATCCGTGACACGGCCAGCTTAAAGGGGCCTAATTATAGGTATCGAAGGTGTGCGATATGTCGGTTTTTCAAAAAAAACTAAAAAGAACAATGGCTCCTGCAAAAACTAGGGGAGCTATTAAGAAAACCCAACCGGTCAGCCGGCCCAAATTGATCGTGATTCCGACACCGCCCCTTTTTTCCACGAACAAAGCTGGATCGTTGCGATTTACATAGAACAATCCCCATTTCCAGTACTCATCTGAACCAGCATCCGGAAACACGTTATGGGCATTGGCTTCAGCCATAAGGGTTCTGTTTTTTTTCAAAACGATCGGCAAACTAATCAAGGCGGCAAAAATCAGAAGTATGGCAGCTATTAATGTCCAGTTGGTCAGACTGGAATCAATAAGCCCGATAATCGAAAATTGAACAGAAGCAAACAACGCCAGTGAAATTAAGGTGATAAAATGAATGACAGCAGCTTGATAGCGTCTCGAACTTCGTCTTAAATTATTGGTCGATTCAGACTGCTCCGGGTGAACCTGCCGCTTGCTTCGAATGATGGCCTCTTGCACACCCGCCATAATTAACACCATAAAACATTGAATGAGATTGAGTGCAAAGATGATCCCGACCGATTTTTGCGCTATTCGATCCACTTGACCGGAAGCATCGTAATGAATAGGAATCTGGGCTGGGATGCGGTCATAGTTCCAGGCGACAAACACAATGTTAGCAGCAATAAGCCATAACGGAACAAGATTCCACATTCTCGAAATCGTTGACCAATTATGTTCTGAAGTGTCTACAGCGATGACAGATGATTTTTCCACCGCCCATTGTTTTTCCTTCTTCAAACGCTTTACCCCGCTGTATCCCTGTAGGTAAATCAGAATGTGAACTACAAAGTAAGCGGGTATAAAATAAACTATGGAAGCCAGCATACTTATGACTTCACGTTGCACGCAAAGTATGGATAGCCCCATAAATAGGATTGCTGCGACGACGGTTGCAACACAATAATTACGTCTGATGGTAAGCAATTTTTGATGCCTTATTTGCTCCTTGGGAATCAATATTCCGAAAAAAATACCTGGCTGAGACCAAAAAGGAACTAAGGCATTAATGATAATAATCGGAAACCAGATGAAAAACAAAATTACCAAGGGCATTACTCTCCACCTCCGGAATTGACAATATCGTAATACACTTCCAGAATTGTCGAATGAATTTGTTCCAACGAAATGTCACGGTAAATTGCACCCGTGAGGATTGGCCGAAGCGCTCCCTTTAAATAATCGATATACCTCTCTGTGTCCTCGTACTTGCGCGTTGCTTGGACGACGACGCCCTTCCGGCGGTGAATCTGAATAAATCCTCCTTGTTCAAGAATTTTATACGCTTTGTTTACCGTATGCATATGGATGCCAATGTCGCTTGCCAGTCTCCGTACAGATGGCAGGGGTTCTTCGGGGCGTAGGCGGCCATTCACGATACCTTCGATAATGTTGTTTACCAGTTGTGCATAGATGGGAACTTCTGAGTCCGCTTCAATTCGAATGATCATCCCTTTGCACCTCCGAAATGAATTTCCCTGGTCTCTTCATTATTGTTGTAACTGCTACGTCTGTTATATATAGTATATAGCAGTAATGGAAATGTGTGTCAATACAGTGTTAAATTTCATGGGCGTATTTTTTTGGCATGATGTTCTATTCCGGATTAAAACGATGCCAATATGTAGCTTGATGCCGAAAGCTTAAATATGTAGATCATAAAGGTTTACATCTCATTATTCGCAATCGACAAATCTCTCTCTAAATTCTTTACTTGGTAGTTCACATTCATTTCGTCGGCCGAAGTAGGCGTATCGTTTTTTGGCAAAAAGCTGGTAAGCCCGATCTCTGAAACTCGCAGGAATAATCTTAAAAAAGTAAACGTACTTGATCGGTCCGTCAAGCCTCTTAAGAATACGAAGGACTGCCGTAGATTCTGTATAGTATTTTCCTTCTTCAACAAGCACGATAGAATCGATGCGCTCCAAACGATGATTAAATTGAAGCAGAATCCTTTGGGCAACCGGAGACTGCAAAGAAGCAAATTTAAAAACACCCTGACGGTCTCTGCGATAAATAAATTTAACCCACCCATTGCAAAAATTACATTCTCCATCAAAGAATACGATTCCATGAGATTCTTTTGTTACGGTCTGCATATTTTGGCTCCTATGAATCTGACTTAAAAAGCAGCAAGGGTTAATAGGCGGGAGAACATTCAAAAATGGCACACACGTAGTTGCAGTGTGTGCCATTTTTTTAAACTAAATTTGCTATTTATCTTGCGAACGCTTTAACTACGTTGTTAACGATCATATCTTGTTTGAGGGATGCATCGTGCGGAGAAGCGGAGGACACCCAGAAGTATTTACCGGCAACGACAGCTAAATAAACAGTAAATCCGCCAGCCGCATTGACGAGGGCAACGTGGGTTACGGCAGCCCCGGTTGTAAACACAGCGCCCAAATAGACAAGCCATCCCCAAGCCGCAACCGCGCATGTTCCTGTTCCTCTTCCGATATTAGGGTTAACTTGAAGATTCTTTACGGTTTTTTCAACGAGTTCTCCGCCTGTGGCTAATGCATTTCTCACCTGAAGGTGGCTTCCGCTATAAGCTGCCTTTTCAAGCTGGTCAAAGTAAGTCGGATCCAACTGCTTGATCTGTTGCATAAGTTGTTCGGTTGCGGCAAAAGCTTGTTGATTGTTTAACTTCACCAGCATTTCTTCCGGCCAAATGGAAGGGAAAAGTCTGGCTACTTCCCCTTGCCCAAAGACCAAACCGCGGAAAATTTGCTCACCGCTATATTTTTGTTTTGGACTTGTACCTGCAGCGAAAACTGAAGAACTTGTCATGATCAAGATTACTACCATAAAAAGCGCTAACATTTTTTTCATTCCGTTACCATCTCCTCATCGAATTTTTTCCACCCATTACTATTACGATCAGACAACCCGTGATTCAGGCCCAACATACCCTTCTTTTGGAATTACCACAGGGAATGCGGTACCTATGAACTACTGCATAGTACTCACCCCTTTCCCGCTGCTTGCCAACTCTTGTTCTAAATCCGGTGTTTTTTTGAAAGAAAATCTGAAGGTTTTGAAGGGGCGTAGTTGGTATTCGAATGGTACTAAATATAAAATTAATGCGGCGCTCATAATAATCGAAAAACTAATAAGGCCAAGCATGATAGCAATGAGCTCATGCAACAAGAGAGCTGCCGTCAAATAAAATTTCCAATGTTTTTTTGGGGAAAATAATGCACCGAATAAAAAAGATTGAAGAATGAGTGTCCCCCAGGTTGGAATAACGACGGCAGGCGAAGTAAGAACAGGATCGACTAGTCTTAAGAAAAAAGGAGGGAGTCCCAACATCGGATCTGTCAAATAATAATACACTGCGGTACCATCCAACCATGTCGGTTCAAAAAGCTTGGCAATGGTAGAGTGAAAGTATAGGATGGCAACTTGAAATCTGATTGCATGAAACGTAACAATCGCTATTAACCGTTTTGTTATCCGGGCATCAGATAGCGTGTCTACCGGTTTATTTTTTTGCCAGTGCCATTTTCGAGGGTCTGTTAAGGTAATTGGGAGCAATAAGAAGGTCAGGACGGTAGTCACTTGTTCCCCGCCATCCAAAGTAAGTGCGGAGACATTAAAACTGTACGCGATCCAGAAATGCAGAATGCCCGTGATTCTCGGACGCCAACCTGAAGCAATAACAAGCAATCCGATTACACATAGCCATCTTATAAGATTTAAGTAGGTAAAATCGTTCGGAACCGTACAAAATAAACTTAGCGTACCTTCACAGTTGGGATAAGTTAAAGAGCCTGAATAAGGGCGAAAAAAGACCCGAGCATCATTAATAGAAAGAGTTAACGCCGATGCTAATGCGAGCAACGTTCTCGCCAAACCATATACATTTGTCCAAGGATCGGTATTCCGGGCTAATCTATGTGCGTATGCGCCTAATTTACTGAGCATGCAACTCTCACCCTAACTACAGTTGATGGCATTTCTATGTTTTCCTCTCCGCTGCTCCAGGCCCAAGGAATCGGCTCCTGAAACACAAATCCAAGCTCTCCGCAAATCGTTGGATTTGGAGTTGGATTGTTCAAAGTTAGCGTCTTATCCGCTTTTTTGAGACATGAGTAAGGACTTTCTTCACATTTTTCTTTGGAAGTCTCGGGAATCATAGAGACAAGCAGCCCCGCCTCAATACCCTGACTTCTTCCAAACCTCTTGATTCCGAACAAATTTGCGGGCATATTATTAGGCCACGCAGGTAATAACGAACCATCAGAATAATCAAGGACACGAAATTGTGGCTCTCGTGGATTTTTGCTAAAAAAACCCCAGCCTTGTGGAAACCATAGAGCGATTCCCAAAGTCTTACCAGTCGGTAAAGTAATGGGATTTGTTGGCATAACGGCATGAATGGCAGCGAAAAAAATATATGCCCAAAACCCGGCAATAACCAAAAACAACACACCCCACTTCACGCTTTTATCCGGTGTTGTAGTATTCAATTCGCCAAACCTCCTATGTAATTGAACAAAGATACGATGATTTCTGAAGCACAAGAAACAAAGACGTGTGATAGATGAAAGTATGAAGCCAATTAATTAGTAGGACGGAACAATGAGATGAGGGAAAACCATAAGGTGTACCTATGGGTTTTTACTTAGAAGAAAATCTGGAGGGGGATCCTGAAGAATGTTGAAAGTCAGACTTCAAAAATGTAATATTGAGCATACAAGTCACTTTCATGCGATGATAAATCGATGAGCAGTTGTTTAAAATCCTCTGAGTTTTCTTACTTCGAAAGGAATTAACCTTTGTTTCAACCTCCTTTTTTAACTTATCTTTTCTATAAATTCCATTTTTAAATGATAATGACCATAATATACCATATAAATGAAATATTTGTTAATAAGAAAAACTATCTATTTTTTCGGAAAAACATCTGAAACTATTTATGTTTAATTTCATAATAATTCAGCAAAAAAGCCCTATATTTTGTAGAAATTTATCGAATATATTTGCGGAAAAAGACTTACCCCGCAACTTAAAGTTAACGGGGAGAAGCGTGAGTGTTCACATGTTACGAAACACCTCGTATTTCCATAGATCTCCGTCATACTCCGCTCCCGTGTAAAAGAGAGCATATTCCACAGGAACATTCGTCGCAAGCACATCATCCAGGATCGTCCGGATGCTGCTCACGACTTCCGGCGACTCCATGATCCATTCCTTGCTTTTCCAAGCCAATGTCCCTTCCGCGCATTCCGTCAAATCCCCTGTAAATTGATCGGCCACAAAAATGTACATGCCGCCCGCCTGATTCCAGGTGGCAACCCCTTTGAACTGAACAGACTGGAGGTCCAGTCCGGTTTCTTCCTTCACTTCGCGAATGACGGCCTCCCGGGGCGTTTCATCCGGCATCAACTTGCCACCCACACAATTCCACATATGTTTAAAGGGAGGTTTGTTCCTTCGAAGCATCAGAAATTGTTGATCTTGAGTAATAAAACAATGCACATAGTTGATCTTCATCATATCTTCTGTTACCTTACGAGCAAGCTGATTAATTTCTCTTTGAATAAACGATTGTTAATCGTTTTGCACACTTTGGCATTCGGGGTATGGCCTGCAAAGCCGTCAGAAATGGCCAGCTTGCTGCCGTCATTGAGGATCACCTGACCATAAGCGGCTTCCTCCATCGTACAGACGTAGCAGTAACACCATTTGTCTTCAAGGACGATTTCATTCCAGAGTACAACACCCATAGCCACGGCATCGGGCAGGTCAACAATCGGTTCATTGCATCTTTGGATGTTATATTCCAGCAAGGAACGGTTGCATTTCACGGAAAATACGGCTTCCGGCTTACCGCTTGCCAGCAATATATCCATATCGTCGCGAGTCAAAGCAGCCTCTCCTAAACAGACATCAAATCCAATAATGGTCATAGGGATACCCGAGCTGAGCATAATACGATAAGCTTCCGCATCGACATACACATTAAACTCGGCAACCGGTGTCGTATTTCCGGGGCCAAAGCCGGAAGTGCCCATCGTGTAAATATGCTTTACCTTTTTCATTGTTTCGGGCGCTTTTAATATTGCAAGGGCAATATTGGTCACGGGACCGATGGTGATAATTTCGATTTCGCCGGGGTTCTTTTCGACAATGTCTAGAATCGCATCCACGGCATGCTTGCTCTCCGGCAAAAGCGTAGGATGAATCAGATCGCAATCTCCCATCCCATCCTCGCCATGCACATTGACGGCGGTAACCAGATCGCGCATGAGCGGCTTGGCCGCTCCGACATAAAGAGGCGGCTTCTGCCCGTTCGCCACTTCGATGGTCATCAGCGCATTTTTGGTAGCCAATTCAAGCGGGACATTGCCGCATACGGTCGTGATCGCTTCGACCTTAACATCGGCTGATTTTAATGCCATAATGATGGCTACAGCATCGTCACTGCCGGTATCCGTATCAATAATTAATTTTCTCATAACTAAGACCTCCTGTTTTCGGTGTGGCCTTATTATATAAATCCAACGAGCATGAAAATAGGTCAAATGACCAAAAGGCAAAAGAAGGTGGAGCCCATGGATTTCAAGGAGATTGTCAATGCCGCGCCGGAGCAGCTCAGAAAGGAATTTAGGTATAGAACGCATAAAAAAGGCAGCCTTATCCTTCGGCCGCATGAGGAAAATCATTATCTATATATTTTAACCGCGGGTCAAGCGGAAGTATACAGACAGAGTTATGCGGGAGCGATGCTTTCCGTCTATATTTACGATGCGTATAGCTGCTTCGGGGAGATCGAGATTTTTAACGACCAAATCAAAACGCTCGGCGTGATTGCCAAACAACACTGCGAAACGATAGCTCTCCACAAAACCAAGGTGTACGAATGGATGAAGCTCGATTTTGATTTTAATTTATATCTCGTGAAGCAGCTGGCCTCCAAATTAATGCTGAGTACGGATACCGCGGCGAGGCTATCGCTGCTGACTTTGAAAGACCGGATTTTATTTAGTGTGCTAAATCATTATAAAATTGGCGATTTGGACTGCCTCACCAAGCAAATGCTGTCCAGCGAGGTCTGCGCGCCCATTCGAAGCTTAAATCGTTCCATCGCTCAGTGCATCCATGAGGGGTTGATCCATTATAAACATAAAAAATTTTCCATAGCTTCAATAGAAAAGGTTGAAAAGTACCTGGAGGACTTTACGCTAACATAAAGCGAGAATTCTAGTCCACATGCTTACTCCGGCTCCGCCTCTTCTTCATCCCGGCTCTGTATCACGAGCAGCAAGCCGTCCCGGATGCGGATGTGTCCGGCTTCGCCAAGCAGCACGTTGCTGATGCCGAGCGATTGTCCGATCGTCAGTGTCGCTTCAGTAAGCGGGTACTGGAACCCTTCGAGCGTAATTCCCGCGACCTCGATGCTCAGCGGGAGCAGCGATACATGGGTGAACCGGCTCCGGTTGACTGCTAGCGGCGCGCTGCCGTCCATCAGCATCAGCTCGTTGCAGGCGTCGGCAATGCGGCAGCGGATGCCAGCGGCCAAAGCCTTGCGTAGCAGATGGACGTTCGCGAGCGAATGGTCCCATCGCGTGCCAAGCACGCCCAGCAGCACGATTTCCTCGGCGTTTTGTTCGAGCGCCCAAGTGAAGGCCATCTCCGTGTCGGTCAAGTCTTTCCACACCGGATCGCAGGCGACGAACTCGCGGCTGGCCCGGCGTATCTCTTCAAGCTCCACCGAATCGACGGAGTCGAAATCCCCGAGCGCCATATCCGGCCGGTATCCGTGCCGTACCAGAAAGAGCGCCCCGCGGTCCGCCCCGACCAGCACATCGCCTGTGCGGATTTCCCGCAAAGCCCAGCCCCCTAGCCGCCCCCCTGAGAAAATAAGCACCCGTTTCCGTTCCATCTGTCCGCTGCCTCCTACCAAACTTAATGGAATCCATTATACCATGATCAAGATCAAGAGAATACGCGAGTGCAATTGAGATGAAGGGGGCGAGTAAGGTATAGTTTTGATAAAAGAACAGCTAAGGCTGGAGAAAAGGGAGAGGACGGCACTTGATCACTCGTCGGCGGTACGAAAATTTGGACGGCAGCCAAAACCGCAAAAAGCTGGCCCACCTGCGCCAATGGCGCAAAGAGCGCAAAGCGAAAATCAAAGACTTGTCCTACCGTGTGCCGCAGGCCGAACAGCGGCAGTTAGATTACTTGCGCAGCAACCGGACGCAGACGACCGCGACTTGGATCGGGCACTCGACGTTTTTGCTGCAAATGGGGGGCAAAAACCTCATCACCGACCCGGTATGGGCTGAGCGGATGGGGCTGGAGAAGCGCCTTGCGCCGCCAGGCTTGCGGCTGGAGGAGCTGCCGCCGATCGATGCGGTGCTGCTGTCGCACAGTCATTACGACCATATGCACCTGCCGACACTGCGGCAGCTCGCCCGGGTCAACGCCGGGATGCAGCTGTTTGTCCCGGCCGGGCTGGGAGCCAAGCTGCGCTCCTGCGGGTTCGCGCACGTGACTGAAGCCAACTGGTGGGAGGAATTCCAGCTCGGTTCGCTGGAGCTGCATTTTGTTCCGGCGCAGCATTGGACGCGCCGCACACTGTTCGATATGAACACGTCGCATTGGGGCGGCTGGGTCGTTCGGCCGACGAACCAAGGCGGGGAGCGGGACGCGATTTATTTTGCCGGGGACAGCGGCTATTTCCCGGGCTTCAAGCTGATCGGGGACCGCTTCCCGATCAAGTGGGCGTTGATGCCGATCGGCGCCTACGAGCCGGAATGGTTTATGTCCCAGCAGCATGTGAGCCCCGAACAGGCGGTTCAGGCATTTCTCGACTGCGGGGCCGAGCTGTTCGTGCCGATGCATTACGGCGCGTTCCGCCTCGCGGACGATACGCCGCGCGAGGCGCTCGACCGGCTGCTCGCGGAATGGACGCGGCGGCAGCTGGAGCCGGGGCGGCTGCGGGTGCTGTATCACGGGGAGACGCTGCGGCAATAGCCGGGCAGGGGGTGGAGAAGCCTTGCAGCCCCGGGGAGAGCCCACGCGCTCAGCGCGCGGGTCGTCGCCGAGGAAAGGGAAGTCGCCCAGCCGCCGCCCGCTCCGCGTCAACATCGAAATGAAAACGCATTCTTGACTTCAAGAGGCGTTGCCCGTTATGTTGAAGGTAGAAACGCGACCGAGGTGCCGCCATGCTCAACTATTTTATGAACCCGAAAAACGCCTTTTACCGCAAAAGCCTCGTTTTCGTCCTGTTAGTCGCCAGTGTGCCGACCGCGCTTCTGGCGTTTCTCACCTATTACGTCGGTGTCCGGCAAATCGAGCAGGAAGTGAACCGGACGCATGAGGTCCGGTTGGAGCAAACGGTGCTCCGGATGAACGACCAATTGAGCCAGCTCGAAAAGATGGTGACGATGTGGAAGTACAACCCGATGCTGCAGCCTCCGCTCGGCGATATGACGCTCGAATCGTTCCAGCAGGAAATTGTGTTCACGCAGAAGCTGGCTCGGACGCTGCTCGTCATGAGCAACTCCAGCCCCCTAATTCGCGAAGTGCGTCTGTTCCTGCCCGACTCGTCCTTGTACGTCTCGGCGCTGAATAGTAAAGTGGCGATACCGATCGACAATCCCGAAGAAAATGAATTTTTCCGTTCGTTATTTCTGAAAGAAATGGAGCAGTACTGGACCTTCTCCCAAGGGTCGCTGGCGCTTGTGCAGACGATTCCGGACCGTTCTCCCTTCGGGTATCTGCTCGTCCAGTTCAATGCGGCCGAGATGAACCGGCTGCTGCAAATGGACGGGGAGCTGCAGGGAGCGGCTTTTCTGCTGAAGTCGAACGGGGATTGGCTCGATGCGAACGTAACCAAGGAACCGGACAAGCACCGGTTCGAGTATTTTCTCCGCGACGAAGTGGCGAAAGAATCGGCTCAGGCGAAGTCGGGCTCGTTTTTCCGGGAGTGGAGAGGGGAGAGGTATGCCGTTTCGTTCGGTACGCTGGAGAAGCACGGCTGGCAGTACGTCTCCGCCACTCCGGTTTCCAAGCTGACGCAGCCGGTCGTCAACACCTCCCGGGCGCTCCTGGCGATGGGAGGGCTCGGGATCGCCGTCGCGGCCTTGATGTCGTGGATCGCTTCGCGAAGACTGGTCCGGCCCATCGCCCGGGTGGTGCAGCTGTTCCGCTCAGACAAGCACGGCTTGGGCGACTTGAAGGGGCAGGACGAGTTGGAGCTCATCGAACGGCAGTGGCTTCACTTGAACAGTCAGAGCAAGCAGCTGCACGAACGGGTTGAGCAGCATCTGCTTACGCTCAGGGAATTGTTCTTGTTCCAGCTCATGAACGACCACTTGTCCCATCTGAACGAGGAGGAGCTGCGGCACCGGATGGAGCAATACGGGTGGGAGCTTGGCGGTAAGACGTTCGTGCTCATGAATGTCCGGCTGCTCGGCTTCTCCAAATTGCAGGGTCGGTTCGGCGAAGGCGACGAGCAGCTCGTGACGTTTGCCGCGGCCAACGTGATCGGGGAACTGGCGGAGAAGCGGTTCGAGCAGTTCGGTGTCGTGAACGAGCAGGAGCTGTCCGTCAGCCTGCTGCTGCTCGTGCCGAAGGATGAGGACATGGGCGGCATGCGGAAGCAGCTGCATGCGTTCAGCGAGGAGCTGATTCACTCGCTTCATGCCATTTTGCATATGAATCTGTTGATCGGCTTAGCGAAGGAAACGGAGCTGCTGTCCGAGCTGCCGCGGGTATACGAACAGGTCATCCGCTCGTTCGGCTACCGGAATTTGAACGAAATGAATCAGATTCTGGACCTGGAAAGCTTGGTGGTCCATGACGCCCCGATTCTGTACCCCTTTTCCGCGGAGAAAGAGATGATCCGCCATATGCGTTCCGGCGACCGGGAAGCGGTGACGGGCGCGTTGGAGACGTTTATGAAGGAGCTGACAGAGCACGGTCAGACCGAGATGCAGGTCCGGCAGGGCATGAACCAGCTGCTCGGCACGCTGCTGCATCATATGCTGCTGTCGGGGCTTAGCCCACAGCTCCTCTATCCGAATGTCGACTTGTATGAGCAATTGAACCGTCTGCGCGAGCCCGATGAGATGGCCTCCTGGTTTCATGCGAAGCTAAGCGCGTACATGGGCGCGTTGTCGAACACGCTGAACGATACGCAGGACCGACTCATGCAGGAAACGGTCGAGAAAGTGAAGCAGTCGCTGACGGAGGAATATGCGCTTGATATTTCGCTGGAGACGTATTGCGACCGGTACGGCATCAGCTTGTCCAAGCTCAGCGCCGGGTTCAAGGAGACGACCGGCGTCAATTTCATCGACTATTTGACTAAGCTGCGTCTGGATAAGTCCAAGGAGCTGCTGCTTTATTCGAACGAAAAAGTGAATGACATCGCCTATCAAGTCGGCTACCAGCCATCGTATTACTACCGCGTGTTCAAAAAGCACGAAGGAGTGACGCCGACCCGGTACCGCGAAATGTTCCGGAGCGATACCCGCGAAGCTTAACCGCTTTGCGGGTTTTTTGCGCTGATCTGGCGGGATGTGCACTATTTTGCGGCCGACTGCACTTTTTTTACGGACGAAAAAGTCCACCTGCCGTAAAAGTTTACTGTTGCAACGGCTTTCACAGAGCAGATATAGTCGAGCTACAACATCAGACAAGCGAAGGAGGTTCGGACATGGAGCACGCGGTGCCGGATAAGCGGCTGTCCGTCAGGAAAGCGACTTTATTCAAAAAGCAGGCGTTTCGAAAGCACCTCTGGTTTTATATGCTGGCGGCCCCGGGCATTGCGTACTTTATCCTTTTTCATTATGTGCCGATGTGGGGCGTGCTGCTGGCGTTTCAGGATTACAGCCCGTACAAGGGCGTGCTGGGCAGCGAGTGGGTAGGGTTCGAGCACTTCCGGCAATTTTTCTCGGAGCCGACGTTCTTTCAATTATTAACAAACACGCTGCTGCTTAGCTTCTACAACCTGATTTTTTTCTTCCCCTTTACGATCGTATTATCTCTGCTGCTCAACGAGGTCCGGTTCAGCTTGTACAAACGGCTCGTGCAGACGGTCGTCTATCTTCCGCACTTCGTATCCTGGGTCATCATCGTCGGCATTACGTTCATCTTTTTCGGGCCGTCCGGGGTGATCAACCACTATTTGGGGCAATGGGTTAATCAGAACGTTCCGTTCTTGATGAGCAGTGAATGGTTCCGTCCCTTAATCGTCATGCAGCAGATATGGAAGGATGCCGGGTGGGGCACGATCATTTTTATGGCAGCGCTTGCAGGGATTAACCCCGAGCAGTACGAAGCGGCGACGGTCGACGGCGCGAACCGCTGGCACCGGATCTGGCATATTACGCTTCCGGGCATTCGAAGCACGATCATCGTGCTGCTGATTCTGCGGCTCGGCTCGATCCTGGACTCGAACTTCATGCAGGTGTTCCTGATGTGGAACAATTTCAACGACGACGTATCGAACGTATTCGATCTGTATGTGTACAAAGTGGGGCTGCAGCGGTTCGAGTTCAGCTTCAGCATCGCCGTCGGCTTGTTCAATTCGGTCGTCGGACTCATTCTGATGCTGACGGCGAACTTCGTATCCAAGCTGTTTAAAGAAGAAGGCCTATTCTAGGAGGGGAACCATGGGACTGAGGCTGCGGCGCATTTCCGTCTTTGATGCCGTCAATATGTTGTTGCTGCTTGTGCTGTGCTTGGCTGTCGTGATCCCGTTCTGGTACATGCTGACCGTCTCGCTCAGTCCGGTCAGCGAATCGCTTGGCGGCCGGTTTTACTTAATCCCGGAGCAGCTGAATTTCGAAGCGTACCGGTACTTGTTCTCGACCGACCGTTTCGTACGGAGCATCGGGAATACGGTCTACATTACGGTGGTCGGGACCGCCGTTAACCTGCTGGTGTCGATTACGCTGGCCTACGCGCTTTCCAAAAAAACGCTGCCCGGCCGCAAGCTCATGCTGCTGATGATGCTCTTTACGATGGTGTTCAGCGGCGGGCTTATTCCGAAATATTTGCTGATCAAGTCGATTGGGCTGCTGGACAGCTATTGGGCCCTGATTTTACCGGGCGCGACGAATGCTTTTACCGTGCTGGTCATGAAGACGTTTTTTCAAAGCTTGCCGGAAAGCCTGGACGAAGCCGCCCGCATTGACGGGGCAGGGGAACCGCGCATTTTGCTCTCCGTGGTCATCCCGCTTTCGATGCCGATCATCGCTACGTTTTCGCTGTTCTTTATGGTCGGGCATTGGAACGAGTTTTTCGGGGCGATCATTTATTTGAGCGATAATGCCAAATGGCCGATTCAAGTGCTGCTGCGCCTGATGGTCATCGCCGGTGAAGCCAACATTGCTTCCGAGAACAATCTGGATTTCGAGCTGGCCAGCAAGGTCGGCGACAATGTGAAGATGGCGGCCATTATCGTAGCGATGATTCCGATCGTCGTCGTCTATCCTTTCCTGCAGAAGCATTTTGCCAAAGGAGCCATGCTCGGCTCGATTAAAGAGTAACGATTCCAAGTCGATGAGAGGGGTTTTCTAAGATGAAAACGAAACAATGGCTCGCAGGGACATGCGTCACCATTCTGGCTCTGGGCAGCGTCGTCGGCTGTGCTTCCGGGAGCGGAACGAAAGAAGCGGGCAAACCCGCAGCGGGTTCGAACGAACCGACGACGATCAAGGCGCTCGCCGTACTGTCCGCCGGGGAGCCGCCCGTGCTTGAGAACAGCCAGGCGCTCAAGGAGATCGAAAAGAAAGCCAACGTCAAGCTGAATCTCGAATTCGTGCCGGGCGACGTATATCCGGACAAAGTGAACATTGCCATCGCCTCGGGAAGTCAGTACGACCTCATTTTGCTGACGGATGGTAAGGACGAGAAGTACACGAAGCTCGTCAAGCAGGGAGCGTTCCACAACTTGACGGCGCTGGTGAAGGACATGCCGAATCTGCAAAAGATTCCTCAATACACCTGGGACAACACGACGGTGAAAAATGAGATTTTCGGCATTCCGAGACCGCGCAGCACGCACGGCGGGGGCAATGCGAACTTCTTCCTCCGCAAGGATTGGCTGGACAAGTACAATTTGCCCGTGCCCAAAACGGTAGACGAGCTGACCAACGTGCTCAAGGTATTCAAAGAGAAAGACCCGGCCGGGGGCGGCAAGACGGTCCCGATGATCGCAGGTCCGTTCACGACGCCGTGGTTCGGATCGGTTAACCCGGTCGCTTTTGCCTTCGGACTTCCGTACTCGTACAAAATCGAAGGCGACAAGCCGGTGGCTTATTTCCAAACGCCGGAATATAAGGCTTATCTCGATTGGCTTCGCATGGCGTATACCTCCGGGTTGATCGATAAGGATGCCCCAGTGCTGAAGACCGGGCAGGTCAAGGACAAGTTCAAATCCGGCGTCGCCGGGGCGATGGTCGACAACGTCAGTATGATGAACGAGAACAATCTGGCCGTGATGCGAAAGACCGATCCGAAAGCGGAGCTGGTCGGAGTGCCTTATCTGGAGGGACCGGGCGGCAAAAAGGGCGTGCAGATGATCGAAGGCTATTACGGCATCTGGGTCGTTCCGACGAGCGTGGCGAAGGATAAAGTGAAGAAAATCGTCGAGTTCCTCAATTGGACCGCTTCCGATGAAGGAACGGAGCTGGCGAAGGCGGGCATACCGGGCGTGCACTATACCAAGTACGACAAAGAGTCCGGCGCCGTGGAACGCAACGAGGAGCAGAAGAAGCTGTATGACAAAGAAAAACCGATGCTGCTTGTGCTGCAGAACGCTTACGACAAATACATTTACGCGGATTCCCAGGTTCCGGAGATCAAGAAGGCGCAAAAAGATGTCCTGGACGGCTTCGATCAGGTCGGCGTGCCGAACCCGTTCATCGCCTTCGTGTCCGAAACGGCCAGCAAAAATCCGGATCATCAGAAAAAGCTGTCGGCCGCCGCGGTCAACTATGTGATGGGCACCGGCAATTGGGAAGCTGTGCAGGCGGAAATCGAGGCTTGGAGCAAAGGCTCGGGCGCGCAGATCATGAAAGAGTATATGGACCAATACAACGAAAGCAAGAAGAAATAAACAAGCCCGCCGTCTGCTGTGGCATGGGTGTATGGCAAGCCGGGGACGGATGCTCTCCGACCTCCGGCTTGCTGTTTAGGGAGGAGGGAAAGCGATGGATGGAATTGGCACGCCGGCATGGACGCAGCGCCTTCGAGCCCGGATGCGGGCTTGCGATTGGGCGAAGCGGGGTGTGGAGCAGTGGAAGGCGCGATTAAGCGCTCAGGTGAGCTGGCCTCCGGACATTCCGCTGCTCGGCGGAGGCTGGAGTCACCGCTACATCTGCCCCGACGACGGCTCTGCACTTATGCGCGTGGACCGGCATCATCACAAGTGTCCGTGCTGCCTTCGTATCTGGAGCGGGTCCCCGTGGGATGAAGCAGCCGTGGCTGAGGAGCATAACCGCTTCGCGCAGGATGCCCGGCTGGCTGCTGTGGTGTACGCGGCGTCAGGCGAGGCTGTGTATGCGCAGTGGGCGAAAAGCGTGCTGCTGTTTTACGCCCGGCATTACGACCGCTTCCCGCTTCACGATATTTTCGGCAAGGTGGGCGGGGAGGCCGGCAAGTACGGGGCGAAAGTCCAAAACCAGACGCTGTCCGAAGCCAGTTGGATTTATCCGCTAGCCCAAACGTGCACGATCTTGCGCCATGCTTCAATGCTGAGCGCGGAGGAGTTGGATGAAATTGAGGAACATTTGTTCCGTCCGGTAATCCGGGTCATCGACCGGAATCCGCGGGACCGCTCCAACTGGCAGACGTACCACAATGCGGCGCTGGCGGCCATTGCCGAAGCGCTTGGCGACGCGGGTCTGCTGAAGCGAGCGCTGAATGACGCGGCGAATGGGTTCTATTTCCAGATGGAAAACGGCGTCGGCGAAGACGGATTCTGGTTCGAAGGCGCGTGGAGCTACCATTTCTACACACTTGAAGCGCAGGCGGTGATCGCTTGGGCCGCCATGGGGTTTGGCGAGAAGCTGTACGAGCATCCGAGACTGCGCTCGATGTTTGATATTCCGCTGAAGGCTTTGCTGCCGGATGGCACGTTTCCTGCCCTTCACGACTCCAAGGTCGTCGATATTCGTTCTTACGCGCATTTGTATGAATGGGCGTATGCGCTATACGGCATCGGAGAAGAGATTGTGCGGAACAGCGACCGCAGTTCCTTGTACGGCGTGTTGTTTGGAGCGCCATTGGAGACGTTGTCGGAGCCGAAGCAGCCGGGGAGAGGAAATGCCAGGGAATCCGGGACGGTGTGTGATGACGCCGGGATTACGGTATTGAGCAAGCCCGGGATGGTCAGTGTGACGTGCGGCACAGGTGATGAGGCACGGGCGCTTCTCGTCGATTACGGGGAGCATGGCGAGTGGCATGGACATTATGACAAGCTGAATCTGCTGTATTACGCCAGGGGCCGCAGTTGGCTGGCTGACGCAGGTATGGTTCCGTACGGACACGAGCTGCACAAGGCCTGGTACGTGCATACCGTGGCGCACAACACGGTGACGGTCAACGGCCGCTCCCAGCAGGAGGCCTGCGGCCGGCTGCACAAGGCGGTGAGCGAGGCCGGCATCATCCGGATCGAGGCCGAAGCGGAGGACGCTTACGAAGGCGTCCGGCTGGACCGGCGGCTGACGCTGGCAGGCGGGCTGCTGGTGGATGTATTTCGGGTAACTGCGGGCGAGCCTTCGACCGTGGACTGGGTGATGCATACGCAGGGGAATCTGGTCGAAGCGCCGCCCGTTCGGTACACTTCTGTTACGGCGGAGGCGCTGTCGGATACGGACGGCTACCCGCATTTGCGGCAGGTGAGGCGTCTGGAAGGACTGCCGGACGATTGGATGCTTGAATGGAGCTGGAACGGAGAAGGCGGGGAAGACGAGCGGCTGCAGGTTTACGGCTTGGCCGAGCCGCGAGGCGTCAGCATCTATTTGGCCGAATCGCCGTTCATGCCCCCTGTTCAAGTCCGCAGCGCCTGCATTCGCAGGGTGCTGTCGTGCACCCGCGCGGCGTTTGTTACCGTCTTCCGGGCTTGCCGGAAAGGCGATGCCCCGCTCTCGCTCCGACTAATCGGCGATCCGTCAGACAGTGAGGGTCTATTGCTCGAAGTGAGGGACGGAGAGCAGGGCGAGGCGATGCTGTGGACCGTATGAGCCCGTTTTAAGTTGGAAACGGAAACGCAAGAAGAATGAGGAGGCTGCCATGAAACAAGTCGTCGACGAAGGGCTGAAAGCCCGGCATCGCTACGCGGAACCGCCCGCAGCGCGGCGGGACGATTGGGAGCGTGCCGTACAATACGTGCTGGCGCAAATCGACCGCAATCTGGAGACGTTCGCGCTGCAATTTCCGTCGCCTGCAAGCGAGGGGAACGTGTACAAGCCGATCGGCAATACCGAGTGGACGTCCTCCTTTTGGACGGGAATGCTGTGGCTGGCCTACGAGATGACCGGTCACGATCGTTACCGCCGGGCAGCGGAAGCGCAGCTCGACAGTTACCGGGAACGGGTCGAGCGAAGAATCGCAACCGAGACGCACGACCTCGGCTTCTTGTACTCGCTGTCTTGCGTAGCGGCCTATAAATTGACCGGAAACGAACAGGCCAAGGAAACGGCGCTTCAAGCCGCCGATTTGCTGATCGGGCGTTATTTTGAGAAGGCGGGCATCATTCAGGCGTGGGGTAATTTAAACCAACCGAACCAGCGGGGGCGGATGATTATCGATTGTCTTATGAATTTGCCCTTGCTGTACTGGGCAACAGAGACGACGGGCAATCCGGAATACCGCCGGATCGCCATTAATCATGCCACACAAGCGGCGGCGCACATCATCCGCGAAGATGCTTCAAGCTATCATACATTCTACATGGACGTGGATACGGGACAGCCAAGATATGGAAAAACGTCGCAAGGCTTCTCCGACGATTCGTGCTGGTCGCGCGGGCAGGCGTGGGCCATTTACGGTTTTCCGCTCAGCTACAGCTATACGCGGGATGATTCGTATCTCGCTATCGCGCAAAAGACGGCCAACTTCTTTTTAAACCGGCTGCCCGACGATTCGGTGTGTTATTGGGATTTGATCTTTACGGACGGGCCGGAGGAGCGGGACAGCTCGGCAGCGGCCATCGCCGCTTGCGGCTTGCTCGAATTGGCCAAGCATCTGCCATTGTCTAATGAATACAAGCGGGCCTACGAGAATGCCGCTCTGGGGATGCTGGACTCGCTGGCGCGGCGGTATACGACGGCCGGGGTTCCGCATTCGAACGGCATCCTGCTTCATGCGGTCTACGGCAAACCTTTGGGCAACGGGATCGACGAATGCTGCATCTGGGGCGACTATTACTATTTCGAAGGGCTTGTTCGGGTGTTGAAAGACTGGAAACTATATTGGTAGAAGCGAGAGGTAGATGCGCGATGACGGTGACAAGCGGTGAGGACAAAATCAAATGGTGGAAGGACGCCAAATTCGGCATGTTTATCCACTGGGGCTTGTATGCGGCTTTGGGCCGGGGCGAGTGGGTCATGTACGAATTGAACATTCCGGTTCGCGATTACGAGCGGCTTGCGGAGACGTTCAATCCTGTTCGCTTCAATGCCAAGACATGGGTAGGGCTGGCCAAAGCGGCAGGCATGAAATATATCGTCATCACGGCGAAGCATCACGACGGGTTCGCCATGTTCCGTTCGCAGGCGGAGCCGTTCAACATTGCAGATGCTACGCCGTTCGGGCGCGATCCGATGCGGGAGCTGGCTGAGGAATGCCGCGAGCAGGGCATTGTGCTGTGCTTCTATTATTCCCACGTCATTGACTGGCATCATCCGCACGCCGTGCATAACAAATACAATAACGTGTGGGATTATGACACGGAATCGAAGCATTTTCCGACGTATTGGAACGGACTGGCCAAGCCTCAAATCCGGGAGCTGCTTACCCAATACGGACCTGTCGGTCTGCTCTGGTTCGATACGGCGGGCGGGCTGTCAAAAGAGGATAGCGAGGAGCTCGTGGAGCTTGTGCGAAGCCTCCAGCCAGACTGCCTGATCAACAGCCGGGTCAGTCATTACCCGGGCATGGGGGACTACCAGTCGAAGGGTGACAATGAAATTCCGATGTACGGCGAAGACTCCCGCGCATGGGAGACGCCGATGACATTGAACCAATCGTGGGGCTTCAGCACGAAGGATCAGGTCTGGAAACAGCCGGAAGCCATCATCCGAAAGTTGGTTCACATTGTGAGCAAGGGAGGCAATCTCTTGCTCAATGTCGGGCCGGACGCCGGAGGGCTTATCCCGGATTTGTCCGCCGAAAGGTTACGCGAGGTGGGGGCTTGGCTGAGCGTTCATGGGGAAGCGGTGTACGGCGCGGCGGCCAGTCCTTTTCCGTACGAAATGGAATGGGGCTCCGTTACCGTGAAGCCCGGCCGCGTCTATCTGCATCTGACAAGCGACGACTGGCAGAGCGAACTGTGCTTGTATGGGCTCAAAAACAAAGTCAACCAAGCTTATGTGCTAAGCGATCCAAGCCGAACGCCGCTTGAGACCGCACAAAGCTATGATGCCGAATTGGATCATCACACGCTGGCGATCAGATTGCCGGACAAGCCGGCCAATGATTGCATGACGGTCATCGCCGTAGACATCGAAGGAGAGCTTTCCGTCGATACGCGTGTAAGCCAGCAGCCGTCCGGCCATGTGAAGCTGGAATGGGCCAACGGCCGCATTGATGCGGATGCGAAAACGGTAGAGTGGAGCTTTCAAATCGTCGCCCCAGGCACCTTTGATCTTGAGCTTGTCTGTTTTCAGAAGGAAGGCGCTTCATGGGACGAAGCGTTTCGGGAAGGTGTCGAAGCGGCCTCAGGGAACCAGCGGATCACGGCGCAGCCGAAGCCGGATCAGGTAATCAAAAATTCCACAGCCTGCCAACACCCGTACAGCGAAGTCCATTCGCATCTCGGAACGATCGTCTTCGACCGGCCGGGCACGTGCACGCTTTCGCTTCGCTCTGCGCTGATCCGTCCCAAATCCGGATTCACGGAAATATGGCAGGCCGATCCGGTGAAGCTGCGGGCTGTGAAGCTGGTCAAACGGCAATAGCTTGCTGTCATGAAAAAAGTGTTTTATTGAAGGCATGCCATTGGAGACTTATATATGAAACCGCATACTGCGGTATTGATCGGTTCAACAAGCCTTGCGTGCGCGTAAGCTTGTACGGCTCGCTTATGCACTTTCATACCGCTCAGTCCCGAAGGGGCGATCGATTATTTCATTGACGGCCATCCGAAAGTGCCGACTTGTCCTTACTTGGCGCTGAGATTTTATTTGGGTGCAGGAAAAAGCTGGGTCAGGAAATTTATGGAGGAGCTGACGCGGGAAAAAATTGTGCGCGGGCTGAAGGAAACGACTACGGCTGATGTGTAAACAAATTCGGGTTGGAGCCATCGCATTGCATTTGCGGAAGAGGAATCAAAGTTCCGTCAAGGCAGATCGATTGAGCCTGACGCCTATTACAAGCGAGTAAGTTTGATTCGATGGCAAAAGGCCAAGCCTCCGGTGGTTATCCGTTGGCTTGGCCTTTGTCGTTCATACATTCTCATTGCGTCGGGCCATCTGCTGCCATACCGATCCGACAGCCGCTTGGCCGCCCTCGATGCGTTCCAGCGCCATGCGCACCTGCATCCGCACTTCAAACTCCGGGTCGTCCTGAGCCGCTCGCAGAGCTTGTATCGCTCCTTCGTCGCCCACTTCATAGAGGAAGCGGGCTGCCCGCCAGCGCACCAGCTTATTGGAATCCTGCAAAGCTCCGATCATCGCATCCTGTGCTGCAGGGTCCCCGATATCCGACAGCGTATCCCCTGCGGTCCGGCGGACGGATGAGGAAGAGTCGCGTAAAGCACGGTACAGGTAGGGAAGCACATGCGGTTCTTTCAAATCTCCCAAATAGACGGTAGCCAAGCGCCGGACCGTCGAACGTTCGTCCTCCAGACCTTTGAGCAGCAGCGGCAGCGTTTCGTCGGAGGGCTTGATCTGCTCCAGCGCCGCATATCGCTGCTTCCAATCGGGGTCTTGGAGCTTTCGCTCGGTTTCTTCATAGCTCAATGTCGTACGGCCGGAAGCCGCCAGCTCCTTCACGTCGCCTTGAGCCGGACCCTGCTCGGCTTGGGCAATCAGTCGCTCAAGCTGTTCGTCACTGTAGGCGGCGTCCAGCTCCTGAACGACTTCGTCCAAGACATCCTGAAGCTCGCCGTAGCGCGTATCCCAATCGTCCAAGGAACGCTCTTTGATCAGGTTCGGCGCGGCTGCCGCACCGCGGATGGCGGCGTCGCTGAACCGTTGAGGCAGGGCGGCCCGCCGTTCTTCCGCACCATTCGTTACCCGGACCTGCAGCGGGATGCCGCGAAAATGCTGCAAAAGCACTTTGACTTCGCCGAATGTCGCATCGGTTGTTTCCGCCGGGCTGTCCGGGGAAGCGGGTTTTTGTGCAGCGGCATCCGTCTGGTTTTGTGCTGCGCTGGACGAAGTGACGCCCAGGATGTCCCGGACTTCAGCGAGAATGTGCTGCCAGTCGCCCTTGGCTGTCCGGTCCAAGGCGATAAAATCCGCTGCGCGGTACAAGCTTTTGACGCCATCAATGGCAAGCAGTTGTCGAAGCTGAGGATCTGCCAGTTGGCCGGCTTGCTCACGGTTGAACGTTTCGCGAACGTCTTTGGGCAAGGAAGTATCCAAATTGATTTTCATGGTATTCGGGCTGGGCGTCGGTTCGATCGAGAGAATAGGCATGGTCATAGCCTCCTGTCTGCCTGGTTGTTGGGATTTTTGATGCTTTCCGTGCAGGTCGGAAATTATGACTGCGCCGCGAGGTACCGTTCTTGGATGACTCGAACGTGGTGAAGCTCGTGTCCCGCGATAATGTAGGCCAGGGCCCGCACGGATGTATTACAGCCTGCCGCCGTTCCTTGACGCAGCCAGGCTTCCGGACGCAAGCCCGCAAGTAGGGTCGACGTCGCCTGCCGGACTGCCGTGAATTCTTCCAACAGAGGAGTAAGCGGCAGGTCGTCGAATTTTGCGCCGGAAACGTAGAGATGCTCGTCCATAGATGGGAACGGGGTCTGATCGCCACGCGCAATGCACAGCAAGCGGTAGCTTAAGACTCGCTCGGTATCTATGACATGTCCGAGCACTTCTTTCAGACTCCATTTGCCTTCGGCATAACGAAAGAGGGCTTGTTCCTCGGTCAGCGAGTGGAGCAGCTCGATTGATGCTTTCAGTTGGGCACGGAGCAGTTCCTGAATATCCCCATCGGGAACCTGCGCAATATACTCCTGATAGTGCGCTCCATATTCTGTCGTTTCGGGTCTGTTCATTCGTTCGGGTTCTCTCCTCCGGTTGAATAAAAAGGACCGACGCTCTCGAAAGAGCAGGCCGGTCTCTTGTCTGAATTAGCTTGGTTGTTACTCTTAATCCAGGTCAAGCAAATTGCGGTGCAGGTAGTTGCCGTCCAACGCTTTGGTCAGATCAAAGACGGTGTGTGCCAGATCCAAATTTTCGAACGTGTGCTCACAGGAGTCTTTATACGCCATTTCTTCCTCGTAATGGGACATATAGCGGTCGATCAGCTCGGGGGAATCCCCGCGCTCCTTCTCGCGGCGCTTGACCGTATCCCGATCGGCGTAAATGAAGATTCGCACGACTCGATCGCCATACAGGGACTTCAGGGTTTCCGCGCCTTGACGGTTCAAGATCAAGTAGACGGCCCCGTGCTTTTGGACCATGTCGGCTACGTCGGATTCTTTGACCCCGTACCGGTTCCCGTCCAGTTCGATCACTTCGATGAACTCCCGGTTTGTTTCGGCTTCCTCAAATTGCTTCCGAGCGACGAAATGGTAATCTTGCCCGTCGACCTCCGAAGAGCGGGGAGGGCGGGTCGTGTACGAAATTACCTGTTTGATGCCGAGTGTGCTACCGGACATCTGAGCGACGGTTCGACGACCGGCCCCATTCGGACCCGTGAATACAAAAATGAGTTCCTTGTCTTTCAGTTCGTACATAGAAACCCTCCTTCATTTGGGAAGTGCAGTTCCTTGCCGAGTGCTATCCTTTATTTTACATGGTTTCTCAGACGAGGTAAAGATGCTCTTGAAAGCGTTTCAGCGCTTCCGCTGCCTGCCGGCTCCGCCGCCGCGCCGCCCGCGCGCCGCTCCCGCATCTGCGCCGCTACGCTGGCCGCG
>NZ_BIMB01000035.1 GCF_004000865.1 Paenibacillus elgii NBRC 100335 | reverse complement strand
GAATAAGCCGGAGCCGAACGTGATGCCGTATTCAATGAAGCCGAATAAGCCGGAGCCGAATGTGATGCCGTATTCGGTGCAGCCGAATAAGCCAGAGCCGAATGTGATGCTGTATTCGGTGCAGCCGAATATGCCAGAGCCGAACGTGATGCCGTATTCGGTGCAGCCGAATATGCCAGAGCCGAACGTGATGCCGTATTCGTTCCAACCGAATAAGCCGGAGCCGAACGTGATGCCGTATTCGGTGCAGCCGAATATGCCAGAGCCGAACGTAATGCCGTATTCAGTCCAGCCGAATATCCCGCAGCCCGCCCCGGGCAAATTTGAGGCTCAGGGCAAGCAAGAAGCGGAATTGTCATCCAATATAGCTCCTATACCAACTTGGCCCTCAATGGAACAACAATCGTTCCAATCACCGCAGCCGTTCCAATCACCGCAGCCGTTCCAATCACCGCAGCCGTTCCAAGCGACGCCGAACGAGCCGATGCCGCAGTCGTTTAGCGCAGCGCAAAAACCGCAGCCGTACGAGGCCCCCCAGCTGTTCCAGGCGGCACAGAAGGGCAAGCCAAGCGAGCCGATGCCGCAGTCGTTTAGCGCAGCGCAAAAACCGCAGCCGTACGAGGCCCCCCAGCCGTTTCAGGCGGCACAGAAGGGCAAGCCAAGTGAGCCGATGCCACAATCGTTTAGCGCAGCGCAAAAGCCGCAGCCATACGAGGCCCCCCAGCCATTCCAGGCGGCGCAGAAGGGCAAGCCGAGCGAACCATCTCTAAATCCGTATCAAGTAGCTGAGCCGCAGCCCGGATACCAACCGTTTCAGCTTGGATACCAGCCGCCGCAGCCTTCCGAGTCTTTGTTCCAGCAATACAATGTTCCCGCTGTCGAAGCGGTGGCTCAGCAGCCGCCGCAGCCTTATGGTAAAGGCAAAGAAAACGTTTGGAAGGAACCGGAGCTTCCGCCGATTCCGGAAATGCCCGGCACAGGGACGATGCCATATTTTACGGCCCCTGCAGCGCCTCAGGCATACCCGTCTTTATCTACCGGTCAACCGCCGGTCGTTAAAAGCGGCTGCGGCTGCGGAGGAGGGCTGGCGGATTTGCCGTACGCGTTGCCGCCGGAATCGCCTTCCTTTGCGCCGATGCCTGAGCAGGCTTCTTATATGCCTCAATGGTCCCCAACAGCGCCGATTTCGCTCGAGCCGCCTCTGCCGCAGCCGAATATCCCCGGTCCGTTCCAGCCCTATGGCTATCCGGCGGATGAATATCCGCTCATGCCGTTTGCCGGTCCGGGACCTATGTTCTGCGAGCCGGTCGTTCCGTTCCACGGATACCCGGGCTTTCCGTCGTATCCGGGCTATGTAAGCCCTGCGGTGTCTCCGTACGGAAGCCCCTATCCTTGGGGGCAGCCGCCGGTAGACGATAAGGGGAGGGAAGGCGAGGGGAAATCGGGAAAGAGCGCTGAACCCGAAAAGGCGGTCATTTCGCAAACCGATACCCAGTCCGAACTTAAAGCGGCCGCCCCCCCGAAACGGAAAAAGAAGAAAAGCTCGGCACGTGCCGCACTCAACAGCTTGATTGAGCGTAATCGCCGACAGTCGGCCCGCTCGGCGAAACCGAGAAAACCCGTGCCTTGGCTCGGCAACTAAATATAAAAAAAACAGCCGGAAGCCTGAGCCTCCGGCTGTTTTTTATGTTCGCGTCACATCTTGATGCCTAACACGTGGTCCAGCGGAATAAAGCCGATTTCCCGGCTGTCTTTGCTGTGATTTCGATTATCTCCCATAACGAAGATGTGGCCTTCGGGGACCGTCCACTTATGCTCGCCAAGTACCTGCATCGGCTCGTTCAAGTACGGTTCCTCCAGCGGCTCTCCGTTACGGTATACTTTATTGTTTTTCAGCTCCAGTACGTCCCCGGGCTTTCCGATGACTCGTTTGACGTACATATTCGGGTCCTCGCTCCCGCGAATGAACTTCAACAGCGGGTGTTCCAGCACGTCGTCCTTGAGCGTGCGCCCCCGTTCCACCCTGCTGTCGATAATAACGATATCTCCGTACTTCGGCGCATAGCGGAACGTATGCGACAGCTTGGATACATAAATGCGCTGTTCGTTGTGCAGCGTAGGGTCCATCGAATGGCCCAGCACATTGGTCGGTTGGAACACGAAGATGCCGATCACAAGCGTCAGTGCGAAAGCGGCGGCAATGGAACGAACCCACGCCCAAATTTCTTTGATTAGAGGATGCATAAACAACCGCCTTCCTTTCCGCTGTTCGTATGCAACATAGTATATATGGAAAAAGTATAAACGTCGATCCCCATGGGAAAAATAGTAAAAAGGCTTCAGGTATGTCAAAACACCACGGACAGAAGGGGATCGGCATGATGTTGCTCGGCTTTTGGAATCAGTTAAAGAAGCAATTGAAAAAAAAGCTGCGTCTGAAACGCCGTTGGCTGAATCTGGCTGTCGTTTTGCTTGCAGCCGGCTTGTTCGCTGCAGGTGCGTGGATGCTGCGCGGCTCGCTATATGATAAAAGCGGCCGGCAGGGTCAGGAACAGTCCGTCTTCAGCCGCGCCGTCGAAACCTATGTGCAGCCGGAGGAAGAAGTGCGTGCAATGGTAAAAGATTTGAGCGGGCAAAGGGATGCTTTTGTAAAAAAATCGTATGTTTGCGGTGAAGAGCTGCAGCGGATCGGCATCATGAACGCTGCCGACATTTTGGCCTATCACAAAGCCCATCCGTCGATGACCGTCAGTCTTGGGAATGCAAACCGGGTTTATTTCATCGAGAAGGTGGAAGACTTGTCCCCGCAGTGCAAAAACAACGCTTATTTCGGACTGGACACCAAGGGCAACTTGTCTTTGTTTGAAGGGGTGCCGGGGTCGGGAGGACAAAACGTGCTGCGAACGTTTTTTCAACTGAACATCCGGCATTTGGAAAGCAGCCTGCCCCGGGAGACGGTGAAACAGCTTTATCAGGGGGTTCGGATAAGGGATTTGGCCGATTATAACAGCGTGCTCTCGACCCTGAGCGATTATGCGATAGAAGAAACGGAGAAAGCGATGCAAGTGGCGCCATCCCCTTAGAAGAGAGGTGCTCAAGCCCATGGGACCGGTTCAGACAAGCCCTGTCCTATAACGAAATGCGACGAAGTCTGCTGCGGCATGGGAGGCCGGGCGGACTTTTTGCCGTGTTCATGGAAGGGATAATCTGCTATAATGGCAGGTGAATACATATGTTCGCTTCTTGCGGCCCGAAAGCCGCAGTAGGAGAAAGCGAATGGGGGAGTGCGCGTTTTGCGGATTTTAGGCATTGACCCGGGGATCGCCATCGTCGGCTTCGGGTTTATCGATAAACAAGGTCATAAGCTGGTTCCCGTTCAATACGGATCGATCCAGACGCAAGCCGGTACGGAAGATGCCCTGCGGCTAAAACAAGTGTACGAAGCGACAGTGCAGCTTATCGAGAAATATAAGCCCGATGCGGTCGCAATCGAAAAGCTGTTCTTTAACCGGAACGTCACGACAGCACTGACCGTCGGGCAAGCCCGCGGCGTACTGATGCTGGCGGCGGTCCAGCAAGGGCTGCCGATTGCCGAATATACCCCTTTGCAGGTAAAGCAGGCGATTGTCGGCTACGGGAAAGCGGAGAAGAAGCAGGTGCAGGAAATGGTTAAAATGTTTCTGCATTTATCTGCCGTGCCGAAGCCCGATGACGTGGCGGATGCGTTGGCAGTGGCCATATGCCATGCCCATTCTTCGGGATTACAACAAAAATTGAACGGAGCTTATAAGCGATGATCGACTTTTTAAGAGGGACGGTGGCGCACCGCGAAACGGAATATGTGGTGCTGGACGTACGCGGTGTCGGCTACCGCGTTTTTTGCGCCAATCCGTATGCGGTTGGGGCGGGTAAGGACGGCGCGGAAGTGACGATGTACATTCATTACCATGTACGGGAGGACGCTCACCTGCTGTTCGGATTTTCGTCCAGAGAAGAGCAGTCGTTGTTCCGGCTGCTGCTCGATGTGAACGGCATCGGGCCGAAAGTAGCCATCGGCGTACTGGCGGGAGGCCGTCCCGAAGTGATTGCGGCGGCCATCAGTCAGGAAAATCTTTCGTTCTTGACCAAGCTGCCGGGCATCGGGAAAAAGACGGCGCAGCGCATGGTGCTCGACCTGAAAGATAAGCTGGGCGCATGGACTTCGGTCGAGGCGGACGGTTCCGGCTTTGGCTTGCTGGAAATTGCCGCGGCAGGGCCGACGGCAAGCGGCGCTTGGGGCGAGGCGAAGGCGGCGCTGCTTGCGCTGGGCTATACCGAAGCCGAGGCGGAACGGGCGGGACAGACCGTCAAGCCGAAGCTGAAGGGCGACGAGACGGCCGATGCGGTAACGAAGCTTGCGCTGCAGGCACTGTTCCAGCAGTCGCTGATGAAATAAGCCGTGTGGAAGCTTGACGCGGCAGGCGGCGTCCGCCTTGGCGGGTAGCCGACAGGAAGGAGAGGCACAACATGGAAGACCGCATCATCTCGGCTCATCTGATGATGGAGGATCAAGGGATGGAGTTCAGCCTGCGTCCGCGGTATTTGGCTGAATATATCGGTCAAGCGCAGGCGAAGGAAAATTTAAAAATATATATCGAAGCGGCCAAAATGCGCAAGGAAGCGCTCGATCACGTGCTGCTGTACGGACCGCCGGGCCTTGGCAAGACGACGCTTTCGAATATTATCGCCAACGAGCTCGGCGTCAATCTGCGGACGACCTCGGGACCGGCGATCGAACGTCCAGGCGATCTGGCGGCCATCTTAACCAACCTGCAGGAAAACGACGTGCTCTTCATCGACGAAATTCACCGGCTTCACCGAACGGTAGAAGAGGTGCTGTATCCGGCGATGGAAGATTACGCTCTCGATATCATCATCGGCAAAGGGCCGAGCGCCCGTTCGGTGAGGCTCGACCTGCCACCGTTTACGCTGGTGGGCGCAACGACGCGCGTCGGGCTGCTTTCAGCGCCGCTGCGCGACCGGTTCGGTGTCGTCAGCAGGCTGGAATATTACACGGTCGACGAGCTGTCTTATATCGTCAGCCGCACCGCCGATCTGCTGCAGGTGCAGATCGTAGGCGAAGCGTCCCGGGAAATCGGGATGCGCTCGCGCGGGACGCCGCGGATCGCGAACCGGCTGCTCAAGCGGGTGCGCGATTTTGCCCAGGTGAAGGGCGACGGCATCATTACGCTCGACATTACGCAGGCCGCGCTGTCGAGCATTCAAGTCGATCCGCTCGGACTCGACGAGATCGACCATAAGATGCTGCGGGCCATCATTTTGAGCTTTCAGGGCGGTCCGGTCGGGCTGGATACGATTGCCGCTTCGATCGGAGAGGAAAGTCAAACCATTGAAGACGTCTACGAGCCGTATTTGCTGCAAATCGGATTTTTGCAGCGAACGCCGCGGGGACGAATGGTAACGCCGAGCGCGTGCAAACATCTCGGGCTGCCGATGCCAAGCCGCTCTTAAGCGGAAGCATCGGCGGTTCCGCCAAGAGAGGGGAATCGGCGGTTTATGCATAAAACGAAACGGCCGCCCGGCTCTATGGGACAAGCTCCCCTAGGGCGGGCGGCGCGTCGCTTAAGATCAGGAATGAAGATGCCGGCCGTGCTGCTGCTTGCAGCAGCAATGGGTTTAGCGGGACAGGCAGGTGGCGTGCTGCCTGCTGCTTACGCCGCGGTGTCGGTGCCGAAGCTCGACAATATTCGTGTCGCTTTATTTATCGATACGGGCAAATATGTTAGTCCGGCCGCTGCAGTTACACTGTCGGCAGACGCTGGTCTGCAGCTCGGCTTGCGTGGGGCAGCTGGGGTGAAGCCGGTTCATCAAGCGGCGGCAAAAACGCCGGTTCGCGTCTATGCGGACGGCTATTACGCGCAGCTGCCGGAGACGGGCGACGTTACGGCCGCGCGTTCGCAGGCGCAGAAGCTGGCGGCTGGAGGAGCCGCCGCAGGTGTGGTACAGCACGTGAAGCGCGGCCAGTCGGCGTATCGGGCCTATGTTGGCCCGTTCGCAACGAAGGAAGCGGCAGCGTCAGCCGCTGCTGGTCAGTCCGGTGCGGCCGTCAGCGGGCCGCTGCGCTGGAGCGCGGGCAGCTTCGCCGGCGAGGCGGATGCGAATGCGCAGGCGGTTGCGCTGTCGCAGGCGGGCTTCGACGCCGACGTGGCGTTGACCGAAGCCGGCTACGCCGTGTTCGTCGGCGAAGCGGCGGACAACACAGCGCTCCAGGCGCTGAAGGCGCAGATCGCGGCGGCGCTGCCGACCGTGGCGCTCACGCCGGTGGACGCTGCGCAGAGCTATGTGCTGAAGCGCAGCGAGCTTGACATGGGCGGCGAGAGCGCCGGAGGACCGCTAGCGGCCTTCGCCTTCAGCGGAGGAGCAAAGCTGTGGGCGGCGGCGGCGGATGCGCAGGGCGGCGTCACCGTTCGCGAGCGGTTCGATCGCGCCTACCGCGGGGGGATAGAGCTGTCCCGGTTCAACGGCAAGCTGGCGGTCGTCAACGAGCTGCCTTTTGAGCAGTATCTCGTGTCGGTCCTCGGCTCCGAGATGAGTAAAGAATGGCCTTTGGAAGCGTTGAAGGCGCAGGCTGTCGCCGCGCGCACATTTGCGCTTAAGCAGGGCATCAAATACCAGATTGCCCACGTCACCGACACGACCACGGATCAAGCGTATAAAGGAGTGGCGGGAGAGTTCGCCGCCGCGCAGCAAGCGGTGCAGGCGACGCAAGGCGAAGTGGTCGTAGATAAGAACGGGTTGATCAATCCGCTGTATTACTCCAATGCAGGGGGAATGACGGCGGCTCCGACCGAAGTATGGGGCAACGAAGTGGCGTATTTGCAGAGTCAAAAATCCCCGGACGAAGGCGCTCAGGCAGGCAAGAAGGTATGGTACCGGATCGTTCTGCCGAATGGCAACACCGGCTACATTCATTCTGACTATGCAAGGGCAACGGGGCAAAAAAATCCGGCCGGCTTGCCTTATTACGAGTCGACGGCAACCGGCGTGAGCGTCCGGCCGGCACCCTACGTCGACAATGCAACCAACCCGGGGGCATTCAAGGTCGACATCGGAGACCACTTCGTCGTTATCGGCCAAGAGGTCGAATCGAACGCTTATTCCTGGATTCGCGGTCCTTACGATGCGACCAAGGTAAAGGAAAAGCTTGGCGCGTCTTATACCGGCGGGGCGTTAAACCGGCTTGAAGTGTCGAAAAGAGGAGCGTCCGGCCGCGCGATAGAAGTAACGGCGAACGGGCAGCCGCTTAAAGCCGCTTATCCGGATTCGCTCCGCACGATGCTCGGCGGCCTGCCCAGTACCCGGTTTGATATTGAAGAAACGGGACGCTATACTATATTGGGAGCAGGGGGGGCGACGCGAAGCCAGACCTCGGCCTCTCAGCCCGTCGTTGTCGCAGGCAGCGGCGGAAAGGGAAAACAAACCGACGATCAGCTGTTTGTGATGGATGCACAAGGCAAAGTGCGGCTGGCTACCCGGGACCCGCAGTTTATTTTCAAAGGCACCGGCTACGGTCATGGGCTGGGGATGTCTCAGTGGGGCGCCAAAAGCTATGCCGAGCTCGGTTACGATTACCAGAAAATTTTGCTGACGTATTACACGGGCGTTTCGATTCAGAAAGCCGCTCCTTGAGGCCCTGAGGAACGACGGCCGTTCGCAGCATAAAAAAGTTGATTTAAATATGAAACCTACAGAAGGATGAAACGTATCATGCAAGTGGACTTGTTCGACTACCATTTACCCGAATCACTCATTGCGCAGACGCCGCTTCCGGATCGGACGGCCTCTCGGCTGCTCACGCTGGATAAACAGACGGGGGAAATCGGTCACCATACATTTGAACAATTGGAACGGTATCTTGAGGCGGGAGACGTGCTTGTGCTTAACGATACGCGGGTCATTCCGGCCAGGCTGTTCGGAGTGAAGGCGGACACAGGCGCCAAAGCCGAAGTGCTGCTGCTCAAGCAGCTCGAAGGGGATCGCTGGGAAGCGCTCGTCCGTCCGGCAAAGCGGCTGAAGACCGGGACCGTGCTGCATTTCGGAGGCGGTGCTCCAACAGAAGCGGGTGGAGATACGGAGCCGCCGCTGCTCGTCGCTACCGTCGAATCCGAAGGCGAGATGGGCAGCCGAGTGCTGCGCTTCAGCTACGAAGGCATTTTTAACGAGCTGCTCGACCGCTTGGGACATATGCCGCTGCCGCCTTATATTAAGGAGCAGCTTCCGGAGCGCGAGCGGTACCAGACGGTGTATGCGAAACATGAAGGCTCCGCTGCGGCGCCTACGGCAGGGCTTCATTTCACCCAGGAATATTTGAATCGGCTGGAACAAAAAGGGATACAATTAGCGTATGTTACGCTTCATGTCGGACTGGGAACGTTCCGTCCCGTCGGGGTCGAGAGCGTCGAACAGCATGAGATGCACGAGGAGTATTATGAGGTATCCGCAGAAACCGCCGAGCTGGTAAATGCCGCGAAACGAAAGGGCGGACGGGTGGTCGCGGTAGGGACGACTTCGGCCCGGACGCTGGAAACGGCGGCGGATGAGTACGGCATGCTGCAAGCGGGAAGCGGCTGGACCGGAATTTTCATTTATCCGGGCTACCGGTTCCGCATCGTCGATGCGCTGCTAACCAACTTCCATCTGCCTAAATCGACACTGCTTATGCTGATCAGCGCGCTTGCCGGGCGGGAGAGCGTACTCGCCGCATACCGCGAAGCCGTTGAGCGAGAGTACCGCTTTTTCAGCTTCGGCGACGCGATGTTCATTCATTAAATAAGGAAAAATTGACCGGAAGAGAAAGAAGTGATTGGATTGGCCGTTACCTATGAGCATATCAAGACCTGCAAGCAATCCGGCGCGAGGCTGGGCCGGGTGCATACGCCTCACGGGGTAATCGAAACGCCCGCTTTTATGCCGGTCGGCACCCAGGCTACCGTGAAGACGATGAGCCCCGAAGAGCTGAAGCAGATGGATGCGCATATCATTTTGAGCAACACGTATCATTTATTCCTGCGTCCCGGCCATGAGATTGTGAAGAAAGCGGGAGGATTGCACCGCTTCATGAACTGGGACCGTCCAATTCTGACGGACAGTGGGGGCTTTCAAGTATTCAGCTTGAGCGAGATGCGCAAAATCAGTGAGGAAGGCGTACAATTCCGCTCCCATTTGAACGGGGACAAGCTGTTTATTTCGCCCGAGAAATCGATCGAGATTCAAAATGCACTCGGCTCGGATATTATGATGGCCTTCGACGAATGCCCGCCTTACCCGGCGGAGCACAGCTACGCCAAGCAATCGCTCGAACGGACGACCCGCTGGGCAGAACGGTGTCTGAAAGCCCATGCCCGACCGAACGAACAGGCGTTATTCGCGATCGTCCAGGGCGGCATGTACGAAGATTTACGCAAGCAGAGCGCGCTTGAGTTGACTTCCATGGATTTCCCGGGGTATGCTATTGGGGGACTCAGCGTAGGCGAGCCGAAGCATTTGATGTACGAGGTGCTCGACTACACCGTTCCTTATCTGCCTACCCATAAACCGCGCTATCTGATGGGCGTAGGGTCACCCGACGCTTTGGTGGAAGGATCGATCCGCGGCATTGACATGTTCGACTGCGTGCTGCCGACGCGGATTGCCCGCAACGGCACCGTCATGACGAGCGAAGGCCGATTGGTTGTCCGCAATGCAAAGTTTGCCGAAGATTTCGGTCCGCTCGATCCGGAGTGCTCCTGCTATACGTGCCGTAACTACTCGCGGGCTTACATCCGTCATCTGATCAAAGCCGACGAAACGTTCGGCATCCGGCTGACGACATATCATAATCTTCATTTCCTGTTGGAGCTGATGCGCGGGGTGCGTCAAGCGATTAGAGAAGACCGGCTGCTTGATTTCCGTGACGAATTTTTCGCGAAATACGGCATCGATGAGAACAGCAAAGGGTTCTAAAAGCCCGATGAATCTGGAGCGCAGCCGCTTCGGATTCACCGGACTTACCATTTGGTATACATAGAGAAAGTTTGTAGAAAGGGGGGAATCAGACAATGTGGTTAGCGGCAAATGAAACGGCGGCGGCTCCGGGGATCGAGGGATATCTCGTGACTTACGGCCCGCTCGTCCTGATGTTCGTCGTTCTTTATTTCTTACTTATCCGCCCTCAGCAAAAACGTCAAAAGACTCGCAACATGATGCTGAGCAACTTGAAAAAAGGGGATAAGGTCGTTACGATCGGGGGCCTTCACGGCACAATCCTGGAGATTACGGACGATACGATCGTCCTGCGTGTGAACGACGTCACGAAGCTGACCTTCGAGCGTTCGGCCATTAATACGGTTACAACTTCCGCGGCGGCTTCCGAAAGTAAATAGTTCGACCCATTGCGCTTCGCTGCGCATGCAAACAAGCGAGGTCTCGTTCCGTCCGGATTCCGGCGGGCTCAAGAGATCTCGCTTTTTTGTTTCTGTCCCGGACGGAGGGAGTCGCGGTCGTTCGGACCGGCGGTCCGGTTCATTTCTTCAAATTGATGCCGATCATCCCACCCAGCGCTCCGGCCAGCAAAGCTACCACCGCCAGCCCCAGCATCTCCTTGGAAAAACCTGCATCGTACGCCAAAAATCCGATCATCCATACGACCACGGTATACATGGCCCCCAGCAATCCCCCGTGGTACCAGCCTTTACCGCCGCTGCGTTTGCCCGATACCGCGCCCCCCACCAGCATGGCGATTCCGTGAATAAACAACGTCGCGCTCAGCCACGATTTCTCAGGAATATTCGTTCCCAGCAGTACAAGCGAAGCGAGCAGCGTTCCGGCCAGCATGAACGCCACGGCATACACTAAGCCGGCAAATAAGGGCGAATTTTTCATCATCCCTCTTGACCTCCTGTTCCAAGCCGTTTTATTTTCCATTGTATGGGCATGTACACCGAAATAGTACAGCTTTATGGGCTGCGGAAGCATCGATTTGTTACCAGCAATTCACCCGCATGACAATCGTTCCCCGAGGCTACAATAGGCATTGAACTGCAATCGGGGAGGCCGAGTCCATGGATCTACTGACGCTTTTTTTTCGCACCATTCTGATCTATGCGATCGTTTTTTTTACCCTGCGCATTATGGGAAAAAGGGAGATCGGCAAGCTGTCGGTTTTTGACCTCGTCATTTCCATCATGATCGCGGAAATTGCCGTGTTCGTGCTGGAAGATATCAAGAAGCCCTTGCTCGACGGAATCCTTCCCATGGCAACGCTGGTCGTGGTTCAGTTGACCATTGCTTTTGTTTCGTTGAAAAACGAAAAGCTGCGCCGTTTGTTTGAAGGCAAGCCTTCTCCCATTATTCAGAACGGCAAGCTGAATCGGAAGGAAATGAAGCGTCAGCTATACAATTTGGACGATCTGCTGCTGCAATTGAGAGAAAATAAAGTGACGAACCTCGCGGATGTGGAATTTGCCCTTCTCGAATCGTCAGGTAAGCTGACCGTGGTAGAGAAAAAACAAGAGACGGAACCGTCCGGGGAAAAGCCGCCGTCGTTTCGCTACGAGGGACTTCCTTTGCCGCTGATTATGGACGGTAAAGTACAGGACGAAAGCTTGGCCAAGCTCGGCCAAACCCGGTTTTGGCTCAAGAGCCAACTTCAGGATAAGGGAGTCAAAGATTTCAAGGACGTATTTTTTTGTTCCATCGATCATCGGGGCCGCTGGTTTATCGACAAAAAAAGATGAGCTGGCGCCTCCGTTATTTCACAATCCGTTTGCCAAGCCATAAAATTCGGAAAACGTCGTCGCGGTTAATGAGCTTAAGCAGCATGGCGATCAGCAGATAAACGATAACTCCCGTCAGGCAGGAGAAGGAAAAACGCGTAAAGCCGCTAGCGATCCAATGGGTATACATCACGACATAGCTGGCAAAGCCGGCGACGGCCATACTTATTCCGACTTTCAGAAAATCTCCGGCCTGCATGCGAAACTGAAGCAGGCGCACGACGCTGTTCCAGTGCAGCAAGGTAACGAGCATAATATTCACGCTGATGGCGACAACCGCCCCCAAGATGCCGAATTCCGGCCGGCTGGCCAAGATATAAATCAGCGTCAACTTAACGACGGACCCGACGAGCGTATTGATCAGTGCGCTTCCGGGTCTTTCGAGCGCTTGGAGGGTCGATTGCAGCGGCGCCTGAAAATAAATGAAAAGCGCCGCAGGCGCCATCATCCGAAGCATCGCCCCGACTCCGGGCTGTCCGTACATGTACTGGCAAATCGGCTCGGCCAGCACGTACATCAGTACGGCAAAGGGGGCGCCAGTCACCAAGGCGAGCTTCAGCGATTGGTGCAGCCGCATATGGATGGTTTTCATGTCATTCTTGGCCGCCGCCTCGGACAAGGACGGGATAAGCGAGACCGCGAGGGAAAAGGTAAGGGCGCTAGGCAGCATCAGCACAGGAATAATCATGCCTTGCAATGCTCCGTACTGCGCCGTCGCTACACCGGTTGCCACGCCTGCGACAGCGAGGCTCTGAATAATCAGAATCGATTCGAGAAAATACGAGCCGGAGCCGACCAGCTTGCTTCCGGTGACGGGCACGGCCAATTGAAGAAGATTTTTCAAGCTCTCGAAGCGGTTGAACGACCGTCGAGCTCCGGTCGTTGTCCGGCGAGGCGCCAGCCGCTGCGACCGGTTACGCCGGTATAGCAGCACCAGAACGAGCAGGGCGCTCAACTCGCCGACCATGACGCCGATCATCGCTCCCGCGGCAGCGAATTCGATGCCGTAAGGCAGCAGCATGAAGGCAAAGGCGAGCACGGTAACGATGCGCACGAGCGTTTCGACCACTTGGGACAGCGCCGTCGGAATCATGTCCTGCCGTCCTTGAAAATACCCGCGGAATACGGCTGATATACCGACGAGCGGGATGATTGGCGTCATACACAGGAACGTGTAGTATACCCGAGAGTCCGTGAACAGATGGTCGGTAATCCAGCGGGCGCCGAGGACGATGACGGCGGTGAAGATAAAGCTGATGACGGTCGCCAGAGCAAGCGCTACCCGAAAGATCGTCCGGACTCTGACTTCGTTGCCTTCGGCCTCAGCGGCAGCGATCAATTTGGCTACCGCGACCGGGATGCCTCCGGTGACGATCGTAAGAATGACGATGAGAAACGGCCACCCCATTTGATAAAGGCCGATTCCTTCCGGACCGATTACCCGCGGAAGCGTAATCCGGGGAATGAAGCCGAGGATGCGGTTGACAATGCCTGCTGCAAGGAGGATGAGCGTTCCTTGGATAAACGATTGTTTTGTCAAGGGACCGACCTTCTTTCTTTCTGGATGGGCTTGTATTCCCGTTCGTTATTAATGGATATGCACAACCTGTCCAAGAGCATGCAACAATTTTTAGATCGCGCCGCAGGCACAAACGGCAGGAAAACGCTCGGGTACAGCGAATAGGTACAATAACGAGGCTGCGCACGCGGGAGGGTTGCAAGATGGAAAACGACAGTTGGAAACAGGATCGCAGCGACGGCAAGGGTCAGGATTCCATAGAAGCGGGATTGGAGCAAGACGCCGCCGCCTCCACCACGGAAACGGGGCCGGAAGCCGGGAACGAGAATATGGGTAACTCGGAGTCCCGGAATCCGGAAGAAGACGGGACAGGGGAAGCTGCAGCCGAAAAGCCGCTTACGGAGTCGATCCCTTATATGGAACTTTTTTACTCGGAGAGGGAGGCCGGCGAGCTGGCGGAAGAGCGGATTCCGGACTCGCATTTGCTTGAGGAAGAAGGAGCGGCCGATCCGAAACCAGGCGAGCCTCAGCAGGAGATCGGTCCAGTCCCGGCTCAGGAACAAGTTGAGGAGTGCGAACCCGAAGCGGGCAATCTGCCGGAGCTTTGGATGAAGCACATGGAATCGGAGCCGGACCCCGAACCGGAGGATGAGCCTATGAACGACGAGGAGCTCAGCCGGGTCATCGAGGAAATTTGCCGGAGTAAAGCCGAAGAGTTCCGCATGATCGGTTACGAGCAGGTGACAGGAGAGGAGATATGGGAGTGCGTCAGCGACAAATACCATAAGACCGGCGTTCCTCCGCTGCACCGGATCGTCAACGATATTTTATCTTTGAAGGCGACGCAGTTCATGAACTGGATGACCATGAGCATATATAAGGATGCCCATCGCTAGCGAGCGGGCTTCTTTTTTGCGCGCGTCTTTATGGAAAGGAAAAAAGAGGCAAATTGACTCGTTTTTCGCACGTAGGTATAATAGGAATATTGAGTATGGAAGGAGACTTTTATGGACATCAAAAGAATCGTCGCTTTTTTCGCTATCGTGCTGATCGTCTTTGCCGCGATCGGAGTGACGAGTCCGCAGCTTGTCAAGCAAGTGAAGCTGGGGCTTGATTTGAAAGGCGGCTTTGAGATTTTGTACGTTGTGGAGCCGATTGAGCCCGGGAAGCCGGTTACTCCCGAATCGCTCAAGCAAACCGCAATCAGTCTGGAGAAACGGGCTGATAGCCTCGGGATTGCAGAGCCGGAAGTAACAACCGAGGGAAGCGACCGAATCCGCGTGAAGCTGGCCGGGGTGTCGAATGAAGAGGAAGTAAGAAAGATCATCAAAGAGCCTGCACAGCTCACGTTCCGCGGGCCGGATGGCACGAAGGAAATGCTGGGGAGCGACTTCGTAGAGGGCGCTGCCAAAGTCGGTTTTGACCAGCAGAACCGTCCTATGATTTCGATCGAAGTCAAGGATAAGGAGAAATTCCGCAAGGTCACGGAGAAGCTGCTCGGTAAACCGCTCGGCATTTATTTGGACGAGACCCAGCTGTCCGCGCCGGTCGTACAGCAGGTGCTGACCGACGGCAAAGCGACGATCTCAGGCAATTATACGTATGACGAAGCCAACAAGCTGAAAGACACGATCAACCTCGGCGCGCTTCCATTGAAGCTTACCGAGAAATATACCCAGAGCGTAGGCGCTACGCTTGGCCAATTGTCCCTGCAGGAAACGGTGAAAGCCGGCCTTGTCGGTTCCGTGCTGATCCTGCTATTCATGCTGATCTTTTACCGTATACCGGGTCTCGTCGCCTCGATATCGATCATCACCTACTCCTGGCTGCTGCTCATCGTATTCGACTGGATTCATGCGACGCTGACTCTGCCGGGGATCGCAGCATTTATTCTCGGGATCGGGATGGCGGTCGATGCGAACATCATTACCGCGGAACGGATCAAAGAAGAAATCCGCAGCGGCAAGAGCATCCTTTCCTCGATGAAGGCGGGCTCGAAGCATTCGTTCAGAACGATTATGGATGCCAATATTACGAACATCATTTCCGGCTTTGTCTTGTTTTACATCGGGAACGGAGCCATCCGCGGATTTGCGCTTACGACGATGCTCAGCATCGTGCTTAGTGTGATCACGAACGTCTTCTTTGCGCGGTTTTTGACCTTGCTGCTCATCCGAAGCAATTTGTTCAAGAAGCCGGTCTATTTTGGCGTAAAGGAGTCGGAAATCCGTGAACTCTAAAACTAAAATACTTTTTGATTTTGTCAAACATCGCAAAACGTTCTATATCATATCGCTTCTCATCTGTATCATCGGCGCCGTCGTGTTGTCGGTCAGCGGTCTGAACTATGGGGTAGAATTCCGGGCAGGTACGTCTATGGACATATCGGCCGGACAAGCGATGGATAAAGCCAAAGCCGAAGAACTGCTCAAAAGCGTCGGCGTCGAAGCCGGTGTGATGACCCTTGGCGGGGACAACAACAACCGCTTGTCCATGAGATTTAACGATATCTTGCCGGAAGCAACCCAGAAGCAAGTTCTGGAGAAATTCAAGGCAAACTATGGCAACGGCGTATCGCAAGAAGTCAATACCGTTACGCCGGATATGGCGCTGGAGCTTCGCAATAAAGCGCTTATGGCGATCGGGGTAGCCAGCTTGGCCATTTGTCTCTATGTCACGATTCGCTTCGAGTGGCGGTTTGCGATTGCTTCAATTATTGCGATTCTGCACGACGCCTTTTTGGTCATCAGCGTGTTCGCGATATTCCGCCTGGAAGTGAACCTGCCGTTTATGGCAGCGGTGCTCACAACGATCGGTTATTCGATTAACGATAAAATCGTCGTCTTTGACCGGGTCCGCGAAAATCTGCGTTTTGCCAAGCTGAAGACGCCGGACGATTTGGCGAACTTATTGAACGACAGTATCTGGCAGACGATGACAAGAAATATCAATACGGTCCTTACGGTATTGATTGCCGCCGTTTGTTTGCTTATACTCGGCAGTCCTTCCATTCAGCTCTTCGCGCTTGCGAAGATCGTCGGTCTGACTAGCGGCGCTTATTCTTCTATCTTTATTGCAGGCCCGCTCTGGTACGATCTGAAAAGCAAATCGATCGACTCGAAAAAGAGCTCTGCAGCGAAAGCGTAAGAACCGCTTTTACCGAAGCCATGGTTCATCTGCGGCCGGCCGCGCGAAACGGCAAGTTTCCGCGGCCTTTCTATCAATCTCATGGAGGAGTGGCCCATGACGGAGGAACGTTACAAGCAAGCGGCAGCGGGCGCATGGATCGGCATAGCAGGAAATCTTGCCCTGGCCCTTCTGAAAGGCGTAACCGGCTATATGGCCAACAGTAAAGCATTGATGGCCGATGCGTTCCATTCGGCGTCGGATGTCGTAGGATCGGTGGCAGTGCTGGTCGGCCTTCGCGCGGCCAAGAAGCCTCCTGACGAAGATCATCCGTACGGACACGGCAAGGCGGAGCCGATAGCGGCTATTGTTTTATCGGTACTGCTGCTTGTGGTCGGCGTGGAAATCGGCATTTCGGCCGTGAAATCGATCTATGGCGGCGTGCATGAACCGCCGGAAGGCTTCGCGCTGACGGTGCTGATCTTGTCCATCATTGTCAAAGAAGCGATGTTTCAATACAAGTTCCGGCTTGGGAAGAAGCTGGCGAGTCAAGCCCTGATCGCTAACGCTTGGGAGCACCGCTCCGATGTTTATTCTTCGATTGCCGCTTTTATCGGCGTCGGGGGCGCGATGCTCGGCTCCTATTTCGGAATTGCTTACCTATATTACTTGGACCCGATTGCGGGTTTGGTCGTCGCGGTCATGGTGCTTCGAATGGGATACCGTTTATTGATGGATTCGGTTCACAGCACGATGGACCACGTACTGCATCAAGAAGATGCGGCAGATTTGCTTGAAACGGTACAGCGCATTAAAGGCGTTATTGCTGTGGATCAACTGCGGGCGCGGGAGCACGGCCATTATGTCATTGTCGACGTAAAAATCAGCGTCAATCCGCGCATCTCGATTCAGGAAGGGCATGATATTGCCAAAATCGTCAAGCTTACGCTCATGAAACGGTTCCTGCACGTTTCCGACGTGTTCGTTCACGTCAATCCGTACGATGCAGGTTATCCGTACAAGAGTACGGATTCGGAGCCTGACGATATGCCCACGCTGCTTCATTAAGAGGAATAGGGGGAACGGCCGTCATGCTTCAGGCGAAGGCAAGATGGAATATCGGCGCGGCAGACGGCAATGCGGCTGAAAGGTTGGCGGAGGAGCTTCATTTGCCGCCGATCATCTCAAGACTGCTCGTTGTCCGGGGAATAACAGATTCCGCGCAAGCCGCACATTTTTTAAACGGAGGAACGGATCAGACGTACGATCCGTTCCTTTTAGATGGTATGGAACAAGCGGTGGAACGAATTCGAAAAGCGATCGACAACGGGGAGCATATTCGCATCTACGGCGATTACGATGCGGACGGTGTCAGCAGCACGACGCTGATGGTTCATCTGCTGCGGCAGCTCGGCTGCACGTTCGATTATTACATTCCGCATCGCGTTCACGAAGGATACGGTCTCAATACCGCTGCGCTTGACGCGGCGAAGGAGCAGGGTGTCGGGCTGATCGTAACGGTCGATACCGGCATTAGCGCCGTGAAGGAAATCGCGCATGCGAACGCTCTGGGAATCGATGTCATCGTCACGGATCACCATGAGCCGCCGGAGGTGCTTCCGGACGCTTACGTATTGATCAACCCGAAAAAGCCGGGTTGTCCATACCCATACAAGCAGCTTGCAGGGGTAGGCGTCGCTCTGAAGCTCGCACAAGCGCTGCTCGGCCGTTGGCCCGAGGAGTTGCTGGAGTTTGCCGCCATCGGTACGGTGGCCGATCTTATGCTGCTGACGGACGAAAATCGGATCATCGTGAAGCAAGGCTTGGAACGGATGAGATCGACATCGAATTATGGTATTCGATCGCTGCTGGAAATAGCCGGCGTTCCGGTTCGGGAGGTAACCTCTACGCATATCGGGTTTGCTCTGGCGCCCCGAATCAATGCAAGCGGCCGTCTGCTCAGCGCAGACACGGCGGTCAGGCTGCTGACAACGACGAGCGAACAGGAAGCGGATCAGCTGGCATTCGAGCTGGATCAACTGAACAAGGAGCGGCAGCGCATTGTCGACGAAATGGCCAAGCAGGCCGTAGACATGGTCGAAAAACGCAAAGCGGACGTCGGACTGCCCGATGCTATTGTACTGGCTCACGAAGAGTGGAACGTCGGTGTGATCGGCATCGTTGCCTCCAAGATCGTCGATCGCTTTTACCGGCCGACCATTATTTTGGGCATTGATCCGGAAACTGGTATGGCCAAAGGCTCTGCGCGTTCGATCGCCGGCTTCGACATGTACCGTGCCTTAACGCATTGCTCCGATTTGATGGATCATTACGGCGGTCATCCGATGGCTGCGGGCATGACGCTTGCAAGGGCTCATTTGCCGGAACTAGGGCTCCGCTTGGAGCAGCTGGCGAAAGAATGGCTGACGCCGGACGATTACATACCGCAGCTGGATGCGGATCTGGTCTGCGATTTCAGTGATGTAACCTTGGAAAGCATCGGACAGCTGGAGCGGCTTGGACCGTTCGGGATGGGGAACCCGTCCCCACGTTTCGTGTTCGGCGATCTTGCTTTAAATGACATGCGCACGATGGGCAAGGAGCAGCAGCATTTGAAGCTGTCTCTCCGGTCTGCGCAGGATGAAACGGCGGCCGCCATGGATGGGGTCGGATTCGGTAAAGCTTCTCTGGCGGAATGGATATCGCCGTCGGCACAGCTTGAAGTGCTCGGGGAGCTATCCATCAACGAATGGAACGGAGTACGCCGTCCGCAAATTATGATCCAGGACGTGCGCGTGCCGGAAATACAGCTGTTCGATTGGCGGGGGGCTCCGAAGCCGGAAAAGAAGCTGGCGGAGCTGTGCGAACGGCTTGAACGGCATCATTCGGGGCAGCATGACTTTTCACCTGCAGTTATCGTATTTGGGGAGGCGGTTCCGGCTCCGCTCCAATCGCCTTCTGCCCAATACACGCTGTGGTGTGCCGACATTCATGGCCGGTTTCGGCCTGCGAACGAACGTGCAGGACTTACGCCGTTATCGGGGGCTTCGGACGTGTTCATTTACTCCCTCCCGCAGAGGATGGAGCAGTTGCACGCGCTGGCCGCCGAAGCGTCCTCTGCGCAGCGGTATTACGCTGCGTTCGGAGGCACCGAAGAGGATAAGCAAGGCAGCATCATGCCGGGCCGCGAGAGTTTCAAAGCCGTATACGGCGCCGTCATGGCATTGCGGCCGGAAGCCGCGAACCGGTCCGGAGGCGGCCAGATTGTTCAGGCGATCGCAAGACGTTGCGCGCTTTCGCCGCATCTCGTCCTGTTTATATTGGACGTTTTTACCGAGATCGGCTTGATCGAGCCGGAAGGGGAAGGGTACAGGGTTGTGCCCTCCTCCGAGAAAAAAGATTTATCCGCCTCGCTGCTTTACCGCAGCCGTTCGAAACGGCCGGACGTAGAGCAGGAGCTTTTGTACTGCTCCGCAAAGGAGCTTCGTTTGAAGCTTCTGAGAGGACCGGAACCAAATCATTCCACGATGGAGGAAATTGTATGAACTTCAAAGATTATATTCGCGTTATCGAAGACTTCCCGCAGCCGGGAATCAGCTTTAAGGATATTACGACACTGCTGAGAGACGGCCAAGCCTACAAAGCCGTTATTGAAGAGCTTGCCCGCCTCTTGAAGGATAAAGAAATCGATTGCATCGCCGGGCCGGAAGCGCGCGGTTTCGTGATCGGCGCGCCGCTCGCGATCGCACTGGGAGTCGGCTTCGTGCCGATCCGCAAAAGCGGAAAGCTGCCAGGGGTGACGATTGAAGCGGATTACGCACTGGAGTATGGCAAAGACAAACTTGCGATGCATAACGATGCGATTACTCCGGGCCAAAAAGTGCTGATCGCCGACGACTTGCTGGCCACAGGGGGCACGATCGCAACCTCGATCAACCTGGTCAAGCAGTTGGGCGGAGAAGTGGTCGGGGCGGCGTTCCTGATCGAGCTTTTGGAGCTAAACGGACGTGATAAGCTGGACGGGATCGAAGTATTTTCGCTCGTACAGTATTAATATTCATGGAAAAGCGGCCTGAAGGAATAAAATTCCTTGGGCCGCTTTTTTGTCCATCCAAGACATCGCATCAAGGGCGGTGGACCGTTTTGACATGATCGATATGCATGAACATCGACGCGCCGCCGGAAGTAATGACTTCGATAATGGGGGTGTCGGCGGTTTTTAACAGACCTATCTTGCCAGGGTTTTCTCCCAGATTCAATACGACGAACTCCCCCTCTAATTTTTTCAATTGTTGATCGATCGTTCGCGCCAGAGCCATGGTCGGTGTACTGACCGGAAAGGAAGTCGGATTCATGGCATAAGGCGTTGCATTCGGACTGTAAGGAATTAAATATTTTAAATGCCGCATAGCGATCAAAACGGAATGAAAGACCGGCGATTGGAAGACGAAAAAGTCGTTCATGATGCTCGTTACGTATCCGTGAATCGATTGATTCCCCGTTATATATAGTTCGGTAAACATCCCTTTGGCGTTCATCAACACTTTTCGATACGATAAATCTTGCGACGGTTCCCATGAAATCCCCGAAAATTCCACACCTGCCTCTTGTTTGACGGAAAGAGACATCTGCTGCAGATGCAGGAGCGGGAGGTATAAAAACCGTTCTCCATCGTGAAGAACCATAATGTCGCTGCCGATATCAATTAATAAGCCGCGTACACAATCCTTCCTGCCGGAGACGGACAACTCGACGTATTGATTAATATACGAGCGCATCGTTTTCATATGAAACACCTCCTTACTTTTCGCAATACTTAAGTGGAAGCGATGTCTCCCAAGTGACCGCCCGAAGCCGCCGGACACACGGTGGCTGCTTAACATCTGCGCGCGTCCGGGGGCAGGGCGGAATTTCGTTTGAGTCGCCTTTTTTTAGTGCCGGCTGCAAGCCTATTAGAAAAATAACCGTCATAAAAAAGACGGTTACTGTCCAGCCGGTCCATGTCACAAGGGAAGCATCCCGACCCTCAAAGCATAGCTGCCAAACGGCCATATGCAGTTCGTAAGCCAGGCTTTCGGCGCCTTGTCCGCGGCTTAAGAGAAGAAAGGAGGTGTCCAAAAGTTAAAGCCTTGCGATCCCCTGTCGCGATTACCGCTGCGGCTGCTGCGATGACTGCGATCGCTTCGCTGGCTGCGGTTGCTTCGGTCACTGCGATTAGTACGGTTGCCACTGCGATTGCTCTTGCTGCTTTTATTGCCGCCTGATTTTGCATTTCCGTTGGTATTCCTGCTTTTGTTCCCGTTTTTATTCCCACGGCTTTTCAGTCCGACGGTAACGCTCTTAATATGGAAGAGGGGGACGCGAATAAGTTCGTTGTTAGTAATGACGATAGCATGGTCCGATGTGACATCGGAGATAATACCTTCCAGTTTCTCCGGTCCTCCCCGGTTAATCTTCACGAAGTTGTGGCGAAGCTCATGCAACAAAGCGTTAAAGCTGGAGGCTTTGATGTGCGTCGTGATCGATCCGTTCGTCCCGGAGCTTTTTTGGTTGGGGGACTGCGAAATGCTCTTCACATGAGTCGTATTAACATAGACGGCACCATCTTCTGAACTTAGGGCCACATAGTTGGAATGAACTCCGATCAATTTACCGGTAATGGCATCATGCCCTCCCCGGTTAATTTTTACCTCCGAACCGATCAAACTTTTAAACGTGCTGTTTTCTACCATGATAATTCCCCTCCGTGTAATAAAATTATGGTTTTTCTGATTCCCTGAATAGATGCCCTGCCGACGGCTTGTCACCGAATCGACAACTTACCGCATGGGCACCAACCTCCTTTCATTTATCAATGGAGTTGATTTGTAATTTATTTATATGTATCTCGCATCATTCGGTATAGTCTGAAATCTAGTTGTCTTTTAATTTCCGCCAGTATCTTGAGGATTGGACATATTTCTGGTAGATTTTGGCGGACAAGGCGAACGCGCGCTTTTTCAAGAATTAGCGTTTGTCCATGGCAACGCTGTCACCGCAAGCATAATCTAAAACTATCAATAGGAAAGGAGGTAGTTTTGCACTATGAATCCTTTATTTCCTAATTGTGAACCGTGGATTTGGGGCGGAAATCAAGGCGAATGGGGCTCCCGCAGCGGACGGCGTGATCGCAGCCGAAGCCATCGCAGCCATCGTAGCGGCCGCAGCCACCGCAGCCATCGCAGTGACCGCAGCCATCGCAGTGACCGCAGCCATCGCAGTGACCGCAGCCACCGTAGTCACCGCAGTGACCGCAGTCACCGCAGCCATCGCAGTGGCCGCAGCCGCAGCGGCCGGAGCTAATGTTAGTTGGCGTCAAACCATCAGGCTTATGCTGACAAGGCAATCGCCGTGACTGAGCTGTTTGCGGATGCATACGGTAAAGTAGCACAAAAAGCCTATCCACAAGGATAGGCTTTTTGCTTTGTAGAGAAAGGCGGAAGGTCGATGTTTGCAGAACTGCCTGTGAGGCATTTGGTCATTGGCGAGCAGCAGTTGAAACAGCTGCAAAAAAATGTCTGGAGCAACCGGTTCGTTCAAGGAAGCATGGTGTCCGAGGGGACGAAAAAGGAGATCAAGGTTCGTTACCGGGGCGGACATACACGCGACTACCCGAAACGTTCCTACGAAGTCGTTCGGGGCGGAAAAACATACCATTATAATGCCGAGTACGACGATCCTTCCTTGATTCGGAATGCGTTGTCGTTTCGCTTTTTCGAGTGGATCGGGGTGCCGTGCTCTCAAACCAGACATTGCTTGCTCCGGCTCAACGGCCAAAATTTAGGGGTGTATCTGGAGATCGAAGGAGTCGACCGCTATTTTTTCCAAAGACGGGGAATCTCGGTTCAGTCGTTATTTTATGCCGTAAACGACAATGCGAACTTCAGCTTGTATCCGAACGATACGAGCCGCAAAAAATCGTCATTGTTTTCAGGCTACAAGCAAATGATCGGATCCTCGGATGACCGGAGCAAGCTCACGTTGTTTATCCGCAAGCTGAATACGCTCGGCTCGGACAGCTCTAAAGCGCTATTATCCTATCTGCAGCTTCGCTTGGACATCGACAATTACCTCCGCTGGTTGGCAGGGGCCGTGTTAACCGGAAATTATGACGGCTTCGATCAGAACTATGCCATATACCGGCACCGAAAATCACAAAAATACCGGATCATTCCATGGGATTACGAAGGCACCTGGGGGAGGAACTGCTTCGGCAAACCGTGTGGCAGCGATTTGGTGCGTGTGACGGGCTATAACCGGCTAACCCGTACCTTGCTGAAATTTCCGGCCGTCCGGAGCAAATATAAAAAGCTGCTTGCGGCTATGCTGAACGACCCGTTCACGGTAACAAAAATCATTCCCGTCGCCTACACCATGCATAACGCGATCAGGCCTCATGTGGTACGGGATACGGCCCGCAAATGGTCGGTTTCCGAGTTCGAGGGCGAAGTATGGATGATCCGCAGGTACATCGAAGAACGCCGAAGGCTAGTTGCCGATGCGCTGCGGGATTTGTAACCGTCAGCGTACGCGGAGCGTGTACAATTGTCCGTTTTGCGCGTAATATGTCGGTTTGTCCCGCAAATTCTTGACGCAGCCCCCGGTTCAAGGGCATAATGGATTAAAATCGAATTAAGGGAATGGATGAACGGATGGGGATAGAGCAGCTTCTTGCGAAGGCATCCACATATGTGAAAGAAAATGACCTGAAACGAATCCGGGAAGCTTATGAATTTGCGGATCAGGCGCATTACGGCCAAGTGCGCAAATCCGGGGAGCCTTATATATTGCATCCGCTTGCCGTAGCGGATATTTTGGTTAACATGCAGATGGATACGACTTCCATCATTGCTGCGCTGCTCCATGACGTGGTGGAGGATACGACGGTATCGCTCGAAACGGTGCATGAAAAGTTCGGCGCTACCTGTGCGATGATCGTCGACGGCCTCACCAAACTCGAGAAAATCAAATTCAAGAGCAAGGAAGAGCACCAGAACGAAAACTACCGCAAAATGTTCGTCGCCATGGCACAGGACATTCGCGTCATTCTTATTAAATTGGCGGACCGTCTGCACAACATGCGAACGCTCAAGCACCAGTCGGAAGAAGCGCAGCGGCGCATCGCGGACGAGACGCTGGAGATCTTTTGCCCAATCGCACATCGTCTGGGGATATCGGCGATCAAGTGGGAGATGGAAGACATCGCTCTGCGATACTTGAATCCCCAGCAGTATTACCGCATCGTGAACCTGATGCAGAAGAAGCGCGCCGAACGGGAGCAGTACTTAAGCGACGTCATTGCTTCCGTAGGCGAGAAGCTGCAGGAGATGGGGATCGACGGCGATATCTCGGGAAGACCCAAGCATATTTACAGCATTTACAAGAAGATGACGGTGAAAAGCAAGCAATTCAATGAAATCTACGATCTGCTGGCGCTGCGGATTATCGTCGATAATATTAAAGACTGCTATGCCACGCTGGGGATCATCCATACGCTGTGGAAGCCGATGCCCGGCCGTTTCAAAGATTATATCGCCATGCCGAAGCCGAATATGTATCAATCGCTGCATACGACGGTCATCGGTCCGAAAGGCGAGCCGTTGGAAGTGCAGATCCGCACGTTTGAGATGCACCGCACCTCGGAGTACGGGGTCGCCGCGCATTGGGCCTATAAAGAAGGCACTTCTGTCCCGTCAGGCAGCTACGAAGACAAAATGCATTTTATCCGCGAGATTCTAGAGCTACAGAACGATACGCAGGATGCACAGGAATTCGTCGAATCGCTTAAAATGGACTTTTTCTCCGATCTGGTGTTCGTATTTACGCCGAAAGGGGAAGTCATCGAACTGCCTGCGGGCTCGGTCCCGCTCGACTTTGCTTACCGGATTCATACGGAGGTCGGGAACCGTACGATCGGCGCCAAAGTCAACGGTCGCATCGTCCCGCTCGACCACAAGCTGAAAACAGGCGATATCATCGAGATATTGACGTCCAAGCATTCGTATGGACCGAGTCAGGATTGGGTGAAAATCGCTCAATCGTCGCACGCCCGGACCAAGATCCGCCAATGGTTCAAGAAAGAGCGCCGCGAAGAGAATGTGCTCAAGGGTCGCGAAATGATCGAGCGCGAGCTGAAACGGCTCGGCTACGACGTTCCTGCGCTGACGAAAGATGACGAGATGCTGGAGGTCGCCCGGAAATTCAATTTTAACGAAATTGAGGACATGCTGTCGGCCGTCGGCTTCGGCGGTATAACCGCGGCCCAGATCGTAACCCGTTTGACCGAGAAGGTTCGCAGGGAAGCGGAGGAAGCCCAGCAGCAGGCGATGCTTACGTCCGAGGTTAAGGAAATGAAAGCGCCGGTGTCGGATAAGGAGCGCAAAGGCCGTCCGACCGGAGGGGTCCGGGTCAAAGGAGTGGACAACCTGCTCGTGCGGTTTGCCCGCTGCTGCAATCCGGTTCCGGGTGATGTGATTATCGGGTATATTACGCGTGGACGTGGGGTTTCCGTTCACCGTTCGGACTGTACGAACATCCCTTCGCCGGAATGCAGCGAAGAAGGGAATCGCGTGATCGAGGTGGAGTGGGCGGACAACATCGAGGCAAATTACAATGTCGAGATCGAAATTACGGGTCACGACCGGCGCGGACTGCTGAATGAAGTGCTGCAGGTCGTATCGGAATGCAAAACGGTCATTTCCGCCGTTTCCGGCCGCTCGGATAAAAATAAGATGGTGGTCATCCACATGACGATACTGATCCGCAATATCGATCATCTTCATTCGGTCGTGGAAAAAATCAAGCGGATCAAGGACGTTTATTCGGTACAGCGCATTATGCAGGCTTAAAGGCGTGGAAATTTTATTTTTGAAACGGAGTCAGAACGTTCATGAGAGTGGTACTGCAAAGAAGCAAAGCGGCACAAGTGACGGTGGACGGTGAGACGGTAGGCCGCATCGACCACGGCTTGGTGCTGCTTGTCGGCATTGCGGACGGCGATACCGAAGAGGATGCCCGGTACCTTGCCGATAAAATATCGGGCTTGCGCATATTTGAAGACGAGCAAGGGAAAATGAACCATTCGGTGCTTGAGACCGGAGGCCAGGTGCTGTCCATCTCTCAATTCACTTTATACGGGGACTGCCGGAAGGGAAGACGGCCCAATTTCATGGCAGCCGCTCGTCCCGAGCTTGCGGAGCCGCTTTACGAACGGTTTAACGGTATGCTTCGCGAAGCGGGGCTTCATGTGGAGACCGGACGGTTCGGTGCAATGATGGACGTATCGCTCGTCAACGACGGACCGGTTACGCTCATCGTCGAAAGCAAGCAGGCTTAGAATCCGAAAAAGGAGCCGCACATACAGCGACTTTTATCCATACGAATAAGCAAGGCTCAGGCGGGAGACAATGAGAGATAAGCCTGCGCACGATTTCATCTTGTGCGGCTGCCCGACATTTAAGGAGTCTATGCCTATTATGTACCGATCGCCGAAAGAACAAAGCTTACTGATGCCGGAACTGCAGCTTGTTTCCGGCGGTCTGGCGGAGGCGGCGGCATTGCAATCGTCCGGCATGGACGATACGGAAATCCGTGCCGATTTCTCTTCTTCCAGCGAGCAACTGAAGCGGACGGCACGCAAACCGTTCCGCTGACCAAAAAGACGGGTCGTTTTCGTGGATTGTGCGAAAGCGGCCCGTTTGTTTCATTAAACAGCCAAATATGCTAAACTATTGCTAGTTTTGTTCCAATATGAAACTTCTTGTGCAGCAGTCCCGTCTTATAAGTGTAACGAAGCATTGGTTTCGGCATCCGGCGGCAGACTCGCACAGACGATTAACGGAGGATGGAATGCATTGAAAATCGAATTCGAGCGTGTCGGTTTCGGTGAACAGGCCAATGAGCTGTTTCATATAGGCAAGCTTTTTTTCGAAGAGGTCGAAGTGGTCTACGAGAGAACGGACGATGCGCGCCTGCACGTTCGCGCCGAGGTGGAAGCCGATGAAACGAAGCGTGTAATCAGGTCCAAGATCCGACTGACCGACCGGGAGACGGGAGCCGCTTACGACAACGAGCATGAACGGGCGATGGATGCGCGGGACGCCGGGCATAAACGCATCGTCAAGCGGTCGGTCGTCTATGGGCTGCTTCAAGTGCTTCGCGAGTATACCGGGCTGGAGCAGGCATGGGGGATTTTGACAGGCGTGCGTCCGACCAAGCTAATGCATAACATGATGATGAAACAACCGATTGAAAGCTGCAAGCAAACGCTGCGCGACGAGTATCTCGTCACCGAACCGAAAGTGGAGCTGCTCGCCGGAATAGCCGAACGCCAGTTGAAAGTGATCCCTGATTTGTTCCATTTGGACCGGGAAGTAAGCATTTATATCGGAATCCCTTTTTGTCCGACCAAATGCGCTTATTGTACATTTCCGGCGTACGATATTCGGGGAAATAACGGGTCCGTCGAGGCGTTCCTGGAAGGACTGCATTACGAAATTCGCGAGATGGGCCGCTGGATGCGGGAAGCCGGAGTCGGCATAACGACGATTTACTGGGGCGGAGGAACGCCGACGAGCATCACGGCTGAGCAGATGGATGCGCTGTTCGTCTCGATGCATGAATCGTTCCCGGCCATGGATCGTGTTCGCGAGCTGACCGTCGAGGCCGGGCGTCCGGATACGATTACCGAAGACAAGATTGAAGTGATGAAACGGTGGAAGGTCGACAGGATCAGCATTAATCCGCAAAGCTTCACGCAGGCGACGCTCGATGCGATCGGACGGCACCATACGGTGACGGAAACGATCGATAAGTTCAAGCTTGCCCGGAAGCTTGGGCTGAACAACATCAATATGGATCTGATTATCGGGCTGCCGAATGAAGGAATGGCCGAACTTCAGAGGACGCTCGATCAAACGGCCGAGCTCCTGCCGGAGTCGCTGACGGTTCATACGCTCTCCTTCAAGCGCGCTTCCAAGATGACAAAGAACAAAAGCGAATACGAAGTGGCGGAGCGGGACGAAATAGCCGAGATGATCCGCTCATCCTCCGAATGGATGGAGCGCCGCGGGTACAAGCCGTATTATATGTACCGGCAGAAAAACATTTTGGGCAATCAGGAGAACGTCGGCTATTCGCTCGAAGGCTTCGAGAGTCTGTACAACATTCTGATGATGGAAGAGCGTCAGACGATTATCGGACTCGGCTGCGGCGCGGTAAGCAAAGTGCTTTATCCGAAAGTCGAGCATGAGGACGGCTACGAGCAGCGCATCGAACGGATGCCGAACCCGAAGGAGCCCTCCTTCTATAATGAGGCTTATCAAGAGTATGTAGACAAAAAAATCAGGCTGCTGAACGATGCTTATGGCGTTCCGGCCAGCCAGCCGTCATGAGGCGGTGTAACGGATCACGCTTCGTTTTAATTTCAAATGATCAGGCATAAATCATAACATGGCAGAGGTGTATTATGGCAGGGAAATCGAACAATTCCGGAGGCAGCGCAAAAGGATACGTACTAGTAATCGCACTGATCGTTCTAATTGCGGCTGGCGCCGGCGCATGGCATTACTGGAAATCAGGGGGAACGAAGGCAGGAACGGGGAACAGTGAGCGAAAAGCGGCCCAGAAGCTGGAAGAAGTGAAAACGGTAAGTGCTCCAAAAGACAGCTATGACCTTATCGTGGCCGGTACCGACCCTGAGGGAGTGGCGGCAGCCGTTTCCGCGGCGCGCAACGGCCAGAAGACATTGCTGGTTGACGGAAAAGACCGCGAGATCTTGGGTGGACTGATGACTCTCGGATGGTTGAACAGCTTGGACATGAACTATGAGCCGGACAAAAGTGTCCTTCATAAACGGGAAATGCTCAACAAGGGCATATTTGCGGAATGGTACGGCAAAATCGAAGGAGATTCATTCGATGTCGTGACGGCTGCAAATGCCTTTAACTCGCTGGTAGCCGCGGAGAAAAATATTGACGTGCTGCTGAAGGTCAAATCGATGGAGCCGATCACTTCGCCTTCCGGAACGGTTTCCAAAATCACGGGCATGAAGCTGACGCTGGCCGACGGTAGTGTCAAAACCGTCCAAACCAAAGCGCTTATCGATGCGACGCAGGATGCGGATATTGCCGCAGCCGCCGGAGTTCCTTATACGACGGGGCGCGAAGATCTTGGCGACAAGAAGGCGCGTATGGCTGTGACGCTCGTCTTCCGGTTGAAGAACGTCACGCCGGACGTATGGGACAAGGTCCGCAAGCGTCTGGAAGGAGACAACGACGCCGGAACGGGCGCGAACGAAATGAGCGCTTGGGGCTACAAAGACATGAAGGATTATCCAGCGGTCAATAAAGATCGCGTGCGGATGCGGGGATTGAACATCGGACGTCAGAACAACGATACGATGCTGATCAATGCACTGCAAATTTTCGGAATCGACGGAACCGACCCCAAATCGCGGGAAGAAGCATTTAAACTCGGCAAAGACGAGCTTCCCAATATTGTGAAATACATGCAGGAAAAATATCCTGAATTTGCCGGCATCGTATTGGACGATACAGCGCCGGAGCTATATGTGCGCGAAACGCGTCACATCCAAGGCGAATACCGCCTCAGCATTATCGACGTGCTCGAAAACCGCGATCAATGGGATCGCATCGGTTTCGGCTCCTATCCGGTCGATATTCAGCGCATGTCGCCTGCGGACACCGGTGCGGTTATTACCGTGCCTCAGCAATACGCCGTACCGTTCCGCAGCATTGTGCCGCTGAAAGTGGACGGGCTGCTGGTCGTCGGACGCGCGGCGAGCTTCGATTCGCTCCCGCACGGGACCGCACGCGTCATTCCGGTTGGCATGGCAGCCGCCGAAGCGGCCGGAGCGGCAGCGAAAATCGCGGAGGACTCGGGAATCACGTTCCGTCAAATGTCCGCCAATAAGGAAGCCATTACGAAGCTTCAGGATACGCTGAATAATCAGGGCATGGTACTGAAGCCGTTCAGCATCAAGGCGCAGCCGTTCATGGAGCATAAAGCGTACGAAGGCCTGAAGGTAGCGGTCACGCTCGGTCTTGCGACAGGCGGATACGACAACAACTTTGCGCTGGACAGCAAGTCCAACCAGCAGCGGTTAGTCAACCTTCTCTTGGGCATGCGCAAATTCAAGCCCGAGGCCATGGCCGGGAACCCGGGAGAGGCGCTCGCCAAAGGCACCGATCCGAAGACGCTGCCGGTTACGCTGGACCAAGCGGCGCACATGATCGCCCTTCTGCTGAAGGTGGAAACGGCGCCCGAGCAAGCGCTGCAGACGCTGCAGAGCAAAGGATTCCTTGCCGCCGCGACATTGGACGGCATTGCGAACAAGCAGGAGCTGACCAACGGCGATACGTATATGCTGATAAAAGACGTATATAACGCGCTGAAGGCGGCAAAATAATCCACATGAAAATTTGCAAGCATGCACATGTTTTTTCTTGACTTTGGATATCTTCGCGGGTAGAATAAATTCTAATTCCATGTCATATCTTGTAGATCTGTTGATGGGACAAAGTAATTCGAACCTTGCGTATCCAGAGAGGGAAGCCCAGGCTGCAAGCTTCCTTATGCGAATCGGATGAACAGACCTCCCGGAGGACGAACGGGGAACCCCGGCCAGACGAAGGCGTAAGAGCCAGTGCCGGATAGTAGTCGTTTGCGGCTGGCGGACGTTACCCGCTTGAAGAGTGTGAGCGAGTTATTTTGCATAAGCCGGGCCCGGCAGCAGCAAGCTCGTTCGAATCGTGGGTGGTACCGCGGGAGACTTTGGTTAAAGTACAATCTCTCGTCCCTGAATTAGTTCAGGGGCGGGAGTTTTTTATTTTTTGTGCTGAAACGCGACAGAAAGGAGTCTGGGCTTAGATGAGCATTCAAAAACCGAAGGGCACGCAAGACCTGCTGCCCGGCGAAATTGAGAAATGGCAGTATATTGAGACGAAGGCCCGGGAACTGTGTCAGCGTTTCAATTTTCGCGAGATCCGTACGCCGATGTTCGAGCACACGGAACTGTTCCAGCGCGGCGTAGGGGAGACGACGGACATCGTCGAGAAGGAAATGTACACGTTCCTCGACAAAGGCGACCGCAGCATTTCGCTTCGTCCCGAAGGGACGGCCGGCGTTGTTCGTTCTTATGTGGAGAACAAGCTGTACGGCGAGCCGGATGTCAGCAAGCTGTATTATATCGGCCCGATGTTCCGCTATGAGCAGCCGCAGGCTGGCCGTTACCGCCAGTTTCACCAGTTCGGCATCGAAGCGTTCGGTTCGGTGGACCCGAGCCTTGATGCGGAAGTCATTGCGCTCGGCTATACGTTCTATAAAGAGCTTGGGCTAAAAGACGTCACGGTGGAAATCAACTCTGTTGGCAACCCGGCCGTGCGGGCCGTATACCGCGAGAAAATTCAAGAGTTCTTTGCTCCGGTGAAGGATAAGCTGTGCAAAGACTGCCAATCGCGTTACGACCGCAATCCGATGAGGATTCTCGACTGTAAGGTCGATCAGAAATATGGCGAAGGCGCGCCGACCATTCTCGAATACTTGGACGAGGAATGCCGGACGCACTTCCAAGCGGTGCAGGAGTATTTGACCGCGATGGAAATTCCGTTCCGCATCAATCCGCGGCTGGTCCGGGGACTGGATTACTATACGCACACTGCGTTCGAGTACAAAGCGGCCGGTATTGGCGCAATCGATACGATCGGCGGTGGCGGGCGCTATAACGGCCTCGTCGGACAAATCGGCGGAACCGACCAACCGGGCGTCGGCTTCGGACTGGGGATGGAGCGTATCCTGCTTGTGCTGCAGGCGCAGGGAGTCGATATTCCGGCGGCAAAACCGTTGGATGTGTACTTGATTGGCCTCGGTGAAGCCGCAGAGCGCGAGTGTGTGAAGCTGCTGCAAAATTTGCGACTGACGGGACTATCCGCGGAAAAAGACTACTTGGGCCGCAAAATCAAAGCGAAAATGAAATCGGCCGACCGGTACAACGCAGCTTATGTCGCCATTCTTGGTGACGACGAGCTCGCGAAGGGTGAGATTACCTTGAAAACGATGGCTACCGGCGAACAAGAAACGTTGGCTCTTTCCGATCTCGTGCAGACGCTGCGCGAGCGGGCTGGGCAAGTTTAACGATAAAAATGGAGGTAACAAACACCATGACGACGATCTTAAAAACGCATCATTGCGGCACTTTGAGCAAAGCTAATGTGGGAGAAACGGTAACGCTGAACGGCTGGGTCCAGCGCCGCCGCGACTTGGGCGGGGTATTGTTCATCGATCTGCGCGACCGGAGCGGGATCGTGCAAATCGTATTTAATCCGGCTTTTTCCGGCGAAGCGCTTGCGGTGGCCGACCGGGCGCGGAACGAATACGTGCTCGCGGTACGCGGCGAAGTTGTAGAACGGGATGCGGAAACCGTCAACCCGAACCTTCCGACAGGGGAGATCGAAGTTCGTATCAAGGAGATCGAAATCTTGAATGCCGCGAAAAATCCGCCGTTCTTCATCGAAGACGGGATCGAAATCGACGAATCGCTGCGTCTCAAGCACCGCTATCTCGACCTGCGCCGTCCGGAAATGCAGCGTACGTTGATGCTGCGCGCCAAAGCGGCCAAAATTTTCCGCGATTATTTGGACGAGAACGGCTTTATCGAGGTGGAAACGCCGATTTTGATCAATAGCACGCCGGAAGGCGCACGCGATTACTTGGTGCCAAGCCGTGTTCACCCAGGCGAATTTTTCGCATTGCCGCAGTCGCCGCAAATTTTCAAGCAGTTGCTGATGGTAAGCGGCATGGAGCGCTACTACCAAATCGCCCGCTGCTTCCGCGACGAAGATTTGCGCGCCGACCGCCAGCCGGAATTTACACAGGTGGACATCGAGACGTCGTTCCTGTCGCAGGATCAATTGCTCGATATGATGGAGAAGCTCGTCGTTCGTCTGTTTAAAGAAACGGCCGGCGCCGACATCGAAACGCCGTTCCAACGCATCAGCTATGCGGACGCGATGGGCAAATACGGCTCTGACAAACCGGACCTTCGTTTCGGCCTCGAGCTGCAGGACGTTTCGGACATAGTCGCCGAATCGGGCGTCCAAGTATTTGCGAACATCATTAAAAAGGGCGGCCAGGTGAAGGCGCTCAATGCCAAAGGCTGCGCCGCTTGGAGCCGCAAGGAAATCGACGATCTCGGTGTATATGCCGCACGCTACGGGGCCAAAGGGCTTGCGTGGATGACGTATAAAGACGGCGAGCTGAAAGGGCCGATCGTGAAATTTTTCAACGAGCAGGAGCTGGAGCAGCTCAAGCAGCGTCTGGAAGCCGAAGAAGGCGACCTGCTGCTGTTCTCCGCCGATACGAAGAAGGTCGTTGCCGACGTGCTTGGTAACCTTCGTTTGAAAATCGGCCGTCAGTTGGGCCTGATCGACGACAGCAAATTCAAGTTCGCATGGGTGGTAGACTTCCCGCTGCTCAGCTATGACGAAGAAGCGAAGCGCTATGTGGCGGAGCATCATCCGTTTACTAGTCCGAAGGCAGAAGACATGCATTACTTCGACACCGATCCGGGCCAAATCCGTGCGCAGGCCTACGACCTTGTGCTGAACGGCTACGAAGTCGGCGGCGGCTCCATGCGGATTTATCAGCGCGAAGTGCAAGAGAAAATGTTTGCTACGCTGAACCTTCCCAAGGAAGATGTGCAGGAGAAATTTGGCTACCTGCTGGAGGCTTTCGAATACGGTACGCCGCCTCACGGGGGGATTGCTTTCGGGTTCGACCGGCTCGTGATGCTGATTACCGGCCGCACCAACCTGCGCGAAACGATTGCCTTCCCGAAAACGGCCAGCGCATCGGACCTGTTGACGGGAGCTCCGGGTCCCGTGGATGCCAAGCAGCTTGAGGAGCTGTCCATTCGGTTGGCGCTCAAGCAGCCTTCCGCCAAAGCTTAAGACCCGAATAAGAGGAGTGTGGACAGTAAGCCATGCTGCATCAATTTTCCCGTACGGAGCTGGCGATCGGCCCGGAAGGGCTTGAGGTTATGAAAAATAGTACGGTGGCGGTTCTCGGCATCGGCGGCGTCGGTTCGATCGCCGCCGAAGCGCTGGCCCGCACCGGCGTCGGCCGAATCATCATGATCGACAAAGATGTCGTCGACATTACGAACGTGAACCGGCAAATTCATGCTTTGATGACGACGGTCGGCCAGCCGAAGGCTGAGCTGATGCGAGATCGTATCCTGCAAATCAACCCGGAATGCGATGCCATCGCCCTGCGCATGTTTTATACCGAAGAAACGTATGAGCAGCTGTTCGACTATCCGTTGGATTATGTATTGGACGCTTCGGATACGATCAGCTACAAAATTCATCTGATCAAGCAATGCCTGCAGCGCAAGATTTCGCTCATTTCGAGTATGGGCGCCGCCAACAAGATGGACCCGACCCGATTTCAGGTGGCAGATATCTCTAAGACGAGCGTCGATCCGATGGCACGCGTGATTCGTCACAAGCTGCGGAAAGAAGGCATCAAGAAGGGCGTTAAAGTCGTATTTTCGACGGAAGAGCCGATCAAGCCGCGGGTTGACGTCACGCAGCGGATTGTGCCGGAGAATGCGCCTGAGATTCGTAAGGCGCAGCAGCCGCCGGCCAGCAACGCGTTCGTTCCGCCGGTCGCCGGGCTGATCATGGTCAGCGTCGCTGTCCGCGATCTCCTGTCCAAGGCCGGACTGAAGTAGCATAATCAGCCATTCGGCATCAAGAAAGCATCCTTTGCAGCAAATGCGAAAAAGGATGCTTTTTTTGTCATTTTTGGGGCAAGATAGAAAAAGCAAGTCCAAAGGCGACTTCATCTTTTTTCAATCGGAGTGCGGACCATGGAACGAAGCCCAGCTGCGGGAAGCCACAAGCGCTATTTGGCTTATTTCGGAACCTTGAATATCAACCTGCTGCATTTGCGCAAGCCTTGGGTGATCGCTTGGTGGTCGGCCGCATTCCCGGGTTTCGGCCATTTGCTCCTCGGTAACCAAATCAAAGGGTTTATCTTGATACTGTGGGAAATTGGGCTCAACATGCAGTCGGGAATCAATACGTCGATGGTTTGCTCTTTTACGGGTCATGTCGATCTGTCGAAGCAGGTGCTGAATCCCCGTTGGCTGCTGCTGTATATTCCCGTGTATATTTACACCATCTGGGACAGCTACCGCAGCACGATTGAGCTGAACAAGCAATGGGTGCTGGCCGAGTGGGAGCGTGCGCCCATTGTTTCCTTTAAAATGAGCGGAATGTCCTTGAATCATTTGGACAAAACCTCGCCCTGGCTCGCTATAGCTTGGTCCATGCTCATGCCGGGGCTTGGGCAGCTGTATCTTCGCCGCATTCCAATCGGTTTTTTTCTCCTGGCCGGGTGGATCGGCTTGATGTATTTCTCGGCTATTGCGGAAATTGTACTCGTTACTATGGCCGGGAGTAACGTACAGGCGTGGCACTCGATTAACGCGCAATGGGCCTTGTTTATGCCTTCTTTTTACTGCTTCGCGGCTTACGAGGCTTATGTGTATTCAGTCGAATACAATAAATTGTTCGATAAGGCCCAGAAGCAGTGGCTGGAGCGCACATATGGGGCGCTGCGCCTCAGCTTCTGCCGGGCGACGGGGCGGTAGAAGATGTATATCGTAGCGACTTTTCGTCATTCGTCAGAGCTGGAGCTTGCGATCTGCGAGCTGGAGCGCCAAGGCATCCTTGCCGAAGCAATCGCAGCGGTTCCGCTAAAGGAAAGCGGTCCGCAGGAGACGCTGGTATTCGATACGATCCACCACTCGGACGGAATCAGCATGCTGGATGGCCCCGCCGTCATCGGCACAATCGGTTCCGTACTAGGAGCGTCGCTGGGCTTCCGCTGGGCCATCGGTCCGATTATGGGCGGATTACTCGGCCTTGCGGCAGGCGCAGCTCTTGGTTTTGCGTTGGACTGGATGATTCATTTCAAACGGCGAAAAGAACGCAAGCGGAGAGGGCACCATGTGGACGTTGTCGTGATTGTGGAGTGCAGCCCCGATCAAGTGTCGAATGTCCGGCATATTATGGAGCGCTGGTTTGCCCTTGGTATCGGTCAGCTTGGTTCGGGTTGAGCCTTAAACCTTTGTAAATCGTCCGAACTGCTTTTATAATAAAAAGCATGGGTCACCCATTCGCAGCACATATGCGGCGTCAGGGGCCTGTGCTTTTTTTGCGAATATTCAGGATTGGCGGTCAGAGAAAACCATGGACTTATTCGATTTTAACCGGACGAACGAATATAAGCCGCTGGCGGAAAGAATGCGTCCGCAAAATCTGGAGCAATTTTTCGGACAGAAGCATTTGCTCGGCGAAGGCAAGGTGCTGCGCCGGCTCATCGAAACGGACAAGATCGGCTCCATGATTTTGCAAGGTCCGCCTTCCAGCGGCAAAACGACGCTCGCCACGATCATCAGCGGCATGACGAGCTCGCATTTTGAGAAATTGAACGGCGTCTCGCTGTCGGTTTCGGATCTGCGGGAAGTCGCCCGTAAAGCGAAAGACAATCTGAAGCTGTACAATCAGCGGACGATTCTGTTCTTGGATGAAATCCACGCGCTCAAAAGCAACGTGCAGGAGTCGCTGCTGCCCATCGTCGAAGACGGAACCATCATTCTGATCGGCGCGACGACGGAAAGCATCGCACACGATATCATCCCACCTCTTGTCAGCCGCTGTCGCGTGTACCGGCTTGAAGCGCTGCAAAAAGACGATCTGGAGCAAATTTTGCGTCAGGCATTGGCAGACCCGGAAAGAGGGCTTGGCGGGGAGTATGGGATTACGCAGGAAGCGATGGATTATTTATGCGACGTCTGCAATGGCGATGTAAGAAATGCCTTGATCGCCTTGGAAACGGCCGCTTATTCGCTGCACGATTCACAGACGATCGAGCTGCAGACGATTCAGGAATCATTCGAGTCCCGTATTAATGCGATAACCCACACCGATTTTTACGATATGACATCCGCCTTTTGCAAGTCGCTCCGCGGCGGCCAGACGGACGCGGCCATCTATTGGCTGGCGCGTATGCTGTATTCTGGTGTGGACCCGCTATACATCTGCCGCAGAATCGTCGTTCATGCGACGGAGGATGTGGGTATGGCCAATCCAACTGCTTTGCAGATCGCATTGGCTGCCAAAGATGCCGTCGAGTTTGTCGGCATGCCGGAAGCGCGAATGGCGATCGCTGAAGCCGTCGTGTTCATTTGCGAGAGCCCGAAAAGCAATGCGGTCTACAAAGCGATCAATGGGGCGCTCGATTATGTCAAGCAGACGAAAGCTTACGAAGTTCCTGCAGATGTCCGTGACGGTACGAGAACTTATACGAATCCTATCGATCATCCGAACGCCCGGAACGAATATCTTCCCCCAGAAGTGAAGAGCAAGCGATTTTATCACCCGCAAAATAGCGGGGTGGAAGCGAAGATTTTCGCGAAATATAACAAGCCTGCGGCAGAGTGAAGCCGCAGGGGATCCCGGCGGAGTCGAGGGTGGAACATTTCCGGGGAAATAAGCCCGCTTAGGCCCGCTGCAGCGGAGCTTCACCGGCTCTTCTTCCGGCCGGATCGGAAATTTCGACAGCGATGCGTCCGAAGAATAAGGCACTTTGACGGATCAAGCTATTGGTTACGGGCAGCAGCAGCAGACCGATTCCTGCGTAAATAAGCGAGATTTGAAGCGAGCTTAAGTCCGCCGGAAGTAAACGGGCGAATAATTCTCTCTCGAAAATATCAATGCCGATCGATTGCAGCAAGATCCAATAGACGAGCGGAGACGCCAAAAGCGCCAAGTTAACGGCTACGATCGTAACGGCAAGCGTAAACGAAATGATGCCCAAGGGCAGTTTGACGATTTGGAATAGCAGTCCGACGTAAGTTGACGGATTGGAAAGCTCCGCGCCTAGTTGGGCGAAGAGGCCTCTTTTGCCATACTGCTCAGGATCAAGGCTTTCCGTATGCACGGAATCTGCGGCAGTCGAAGGGGATTGAAGAAGCCGGACGGCCAGCCTTGCGTCCAAAACAGTCATACGCTTGGCAAACCGCGCTGTCACGAGCATAAGCGGAAAGCCGACGAACAGCGGCATAAGTCCGATGGACAAGGCGACACCGACGATCGTCAGCGTGAATCCGATGATGCCTGCGGGCAGGAGATATAGCAAATAGTAAAAGGCCCCGATAAATCCTGGTTTTTGCGTATTCAATGGTTCCACATCCTCATATCGTTTTGAACCCTTTGACGGTTCGGGCGACGTTTCCCCCTTCAATTATTTTAAATTAGTGTTTGAGCAGCGGGCAGATAACGAAACAAACCAGGCAGTTTGCACCGTCAACAAGTATGTCATGTCTCCGGAAAACCGCATAGTTTCCTCAAAAAAGGCTTCGATACGGAAGCTTTTTTATTTTGCAATTTACAACGTAACAATGTTATGTTACACTTACTTTCGTAAGGAGGCGTTGAAGGTGACGGAACGGGAATTGATCTCCAAAAAAGATTTGCTTGAACTGACAGGCATTTCTTACGGCCAATTATACCGCTGGAAACGTAAAAATCTCATTCCGGAAGAATGGTTTATTCGAAAGTCGACATTTACGGGACAGGAAACCTTTTTTCCAAAGGAGAGCATTTTGGCGCGGATCGATAAAATCGTGAATATGAAAGACGATTTATCGCTCGATGAGCTGGCGGATGTATTTTCTCCAAATTTGAGCGAAGTTGCCCTTGGGCGTGAGGAACTGGAAAAACGCAACATTGTTACGAAAGAGACGCTCGATTTTTATATCGAACAGCAGGGAGCGAGCGCGGTCTACGATTTTAAAAACATAATATGCATGTATGCGCTCGACAAGCTGCTGCAAACCGGAGAGATGACGTTGGAGGAAGGAAAAGGCCTGATTCAGACCATGACGGAGCATTATCCAAAGCTTCAAGGCAAAACTGCCGAGTTGATCTTTTTTCGAAAGATGGGCATGTCCGGCTTCGTGATTGCAACAAGTCCGGGCGAAGTGTATTTCGAGCCGCGGGTAAGGTTGGTAGCGCGGATTTCGATAGGCCAGTGTGCAGAGGAATTGAAAATCAAATTATCATAATGAAGTGCGTTTTGCCAAAATAAAAAATGCAGCAAGTACGGAGGGATAACTATGGACAGCAATAACCGCCGCGATCTTGTTATTTCGGGCAGCGGTTCTTCCTCGGGCGGAAGCTACCAGGACGTGAAAATTAGCGGCGAAGGCAAAGTTTACGGCGATATCGATTGCTTTCAGTTCAAGACGAACGGAATCAGCGAAATCTCCGGCCAAGTGAAGGCCAAGTTTATTCAAGTGAACGGTGTGTCGTCGATGTATGGCAGTGTCGAGAGCGAGGACATTAAAGTTTACGGGGAAGTCAAGCTGGAAGGAAACGTCTCGTATCTGGATTTTAAATGCCGGGGCAGCGCGCGGGTTCAGGGGAGCATGAACGGCGACCGGATCGATCTGGAAGGGGATTTGACGGTTGCCGGAGACTGCGAGGCGGAGACGTTCAATGCCAAGGGAGCGTTCCGGATCGACGGACTATTGAATGCGGGCGTTATCGATATTTCGCTTTACGGCGCCAGCTCCGCGCAGGAAATCGGCGGCGAAGTGATCACGGTACGCAAAAAAGGCTTCAAGTCGCTTCTCAAGTCGTTTCTGCCGATGCTCGACGCGAAGCTCGACGCCGAAACGATTGAAGGGGACGAAATTTATTTGGAGAATACGACGGCCAAAGTCGTCCGTGGCAGCCGGATTACGATCGGCCCGGGCTGTGAAATCGATCTGGTCGAATACAAGGAAAGCTTGAATCCGTTCAAGGGAGCCAAGATTCAAGAGTACCGGCAAATCTGACAGGAGCCGTCTTGGCTCCGTCGTCGCCGGCCGGGAAAAATTCACATTTCCCCGACACAGCAGGAAGTAATTTCCGAACAAGTTGCATCGTATTCATAAACTTCATAATGCAGTACAGAGAGCCTGCTGAACAAAACTTCAGCGGGCTTTTTATGTTACGATAGGTATGGTTATCCAGATTTGGAAGGCTGAATTGACAGAAGTAACTGATTTATAAAATAGGGAGCCGCGAAAAAATGAATCAACTGGGGAAACGATTGAAACTGCTTCTTTGTTTAATTTGTCTCTTAACCGGCTGTACGGGCATGAAGCCCGAAGACAAAGCAACGAAGCTAAAGGTATTTTATCACGATAAACAAAGTTTTTATAAGATTTACGGTAAGCTCTTTACTGCTCAAAACCCTCATGTCGAGATCGAAGTCGTCTCATTGGATGATTACTATAAGAAAGGTTTTTCCATGGAAGGGTATCGGGAGCTTGTAAAAAAAGAACAGCCCGATCTCATCTTCAACTTTGATCTTCAAAGCTTTGTTGAGGACGGAATGCTTGTCGATCTGGAGCCACTTCTAAAAAAATCAAAAGACGTCAACCTGGAACGGATGAACAAAAATATGACCGCTTACCTAAGGAATAAAGGCGGGGGAAGATTGTACGGCCTATCACCGACCTTTCAATCCAAAGCCTTGTTGTATAACAAGACGTTATTCGATCAATTCGGGATACGTTATCCAACGGATCATATGAGCTGGGAGGAAGTGTTTCAACTGGCTGCACGGTTTGCAAAAGCAGAGCGCAATAACGGAAGCGCATATGGTTACTACCATAACATCAGCCATCCTTTCCGGCTTGTTCAAAATATCGCAGAAACCGAAGGCTTAAGCTTGACGGATACAGCGGGGCAGAAAATCATGATCAATGCTCCAAGCTGGAGACGTATTATGGATATGGTTATTTCAAGAACAAAGGAAGGCACGGTTTATATCAACCAACCGGGTGACATGCAAAAGGGAAACCTGCTGCTTGAAAATCCGTTCACACAAGGGCGAGCCGCCATGACGGTAGAGTACTCGTATGAATTGGAGTATCTCTCAAACGTTGATTTCGAATGGGGAATCGCTACGGAGCCAGTGAATCCCGCTACACCCGACCGGAGCACGTCCCTTACTCCCAATAACTTGTTCGGAATTTATTCCGGCTCCAAAAACATAGACGGAGCCTGGCAGCTGCTGGAGTATATCCATAGCGAGAAGTTTGCCAAGCTGAATAGCCGGGTAGGTAGCCACGGTAGTCTTCCAGCTTATATCGACAGCACGCAAAAGAAGGACAACAACATGGAAGCATTTTATAAACTATATCCCCAAGACGCTTATACGCCTTCCGTCCCCTATGAATTTTCAACCGAGTTTTATGAGCAGGTTCAACAATCTATGACTCGAGTGATTGAAGGAGAGCTTGAATTGGACCACATGCTGGTTGAGTTGAATACAATCGGACAATTCAAGCTGGATCAAGCCTTGAAAAAATAAAGCCGGCATAAAAAGAGGGAGCCTTCCGGCTTACACCGGAAAGCTCCCTTTTATTGCAGACTTATTGCAAAATCTTGTCGATTACCGCGCCGCCGAGACAGACTTCCCCGTCGTAGAAGACGACGGATTGCCCTGGGGTAATCGCCTTTTGCGGCTGGTCAAATACGATTTCGCAGCGGCCGCCTTCGCCGAAATGGACCGTCACGCCTTGGTCGGGTTGACGGTAGCGGAACTTCGCCGTGCAGTGCAGCGCCTCTTTCGGCGGTTCGCCGGCGATCCAGTTCAAATCGGTAGCAAGCAGTCCGGTCGAGTAGAGCGCCGGATGCTTTTCGCCCTGAACGACATACAAAATATTTTTCTCCAAATCTTTGCCAGCGACGAACCAAGGCTCTCCGCTGCCGGAGCCGCCAATGCCGAGGCCTTGACGCTGACCGAGCGTATAGTACATAAGGCCGTCGTGACGTCCCTTTACCTCGCCCTCCAGCGTTCTCATCTCTCCCGGCTTCGCGGGCAGATAGCCGCTCAGGAACTCCTTGAAGTTCCTTTCGCCGATAAAGCAGACGCCGGTGCTGTCTTTTTTCTTCGCCGTTGCGAGCCCCGCTTTCTCTGCGATGGCCCGGACTTCCGGCTTCGGAAGATGTCCGATCGGGAACATCGCTTTCGACAGCTGGTATTGGTTCAGCGCATGCAGGAAGTACGTCTGATCCTTGTTGTTGTCGACCCCGCGCAGTAGCCGATATTTGCCGTCCCGCTCCTCAACGCGGGCGTAATGTCCAGTGGCGATATAGTCGGCGCCGAGTTCGAGCGCTTTGTTCAAAAACTCCCCGAATTTGATCTCCCGGTTGCACATCACGTCGGGATTCGGCGTCCGCCCTTTGCGGTACTCGTCGAGGAAGTAGGCGAACACCTTATCCATGTATGGTTTCTCAAAATTTACCGTATAATAGGGAATGCCGATTTGGTCGCAGACGCGGCGCACGTCCTCGGCGTCCTCTTCCGCCGTGCAATGCCCGAATTCGTCGGTATCGTCCCAGTTCTTCATGAACACGCCGATGACCTCGTACCCTTGTTCCTTCAGGACAAGCGCGGATACCGAAGAATCGACGCCGCCCGACATCCCGAGAACGACTCGCGGTTTTGTTGTCATGATCATTACCTCGCTTCTATACCTGTACATCGTTCGTACATTAAAAGTATTATACATTCAAATGAAGAAAGAATAAAATTTTTCATGAATATGCCACGGTTTTTCTCCCAAATTACAAGGTTTTATGTTACCATAGAAACGATACAAAAATGTATGAAATGTAAACGAGGTGCTACAAGTTGAAGATTTCCACCAAAGGCCGCTACGGACTCACGATCATGATGGAGCTCGCGACGAAGTTCGGAGAAGGCCCCACCTCACTGAAAAGCATCGCAGAAAAGCATCAGCTTTCCGAGCATTACCTGGAGCAATTGGTTGCTCCGCTGCGTAACGCAGGTCTTGTTAAAAGCATCCGCGGCGCATACGGCGGATATATTTTGTCCAAATCGCCCGAAGACATTTCCTCCGGCGACGTGATTCGGGTGCTTGAAGGTCCGATCAGCCCGGTCGACTTCACCGAGGAAGACGATCCGGCCAAGCGCCAGCTCTGGATTCGGATTCGCGACGGAATTGCGCAGGTGCTTGATTCGACGACGCTGCATGATTTGATTTCTTACAAAGACGAAGGAAATCTGAATGACAGCTACATGTTTTACATTTAGACCGCTTTGAAATCCTCCTAACAGATGTGGTGAAAGCTTTGGAGCTCATTTATTTAGATCACGCCGCCACAACGCCCGTACTTCCCGAAGTCGTGGAAGCAATGCTTCCATATTGGACCGGGGCGTACGGGAACCCCTCAAGCACGCATCAAGCCGGTCGGGAAGCCAGAATGGCGCTTAGCGCCGCCCGGGACCGGATCTCCGCTTTTGTCGGCTGCGCGCCGTCCGAGCTCGTTTTCACAGGGAGCGGAACGGAAAGCGACAATATGGCGTTGTTCGGTGCGGCTGAGGCGTACCGGGAACGCGGCCGGCATATCATAACGACACAGATCGAACATCATGCCGTTCTTCATGCTTGCGAGCGATTGGAACAGCTTGGATACGAAGTGACTTATGTACCTGTGGACCGATTCGGCCAAGTTTCGCCGAACGATGTGGAAGAGGCCATTCGGCCGGATACGATCCTGATCAGCGTCATGTACGGCAACAACGAAGTGGGTACACTCCAGCCGATCGAAGCGATCGGACACCTTGCCAGGGAGCGCGGCATTTGTTTTCATGTCGACGCCGTTCAAGCGTTGGCTCACGTCCCTATCAATCTTCGTGAGCTGCCGGTAGATTTGATGAGTTTTTCCGCGCATAAACTGAACGGTCCCAAAGGGGTCGGCGCGTTATATATAGCCAAGAACATTCGCGTCACACCGCTGCTCTACGGCGGCGCTCAAGAACGGAAACGCCGTCCGGCGACGGAAAATACGGCAGGCATCGCAGGCTTTGCAAAAGCCGTAGAAATTTTTGACCGAAATAGGTATGAAGTGCAACAAAAGATGGAAAAACTACGTCAAGAAATGGTCACCGGATTAGAACGGCGTCTGGCCTTCGGGCAGTTTGTCGTCAACGGTCATCCTACAGAGAAGCTTCCGCATATTTTGAATGTCAGCTTCCCCGGCATTTCTACCGAGACGATGCTGATGAATCTGGATCTTGCGGGAGTGATGGCTTCAAGCGGCTCGGCTTGTACGTCCGGCTCCTTGGAAATCTCTCATGTGCTTAAGGCGATGAAGCTGCCGGATGAGGTGACGCAATCAGCCATCCGATTCAGCTTCGGACCGGGCAACGACTCCGGGCAAATGGCTGCTGCCGCCACGGCCGTTGAAACCATTATCAGCCGCTTACGTACTAAAGGATAGGCAAATTCCGATTTGCCGGCTGGGAGAGAAGCTCGTTGAAAAAAGCGCGCGATGTTATCGGATTGCCGGTCATTTGCGTAGAGACAGGGAAACAAGTGGGCAGCGCCAAAGACCTGTTGCTGAACGAAGGCTGGGAGGTCGAGTCCGTGCTGCTCGAAGCGGGGCATTGGTTTTCCGAAGCCACGTGTATTGAGCGAAAAGACGTGATAGCGATGGGTGACGACGCTGTTACGATTGCCGCAGAACAAGCCGTCCGCCCGCTGAATCCAAGCTCCGCTTGCAGGGCGCTGCTGTTTGGCGAACGCAAGCTGAAGGGTCTCCCGGTCATTACCGTCAACGGGCAGCAGCTCGGGGTGATCGAGGACGTTTATTTGGAAGCGGATGGGGGCATAAAGGTAATAGGTTACGAATTGACCGAAGGTTTCATCTCGGATCTAACGGAAGGGCGCAGATGGCTGCCGATGCCGGATGCGGTCAAGGTCGGCGACGACGCCTTAATTGTTCCCGTTCACGCCAGCGAAGCGCTTCAAGAAATCTTCGGACCAAAAGAAGAATAGGGTGATACCGATGTTACGTTGTCCAAATTGCAATTCCAAGGATATTGGCAAGATCGGCTCCCATCAGTTTTACTGCTGGGGCTGTTTTATCGAACTGACGGTGAACGGGGAAAAAATGTCCGTATTCCAAGTGGAGGAAGACGGCACGCTTAGCTCACTCGACGATTTGTTTTTTGAAGAGGAAATGCCCGAGCTTCATGCCAACTGACGGAATGCTCCAAGATTCGATAGGGGAGTTCCGGCTCGACCATCATCGTATAGTCAAACCGCTTTCCCGGACGCTTTGAACAGGCGTCTCGGGAAGCGGTTTTTTTGTTCGCTGGGTTAAGAGGGCGGACTTGTACATATACTGTAAAAAGGCCAACTTTTCATCAGAAGTCAGATCGAGGTAAAGGGGGGCGCTATGGACCGGTTCCCGAAACAACGGCTGCTCGTCGGCATGATCTACACACTGCTCGGCTTGATTATTTTGTACATGCTGCTGCAGCTCCGTCCGATAATTGCGGGTTTGTATGATTTTTTGAAAAAAATTTTGACGCCGTTCGCGATCGCGCTGATCATTTCTTACGTGCTGAATCCGGTGGTGACGCTGCTCGGCGCCCGCAAAGTGCCGCGTACGATGGCTGTGCTCCTTATTTATGCGGTTTTCATTACTTCGGCGACCGTCGTGCTCATGAACCTCATTCCGATGTTCGTGCGCCAGCTTGCGGAATTGAACGATAAAATGCCGGATGTCGCTTTTAAGGCGCAAAGCGTTGTAAACGGCTTAAACGGACTCAGCTTTCTCCCGGACAGCGTACGGATGGGGATTCAGCAGTCGCTTTCCAAGCTGGAGAACGGAATCTCGCTCGCGATTGCGGAATACATTCACGGTATCGGCAGCACTATCAATACGGTCTTTCTTCTCTTCATTATTCCGTTTGTCGCCTTCTATATCCTGAAAGATTTTCAACTGATCGAAAAATCGACGTTGGCGATCGTGCCGAAAACGCACCGCAAAGAAATCGTGTCCATGCTGATGGATATCGATATGGCGCTAGGCAACTATATCCGCGGCCAGTTTACCGTATGCATGATCGTCGGGCTGCTCGCCTACATTGGGTATTGGCTGATCGGCATGCCTTATGCGCTGCTGTTGGCCAGCGTCGTTGCGGTGTTCAACATTATCCCTTACCTCGGTCCGTTTCTCGGGGCGGCGCCGGCGCTAATCGTGGCGTCCACGATTTCTTGGAAGATGGTGCTGTTTGTCGGACTCATCAACACCGCATGTCAAATCCTCGAAGGAAATGTAATCTCGCCTCAAGTAGTCGGCCGTTCGCTCAATATGCACCCGCTTGTGATCATTTTCGCGCTGCTTGTGGGTGGGGAGATTGCCGGAGTAACGGGGCTCATACTGGCGGTTCCGTTTTTTGCGGTCATGAAAGTGATTCTGCAGCATGTGTTTATGTATTACATTCATCGGAAGACGACGTGAATATTTTTTAGAAAAAAATTTTTTATCGGGCGAAACCAATCGACTGCCTTGTGCGTATATATAAGTTGGCAGCGGCGGGGGAAACGTGTCTTCGATATCCGGCCGTTGACCGGATGCCTGCCTGTTGCACAAGACAAGTACATAATCGCGTTGATTTTCGGAGGAGCCTGTCACCAAGGGCTTCTTTTTGCTTTTTTTAGGGTTGTGCGGAAGAGCGGCGCGGGCTGACGGCACCAATAAATTGCATCGGAGAGAGGGTTTCATTATGGATCAACAAGCTCTTATCGCTATCGGATTGTTTGCGGTAGCCTACGGTTTTATCGTTTCGGAAAAAATTCATCGGACGATCGTTGCCATGATCGGCGGCATTTTGATGGTCGTGCTGGGGATCGTCAACCAGGAAACGGCACTTCATCATATCGATTTCAACACGCTGGGCCTGCTGGTCGGCATGATGATTATTGTCGGCATTACCGCCGAAACGGGATTGTTCAAATATATAGCGGTCTGGTCGGCCAAAAAGGCGGGCGGTCATCCGGTCCGCATCATGGTCGTGCTTTCGCTCGTCACGGCGATCGGCTCGGCGTTTCTCGATAACGTGACGACCGTGCTGCTGATGGTGCCGGTAACCTTCAGCATTACGCGGCAGCTGCGAGTAAATCCGGTTCCTTTTCTGATGTCGCAAATTCTCGCCTGCAATATCGGCGGCACGGCGACACTGATTGGCGATCCGCCGAACATCATGATCGGCAGCGCGGTGAAAGAATTGACTTTTATGGCGTTCATCAACAATTTGGCGCCGATTGCTGCGATCATCCTCGCGATCACCGTACCTTTCTTTGTACTGTTTTACCGCAAACAGATTCAGACGACAGAAGAGCTGCGGCTTGGACTGATGAAAATGAACGAAAAAGCGGAAATCCGCGATCCGGTGTTGTTAAAAAAATGTCTTGTGGTGCTTGGGTTGACCTTGATCGGCTTCTTCGTTCACCAGATGGTCCATTTGGAATCGGCGACTGTGGCGCTCGCCGGCGCATTCCTGCTTCTGCTATTGACCGGTGAGCACTTTCTGGAAGAGGCGTTTCAGCGGGTCGAGTGGACGACGATCTTTTTCTTCGTCGGATTGTTCGTGCTGGTCTCGGGCTTGGTTGAAACCGGCGTGATCGCCGCGTTGGCAAACTACGCGGTCGGGGTAACGGGCGGCGATGTGACGAAATCGGCGGTTCTGATCCTCTGGCTCAGCGGCATCGCCTCGGCGTTTTTGGATAACATCCCGTTCGTGGCGACGATGATTCCGATGATTCAGGAAATGGGCACGATGGGAGTCAGCAACCTGGAGCCGCTTTGGTGGAGTCTTGCGCTCGGGGCTTGTCTCGGGGGGAACGGTTCGCTGATCGGCGCGAGCGCGAATCTGATCGTAGCCGGTATGGCGGCAAAGGAAGGACATCCGATTTCGTTCATGAAATTTTTCGTGATCGCCTTTCCGCTCATGCTGCTTTCGATAGCTGTTGCAAATGTATACGTGTATGTGAGATATTTGATGTAACAGCAGTCGGTTAACCGAAGGAGGCTTCACTTATGCTGTACTATGAATATGACCGGGAGCTTCTGACCATTGAAGAGCAATCGAACGGACAAGATGTCGAGTTCCGGATGAAGCTCCATCGCCCTGATGCCGGTGTGGAGAAGGCAGTTAAGCGGATTCGCGATTATTTCGACGATAACGACGTGATCACGGACGTCTTATTCTATGCCCACGAAGACGCCGAGTATCAATGGATTGTCCGGCACGATTTCTACGAGGATTTCGTGATCAGTCTGTTCAGGCACCGGCTTGTCCAGCGCATGGCTTGGGAGCAGTAGACGTTCTGTTGACAAGTCTGCTGCCCGAAAGCTATAATTTTGATAAATAGTGCTTATTTACAGGCACATCAAAGCGTTGATGAAATTTAAGTACGTCATAGTCCATTAGCCAGAGAGAAGGTTTTGGAGGCGACACGCCAAGCTTGCTTGCAGTCTCGCAGCTCCAGCTGGGAAAACCTTTCTAATGAAGGATGACCGAATGCTCATTTCGGAGCGCGGATTCAAAAAGTCCGCCGGGCGGGCCCGTTATCGTCCGTACAGAGGAGATTGTGAAGGCGCATCCATGCTGCCGCACAATAACCAGGGTGGTACCGCGAGCAAATCGTCCCTGTTTCAGGGGCGTTTTTTTGTATTAAAATGAAGTGTCGGGAGGAAAATGAACCCAATGAAAGCAAGTGAAATTCGCGCAAAATGGTTGAAGTTTTTTGAAAGCAAGGGACATACGATCGAGCCCAGCGCACCGCTCGTGCCGCATAACGATCCGTCGCTGCTGTGGATCAACGCAGGCATGGCGCCGCTGAAGCCGTATTTCGACGGCCGCGTCGTCCCGGAAAATCCACGGATCGCGAACTCGCAGAAGTGCATCCGCACGAACGATATTGAGAACGTCGGCAAAACGCGCCGTCACCATACGTTCTTTGAAATGCTCGGCAATTTCTCCATCGGCGATTATTTCAAGGAGGAAGCGATCACGTGGGCCTGGGAGTTTCTGACGAGCCCTGAGTGGATCGGCTTCGATCCGAACCGCTTGTCCGTCACGGTATATCCCGAGGATACCGAAGCGTTCGAGCTGTGGAATAAAAAGATCGGATTGTCTGAAGAGCGCATCTACAAGCTCCAGGAGAATTTCTGGGACATCGGCGAAGGTCCTTGTGGCCCGTGTACGGAAATTTTCTACGATCGCGGCGACAAGTACGGCGATCTCAGCGATCCCGAATGCTGGCCGGGCGGAGAGAACGAGCGCTTCCTTGAAGTATGGAACCTGGTTTTCTCGCAGTTTAACCATAACAAGGATGGCAGCTATACGCCGCTTCCGAACAAAAACATCGATACCGGTGCCGGTCTGGAGCGCTTCGCTTCTATTCTGCAGGATGTCGATTCGAACTTTGACACCGATCTGTTCCAGCCGATCATTCAGAAAACGGCCCAGCTTGCCGGCGTGACCTACAAGCAAAACGAAGAGTACGACGTGGCGCTGAAAGTGATCGCGGACCACATCCGTACGGTTGCCTTCTCCGTCGGCGACGGCGTGCTTCCGTCCAATGAGGGCCGCGGCTACGTCATCCGCCGTTTGCTCCGCCGCGCGGTGCGGTACGGCAAGGTGCTCGGCATGGACAAGCCGTTCCTGTATACGCTGACGCCGATTGTCGGTGACGTGATGGGCGTCTACTACCCGGAAGTGGTCGAGAAACGCGAATTCATCGAAAAGATCATCCGCATCGAGGAGGAGCGCTTCCACGAGACATTGTCCGACGGCCTTGCGATTTTGGCTGAAATGGTCGACAAAGCCCGCAACGAAGGTAGCACGGTCATCAGCGGCCCGGATGCGTTCAAGCTGTACGACACATATGGTTTCCCGTTCGATCTGACCGAGGATTTCGCCGCCGAGAAAGGCATGACGGTCGACCGCGAAGGCTTCGATCGAGCGATGCAGGAGCAGCGCGACCGTGCCCGCGAGGCCCGCAAAGAGACCGACAGCATGAAAGTGCAGGGCGGTCCGCTGGCCGATTTCACGGTTAAAAGCGAGTTTGTTGGATATACTGATTTGGTAACTGCTGCTAAAGTGATTGCGGTCGTGCATGAGAACCAGTTCGTTGATTTGGTCGGAACGGGCGAGACGTGCCAAGTGATTTTGGACCAAACCCCATTCTATGCCGAAAGCGGCGGTCAGGTCAGCGACCACGGATATATTACCGCAGGCGATACGGTGCTCAAGGTTGAAGACGTGGGCAAAGCGCCGCACGGACAGCATGTGCATACCGTTGTCGTGGAAGCGGGCGTGCTGCGCAAGGGCGACACCGTTCAGGCAACGGTCACGCAGGATGTGCGCGAAGATATCATTAAAAATCATACGGCTACCCACCTGCTGCACAAAGCGCTCAAGGAAGTGCTCGGCGAGCACGTGAACCAAGCCGGATCGCTGGTTGCGCCTGAGCGCCTGCGCTTCGACTTCTCGCACTTCGGCAGTATTTCCGCAGAAGAGCTGCAGGATATCGAGCAGCGGGTTAACGAGCAAATTTGGAAGAGCATCGAAGTCGATATTTCGCTCAAGCCGATTGCCGAAGCTAAGACTATGGGCGCGATGGCGCTGTTCGGCGAAAAATACGGCGATATCGTCCGCGTCGTGCAAGTCGGCGGTTACAGCTTGGAGCTGTGCGGAGGCTGCCATGTGCGGAACACGAGCCAGATCGGCTTGTTCAAAATCGTCAGCGAGTCGGGAATCGGCTCCGGTGTGCGCCGGATCGAAGCGACGACGGGACGAAACGCCTACCAATATTTGGACGGACAGCTTCAACTGCTGCGCGATGCCGCAAGCCTGCTGAAATCGAACATCGGCGACGTGCCGAAACGGATCGACGGCTTGTTTGCACAACTGAAGGAAGTATCGCGCGAGAACGAATCGCTCAAAGCGAAGCTCAGCGGCATTGAAGCAGGCTCGCTCACCGATCAGGCGAAAACGGTGGACGGCGTAACGGTGCTTGCCGCTCAGGTGAGCGCAGGAGACATGGAGTCGCTCCGCAATATTGTCGACCAGATGAAAACGAAGCTTGGCTCGGCCGTGATCGTGCTCGGAGCCGCTGCGGAGGACAAGGTCAATCTGGTTGCGGCCGTGACGCCGGATCTGGTGTCAAAGGGCTACCACGCGGGCAAGCTGATCAAGGAAGTCGCTTCCCGCTGCGGCGGCAGCGGCGGCGGCCGTCCGGATATGGCGCAGGCCGGCGGCAAGGACGCTTCCAAGCTGCAGGAAGCGCTGCAAAGCGTGGAGCAGCTCGTCGCGGCAAAATAATAATTTTGCCGTAAACAGGAATTTTTAGGATCGTGGCGAATAAGTCAGTATTGATCAAATGCAGGGGGGTGCCTCTAAATGAGTTCGATGGATAAAACGATGAAGTTCAATGTAAAAGCGGAAGAGATCGAGACCTCGCCCAAAGAAGTCATTCTAGCGGTGTACGATGCGCTGCAGGAGAAGGGGTACAATCCGATCAACCAAATTGTAGGCTATTTGCTCTCGGGCGACCCGGCTTACATTCCGCGTCACAACAATGCGCGCAGCATCATCCGCAAGCGGGAGCGGGACGAATTGATCGAGGAACTGGTTCGTTCCTACTTGCAGCAATATAAATCTTAAAAGAAAGCCGCCAGACTGGAGAACCTAATGCGCTTGATGGGACTGGATTACGGGGACAAGACGATCGGCGTCGCCGTCAGCGACGAGCTCGGTTGGACCGCGCAGGGGCTTGAAGTGATCCGGAGAACGACCGAGGAGCGCGATATGGCCCGCCTTCGGGAGCTTATCGCGCAATACGGCGTCACGGAGATCGTCGTAGGCCTGCCGAAAAACATGAACAACACGATCGGTCCGCGTGGAGAAATTTGTATCGCATTTTCAGAGCAAGTGCATGAAACCCTACAATTGCCGGTGCATTTGTGGGATGAAAGGCTGACAACCGCCTCCGCCCAGCGCACGCTGCTGGAGGCGGACGTCAGCCGCAAGAAACGAAAGCTGGTCATCGACAAGATGGCGGCTGCGCTCATTTTGCAAGGATATATGGATGCACAATCCAACTCGAAGAGGTGAAGAACGGTGACAGATAAAGATCAAAATACCAATCAGGAACAGCTGCAAGAAGAGCCCGAAATTATTTACATTCCCGACGAAGAAGGCAACGAAGAAGAATTCGAAGTCATCATGAAATTCGAAGTGGACGGCTCGGATAAAAAGTATATGATGGTTGTTCCTGTCGATGCCGACGAGGAATCCGACGAAGTGTACGCGTTCCGCTATGAAGAGGACGGCGACGACCTGCAGCTGTACACGATTGAGGACGAAGAAGAATGGAATATCGTGGAGGAAACGTTCAACACGCTGATGGACGAATACGACGACGAGGAAGAAGAATCGTCCAAGTAAGATGGCGCCCGGCCTCCCGTATGGGAGGCTTGCCGTTTGCATAAGGAGGCTGGAACGTTGAACCCGAATATGGAAGCGACGCCGACCCGTCAGTTGCGGGAAACGTTCGGAGATGATATTATTTTGTATGACGAAGAGCAGGAATCCGTCGTCTATCGTATCGTCTCCGAATTGATCCTGGGTGATCAAGGGTACGCGATGCTGGAAAAAGCAAAGGCGGGCAAGGAAGACGAACCGGAAATTTACCGTGTGACACGGAAAGATGACGGGGAGCTTGAGCTTGAAACGATCGAAGACGACGATGAATGGGAAAACGTCTCCGAGCTTTTCGACGAGTTGACTTTTCCGGCTGACGAACAGTTGTAATGTACAACTTTTTTCTTAAGGAAGCCTGAGCGGAGATGATCCGCTCTTTTTCGTTTGTTTGCGGAGATGTAGAAGGAGCGGCGCCGTGAAACGGGTATGGATTTGGGGAATCATAGGAATTGTTGCAATGGTGGCCGGAGCCGGGACAGGGTTTGGGTGGTATGTCACCCGCTCGCTTCAGCCGATGCCGGCTTCGGAGACGGAGCAGCGCATCTCGCTGCCGCCGGGCGCCGGAACGGGACAGCTCGCGGCTGAGCTGGAGAGCAAAGGCATTATTCGCAGCGCCCGCGTTTTTACGTGGTACTTGAAATACAAGCAGGAAGGCGGCCGCTTCCAAGCAGGCGAGTACGCCATGAAGCCTGGAATGTCGCCGGACGAGATCATCGAGCACCTGAACCAGGGAGATACGGTTAAGGAAGCGGGCATTCGCCTAACGGTGCCTGAGGGCTATACCGTGCGTCAGATCGCGGAAAAGCTGCAGCAGCAGGAAGGCGTTGACTTGCAGCAGTTCATGAATCTTGTACAAGGCTACAAGGGGGCAGAAGGCTCCGCAGCGGCGCAGATTCCGGCCGACGCGTCCTTGCGGTCCCGTCTCGAAGGGTATTTGTTCCCGGAAACGTACGAATGGAAAAAGGGGACGAGTCCGCAAGAGATGATCGAGACGATGACGCAAGAGCTCGACAAGAAGCTTGGGCAGCTGCCGCAGGATTGGAAGCAGACATTGGCCCAACGCGGCTTGACCGTGCATCAGATGCTGACGCTGGCCTCGCTCATCGAGCGCGAGGTTGTTGTCGAGGACGAGCGCGCGCTCGTTAGCGGCGTCATTCATAACCGCTTAAAGCAGGGCATGCCGCTGCAAATCGATGCGACCGTGCAGTATTTGTTCGACAAGCCGAAGGACCGGCTGTTCGAGAAAGATCTGCAGATTCAAAGTCCTTATAATACGTATTTGAATAAAGGGCTGCCGCCCGGACCGATTGCAAGTCCGAGCCTCGCCTCGATCAAAGCGGCGATTTATCCGGCAGATACCAAATATTTGTTTTATGTCACGAAAAAGGACGGAAGCAAGGCGCATTTGTTTGCGGAGACGTTCGAGCAGCATAAGAAGAATATCGCGGAGAGCGCCAAAAGCGCCAAGCCGTAGCTTTACAATGTGAGGAGAAGGTGAGCAGGCGATGAAAAAACCGGAACTATTGATTTCGGCCGGATCATCCGCAGAAGCGAAGCGGTATATCGAGGCAGGGGCGGACGCTGTCCTCGTAGGCGAGCATCGGTTCGGCTTGCGGCTGCCAGGGGAAGTAACGGCGGAGGAGCTGGCATCGCTCGTTACATGGGCGCATGAACACGGAGCGAAAGTGTACGCAGCCGTCAACAATATTATGGACAACGACTTGCTGCCTGAGCTGGAAAAGTATGTAGGCCGGCTGCAGCAAGCGGGTATCGACGGCATCGTTTTCGGCGATCCGGCCGTGCTGATGGCGGTTCGCGGCTTCGCATCCGGCATGCGTTTGCATTGGAACGCGGAGATGACCTCCACCAACTATGCGACGGCTAGCTATTGGGCAAGTAAAGGGGCGGCCCGCATGGTGCTGGCCCGCGAGCTGAACCTGGAGGAGACGCTGGAAATCGCGCGTCAGCTTGATGGCTCGATGGAAGTGGAAGTGCAAGTTCATGGCATTACGAATATATATCACTCGAAGCGGAGCCTGTTGACCAATTATAAAGAGCATCAAGGGCGTCCTCAAGAGCTTGAAAAGCTGGAGCTCGATAAAGAGGAAGGCTTGTTCCTGATCGAGCAGGAGCGGCCGAACGAGCGATATCCGATCTACGAGGATGCGAACGGCACGCACATTATGAGCTCGGACGACATCTGTATGCTGGATAGCCTGCATGAGCTGATGGAAGGCGGTATCGACAGCTTCAAGCTGGAGGCGCTGCTGAAATCGCCGGAGTACAATGAAGTGGTTGTGCGTGGTTACCGGCAAGTGATAGACGCGTATACGGCGAATCCGGACGGCTACGAGTTTCAAGAGGAGTGGCTGGATGCGATCCGCGCGCTGCAGGACGAACGGCGCGAGCTGACGTACGGATTCTTTTTCAAAGAGCAGGTTTATTAATATTATTCGAAGATATAAGCGAGGTGGAATATCATGACATTGTTGAAGCAAGAGCTCCTTGGCAAGCGAGTGCGGTTCGAGAAACCTGAGCTGCTCGCGCCGGCCGGAAGCTTGGAAAAGCTGAAATTCGCCGTTCATTACGGGGCGGATGCGGTCTATATCGGCGGGCAGCAATACGGGCTCAGGTCGAACGCAGATAACTTCACCTTCGAGGAAATGCGGGAAGGGGTCGAGTTTGCAGAGAAATATGGCGCAAAAGTATTCGTCGCAACGAATATTTATGCCCACAATGAAGATTTGTCAGGCCTGGAAGATTATCTTCGCGGCATTCAGGATGCTGGCGTGCATGCGATCATCGTGGCGGACCCGATTATTATCGAGACGTGCAAACGCGCGGCTCCGAAGCTGGAAATTCACCTGAGCACCCAGCAGTCCACGATGAACCGGCAGGCCGTGCAGTTCTGGAAAGAAGAAGGCATCGACCGGGTCGTGCTTGCCCGTGAGGCAACCATGGAAGAAATCGTCGAGATCAAGACGCACGTCGATATGGAGATCGAAGTGTTCGTCCATGGGGCGATGTGCAGCTCCTATTCGGGACGCTGCGTGCTGTCGAATCATTTCACGGACCGCGACTCGAACCGCGGCGGCTGTTCGCAGTCCTGCCGCTGGAAATACGATCTGTTTACTACCGAGGAAGAGCTGAGCGGACCGCAGATCGGTATCAAGGAAATTCCGTTGTTCCAAACGGGCGACAATCCGTTCTCGATGAGCTCGAAGGATCTGTGCATGATCGAGTACGTTCCCGAGCTGATTCGCGCCGGCGTCGACAGCTTCAAAATCGAAGGCCGCATGAAGAGCGTTCATTACGTCGCCACGGTCGTCAATGCGTACCGTCAAGCGATCGATGCGTATTTTGCCGATCCGGAGCATTACGAGATGAAGCCGGAGTGGCTGTACGAGATTCAGAAGGCGGCTAACCGTCCGCTCAATACCGGGTTTTTCTACGACCGCCCGGGGCACGAGGACCACATCTTCGAGCCTGAGGACAAAGCGGCTCCGTATGATTTTGTCGGCGTTGTGATGGCGTATGACGAAGCGACGGAGACCGCGCTGATCCAGCAGCGGAACCATTTTAAGCCGGGGCAGGAAGTGGAGTTCTTCGGTCCGAAGGGCACGTTCTTCAAGCAGACGGTGGGTGAGCTGCACGATGAAGAGGGCAAATCGCTCGACGCTGCGCGTCATCCGCTGCAGCTCATCCGGATGAAGGTGGAGCAACCGGTCCGTCCGTTTGATATGATGCGCAAAAAAATGAGAAATTCGTAAATGGCCGCGGCTGTAACCGCCGCTTGACGACGCTCCGTCCCTTAGGGACGGAGCTTTTTTGCGCTTTCAGACGGATAATCCCGGCGAGAGTCGGTCCAATGGCCCAAGTATGCGCCTTCGGTCATGCAATCGTATTTTTTGTTAAAATATCTATAACATTTTACCTACTTGGTCCCGATATAGATAAAGATACTCTTTTTTTATTAATTAAAAATTTATATATTTCGTAAGGCGATTATGAATTGAGGCGGTGGAACTACTATTTTTTTGATCGCAATCCAATGAACTAAAGGGATTTTGACAGTTCATGTCGAATACCAACATTAACCGGTTAAATACTTGCATACTTTTAAAACTAATACATATCTAGGTGGTGTTTCCTGTGAAGGATCAATGGTCTTCACTTAAAGCCAGCCTGCAAAAAGCCGGCAAATCGTTGAAAAAAGGGCTCCCTAATTCATCCGACCCGAATCGTTCCGAAGGTTCGAGTGCTTCTAAAGTAGTGGGTTCACTGAAGGAAGTAGGTCTTTTGAACTTGTTGAGGTCGGTAGGGGGCAAGCTGTTCCTTATCTTTTTTATCAGCATCTTGTTTTTCGTGTTGACCGTAGGTCTGACTTCTTATAACATCTCCAAGGGAGTAATCCAGAAAAAGGTGGCCGACGCGTCGGAAGGAACCATTATGCAAGCCGGGCAGAAGCTCGATCTGCTCTACGCCACCTACGAAGACTTGTCGATGCAAATTTTGCTGGACGAAGATTTGAAAAAGCTGCTTGCGGATATGGATACCGTGAATAAAAATAGCTACGATTTTCTCCAGCTCCGGCAGAAGCTTGGCGACAAGCTGAACGTTTATTCGTACTCGAACAAAACGCTCAAGTCGATCTATTTGTTTAAAGCAAGCGGAGAGCCGGTAGCTTCGGCCGGTTCAGCGATGAGTAAGGAAAGCCTGGCACAGGAAGATTGGTTCAAGAAGATCGTTGAAGGCAACGGTAAAGCGACTTGGTTGGAATCCAGAGCGAAGGGCTACTCGGATTCGCTTGGCAATGCCGGCACGGCTTCGTTCGGTTTGGGCCGCGTGCTGAAGAACACGACGACCAATGCCGTGCAGTCCGTGCTTCTGTTGGAGATTAACTTGGAAGCGGTTGGTAAGGAGCTCAGTCAAATCTCGATGGGCGAAGGCGGAAAAACGGTCATCGTCACACCTGACATGAACTACATCTATAACCAGGACGTTGCGGTGCTTGGCAAACCGAGCGATCTGGGGGTAACGAAGGAAGCCTTTGCAGAAGACAAAGGAAACCTGCAAAACAGCAGCCGCGACATGCAGCTCGTTTATTTCAAGTCGGCCAAAACGAATTGGCTTTTGATCGGCGCGATGCCAGTGGCGGAGCTTGTGAAGGATGCGGGAGTCATCTTCGGGATGACTTGGCTGATGGCTTTTGTGGCGATGATTATCGCCATTGTCATCGGATACTTCATCGTACGAATGATCGGACGCCCGGTCGTTCAGCTCCGCAACTTGATGAAAGAAGGGGAGCAAGGCAACCTGAAGGTGCGGATGACCGTTACGAGCCAAGACGAGATCGGACAGCTTGGTCAAAGCTTCAACCAGATGATGGAAAAAATTACGACGCTGGTACAGCAGACGAATCATTCCGCTCAAGAGGTACTGCAAACGGCGGGGAGCTTGTCGGACGCTTCGAAGAAAACGGCTACGTCGGCTAAAGAAATCGCCGTCGCTACTGAAGAAATCGCCAGCGGCGCATCCAGCCTGGCTATGAAATCCGAGCGCGGCAACGAGCTGACTCACAATATCGGCATGCAGATGAAAAGCGTGGTCGACGCCAACATCGTTATGGGCTCCGCGGCTTCGGAAGTTCAAGCGTCGAGTAAGCAAGGGATCGAGTATATGTCCGAGCTGATCGGCAAAACGAACGCAACCGAAGCGATGACCCGCTCGATGGTGGAGAAGGTCGATAACCTGAAGGAAAGCACCCGCTCCATCCGCAAAATTTTGGACGTGCTCAGCAACATGACGAAGCAAACGAACATCTTGTCGTTGAACGCTACGATTGAAGCGGCCCGGGCCGGTGCGGCGGGGAAAGGCTTCATGGTCGTTGCGGACGAAATCCGCAAGCTGGCCGACCAATCCAGACAATCGATCGCGATCGTCGGCCAAATTACCGAAACGATTCAGAAGGAAATTGACGAGACGGTTAACGTGCTCTCGCAGGCTTACCCGATTTTCCAGGAACAAATCGAATCCGTGAAAGAAGCCGATTCGATCTTTAAGCAAGTCGATTCGCAGATGGGCGAATTCATTGAACGGTTGTCCGAAGTAACGGAGTCGATCAGCGAGCTTGAAGCGTCGCAGATGGTGCTGAGCGATGCGATGTCGAACGTCAGCGCTGTGGCCGAAGAATCGTCCGCGACTTCGCAAGAGGTGGCATCTCTGAGCTCGGAGCAAATGAGCATTAGCTCCGGTCTTGTGAAGCTGTCCGACAGTCTCGAAGACCTGTCAAACTCGTTGAAGGAACAGTTGTCGAAATTCCAAGTTTAATGCAGGTCTGCAAAGCGTCTTCTCCAGTGGGGAAGGCGCTTTTTGTTTTGGCGTGCCCAGAGGCACGCATGATCTAGTTGGTGAAAGTCCAACCGAAGGAGGGGCCAAGCCACCTTCGTAGCTAGGATGCTTGCGCATGGCGAAATCCGTGCGTAAAAGCGCATCGACAAAAGTACCTGACAGAGGCAGGGCGAGCAACATACCAGACCGTAACATCAAGTGAATCCTGCCGCATCGTCAAAAAGGCCCCGCAAGGGGGAAAAGAGGAAGCCGAGTCTCGCTAAACTGGACGAAGGCCATGGAAGCTGTGAAGAACTTGGAACGACAGCGAAGAATCCTCCGGTGTAAGGGGATCGGTATGGCATGAAAGATCATGCAGTGAACTGGGGAGACCCTCCCCTGCACGAGTTTTTTTTTTTGAATCCGTAAAGAGACATTCTATAAGCCCAGAAGGTGAAGTGAGCTGTCTGCAGGAAGGGAGTCCGAGGGGTTCATAGTACCGAGGAGCGCAGGACAACACAACCTGCGGGAGGGAAGGAGCCCTGCTTTGTTCATGTTTCTTAAGGAGGTACGAATTAGTGAATGCCAAACGGCTAACGACACCAAAAGAAAACGTTCAACAACTCCAAGAGAAGCTAGGTCATGCGGCCAAGGAAAACAAAAAGCGTAGATTTCATGCCCTGTATGACAAGGTGTACCGCAGAGATATTCTGTGGGAAGCGTGGCGTCGAGTTCGCGCCAATAAAGGAGCCGCGGGTGTCGACGGTCAAACCCTCGCGGAGATCGAGAAGCGAGGGGAGTTTGTATTCATCGAGGAATGCCATCGGTTGTTGAAGGATGGTGAATACCACCCAGCACCGGTAAGAAGACATTACATTCCGAAGAAGGATGGCAAACAAAGACCGCTCGGCATCCCAACGGTACGAGACCGCGTCATACAAATGGCAACGAAGCTCGTCATTGAACCGGTCTTTGAAATGGATTTTCAGGAAGCCTCGTTTGGCTTCCGTCCGAAACGCAGCGCCAAGGGAGCGCTCGAACGCATTCGAAAAGCCTGTAACCGCAAAGGGAATTGGGTGGTCGACGTCGACATCCAAGGCTACTTCGACAGCATTAACCAAGAGAAGCTCATGAAGCTGGTCGCGATGCGGATCAGCGACAGACGAGTCTTAAAGCTGATTCGAAAGTGGCTAAGCGCAGGTGTAATGGAAGAAGGAAGCGTTCGACGTGCCGACTTAGGCACTCCGCAAGGCGGAGTCATCTCGCCACTCTTGGCGAACATCTATTTGAACTACTTCGATGTATTGTGGGAACGCCACGGTCAAGGAGTTGGAGAACTGACGCGCTACGCAGACGACTTTGTGGTCGTCTGCAAGACGAAGAAGGATGCAGATCGTGCCTACGCCCTCATTCAAACGATTATGGAGCGACTGGAACTGACCCTACATCCGACCAAAACGCGAATCGTCGGGCTGTGGACGGGCGAGGAAGGTTTCGACTTCCTCGGCATGCATCACCGGAAGACGAAAGCGGAAACGTCACAAGGACGAGTCTATTACACGACCCAACAGTGGCTGACCCGGAAAGCGGAGGAACGAATTCGAGGCGTGGTGAAAGAACGACTATCTCCGCCATGCATGCGATCCAAATCAATGGAAGAGCAGGTCGCGTGGCTAAATCCGAAGATTCAAGGCTGGCGGAACTATTACTACACCGTCTAAAGCCAAGAGAAGCTAGCCAAGCTGGATTGGTACATCCTTCAGCGGTTCACAAGATGGTACGCAAAGAAAAGACAACGAAAAAGATGGATGAGTTCATTTCAAGAAGTAAAGTACATGACGAAACTCCATGGATTAAAGACGCTTTTGTAATCTGCATGCCCATGAATGACGAACATCGGAAAGCCGTATGAGGGAAAACCTCATGTACGGTTTGATGAGGAGGGGCTGAAATTATTCAGCCCTTTACTCTAGCCGTTTGCAGAGGGCGGTTCCTGACCATACTTGTATCATCATACAAGGTGCTGGCAGGTGCTCGGGATGGACAACGGAACAAAGCTGCAAAAGAACCGGATTTTTATCGTATTGCTGCTGGTCATCGGGATTTTGGTTGCTTGGAATTTACGGTTGTTCTGGATTCAAGTGGCGGCCTCCCGCAGCTTGACGGAACGAAAGATCGACTTGGTGGAAAATTCGGTCATTCAGCGGGCTCAAGGTCTTGTACTCGATAGCGGGCGGGGCGATTTTACGGACCGAAACGGCGTTCCTTTGACGGGAACGGCACAGAAGGTGTTGATTGTTTTCCCTATCCATGAGGAAGAGTCCGCAGATACGTCTACTGTAATGGACCGGGTGGCAAGCATCGTGAACGTTCCGCTTTCCTCTTGGCAGTCCTTTTTCCGCCAGTTGAAAGGTCCGGCGGTTTGGTCCATGTCCGGCCGTCCGGTCCCTTTGACCGACGCCCAGGCGGCCAAGATCGAGGCTTTGGGTCTGAAATCCGTCCGGGCGATGACCTTCAAGCAGCGCTACGCCGAGTGGCAGCCGGCAAGCCAGGTGCTCGGCTTCATCGGGCAAAATCCGGAGCGGATTACGCGACAGTTCACCGACCAATTCCATAAGGGGGAGCTGCAGCTCACGAGCAAAATCGGCAATGCCGGGCTGGAAAAAACGTTTGAGCCTTGGCTGCAGGGCATTGGGCCGTCTTCCGTCTCGCTTTTTACCGACGGCTGGAAGCGTCCGCTGCCCGGACTTGATACGCGGCAAATCGCTCCAAGCAATCCGTATTACCCGCTTAAAGTCGTCACGACCCTCGACTCCGGGATACAACAGCAAGTCGAACGGACCTTGGAACGCTTGCACGTGAGGGAAGGGGCCGTCGTCGTATTAGATATTCAAAACGGGGATACGATCGCGATGGCCAGCACGCCTGCATTCCAGCCGGAGCATGTCGATCTGGCCCAAGGAAGCTGGAGCAACAAGGCGTTAAAAGCGGTCGCCCCCGGATCGATTTTTAAAACCGTAACTGCTGCGGCTGCCTTGGAAGAGAAGGTAGTCAAAGCGGACGAAACGTTCGAGTGTACAGGCGCACTTGGGAAATACGGCTTTACCTGCTGGAAGAAGGAAGGACACGGCACGCTGACATTGGAAGAAGGCTTTGCCCAGTCGTGCAACATCGTGTTTGCGAAGGTGGCGCAGCGGCTCGGGGGGGACAAGCTGGAGGCCTACGCGCGCAGGCTTGGGCTGGAGATGCCCGTTGGCTGGAGCGGAGACGTACTGACCCGGAAAGGTTTTCGGCAATGGGATGCCGAGGAGCAGGGACAAATCTATGCCACTGCTTCGGACAAGTCGGACGAAGGGGCGCTGGTACAGACGGCCATCGGACAGCGGGACGTGTTAATGACGCCGCTGCAAGCGGCTAACTTGGTCGTGACGCTGTATAATCAAGGGAAGGTTGCATCGCCGCGAATCGTGCGGGAAATCCGGTTCCAGAACGATCGGTTATACCAGTCGTTCCCGCCTCATGAGCTTGAGCAGGCTGCTAAACCTATCAAGCCGGCGACGGCGAAGCGGCTGCTGGGTTGGATGGCCGAGACGGTGGAGCACGGCACCGGGAAGACGCTGCGATCGGCGAAATGGAGCCTGGCCGGAAAATCGGGGACGGCGCAGGTTAGGTTAAAAAACGGACGGCGCGGTGAGAATCATTGGTTTATCGGCTACGGTCCTGCGGAACAGCCCCGCTATGCCGCTGCGGTGGTCGTCCAGAACGTCCCGGAAGGGAGCAGCCATAAGGCGATCCCGCTTTTTAAGGAAGTGATGAATATTTTGGCTGATAACTCTAAAAAGTAGTGGAACGATAAGGGGATTATGAGGGAGGCTGCGTTTTCGCGCGATATACGGCGAAGACTCAGCCTTTTTCCATTGAGGTTAATGATAGGTAGAGGAGTGCAGAGACGGAATCAAAATCGAGAAACAGGTGCCTTTGCCTACTTCGCTCGTTACGTCAATCCGGCCGTGAATGTTTTGAATGGCCCGATAGGTGACCATCATGCCAAGACCGGTCCCTTTGCCGCGGGTGGAATAGAACGGCGTGCCGAGCCGTCCGACTTCATCCTGCGTCATACCGATCCCTTGATCGATAATGTCGATGCACACCGTCTGATTTTGCAGCACGCCGACGATTTGCAGCTTTCCTCCGCCGGGCATCGCTTCAATGCCGTTTTTGCACAAATGCATGATGCACTGCGAGAACTTATCCGGATTGGCACTGATCATCAGCTTGTCCTGCAGATGCATTTCCACCGATACGCCCCGAAGGTCGGCGTACGACTGCAGTGTTTGGACCGTCTGTAAAATAAGCGGCTTGGCGTCTACCAGCTCGATCTCTTCCAGCTGGGGCTTGGCGAAGGATAAGTAATCGTTAATGATCGCCTGCGCTTTATCGACCTCTTCCAATACCATCTGGCTGTAAATTTGCCGCTTGTCTTCCGCCAAGTCGTTTTGACGCATCATTTGCACGAACCCGCGGGCGACGGTCATCGGATTGCGGATTTCGTGGGCGAAGGAGGCTGCCAGCTCGCTCAGCATATTCATTTTATCGTTATGCTGCAACTGCTTGCGCATATCGATATTTCGCTTGATCTGCCTGATGATATAGACGACAAGTCCGGCGGTAAATGAATGGATAAGGCTGAATGAAGCAAAAAACAGGAAGAAGTATCCTGTAACTGGAATGTGCTCCTGCCACAGCGTGAACAAGGCGACAAAAGCCGTAATCAATGACAAAACGAATCCCAGTGCGGCTGCTGTCGCCGTATTGAGCAGCCGGGCCGCATCGGCGATCCGGCGTTTGCAGTACCACAGCAGGATGAGATTGAAGCCGAGTGAAATCGGCAGCGTATGAAGTCCGAGCCGTTCCGACTTCCAGTGGTAAGCCATAATAATGGCGGCTACGCCTAGCGCCGGCAAAGGTCCGGCATAGAAAAAGCACAAGGCGAGCGGAATCAAGCGGAAATCGAACAAATATCCGGGGGAGAGCTCGAACGGATGCATCATGCTGACCAAAGAGGCAACCGTGCAGATGACGGTAACGATGATCTGGTTCGTACGCACGTTCACATGCTGCAGTCGGTCTATCCAAAACAGGTGATACAGCATGACCGGCGTAATCACGATAAGCATGTTTAACAGCAATTGGTGGAGCAAATTCAATGTCATCACCTTTGGGCAGCGTGTTTTGAGAAGCCTCTCCGGCCCTTTTCTGGCAAGGATTTAATATAATTTGCGATAGTAATCACATGTCTCTTTCAGTCCGTCGCGAAGAGAATAACGCGGCTGCCAGTTAAGCAGCTGTGCAGCAGCTGTGTTATCCAATCGGCTATGTACGATGTCGCCAGCTCGCGGTGCCCTATATTCCGGTGCAAATGTTGCCTCGCACAGCTCGCTCATAAGCTGTAAAAGCTCTTTAACCGAGGTTTGCTCATTACAGCTTACATTGAACAATCCCCGGCTGCCTTTTTCCAAAGCGGCCATATTCGCAGAGACGATGTCTTTAACGTAGATGAAGTCTCGGGTCTGTTCACCGTCACCGAAAATGATCGGCTGCTCGCCCCGCAGAAGCTTGTCCACAAAAATGGATACGACGCCGCCTTCGCCTTTTGGATCCTGCCGGATGCCATAGACATTTGCATAACGCAGAATGGTGTAATCCAAACCATACAGATAAGAGAACGCTTCAATGTAATGCTCCGGTGTATGCTTTGAGATACCGTAAAAGGATAGCGGCCGCAGCGGATGGCGTTCGTCTACGCCCAAATATTCCGGAGTTCCGTAAACCGCAGCCGACGAAGCATAAATTATTTTACGAACGCCATGATTACGGCACTGTTCAAGCAGGGCAATCGTTCCCAATATGTTGACTTTTGCGTCGAACATCGGATTTTGAATGGAGGTCTGCACATCGATTTGTGCAGCATGATGAATGACGATCTCTGGTTTCGTTTCGGCAAAAATTTCGGCAATCTGTTCGTCCAAAATATCTACTTCGTAGTAAGACGCTTGTTCATTCAGATGCTCCCGGTTTCCGGTAGACAAATTATCGATCACGCAAACACGATGGCCTGCTTCTATCAATGCATCTACAATGTGAGATGCAATAAATCCTGCACCGCCAGTTACTAAAATATTCATGTAAAGACCTCCATTAATTTAATTTCGTTCATTTGATGTGCCGCAGTAAGCTAAGGAAAGTATTCTGCTGGTTAAATGATCCAATGAACGTCGTTGACCCACACATGGCCGCCTTCGGACGTCAGCCAAATATCATAATCATCGTGATGTTGTAAGCGTCCATGAACGCCTTCGCGGTTTGTATTCGATGTTCGGCCGAAATGGTTCAATTCGCCGCTGAGCGCGATGTATCCACGTCGGATCAGGAAAAACCGGGGTGTGGTTCAAAATAGCTATCTTACCATTATATCGGACCGTTTGTAAAAATAAAATATGCATAATGGATGGAATTAGCGTCGGAAAAATCCTTATTTTTGTGTAAATCCGAATTACCTTCCTGCATGGGCGCGGCCCGGCTTCTTTTCTATAATGAGGGCATCGACATACTTCACTTCCTGGGAGGAAAAAGAAATGAGCCGTCCAACCCCTGTTTTGTTGACCGATGAGCAAATGAGAACGTTTATAACCGAAGGGTTCCTGATCTTGCAAACGGATTTCCCCGAGTCATTTCACCTTGCACTGACGGATCAGTTGAATCATGTGTACGAGCATGAAGGGAACCCTGGGAACAATCTGCTGCCGCGCATTCGCGAACTGCACAAAGTATTCGATCACCCGGTCGTTACGGGAGCGTTAACCAGCGTGCTCGGGCCGAATTATATGCTGCACGCGCACCGCCACGGACATTATAACGCTTCTCCCGTGGCCGGAGGCTGGCATAAAGACAGCTATTGGGGCTACAACAGAATGCGCAATCATCATCCATGGTGGGCGATGATTATGTATTTTCCTCAAGATACGCCTGTTGAGCTCGGACCGACGGGCATCATGCCCGGCACGCAAAATTACGAGAGCCGGACCTTCGAAGCGGACAATCCGGAGGGTGAGGCGGTAGCGAGCGGAAAAGCGGGGACTTTTGCGCTGATTCATTATGATATCTGGCATCGGTCGACCCCGAACCTTCTCGGACGGCACAGGTATATGCTCAAGTTCGAGTTCATGCGGACGGAAGCGCCGCAAGCGCCGAGCTGGGATTGCCGGGAAACCGAATGGAAACGGCCGGCCTCGTTCAGTACGCCGATTGTGGAGCATGAAGCGATGTGGAAAGAAACGTGGAATTGGTTATCCGGTCGGCTGGGGAGCTTGACGGGCGCTATCGTTTCGGGAGGAGCGGAGGCAGTTCAAGCGACGGCGGCCAAGCAGGAAGATTCGTACGAGCCAAATGCTTTGAATGCCGCATACGAGCTTGCTGGTAAAGGGCCCGAAGGGGTAGAAGCGTTGATGCGCGGTCTGCTTCACGATCATGTGAAGGTTTCCCGCACGGCGGCTTACGGCCTGGCGGTTGCCGGGGCCGAAGCGGTCGCGCCGCTCGAACAAGCGCTGGGCAGCGAACGGGATGAGATAGTCGTCCATGCGGCCTACGCGCTCGGCGAATTGAGGCACTTGGCGGCGCAAACTGTACCGTCGCTGGTCAAGCTGCTCGATCATCCGTCCGCACCGGTCCGGCAGACGGTCACCGAGACGCTCGGGATGATCGGCACGCCTGCGGACCGCGTTGTCTCCGCCTTGATCCGCTGTCTTCAGGATGAGGATGCTCAGGTCCGCTTCATGGCCGGCTTGGCGTTATGCCGCGTCGGGGCGGCCGGGGAGGCTGCAGTGCCGCAGCTTGAAAAAGCGCTGGATGACGACAATCGTTACGTTCGGGCACATGCAGCCGAAGCGCTGCATTACATCGGCACCGACGCGGCAAAGGACGTGCTGATCCGTTTCCTGCTCAATTCCCGCTGGTGTCCGACAACAACGTCGCAGAGCACCTTTTATCCTTAATGGTTTTATTCGATACAATCTCGTTCAACCTCGTCCCGCAAATGCGGGATGGGGTTTTTCGGGTTTATGGACTGGCCGGACGGGTAAAGAAGCTTACGATCCGAATGAATTTTGTGCATGTTTCGAGTGGAACGAGTGTTCGTAGTACTAGCGGAAGTTAGTACTTCTTTTTCCTCTCGGACGCGATATACTTGAGGTATCAACACTCACACAAGATTTTACGCAAACAAGGGGTGCATTCCGATGAGCCGAAAATGGTTGGAGAAAGAAACCCCGATTTGGGTGGAGCGGGGCATCGTTACCCGCGAGCAAGCAGATCAGCTTCTAAGTATGTACGAAACGAAAAATCATGCCGTCGGCCTGCTGCCGATTCTCGGAAGCATTTTGGTTGGATTGGGCATTCTCAGTTTTATAGCTGCGAACTGGCAGGATATCCCGCAGCTTGTCCGCCTTGCCATGATCGTGCTACTGATGATCGGCTTTTACGCTGGAGGCGAGCTGGCGCTGCGGCGCGGCCACGATAAGCTGGGCATCGCGCTGGTCAGCCTCGGGGTCGTCAGCTTCGGAGGAGGCATTGTGCTAATCGGCCAAATGTTTCATTTGGTCTCGTACAATGCGGGAACGTTTATTTTGTGGGCGTGCGCGGGAATGGCCGCGACCTTTATATACCGCAGCCGCTACTTGTATTTGCTAAGTCTGCTTCTATTCGATATCGCCCAATGGTACGGCGCAGCGGAGTTCGGTTCCTTCAGCTATACCACGTTCGCGCTTCTGGTTGTCGGTCTCGGGTTTTACGGCTGGAAATGGCGTCATCCGCTGCTGATCTGGTGCTTCAGCTTCAGCGTAACGGTGCAGGCGCTGATGTGGGCGATCGCCTCGGACGTGCCGTTCCTCTGGATGTTTATTCCGGCCATGGCGCTTTACGTCCTCGGCGACTGGCTGAAGGACGAACGTCACGGGGGCTACGCGCTGCAGACGGCTCCGCTTGCCGCTGCCTTTATTTTCGCCATCGTCATGGTGATGGCTGGAAATGGAAGAGGGCTTGCGGATGACAGCAGGCTGCTCGCCGAACCGCTCTATTACTTCGGGGCGCTCATCCTTCTCTTTGCCGTCTCGCTAATCGGCAAGCTGCGAAACGGCCGGGCGTCCAGCGCCTTCGAATGGATTTTGCTCGCACCGTTCGTTTACCTGCCTTCCGGCGTCGACGTCCTGTATCTGCTTGCGCTGTTCTTCTTCTCGCTGTACGTGCTATGGCGCGGCTATGCCGAGGAATGGCGGTTCAAGATCAACTTCGGGACGATTCTGTTCATCTGCAGTACGATGGTGGCTTACGGCAAGCTGACATGGGACTTTATGGACAAATCACTGTTTTTCATTCTCGGAGGCTGTATTCTCATCGGCTTGAGTTGGTTCCTGAACCGGCGGAAGAAACGGTTTTTCGACGATACGAAGGAGGGGAACGGACATGTCTGACAAAGCTGTTACCGGTGGCAGCCGTCGTTCTCTGCTTAAGGTCGGAATAGTCGTGCTACAGGCGCTTGTACTGATTGGAATCGCTCTATCTGTCTATGCGGTCGGCTGGTTCGGAAAGGATATCCGCGTCCGAACGGTGCCGGTGGACCCGCGCAGTTTGCTGTACGGCGATTACGTTACCCTCGGCTATGACATCAGCCGTCTGGACCCGTCGCTGTGGAAGGACACAGCAAGGAAGCCGGAGAAAGGCCAACCCGTCTACGTGGTTCTGAAGCCGGGAGCGGACGGTATTGCCCAGCCGGTGGGTGCATATGGCTCGAAACCCATGGCGCAGGAAGGCGAGGTCGTGATGAAAGGCCGGATTGACAATAGTTGGCGGGAAGAGATTCTCGTCAAATACGGTGTGGAAAAATACTTCGTGCCCGAGGGGACCGGCAAAACACTTGAGGATAAGGCCAGCCGGCTAATCGTCCACATGAAAGTGGCCCCGTGGGGCCAGGCAAAAATCGAAGGGCTCGAAGAGCGGTCGTAACACTGCATTGATGATAAAATATGAAAAAACTCGGCTTCC